>NZ_JAOWCZ010000028.1:0-348841 GCF_030336705.1 Citrobacter sp. Cb028 | reverse complement strand
ATTTGTGACGGGCAAGGCTCGCCAGAGAAAGGAGGTTCACCGACGACAGCGCCACCATGACGGTTTCCCCGGTCAGGTGATGCACGGTGAGCGCGGTCGCATAGCCCTCCGCTATCCACAGCCGTTTTCCCGCCTCTTTTTTCCCGTCGAGAATATGACATGCCCCTTTCACCTGCCCCCCTTTCAGGGTGCGCTTGAGACCGTCAGCGTTAATGAGCTGGACGTTAACCAGTGCGCCGCTATCGTCATAAAGCGGGACAACCACATCCCCGGCGCGGTACGTCACACCGCCGGTTTTATGCAGGGTGGTGAGCGTCAGACATTCCCGGTCGGGGAAGCCCTTGCGGGTGAGGTAGGCATTGCCGGTGGCCGGGCGGGCTTTCTCCATCAGTTTTACGGCCAGCGCGGCGGCGGCTTTGCGGTCGGCCTCAGTTTCAGCGTCTGCGGCCACAGTCACCGCCGGGGAAACCGGCGGCAGGTTGCCGGTGACGGCGTTCACCTTCCCGGCCGCCTCTGACGGGGTCACGCCGAACACTTTCTCAACCAGTTTCAGGCCGTCCCCCGCGCCGCACTGGTTACAGAACCACGTCCCGCGCCCCTCTTTATCGTCAAAGCGAAAGCGGTCGGAGCCGCCACACACCGGACAGGCCTGATGGTGGTTTTTAATCACCTTCACACCCAGCGCAGGGAGAATGCGCGGCCAGTGGCCGCACGCCTGTTTTACGGTGTCCGTTACGTTCATTTTCATCGTTACTTTCTCCCTCAGTGCAGTGCCGGTGCGGTGATATGACGGGCGCAGAGTTCATCCATCACGGCCAGCCCGAGAAAGGACAGCGACGGCGCGGCTTTCAATGGTCCGGCTTCCATTAAATCTTCGAGCAGCGCACAGGCAATCTGGCGGCCTTTTTCCTCGCCATGCTGGCGCAGATAGAAGCCCTCCAGCTCGGCGGCAATGGCGCTTTCCAGCGTACTGAGCGTGAGCTGCGGGTAGCGGTGCTGACGTTCGCACAGGGTCAGCCAGGCACAGGCGACCGCCCGGCGGTAAAGTGCAGCGCGCAGAACGGGAGATAATGCGGTTTTCATACACTGCCCTCCCCGGTCAGCCAGCGCTGATTGCAGCGGTCGACCACGCCGTCGAGCCGGGCAGTCATGAGGTAAATCACCGAGGTGAGCTGTAGCTGCTGCGCCGGATTGTGGCGCAAAGAGGTGCAGCCCTGCACCTGCATCAGGTCGCCGACAAGCTGGCCGACATTGCGAAGATGTTCGAGACATTCAAGGTCTGCCCGGCTGATGGTGGGCTGGTTTATATTCTGCGGCCGTTCCGTACTGTTAACAGGCATTATTTCGTCTCCTGAGGACGTGCGTATCCCTGCGCAGATACGCACATTTTATTTTTTGGGTGTCATTTTTAATTACAGATAATGGCGGTAGCTGTTATCCGGTTTTATTTCCGTTTCCGGCCTGAAATTATTCCGCCATTTATGCGCCACCGGCGCCGGGCGTTTAACCGGGGGAATATCGTCAGGATAGTTATCGATATTCCGCGCCCGGTATTGCTGTAATGCCGGGTCAGCCGCTATTTCGCGTAATACGACGTGGCGGTTTTCAGGGTTGCGCTTAAATACATCGGGATGCTCACAGGTAAAGTCCCGCAAAAAACGACCGAGCGGAATTTCTGCCATACGGCCACCGGCAATTATACGAATGAGGATGGTGTAGGTGCGCCGGTACGGATTCCAGACCAGCCCCGGACAGCGGTACGGCATTTCCCACGGAATACCATCGGCCAGCACGCCCGACACCACCACATCAGGAAATCCTGTACAGCGATATGTTTCGCCCGGCTGAGGGAAATCAAACATGGTGCTCCCCTCCGTTTCCCGACGTCGTGGCGAGAAAGTCACGGCACAGGCCTTTGGCCTTGAGTTCTTCGAGCACATGGCTGATGTCCTCATGCACATAACTCAGGATTTGCGGGGTATAAAGCTGGCTGAGTCCGTTGATTTCATGGCGTCGTAAATCACTGCCGAAATACTGCAGGGTTTCACAGGCACGGTTGAGTTTATGGAATGATTCGAGGCTCAGGTGTTCACTGATGGCGTTGAGGTCATCACGACGCGCTGAGACGGTCTGAGGGGTGTTTTTATTATGCATGTGACACCTCCACAACCGGCAGACGGGCGGCAAGGGAAAGCACGTATTCGCGGACAAGGGTGCGGCGGGCGGCCAGTTCGTCACCGGCAACGGTGCGGAGCATACAGATACGGGGCTTACGGTCTGCGCGACGGACGGCGGCAAACACAAAGACAAACTGAGGGTGTGACGGGGTGAGGGTCGTAGCCATGATGGCAATCTCCATTGAGTAGCGGTTGCTGCTACCACCGGAAACGCCAATTTCACTGGTGGCAGCCCGAACGGGGTTGGCGTAACCGGCCTCAATGAATACCGGCCAGCCCGAAGGCTGCCCCGCCCGGACTACCATTATCTGACAGGAACCGCGGTGTGCGTATAAACACCACAGCCCGGAAAATGGGTGTGTCTGAGCTACGACATAAAAAAAGACGCATAGCGCGTCTGTTGTCGCCATTGAGTTACACGGAACGCCAATTCCGGCTGTCGATTTTGCGACAGCGATAAAACTGTACCAGGAAACACACAACGGATGCAAGCCAGAAAAAGGGGCTTTGTGAAATCGGCTCTGATTCATGCGTCGTATTTCCGGTTGCGGTGCGCTACACGTTCTGCCATCCACGCCGTGATTTCAGACTGTAGCCAGGCGACATTTTTACCCCCGAGGGAAACCTGCGCCGGGAAAGCATTGCGGGCAATTAAATCGTAGAGCGTGGAGCGGGACAGACCGCACTGATGAATGACTTCCGGGAGACGTAAAAAACGTTCCTGAATCGGGGCTGAAACCGGCATCGGGTGCGTGCCAGTGGGGGAAGATGGTACTGATGAAACCGTGTGCATAACGCTACCTCGTTAATATCCGCAGAGATCCGGACGTATCCGTCCGGTATCAGGTAGCGCTCTATTGTGTGAATATTTTTTCTCAATGCAACAGCGGGAAATTGTACAAAGTCCGGGACAACGGGTGCTGTTTTTTTACTCAGGACCATTTAAAAACACTGAGAGCAGTTATAAGCCACTGGAAATTCCAACAGTGAAATACAAATTGTTTTAATCACTGTAATTGCATGAATTAATAGGATATACCGCATGAAATTTACATTCGGGATGTTCAGACCAGTGAACAGTAGTGAACAGTTGGTGAACACTTTCCTCTCAACTGTTCACTCTTTAATTTATTGTTTTACTTATATTTTTATTCTTAGTGAACAGTAGTGAATAGTTATATGTAAAAAAACAAACATAGAGAGGGGGTTTCCTGCGACCTTTCTCTGGCCAGCCGGATTTTTAAGGTCTGTTTGTGCCATATTTGCCACAACTGCAATGAATCGTGTTGTTGTGCCGGGCGGTGCAGAATCTCCTCAACTTGACAGCGCTGAGGAGCCATAGCATGACCGATACCACCTTCCCTGATTACCTGAAACCCGCTTTAAAGCATCTGGATTCGGCCAGAGCGGCCCATCTGGAAAACGCCCGTCTGATGGATGACACCACCACGGCCATTGCCCGGACCTCACAGCAAAAAGCTGAGCTGGAACATGAAAGCGGCAGTGATGCCAGCGAGTGGCGCACGGCATTTCGTGCCGGTGGGGCACTGCTGACGGATGAGCTGAAAAAACAGCATCTGGCACGGGTGGCCTCCCGCGAACTGGCGCAGGAATGTGACTCTCTGGCCGGGGTGCTCGGTTTTGAATGTGACCGCCTGAAAGCCGCCTGTGACGGCACAGCCAGAGCCTACCGTCAGGCACATCATAACGTGCTCAGCCAGTACGCCGGAAAGGAGCTGGATAATGCGCTGCGTGATACCTGCGGCGCACTTGTCCGGGCGATGAAATTAAAAATGCAGGCGCTGGGTAATCCGCTGGCGAATACTGTCGGGATTCAGGGCTATGTTGAACCGGATAAGGCGGTCATGCAGGAGGTAACGGCGTGGCTTGAGCGTGCGGTTAACGACCGTCATATTCGTCTGGCAGATGAGCCGGTGCTGTACAAAACCGGGCTGTCGGCTGAAACCCTGCCGCATATGAATTACGGCGTCGCGGTGACCGCCGGTCAGCGTCAGGTTTTTTTTGACCAGTTGCGTGTGCGCGAGGCTGACCTGAAAGCGCGGGGGCTGCTGTCATGATGCATTGTCCGTTCTGCAAGAGTCCGGCACATACCCGAACCAGCCGTTATCTGTCTGAAACCGTGAAACAGCTCTATTACCAGTGCACGAATATTCTGTGCTCCGCCACGTTCCGCACCATGGAGTCGGTCGACTCGGTTATTCAGCCTCCCTCAGTGACTGATGCAGAGGGGGATGAATTTATCGCGGCTCATTCCGGGAAAGTCCGGAAACAAAACCTGTAGCGACCACGGAGACACCTGATGACAACATTAACCCTGGCGCAGGCTTTTGAAGCCTGCCAGAACAATAAAACCACCTGGCTGAGCCGCAAATCTGAACTTGCAGAGGCTGAACAGGAATACCGCGAAGGGCTTATCACCGGCGATGACAACTGTCCCCGGAGTCTGCAAACACTGCGCGATATTATCGACGTGAAAAAATGGGAAATTAACCGATCTGCCGGTCGCTATATCCGTTCGCATGAGGACGTGCAGCGCATCAGTATCCGTAACAGACTGCATGATTTTATGCAGGCACACGGTGCAGAGCTGGCCGCCGCACTGGCTCCCGAGCTGATGGAATATAACGCCCGGCATCCCGCCGTAAAAAACTGCCTGATGCAGCATTCGATCGATTATCTGCGTGACGCGTTACTGGTCTGGCTGGTCGCTGGTGAAAAAATTAATTATTCCGCACAGGATAATGACATTTTAACAGCCATCGGATTCAGGCCTGACGCGGCTTCGCGGGATGATAATCGAGAGAAATTCACTCCGGCACAAAACCAGAATTACAGCCGTAAACGCGCAGAACTTGCCGCGCGGTAGTACGTCAGAAAATCCCCGTAAATCCCGCCATTTTTACCGAAAAAAGCCATGCATGCGTAAGGTGCATGGTTTTGCATTTGTTATCCCGCCCCGTCCTCACCTGCCATCGCCTGCTCTGGCACGGTCGGAGGTCGTTCATGCACCTGCATTCAAAGCGACCTCTTAAGCGGGCAGGCGGGGCGGGGAGAGCATTGCGCGCAGCACGAAAAAATAAATTAATTACGAAGAAAATTATAATTTGATGAGGCGTATTGCTTTTGAGTTCCTCTCGTAACCACTACCGCCATATGAAGGGGGAAGCTAGAGTTTCAAATCTTTTGTATCGATAGCAATTAATGAACGATTTATTTTAGCAATTGCCTTTTCTGATGGGAATATATTCCAAACTACAATCGAGAATGTGATAAATACTAACCCAATAATCAATCCTGATATTGGGCCGTAACTCTCGTCAGTTTTATTTAGCACATGCCAGTAGTATACGCCTGCAGCGAAGTAAAATATTGAAACAAATTTACTTGAGATTCTGTATTTTAAATACTTACCATTATAACGTATGTAAAGCCTATTATTTTTATAGTTGATGTGGGGGAGTAAATGTGACCATTTCCATAATGGTAGATTTATTATGCTGTGTGTCCTTATGTATATGGCTATATTTCGGTATTTAATGTTTCGCACTTTTGTTAATGAAAGCATTACGTCTTCCCTGATTTCATTCTCAATTAATTTTTTATCGCTCTCAGATAAGAATTCTTTGTATTCATCAAAAACATTTTTCAATTTTTTTGATTTGTTTCTATGGAAATTAATATTTTTTAAAAAGGGAAGGCCAAGCAATGCTACTAGAACACCAATTGCGCCTTTAGCTAAATCAAAAAAACCATTAACCGAAGTGAGATCCATTTACTATCCTTAGACACTTAAGAGTAACTCAAGAATACTATGAGGTGATTATGAATCCAATACAAAAATCAATTGTAACCTGTCTTAAAGAGGTGTGTTTTATTAGATAGTAGCGAATAAGTTAAAATATCAGGACCACTTGAGTAGAAGCTGGGAGATAATGGCGTGGCTTGTTGGCTTGTTGGCTTGTGGTGAGTGATAATGTAGTGTGGAGGCCTCTGATGCAATGTTTTGCGCGAGATGGTCTCTCGCGCTTTTAAATATTGACAAGGCATTTAAATGACGCAGAGCTAATTTACTGTCATTTAAATGTCACTTTTTTCATTTTTTCAGAAAGGATTATTTCTAGGTGCTTTTGCTCGCCAGATTTGTATTTATGTAAGGCGGCAATCAAGTCCTTATCTGTAATTGGGATTATTACCCCTCGGTCATCTTTTAGGGTGTCAGCACAACGCTCTAAGAATAAATTCTCATTATTTATATCTCTGCATAGTAACATTCCGAACTTACCTTTATTAGGTGAGAATCGGCCTGATAACTGATCTAACTCTGGGTTCTTAACATCGTTTTTATAATTTTTGCATTCAACGAAAATATACTGGCAAGGATATTTATGAATCATGTGTAAATTATAAAAGAAACCATTATCTGCTGAGTTTTCAAAGAGAATATCAATTCTTTTTCTCCCCGAGTTAACTTCGTGTTCGACACTTGGTGCTGAAATGTTTGGATATAACAGAAGTTCGAGAATGCCCACTGTGAGTCTATGGTATTCAGAGGCATGCTCAGAACCAGGTAATGTTGTGGAAAGTTTATCTAAAAGGTAATCTACAACTTGTATGCGATTAAGATTGTCATCGAATTCTTCATTCTCTATGGATACAGTATGTTTTTTTATCCATTCTTTGTAGTCCTTGAAAACGTCTGGATGTTTTTCAGAGAATTCAAGTAAGTATTCTTTGGAATAAGTTACCGCTTTTTCTTTAAGGTCTTGTTTTGTTACATAAGGAGTTCCATCAATTCTATGTTTGACAAATACAGAACCCATTTTTAAATGTTCATGCTGAAGAAATTCCAAAACAAATTTATTAAAGTACTTATCAGCAGTAGTATGTTTACAAAATGAAACGATGCCCTTAGGAACCAATAAAATATGTTTGTCCTTAATTACTAGGGAGTCATCATAATTGGTTATCCATTTACTGGTTTTTCTATCCCACCAGTGTCCAACATTAATGTTTTTTGTTAATGGGATGTTCCACAAAATACATTGTTGTTTAGTATAATCTAAAAGATGTCGTCTAATTATATTGGTTGACATATCAGATATTTTATCTTTCCCAATGCCGGGTATGAAAAATTTAAAATCTTCAAGGTCTTCAACCAATCCCGAATTTACAGCCTTACTTGTCTTGATACTTTCAAATAACTTATCGGCATCTCCATCTCCCATGCCGTTACCTCTTGGTTTACCACGGGATAAGCCTAATCTTGTTTCGTTTGGTTCATGGAGGAAGGAAAATAAATTTCGTGCATCTTCCTCTTTCCCCCTTCGGATTAAATCTATGAAAGTCTCAAAAAAGTTCTTAAGTGTTCTAGATGCATCCATTGACCATTTATCTTTTCGAATGGATAAAAAGTATGGGTCAATAAATAAAGGGGTGTCTTTATTCGTATTTATATCAATAAAATCGAGTTCAAATTGGCTTTTACCTAAGGAGAATCGTTTGGAGATACGCATTTACAACTCCCTGTAATTAAGATTTATCTGGTTTTTGGTTTACATTAATCATTTACCTCTTGATTGATATTTAGTCAAACAAAAAAGTTTCGATAAGTGCGCTCGTTCGAAAAATTATTTGAATCAATAGTATATGCATTGGTGGTCATTTTGGTGGTCAGTAAGTGTTTTTACTATATAATTTTCTTTATAATTCATAGGTATATTGTGTTTTTTCTAGTCCGGCCTTCGCACCATTAGTACTTCCAAGACCATCCGAGAAAGTCCAATTATCCCTTTAAAATCAATGCTTGCAGCGATTTTTACGTCCTGAGTCGTCCGAGGTTGTCCGTTGAAATCCGGATGTCATTGGGGGCATAATTGGGGGCATCTTAACTTCGATTAGAAATGTGCCCCCAAATGAAGCTCAGCGCCAGACCGGTCGAGACCGCAAAGCCAAAAGACAAAACCTATAAAATGGCCGATGGTGGCGGTTTGTATCTGGAGGTTTCGGCTAAGGGTTCTAAATACTGGCGTATGAAATACAGACGCCCCTCAGACAAAAAAGAGGATCGCCTCGCTTTTGGTGTTTGGCCTACTGTGACGCTTGCTCAGGCAAGAGCAAAGCGCGATGAAGCTAAAAAGCTGTTAGTGCAAGGCGTTGACCCAAAAGCAGAACAGAAAGAAACTCAGGCCGAGGAATCTGGGGCATACACTTTCGAAACCATTGCTCGTGAATGGCATGCAGGTAACAAGCGCTGGAGTGAAGACCATCGATCGCGCCTTCTTCGCTATCTTGAGTTTTATATCTTCCCTCATATCGGTTCGCCCGACATTCGCCAGCTCAAAACCAGCCACCTGTTAGTCCCGATTAAAAAGGTTGATGCCAGTGGCAAGCATGACGTCGCGAAGCGGCTTCAGCAGCGTGTCACGGCTATTACCCAGCGCTACCTTCTAGCCGTTTGCGGTCGAGCTTTCCCTATTAACTTTTGTACGTTCAAGTGAGTTACGCTTTTCCCGTTGGGATGAATTCGACTTCGAAAAATCTCTGTGGCGTGTTCTTGCAAAACGACAAGAAATCAAAGGCGTGCGTTATTCGTACCGGGGCATGAAGATGAAAGAGGAGCATATGTTTCCTCTCAGTCGGCAGGTGATGGTTTTGTTAGAGCAGCTCAAGCAGATTAGTGGTGATAAAGAGTTACTTTTTCCGGGGGATCATGACGCAACAAAGATTATGAGTGAAAACACGGTAAACAGCGCATTGCGTGCGATGGGCTATGACACGAAAACTGAAGTTTGCGGGCATGGATTCAGAACGATGGCGCGTGGTGCGATGGGTGAGTCAGTTTTATGGAGCGATGACGCTATAGAACGTCAGTTAAGCCATTCAGAACGGAATAATGTACATGCTGCATATATTCACACATCTGAGCATTTGGATGAGCGCCGATCGATGGTTCAGTGGCGGGCTGATTATCTATATATTAACCGATAAGTGTATTATGTTACACCTTATGTTTTTGCTAAGCAATTATAAAACAACTAGGTAAGTATTTTTTTGTGGTTACTGATTGATATTTATTGATTTTTTATGATGGAATAATTACTGTTTGACAAAATGACTTGTTTTTATCATATTTAAGTTTGTTTTTAAATATGGGGGATTCCTCCATAGTATTGGTTATTTAAACAGTACTTGATTTTTTGGCAGAATGGAAAATGAATTATCAGGCTATAAGTAAAATTTTTAGTCGTAATGTGGTTTTGGAAATAGCAAAAAAAAATAGATCTGAGCTGTTCAGGAGCATCGTTATGGATAATTGCCCTGCGTATAGCTCAACTGATAAGTCCATAGCGAAAATTTATGATGAATTATATTTGCTTCTGAAGAAAAAATACAGAAATGAATATATCTACAAGAATGAAATTGCGAAAAAAATTGTCAAAGGGTTTCATAGATTTAACAAGGTTAGCTATGTTAATGAGTTTAAAATAAACGGATGTATAGCTGATGTTGCAATATTTAACGATACGTCAACTGCGTATGAAATAAAGACAGAGTTAGATTCTTTTGAAAGATTAGATGACCAACTGTCTGTATACAAAGATGTTTTTGAGTTTGTGTACATGGTCGTCCCCGCTGAAAAACTAAATCAGGCAATGAAAGTAGCTCATGAGACTACTGGGATTATCACTCTAAACGGAAAGAATGCCCTAAACTATGAGCGATTAGCTACTTCGAATCTAGAGTACTTTTCCAAAGATAAAATGTTCAATTGTTTTAAACCCTCAGAATATATGTTCTTTTATGAAAGTGTTACAGGGATAAAAACTTTTGGAAGGGCTGCGGATGTTAAAGAACAATGTAGAAATCTTTTTTTAGAATTGGATACAAAAAAAGCGCATAAGGAAATGCTAAAGGTATTAACAGCAAGAGAGCTTGAGGGGTTTGAAAAGGACTATTTTCTTTCTCTCCCACAATCATTGTTAGCAACATTATTAAATTTGCGATTGAATCAAAAAAACTTAATGACACTTAGGGAAAACATGACAGAAACATTATGTTAACTGATAAGGAATCACAGCATGTATTACTGTTATTTGAGAGCAAAACAATATGAGCTATTAGCTGTTAGGTCTTGCCTAACTAAGATCGTTCAAAAAAATATGGTTGTTATTATTGAACCAGTTAGAGAGAGTGATAGGGATTTATACAGTTGTTTAAGAGATGCTCGTGATAACAATGCGAGAGTTATTTTGATTGTTAATCCTAAATGTGGGGAGCTTGAAGGGAATGAGAGAGCTTCTGAAACGTTAATTAATGGTGCAATTGAAATAAATCCTCAAATCGAATTAGGTTACATTGTTGACGATACAACTAGTTCATCACAATTGACTAATTTTTTTAATATTTATCAAAATCAAAAAAAATCAATCGTTCATAATGGTCGATATGCTAATACACAGCAACTTCTTCAATTAGAATCTTCAGATAATTTATTTAAAGATAATATCTTTATTGATGGTACATGCAGCGCAACATATATTTCAAATTTCAATTCCACATCTAAAGTATTAATTCGTGATGGTTTAAATCGTACCCAAACCAATGCCGGGTATGCAAATAATATTATCGAATTTTTCTCTGATTTACATTTAAATTATAGACAACTAGGTTTTAATGGGTTTGGTGATTTTTCTATTGTTGGAAATCATTTCGCAGAAGGTGGGGGGCAAGCCATAACGGCTGTAATCCACGTCACTTATGAGAACATGGATAGAACAGAAATTCAAGTCCATCACTTCCTTTCAGATCCTAGAGTTGTAGTTGAGGATGTTGCAATTTTAATTGATGAAGCTTTGGAGAAATTGGATGCTTTCCTTAGTTTTCAGCGGCCTGACATACTTAATTGGTCAACTGCTTGTAGAGAACTGGTTGATATTTATAACACTCCAGGGGGAAGAACCAACTTAGCATATATCAAGAAAATGTCCATAAAACACCATTTTGAGTTAATGCATGATATTTTGTAAATCTAAAGAGGCGTATTAAACGCCTCTTTTTTTATTCATATTTTAGCGATTATTTTTCCATAACTTACTTTTCTCTTATCGTTATTTTTTTTCATTTCTTTCTGTTTTTTAAAGCATGTTTAAATTTTTAAAGATTTAAGTATTTGTTAATGTCAAAATTAATTTTATCTCTTAAAAATTGTTCTTTTAAAAGCGGGGATAAAAAATATGAAATTAATTGTAATCGTTAGCTCTATGGTTTACTTAATGCTTTTTCCATGTCGTTAATTTTTAGGATTAAAGATGAAATATTATTAATGCAGTGTTTACCATTGGTACGCAATGCTCTCCTCGCCACACCGATATGGCTGTACCAGTGATGTTTTTAATCCTCAACTCAGCAAGAATTTGATTTATCCAATAAATATTTCTACAAAATAAAATATAAAGTAAGGAGGAGGTTTTACTTACCTCCTTACTATTTTCTTACATAATATGTAGTTGCACTATAAATATTTTTTGATTAATTGGAGTGTTTTATATTTTATATGGCCCTTTTGATAGATAAGTTTGAAATATTATTTTCAATAAAATCTAATGCTACTGCCTTAATTACGGGGACTGAAACTCCGTTTCCCATTTGTTTATAAACAGCATTGTCATCATCTAGTAATATATACGACTCAGGATAACCTTGTATTCTTGCACATTCTCTTGGGGTTATCTTTCTCAAAATATTGTTATGATAAACCCCTAGCCGATTACTATCTGAAGCTGTTAATGTGATACTAATACTTTCAGGATCGAGAAATTTGAAAACCTCAAAGGACATATTCCCACATACTGGGTTATATAGTTCATCTTTCTTTGATAAATAACCTTTTAAAATTAATGAGTCTGTAATTTTATCAAAATCATTATATGGATAAAAAGTCATTATTTGCTCTTTTGATAAACTTTTCCCATCTTTGTGTGTTCCAAATATTTTTTTACGCCTATTTGATATTAGCAAATTCATGAACTCAATTTCTTTAGACGAACACTTTCCTTTTATCCCTAACTCCCAAGAATGAAGAGATTTTCCTCCTCTATAGTCAATTAGCCGATATCCATGGATTTCGTTAAGATCAGGAATAGCGTTGTTGATCATTTTTTGGAAATGTGAACTACAAATGTATTTTTCATCAACGATAGGATCTAATATATCTTTAATATATTTTACATTATTGAAATCATTGATTTTATTTTTAAAGTCATGTGAATCTGTAGCACCAAGATTAGTACTAAGTGTCATCTTGGGGGCTGAATTAAGTACACCAAAGATATAAATTCGTACTCTATTTTGAGGTACAGAGAAAGAACTACTATTAAGTAACAGAAAGTCTACACCATACCCTAATTCTTTCAAAGTTTTTTCAATAACTTTGTAAGTATTACCTTTATCATGACTGATCAAACCACGAACATTTTCTAGTAAAAAAAACTTTGGTTGTTTTTCTTTGAGTATTCTTGCAACATCAAAAAACAAAGTTCCTCTAGTGTCCTCAAAGCCTTTTCGTTGCCCTGCATGTGAGAATGCTTGGCAGGGGAATCCAGCTAAAAGAAAATCAAAATCAGGTAATGAACTAGCTTCAACTTTGGTTATGTCCCCGTAAGGGTTTTCACCAAAATTTAATTGGTAGGAGAGGCAAGCTTTTTTGTCAATTTCACAGCTATAAACACATTTATGCTTTATGGAAAGCTGGTCCAAGGCTTGTTCAAAACCTAACCGTATCCCACCAGTCCCAGAAAAAAGATCAATAAATTTAATCACTTAAAACCTCTCTAACCCAATTGCATAATAGTGATAATTCTTCATTTGAAAATGCAACAGTACAATCACTATACTCACAGATCATTGATACAGCAGCTTTCCGCTGAAAATTTCCTGCGCCATCAATAATATAGGCAATTTGATATCCATTGTTATGCATCTCAACCATTCTATTATGAGCGCTAGTAGCTTTACGTTCAATAGTGCTGTTTGTGGTAACTTGGAAACTTATTTCAATTCCGATAATTTTACTACCTTTTTTTATTACTATATCAAAAGGGCTCTTTATGTCCCCTGATGCTGTATGGAGAAGTATTTTTCCGTTGCTTACTACAGAATAGTTTTGACCTAAATTTTCTGAAATAAAACTTCTGACATATTTTTGTAAAAGTTGACCGCTAGTATTAGCCTTTGCTCCGCCAGTAATTTTACTTACATAAATATAGCGTTGCTTGATGTATTCGTCTAAAACATCTTTCATACCTACCCTTGCAGCCATGTCACATGCGTTAAGATTTGCATGCTCTGATGATGAACTAAACGCGCCATACATCAAAATCATGATCATATCTTTATAGAGTGGATTTAATTTATGAGGTGTCATTAGGCTTTCACCATCTAACTTCAGCCTTACATTACTTAGCGCTTTTACCGGTAATGCTTCAAAGAGGTACTCAATCTCTTGCGAATCAAGAGATATAATCATTTTATATTTATTTGACATCCCATCCTTGTCAAAAATTGAATCAAGCTCTCTTCCTAATCGTTGAATTGGTTCTCCACCATAATCTAAAATGACACATAAATGTTTTAGGAAAAGATTTGCTGGCATACCACTTGATTCAATCAGTGTAAATAATGTCTTAGGGTTATGATCTTTGTAAAGCGACAATATGGATATAAAATCATCCTGACTTGCTACTAGCTGCGGGATTATGCTGGTAGAAGATTGTTTCTCTACAATATTTTGAGGCCACCAGTTCACAGCATGCTCTCTTAATTGTTCAATGTTTCGTTGGTACATTATTTGATCCTCTTATTTTATTTGTAATGCTATCATTTTATGATAAAAAAATCATTAAGATTTATTTACTAAAGCATTTATGTGCAAAGGTGGTGTTTTATAGAATGATAAAAATCAATTAGTATATGTTATAGATAGTTAGTTGAAGATTAATGAATTAGTGAACGGATAATGGATGCTGAAATATTTAAATATGGTGACGGGTTTTATCTAAATTTATACATAGCGATCTCCTTTGTTGGCAGGTTGATTATGCCGAAAGATCTCTAAATATGGATGGCACGATTATGCGGGATACTTACACTATCACATAAACGACGCAGGCCAGGAAGTGGAATACTTTAATACCCTGCTTGAAGGTGTAAAAGTTGTATCAGTGACACCAATCGTGCATGACACACGTACGGTAACGGGAACCGGGCATTTGGAAAGCGTACAACTGCGCTATGAAAAAATCACCTGGTGTATTGTAGATGGCAATATTCAATATACCGACGCCTGGAACGAACGTACTACGGCATAACAAAGATGACGCAATACATCCTAATAAAGGCGCCCACAGGCGCCTTTAGCAAGACCGTTACCCCTTCACCGCTTTCCCCGCAATCACCCCGATAAACTCCAGCACCTGCTTTTGCTTACGCGCGGAGAGCTTTTCCACGGCGCGCAGGGATTTCATCAGTTCTGACTCTTCGGGTTCGGGCGTGCGGGCGGTTAACACAATGCAGCCTTGCATTACGCGCACATCGACGCGGGTGCCGGTGTCGAATCCGGCGGCTTTAAGCCACTGGCCCTTCATCACGATGGACGGAAACTGGACATACTTCACCGGCAAACGGCTGTAATCAGGATAACCGCTCGCATAACCCACCTTCAGGCAACGGTTATCTGCGACGTACACTTCTGGATCAAATAAAACTGCAATACAATGCGTATCAGTCATGATGGCTATTCTCGTGAAATAGTTACTGTGATTAGCGATGCGGAGGTGTTGGCGCACCTTCGCATCGCGCTAATAAAACCCCTGTAAATTACCCCAGTAATTGGCGGGAAGTCCAGATGTAAATAACATGAAATAAGCGCGATTAGCACGCTTTCGGAATAAATAGAAATCCTCTCTATCCCAATAAACATAGTATTATTCACCGTATAAATTCATTCCTGTCCCATCCTCCTGATACCGGCCATTTCCAGAAAATAACGCCCATCTGTATCAGGCCAAAAATGCGATCTAACTCACTGAAGCAAATAGCAAACTCTGAAACAACGCCGTTTTGTACACTTTGCTTTACACTTTTAGTGATGTGAATCACAAATATAAACCCGTGAAGTGATCCGACTCTCACAAAATGGGGTGTACTCATTCAGCAATACAGTATGAGCACAGACTGGAAAGTTAAGTTTTCAGTATTTCCCCTCTCCACGGGGGCACCATCGCAAATGGCAAATCAACACGCAAAAAAAAACTTGTTGAATATGAACGGGTAAAAAAATGACGTGTGATTTGCATCACCTACATTTACAGCTTTTTAAATTATTGCCAGTGATTAATGTTGACCAGGCTATTTCCATAATCAATTAAATCTTGCATAGTGCCTCCACATTATTTCTCCCCCTGACTCAGGAGGCGAATAGTTATATTTCATCAGACTTTATTGATGAACCAGGTATGCTTTACTTCACATTAATACGTACATGACCACTGTTACTGGAGAAACAAAATGAATTATCCGGCAGAACCCTTCCGTATTAAAAGCGTTGAAACTGTATCTATGATCCCGCGTGATGAACGCCTTAAGAAAATGCAGGAAGCGGGATACAATACTTTCCTGTTAAATTCGAAAGATATTTATATTGACCTGCTGACAGACAGTGGCACTAACGCAATGAGCGACAAGCAGTGGGCCGGAATGATGATGGGTGATGAAGCCTACGCGGGCAGCGAAAACTTCTATCATCTGGAAAGAACCGTGCAGGAACTGTTTGGCTTTAAACATATTGTCCCTACTCACCAGGGGCGCGGCGCAGAAAACCTGTTATCGCAGCTGGCAATTAAACCGGGGCAATATGTTGCCGGGAATATGTATTTCACTACCACCCGTTATCACCAGGAAAAAAATGGTGCGGTGTTTGTCGATATCGTTCGTGACGAAGCGCACGATGCCGGTCTGAATATTGCTTTTAAAGGTGATATCGATCTTAAAAAATTACAAAAACTGATTGATGAAAAAGGCGCCGAGAATATTGCCTATATTTGCCTGGCAGTCACGGTTAACCTCGCAGGCGGGCAGCCGGTCTCCATGGCTAACATGCGCGCGGTGCGTGAACTGACTGCAGCACACGGCATTAAAGTGTTCTACGACGCTACCCGCTGCGTAGAAAACGCCTACTTTATCAAAGAGCAAGAACAGGGCTTTGAGAACAAGAGCATCGCAGAGATCGTGCATGAGATGTTCAGCTACGCCGACGGTTGCACCATGAGTGGTAAAAAAGACTGTCTGGTGAACATCGGCGGCTTCCTGTGCATGAACGATGACGAAATGTTCTCTTCTGCCAAAGAGTTAGTCGTTGTCTACGAAGGCATGCCATCTTACGGCGGCCTGGCCGGACGCGACATGGAAGCTATGGCGATTGGTCTGCGCGAAGCCATGCAGTATGAGTACATCGAGCACCGCGTGAAGCAGGTTCGCTATCTGGGCGACAAGCTGAAAGCCGCGGGTGTACCGATTGTTGAACCGGTGGGCGGTCACGCGGTATTCCTTGATGCGCGTCGCTTCTGCGAGCATCTGACGCAGGACGAGTTCCCGGCGCAAAGCCTGGCTGCCAGTATCTATGTGGAAACCGGCGTACGTAGTATGGAGCGCGGAATTATCTCTGCGGGCCGTAATAACGTGACCGGTGAACACCACAGGCCGAAACTGGAAACCGTGCGTCTGACTATTCCACGCCGCGTTTATACTTACGCGCATATGGATGTAGTGGCTGACGGTATTATTAAACTTTACCAGCACAAAGAAGATATTCGCGGGCTGAAGTTTATTTACGAGCCGAAGCAGCTCCGTTTCTTTACTGCACGCTTTGACTATATCTAAATAATAATTATGGCCCCATCTCAGGATGGGGCTTTTTTGTATTTCTTTTCCATGAACAGGAAGCCTTTGCGGTGCCCGTTACCGTGACATAACTACAAAAGTAAACCCTGACTCCGACATTTTTATTATCCGCATGATGTACAAATGACAGCTGTAATTATAACGAATAGTCTACAGGAACATTTATCATGGATATTAATGCCATTGAGCGACAGAGTAGTACCCCCGGACTGATTAGCGGAACCATGTTGGTTATCGCGACCGTAGTGGGTGGAGGGATGTTTTCCCTGCCGATTGCGATGGCTGGCGTATGGTTCCCCGGTGCGTCAGTTATTCTTCTGTTTATCGCCATCATGATGTTATTAACCGGTCTGATGCTGGTCGAAGTTAATCTGCATTATGGCGCCGGTGCCAGTTTTAATACCTTTACTCAGGATTTATTAGGCCGAAAGTGGAATATTGTGGTCGGTATCGCTTTCGGCTTTGTGCTGTATATTCTGACCTATGCCTATATCTCTGGTTCGTCGGCGGTGATGGCGCAAACCGTGTTCAAATACAGCGGCGTGCGCTTTCCGGCGAATATCTCGGTGGTGATCGTCAGTATGCTGGTCGGGGCGATTGCCTGGTACAGCTCCTTGTTGGTTGGACGTATTACTACCGTGTTGATCATCGGTAAGTTTATCGCGTTCTTTGCCACCTTCTCTGGCCTGGTGGGTCATATCGAAGTGGCGAAACTCGTCGACAGCGTGGCGGTGGCGCTGCCCAATTCGCAGTACCTGCCGTATATCCTGATGACGCTGCCGTTCTGCATTATCTCGTTTGGTTTTCACGGTAACGTGCCGAGCCTGGTGAAGCTGTATGGCACGAGCGGGATCTCAAATATTACGCGTTCGATTATCATCGGCACGCTGTTTGCCCTGCTGCTGTATATCTTCTGGCTGGGCGTCACGATGGGCAACATCAGTCGTTCCTCGTTCCCGCCAATTATCGCCAAAGGCGGCAATATCGACGTGTTTGTCGAGGCTATCAGCGGGCTGTTCACCAGCCGTTATATGGATCTGATCCTGACCTTTTTCGGCAACTTTGCGGTAGCCAGTTCCCTGCTGGCGGCGACGCTTGGCCTGTTCGATTACATCGCCGACCTGTTTCACTTCCCGGATGACGGCATGGGTCGCCTGAAAACCGCGCTGGTGACTTACTTCCCGCCAGCCGCCGTGTGCTTCTTTTTCCCGAACGGGTTTGTGCACGCCATTGGTTACGCCGGTCTGGCCTTTACCATCTGGAGCGTGATCCTGCCGCCGTTCCTGGTGAAAGCGGCGCGGAAACGTTTTCCGACCGCCAGCTATACCGCGCCGTGTAATAACACCGTGCTCAATCTGGTCATTGTCTGTGGGGCGGTTGTCTATCTGACGGTTGTTCTGGACGTATTTGGTCTGCTGCCAACGTTTCGCTAGACGGAGTCAAAATGAAAAACGTGTTGTCTGTTCAGTCGTCAGTCGTTTATGGCTATGCCGGAAATAAAGCCGCCGTGTTGCCGATGCAGCTCTCGGGGATCGATGTCTGGCCGTTTTACACCGTACAGTTTTCCAACCACACCCAGTACGGGATGTGGCAGGGCATGGCGATGCCGCACGGCGAGCTGAGCGCCATCATCAGCGGGCTGGATGACCTGCAAAAACTGGCGCAATGCGATGCCGTGCTGTCCGGGTATCTTGGGGACAAACGCCATTGCGAAGAGGTGAAGCTCGCGGTCACCACCATTCGCCAGCGTAATCCCCAGGCGCTCTATTTTTGTGATCCGGTGATGGGCGACCCGCAAAAAGGCTGCATTGTCGCGCAGGGCGTGGAGTCCTTTTTTGTCGATGACGCCATTCAACTGGCTGATGTGATGGGGCCGAATCTCTATGAGCTGGGCGTGCTGACGGGCAGACAACTACGTAGTTTTGACGAGGTGGTGGAAGCGGCGCAGCAGCTGGTGGCGTGGGGCGTGAAGAAGGTGCTGGTGAAACATCTCGGCGACTGCTCGCGCGACAAACAGGCGTTTGAAATGCTGCTGGTGACGGCGGAACAGACATTACACATCGCCCGGCCGCTGTATACCTTTGCCAAAATGCCGGTGGGCGTTGGGGATCTGATTTGCAGCGTGATGCTGGCCTCACTGCTCAACGGTTATGAGGACAAGCAGGCGCTGGAGCGGACCACCAGTGTCGTCGACGCGGTGATGCGGCTGACGAAAGAGCGCGACTCGTATGAACTGCGGCTGATAGACGCGCGTCACCAGATAATGGAGCCGCAAATTCGCTATCAGGCAACGGTGCTGTAGCGCCGCAAGGAGGCTCTATGTTTCTGACACTGCTACGATTTCAGCATCCGCTGATCTACCGTTTTGCATGGCTTCGTCTGTGGGTCAGGGTGTTAAGAGCGTGCGGGCTGCGTAAGTGAAAGGGGAGAACATTTTCTCTGCTGCCGGATGCGGCGCTTGCGCCTTATCCGGCCTACAAATGAGCGTGAAACGTAGACCCGATAAGCGAAGCGCCATCAGGCATTAGCGCCAGGCATTACACGCGGAAGTAGCGTGGTGGGATCAACGCGGAAAAGGCGTCGAACTTCTTCACCATCTTTTTCCAGAACAACATAACAACAATCCTCGATTTGAAACATCGGCGCTATTTTAGTCAGCGCCGACAAATCGTAAAGCCAGTCGCTTCGTTTCGATCCTGAAGCGGTGTAAACCTTTTTGGTCACCGCGTCGTCAAATACGGTTGCCGTGAATTTGACGGGGTTGACAATGGATTACGCCATAAACCAGTAATAAAAGAGACCGACTTTCAGGCCAAGGATCACAATATAGGCGCAGCAGTATTTCATGGTGCCAGACATTATCTGGTTGGCCTGTCCGTCCATTTTGGTGGCTGAAACCGCAATGGCGATACTCTGCGGCGAAATCATTTTCCCCCCCGTTGCACCAGAAGTATTCGCCGCCGCGAGCCAGTTGGGATCGATATGCAGTTTACTGGCGGCAATGGTTTGCAGTTTGCCGAACAAAATATTCGAGTTGGTATCGCTGCCGGTAACAAACGTGCCCAGCGCGCCAATCACCGGGGCGAGGAAGACGTAGGAACTGCCGGTCAGATCGACAATCGACTGGGCCAGCGTGGAGATAATCCCGCTGAGATCCATCACCGTGGCCAGCGCGACAATCGCCATAATCGCCACAATGGAATTTTTAAGCTGGAAAATGGTTTTGATAAACACTTCCAGCATCCCGCGTGCGGACGCTCCCTGAATAAAACCGCCGATAAGGGTCGCAAAGATGATCAGCATCCCCGGCGTGGTCACCCATTCAACTTTCAGCGCCAGCGTGTTGCCGTCGGCGAGCGTGAAATGCAGCACCGAGGCCAGTTGGGACGCCGCGCCTTTGATCGTCGGGAACAGCGGTGAGCACAGCAGGATAAAAACAAAAATAAACAGATAGATAGAGCCTACGCGGAACAACACTTTTGCCGAGCGCGGCGTGGTTTCGCGGGTATGGCTGACCTCAATGCGCCACTCGGGATCGGTTTTCCCTTTGCGCAGGCGACTGACCATCGCCACGGCAAACAAGCTGACCAGGCTACCGGCAAAGGCGGGCAATTCCGCGCCAAGATGGATGGCGACAAAATATTGCGGAACCAGCGTGGTGATGCCGCAAATCAGCGTGATCAGAAATACGCCACGAATGGCTTTCAGGCCGCCGCCAATAATGCAGACAATGACAAACGGCAGCAGGATATTAAACAGCGCGAGCTGCAGAATAATGGTTCCGCCTAAGGTATACACCGGCAGATTAACCTGTTCCGCCAGAATAGAAACCGGGATCCCGACCGCGCCGAACGCGGTGGGAACGGTATTCGCCACGAGAGAAGCGATTGCCGCCTTCAGCGGGTTGAATCCCAGCGCAATGAGAATGCCGATCGGAATGGCGACCGCCGTGCCATAACCTGCCGCGGCTTCAAGGAATCCGCCGAAGCACCATGAAATCAGTAGCACCTGAATACGCTTATCTTCGCTAATGCTGGCGAGAATATCGCGCAGAATATCCAGCGCCTTGGTCGCCTGCATGACGTTATAACTGAAGATGGCGCCGAGGATCACAATCACAATCGGCCATAACCCCTTCAGGGCGCCATAGCCTATCGCGGCTTTCAGATTCTGTACGGGCATTTCCCAGAATATGGCCGACAGCGCGGCAGTGAATACCAAAGAGATCAACACGGAATAATGGATGGGCATTTTCAATTTCAATATTAAAAATACCATCAGTAGTAAAGGAGAGAGTGCCAGGGCAAACATAAAATATTCGTTCATTGCTATTCCTGATTGGTTCATTAAACCTGATTTATATTTATGGTGGGGAGGCTACATTGCTGGGTTAATAAAGTATGTAAACTGAATCGCTTCAGTGAATAAAGTAATTATGATTTGTGGTTTTGTAACTATTGTAATCTTTTAATTAAAATCCAATGCCAGGTAAATATACTTAAGAGTAAGCTGAATACCTATAAATAGTTATATGATAACCTTTTTAATAATGCTGGTGATGAGAATAGTAAGCACCTGAAACTGTTTTTAAGGTGTTCATAACGCTGTGGTTTTAAATATAAAAATGTGAGCGAGACCGAAAGAAATAAACCTGGTTGTTGCATATGGGGGTTGATTAGGGGATTATTTGGTTTTGTCATACAAATGAAAATACTGACATATGCGACTGTCCTGACTTAAGAAGCGGAGAGTCGGCATCAAAGGAAAACGACCCGAGCATCACCATGAACCCAGGTATTAGTAAAAACAGCAAACAGAAAAACTGGGCGTGAAATACGGCTGAACCTTTGCTTAATATCGCGATATCAAGCGCAATAAACAGAAATGAAGCAATGGAGTAGTTATTGTGAATGTAAATTTCTTTGTTACCTGCATTGGTGACGCACTGAAATCACGGATGGCACGAGACTCCGTATTGCTGCTGGAAAAACTGGGTTGTCGCGTTAATTTCCCCGAGAAGCAAGGGTGTTGCGGTCAGCCAGCCATCAACAGCGGTTACATCAAAGAGGCGATCCCTGGAATGAAAAACCTGATCGCCGCCCTGGAAGACAACGACGATCCGATTATCTCGCCAGCAGGCTCCTGTACCTACGCGGTAAAAAGCTATCCGACGTATCTGGCCGATGAACCGGAATGGGCGCTGCGTGCCGAAAAAGTCGCCGCGCGTATGCAGGATCTCACCTCCTTTATCGTCAACAAGCTGGGCGTGGTGGACGTCGGCGCGAGCCTGCAGGGCCGCGCTGTCTATCATCCCTCTTGTAGCCTGACTCGGAAGCTGGGGGTGAAGGAAGAGCCACTCACGCTGCTGAAAAACGTGCGCGGGCTGGAGCTGCTGACGTTTGCCGATCAGGATACTTGCTGCGGCTTTGGCGGGACGTTCTCGGTCAAAATGGCCGAGATATCCGGCGAGATGGTGAAAGAGAAAGTCTTACATTTGATGGATGCGCAGCCGGAATATTTGATTGGCGCAGACGTCAGTTGCCTGCTGAACATTGGCGGTCGACTGCAACGGGAAGGCCAGCCGGTCAAAGTGATGCATATTGCTGAAGTGCTGATGAGCCGCTGAGGGGAAAGAGATGTCGATAAAAACCAGCGATGTAGAATTTAAACTGCGCATTCGTCAGCAGATAGAAGATCCGATCATGCGCAAAGCCGTGGCCAATGCGCAGGAACGTATTGGCGCAAATCGACAAAAAATGGTCGATGAGTTAGGCCACTGGGAAGACTGGCGCGATCGTGCCAGCCAGATCCGCGATCACGTGCTGAGCAACCTCGACGCTTATCTGTATCAACTCTCCGAGAAAGTGACGCAAAACGGCGGCCACGTCTATTTCGCCAAAACCAAAGAAGAGGCCACCGCCTACATTCTGCAGGTCGCGCGAAGCAAAAACGCGAAGAAGGTGGTGAAGTCCAAGTCGATGGTGACCGAGGAGATCGGCGTCAACCATGTCCTGCAGGATGCGGGAATCCAGGTGATCGAAACCGATCTCGGGGAATACATCCTGCAATTGGATCAGGATCCGCCTTCGCACGTCGTGGTCCCGGCTATTCATAAAGATCGCTATCAGATCCGCCGCGTGCTGAACGAGCGTCTGGGGTATGACGGCCCGGAAACCCCGGAAGCCATGACCTTGTTCATTCGCCAGAAGATCCGCGAGGATTTCCTGAGTGCCGAAATCGGTATTACCGGCTGTAACTTTGCCGTGGCGGAAACCGGTTCAGTATGCCTGGTGACCAACGAAGGCAACGCGCGCATGTGCACCACGCTGCCGAAAACGCACATTGCGGTGATGGGCATGGAGCGTATCGCGCCAACCTTTGCCGATGTGGATGTGCTGATCACCATGCTGGCGCGCAGCGCCGTGGGCGCTCGTCTGACGGGCTATAACACCTGGCTGACCGGCCCGCGTGAGGCGGATAACGTGGACGGACCGGAAGAGTTCCACCTGGTGATTGTCGATAACGGTCGCTCGCAGGTGCTGGGCTCTGAGTTTCGCGATGTGCTGCGCTGCATCCGCTGCGGGGCCTGTATGAACACCTGTCCGGCGTACCGCCACATTGGCGGACACGGCTATGGCTCTATCTATCCTGGACCTATCGGCGCGGTGATTTCTCCGCTGCTCGGCGGCTATAAAGATTTTAAAGACCTTCCGTACGCCTGTTCTTTATGCACGGCCTGTGACAGCGTCTGCCCGGTGCGTATTCCGCTGTCAAAACTGATCCTGCGTCATCGTCGGGTGATGGCCGAGGAGGGCATTACCCCGAAAGCCGAGCGACGGGCGATCAAAATGTTCGCTTATGCCAATAGCCATCCGGGGCTGTGGAAAGTCGGAATGATGGCGGGCGCGCATGCGGCAAGCTGGTTTATCAATGGCGGGAAAACCCCGCTCAAGGTTGGCGCGATTGGTGACTGGATGGAGGCGCGCGATCTGCCTGATGCTGACGGCGAGAGCTTCCGCAGCTGGTTTAAGAAACATCAGGCGCAGGAGAAAAAGAATGGATAACCGTACCGCGTTTTTAAACACCATCGCCCAGGCGCTGGGTCGCCCGCCGCGTTTCGAACCGCAAGCGGATGCCGCGCCGGTTAACAATTATGCCAACGAGCGCCTGACCGAACTTAGCCCGCAGCAGCGCTGCGATGCGTTTATCCAGTTCGCCAGTGAAGTGATGCTGGCCCGCTGTGAACTGACTCGCGAGGACCAAGCCGCAGAAGCAGCGCTACGCCTGTGTGAAGAATTGGGTCAGCCGGTAGTGCTGAGCGGCGACAGCCGACTGGTGGCGCTGGGCATCACCGAACGTTTGCAGCAGGAATGCAACGCCGTGGTCTGGGATCCGGCGCGAGGCAGCGAAAATATTACCGAGGCCGAGCAGGCGAAAGTCGGCGTAGTGTATGCCGAGTATGGCCTGACCGAGTCCGGCGGTGTGGTGCTGTTTTCCGCGCCGGAGCGCGGGCGTTCTTTGAGCCTGTTGCCGGAGTCCTCGATTTTCGTGCTGCGTAAAAGCACCATCCTGCCGCGCGTGGCGCAACTGGCAGAAAAACTGCATCAGAAAGCGCAGGCCGGTGAGCGTATGCCGTCGTGCATTAACATTATCAGTGGACCCAGCTCGACGGCGGATATTGAGCTTATCAAGGTGGTTGGGGTGCATGGCCCGGTGAAGGCGGTGTATCTGATTATTGAGGATTGTTAAGGCAGGAGAAGAACCGCTCTGGCGCTGGGGGCCAGAGCGGTATCGATGTTATGCAATCATGCTGATGATCAACACGATAATCAGACCAACCACGGAGTTCACCAGCTCCAGCAGACCCCAGGTTTTCAGCGTATCCTTCACCGACAGGTCAAAGTAGCCTTTGAACAGCCAGAACGAGGCATCGTTGATATGGGTCAGGGTGTTGGAGCCTGCCGCCGTCGCCAGTACCAGCAACGCCGGATCGACGCCCACCAGTTGACCGGTTGCCGGGTCGAGAATGGCTGCGCTGATAATCCCCGCCGCCGTCATGGCTGAGACCACGCCCTGACCGGTTGCCAGACGAATAAGCACGGTTATCAACCACGCCATGATGTATGGAGAAATATTGCCGTGCGACATCAGCATGCCGATGGTATCGCCGATGCCGGTATCGATAATGGTCTGCTTCAGTACGCCGCCCGCGCCGATGATCAGGATCACCATGGCGATGCTTTTCACCGCGTTTTCAAAGGCGTTCATCACCCACTGCATGTCGTGACCACGCGCGGTACCAAACAGCACGAAGGCGACAATCATGGCGATAAACATCGCAATTGGCGAGGAGCCTAAGAAGTTGACCACTTCCCACGCCTGCGTTCCTTTCACCAGCCAGATGTTGGCGATGGTGGTGGAGATCATGATGATCGCCGGGATCAGTGGAACCAGAATAGAGACGCCGAAAGACGGTAGATTGTTCTGGTCAACCGGTACGTCGGCCTTCATGAATGACGGCGTCGGGCGATCGAGGTTGCCGAGGAACTTCGGCAGGATAAGCCCGGCGCAGATCACGCTCGGAATAGTCACCAGAATACCGTAGATGTAGACCATACCCATGTCAGCGCCGTAGGCGTTAACCAGCGCGACCGGACCTGGCTGCGGCGGGAACAGCGAGTGGGCGGTGGTGGCGGCGGCAACGGCAGGAATCGCCAGCTTGAGGAACGGGATCTTCGCTTCCGCGGCAATGACGATCACCAGCGGCGCCAGCATAATAAACGCCACTTCATAGAACATCGCCAGGCCGAAAATCAGACCAATAATGATCACCGACAGCTGCACATAGCGCAGCCCAAGTCGAGCCAGCAGCGTATGAGCAATCTGATGTGCCGCTCCGGAATCGACCATCAGCTTACCGATGACTGCCCCGAATACCACGATAATCGCCAACTCACCCAGCGTGCTGCCAAAGCCGGATTTCATGGTGTGCAGCAGCGCCATTAAGTCCATACCCGCCAGCATGCCGACCGAGAGCGCCGCCAACAGCAGCGCGACCATCGAGTTTATTTTGAATCTTAGATTGAGCACCAGCATCAGACCGATGCCGAATACGACCCACAGAATATTGAGAACATGCATATAACGTCTACCTTTATTGGTTGAACTATTATGATTTTGGTTGAGATGTTATCTGTATTGGTTAACCATTGATGCGATGAATGTCACATTGCGTTACATGTTTACATCTTTACTGCGCTTCCTGGCAGAAAAATGGCGATCTAATCAGCAAAAATCGTGATTTGGTTAACCAATTTATTCCTTCAGGTTGACATGTCATACCAAAAGGAGGAATTTATGTGCCATATCGTCGAGTCCATAACGTAAATGAGGAATAAAAGATGGAACAGACATGGCGCTGGTATGGTCCTAACGATCCGGTCACCTTAGCGGATGTACGTCAGGCGGGTGCCACGGGCGTGGTCACCGCCTTGCACCATATCCCGAACGGGGAAGTGTGGACGGTTGATGAGATCCTAAAACGCAAAGCCATTATTGAGCAGGCGGGCCTGGTCTGGTCGGTCGTCGAAAGCGTACCGATCCACGAAGACATTAAAACCCGTTCTGGTAACTATCAGCAGTGGATCGCCAACTATCAGCAAAGCCTGCGTAACCTGGCCCAGTGCGGCATTCGTACCGTGTGCTACAACTTCATGCCGGTTCTCGACTGGACCCGTACCGACCTGGAATACGTCCTGCCGGACGGCTCCAAAGTGCTGCGTTTTGACCAGATTGAATTCGCCGCCTTTGAGCTGCACATCCTCAAACGCTCGGGCGCGGAAGCGGATTACACCGCCGAAGAGATTGCTCAGGCGAATGAACGCTTTGCCACCATGAGCGATGAAGACAAAGCGCGTCTGACCCGCAATATCATCGCCGGTCTGCCAGGCGCGGAAGAGGGCTATACGCTTGACCAGTTCCGCCAGCATCTTGCGCGTTATAAAGATATCGATAAAGCCGCACTGCGTGAGAACTTTGCCGTCTTCCTGAAAGCAATTATTCCTGTGGCGGAAGAAGCCGGCGTGCGGATGGCGGTACACCCGGACGATCCGCCGCGCCCAATCCTCGGCCTGCCGCGCATTGTTTCCACCGTGGAAGATATGCAATGGATGGTCGATACGGTCAACAGCATGGCGAACGGTTTTACCATGTGCACCGGCTCCTACGGCGTCCGGGCGGACAACGATCTGGTCGACATGATCAAACAGTTTGGCCCACGTATTTACTTCACCCACCTGCGCTCCACGCTGCGTGAAGATAACCCGAAAACCTTCCATGAAGCGGCGCATCTTAACGGCGACGTCGATATGTACGAAGTCGTGAAAGCGATCGTTGAGGAAGAGCAGCGCCGTAAAGCCGAGGGTAAAGAGGACCTGATCCCAATGCGTCCGGACCACGGCCATCAGATGCTTGACGATCTGAAAAAGAAAACCAACCCAGGCTACTCCGCGATTGGTCGCCTGAAAGGGCTGGCGGAAGTGCGTGGCGTTGAGATGGCTATCCAGCGCGCTTTCTTTAGCCGCTAAAGCGAGTTGCCGGCCACCTGTCTGGCCGGCTTTTTCTTTTCTCTTCCGTTGGTCATTCAACGGGTTCTGGAGTTCACGATGACAACGACAATTGCCAATAGCAACCTGCCGGTTGCTCGCCCTGCATGGGACAGCTCGCGCCTGCAATCCCGCATTGTTCACCTGGGATGCGGCGCATTTCACCGCGCGCATCAGGCGCTGTACACCCATCATCTGCTGGAAACCACCGACAGCGACTGGGGGATCTGTGAAGTTAACCTGATGCCGGGTAACGATCGCGTGCTGATTGAAAACCTGCGCAAACAGCAACTGCTGTATACCGTGGCGGAAAAAGGCGCGGACAACACCGTGCTGAAAGTGATTGGCTCGATGAAAGAAGCGTTGCACCCGGAGCTTGACGGCTGTGATGGTATTTTACAGGCTATGGCGCGCCCGCAGACGGCAATTGTCTCGCTGACGGTCACGGAAAAAGGCTACTGCACTGATGCTGCCAGCGGTCAGTTAGATCTCAATAACCCGCTGATTAAACACGATCTGGCGAATCCAGGCGCGCCGAAATCGGCGATTGGTTACATCGTACAGGCGCTGCATCTGCGTCGTGAGCAAGGGCTTGCGGCCTTTACCGTGATGTCTTGCGATAACGTGCGTGAAAATGGTCATGTGGCGAAAGTCGCGGTGCTGGGTCTGGCGCAGGCGCGCGACCCGCAGCTGGCGCAGTGGATTGAGGCTAACGCCACTTTCCCGTGCACCATGGTAGACCGCATTGTTCCGGCGGCGACGCCAGAAACGTTGCAAGAGATTGCCGACCAGTTGGGCGTGTACGATCCGTGTGCTATCGCCTGTGAGCCATTCCGTCAGTGGGTTATCGAAGATAACTTTGTCAACGGTCGCCCTGACTGGGATAACGTTGGTGCGCAGTTCGTTGCCGATGTGGTGCCGTTTGAAATGATGAAACTGCGTATGCTCAACGGCAGCCACTCTTTCCTCGCGTATTTGGGCTATCTCGGCGGCTATGAAACTATCGCTGATACCATGACAAATCCGGCGTACCGCAAAGCGGCGTTCGCGCTGATGATGCAGGAGCAAGCGCCGACGCTGTCGATGCCGGAAGGCACCGATCTTAACGCCTATGCGACGCTGCTCATCGAGCGTTTCAGCAACCCATCACTGCGTCACCGCACCTGGCAGATTGCGATGGACGGCAGCCAGAAATTGCCGCAGCGCCTGCTGGATCCGGTGCGTTTGCATCTGCAAAACGCCAGCGACTGGCGTCACCTGGCGCTGGGCGTGGCGGGCTGGATGCGCTACACCCGTGGCGTGGATGAACAGGGGCAGGCCATTGATGTTGTCGACCCCTTGCTGGCTGAGTTCCAGCGCATTAACCAACAGTACGAAGGGGCCGAACGCGTGACGGCGCTGCTGGGGCTGAGCGGCATTTTTGGCCATGATCTGGCGGAAAACGCTGATTTTGTTGAGACAATTATCGCGACGTATCAACAGCTGTGTGAACACGGCGCACGCGAGTGCGTTGCGGCGTTAAGCGCTGACGCATAATCCCCGAAGTATGACGGGTCAATCAAAATGCTGATTTGGTTGACCCGTTTTCTGTTTTTGGCTTCCCGCAAATGCTATAGTTCAGGCGAAAAAACGTTTTTTGTAGGCTTGATAAGATGCGTCAGCGTCGCCATCAGCCAATGGCACAGGTGCCGGTTGGCAGCGCATGTGCCTTATCCGGCCTACGGATCTGAATTGACGCATCTGACGGACATAACACGATGAAATCGAACACTTCTCAACAAAGACCCTACCAGGAAGTGGGTGCAATGATCCGCGATCTGATTGTCCAGACGCCGTACCAGCCCGGGGAGCGTTTGCCGCCGGAACGTGAAATTGCTGAGATGCTCAATGTCACTCGCACGGTGGTTCGCGAAGCGTTAATTATGCTGGAAATTAAAGGTCTGGTGGACGTGCGCCGCGGCGCCGGGATTTACGTACTCGACAATGCAGATGCGCAGACCATCGACAGTACGGATGTCAATCATTGCAATGACGCAGGCCCGTTTGAGCTGCTGCAGGCGCGACAGCTGCTGGAAAGCAATATCGCCGAATTCGCCGCGCTGCAGGCTACGCGTGAAGATATCGTTAAAATGCGCCAGGCGTTACAGCTGGAAGAGCGGGAGCTGGCCTCCAGCGAAGCGAACGGTTCTGAAAGCGGTGACATGCAGTTCCATCTCGCCATAGCCGAAGCCACGCATAACAGCATGCTGGTGGAGCTGTTTCGCCAGTCATGGCAGTGGCGTGAAAACAACCCGATGTGGATCCAGCTCCATAGCCACCTTGACGATACCCATTACCGTAAAGAGTGGATGGGTGACCACAAACAGATCCTGGCGGCATTAATCAAAAAGGATGCCCGCGCAGCCAAGCTGGCAATGTGGCAGCATCTGGAAAACGTCAAACAGCGCCTGCTGGAGTTTTCAAATGTTGATGACATCGACTTTGATGGTTATCTGTTTGATTCCTGGCCGCTGGATAAAGTTAACGCCTGATTTTCCTTCCTCTCCCATGCGGGCTGTTGCAGCCCGCGCGACACTTTTCAGCACAAAAGTTTATTGCATAACAACGCTTTTTTCTCGTCATGAATGTCACGTAAAAAAAGGTTTCCATCACCTCAGATGATGATTTTTCCTCCGTCGTTACGCGGTGAAAATTGATTTATATCAATTAAAAACAACTTATTTTTGCATGCGAAAAAATGCATTGTTTACCTTATTTTTACCTTTCCGTGCTTATTTTTAGACAAAACGGGCCTGTGTTAAGTGAGAATCAAACTGATTTACGCGGTGGTCAGAGCGAGGCAGCCCGGAATAACAGTGCATAAAAACAGGCGCTTCACGGAAATGTAGACATTAATAACGGCATGTAACTTATTGGCTGTAATGATGTTTTGATTTGAGGTCATGTTTATTGTCAATAGTTCTGGCTTTTTTAATCAAATGAATAAAAGTGAATATATGTAAAGTTAAAATTACACATTATTCTATAATCAAGTTATCTTTCATTTGAAATGCTGTTCCAGTTTTTTGTCCGTTATTAACAGTTTCATTACTATTGTCACTGTATTTTGCCGTTGACATGTTTTTACACTGACTGCATATTTCATCGCCATAAGCGTGTTTGCGTTCAGGAGATGATAATGCCCTCTCGAGATTACCCCGATATTAGAAAGGCCAGGGGTACCCGTTCAAAAGATATGGTTCTTTTAAGTGCCCGTGTCGATACCTCTCTGTGGGAATATGTTCGTACGCTGGCATTTGAAACCCGTAAAAGTAAACAAGATATTATTGCCGAAGCAATAATGTTATATCGCTCTGTTAATGAGAGCGTAAACGAAGAATCCAAGTAATTACTCTCTGTTCGGGTTTTATTTAACCCCAAATGATATGTGTCTTGCCACTTTATTATTACCTTCATTGGTGTGTTAGAGGTTTTCCCCTTTTCCATAGGGGGCTTTTTTATGCGGGTATTCTGCCTTCATAACAAAGTTGATAGCAAAATTCACAATTAAAAGTGAGTAATAACATGAAAAAGTCAGCAATGGCATTAGCTGTAATGGTATTAGGGGTAACCTCCGTTCATGCAGCGGAAATTTATAATAAAGATGGCAACAAACTGGATCTGTACGGCAAAGTAAAAGCGGTCCATTCCTGGACTGGCGGCACCGATGCCGACGGTACATACGCGCGTCTGGGTTTTCGCGGTGAGACACAAATCAACGATCAACTGACCGGTTATGGCCAATTTGAAAGTCAGTTTGATGCCTCTAAAGCAGAAGGTTCTCAGAATGGCGTCAATACACGTCTGGCGTTTGCTGGCCTGGATTATGGCCATGACGTTAGCTTTGACTACGGTCGTAACTACGGTATTGCTTATGACGTGGGAGCTTACACTGACACTCTTTCAGAGTTCGGCGGCGACTCCTTTGAAGATACTGACCGCTTCCTTACTACACGTACTGCTGGCGTTGCAACACTCCGCACCAAAAATCTCTTTGGAGCCGTTGATGGTCTGAACATTGGTGCGCAATACCAGGGTAAAGGTGATGCCAACTCGGAAGACCCGACAAAACCTAATTTGACTAAGCAGCACGGTAACGGCTACGGCTTCTCCCTGGGCTATGACAACATTGCGGATTCCGGCGTGTCTGCTATTGCGACCTACACAAATAGTTCAATCACAGCAGCCCAAAAGAAAGGCAATAAAGACGGTAAATGGGATGGCGAAAACGCAGAGTTCTGGGGCGCGGGTCTGAAATATGATGCTAATGCCATCTACGTCGCGACCATGTACGGCGAGTCCCACAACCTGATTCAGGATGCGGATAAAGCTGAGCACTTTGAAGCAATGGCTGCGTATGTGTTTGATTTTGGTCTGCGTCCGAACGTGGGTTACGTTCACGCGCGTGACAACAACAATAATGACCTGACTGAATACGTAGCGTTGGGCACGGATTACTACTTCAACAAAAACATCGTGGCTGATGTGGGTTACAAAATTAACCTGCTCGACGGCAAAGACGACGACAACCAGGTTGTTGCGGGTCTGACCTATCAGTTCTAAGTTTTTGTTCTGATATGCAAAAGGCGTCTTAGTTAAGACGCCTTTTTTACCTCTGCCGTGTTTAAACTGGCTGACTCTCTTTGACCTGTCCACCGCTAAACAGCCATTGCCAGATGCCCACTTTTACCCATGCGACCACGCAGAGAATCAGGTAAAAAAGTGGATTATGCGTAATGGTAACGTACATGACCTCCATTAAATCCACATGCAAATTTCCGGCAATTGCCATATTGATAACAAAAATTGAGGCTACCGCGCTGGCCAGTAAAATAAATACGGCCTGAAGCTGGGTTATCTCTGGTAACCTGCCAGAGGCCCATTGCCATAAAAATGTTGTTGTTAACAGGAATATAAGAAACAATCCTAACGCGCCAAACAGGCCAAAGTCTTTATAATCCTTTAGCGTGCCAATTAAACCCACCAAAATAATTAACCCCAGTAGTATTTTTTTTAACCATGACATGTACTTTTCCCGAAGATAGTGTTGATGCTGAGTTAATATGTCCATTTTTACGCATTTTAAATTGAGTTTATAAATGAACAGCCGGGGATTATAAATTGTCTGGCGGGTAATTGCCGATTATTTGTGGTTTATTAAATGTTGACATTTGATTGCGGACTAATCCTAAGATACCTGTTTATAAGGTTGTCGATTATACCCTTTTGGGGGAGGCGAAATGCTGTTTGTATAATTGTGTGAGGCTGATCAGTGCCGCAATAAACAAGGCGACGGCACCGCATAGCGTGGCATTAAGATCGCTTGAGCGCCGCTTCCCAGCAGGCTGGTTAATAGCGGTCCGAGTATTTGCCCAATGCCGTAAGTCAGGGTGACCAGGCCTAGCAGATTAATATTGCGCGGTACGCTAAGTTGACGGGCGAGCGGCATGACCAGCGAAGTGGTCCCCATAAACGTTGCGCCAAAACCCACGCTGCTTATCACCAGCAGCGGCAAGGAGTCGCTGGCGAGCGTCATGACCACGCAGGCACTTTGGATCAGTAAATTCGCCGTCAGGCATTGCAATACCCCCCAGCGTCGGGCAGCCCACAGCCAGGCGAAACAACCCGGAATAATCGATATGCCGACCAACGACCAGAGATGGGCCGTCAGCAGCGGCGACCCGGCACTTTTCGCCATCAGTGGCAGGTATGTAGCGACAATGATGTAGCCAAATCCGGCCAACCCATACAGTAGCGCCAGCAGCCACCAGGACATAGGCTGATGCTCTGTTTTTACCGGTGTGGCGGCGGGAAGCGCATGGTCGCGAGATGGCAGGAGCATAACGAGTAGCACAAAGAACAGCGCGGAGGCTGCCGCTGCCCCCAGCCAGAGCGTGTGTGATGACAGCGCAAAATGCAGACCGCTGATGACATATTCATTGCCCAGCAAAATGCCTGCGCCAACGCCGGAGAACAATGCGGCGATCACGAAGGGATGCCGGGTATGATGCAGGACGATCATCGAACCAAAAATCATCATACCGGCACTGGCGATGCCTGCCAGAAAACGGATCAGCATCACCAGCGTGGGCTGCTTAACGCTTGCCATTGCCAGAATCAACCCTGCGGTAGCGAGCGCAGAAGTTAACAACATCGGGCGTAAACGTGAGGGAAGATGGAAGAGCCCGAAGGAGAAGAGCAGGCTTCCCGCCAGATATCCGGCGTAGTTGGCGCTGGCAATCCAGGAGAGCTGGTCAAACGTAAACTGGCCTTCCGACAGCAGTACCGGGAGCATCGGCGTATACAGAAAGCGTCCAATTCCCATGCCCAGCATTAAGACCAGCATGCCAAAGAGCGCGACGCTGATGGCATGACGATTTGAATCGGGGCTTCCCTGGGACATACGGACTCTCATTTCACGCTGTTAGGTTGATAATTGTTATATTACATGTGCAAATGATAATGAAAAGTAAAATAAAAACAGGGATTTTACTTTCTCCTTAAAAATTCGCCAGCGTCAGCAGGGAAGGAATTTGCGACAACAGATATAACACCAGCCCAATAGAACCGCCGACCAGCGTGCCGTTGATGCGGATAAACTGTAAATCTTTGCCGATGTTTAGCTCAATTTGCTGCGACATATCGCGCGCATCCCAGCTTTTCACCGTGTCGCTGATGTGGCGCGTCAGGAAGGTGGCGAACTCCGGCGCAACTTTATACGCGGCCTGCTCCAGATGCCCATTCAGTGAGGCGCGCAGGGCGCTGTCGGCAACCAGTGTTTCGCCGAACCACTGTCCGGCGCTGGCGATGCGCTGCTTCACGCGCGAATCGTCAGCGTTAATGTCGGTTTTCACCCACTGGCGCAGGTCTGCCCACAGTTCGCCAAGATAACGGTTGAAGGCCTCGTCTTCCTTCAGATAGTTTTTCATGCTTTCGGCCCGCACGGCCATCTCCGGATCGTGTTTGAGCTTATCGATTAGCTTAAACGTGGCGCGATCGAAGGCGTGGCGGATCTGATGCGCCCGATCGTGGCTGATGTCATCCAGTAAGGAATTAACGGCATCAGACACCAGTTCGGCGCTGTGCTCGCCCAGCCATTCAGTCGGCAGGATCTTCGCTTTCAGCGGATGCTCGGTCTCCAGCCAGTGCACGATCTGTCGGGCGATAAACGCCCGCGAGCTGTCGCGCTGGAGCAGGGCGATAAGTTGGGCGATCAATGTGTCGAGCAACACCTGATGGCGATTGTTTTTGGTCATGCTTTCCAGCATCAGCGCGCTGGTACCGGAGAGATCGACCTTGTCGATGGCTTTGTGCACCGCCCGCTTGATCAGCCGCTGAATGCGGGCGTCGTCGGTGAGTTCGAGAAAACCGCTCATGATCTGCAGCAGATGCTGGCCAATTCGCTGGGCGTTTTCCGGCTGGCTGAACCAGTTACCGATCAACAATGCCGGTTCATGGCGGCGGATCAGGGCGATCAGGGACTGGGTGTCGAGAAATTTTTCCTGCACAAACTGACCGAGATTCTCCCCGATCCGATCCTTATTGCGTGGGATAATCGCCGTATGTTGCGAGATAAACGGGATTGGTACCCGTCGAAAAAGCGCCACCACGGCGAACCAGTCCGCCAGCGCGCCGACCATCGCCGCTTCGGCGATCGCTTTGATCCCGAGCACCCAAAAGTTAGGCGGCAGAAACAGCGTGATGACGAAGGTAGCGGCGGCCATCAGCAGCAATGAGAGCGCCAGTCGCTTGGCGCGTTTGAGTTCAGCAATTTTATTCATAGGCTTAAGGATAGAGCCAGACGGGGGGATCGCGCAAAAAATGTGGAGCGCCTCCCATTTTCAGACGTGCAAAGCTTACTCTGGGATCCAGTTGTCCCAGGCGGGTAAGGGGCCGAGTTCCGCCACCAGAAAATCGATAAACGATCGCACCTTCGGATTGCTGTACTTACTGGGAAAATAGAGCGCATACAGGGCGTGGGTTTCGCAGGTGATGGTGCCGTCGAGCATCAGCGGCGTTATCTCTTCTTTTTGAATATGATCGCCAATCAGATAGGTGGGCAAATACGCCACTCCCTGATCTTCTAACACTGATTTCAGCAATACCAGACTGCTGTTGGCCTGGATAGGCATATGCAGTTTTAACTGATGCAGACGATCCTGTTCATCCGCCACCTTCAGCACCGGCGTAAGACCTGGGTAAACCAGGCAATCATGATTGACCAGATCGCTACGACGCTGGGGCATGCCTTTTTTGGCAAGGTAGCCGGGTGAGGCGCAGTACGCCCAGCGGACAGGCACCAGCTTGCGCATTGCGTAGTTCTGCGGTGGTGCGGTGGAGATTCGCAGGGCGATGTCGAAATCTGTTTCGTTCAGATTCACGAAGTTATCGTTGAGATCGATATACAGATTCACATCTGGGAACTGGGAACGATATTTATCCACCAGGTTCACCAGCCGGGAATAACCAAACGCAATTGAGCAGGTTATGCGTAATTCACCCTGCGGGCTGTGATAATAACCGGAGGTGGTATTCAGCGTTTCATCGAATTCTTTCAAAAGCTTATTGGCGCGGTTAAAGAGATATTGCCCGGCATCGGTCAGGGTAATACTGCGGGTGGTACGTTTAATTAATGTCGTGCCTAACGTATCTTCCATTGCCGCCAGGCTTTTGCTGACCGCAGATGGCGAGACGTTGAGCTGCGCCGCGGCTTCTGACAATCCTCCGCAGTCGACGATTTTAATGAAAAACTCCAGATGCTTGAGTGAAATCGGCGTACTCATAGTTTCCTTTTATTCACAAGTGATTTGCAAAAACGGTACGAATAGGCCGTTACATTCGCGTTTTAAACATGCAACTATTGAATCACAGGAAACAACTTGCTGGCAAAATGAAAAAATAACAACTTAGGTGAGTTACGTCACAAAATAAAAGGAGGCGAAACGGAAACTCATCACATTGTGAATTTAATCTCATTAAATATTATTCTAAAGGTACCGATTATGTGGTCACGACTCGAACCCTACAGATCGTCGATTATTTTATTAGTTGCTCTGGTGATTGGCGGCTTATTAGGTATTTATGCCCCCTCGTTTGCAAGTAAACTCCAGCCAATCGGCCAGATATTCTTAAATCTGCTATTTATGATTATTGTGCCGCTGGTGGGGATCAGCGTCATGTCTTCGATCGCCAGTATGACCGACCTGAAAAGGCTGGGGCGCATTATGGCGATTATCTTTATTGTTTCGATCGCAATGGCCTTTATTCCGGCTGCCGGGATCGTCGCGCTGGCGCTATGGTATAACCCGGCGCAGGGCGTCACTATCGATCTTTCGCAGTCGGTGCAGGCGGGCAGCGGTAAGATGGATTTTGTCAGCATGATCACGACCAGCGACTTTATCGGACTGTTTTCCAAGTCCAATATTCTGGCGCTGATTGTAATGGCGATTATTGCTGGTGTGGCGATTGGTCAATCGGATCAGGCCGGTAAGCGCATTGCGTCGCTGCTGGAAGATGCCAATACCGTGATCATGAAGATCGTCTCGATCATTATGAAGGTCGCACCGATTGGCCTGGGCTGCTATTTCGCTGCCACTATGGCCAGTCAGGACTCTGCACTGCTGTTAACCTTTGCTCGCGCCATCGGCCTGTTCATGGTGGCCACGCTGGTCTACTTTGTTTTTGGCTCGATTCTCTATTCGTATATTGGCGGCGGTATTCCGGCGGTCAAAGCCTTCTGGCGTAATGCGATTGAACCGTCTGCGACTGCGCTGGGGACCTGCTCTTCGCTGGGGACTCTCCCGGTGACGCTGCGTGCCGGTAAGGCGATGGGGATTAACCCGGAAATCGTTGATGTCTCCATTCCGCTACTGGTTAACCTGAACAAAGGTGGCGTGGCGATGATTGCCGCGCTGAAAATTGTCTTTATCTATTCCGTGCTGGGCATGGAGTTCACCACCGAGACCTTCTTCCTGACCATGCTGATTGCGGTGCTCTCCGCCATTATCGTCGGCGGCGTACCGGGCGGGGCATTCCTCGGTGAAATCTTTATCGTCACTACGCTGGGCCTGCCAATGGAAGCGATCCCGATGTTGGTAGTGCTGGGCACGATTACCGATGCGCCTGCCACACTGATTAACGTTATCCATGATTTGAATGCGGCGCAGATTGTTGAACGGTTCGCTGGAAAAAAGCAGACCAACACTGAAATAAACTCTACTGCTGCGGTGGTATAGGTTTCACACGGATTAAGAACAGGAGATGTTATGAAAGACGCAATGAAGCTTGAGACGCAATTGGTTGTTGCGGGTCGCGACAAACGCTACACCCAGGGAGCGGTGAATCCGGTTATCCAGCGCGCCTCTTCACTGGTGTTTGATACCGTGAAAGACAAAAAATTCGCCACCGCCAATCGCGCAAATGGCGAGCTGTTTTACGGTCGTCGCGGAACCTACACCCACTTTGCCTTCCAGAAGGCAATGAGCGAACTGGAAGGCGGCGTTGGCTGCGCGCTTTACCCGTGCGGCGCTGCGGCGGTGACCAATGCGATTCTGGCGTTTGTTCAGGGTGGCGATCATATTTTGATGACGGGCGCGGCCTACGAGCCAACCCAGGATTTTTGCAATAAGATCCTGAGTAAATTCAATGTGGAAACAACGTATTACGATCCGTTGATTGGTGCTGGTATCGTTGATCTTCTGCGTCCGGAAACGAAAGTTGTATTCCTCGAATCGCCAAGTTCGATCACCATGGAAGTCCAGGATGTACCGGGGATGGTGAAAGCTATCCGCGCGGTTAATCCGGAGATTGTCATTATGATCGACAACACCTGGGCGGCGGGTGTGCTGTTCAAAGCGCTGGAATATGGCGTGGATATTTCCATTCAGGCGGGAACGAAGTACACCATCGGTCATTCGGACGGCATGCTGGGCACGGCGGTGTCCAACGCGCGTTGTTGGGATCGTCTGCGCGAGAACTCCTATTTGATGGGGCAAACGCTGGATGCCGATACGGCCTACAACGGCAGCCGTGGATTGCGCACCCTGGCGGTACGTCTTAAGCAGCATCAGGAGAGCAGCATCCATATTGCCCGCTGGCTGTCGGCAAGGCCGGAAGTGGCGCGGGTGAATCATCCCGCATTACCGGAATGCCCGGGGCACGAGTATTTTCAGCGTGACTTTGCCGGAAGCTCAGGCCTGTTCTCGTTTGTGCTGAAAAAGAGACTGACCGACGAGCAGATGGCGAATTTCCTCGATAACTTCTCGCTGTTCCATATGGCCTATTCGTGGGGCGGATTTGAGTCGCTTATTCTGGCGAATCAGCCGGAAGAGCTGAACAGCATTCGCCCAGCCGGAGAGGTAGATTTCAGCGGCACACTGGTCAGGGTGCATATTGGCCTTGAGGATATTGGCGACCTGATTGCCGATCTGGAAGCAGGGTTTGCGCGCATTGCTTAAGACAATGTGATGGTTGCCGGATGCGGCGCAGGCACCTTATCCGGCCTATCACTACGACACAGGCCGGATAAGCGTCAGTGCCATCCGGCAGGTTAGTTTTCAGTGGCTAACGTTGTTGTTTCATGCTGGCGAACCCGCTTCAGTAAGCCTGCCAGGGTAAAGACGACAGCAATACCCGCCGCAACCGCCAGCAGATGAAACGAAATCCTGCCGCCGTTAAACCACAGCCAACGTCCGATTTCGACAGAAACCGCCATCACCGTCAGGATGACCATATTCAGCGACGCCGAGACCGTACCCTTCGGTAAGTTGTTGGAAAACAGCGTAAAGCGGAACAGCGTCGGAAAGATCATACCAATGCCAAACGCATACAGGCTGGTTCCCAGCACCGACCACAGCCAGACGTGCGGCCACAGCAAATTGCCGGCAATCAGCACCGCCAGTCCGCTCAGTTGAATGGGTGCCGCCCGCCAGATAAAACGTGGCTGGGTTGGATCCTTCACAAAACGAACAACCACCATATTGGCGACGATCACCGCGCCAAACACCGGTGCCTGCGCCCAGGCAAACTCTGATGTGCTCATACCGCCAGCGTCGATCAGGATCACCGGCGAGACCGCCACCCAGCTCATCATCGGGATATAGCTTAGCGACAGCGTGGCTGCGCCAAACAAGAACACCCGGTTACGGAAAACGTCGCGGAAATCACGCAGTACGCCGCGAGCACTGAACGGCACCGCGCCGCGCTTAACGGTTTCCGGCATTGCTAACGCTAGCCCTATCAGGGCGATAAGCCCCATGGCGGCGATAATGGCGAACAGGACCTTCCAGTGTACAAAGTGCATCAGCGCTGCGCCGGAGAGCGGGCCGATAACTGGCGCAACCAGCACAATGGAGGTGATTATCGCCATTAACTTAATGGCCTTCGTTTGCCCAAACGCCTCCTGCACCGTGACATAGCCAACGGTAGCGATAAAGCAGATGCTGGTGCCCTGTACAAATCGGGCGACCAGAAATTGCGTCATTGAGGTGGTCAATAGCGTGGCAGCGCAGGCGAGCGTAAAGATTAATGCCCCCGCAATCAGCACCGGTCGACGGCCAATCCGGTCGGAAAGCGGTCCCAGCAGCCATTGCAGCGCCATGCCGCCAGCCAGATAGAGGCTCACCGCAGCGGGGGCCAGGCTGACGTCGGCGTTGAAATCACGCACCACATTGATGATGCCTGGCTGGATCAGGTCCGTCGACAGATAAGCGGCGAAGTCATATAAAATCAACGCGACAGGAAAAAATAGCGTCGTGGTGCGTTGGGAGAAAAACGCGAGAATCCGTTGCATAAAACAGCTCCTTTTCGGGAGAAAACCCTCAACGGGAATAGCGAAATTCAATACCGTCTTTGAGACGTCAGACCGATGACAGAAAAAAGCAGACTGCAAATGTACTGAATTTCATGTAATCAAAAACGCTGCCTGCGCGAGGCGCAAACAGGAGAAACGTTTTCAGACTCGAGTCAGAAAACGTAACGATTACAGGTAACAATCAGCACATCGCACCTCGAGAAGAATTGGTTGAATGGATAATAGCCACCCAAAGTGTAATGCGGATTGGATATTAATTAAACGAGTTTATCCGCTTTATTTGCAGAAAATCGTCACGCTTATCAGAAAGTGACGCTCTGCAGAAAACGCAGCGCGATCGCACTGCCGAAGATGATCAACACGCCGCCAGCGATACGCTCGATCCACAATATCCCTCTGGTTAACCGCCGCTGGATCTGCGGTAAGCCGATGAACATCACGATCAGCAGATCCCAGAACAACACCACGCTGGTCATCCAGATCCCGCTCATGGTTTGTTGCAGCAGCGTCACCGACGGGCCGAGCAGGGCGGTCATCAGCGCCAGATAGAACAGCGCATTTTTTGGGTTGAGCAGCGACGAACCTAATCCCAGCAGCAGCTGTTTGCCAAATCCTGGACAGGTAGACTGGGCGTCTGCTCCGGTCAGGGTTTGCGGGCGGCTGCGTATCAGTAGGCTGCCAATCCATAATAAATAGAGCGCGCCCAGCAGCTCAATAACCGTAAACAGCAGGGGAAGCTGGCGCAGGATCCCCCAACCAATAATCGCCAGCAGGATATACAGCCCGTTGCCGATAGCGATCCCCACGCACAGCCCGGCGCTGCCGCGCATTCGGTAACGTACGGCGTAACCGACCAGTAAAAAGAAGTCCGGCCCTGGGCTGAGTAGTGCAACAAAATGCGCCAGCGCCAGCGCGGGAAAAGCAGACGGAAAAAGTTCAGCAAGCAGCGACATAGCGACCTCAGAAAATGAATCAGAGATCAGCGTACGCCTGACGCAACGCTAATTATTGTCTGATATTGATCGTCCCAGTGCGTACTGGCGCGGTGTGGCTGCTGTGTAGCGAACAAAGGTGCGATGGAAATGGCTCTGGTCGGCAAACCCGCTCTGATAGCCGACATCGACAATCTCGTCCCCGGCCCGTAGCCGCTGACGGGCATAGTCAATCCGCATGATGTTCAGATAATTTCCCGGCGTCAGCCCGGTGTCCTGCTTAAAGGTCCGAATCAGCGTCTCTTTACGCATGTGACACTCATCTGCCAGCTCATCCAGCGAGGGTGGGGAGTGCAGACTGGACTGCAACCGCTCGCGCAGATACTGGCTGGTGACGCTTAGGTTTTCCGGTGTTACCGACTGCAATGGCAGCGAGCGCAGCAATGCTTGTGCAGCATCAGTTATCTGCGTCGTTTGCCGTTGCGGCATGAGCGCCACAAGGTGCATGTAGCACTGGAATAATTGCGGGTCGCGGATAACAGGAGTGCGCGTACAAAGCCGTTGATTGCTGTTCAGCGCAGGCAGATGGGCAAGACACCACCGGGTATCAAGATAAAGCATGTGATAGCTGCGAAATTGCCCGTTGACGGGATTACAGCTGTGAGGTGCCAGTGGTGGGATCACAATGAGATCGCCCACCTTCAGATGGTATTCCTTGTCATCGCACAGGCAGCAGGTTCCTCCCTCGAGAATTGCCCCAATCGAGAGCTGAGAGTGGTGATGGCGCTTATAGGCCTGCTGGCTGCGCCAGGTGCTGCGCAGCTCCAGCCACGGCAGTTGCTCATCACGCCAGAACGATTGTGGAATATCTCGGGTATGCGTCACATCGTGTCCTCCATGAAAGTGATGACTTGTTATAGCACAGGCCCTGCGGTGAAAAAGCGGGAATGTGCATTGAGGTCGTGATTCTGCGTGATGCGTTCCAGACAAATGCAGACGTTACAAAGGGGCGTTTTTATCCCGGAAATCGCCTCGCAAAGAGAGAAAGTTACAGGTGAGGGTGTGGTTTACCAGCGCTACAGTCAGGTGATGGATCGCCATGAACAAAGCACCGACTTCCACCCCGCATGATGCGGTCTTTAAAACCTTTTTGCGCCACCCTGAGACAGCTCGGGATTTTTTACAAATACATCTTCCCGCTTCGCTGCGCGACCTAATGGGGCTGGTCGAGCAAATTGTTTCCCTGCTACTTACCGGACTGACTAATGACAGCCAGATAAAGACGCTGTTTAATTATATTTTACGAACTGGCGATGCACCTCGATTCAGTGAGTTTATTCGTGAGGTTGCCGAACGTTCACCGCAGTATAAGGAGCATTTGATGACGATCGCCGACAGATTGCATGAGGCAGGGCTACAAAAAGGCAGGCTGGAAGGGTTACAGGAAGGACGACAAGAAGGGCTTATAGAAGGGCGACGTGATGAGGCGCTCCGTATTGCCCACACTATGCTGACAGACGGTATTGATATCTGCACGGTACAAAAAATTACCCGGCTTTCCGCAGAAGATATTCAGGGTTTAAGTCATTAGATATGAGTTAAATCGCATAATCGCCTGCCCGGAATCACCGGGCGGTCCGGTTTACTCTATCGCCATCTTTACCGCCTCGCCGAGCTTTTGCATCACTTCCTGATGCTTCTCGTTTGGCGGTAACGCGCAGTTGATGCGTACGCAGTTGCGATACTTTCCGGAAGCGGAGAACAGCGATCCCGGTGCGACCTGGATTTTCAGGCGACAGAGCTGCTTAGCGACGCAGACCATATCGACCTGGAGCGGCAGCTCGACCCACAGCATAAAGCCGCCTTTCGGTCGGGTGACGCAGATCCCGCAGGGAAAATATTCCCGTACCCAGCAGGTGTAGATCTCCATATTACGCTGATAAATCTGGCGCATACGCCGGATATGCCGATGGTAATGACCTTCGCGCACAAAGGAGGCTGCTGCCAACTGCGTAGCGGGAACGTTAGTACCAATGACGGCGTACTTCATATGTAGCAGTTTGTTGTAATAGCGACCGGGAACCACCCAACCCACGCGCAGTCCGGGGGCTACGGATTTGGTAAACGAACTGCAGAGTATTACCCGGCCGTCACTGTCCCAGGAGTGGATCGTACGCGGGCGCGGATACTCTGTGGCCAGTTCGCCATACACATCATCTTCAAAAATGACGATGTCGTGACGCTGGGCGAGGGCGAGCACCGCCCGCTTACGCGCATCCGGCATAATGAACCCGAGAGGGTTGTTGCAGTTGGGAACCAGCAGCACGCCTTTGATCGGCCACTGATCCAGCGCCAGCTCCAGCGCTTCAATGCTGATCCCGGTATCCGGATCGGTTGGGATCTCAATCACCTTGATCCCCAGGCCGCGCAGTAGCTGCATTGTGCCGTAGTAGGTGGGGGATTCAACGGCGACAATGTCCCCTGGCTGACAAACCGCCAGCAGCGCCAGCGACATTCCGCTCTGGCTCCCGTTGGTTATCACAATATCATCGGCGTTGAGGAGTGAACCGCTGTCCAGCATCAGACGGGCGATCTGCTGGCGCAGATCCTGGCTGCCGGGAAGCTTGTCGTACCCCAGCACTGCCTTCAGGTTATGCTGCACTACGCGGCTGAGTTCGCGCCAGAGCGGTTTCAGGCTCGGTTGACTGACATCTGGTGCGCCGCTGCTGAAGGGGATCACAGATTTATCGCTATGCCCTTTTAGCATATCCAGCACCAGATCCCACTGCGTTATCTCGACCGGACGCTGCACCGGGCGTGACATCGGCGGTACGGGCGGCAGCGCTTTTTGCGGCGCGACAAAATAACCGGAACGCGGCTGCGGGGTGATCAGTTGCCGCTGTTCCAGCATCTGATACGCCTGCTGGACGGTGCTGATACTGACCCCGTGCTCCTGACTCAGGTTACGTACCGAAGGCAGTTTTTCGCCATGGCGATACAACCCCTGCTCAATGCGTTCGGCCAGCAGATTGGCCAGATGTTGATAACGCGTCATGCTGTATCCCTCATGGGTATCATACAGATTAAAAAACCAGTACAGATTGGCGTGAAAAAAGCGATGCAGAACTCTTTTTAACCAATCTGTATGTTAAATAAAAGTACTTTGTGAGTCTGTATTGCTTAGGGCCAAATCCGTGAAGATAAAGCCTCAGACAAGGCGGGGAGGCAAGGTATGGAATTTCATGAGAATAAAGCAAAGCAGCCATTTATTGGGTTTGTTCTGATCTGGCGGGCATATAAGGGGTGGCGGTTACGGGCGCAAACGCGGCGCGTATTGCAACAGATGAGTAATGAGCGGCTGCGGGACGTCGGGCTGCGACGCGATCAGGTGGAGTGAATCGTTGCTAATTTACAGATGTCTGGAGCGGGTTGAGATGTTTTTTCAACCTGCTCATTAAAAAATACCACTTGCGAATGATTTACCAGAATAAGACAAGACGATCTTATGACATAAAAGGGTTTATTCAACGCTTAACCTTACCTTAGAGTCGTAGGGGGAATGCGGAAATGAAAATAAAAATTACGCGGGGTTTATATTTTGTATTGATGTCTGGTGCCGTAATGATGGCGGCGAGTTGTACTAGTAATAAACCGGGAGTGGTAGCGCAAGAGTGGTCAAAAAATACCAGCCAGTTGGGGATTTATCCGCTATATCCACCAAGGGAACGCTTCTTCCCCGGAGATATTTATATTGTCCCGATTGCTGGCGACAAAACGATAAATCGCTTACCTGCAGAGTATTATATGATCAGACCGTTGCGCTACGATCACGTAGATATGAGCAAAGAACTGAGTAATGAACAGCAGGTCATAGAATTGCCGCTGACGGGAACAATGTCTGATGGCAAGGGAGGAAAGAGCATACCTGAACCTTTCTACCCCTATCCCGAAAGCAAAAAGCGTATTAATGGTGTTGTGGCATTTCCTGGTTTTACATTTGCGTCCTCAACTGAAGGGGCTTTAGGTATCAATGTTCCGACAGGAGCATGGGGCATAACTGGTGAGGCCGGAGGAAAAGCGAATTATACTGTCTCATATTCGGTACCTAATGCTGAAATGATCAGCATCGATCTGCGGCGTGCTTTGCAAAAGTATCGTGAGTATCGACATTCATTATCAATTAATAATATTTACGATCTTTATTATCTGCAAGAGGTGATGAACGCCAGAATTAATGGGTTGCGTTCGCGTAATTCACAATATAGAGATCTAAAACCGGGTATTGTTTTTGTAACAGATGTCTATTATACCAGACGTATTAATGTTTCAATCACGTCTGATAAAGGATTTAGCATGCAGGGCTCGGCAACGGTTGCCAGGCTGGTAGAATTATCAAAACAAGCACAGGATATTGAAAACGAACTGGTGAAAATTAAACCCTCTGTCGGTGCCAGTAGCAGCAGTGGAGGCTCCAGTGGCTCTGCACCAGAGAACCAAAATGGGCAGTCGTTACAGGCCCAGCTTGCTGCTCTGCAAAAATCTATGTATCAACTGGCGCAGTCAATGACACCTTCTGCCCCCGGAGCTTCGGGAACCGTCACCAGCGTTTCCAGTATGGGAGTTTCAATGGTACAAACATTCCCACATCCGATAGCCATTGGCTACAGTGCGATAAGCAGCAGTGTTAGTGGATTTATCGCGTTTAACCCATTGTTTATTCCGGCAGTAGAGGCCTCCACACCGTTGCATGAACCCTCTGTACTGGATACTACTGCGGAAAGGCCGCCGTCTGTGAAGCCTGCGGCACAAAAGCAGACGGTAATTGCAAAACCAACAATGCATCGTGACCTGACAGGCCAAGGAGAGGTTGCGCATCCTTTCAAAGGTAAGAGCACTATTCCGCTCGACGTAAATACGCTGACGGATCTTCCTGAGTAAATGCGGTTCAGGTCGATATTAACGTAGATGCCGTCTTCCCGTAAGGTGACAATGCTGCCGATGTTTTTTCTGGTGCGAAGGATTCTGAACTGTTGTGCAGTGTTGCGGTTTGTGATTACCGATTGAGTAGGGGATGAGTGTCGGATGGCGGCTGCGCCTTAATGCCATTTTGCGCGAAGCGATGCTGCGCGAGCAAAATAAGAAATAGTGAGTTGATGCCCGATGAGTGCCATCGGGCAATCCAGAATGAGGGTTACTTCTTCAACCCCGCAAACGCGGCTCGGATCTCGTCTTCCGGCAGGTTAATGCCGATAAACACCAGCAGGCTGTGCGGTTGTTCGTCGCTCCACGGGCGGTCCCAGTCGGCGCTGTACAGACGCTGAACGCCCTGGAACAGCAGGCGGTTTGGCTCGTCTTCAATCCACAGCATGCCTTTGTAGCGCAGCAACTTCTCGGCGGATTCCAGCAGCAGATTTTCCATTACCCGCGACACGTCACTGATGTTTACCGGGTAATCCAGCTCGACGACGATCGAGGAGATATCGTTTTGCTTGTCGGCGATAAAGTGGAAGCGCGGTTTGGCGCTGACCACGTTCTCCTCGAGCATGAAACCGTTGGTATCGAACAGCAGGGAGAGGTCGATATCACCATGCGTGACGGTATACACCGGGGCGCGGGCGTTGATGCGCGCCAGGCGCTCACGCAGTTTCTCGCTTTCACCCGCCACGTCGGTTTTGGTCAGCAGGATGCGGTCAGCGTAGCCCACCTGCGACTGGGCTATGGTGAACTGGTTCATCTGCTCGTCGGCATGTACCGCGTCAACCAGCGCAATCACACCGTCTAACAGGTAGCGTTCGCAAATCACTTCATGGGAGAAAAAGGTCTGAATAATCGGGCCGGGGTCGGCCATGCCGGTGCACTCGATCACCAAACGGTCGAAATGGATGGCGCCTTTGTCGAGGTTGTCGAGCAGATCTAACAGTGCGTCTTCCAGCTCACTGGAGCGTGTACAGCAAATGCAGCCGTTGGTCAGGGTTTTGATCTGCGTGGCGCGGTCGCCAATTAGCTGATCGTCCACCGAGACTTCGCCGAATTCGTTTTCGATAACGGCAATCTTATAGCCGTGCTGCTCGTTGAGAATATGGCGCAGCAGGGTGGTTTTACCCGCGCCAAGAAAACCGGTGAGTAGGGTAACTGCAATCGGGGTCATTCATTTCTCCTTCTAACAGCAACTGCTTCCGCCGCTACCGTAGCGGGCTTCCTGGCGCTCGCGGAAGAATTCTTCGTAGGTCATGTACGGCTTATCGGGATGGTTGGTCTTCATGTGCTCGACGTAGTTGTCGTAGTCCGGAATGCCAATCAGCATCTTTGCCGCCTGACCGAGGTATTTTTTTGCCTGACCTAAAGTACCAAACATAAACAATCCTGATAAGCGAAAAGCCCCGCCGAAGCGGGGCTGAATACGGTTAGTGATGTGAAGAGGTCTTCACGCCGCCTTCCGGTACCGGTACATACGGCGTCTCTTTATCAGAGCGACCGTTGATGGCGCGGGCTTTCTGCCAGGTACGGAACCCGTAGAAAATGATGCTGTACACCACCACCAGGAACAGAATACTCAGGCCTGCGTTGGTGTAGTTGTTGACGACGATGTGGTTCATGTTGGCAATCTGCTGAGCGGTCAGTTCGCCGCCGTTAGCAATCTTCTCTTTGTACTGATTCGCCATGAAGAAGAAGCCTTCCATCTGCGGGTTGGTGCTGAACAGTTTCAGACCCAGCGCCCAGGTGGTGCAGATAAGCAGCCATACTGCCGGAACAACGGTAACCCAGATGTATTTGGTGCGCTGCATTTTAACCAGTACCACGGTGCCCAGAACCAGTGCCACGGCAGCCAGCATCTGGTTAGAGATACCGAACAGCGGCCACAGGCTCTTAACGCCGCCCAGCGGGTCAACAACACCTTGGTACAGCAGGTAACCCCACAGGCCTACGCAGCCCGCAGTACCGATGATGCCCGCAACCAGAGAGTCGGTTTTTTTCAGGAACGGAACGAAGTTACCCAGTAAATCCTGCAGCATAAAGCGGCCAGAACGGGTACCGGCATCCAGCGCGGTCAGGATGAACAGCGCTTCAAACAGAATACCGAAGTGGTACCAGAAGCCCATATCAGCCATCGGCAGCACTTTGTGGAACACGTGAGCGATACCAACGGCCAGCGTCGGCGCGCCACCTGCGCGGTTCAGAACGGACGGTTCACCGATGTCTTTCGCGGTCTGCAGGATCTGCTCAGGCGAAATGACGAAGCCCCAGGAGCTGACGGTCGCCGCCGCATGTGCGGTTACGTCTTTCAACTGCGCCATAATCAGCGGGGCGTTCTCGCCGCTCATTTCATGCAGGTTCGGCATGGTGATGCCAAGGCCTGCTGGCGGGGTGTTCATTGCGAAGTACAGACCCGGTTCGATAATGGACGCGGCAACCAGCGCCATAATCGCCACGAAGGATTCCATCAGCATGGCGCCGTAACCGATAAAGCGCGCGTCGGTTTCACAGGCCAGCAGCTTCGGTGTGGTACCAGAAGCGATCAGCGCGTGGAAGCCAGAGACCGCACCACACGCGATGGTGATGAACAGGAACGGGAACAGAGCGCCTTTCCACAGCGGACCAGTACCATCAACGTACTGAGTCATTGCCGGCATTTTCAGTTCCGGGTTGAGGATAACAATCCCCACCGCCAGACCGACGATAACGCCGATTTTCAGGAAGGTAGCCAGATAGTCGCGCGGCGCGAGGATCAGCCATACCGGCAGCAGCGCAGAGATAAACGCATAGCCGATCAGGGTAAAGGTAATGGTGGTGTCTTTAAAGGTCAGCGCCGGGCCCCAGTACGGGTCGTGAGCAATCACGCCGCCGAAGTAGATAGACGCAACCAGCAGCACAATACCAATCACTGACACTTCGCCCACACGACCCGGTCGCAGGAATCGCATGTAGATCCCCATGAATAGCGCGATAGGTACGGTTGAGCAGACGGTGAATACACCCCACGGGCTTTCAGCCAGCGCTTTCACCACGATCAGCGCCAGTACCGCAAGGATGATGATCATGATTAAGAAGCAGCCGAACAGCGCAATGGTTCCCGGGATCGGGCCCATCTCTTCTTTGATCATCTCACCCAGAGATGCGCCGTTACGGCGTGAAGAGATAAACAGCACCATGAAGTCCTGCACCGCACCGGCCAGCACGACACCCGCCAGCAGCCACAGCGTACCGGGCAGATAGCCCATCTGCGCGGCCAGTACCGGCCCAACCAGCGGACCCGCACCTGCGATAGCGGCAAAGTGGTGGCCAAACAAGACGTTACGGTTGGTTGGAACGTAGTTCAGACCGTCATTGTTGATGACCGCCGGCGTGGCACGCGTCGGGTCAAGTTTCATCACCTTTTGGGCGATGTACAGACTGTAGTAACGATAGGCCACCAGATAAACAGAAACTGAGGCGACCACGATCCACAGGGCACTGATGTGCTCACCCCGACGTAATGCCACTACCGAGAGGCAGAATGCACCGATGATTCCGAGAATCACCCAGGGTATGTGCTTGAATATCTTTTTCGTATCCATAGTAAAACCTGGTATCTAATTAATAATTGGCCGAAGCCGCGTGGGTTTGATCTTGTGTTTGAGGAGGTAATTTGACTGCTATGTTGGGGGGATCTTGCCAGAGAAATACGCGCGTAAAGTAAGGTAAATAAGTGAGCGGTTGTATGTCAGCTTAAGCGGTCCCAAGTGTCAGTGAGCGGTAAGCAATGGGGACTAACGGGTATATTTATGTGATTGAGATCACTAATAAACCCGCTTAGCGCTTTGGCAGACGGCGTGGATCGACGAATCGTCGATGCTGAGATCGATTCAACTAGCACAAATTTCATAAAGTTTTCCCTTTCCAGGCCGAAAATTCTGACATCTGTCTAGCGGAAAGAGAAAACATGTTAAAACGTATGAAGATTGTTACCAGCTTACTGCTGGTATTGGCGCTATTTGGCCTTTTACAGCTCGCCTCGGGCGGCTTGTTTTTTAACTCACTTAAGAATGACAAAGAGAACTTTACCGTTCTGCAAACCATTCGCCAGCAACAGTCTGCGCTTAACGCCACCTGGGTTGAGCTGCTGCAAACGCGTAATACCCTGAACCGGGCGGGTATTCGCTACATGATGGATCAGAGCAATATCGGCAGCGGTGCGACCGTTGCTGAGCTGATGCAGGTAGCCAGCACAGCGCTGAAACTGACGGAAAAAAACTGGGCGATTTACGAGTCGCTCCCGCGCGATCCGCGTCAAAGTGAAGCCGCGTTCCAGGAGATCAACCGCACCTATGACATCTATCACGGCGCGCTGGCGGAGCTGATCCAGTTACTGGGTGACGGGAAGATCAATGCGTTCTTTGATCAACCCACGCAAAGCTATCAGGATGGTTTTGAGAAGACATACATCAACTACATGCAGCAGAACGATCGCCTGTATGACATAGCAGTGGCAGATAACAACAGCTCTTACAGCCAGGCGATGTGGGTATTGGTCTGTGTACTGATTACCGTACTGGCGGCAATTATTGCGGTCTGGTTCGGCATCAAACTGACTCTTATCTCCCCAATGAACCGTCTGATCGACAGCATTCGTCATATCGCCAGCGGCGACCTGGTGAAGCGTATTGAGGTGGAAGGTTCCAACGAGATTGGCCAACTGGCGGAAAGTCTGCGTCACATGCAGGGTGAGCTGATGAACACCGTGGGTGATGTGCGTAACGGTGCCAACGCGATTTACAGCGGGGCCAGCGAGATTGCGATGGGCAACAACGATCTCTCCTCGCGTACCGAGCAGCAGGCTGCATCTCTGGAAGAAACCGCAGCCAGCATGGAACAGCTGACGGCGACCGTGAAGCAGAACGCCGAAAACGCGCGTCAGGCCAGCCATCTGGCCCTAAGCGCTTCTGAAACCGCGCAAAAAGGCGGCAAAGTGGTGGATAACGTGGTGCAAACCATGCGCGACATCGCTTCCAGTTCGCAGAAAATCGCCGACATTATCAGCGTCATCGACGGCATTGCCTTCCAGACCAACATTCTGGCGCTCAACGCCGCGGTAGAAGCTGCGCGTGCGGGCGAGCAGGGCCGTGGTTTTGCGGTGGTTGCGGGTGAAGTTCGTAACCTGGCCCAGCGTAGTGCGCAGGCCGCGCGCGAGATCAAGAGCCTGATTGAAGACTCGGTCAGCCGTGTGGATGTGGGTTCAACGCTGGTAGAAAGCGCTGGTGAAACCATGGATGAGATCGTCAATGCGGTAACCCGCGTGACCGATATCATGGGTGAAATCGCCTCTGCTTCTGATGAACAGAGCCGCGGTATCGACCAGGTCGGTCTGGCCGTTGCTGAGATGGATCGTGTGACGCAGCAGAACGCCTCGCTGGTGGAAGAATCCGCCGCCGCCGCTGCGGCGCTGGAAGAGCAGGCCAGCCGCCTGACCCAGGCCGTTGCCGTGTTCCGTATTCAGCATGACCAACAGCGCGCGCGTGACGTTGCTGCCGCTAAACCGGTTTCAACGGTCCAGCCGCGAAAAGCTGCGGTAACGGATGCCGGGGATAACTGGGAAACGTTCTAAGTTGGTAATGCCCGATAAGGCGTAGTCGCCCGCGGGCAATTAACGCAGCATCAGGCGCATGGCGCAGCGTAGTTCGTACGTCTGCCCGTGCGCCGCTTCGTCTTCTCTTTTCTGGCGCAGCAGTGCAGGAAGCGTCTCGTCAGCCAGCATTTCAAACCCCAATCGTGCGTACAATGGCGCATTCCACGGCACATCACGGAAGGTGGTCAGCGTGAGCGATGTATAACCTTTCTCGCGCGCCTGTTCGGCAACATAGCCAATCAATCTGCGACCAATACCTTTTCCCTGCCACTCCAGATGCAGTGAAAGTTCAGCAATAAACAGCGATGACCCCAGTGTTTCGGCAACTAAAAAACCGACCGGATGCTCGTCGACCTGCGCCAGCCAGCTCATGCCAGCAGCGGCAAATGCCCGATGCTGGTCAACCGATATAATCTGGTCGTCAGCAATCCACGCCAGTTCGGGGATGAGTAAAAAACGTTGCCCCGCAGATCGTTCGATGGCGGGAAGAGCGGCAGTTTCTGCCAGAGTGGTGGAGCGTAAGGTGATGTTCATTTGTCGAGCATAACATGCCCGATAAGCGCGGTGTTATCGGGCATCATGAGGATTAATCTTTACGCGGATCGCTGATGGGTTGGCGCACCAGGAAGATGTAGGCGAGGGCTCCCACCATGGTGACGCAGCCACAGATGATTAGCGCCAGACGGAAAGAGTTGGTGGTATCAACAATAAATCCGGTGACGATTGGTGCAAACGACGCGCAGATAAAGCTGGCAAAGTTCTGGATACTGCCCACGGAGGCGGTCATGCGTGAGGCGACGGCTACGTGGATCAGACCCCAGCACGAGGTGCCGGCGAAGTGGATACAGAACAGCGCCATACCGATCAGTAATACGGCGGCCATCGACGTTGTGGCCTGCGGCACGATGAAAGTGAAGGCCGCAGAACAGAACATCCCGGCGATAATACAAATCTTACGGCTCTTAATCGGTGCCATACCGCCTTTCACCAGCCAGTCGGTAACAAAACCGTTAATTAACATGCCGGCTGCGCCAAACAGGAATGGGATCGCCGCCATTAATCCGGTGCTTTTTAAATCCAGGTTGTAGGAGGTTTGCAGGTAGCCTGGCAGCCACGCCAGATATAACCACGCGGTGTAGTTGATGCCGCTAAAGCCCAGCATCATGCCCCACATAGTGCGGTTGCGGAACAGGCTGCGCCATTCGGCAAAGCTCAGCGGATCGCGGCGGGCATTGACGCTACCGGCGTTCAGATACGCTTGTTCAGTAGCGCTCAGCGCAATCTGCTCGCGGTTGCGATACAACATGTACCAGCCGATGGCGAGGAAAATACCCAGCACGCCGATGGTAATAAACATCCAACGCCAGCCCATCACCAGCATCATGGCAGCCAGAATCGGCGGGCTAATGGCAACACCGATGGTGGAAGCGGCGTTGAATAACCCCATTGGGCGACCGCGCTCTTTGATGTTAAACCAGTCGTTGATGACCTTTACGCCGCACGGGTTCATGGGCGCTTCGCCGATCCCCATCCCGATACGCACGAGAACAAACTGAGTGAAACTGTGAACCATGCCAGACATCGCCTGAAACAGCGACCAGAAGAACATCCCCAGCCCCAGCATAATGCGCGGACCTTTGCGATCCAGCAGCGGGCCGCAGGGCAGCTGTGCAATACCGTAAGCGAGAGAAAACACTGACAGCAGTACGCCGATTTGCGTGGCGCTCAGCCCCAGTTCTTCACGAATCGTTAAGTTGGCGACCGACAGTGAACTGCGGTCGAGATAATTAATCACCGCAGCAAAAAATAATAAAATCATTGCTGTGGTCTGAATACGTTTTATTCGGCTACTGCGTTGCACCATGCCCTCAGGCGGAACGTTAATATCCGCAGATGACGACGTGCCAAACGAAGAACTCGGGTCGAGGGTAATATTATTTTTTTCCACGCCGGACTCCTGAACCTCAATAATTTATTTTCACACAGCCGGGCTGTGCAGTATTGAAAAAATACCAGTGATGAATCAATTTGCTCATCACCGCTCACAAAAGTTTTTAATGCAGTCGACTTAGCGTGAGCATAGGCAAGCGGTATTTTTCCGGCGTTTTTATTTTTATAAAATCGTGCTCCCGGTAATGGTTTGCTGTTTTTTATCGGTACTTAATGAGCGGCGCTATGGCTTTGGTTGATGGAGCGAATCATCGATTGTTTGGCTGAATTCAAATGGTTACAGAGCGCCAGGGTGGCATCCAGGTCGCTGCGGCAAATCAGTGCGCTGAGGATGGTCATATGCTCATCAATGGCAATGATATTGCGCTGCTTGAGGTCGCTTTCATCCCACTGATAATGAAAGTGGAAAATCACGGAGATGATTTCAAGTGATTGATTAAAAAATATATTATCTGCTGCGGAGAGCAGTAAAGCATGAAACTCACGGTCTAACTGCGAGAACATACGAAAGCTGCTGCCGATGCTGTCGCGCAGGACCCGGTGGCGCTCCAGCAGTGTTTTAGCCTGCAGCCAGCGCGGGTCATCGTCGGGCAGATTGAGAAAATGCTGCAGGGAATGGGTTTCCAGCATCTCTCTGAGTTCAAACAGCTGTTCCGCATAGGCCTGATCGAACTGCTTCATGCTCCAATGGCCGCGTTTTTCGTTTTTGATCAGATTGTAACGTTCGAATTTTAAAAGATATTCTCTCACCACCACCGGGCTGACCCCTGCAGCTCTGGCAAGCTGAAGTTCGGAGAAACTCTCCCCTGCGCGTAGCTGACGCTGGTTGATCATGGTGAAAAAAGCCTGCTCAAAAATCCGGTTTTGCTCAGTCATGGAGGCGGTGGTACAGGCAAAACCGTCGTCATGGTCGGGTTTACGTACGATGACATAGTGGCTGCCGACCTGGGTCAGCACGCCGCACTCGCCTAAGTGGCTCAGCATATGGCGCACGGTGGTGCGGCTGATGTTGTACATCTCCGCCAGCGCGCTTTGCGACGGGAGGGGGGAAGGGATATGACCACGCGCCATATCATCGATTATCTGGTTAATCACATTGTGGCGTAAGTTCTGTGAACGGCTCATGGCTTCTCCTTTTTGCGTATTAAAACCCGATTTAAAACATTTTTATGCGCTGGGATTCACAGATTGTGTTTCTGCTTTCTCCGGATTTTTTATTTTCGTTGATATCTGAGGCAACAAAAAAACAGGAGAGCAGAATCATGTCTACGATGAATACGTTGATTTGCCAGGAACCTAAAAAATTAGTCTGGAAAGAGCGTGAAATACCTATTCCGGGTGAGGGTGAAGCATTAATAAAAATTAAATCAGTCGGGATTTGCGGTACCGATATTCATGCCTGGGGTGGCAATCAGCCATTTTTCAGCTATCCACGTGTACTGGGGCATGAAATATGTGGGGAAATTGTCGGGCTGGGCAAAAATATACAGAATCTGAAAAATGGTCAGCAGGTGGCGGTTATTCCTTACGTGGCCTGCCAGCAGTGTCCGGCCTGTCTGAGCGGGCGCACTAACTGCTGCGAGAAGATTTCGGTGATTGGCGTGCATCAGGATGGCGGCTTCAGCGAATACCTGTCCGTACCGGTCACCAACCTGTTGGATGCGCAGGGAATTGATCCGCAGGCGGCGGCGCTGATTGAGCCTTATGCCATTAGCGCGCATGCGGTACGCCGGGCGGCGGTGGCTCCGGGTGAGCAGGTGCTGGTGGTTGGTGCCGGTCCGATTGGTCTGGGCGCGGCGGCGATTGCCAAAGCCGATGGCGCACAGGTGGTGGTCGCCGATACCAGTCCGGCTCGCCGGGAGCATGTGGTTTCCCGGTTGGGGCTCCCGGTTATCGATCCGTCTGCTGAAGATTTTGATGCGCAACTGCGTGACCAGTTTGGCGGTTCGCTGGCGCAAAAGGTCATTGATGCCACGGGCAATCAGCATGCGATGAACAACACGGTGAATTTGATTCGCCATGGCGGCAGCATTGTTTTCGTTGGGCTATTCAAAGGCGATTTGCAGTTCTCCGATCCGGAGTTCCACAAGAAAGAGACCACCATGATGGGCAGTCGCAACGCCACACCGGAAGATTTTGCCAAAGTGGGCCGCCTGATGTCGGAAGGCAAACTGACCGCCGACATGATGCTCACGCACCGTTACGCATTTGCCACACTGGCGGAAATCTACGAACGGGATGTGATTAACAACCGTGAACTGATTAAAGGCGTGATCACGTTCTGAGAGGGTAAATGTGATGAAGACATTGAATCGACGTGATTTTCCGGGTGCCAGTTACCCAACGCGCGTGATCCAGTTTGGTGAAGGGAATTTCCTGCGGGCGTTTGTCGACTGGCAACTGGATATCCTCAACGAGCAAACCTTTCTGAACGCTGGCGTGACCATCGTTCGCCCGATCAATAGCGATTTTCCACCGTCGCTGAATACCCAGGACGGGCTGTATACCACGCTTATTCGCGGTCTAAACGCGCAGGGCGAAGCGGTGAGCGAGGCGCGGCTGATCCGTTCGGTGAATAACGAAATCAATCCGTATCAGGACTTCGCGGCGTATCTGGCGCTGGCCCACAATGCGGATATTCGCTTTGTGTTTTCGAATACCACCGAAGCCGGAATTAGCTATCACGCGGCAGACCGGGTCGATGATGCGCCACCGGTAAGCTTTCCGGCTAAACTGACACGTCTGCTGCTGGAGCGTTTTAATCATTTTGAGGGTGCAGTGGATAAGGGCTGGGTCATTATCCCGTGCGAGCTTATCGACTATAACGGTGAGGCGCTCAAAACGCTGGTACTGCAGTATGCGCAGGACTGGCAGCTTCCCCCGGCGTTTGCCGACTGGGTGGCGACGGCAAACACCTTCTGTTCCACGCTGGTCGACCGCATTGTCACCGGCTACCCGCGAGAAGAAGCCGCCGCGCTGGAAGCTACGCTTGGCTATCACGATGCGTTTCTCGATACCGCGGAGCATTTTTACCTGTTTGTGATTCAGGGGCCGCAGTGGCTGGCCGAGGAGCTGAATCTGGCGCAGTGCCCGCTGAACATTCGGGTAGTGAGCGATATTAAACCGTACAAAGAGCGTAAGGTCGCCATTCTCAATGGCGCGCATACGGCGTTGGTGCCGGTGGCCTGGCTGTGTGGTCTGGAGACCGTCGGCGAAGCGATGCAGGATGCCGATGTCCGCCATTTTGTCGAGCGGGCGGTTAGCGAGGAAATTATACCGGTATTGGATCTCCCGGCGGATGAACTGCGTGAATTTGCCGACGCGGTGAGCGGGCGTTTTCAAAACCCCTACATTCGTCACCAGTTGCTTGCCATTGCGCTTAACGGGATGACCAAATTCCGTACCCGCATTTTGCCGCAACTGCTGGCGGGCCAGCAAAATGGGCGCTGGCCCGTGCGGTTAACGTTCGCCCTCGCGGCGCTGCTGGCGTTTTATCGCGCAGAGCGGGAGGGAGAACGCTATCCGATACAGGATGATGAGCAGTGGGTTAGCCTGTATGCCAGTCTGTGGCCGCGAGTTGGCAAAGATTTAACGCTGCGTGAACTGGTGGATACTGTGCTCGGCGATGCGGCGCACTGGGGGGAAGATTTGACGTTACTGCCCGGGTTTGCCGGGCAGGTGACGGCAAACCTGGAAATGATTCTGGTGCAGGGGATGCGCCAGGCAGTGAAAAGTCTGGAATAAGGTTGCCATGCAGCGCCCGGTGTGGTGTTGGGCGCTGTTTTTTTTCAGACAATAAATGCGGCTGGCTGTAAGGCTGATAAGCGAAGCGCCATCAGCCATTTCATGTTACGAGCCCTGAGCGACCACTTTGATTTCAACCATCCCGATCCCCAGCTTACGCGGCGAGTGGCCGAGAATATTGCCCTCGTTGGTGGCGACCGGATCGGGCGGGACAATCACCAGCGTATCGGCATCTGCCGGGTTATCAAAATGCAAGGTAGTGGTAGTGACATCATGGCCTAACACCAGCGTCTGTTCCTCGTGGCCAACTCGCACGGGAATAGGACGATTGGCGTTGTCGCCGAAGGCTTTCGCGGTGATGACCAGATCGAATTTCTTCGGCAGCGGGGCCTTGTACTCGATGGTCACCTCTTTGCTGAGCTGCGCATTGGACCAGCGCCCCCAGGATTCGGGGCGTGATATGCCGCTAAACTGTTTAACCTCTTCCGGCGCGCCCGCCACGTTGAAGACGAAGCTGTCGGCTTTGTAGCGAATGTCGTTATCGACAATTTTCAGCGTATCAACGTTACCTTTGTAGCGCTCCATGTCGATCACCGTGTCTTTAAACACGGTTTTACTTTTCCATTTGGCTTTGTCGACGTGCTGCACGATTTGCTGTCCGCCTAACTGGCCTTGCGATACGCACCAGTCGGTGGAGAGCGCCAGCTCCGGGGCCCATAGCTGCGCCATTTTGTAGCAGCGATCAACCCAGACAAAGTTATCTCGCGGCGCGAAATCTGCCAGTTGGAAGCGCAGCGGGGCCGAGTATTCGCTTTCCGGCAGCGGCTCGACGCGTTTGTCCGATACGCGCAGCAACAACGGCAGGCGGAAATGGCTGCCGGAGAAAGAGATCATGTTTTTGTCCTGGTCGACGGTGAACTCTTTCATCTCTTTCGGAAAATTCCACAGGCGAATGATATCGGGCTTCCACGCCAGCATTTTTTCTTTGATGTTCAGGAACACTTCAGACACGGATTCGCTCGACAAACTGCTGCGGCCAAGACCGATAAAGTTATCGCCACCGAGAATATCCAGTACCGTTGCCCCGTTATCCATCGTGTTACGCTTCACCGCCAGCGTCTCCTGCTGTGGCTGGTCGCCGCGCAGCACGAAGAACAGGTTGTTGCGATCCTGCTTGTTCAGATACTTCCATGCGGTGTTGTTCATCGCCAGATGATCGGAAGAAATCACGATAACGGTATCTTTGAACCACGGTGAGGCTTTGATCTTATTGATAAATTCGGCAATGTTTTCCTGGCTGCAGCTGACCGCGCTGAAGGACTGGTTGGCCTTCCCGTCGATGTCATAACGTTTACGGTTGCAGCTACGTGAGATAAATCCATCTGGATGATGGGTATCCACGGTCAGCGTAAACAGTGAAAAGCGCTGGCCTGAACGCGAAAGCTCTTCGAATTTTTTCCACGCTTCATCCAGCACGGTATCGTCGTAGAAGCCCCAGTCGTTGCGATAGGCTGGGTCCGCAACCACGCTTTTTAACTCTTCCGCACCGTACAGATGATCAAAACCGTGAGATTTCAGGAACACGTCTTTGCCGGCAAAGCGCAGGTTGGCTCCCTGCACAAAGTAGTTTTGATAGCCGGAGTTTTTCAGGATATCGCCCAGACAGATATTGTTGGGGAAGAAGCTGGAGACCGATGCCGAGGCGTTGCCTTCAAACGGCGCAAACAGCGGAATACCGCACTGGGAGGCGACCATGCCAGCGATGGTGTAATCGGTACCCGGAAGTTGCATGGTATTGCTGAAATCCAGACCTTCGTTTTTCAACGCACCGAGTTCCGGGGTCAGATCCGGGAACGCGTCGTTGTTAAAATAGGTGCGCTCGAGGCTTTCGCCATAGATATAAACCAGATTCAGCTTCGGGTTGGGAATCGTTTTTGACGGCTCTTTATAATAGGTTGGGAAATCCGGATCGCCATCGCGCGACTGCGACTTTACCAGTTCGGTTATCTGGTGAAACGCCGGGCTGGCGTCTACGGAGGCCAGCGCCAGCAGCAGGGCCAGCAGACTGTAACCCACATGATGCGGATGATGGCGACGGCGGCGCAGAATCCAGCCGAGAGCGACAAAAACGGTCGTCAGGGCCAGCGCAATCCCGACGCCAGGTAAGATATATTTTCCAATTCCCGCGCCGGTCAGGCTATTGGTCAGCGTGTACAGAACCGCGTCATTGATACCGTCGCCGGTGAAATAGTCACTGGCATACAGCGTGATATTCAAGACAATAAAAATCCCCAGCACCGTTAACGTGGCAGCAAACCACCAGGTGTTGCGACCCGCTTTCCAGGCGTAAATCAGCACTGAAGCGAGAAACAGAGTAATGGAGATGAGTTCTGACAACGATCGATCCTCAGTAAACCGGGCAAACGCCAGGCAGGCTAATGATTTTGGGAAAGCACAATGTAATAGCGATGTTGCATTGCTGCAATTGTAGTGACATTAAATTACGTTGTTATTCAGAATTGGTTTAGATATGCGTGTTTTTTGCGGGGGATTTACTGATTATTTGACGTGTGAATTTTATGGGGAGCAGGTTGATGCCGCGCAGGGTATACGCGGCATGTCGTGCGTCAGGAAATGAAGTTCATACCCTGTTTTAACACCAGATCGCAGGCCTTGGTTTTTACCTGCTTCGCCAGCGAGCTGTTGCCAATTGTGTTCAGGTCCAGTTGTTGACCATCTTTGGCGTTGAGCAGCCCCTGAATGCCGTCCATATAGTTGGTGTCTTGTTTCTGCTCCGGAGCACTGAGGCCCAGTTTATCCAGCACCTGGTTTTTGACGTTCTGCGTGTCGGTGACCGAGGCCAGTTTCTGTTTCGCGCAATATTCCAGGATTCCGGCGGCGTTATTCATGCTGCTGGAGGTCAGCGACTGATTGCTGCCATTCAGTAGACTGGTCAGGGAAGAGAGCGACGAGCCGCCCTGCGAGCCGGAGCTTTGTTTGCTCAGTTCGCTGGCCGCGCTGGAGAGCGAATCCTGCCAGGAGGCGGCGAAAACGCTGGTCGAGATGAGCGTGCTGGCGGCAAGCGCACAGCACAGCAGACGTTTGGTTGTTTTCATCATTATATGCAACTCGTGTTATGCCTTTTCAGCGCAGTATAGCGCCGGCAGTCTTAGGAGTGGTCCTAATACGTTAATACTCTTTACCGGTTACCCGACTACGGTAGCTTTCCCAGTTGAAGTTTACCCATAAGCTATTGCCTAAGCGCATACGATCCATGACCCGTTCGCCGAGAAGTTTATTCATTTCATCCATGGTCAGGTTGGTCAGCATACCGGTTGGCCGTTTAGAGGACGAGCGACGATCGACGATCTGGTTGATGATCACCTTTTCATAGCGGGATTCGGTCTGCACCCCGATTTCGTCGATCACCAGCAAATCGACATTGCTGAGATCGTTGAGTAGCTGTTCTTCGCTGGTTTCACGGTTGCTGAAGGTATCTTTCATGGCTGACATAATGTCCGCAACGGTGATAATCAGCACCGACTTGCCGCGCAGCAGCAGTTCGTTGCAGATAGCGGCGGCCAGATGGTTTTTGCCGGTGCCGGGCTTGCCAGAGAAAATAAAACTGGCGATGTTGCCGTCAAACTCTTCAACGTACTGGCGAGCTTTGCTCAGGGCGTTCATCTGACCTTCGCATTCCACCCGATAGTTATCGAACGAACAGTTCTGATGCAGTGGACGAATACCGGAACGGTTGAATGTGCGCTGCATTTTCATGGCTCGGTTTTCACGGGCCAGCGCTGCGGCGCGAATTTCACCTTGCTCTTTTTGCCATGCCAGCAGCTCCTCGCCCGTTTTAAAGGCTGGCTCGACATTAGCCGGCATCATTTTTTGCAGACGTTTCATCAGGTCGCCAACGTTTTTCATCGTTATCCTCTAAAACCCGGTGGAATATGGTTGTCAGGCTCGCTGACACTGTTCACATCGCGCTTCGGCATTCCGCCATTGCTGGCCCGGCCAATCTGGATGCTGCGTGCCAGTTTTTGCTGCCACTGAATATGGTGAAAGACTTTGCCTTCGGCCTGCCAGTAGGCGACAAATGAGGCTAGTTCCTCGGCGGTGACCGGTTCTCTTAACGCCACGCCCCACAGGGCGGCCTGGCGCTGAAAGTCGGCATCGGGCTGCCAGTCAGCGTACATCGCAAATTTCCCCATTGGCACGACAACAGGAGCGGTTTGCGGCTCTTCATAAAATTGTGCATCCAGCGTCACATCGCTTCCCGGGCGTGACAGCTTCTCTTCAAGCGCTAACAACTCGGCCAGTCGTGCAGGCGTCACCGCGTAAAATGCTGGCGCGTTATTGGCGAATACGGCTACGGCGCCGCCCGCAGACCTGGCCAGCACCGTGTGGTGATCGTGTAGTAAGGCGTCAATGCTAGTGACGTCCGGCGTCAAAATTTTGCTGGGCATAATGTTTCTCAATACTGAACAACAACCGAGAAGGGGACTGCTTTTATAGTAACACAGAGAAGAAGGAGAGCAGCAGATGAGGGGGCGATTCCCCTCTCTGCGAAGAGCTAACAAAGCGTGCCGCTAAACGCGCGGGCGTTTGCGATACAGCCATAATCCCGGTACGGATAGCCCGATAGAGAGCGCTCCAACAATCGATGAGGCTTTCAGGAAATTGGTCAACAGCGTGATCATCAGCGCTTCGCTGTAACCAAAATGGCCGATTTTTACCGCCGAGATCATGGCGGTATAGGCAGAGATCCCAGGGAACATGGGGATTACTGCCGCAACGGTGAAGACTTTCGGATGCGCCAGATACCAGCGTGACCACTGGATCCCAATGCAGCCCACCAGTAGCGACGCCATAAAGGTTGACCATTCGATATTAAATCCTGCGCTCATCATCACCATTCGTGAACCGTGGCCGAGTGCGCCGAGTAACGCGCACCAGGGGAGCGCCCGATGTGGTACGTTAAATACCATGGCAAAGCCAAGCGCCGGAATCGCCGACAGGATCATGTCCTGCATTAGCGCCAAAATGAAATCGATCACGCCCATCCGCGAAGCCCCCATAAGGTCATCGACATGACTACGCCAATGCAGGTCGCCAGCGTCAGCAGACTGGCAATAGCCCAGCGAGCGAGCCCTGTATTAATGTGTCCCTTAAACATATCCGCGACGGAGTTGATCAACGGAAAACCCGGAACCAGCAGCAGCACGCTGGCGGCCATGGCGATGGTTGGAGTGTGGTTAAACGTCGGCAAGGTCAGCAGCAGACCAGAAATCGAGGTTGCCACAAACGCAGTAATGCAGAAGTTGATTTGCGGGTGCAAATGCCGGGACGCCAGAATCTGGCGAATATACATTGCCACCATACTGGCGAAAAAGGTGATCACCGCGCCATCCCATCCGCCATTATTGAGTTTACAAAAGCAGGCGCAGGACAAGCCGACCATAAAGGCGACCAACCATCTTGGATAGCGCAGCGGCTTAATCTGGCTAAAGCGTTTCTCAACGCCTTTAACATCCAGCAGTTTGTGTTCCGCCAGAATAACGATGTGCTGCACCTCCGTCACGACGTGCATGTTAATTCCGCGATCCTGATTTTTTCGCGTTGAAGTCAGGCACTGCCCGTCTTTAATGGTGGTCAGGACGATGGCGTTAGAGGAGATAGCGCTTTCTACGCTATCCATGCCAAGCGCCAGCCCGAGGCGGGTGGATAGCTCGTCAACCAGCGCACTTTCTGCCCCATGCTGAAGTAAAAAAAGACCGCATTGAATACATAACCGTGTAACCGTTCGCTGTGACGACTGCTCTGTTTGCATGACTCGCTCTGACTGAAAAGGATCTCTTTGCGTGGCGGATGTCTTCTTTTTATCATGAAGCATGATCCTGTTGGCTCTGGCTAAGATCAATCTTTGCGTCGAAAAAAGATGCAGATCGTACGTCTGATGCGTTTGCACACCTCACTTGCTTATCAATAAAGACAGCACTTATGAAAATGTAATGTTATTTATCAGGATGGAAAATACGTAAGCAACGCTAACGATCTATTGTAGTTCTTTTAATTGTACAAAGAGTGTATTCATGAGTAATTATTGGCATGATGGTTCAATAGTTTGATGCTACTGGGATTGTAGCGGTATAACTTTGTTTATAAATAAAAGCCAAGGATAAACAATTCACCTCGTCTATTGTTTAGGGTTTCCTGTTAATTAATACTTTTAATTTATCAGGGGATTTTTAATAAGTGCGAATACGGACTGGTGAGTGTGGAGGAGATATGTTGCCAGGACGCTGCAAAAACGCAATTATTATTAGTAAATTACCGATCGTACAAACCGGACTTAAAAGTGTAATGCAGGGGCAGTTCGCTGATTATGAACTTACCTACTGCCGCTCCGTCGAAGAATTGACGTTGCTGCAGCTGCGTTGTGCCGATTTGGTGATTGCTGACTTATCCGGAGACTGTAATCATCCACGTTCAGTCTGCGAACAGTATTATTCTTTATTATCTCAATACCGCGATATTCATTGGATATTTCTCGTTTCTCGTGTTTTTTATCCGCTGGCCATTGAATTGCTGATGTGCCCTGTCAGTTCGCTGTTATCTGATGCCGAGACGATTGAAAGTTTGGTGAATATTATTCACGCAGGAAATAGCCGTGCCGAGAGAATTAGCAAGTCTCTGCTCTCTCCGCCCCTGATGCCAGAATTAGCAGACCATAGCGCCCGCTCAATTGTACTTACCCTCTCGGAGAGGAAAGTGCTGAGACTCCTGGGAAAAGGTTGGGGAATTAATCAGATTGCGACATTGCTGAAGAAAAGCAATAAAACGATCAGCGCCCAAAAGAACAGCGCTATGCGTCGCTTGTCGATACATAGCAATGCAGAAATGTACGCCTGGATAAACAGTTCTCAAGGATCGCGAGAATTGAATTTACCTTCAGTTTATGGAGAAACCACGGAATGGAAAGCCGAAGCATCAAAAGAAACGTTGCGCTGGTAGAGAAGTGCGCGATGAGTAGCGTCGGTATTAAGAGCCTGTTTAATACCATGCCGGATAATCAATACGAACTTCATATCTTTTCGAGCCAGCCTGCATTTAGTCAGGTGATGTTAAAAACGTCGTTTTCGGCGGTTATTTTCTCTCTCTCTGCAATCAGAACCGATCGCAGGGCCGGGTTAGCTTATCTGACGGAACTGGCTGTAAATTTTCCGCGTATTCGCCGGGTGGTGATTGCTGATGATGACGCTGAAGCGCGATTAATCGGCTCTTTGTCGCCGTTGCCGTTAGATGGCGTTGTGAGCAAATCTTCTTCATTAACGGTACTGCAGGACGCGTTATTTACGGTATTGAACGGCCCCAACCGGGGAAACGAAGGTTCTAAAAACCATTGGTATATCAATCAAAGCCGTATGCTCAGTCCAACAGAACGAGAAATACTGCGCTTTATGTCGAATGGCTATTCAATGCCGCAGATCGCTGCTCAGTTAGAGCGGAATATTAAAACCATTCGGGCACATAAATTTAATGTGATGTCCAAGCTGGGCGTGAGCTCAGATGCCGGACTGCTGGATGCTGCAGATATCCTGCTGTACCTGCGTGCAGGTGAACCTGCACCTTTTCTACAGGCGGCTTCTTAGCGGGTAATGTTAGATCGTTTCGTGCCGGGTTTCGTTATCGGCACGGAACGTGAATCATCACTGACACACATCCACCCAGGTGGCGGAAGTCAGCTCAGCCATCCTTTCTGGCGTGATACGAACGGCGCTGTGGATGGCGCCTGCGGCGGGAAGCACTTCAGCGTAATGCTTCAACGAAACGTCGCAGTATACCGAAATCGGCGTTTCCAGTCCGAAAGGGCAAACGCCGCCAACGGGATGGCCGGTCGCGTTCACTACTTCATCGCTACTCAACATACGGGCTTTGGCACCGAAAGTGCTCTTTAGCTTTTTGTTATCCAGCCGGGCATCACCTTTGGCGACGACCAGAATAATGTCGTTCTTGACCTTCAGCGAAAGCGTTTTCGCGATCTGGCCTGGTTCGACGTTATGGGCTTTCGCTGCCAGATCGACGGTAGCTGTGCTCTGATCTAATTCGATAATCTCAATATCTGGTGCATATTGCGCTAAAAATTGGCGTACTGATTGCAAACTCATTCTTCTCTCCAAATCGCCTACAGGCAGCTCCATCCAGCAGAAAACCGCATGGCGTAATTTGTCATAGGGGCAAGCTCGCTGTAAATATTTTAATGTAACAACATGGCAACATTGGCAGTTTTTCGATCGTCTTCACAATCAAAGAAACCGGTTACAGTAACCGGTTGCAGAATGCTCAAATGGCGATTAATACTGAAGTTGTCACTTCCTCTGTATTACATAATAAGAGCCATCTATGAAACTGAACTCAAAATGCAGTAGCGCTGGCGTTCCTCCCGGCACGGTTGCGAAAAGTAGTAATGGGCTTTACGTGGTGGTGTTGATACCAGCACGGTTGCAGGGTTTTGCACAACGGGAGAACGGCTATGTCTACTAATCATGCTGTGTTTAATGTGATTTTCCGCTTCGTTGAAAATTACGTCAGCCCTGTTGCCGGGCGCATCTCTTCACAACGTCATGTGATGGCTATCCGTGATGGGTTTATTTCGGCGATGCCCTTTATGATCGTAGGCTCGTTTCTGCTGGTTTTCGCCTATCCACCTTTTTCTCCGGATACCACCTGGGGGTTTGCACGTGCGTGGCTGGATATGGCGAAACAGTTTGAAGGCCAAATCCTCACACCGTTTGATATGACGATGGGGATCATGTCAGTCTACATATGTGCGGCTATCGCTTATAACCTGGGCAAGCACTATGTGAAGTCACATCAGCTAGATCCTTTCATGTGCGCGATGCTATCGATCATGGCTTTTTTGCTGATTGCTGCACCGAAAACCAAAGGCACTATGCCGGTTGATAGCCTGGGCGGTACGGGGATTTTCACTGCCATCCTGGTGGCTATTTACTGCGTTGAAATGATGCGCTTCCTGAAGGCGCACAACATCGGCATTCGTTTACCCGATCAGGTGCCGCCGATGATCAAAAACTCCTTCGATCTGCTGATCCCTGTGCTGGTGGTGGTGCTGACGCTGTACCCGCTGAGTCTGGTGATTCAGTCGCAGTTTGACATGCTGATCCCGCAGGCCATCATGGCCATCTTTAAACCACTGGTGTCTGCAGCGGATTCTCTGCCAGCGATACTGCTGGCGGTGCTGATCGGCCATCTGCTGTGGTTTGCGGGTATACATGGCGCGGCAATTGTGTCGGGAATGCTGCAAATGTTCTGGCTCACCAATCTCGGGATGAACCAGTCGGCGCTGGCGCAGGGCGCGCCTTTACCGCATATCTTTATGGAAGCGTTCTGGACGTTCTTTATTGTGGTTGGAGGTTCCGGCGCGACGATGGGGCTGGTGATTTGCTATCTGCGTAGCCGTTCGGCCCATCTACGATCGATCGGGCGTTTGAGCGTTGTTCCGAGCATTTTTAATATTAACGAACCGGTGATTTTCGGTACACCGATTGTCATGAACCCAGTGTTCTTTATTCCCTTCCTGCTGGCCCCGATGGTGAACGCAGTGCTGGCCTGGGCGGCGATGAAGCTGGATTTGATTGGGCGGGTGATTTCAGTGGTTCCCTGGACGGCCCCGGCACCGGTTGGCGCGGCGTGGGCGTTAGGCTGGGACTATCGTGCGGCCATTCTGGTTGTCCTGCTGGCACTGGTGTCTGCCGTTATCTACTTCCCATTCTTTAAGGTTTACGAAAAGCAGCTATTAGCGCAGGAAAAAGAAGAAGCACAGCGTATAGAAGAAGAAAATCAGCAGGTTGCGTAACTGACGGGCGAGGGGCTACGGCTCCTCGCTTACTTCAGCGTGCAGTCACCGCATTGCTGGACATCGGGCAGGCGATAGCGCTGGCAGCAGGTTCTGCGCACTAACAGTCCCTCGCGCGGAACAACGGTACGCCACAGGGGATTATCCTGACCGCAGGAGAGTTGTTTCTCAAAAAAACAGGTCTGGCGCAGTGTGGTCAGCAGTTCTTCACCTAATAACGGCTTCATTTCCGTTAAATACCAGTGAATTAAATATCCGGTGTTGCTCCAGATAAGCTTCGCATTGATCTCGCCTGTCGCTTCCAGCGCCTGCACAACCGGCGTCAGCGCCGAGAGAATCAGTGTTTCCATGCGTTGCTGAGGAGACTGGGCCGTGACCTGGTGATCCTGATGCACGTCGATCCAGAAGCAGGCAGCACGGCCTGTTTCGTGGAATTCTACGTGCATGTGTTCAGGAGAGACGTCGATGGCCTCTTTTTGCGTCAGCAGGGCCACCATGAGCGGAGGCATCATCAGGCCGATATACCACTGCGCCCAGAGAGAAATCAGCGGCTTATTTTCGCGTGGCAGCGTGGGCTGATTGCGATAAATATGGTCTGAATAGACAGCCAGCAATGAACTTAGCGTCGTTGATTGCGTCCATTCATGTAGCGTCATCGCACCTGGCACGGGCGTTTCGTCAAGACGAATGAAGTCCAGCAGGTGCTCACGGGTGTTGGCTATCGTTGCGCGTACGGCAGCAGCCAGCGAGGGCATCTTTGCAGGCAGAGGGCTACGCCAGATGACATCTTCAACGATCGGTGCGGAACGATAAGCCATGTCGATATAAGGATGTTAATCTTAATGATAATGATTGCTAATCCTATAATTGACATTGAGCGATGGCAAGATCTTTGTCGCCATCCCGGGCCACACCGCACAGATAGCTCAGGCAGAAGGGCAGTTTACCCGCAGGTCATCGCTGACCAGCGTACTGTTGCGCCCAAGGCTCTTGGCCTCATAAAGGGCTTTATCCGCTCGGGCAACAGCGGCATCAATATCCTGCTCGACCAGAGGCGCAATACCAATACTCACGGTTACGTTGGTTGCCACGCTCTCGTTAAACATGTGAGGAATTTTAAGGTCGTACACCTTCTGGCGAATACGTTCGGCGGCAGCCTGGGCCTGCTGGGGATCGACCGCGGTCAGCAAAACCATAAACTCTTCCCCACCAAAGCGCGCCACCACGTCCCGGGAGCGCACGGAGTCACGAATTGCGGCAGAGACGCGGATCAGCGCCTGATCTCCCATCATATGACCGTAGTGATCGTTATAGGCTTTGAAATGGTCGATATCCAGTAGCAAGACGTAGTGCTTCGCGTTGCTCAAGGCCAACAGCGTATCGAGTCGGTGTTGCAGCCCCCGACGATTGTACAAACCGGTTAGCGGGTCGAGCATGCTGAGCCCGTTCAGGGTTTCCCGTTCTTCCAGCAGTTTATACATCAGCTGCTGGGCGAAGCCATCGTAGCGCTTCTGTATCACATGCTGGATGGCGATCCCGGCCATGGGTAGCGCCATAAAATAGAAAATTCGCAAACCATGCTCGCTGCCATTCAGCCATAAACAGACGGCGACGGAAGGCAATGAGTGAAGCGTAAACGCGATGATATTATTGGCAAAAGCGATAGAACCAATAAACAGCACGCTGAGAAGCGCGATTAATAGAAAATAATAATCATTATGACCCAGAGCGTTATATTTCAGGAAAATATGTAATGCCCATAGCAAACCAAAAACGATTGAAATAAAAGGAAGATTAATTCTTTTATCCACATATTTCCTATGCCATGCCAGCAACAATGTACTCATCACGAGAATCAGCAATGCCGGTACTGACAACGCTTTGACGGCAAACAGGGAAAAAAAAGCGTAAACAGTGCGGAGACTGCGTTGAGCAGCAGAAATAATCGTAAAGAGAGTTGGTATTTTTTGGTGCGCAGAGCTCGCCAGGATTGTACTGTCATAGGTAAATATTGTTAGTTATCTGCAATGTACGAAGGTGTGTTGGTAAATAAAACAAATAACGAACGGGGTATCATTCGCAGAGGTTTTTATTGTTTTTAGTTGAAAAGCTAACCGGCGAGCAATTTATCACCTTAAATTATTCATGTCATCAATCGTTAAGTAAAACTCATATAATTGATAGTGCCTCCTAGCTGACAAATGAGAAAATTTATCATATGATATTGGTTATCATTATCAATGTCATAGGTGGTACCATGTTGCAACGTACGCTGGGCAGTGGATGGGGTGTTCTGCTGCCGGGAATACTGATTGCCGGGATGGCATTTAGCGACCTGTCGGTCTACGTATGGAAGGCGATGATTGTATTAGGATTACTGTTGACTTCACTCATGCTGTACCACAAGCGTTTGCGGCATTTTGTCCTGTTGCCTTCATGTGCGGCGCTGATCGGCGGCATTGTTCTGGTGATGATGAACGGGAATCAGGGATGAACAAAACAGGGAAGAAAATCAAGAGGGAAATAAGATAATTGGTGCGAGGGGGGGGACTCGAACCCCCACATCCTAAGGACACTAACACCTGAAGCTAGCGCGTCTACCAATTCCGCCACCTTCGCACAGTCATCTTATTTTTTGATATCGCCTCGTTGGTGCGAGGGGGGGGACTCGAACCCCCACATCCTAAGGACACTAACACCTGAAGCTAGCGCGTCTACCAATTCCGCCACCTTCGCCCAGTGCGAGCAATATCAACGTGGATTATGGTGCGAGGGGGGGGACTTGAACCCCCACGTCCGAAAGGACACTAACACCTGAAGCTAGCGCGTCTACCAATTCCGCCACCTTCGCATACCATCGACACTCAAAAAAGTATCGTTACCACGGAGGCGCATTCTAGTGGTTTTCAACTTTTCGTCAATAGTTAATTGCCCAGGACGCGCTTAATTGATGTAAAAATGGGCGCTAAACGCAGGCCGTGTAAACGAAGTGCCACCCCGCATTTAGCAAACCCTGCCGGATGGCGGTGCAGGCACCTTATCCGGCATGGGATGGCCGTTCTACTTCTTCGCCTGACGCGTCATGATGGTGCGATAGACCTTGAAGCGACCGGTCTGCGCGATAACTTCGTGGAAGCCAAACACTTCATCCAGTACCTTCGGATAAGGCAGGAAGGCGTTCGCCACGATACGCAGTTCACCGCCGCTGTTGAGGTGGCGCACTGCACCGCGAATCAGCGTTTGCGCGGCATCGAGGCTGGTCTGCATCCCGTCGTGGAACGGTGGGTTGGAGATGATCATATCAAAGCGACCCGTCACGTCAGAAAAGACGTTACTGGCGATTACGTCTCCTTCAATACCGTTGGCAGCAAGCGTTGCGCGGCTGGCTTCAACGGCGGCGGCACTAACATCGCACAGGGTTAAGCGCACTTTTGGCGAGTGGCTGGCTAAGGCGACGGAGAGTACGCCTGCACCGCAGCCGACATCCAGAACTTTGCCTTTGGTGTGCGGCGTCAGCGTGGAGAGCAGCAGTTGGCTGCCAACATCCAGGCCGTCACGGCTGAATACGCCCGGCAGCGTTTTGATGGTCAGATTTTCGGTCTGGTATTCATCCCAGTATTTTTCTGCATCAAAGACCGGCTGTTTTTCCAGACGACCATGGTACAGGCCACAGCGACGCGCGCTGTCGACTTTGTTCAGCGGCGCGTATTCGGCCAGCATCTGCTCTGCGCTACGAACGCCGCTGCGGTTCTCACCAACAACAAAAATATCGGTGCCCACCGGTAACAGCGACAGAATGTTCATCAACTGGAACTGGGCTTCCGGCTTATTCTTCGGCCAGTAGTAGATCAGCGTATCGCTATCGGCAACGTCATCGGTCTGGGCGACGAGGCTAAAGCGAACGTTGTCGCCCATCTGGCGGTTAAGCACCTGCCAGTGGTGAAGCTGCTGAGTGTGCGCACGGCTGGCGGCGCATTCAAAATGGGCAGGCAGGTCATCCTGCAAATCACCGGCAAACAGAATACGGCTTTGTTCGAAATCATCACTGTGGCGCAGCAAGACTTCACTTGCCGGGGTAAAAGCAGACATGGAGTGCTCCTTAAATTGTACAGCGGGGGATTATAGTTGTTTGATGGCACGGATTCGACAAATTTGCTATATTTGCGCCCCTGATAGACAGGAGTGTTTCGCTATGACATCCCGACGAGACTGGCAGTTACAGCAACTGGGCATTACGCAGTGGTCATTGCGTCGTCCCGGCGCACTGCAGGGCGAGATCGCGATTTCAATTCCTGCGCACGTCCGTTTGGTGATGGTTGCTGCACAATTACCCGCACTAACTGAACCGTTGATGAGCGATATTTTACGCGCATTAACCGTCAGCCCGGATCAGGTTTTACAACTGACGCCTGACCGCGTCGCCATGCTGCCGCAGGGCAGTCGCTGTAATAGCTGGCGGCTGGGAACCGAAGAGCCGCTGCTGCTGGAGGGCGCTCAGGTCGAGAGTCCTGCGTTTAATGAATTACGGGAAAACCCCGCGGCCCGCGCCGCGTTATGGCAACAAATCTGCGCATATGAACACGATTTCTTCCCTCGAATCGACTGATTTACCTGCAGCATTTCAGATTGAAAAACGCGCTCACGCTTTTCCGTGGAGTGAAAAAACATTTGCCAGCAACCAGGGCGATCGCTACCTCAATTTTCAGTTGAGGGTTGACGACGTAATGGCCGCCTTTGCGATTACACAGGTCGTGCTGGATGAAGCTACGCTGTTCAATATTGCCGTCGATCCTGACTTTCAGCGCCGGGGCCTGGGGCGTGAGCTACTGGAATACCTGATCGATGAGCTGGAAAAGCGTGGCATTTTGACACTGTGGCTTGAAGTACGCGCCTCAAATGCTGCCGCTATCGCGCTGTACGAAAGCCTGGGCTTTAACGAGGCGACGATCCGGCGCAATTACTATCCGACGGCCGATGGTCATGAAGACGCCATTATAATGGCATTGCCAATCAGCATGTAAGACAAGGTGTAATGATGAAGAAGTGGGACTGGATTTTCTTTGATGCCGACGAAACGCTGTTTACGTTTGACTCGTTTACCGGCTTACAGCGGATGTTTCTCGACTATAGCATTACCTTTACCGCTGAAGATTTTCAGGACTACCAGGCCGTAAATAAACCGCTGTGGGTGGATTATCAAAACGGTGCGATAACCTCATTACAACTCCAGCACGCTCGTTTTCAGAGCTGGGCTGAACGCCTGAAGGTTGAGCCAGGCCAGCTTAATGACGCCTTTATCAATGCGATGGCGGAGATCTGCTCGCCGTTGCCAGGGGCGGTTTCTCTGCTCAATGCGATTCGTGATAAAACAAAAATCGGTATTATTACTAACGGCTTTACGGCGTTGCAGCAAATCCGCCTTGAGCGGACGGGGCTGCGCGACTATTTCGACCTGCTGGTGATTTCTGAGCAGGTTGGCGTGGCAAAACCCGATCCCCGTATTTTTGACCATGCGCTGGAGCAGGCGGGCAATCCTGAGCGTTCTCACGTACTGATGGTGGGCGACACCGCAGAGTCCGATATTCTTGGCGGCATTAACGCCGGGCTATCCACCTGCTGGCTAAATACGCACCACCGCGAGCAGCCAGCGGGCATTCAGCCGACCTGGACCGTGGCGTCATTAAGTGAACTGGAGCGGCTCCTGTGTAAACACTGATTGCCTCCCCCCCGTTGATGGGTAAAATAGCCGCAATTTTTCGTATTCAACTTGCACGGCCTGTTGCCGTGCTTACCTAAGAAGATTTGACTATGACGTTGTCTCCTTATTTGCAAGAGGTGGCCAAACGCCGCACTTTTGCCATTATTTCTCACCCGGATGCCGGTAAAACGACAATTACTGAAAAGGTACTGTTATTCGGACAGGCGATTCAGACCGCCGGTACGGTAAAAGGCCGTGGCTCCAGCCAGCATGCGAAATCTGACTGGATGGAAATGGAAAAACAGCGTGGTATCTCCATTACCACCTCTGTGATGCAGTTTCCATATCATGACTGCCTGGTAAACCTGCTGGACACCCCAGGGCACGAAGACTTCTCTGAAGATACATACCGTACTCTGACGGCGGTGGACTGCTGCCTGATGGTCATCGACGCCGCAAAAGGTGTTGAAGACCGGACCCGTAAGCTGATGGAAGTTACCCGTCTGCGTGATACCCCGATCCTGACCTTTATGAACAAACTCGACCGTGACATCCGCGATCCGATGGAGCTGCTGGATGAAGTCGAGAATGAACTGAAAATCGGCTGTGCGCCGATCACCTGGCCAATTGGCTGCGGTAAGTTGTTCAAAGGCGTCTATCACCTATATAAAGACGAAACTTACCTGTACCAGACGGGTAAAGGCCACACCATTCAGGAAGTGCGCATTGTTAAAGGTCTGAACAACCCGGAACTCGATGCCGCCGTGGGGGAAGACCTGGCGCAGCAGCTGCGCGACGAGCTGGAGCTGGTGCAGGGCGCGTCTAACGAGTTCGACCATGAGCTGTTCCTCGCGGGCGAAATCACCCCGGTATTCTTCGGTACCGCGCTCGGTAACTTCGGCGTTGATCATATGCTGGATGGCTTAGTGGAGTGGGCGCCTGCGCCGATGCCCCGTAAAACCGACACCCGCGTCGTTGAAGCCTCAGAAGAAAAGTTCACCGGCTTCGTGTTTAAAATTCAGGCCAACATGGACCCGAAACACCGTGACCGCGTGGCGTTTATGCGCGTGGTGTCCGGCAAGTACGAGAAAGGGATGAAAATGCGCCAGGTGCGCATTGGTAAAGATGTGGTTATCTCCGATGCGCTGACTTTTATGGCCGGTGACCGTTCTCACGTGGAAGAAGCGTATCCGGGCGATATTCTGGGTCTGCACAACCACGGCACTATCCAGATTGGCGATACCTTTACCCAAGGCGAAATGATGAAGTTCACCGGTATTCCGAACTTCGCGCCGGAGCTGTTCCGTCGTATTCGTCTGAAGGATCCGTTGAAGCAGAAACAGCTGCTGAAAGGGCTGGTTCAGCTGTCCGAAGAGGGCGCAGTGCAGGTTTTCCGTCCGATCGCTAATAACGATCTGATCGTGGGCGCTGTTGGTGTGCTGCAGTTCGACGTGGTGGTTTCACGACTGAAGAGCGAATACAACGTTGAAGCGATTTATGAGTCGGTCAACGTAGCGACAGCACGCTGGGTAGAGTGTTCTGACGTGAAGAAATTCGAAGAATTCAAGCGTAAAAACGAAATTCAGCTGGCGCTGGATGGCGGCGATAACCTCACCTATATCGCGCCGACCATGGTTAACCTGAATCTCACCCAGGAACGTTACCCTGACGTTCAGTTCCGCAAAACGCGCGAACACTAATCGACCTTCAGGGCACGGTATCCGCCGTGCCCTACAACTTTTCCTGTCTTTTAAATCCCTTGCGGAATGTTCTTAAAACCTCTCGTTTTTCTTTTGTTTGCACGTTTTTTAGTCAATCTGGGCTGCGATCACGAAATCCTGAACTATATTTAACAATGTGATGACATAAATGTCGGCGTTAAATGCTTTTTAGGCTGCCTGTTGCAGCTTCTATTGCTGATATTTATTCCACTTACAAGATTAGTTGCTGGCTCAAGCCGTTTTATGGCAGAGCGCAGCTTTTAGCAAACATACAGGAATACATCGATGACAATGACAGGACTTAAGATTTCTAAAACGCTGCTGGCCGTGATGCTGACCTCCGCTGTTGCAACGGGTTCTGCTTATGCAGAAAACTCCACGACGGATAAAACGCAATCCGGCGTCGAAAGTGCGGGGCAGAAAGTCGATAGCTCCATGAACAAAGTCGGTAATTTCATGGATGACAGCACCATCACTGCGAAAGTAAAAGCCGCGCTGGTGGATCACGATAGCATTAAGAGCACCGACATTTCCGTTAAAACCGACCAGAAGGTGGTGACGCTAAGCGGGTTTGTTGAAAGCCAGGCACAAGCCGAAGAGGCAGTTAAAGTCGCCAAAGGCGTTGAGGGTGTGACCTCCGTTAGCGACAAACTGCACGTACGTGATAGCAAAGACACTTCTGTAAAAAGCTATGCGGGCGATACGGCAATCACCAGTGAGGTAAAAGCTAAGCTGCTGGCCGATGATATTGTCCCTTCCCGCAAAGTGAAAGTTGAAACCACCGATGGCGTGGTACAGCTTTCAGGAACCGTTGAATCACAGGCTCAAAGCGATCGCGCTGAGAGCATCGCCAAAGCGATTGATGGCGTGAAAAGCGTCAAAAACGATCTTAAAACTCACTAATTAGACTTAATTCGTCCTCCCGACGTTTGTCGGGAGGCGTGTTGTGCACCACACTGAAAATATCGCCGATGGGCAGCCTGAGTGCTCATATCAAGCGGTGACATTAACTATGGTAAAGGAGAAGCGCATGTTTCGATGGGGCATCATATTTCTGGTTATCGCGTTAATTGCCGCTGCACTGGGTTTTGGTGGACTGGCGGGTACCGCTGCTGGCGCAGCGAAAATTGTTTTTGTGGTGGGGATCATTCTGTTTCTGGTCAGCCTGTTTACAGGTCGTAAACGGCCCTAGCGACATCCCCTTTATTCTTCAAGTTAAAGGTGCGCTGGCTACGCGTGCTCGCCCGTATCACTTACCAGAGTAAGCAGATCGGGATTCACGCCCTTGCCGCCTTCTTGTAACTCGAATTATTTTGGGGATTAACCGTAAAGATAACTTGCTACTAAGCCAGTCCACCGGACTGGCTTTTACGGTTTTAGCATCAGGCAATTTGCGTTACTTTGTTGTTCTATTACAAAAACAACAGGAAGGCAGAGGTGGGGCAGAGAATACCCGTCACGCTCGGTAATATTGCGCCGTTATCGTTACGTCCGTTTCAACCAGGCAGTATGGCGCTGGTGTGTGAGGGCGGCGGACAAAGAGGCATCTTCACCGCTGGCGTACTGGATGAATTCATGCGCGCGCAGTTCAATCCTTTTGATCTCTTCTACGGGACCTCCGCTGGCGCGCAAAACCTTTCAGCCTATCTTTGTAACCAGCCGGGTTACGGCCGTAAAGTCATCATGCGTTACACTACCCGACGTGAATTTTTTGACCCGGTGCGCTTTGTGCGCGGGGGAAACTTAATCGATCTCGATTGGCTAGTGGATTCGACTGCGTCTCAGATGCCACTGGCGATGGATAACGCCGAGCGCCTGTTTGCCGCAGGGAAATCGTTTTATATGTGCGCCTGTCGGGGCGATGACTACACGCCTGGCTATTTTTCGCCGAACCGGCAAAACTGGCTCGATCTTATTCGTGCCTCCAGCGCGATTCCCGGGTTCTACCGCGCAGGGGTTGCGCTGGATGGTGTGAATTATCTCGATGGGGGAGTCAGCGACGCCATTCCCGTGCAGGAAGCGGCGAAGCAGGGGGCAAAAACGCTGGTGGTTATCCGCACCGTGCCTTCGCAAATGTATTACACCCCGCAGTGGTTCAAGCGTATGGAACGCTGGCTGGGCGAAAGCAGCCTGCAACCGCTGCTGAATCTGGTCCAGCACCATGAAGCCAGCTATCGCGCGATTCAGAGTTTTATTGAGAAACCGCCGGGCAAGCTGCGTATCTTTGAGATCTACCCGCCCAAACCGCTCCATAGCATGGCATTAGGAAGCCGTATTCCGGCGCTGCGGGAAGATTACAAGACCGGACGCCTGTGTGGTCGTTACTTCCTGGCAACCGTCGGCAAGCTGTTGGCGAAAAATGCGCCGTTGCCTCGTCAGACGCCGAAGATTATGGTGCCGGGACCGGTCGTGGTTCCACCTGCGCCGGTGGCTAACGACGCTCACGCCCCCGTGGTGACCAATGCGCCTCAGGCTAACGACACGACGTTTAATAATGAGGATTTGGCGTGAGTTATCGTTTTATTGATACGCATTGTCACTTTGATTTTCCGCCGTTTACGGGCGATGAATCTGCCAGTATTCAGGGCGCGGCTGACGTCGGCGTGCAAAGCATTATCGTTCCGGCCACCCAGGCGGCAAATTTTTCCCGTGTACTGGCGTTAGCGGAAAATTACCCTCCATTGTTTGCCGCCCTGGGGCTGCACCCCATTGTTATTGAGCAACATAGCGATGACTGCCTGGAGCAGTTGCAGCAGGCGCTGGATAAGCGTCCGCAAAAGCTGGTGGCGGTAGGTGAGATTGGGCTGGATCTTTATCGGGACGATCCGCAATTCGATAAGCAAGAGCGGCTGCTGGAAGCGCAGCTTAAGCTGGCGAAGCGTTACGAATTGCCGGTGATCCTGCATTCGCGGCGCACTCATGACAAGCTGGCGATGCACCTGAAACGCCATGCTTTACCGCGAACCGGCGTGGTGCATGGATTTTCCGGGAGCGTGCAGCAGGCCGAACGTTTTGTGCAACTGGGCTACAAAATTGGCGTGGGCGGCACCATTACCTATCCGCGCGCCAGTAAAACCCGCGAGGTAATGGCGCAACTGCCGCTGGACTCACTGCTGCTGGAAACTGACGCGCCGGATATGCCGCTCAACGGCTTTCAGGGACAGCCGAATCGCCCGGAGCAGGTGGTCAGAGTCTTTGATGTCCTCTGCGAGCTGCGCCCGGAACCTGCGGATGTTATCGCTGATGCGCTGTATCGCAATACGACGGCGTTATTTGATTTTTAATTGCCTGACGACGGATGCGTCGCATCCGGCAATCACAGGTACAGCGCCGGGAAGATCAAATTATCCACCCCGCGCTCGCGCAATCTTTGCGCCAGTTGCTCCACATCCTCAGGCGTGGCGCTCGGCCAGTCTTTCGCTTCGCCGTACACCCCGTGCGCATGAAAGGCATTTAGCCGCACTGGTACATCACCTGAACGTTTGATAAACGCCGCCAGTGCATCGATATGCTGTAGATAATCCACGTGGCCAGGAATAACCAGCAGGCGCAGTTCCGCAAGTTTTTCCTGCCCGGACAAAAAGGTAATGCTTTGTTTAATTAGCGTGTTATCGCGGCCAGTCAACTGTCGATGACACGCGCTATCCCAGGCTTTTAAATCGAGCATTACGCCGTCGCATACCGGCAGTAGTTTTTGCCAGCCGGTTTCGCTCAGCATGCCGTTGCTGTCTACCATGCAGGTCAGGTGTTGCAGCTGCGGATCGGTTTTGATCGCGTTAAACAGCGCCACGATAAACGGCAACTGGGTGGTCGCTTCGCCGCCGCTGACCGTAATTCCTTCAATAAACAGCACCGCCTTGCGAATATGCTGCAGCACTTCATCAACGCTCAGGGTTTGCGCCATCGGCGTGGCCTGCTGTGGGCACATGTGCAGGCAGGTATCGCACTGCTGACATACGTCGGATTGCCATCTCACTTTCCCCGCACTCAGGCTCAGCGCTTCATGCGGGCAATGCAGGATACATTCCCCGCAGTCGTTGCAGCGTCCCATCGTCCACGGATTGTGGCAATTTTTACAGCGCAGGTTACATCCTTGCAGAAACAGAGCCAGGCGACTGCCCGGCCCGTCGACGCAGGAGAAAGGAATGATCTTACTTACTGAAGCGCATCTGCTGTTCATGGCTAATCACGCGAGGTTGTCGTTCCAGAATGCGCGTATTGCGCGCGGCTTCTTCGCCCAGCCAGGTGGTGTTGGTGCGTGAACCTTCGGCGCGATATTTTTCCAGATCCGACAGGCGTACCATATAGCCGGTGACGCGGACCAGATCGTTACCACTCACGTTGGCAGTAAACTCACGCATCCCAGCTTTAAACGCCCCGAGGCACAATTGCACCAGCGCCTGAGGATTGCGCTTGATGGTTTCATCCAGCGTGAGAATGTCGCTGATCCCAGCGTGATAATACGCATGATGCGGCGCGACGGTTTGCAGGTGAGTGATCGGATCCGGCTCATCGCCGTAGGGCAGACGCGCGCCCGGCGTGGTGCCGATGTCAGAACTGATCCCTGACTGTGCGTGCAGCATTGCGCGCTGCTTCCAGCCAAATTTCACCGGGGTACTTTCTACAAACTCCGCCAGTTGGGCGCTGATGCGATAGCCGAGCTGATTGGCGACCTCGTCTTTTCCGTAGCGAGCATTCTGCCCCGCCTTATCGCACAGCAGATTCACCGCCTCCGCCAGGCCATACATGCCGAACATAGGGACAAAACGTTCGGGATCAATCAACCCTTCCTGCACCAGGAAGCTATTCTCAAAGAAATGTGATTTTTCATAGAGGAATTCACATCGTGAATCAATGATGGCGATTTGCTGCTGGCAATAGTGCGGTAGGGTGCGCGTAAAGAAGTCATCGACAGAGGTGCTGCGCTCTGCGATGGCTTTCAGATTGAGCCTGACCAGCGTGCTTCCACCCCCGGCGAGCGGCAACGAGTTGTAACAGCTGACGACGCCATACTGACCTTTTGTGAAAATTTTATCATTTTCGGGGCCGTTGGAAATGTGCGGCTTACTGCACTCGCAGATATTTTTCGCCACGTTGAGCAGCAGGTCGTCAGGTGTAATTTGCGGATCATAAATGAACGTCAGATTAGGCGAAACCTGCTTTAACTCTGCGTCTGCGCGTAAAATTGCACGGGTGACAGGCGTATCTGCGGGGCCGATATTGGCATGCATAAATGCGTCTGGCAGGGTTCTGTCGAGATAACGCCAGAAACGTTTTATTCGAATATCGATCTCATCTTGTGTTAGAATTCTAACATACGGTTGCAGCAGAACGTCGAGCTGGCCGAGATAGACCGGCATCGAGGTGACTGACGGAACGTGGTGATACAGGATGGTGAGTAAGGATAACGCGTCATCAAGATCCCTGGCTCCTTCCAGTTCCAGCCATGAGGAACCGTTAGCCAGAAAACGCGCGTAGTCGGGTAAAACATAGCGCGGTTTGAACGGGGCATGACCTTCATACATATCGCAGATCACCCCGTCATCCAGCGCCTGGCGAGCCTCAGCAGGTAGTTGCGGGTAAGGCAGCGCGTTTTCAGCCTCCAGTGCCAGGAAGTGGCGTTTCTGCTCAGGGCTGAGCACCGGACTGGTCACGATTTGTTGGCAACGCTGTTGCAGCGCGAGTTCGCTTGAAGTGGGCATCGTTGATTCCTTTTTATCCCGAAGGTGTAACGCCATTGTAGAAAGCAACGCCGCCACAACCTTTGATCCGGATGCGCCTGATGCCACCGCATCCCTTCTTGAAAGGTGATTTATTTGAAGTAGATCTCATTAGAGTAATGCAAATCTGTATGTGGTTTTCATTAACTGTGATGTATATCGAAGTGTAATAGCGAGCGGATGTTAGAATACTAACAAACTCGCAAGGTGAAATTTTATACGGCGATGCCGTTGGAGAATGTTATGACCGATTTAACAGCAAGCAGCCTGCGTGCACTGAAACTGATGGACCTGACCACCCTGAATGACGACGACACCAATGAAAAAGTGATCGCGCTGTGTCATCAGGCGAAGACCCCGGTAGGCAACACTGCCGCTATTTGCATCTATCCGCGTTTCATCCCTATCGCGCGTAAGACGCTGAAAGAGCAAGGCACTCCGGACATCCGTATTGCAACCGTGACCAACTTCCCGCACGGCAACGACGACATCGAGATTGCGCTGGCTGAAACCCGCGCGGCGATTGCCTACGGCGCGGATGAAGTTGACGTGGTGTTCCCTTACCGTGCCCTGATCGCCGGTAACGAGCAGGTTGGTTTTGATCTGGTTAAAGCATGTAAAGATGCGTGTGCGGCGGCAAACGTGCTGCTGAAAGTGATCATCGAAACCGGTGAGCTGAAAGAAGAGAGTCTTATCCGTAAAGCATCTGAAATCTCCATCAAAGCGGGGGCTGATTTCATCAAAACCTCTACCGGTAAAGTGCCGGTAAATGCGACGCCGGAAAGCGCACGCATCATGATGGAAGTGATCCGCGACATGGGCGTTTCTAAAACTGTAGGTTTCAAACCGGCAGGCGGCGTGCGTACCGCAGAAGATGCACAGCAGTTCCTGGCGATTGCCGACGAACTGTTTGGCGCTGACTGGGCCGATTCCCGTCACTATCGTTTTGGCGCATCCAGCCTGCTGGCGAGCCTGCTGAAAGCGCTGGGGCACGGCGATGGTAAGAGCGCAAGCAGCTACTAATTACTCGTCATACTGCAAGCCGCAGGTGCGTTAGCTGCACTCCCTCACCCCAGTCACTTACTGTAGTAAGCGCCTGGGGATGAGCTTCCTTGCCGCTTCCTGCGACTCGAATTGTTTAGAGTAATCATTCATTGCAGTGGGTTTTCCGCTGCATTTAACCTGATTTATCGGGGGTTACCATGTTTCTCGCACAAGAAATTATTCGTAAAAAACGTGATGGTCATGCGCTGAGCGATGAAGAGATTCGTTTCTTTATCAATGGGATTCGCGACAACACCATCTCTGAAGGGCAAATCGCCGCCCTGGCGATGACCATTTTCTTCCACGATATGACAATGCCTGAGCGTGTTTCGCTGACCATGGCAATGCGTGATTCAGGAACCGTGCTGGACTGGAAAAGCCTGCAGCTGAACGGCCCGATTGTGGATAAACACTCTACCGGCGGCGTGGGTGACGTAACATCACTGATGTTAGGCCCGATGGTCGCTGCATGTGGCGGCTATATTCCGATGATTTCCGGACGTGGTCTGGGGCATACCGGCGGTACGCTCGATAAACTGGAAGCCATCCCAGGGTTTGACATCTTCCCGGACGATGCGCGTTTCCGTGAAATTATTAAAGACGTGGGTGTGGCGATTATTGGGCAAACCAGCTCGCTCGCACCGGCGGATAAACGTTTTTATGCCACCCGCGATATTACCGCGACGGTGGATTCCATCCCGCTGATTACCGGCTCTATCCTGGCGAAAAAGTTGGCGGAAGGGCTGGATGCGCTGGTGATGGATGTGAAAGTAGGCAGCGGCGCCTTTATGCCGACCTATGAGCTTTCTGAAGCGCTTGCCGAAGCGATTGTCGGCGTGGCGAACGGGGCGGGTGTACGTACCACCGCGCTGTTAACCGATATGAACCAGGTACTGGCATCCAGCGCAGGTAACGCGGTAGAAGTCCGCGAAGCGGTGCAGTTCCTGACAGGTGAATACCGCAATCCACGTCTGTTAGACGTCACGATGGCGTTGTGCGTGGAAATGCTGATCTCCGGCAATCTGGCGAAAGATGATGCCGAAGCCCGTGCGAAATTGCAGGCGGTGCTGGATAACGGCAAAGCGGCAGAGATTTTTGGTCGCATGGTTGCGGCGCAGAAAGGCCCGACCGATTTCGTCGAAAATTATGCGAAGTACCTGCCGACGGCAATGCTCAGCAAAGCGGTATATGCTGATACCGAAGGTTTTGTCAGCGCTATGGATACCCGTGCGCTGGGAATGGCGGTTGTTTCCATGGGCGGCGGTCGTCGTCAGGCTTCGGACACCATTGATTACAGCGTTGGCTTTAGCGACATGGCGCGTCTGGGCGACAGCGTAGACGGACAGCGTCCGCTGGCGGTGATCCACGCCAAAGACGAAGCCAGCTGGCAGGAAGCGGCGAAAGCGGTCAAAGCGGCAATTAGCCTTGACGATAAAGCGCCAGAAATTACACCGACAGTCTATCGTCGTATTACCGAATAACTGTATACTGATCTGATCGCTTTTTTGCGGCGCAGATGTTGGAGAACAAGATGAAACGTGCATTTATTATGGTGCTGGACTCCTTTGGTATTGGTGCGACTGAAGATGCGGATCGCTTTGGCGACGTAGGCTCAGACACTATGGGACACATTGCAGAAGCCTGTGCGAAAGGCGAAGCTGACAAGGGTCGCAAAGGTCCACTGAATCTGCCTAACCTGACCCGTCTGGGCCTGGTGAAAGCTCACGAAGGTTCTACCGGTAAAATTGCTGCTGGTATGGACGGTAACGCGGAAGTGATTGGTGCCTACGCCTGGGCGCATGAACTCTCTTCCGGGAAAGACACGCCGTCTGGCCACTGGGAAATCGCGGGTGTTCCGGTTCTGTTTGACTGGGGTTATTTCTCCGATCATGACAACAGCTTCCCGCAGGAACTGCTGGATAAACTGGTCAAACGTGCCAACCTGCCGGGCTACCTCGGCAACTGCCACTCTTCCGGTACCGTGATCCTGGATCAACTGGGTGAAGAGCATATGAAAACCGGCAAGCCGATTTTCTATACTTCCGCAGACTCCGTGTTCCAGATTGCCTGTCACGAAGAGACTTTTGGCCTGGATAAACTCTACGAACTGTGTGAAATCGCTCGTGAAGAACTGACCGAAGGTGGTTACAACATCGGTCGTGTTATCGCGCGTCCGTTTATCGGTGATAAAGCGGGTAATTTCCAGCGTACCGGTAACCGTCACGATCTGGCCGTTGAGCCGCCAGCACCGACCGTGCTGCAGAAACTGGTCGACGAGAAAGACGGTCACGTGGTTTCCGTCGGTAAAATCGCGGATATCTACGCTAACTGTGGCATCACCAAAAAAGTGAAAGCTACCGGCCTGGACGCGCTGTTCGACGCCACCATCAAAGAGATGAAAGAAGCGGGTGATAAGACCATCGTCTTCACTAACTTCGTTGATTTCGACTCTTCCTGGGGACATCGTCGCGATATCGCTGGTTACGCTGCAGGTCTGGAACTGTTCGACCGCCGTTTGCCTGAACTGATGGAACTGGTGGGTGAAGATGACATTCTGATCCTGACCGCTGACCACGGCTGTGACCCGAGCTGGACCGGCACTGACCACACCCGTGAGCACATTCCGGTGCTGGTTTACGGCCCGAAAGTGAAACCAGGTTCTTTAGGCCACCGTGAAACTTTCGCGGATATTGGCCAGACGCTGGCGAGCTACTTTGGTACATCGCCGATGGACTACGGTAAAAACATGCTGTGATACCCGTTGTCTTTCGCGCTGTAGATGCGTTGACTTCATTCGCTCACCCCGGTCACATAGGTAATCTATGCTCCCGGGGGTTCCGAATTCGTCGCCTTCCTACAACGCGAAATCCTTAGGGTATTTGAATTCGTTTTGTCGGTTGGGTAAGGCAGTGCTACCCCCCCGACAAAAACAATAAATCAAAAGGGAACTGAAGATGGCAACTCCACATATTAATGCAGAAATGGGTGATTTCGCTGACGTCGTATTGATGCCGGGCGACCCGCTGCGCGCAAAGCATATTGCTGAAACTTTCCTCGAAGATGTTCGTGAAGTGAACAACGTTCGCGGCATGTTAGGTTTCACCGGTACTTACAAAGGCCGTAAGATCTCCGTTATGGGTCACGGGATGGGTATCCCGTCCTGCTCTATCTACACCAAAGAGCTGATCACCGATTTTGGCGTGAAGAAAATCATTCGCGTAGGCTCCTGCGGCGCTGTGCGTATGGACGTTAAACTGCGTGACGTGGTTATCGGTATGGGTGCCTGCACCGACTCCAAAGTAAACCGTATCCGTTTTAAAGATCATGACTTCGCAGCTATCGCTGACTTCGACATGGTGCGTAATGCAGTTGATGCGGCAAAAGCGCTGGGCGTAGACGCGCGCGTGGGCAACCTGTTCTCCGCTGACCTGTTCTACTCTCCGGACGGCGAAATGTTCGACGTAATGGAAAAATACGGCGTGCTGGGCGTGGAAATGGAAGCGGCGGGTATCTACGGCGTTGCGGCTGAGTTTGGTGCGAAAGCGCTGACCATCTGCACCGTGTCCGACCATATCCGTACTCACGAGCAGACCACTGCCGCTGAACGTCAGACGACCTTCAACGACATGATCAAAATCGCACTGGAATCCGTTCTGCTGGGCGATAAAGAGTAAGTGTTGTGATGCCCGGTAGCGCTGCGCTTACCGGGCTACAATCGATGTATGCCGGACCGCCATCCGGCATTTTCAGGCCAGCGTTTAGCTCACTGCACTGGCAATCCACGCTGACAGCTCGCGTAACTCTTTCTCCTGCCCTGGGAAATCAACCAGCAGCGCTTCGCACTCCTGTTGCAGCATATCCGCACGGTACAAACACCCCTGCAGACGACCCGCCAGCGCTTCTAACGGCGCGGGATTGAGGCTGTCGGTAAAGACCTGCGTACGGGTGATATGACCTTTTTCCACGTCGAAATGCAGCTCAACGCCGCCCCAGGTGAAACGCTCGTCCAGAAGGTGCGAGAACGCAGGCGCCTGACCAAAATTCCACTCCCAACTGCTCTGACGGGCAAAGGTTTCGGCAAAGTTCGGCAGATCCGGGGTTTTGTCCGGCGAGATAATTTCCGCTTCGACACGTTCGCCGTAGTGGGCAAAAAAGGCTTCCGTGATGGCCTGACAGACCTGTTGATGGGTGATGCCCGGCAACAGCTCCGTTAGATTCGCTACGCGTGAGCGAACCGAGGTGATGCCTTTGGCGGCGAGTTTCTTTTTATCCGGATTGAGATAGTTTGCCAGGCGGCTGAGATCGGCGTTCAACAACAGCGTGCCGTGGTGGAATCCGCGGTCTTTCGTTTCCCGATAAGCAGAGCCGGAAACTTTGCGATCGCCGTCTGGCGTTTTCACGACCAGATCGTTACGTCCGGAGGCGTCGGCGTCTACGCCCAGCGCGTTCAGGGCATGGAGGACAATAGCGGTAGAGATGGTTTTGTCGTATTCCGGTTTACCGGCCATAAAGGTAAAGCAGGTATTGCCTAAGTCATGGAACACCGCGCCGCCGCCGCTGCTGCGACGGGCGAGCCGCACGTTGTCTTCTTCCATACGGCGGGTATTACACTCTTTCCACGGGTTTTGCGCCCGGCCAATCACCACCGTATCGGCGTTACGCCACAAGAACAGGACGCGCTGCGTGGCGGGCATCTGGCGAAAAATGCACTCTTCGACCGCGAGGTTAAACCACGGATCGTAAGAGTCTGAGATAAGCAGGCGTAGTGTCGTCATGGTCGATTTCCTTTCTGTTATTACTCTTTCTTCTCGTTGTCTTCTTCCTGTACCGGTTTGTTGGCGGTCAGCAGGAAAGGGGATTGCTGCCAGCGGGTGCGCTTGCCTTGCAATAAGGTACGGGTGAGCACCACGCCAATTGCCAGTGACAGAAGCAGCATTAGGCGTAAGATGTTGGTGGTGTTATCCACCTGCTTGGCTTCGGTGGCGAGCGTGTGGGTATCCAGCGTCAGGCGTAGATAGCCCAGTGGACCATTTCTTCCCTGAATGGGCTCGACAATCTGCTGGTTAAAATAGCCCCCGGCTTTTTTACCGTCCAACGCCAGTCGGTCACGAACATTGACGCTCTCACCGGTGCGTGTAATCAGGTCTCCCTGTTCATCGTAGACCCCCGCATCCAGAATACGGCTACTTTCCGTGAGCTGCGAGAGTACCGCTTTAATGCGCTTTTCATCCGGCGTTTCGGTACGCATCAGCGGGGCGACGTTCAAGGAGACCTGGCGAGCCAGCGTGCGCGCCAGCTCTTCGAGCTGCGGATTACGCTGCTGTTGGTGGCTTTGACTAAACCAGGACGCGCCCTGCATCAGAGCAACGAGCAGCGCAAGGCAGGACAATACAATCACTGCACGATGAAGTCGGAATTTCAGTTTTGTGCGAGCCATATTCCACCTGCTGAAAATTTGAGACTTAATGTTGCCAGAAGCGCTGGTTACAGGGTAGCCTCATGCGTTATTTTCCCCTGATGATTCCGACCCGAACGATTTTACAGGAGCTTTAATGCCTAACATTACCTGGTGCGATCTACCTGAAGATGTTTCTCTGTGGCCAGGTCTGCCTCTCTCTTTAAGCGGTGATGAAGTCATGCCGCTGGATTACCACGCGGGCCGCAGTGGCTGGCTGCTGTACGGTCGTGGGCTGGATAAAAAACGGTTAACGCAATACCAGAGCAAACTGGGTGCGGCGATGGTGATCGTGGCGGCGTGGTGCGTTGAGGATTATCAGGTGATTCGTCTGGCGGGCTCGTTAACGCCGCGTGCGGCAAAACTGGCGCATGATGCCAAACTGGATGTTGCGCCACTGGGTAAAATTCCGCATTTGCGCACGCCGGGTTTGCTGGTGATGGACATGGATTCAACGGCTATCCAGATCGAGTGTATCGATGAAATTGCCAAACTGGCGGGAACCGGCGAAATGGTTGCGGAAGTCACCGAACGCGCGATGCGCGGCGAGCTGGACTTTACCGCCAGCTTGCGCAGCCGCGTGGCGACGTTGAAGGGCGCTGATGCCAATATTTTGCACCAGGTGCGCGAAACGCTACCACTGATGCCTGGCCTGACTCAACTGGTGTTAAAACTGGAAACGCTCGGCTGGAAAGTGGCAATTGCCTCCGGCGGTTTTACCTTCTTTGCCGATTATCTGCGTAACAAACTACGTCTGACGGCGGCTGTGGCAAACGAGCTGGAGATCATGGACGGTAAATTCACCGGCAACGTGATCGGCGATATCGTCGATGCGCAGTACAAAGCCAACACTCTGACCCGCCTGGCGCAGGAGTATGAGATCCCGATGGCGCAGACGGTGGCGATCGGCGATGGCGCCAACGATCTGCCGATGATCAAAACGGCTGGACTGGGTATAGCGTATCATGCCAAACCCAAAGTGAATGAAAAGACGGAGATTACGATCCGTCACGCTGACCTGATGGGCGTGTTCTGCATTCTCTCTGGTAGCATGAACCAGAAATGATTTAATTGCCTGATGGCAAAGTGACCGTAGGCCGGATAAGCGCCCACGCTGTCCGGTAAACGCGCTAACGAAAGAGGTAAAACGTGGCCAAAGCTCCAAAACGCGCCTTTGTTTGTAACGAATGCGGGGCCGATTACCCGCGCTGGCAAGGGCAATGCAGCGCCTGTCAGGCCTGGAACACCATTACCGAGGTACGCCTTGCCGCGTCACCAACGGTGGCGCGTAACGAGCGGCTCAGCGGCTATGCCGGGAATGCGGGCATCGCAAAAGTGCAGAAGCTGTCTGATATCAGCCTTGAAGAGTTGCCGCGTTTTTCCACCGGATTTAAAGAGTTTGACCGCGTGCTGGGCGGCGGTGTGGTGCCCGGCAGCGCCATCCTGATTGGCGGTAACCCCGGCGCAGGGAAATCAACGCTGCTGCTGCAAACGCTGTGCAAGCTCGCTGAGCAGATGAAAACCCTGTACGTCACCGGCGAAGAGTCTTTGCAACAGGTGGCGATGCGCGCGCATCGACTCGGTCTGCCGACGGCGAATCTGAACATGCTGTCGGAAACCAGTATCGAACAAATTTGCCTGATTGCCGAAGAAGAACAGCCGAGGCTGATGGTTATCGACTCCATTCAGGTGATGCACATGGCGGACATTCAGTCTTCGCCGGGCAGCGTGGCACAGGTACGTGAAACCGCGGCTTACCTGACCCGCTTTGCCAAAACGCGCGGCGTGGCGATTGTCATGGTCGGCCACGTCACCAAAGACGGCTCGCTGGCCGGTCCAAAGGTGCTGGAGCACTGTATTGACTGCTCGGTGCTGCTCGACGGCGACGCCGATTCTCGTTTTCGTACTCTGCGTAGCCATAAAAACCGCTTTGGCGCGGTGAATGAACTGGGCGTCTTTGCCATGACCGAACAGGGGCTGCGTGAAGTTAGCAACCCTTCCGCTATCTTCTTAAGCCGTGGCGATGAAGTCACCTCCGGCAGTTCAGTGATGGTGGTCTGGGAAGGCACACGCCCGTTGCTGGTGGAGATTCAGGCGCTGGTCGACCATTCGATGATGGCGAATCCGCGTCGTGTGGCGGTCGGCCTGGAGCAGAACCGTCTGGCGATTCTGCTGGCCGTGCTGCATCGTCACGGCGGCTTGCAGATGGCGGATCAGGACGTGTTCGTCAACGTGGTCGGTGGCGTGAAGGTTACCGAAACCAGCGCCGATCTGGCACTGCTACTGGCAATGGTTTCCAGCCTGCGCGACCGACCGCTGCCGCAGGACTTAGTGGTCTTTGGCGAAGTGGGACTGGCGGGCGAAATCCGTCCGGTACCCAGCGGCCAGGAGCGTATTTCCGAAGCGGCGAAGCACGGCTTTCGTCGGGCGATTGTTCCTGCCGCCAACGTGCCAAAAAAAGTGCCGGAAGGGATGCAGGTCTTTGGCGTTAAGAAGCTTACGGATGCTTTAAGCGTGTTTGACGACCTATAATAAAATACCCGCCGTCTTTCCGGCGGTATTGGGTATTACGTTTATTTTTACAGCAGGAGGCTCTTGTGTCATTTGATTATCTGAAAACTGCCATTAAGCAAAAGGGCTGTACCCTGCAACAGGTGGCAGATGCCAGTGGCATGACCAAGGGATATTTAAGTCAACTGCTGAATGCCAAAATTAAAAGTCCCAGCGCGCAAAAGCTGGAGGCGTTGCACCGGTTTCTCGGGCTGGAGTTTCCGCGCCAGCAGAAGAATATCGGTGTGGTATTCGGTAAGTTTTATCCGCTGCATACCGGCCATATCTATCTTATCCAGCGCGCGTGTAGTCAGGTCGATGAACTGCATATCATCATGGGATATGACGACACGCGCGATCGCAGCCTGTTTGAAGACAGCGCTATGTCGCAACAGCCCACGGTGCCCGATCGTCTACGCTGGCTGCTGCAAACCTTTAAGTATCAGAAAAATATCCGTATTCATGCCTTCAACGAAGAGGGTATGGAGCCGTATCCACACGGTTGGGATGTGTGGAGCAACGGGATCAAAACGTTTATGCAGGAGAAAGGGATCCAACCTAACTGGATTTACACCTCTGAAGAGTCAGATGCCCCGCAGTATCTGGAACATCTGGGGATCGAAACCGTGCTGGTGGATCCCAAACGAACGTTTATGAACATCAGCGGCGGGCAAATCCGTGAGAACCCGTTTCGCTACTGGGAGTATATTCCTACAGAAGTGAAGCCGTTTTTCGTGCGCACCGTGGCGATCCTCGGCGGAGAGTCGAGCGGAAAATCGACGCTGGTGAACAAGCTCGCCAATATCTTTAACACTACCAGTGCGTGGGAATATGGGCGTGATTACGTCTTCTCCCATTTGGGCGGTGATGAGATGGCGTTGCAGTATTCCGACTACGATAAAATCGCCCTGGGACAAGCCCAATACATTGATTTTGCTGTCAAGTATGCCAATAAAGTGGCGTTTATCGACACCGATTTCGTTACCACTCAGGCCTTCTGCAAAAAGTATGAAGGGCGTGAACACCCGTTTGTGCAGGCCCTGATTGACGAGTATCGCTTTGACCTGGTGATCCTGCTGGAGAACAACACTCCATGGGTGGCGGATGGCTTACGCAGTCTCGGCAGTTCGGTTGACAGAAAAGCGTTTCAGTCGCTGCTGGTCGAGATGCTGCAGGAAAACAATATCAATTTTGTGCACGTTCAGGAACCCGACTATGACGGTCGATTTCTGCGCTGCGTGGAGTTGGTGAAAGAGTTGATGGGCGAGCAGAGATAGCGTAAATGCCGGATGGCGTTGCGCTTATCCGGCCTACAAGTCGCACTAACCTCGTAGGCCGGATGAGGCGTAACGCCGCCATCCGGCGCTTAACGGTAATTACTTCGAAATACGCTTGTACTTAATACGCTTCGGCTCCAGCGCATCTGCGCCCAGCGTGCGTTTCTTGTACTCTTCGTATTCGGTAAAGTTACCTTCGAAGAACTCAACCTTACCTTCATCCTGGTAATCCAGGATGTGGGTCGCGATACGGTCGAGGAACCAACGGTCGTGCGAGATGACCATCGCGCAGCCCGGGAACTCCAGCAGGGCGTTTTCCAGCGCGCGCAGGGTTTCGATATCCAGGTCGTTGGTTGGTTCATCAAGCAGCAGCATGTTGCCGCCAACCTGCAGCAGCTTCGCCAGGTGCAGACGACCGCGCTCACCGCCGGAGAGTTCGCCTACGCGTTTACCCTGATCAACACCTTTAAAGTTGAAGCGGCCTACGTAGGCGCGGCTTGGCATCTCGGTGTTGCCGATCTTCATGATATCCAGCCCGCCGGAAACTTCTTCCCACACGGTTTTGCTGTTGTCCATGGCGTCACGGAACTGGTCAACGGAAGCTAGCTTGACGGTTTCACCCAGCGTGATGGTGCCGCTGTCTGGCTGTTCCTGACCGGACATCATACGGAACAGGGTAGATTTACCCGCGCCGTTCGGACCGATGATGCCGACGATGGCGCCTTTCGGTACGGAGAAGCTCAGGTCGTCAATCAGAACGCGATCGCCGTAGGATTTACGCAGATTGGTGACTTCAACGACTTTATCACCCAGACGTGCTCCTGGTGGGATAAACAGTTCGTTGGTTTCGTTACGCTTCTGGTATTCGGTGTTGTTCAGCTCTTCAAAGCGTGCCAGACGGGCTTTACCCTTAGACTGACGGCCTTTAGCGCCCTGACGCACCCACTCCAGCTCTTTCTCAATGGATTTACGGCGAGCCGCTTCCTGAGACGCTTCCTGCGCCAGACGCTGATCTTTCTGCTCCAGCCAGGAGGAGTAGTTGCCTTCCCATGGAATACCTTCGCCGCGGTCAAGCTCCAGAATCCAGCCCGCAACGTTGTCGAGGAAGTAACGGTCGTGGGTAATCGCCACCACGGTACCTTCGAAGTCGTGCAGGAAGCGTTCCAGCCACGCAACGGATTCGGCGTCCAGGTGGTTAGTCGGTTCGTCGAGCAGCAGCATGTCTGGTTTTTCCAGCAGCAGGCGGCACAGCGCGACGCGGCGGCGTTCACCACCGGAGAGGTTCTCAATTTTAGCGTCCCAGTCCGGCAGACGCAGGGCGTCAGCGGCACGCTCAAGCTGCACGTTCAGGTTATGGCCGTCGTGCGCCTGAATGATCTCTTCAAACTTGCCCTGTTGCGCAGCGAGTTTATCGAAGTCGGCGTCCGGCTCGGCGTACTTTGCGTACACTTCATCCAGACCTTTCAGCGCGTTAACCACTTCGGCAACCGCTTCTTCCACGGATTCACGAACGGTATGTTCCGGGTTCAGTTTCGGTTCCTGCGGCAGGTAACCGATTTTAATGCCAGGTTGTGGGCGAGCTTCACCTTCGATATCGGTATCAATGCCGGCCATGATGCGCAGCAGGGTCGATTTACCCGCGCCGTTCAGACCAAGAACACCGATTTTGGCGCCAGGGAAGAAGCTCAGTGAGATGTTTTTAAGAATATGACGTTTCGGCGGAACGACTTTGCCGACACGATGCATGGTATAAACAAATTGGGCCACGTTGGACTCGCCTCTTTATTTATCCCGTCATACTTCAAGCTATAGATGCGTTGGCTGTGAGTTACTCGGCTCATCCATGAGCCTCGCCCTTGCGGGCCGCTGCTCCGCAGCGTTCAAATCTGTTCCTGACAGATTTGTCGTTCCCCCCAGTCACGCACTTTGTACGCTCAGGGGATTTACTCCCTCGCCGCCTTGCTGCAACTTGAATTATTTAGGGCTAATTATTGGTAAATAGTTATCAAAGGCGAAGTGTAGCCTTTTTCATTGCCCAATCCCAGCCAGCAGATCTCACTCGCAACAAAAGTAAAAAAGTGTCCGTGACGTGGCGCATTCTGCAATGTCTGGTTAGCATGAACTAATTAAGCGGCATGATGCTGCACAGACGTAACATGAGAAGAGGAAGAGCTTGTGGACAAAGCCAATCAATTTACCTGGCGCCTGCTGGCGGCCAGCGTATGTCTGCTGACGGTCAGTCAAGTGGCGCGAGCCGATTCCCTGGATGAGCAGCGCAGTCGCTATGCGCAAATTAAACAGGCCTGGGATAACCGACAGATGGATGTCGTAGAGCAGATGATGCCCGGCCTGAAGAATTATCCTCTGTATCCTTATCTGGAATATCGTCAGATTACTGACGATCTGATGAATCAGCCCACCATTACCGTTACCAATTTTGTGCGCGCCAACCCGACGCTGCCCCCCGCGCGTACTCTGCAATCACGTTTCGTGAATGAACTGGCGCGACGGGAGGACTGGCGTGGACTACTGGCGTTCAGCCCAGAAAAACCGGGTACCACGGAAGCGCAATGCAACTATTACTTTGCGAAATGGAGCACCGGGCAAACCGAAGAGGCCTGGCAGGGCGCGAAAGAACTGTGGTTGAGCGGGAAAAGCCAGCCGAACGCCTGTGACAAATTATTCGGCGTATGGCGCGCCTCAGGAACTCAGGATCCGCTGGCGTATCTGGAGCGTATTCGTCTGGCGATGAAAGCCGGGAATACCGGTCTGGTCACGGCGTTGGCTGGACAGATGCCCGCGCAATACCAAACTATCGCTTCGGCGATCATCGCGCTGGCCAACGATCCGAATTCGGTGATGATCTTTGCACGCACCACTGGCGCGACGGATTTCACCCGACAGATGGCGGCGGTGGCTTTTTCCAGCGTGGCGCGTCAGGATGCGGAAAACGCCCGCCTGATGATCCCGTCTCTGGCGCAGGCGCAACAGCTGAATGACGAGCAAACCCAGGAGCTGCGCGACATCGTCGCCTGGCGTCTGATGGGCAATGACGTTACCGATGAGCAGGCCAAATGGCGCGATGACGCCATTATGCGCTCGAATTCCACCTCGCTTGTGGAGCGACGTGTGCGCATGGCGCTGGGAACCGGCGATCGTCGTGGTCTGAATACCTGGCTGGCGCGTCTGCCAATGGAAGCAAAAGAGAAAGATGAATGGCGTTACTGGCAGGCGGATCTGCTGCTTGAGCGCGGACGCGAGGCGGAAGCCAAAGAGATCCTGCACCAACTCATGCAGCAGCGCGGTTTCTATCCGATGGTGGCGGCACAGCGTCTGGGTGAAGAGTACGAGCTGAAAGTGGATAAAGCCCCGGCAAACGTTGACTCTGCGCTGACTCAGGGACCGGAAATGGCACGTGTGCGCGAGCTAATGTACTGGAACCTGGACAATACCGCGCGCAGTGAATGGGCGAATCTGGTCACCAGTCGCACGAAGTCTGAGCAGGCTCAGCTGGCGCGTTACGCGTTCAACAATCACTGGTGGGATCTGAGCGTACAAGCGACGATCGCCGGTAAGCTGTGGGATCATCTGGAAGAGCGTTTCCCACTGGCCTACAAGGATCTGTTTACACGCTACACCAGCGGCAAGGATATTCCGCCAAGCTATGCGATGGCGATAGCGCGTCAGGAAAGCGCCTGGAACCCGAAAGTAAAATCGCCGGTTGGTGCCAGCGGGCTGATGCAGATTATGCCGGGTACGGCGACGCATACGGTGAAAATGTTCTCGATTCCAGGTTACAGCAGCCCGAGCCAACTACTGGATCCTGATACCAACATCAACATTGGTACCAGCTATTTACAGTATGTCTATCAGCAATTCGGCAATAACCGCATTTTTGCGTCGGCGGCCTATAACGCTGGACCGGGGCGCGTTCGCACCTGGCTTGGCAATAGCGCGGGTCGTATCGATGCTGTCGCGTTTGTCGAAAGCATTCCATTCTCTGAGACGCGTGGCTACGTGAAGAACGTGCTGGCTTATGATGCGTACTATCGCTATTTCCTCGGTGACAAACCGGAGTTGATGAGCGACGCAGAATGGCAACGTCGTTACTGATCGTGTCGGTTGTGTTATGCTATCGTACTCGTTAAAGAGTACAAAAGGGGGAGGCAAGCACGCTTCCCCCCGCAACGATGGCGATAACTTATGACTCAGCAATCACCCTATTCGGCAGAGATGGCAGAACAGCGTCACCAGGAGTGGTTACGTTTTGTCGATCTGCTTAAACACGCCTATGAACAAGACTTACACCTGCCCCTGCTCAATTTGATGTTAACGCCGGATGAGCGCGAAGCGCTGGGCACGCGCGTGCGTATCATTGAAGAGCTGCTGCGCGGCGAGATGAGTCAGCGCGAGCTTAAAAACGAGCTCGGGGCGGGGATCGCCACCATTACACGGGGGTCGAACAGCCTTAAATCTGCACCGGTGGATCTGCGTCATTGGCTGGAGCAGGTGCTGCTAAAAAATGCCTGATGGCACTTCGCTTTCAGGCCTAATTATGTGGCGCGGTTGTGGCCGGATAAGGCGAAGCCGCCATCCGGCACAACGCTATAAATACACTGCGTTATGAAACGGGCTGAGCGCCAGAATCACCGCCTGGTGGTATACGCTTGAGCGCGTCAGCTTGCCCGCGGTAAAGACGCCGATAGCGCCCTCTTTACGGCCAATCTCATCAATACCCGTGTAGTCCGACATCACCGGACCGAGCGCTTCGCCCTGACGGACTCTGTCGAGAATGACAGCTGGCAATGGCAGCGTGGCTGAACGGGCTTCGCCGCGCTGGACGCCATTATCAATCACCACCCAACTGAAGGTCGCATCGTCGTCAATTCCCGCTTCAATAGCGACCCAGAAATCAGCCTGCGGGTGCAGACGGCGCGCATTATCAACGCGATTTCGTGCGCCAGTGCGCGTTTCCTGGTTTCCGAAAGGTTGTTCCGGCACGCCACTCTCGACGGCGACGGGTTCAATATGGCAGGATCCTTCCCCGAAAATCTCTTCAAATGCCCGCAGAATTGCCTGAATTTTGGCAGGATTGGTGGTCGCAGAGATAACCTTGTGCATAATTAAGCTCAGTTTGAAAATTCATCGCATCGCAGTATAACGGAAAAAAAGCATGTTACAGGTATACCTTGTTCGCCATGGCGAAACGCAGTGGAACGCCGAGCGACGTATTCAAGGCCAGTCAGACAGCCCACTGACCGCTAAAGGTGAACAGCAAGCCATGCAGGTGGGCGAACGCGCCCGCACGTTTGGTATTACGCATGTCATCAGTAGCGATTTAGGTCGTACACGACGCACCGCAGAAATCATCGCCCAGGCCTGTGGCTGTGATATCACCTATGACTCACGTTTGCGCGAGCTGAATATGGGCGTGCTGGAGCAACGCCATATCGATACGCTGACGTCGGAAGAAGAGGGCTGGCGTCGCCAGTTGGTGAACGGTACGGTGGAGGGGCGTATTCCTGAAGGGGAATCGATGCAGGAACTGAGCGATCGCGTCCACGCGGCGCTGGCATCCTGTCTGGAGTTGCCGCCGGGGAGTCGTCCGCTGCTGGTCAGTCACGGTATTGCACTGGGTTGCCTGGTGAGTACGATTCTGGGATTACCGGCATGGGCTGAACGTCGCCTGCGTCTGCGCAACTGTTCTATTTCTCGCGTCGATTACCAGGAAAGTTTGTGGCTTGCGCCGGGATGGGTAGTTGAAACGGCAGGGGACATCTCACATCTGGACGCCCCTGCGTTAGACGAACTGCAGCGCTAGCGGCGAATCGGAATCAGGAATTCGCAGCGCAGGTTGATCGGGCGATCTCCCGCTTTGGCATCTTCTGCCGGGTAGTATCGCTCGATATCCTGCCCTTTACGGCGCGTCAGGTTCAGCATTGGCATGCATGTGCCGTAAACCGTCAGGATAAACTCCTGTACACCGGTCCCCAGCCCTTCATAGGTAAACATCACATACTCGCCGCCTTGTAGCAGGATAGGCTGTGCCGACGGCACATAACCATTGGCCTGTTCCGGCGTCAGTGCTGTGGTGTAAAACACTTCCTGCTCGTCATCTTTTTCAATGCTCGGACGCGTTTCGTTCAGCCCGTACAGCACCGGTGGGATCGCAGGAGCCTGGCTAAGGAAGTCGCGCCAGAACTGAATTCGCATTTCATGACGGAAATCTGAAATCTGCTCCAGCGAGCAGGAATAGCTTTGCGTGGTGCCAAGCAGTTGCGTATCTTCCAGCGTGACAAACTCGTGCGCAGGCATGGCAAATTCACCCAGTCGCATAGGCGGGCGAATACCAAACGCGCTCCATTCCGGTGAACGGCGATACAGCGCAGGCGTTTGGGAAAATTGTTTCTTGAACGCGCGGGTAAAGGTTTGTTGAGAGTCAAAGCGATATTGCAGCGCAATATCCAGAATTGGGCGTGCAGTCAGGCGCAGCGCCACTGCGGATTTCGATAAACGACGGGCGCGGATATAGGCGCCAATAGCATGGCCCGTCACGTCCTTAAACATTCTCTGCAGGTGCCACTTGGAATAGCCTGCTTTTGCCGCCACATTGTCAAGCGACAAAGGCTGATCCAGATGACCTTCCAGCCAGATTAATAGGTCGCGAATAATGCCAGCCTGATCCATAAAATATCCTCATCCTTTCAACAACGAGTACCTGACGTCAGGTATGAGGATAATAGCATTTTTTGCTGTTTTAGCATTCAGTGTTTTTTTTGCTCATAAATGCTTTTTTCGATCATTCGAAAGCGTGATTATTGTAATCCTGTGATCTGTATACATTTTATCTTAGAATGTCGAATAATTACACAGAGTAACTTTTAAAAATGGTAACAATATGAAATATAAGAGCTTAATCATTTCCTCAATTCTGCTGATGTTAGCGCAGGTCGCCCATGCGGAGCAGATTGGATCTGTCGATACGGTGTTCAAAATGTTTGGGCCGGATCATAAAATTGTGGTCGAAGCGTTTGACGATCCAGATGTTACCAACGTGACCTGCTACGTGAGCCGGGCGAAGACCGGCGGCATCAAAGGTGGGTTGGGGCTGGCGGAAGATACCTCCGATGCCGCCATTTCCTGTCAGCAGGTGGGGCCGGTAGAACTGAGCGACAGAATCAAGAACGGCAAAGCGCAGGGCGAAGTGGTATTTAAAAAACGTACCTCGCTGGTGTTTAAATCCTTACAGGTCGTGCGTTTTTACGACGCGAAACGTAATGCCCTGGCCTATCTGGCCTATTCAGATAAAGTGGTCGATGGATCGCCCAAAAATGCCATCAGCGCGGTGCCCATCATGCCGTGGCGGGAATAACAAGGAAGCAAAATGCAACAACCGTTGATCTGGTTGGTTGAGGATGAGCAGGGCATTGCCGATACGCTCATCTACATGCTGCAGCAGGAAGGTTTTAGCGTGGAAGCGTTTGAGCGCGGGTTACCTGCGCTGGAGAAATCTCGCCAGCGTTGTCCTGATGCAATCATTCTGGATGTCGGACTACCAGATATCAGCGGTTTTGAACTGTGTCGACGCCTGTTGGAGCGGCATCCAGCGTTGCCGATCCTGTTTCTGACCGCGCGTAGCGATGAGGTGGATCGCCTGCTGGGGCTGGAAATTGGCGCGGATGACTATGTTGCCAAGCCTTTCTCACCGCGCGAGGTGTGCGCCCGCGTGCGTACGCTGCTGCGGCGGGTGCAGAAATTCTCTGCTCCTTCATCGACGACGCGTTGCGGCGATTTTGAACTTAATGAGCAGGCCGCGCAGATTACCTGGTTCGGCAAGCCGTTAAACCTGACGCGCTATGAATTTCTGTTGCTGAAAACGCTGCTGTTGTCGCCGGGGCGCATTTACTCACGCCAGCAGTTGATGGATTTAGTCTGGGCCGATGCACAGGACACCTTTGACAGAACGGTCGATACCCACATTAAAACGCTGCGCGCCAAGCTGCGGGCTATCAACCCTGAGCTTTCCCCCATCAATACGCATCGCGGTATGGGATATAGCCTGAGGAGCGTCTGATGCGCATTGGCATGCGTTTGTTGCTCGGCTATTTTCTGATTGTTGCCGTCGCCGCCTGGTTCGTTTTGTCGATCTTTGTACAGGAAATTAAACCAGGCGTCCGCCGGGCAACCGAAGGCACTTTGATTGATACCGCCACGCTGCTGGCTGCGCTGGCGCGCGATGACTTGCTCTCTGACTCTCCCGCCAACGGCAAGCTGGCGCAGGCATTTTCGCAACTGCATAACCGCCCATTCAGCGCCAATATCAGCGGCATTAACAAAGTCCGTAATGAATACCATGTCTACATGACGGACGCGCAGGGTAAAGTGTTGTTTGATTCCGCAAACCAGGCTGTCGGTCAGGACTATTCTCGCTGGAACGACGTGTGGTTAACCCTGCGTGGGCAATATGGCGCCCGCAGTACGCCGCAAAACCCGAACGATCCGGAAAGTTCAGTGATGTACGTGGCCGCGCCGATCGTAGACGGCGGACGTATTATCGGAGTGCTTAGCGTCGGTAAACCGAATGCGGCGATGGCGCCGGTGATTAAACGCAGTGAACGGCGGATGCTGTGGGCCAGCGCCGTATTGCTGGGCATTGCCTTAGTGATTGGCATCGGGATGGTATGGTGGATAAACCGCTCCATCGCCCGGCTGGCGCGCTATGCCGACTCCGTTACCGAGAATCGCCCCGTCCCACTGCCTGATTTAGGTAGCAGCGAGCTACGTAAACTGGCGCAGGCGCTGGAAAGTATGCGACTGAAGCTGGAGGGCAAAAACTACATTGAGCAGTATGTTTATGCGTTAACGCATGAACTGAAAAGTCCGCTGGCGGCCATTCGCGGCGCGGCTGAGATTTTGCGCGAAGGTCCGCCGCCGAACGTGGTTGCGCGCTTTACCGATAATATCCTGACGCAAAATGCGCGCATGCAGGCGCTGGTCGAAACCCTGTTACGCCAGGCGCGGCTGGAGAATCGACAGGACATTACGTTGACGCCAGTGGCGGTAGATGCGCTGTTTGCTCAGCTCAAAGAGGCGCGTAGCGTGCAACTGGCGGCAAAAAACATCACGCTTACCATTATGCCTTCATCGCTTAGCGTCGCCGCCGATCCTGCGTTACTGGAGCAGGCATTGGGGAATTTGCTCGACAACGCTATCGACTTCACGCCACAGGACGGGACGATTACGCTGAGCGCGCATCAGCAGGATGAACTGGTCACGTTGCAGATAATCGACAGCGGCAGCGGAATCCCCGACTTCGCGTTGCCGCGTATTTTTGAGCGTTTCTATTCGCTGCCCCGTGAAAATGGGCATAAGAGCAGCGGTTTAGGGCTGGCGTTTGTCAGTGAGGTTGCGCGACTGCACGAGGGGACGGTGACATTGTGCAACCGACCACAAGGCGGCGCACAGGCCTCGTTTACGCTTCACGCTCACTTCACATAACTTCAAATTCTCCGCACATAGCTGCTCTACCTTGCTGATATTGCAAAGGAGAACGCTATGTTTAAATCACCCCTGTTTTGGAAAATAGTCACCTTAGGTGGCGCAATACTGCTGCTGTTAATTCCGCTGACGATGGTCAGGCAGATCATCGTGGAGCGATCGGATTACCGCGATGAAGTCGAAGATGCTATCCGACAGAGCACAAGCGGGCCGCAAAAGATGGTAGGACCGTTGATAGCCATTCCGCTAACGGAACTTTACACCTCACTGGAGGATGGCAAAGAAATCCAGCGTAAGCGTAGCTATATCCATTTCTGGCTGCCGGAGTCGTTGGTAGTTGAGGGGAATCAGAACGTTGAAGCGCGTAAAATCGGTATTTATGAGGGCCAGGTCTGGCACAATGATGTTTCGGTGAAGGCTGAGTTTAACGCCGAACGGTTGAGTGATTTAAATCATCCAAATATCAGCATCGGCAAACCGTTTATTGTGGTTGGCGTGGGGGACGCGCGTGGGATTGGCGTGGTAAAAGCGCCGCAGGTCAATGGAACGTCGCTGGCCGTTGAGCCTGGGACAGGGCTGGATGGACGTGCGCAGGGGATCCACATTCCGCTACCCGATGCGAGCTGGGCTGAGCAAAATCTGAGCATGGCGTTGTCGCTTAATTTGAGCGGAACCGGCGATTTCTCCGTCGTTCCGGTTGGACGTAACAGTGAAATGACCTTAACCAGCAACTGGCCGCATCCCAACTTTCTTGGGGACTTCCTCCCGGCTAAGCGCGAAATTAGCGAATCAGGATTCAAGGCTCAGTGGCAAAGCAGCTGGTTTGCGAACAACCTCGGCGAGCGCTTTAACGACGAAAAGATTGGTTGGCTGGGCATGCCAGCGTTTAGCGTCGCCGTCGCCACGCCAGCAGATCAGTATCAGTTAACGGACAGGGCGACAAAGTATGCCATCCTGCTGATTGTGCTGACCTTTATGTCTTTCTTCGTCCTTGAAAGTATGACCAATCTGCGCCTGCACCCGATGCAGTATCTGCTGGTGGGGCTATCGCTGGTAATGTTTTATCTGCTGCTGCTGGCAATGTCAGAACACATCGGTTTTACGGCGGCGTGGATAACGGCAAGTCTGGTGGGGGCGTTGATGAACGGTGTGTATCTGCAGGCGATATTGCAGGGCTGGCGGAACAGTATTTTGTTCACCGTGGCGCTGCTGGGGCTGGATGGTGTGATGTGGGTGCTGCTACGTTCACAGGATAGCTCTTTACTGCTGGGAACCGGCGTGCTGTTGTTCGCGCTTTGTGGGGTCATGTTCCTGACGCGTCATCTTGACTGGCACTCGCTGGCACAGCCAAAAACAAAGCCAAAATCTACAGAACTTCCAGAACTTCAGCCTGCGCAGAGCGACGAATTTCGCTTGTGGAAATAGGGGAGTAGGGAAATGAAAAACGGCGCATAAAGCGCCGTTTTTATACCAGTGAGGATTGAATTAATCCTGCAGGTCGCCGCAGAAACGGTAGCCTTCACCGTGAATGGTGGCGATGATTTCTGGCGTATCCGGCGTTGATTCGAAATGCTTACGAATGCGGCGGATCGTCACGTCAACGGTACGGTCATGCGGCTTCAGTTCGCGACCGGTCATTTTTTTCAGCAGTTCTGCGCGAGACTGGATTTTGCCCGGATTCTCACAGAAGTGAAGCATGGCGCGGAATTCGCTGCGTGGCAGTTTATACTGCTCACCGTCAGGACCAATCAGAGAGCGGCTGTTGATGTCCAGCTCCCAGCCATTGAACTTATAGCTTTCGACGCTACGGCGTTCTTCGCTGACAGTACCCAGGTTCATGGTACGGGACAGCAGGTTACGAGCACGGATAGTCAGTTCGCGCGGGTTAAACGGCTTGGTGATGTAATCGTCTGCGCCGATTTCGAGGCCGAGAATTTTATCGACTTCGTTATCACGGCCCGTCAGGAACATCAGCGCAACGTTAGCTTGTTCGCGAAGTTCACGCGCTAACAGCAGGCCATTTTTCCCAGGCAGATTGATATCCATAATCACAAGGTTGATATCATATTCAGAGAGAATCTGATGCATTTCCGCGCCATCTGTCGCTTCGAATACATCATAGCCTTCTGCTTCGAAAATGCTTTTCAACGTGTTGCGTGTTACTAACTCGTCTTCAACGATAAGAATGTGCGGGGTCTGCATGTTTGCTACCTAAATTGCCAACTAAATCGAAACAGGAAGTACAAAAGTCCCTGACCTGCCTGATGCATGCCGTAAATTAACATGATCGGCGTAACATGACTAAAGTACGTAATTGCGTTCTTGATGCACTTTCCATCAACGTCAACAACATCATTAGCTTGGTCGTGGGTAGTTTCCCTCTGGACCCGACAGTGTCAAAAACGGCTGTCATCCTAACCATTTTAACAGCAACATAACAGGCTAAGACATGCCGGACACCCAATAAAACTACGCTTCGTTGACATATATCAAGTTCAATTGTAGCACGTTAACAGTTTGATGAAATCAACGTATCCAAATGTTTGCTTTCATCACAAAATTGCAATATTACAACTAGTTGCACGAGCAAATTAATAAATGTAATGAATCCAACCAGTGCGATCCATTTTAAATTAAATTATCATGGATAAACAGAGGGATATGCAACTTTTGTTAACATAAAAAGCAATAGTACACCCGGGAAATAGTTTAGCATTTTTTAATGGATGCGAAATGCTTTTTCAGTGATTTCTGTTAAAAATATGTAAATTCGCACTGCGTAATATGTTGAAGCACGTCACATTATTCCTTGCAGACTGGCCAAAAAGAGTATCGAAATGCGTTTAACAATTATTCTGGTTGCCCCCGCCAGAGCGGAAAATATTGGTGCGGCTGCCCGCGCTATGAAGACCATGGGGTTCACCCAATTACGCATCGTTGACAGCGAAGCCCACCTGGAACCCGCCACGCGATGGGTCGCGCATGGTTCTGGCGATATTATTGATAATATTAGCGTTTTTTCAACGTTAGCGGAGGCGCTGCACGACGTAGATTTTACCGTCGCGACCACTGCGCGTAGTCGGGCGAAGTTCCATTACTACGCTACGCCGGTCGAACTGGTTCCTCTGCTGCAGGAAAAATCAACGTGGATGGATCACGCCGCGCTGGTTTTTGGTCGTGAAGATTCAGGGCTGACCAACGAAGAATTGGCCCTGGCGGATGTACTCACCGGTGTACCTATGGTGGCTGACTATCCTTCACTCAATTTGGGGCAGGCGGTGATGGTGTATTGCTATCAATTAGCAGGTTTAATACAACAACCCGTCAAAAACATTGAGGTGACGGATGAGCTTCAGCTACAGGCATTGCGCGCGCGCGTTTTGCGTTTATTAGCCACGCTGAACGTTTCTGACGACATCAAGTTGACGGACTGGCTGCAACAGCGAATGGGTCTGTTAGGGCAGCGAGATACGGCAATGTTGCACCGTTTTTTACATGATATAGAAAAAAGCATCACGAAATAAAATATCGACCTACATTTGTTGCGTGGTGTTTTGCTCTGGATTCAAGTAGGGGTGACATACTGTATTGGTCGAAACTAAAAGGGCAAGCAGTCGCTCGTGAACAAGTTTCGGAATGTGACCAATTTAAAAATTTATTGACTTAGGTCAGCAGATACTTTAACCCTAAAAGAATACAGGACAGATAATAAATAATTACAGAGCACACAACATCATGAAACGCATCAGCATCACTATTACCACAACCATCACCATTACCACAGGTAACGGTGCGGGCTGACGCGTACAGGAAACACAAGAAAAAGCCCGCACCTAAACAGTGCGGGCTTTTTTTTCGACCAAAGGCAATGAGGTAAACCATGCGAGTGTTGAAGTTCGGCGGTACATCAGTGGCAAATGCAGAGCGCTTTCTGCGGGTTGCCGATATTCTGGAAAGCAATGCCAGACAGGGGCAGGTCGCGACCGTTCTCTCTGCCCCCGCAAAAATTACCAACCATCTGGTGGCGATGATTGAGAAGACCATCGGTGGTCAGGATGCTTTAGCCAATATCAGCGACGCCGAACGCATTTTCTCTGAGCTGTTGGTGGGTCTTGCCGCCGCGCAACCGGGTTTCCCGCAGGCTCCGCTCAAAGCCTTTGTTGAACAAGAGTTTGCACAGATTAAGCACGTCCTGCACGGTATCAGCCTGCTGGGTCAGTGCCCGGACAGCATCAATGCTGCGCTTATTTGCCGTGGTGAAAAAATGTCGATCGCCATCATGGCTGGCCTGCTGGAAGCGCGCGGGCACAACGTGACGGTCATCGACCCGGTAGAGAAATTGCTGGCGGTAGGTCATTACCTCGAATCTACCGTTGATATCGCCGAATCTACGCGCCGCATAGCCGCCAGCCGTATTCCTGCGGACCATATGATTCTGATGGCAGGATTTACCGCCGGGAATGAGAAAGGAGAGTTAGTGGTGCTGGGGCGTAATGGCTCTGACTACTCTGCCGCCGTACTGGCCGCCTGTTTGCGCGCCGATTGTTGTGAGATCTGGACCGATGTCGATGGCGTATATACCTGCGATCCGCGCCAGGTACCCGACGCCCGACTGCTGAAGTCGATGTCTTATCAGGAAGCGATGGAGCTTTCTTACTTCGGCGCTAAAGTGCTGCACCCGCGCACCATTACCCCTATTGCCCAGTTCCAGATCCCGTGCCTGATTAAAAATACCGGCAATCCACAAGCGCCCGGCACGCTTATCGGTGCCAGCAGTGATGATGACGATTTGCCGGTAAAAGGGATTTCTAACCTCAATAACATGGCGATGTTTAGCGTCTCCGGCCCTGGGATGAAAGGCATGGTGGGGATGGCGGCGCGTGTTTTTGCCGTGATGTCGCGCGCAGGCATCTCGGTGGTGCTGATCACCCAATCCTCTTCTGAATACAGCATCAGCTTCTGCGTCCCGCAGGGCGACTGCGCGCGTGCGCAACGCGCCATGCAGGATGAATTCTATCTCGAACTGAAAGAAGGCTTGCTGGAGCCGCTGGCGGTGACTGAACGTCTGGCGATCATCTCGGTTGTTGGCGATGGTATGCGCACGTTGCGTGGCATCTCGGCGAAATTTTTTGCCGCGCTGGCTCGTGCGAACATTAATATCGTGGCAATCGCCCAGGGCTCGTCTGAGCGTTCCATTTCGGTAGTGGTGAATAACGACGACGCGACCACTGGCGTGCGTGTGACCCATCAGATGCTGTTCAACACCGATCAGGTGATTGAAGTATTTGTCATTGGCGTTGGCGGCGTGGGCGGTGCGCTGCTGGAGCAGCTTAAACGTCAGCAAACCTGGCTTAAAAAGAAGCATATCGATTTGCGCGTGTGCGGTGTGGCGAACTCGAAGGCCCTGCTGACCAACGTCCATGGTCTGAATCTGGAAAACTGGCAGTCGGAGCTGGAAAGCGCGAAAGAGCCTTTCAACCTGGGGCGCTTAATTCGTCTGGTGAAAGAATATCATCTGCTCAATCCGGTGATTGTCGACTGTACGTCAAGTCAGGCGGTCGCGGATCAGTATGCGGATTTCCTGCGCGAAGGCTTCCATGTGGTTACGCCGAATAAAAAGGCCAACACGTCGTCGATGGATTACTACCATCAGCTGCGTTTTGCTGCGGCGAAGTCTCGTCGTAAATTCCTGTACGACACCAACGTAGGCGCGGGCTTGCCGGTAATTGAGAACCTGCAAAATCTGCTCAGCGCGGGCGATGAACTGCAACGTTTCTCCGGTATTCTTTCTGGTTCGCTGTCGTTTATTTTCGGCAAGCTGGATGAAGGCATGAGCTTCTCCGAGGCTACCACCATGGCGCGTGAGCTGGGCTATACCGAACCCGATCCGCGTGACGATCTATCCGGTACGGACGTGGCGCGTAAGCTGCTGATCCTGGCCCGTGAAACCGGTCGTGAGCTGGAGCTTTCTGACATTGTTATTGAGCCGGTCCTGCCAAAAGAGTTTGATGATTCCGGTGATGTTTCCGCGTTTATGGCGAAATTGCCGCAGCTGGATGACGCCTTTGCCGCGCGTGTGGCGAAAGCCCGTGATGAGGGGAAAGTATTACGCTATGTTGGCAATATTGAAGAGGATGGCGTCTGTCGCGTGAAAATAGAAGCAGTAGACGGCAACGATCCGCTGTTCAAAGTGAAAAACGGTGAAAACGCGTTGGCGTTTTACAGCCATTATTATCAGCCGCTACCGTTGGTTCTGCGCGGATACGGCGCGGGTAACGACGTGACGGCGGCGGGCGTATTTGCCGACCTGCTACGCACCCTTTCATGGAAGTTAGGAGTCTGACATGGTGAGAGTTTATGCCCCGGCTTCCAGCGCCAATATGAGCGTCGGGTTTGATGTGCTCGGAGCGGCGGTAACCCCGGTGGACGGTTCGCTGTTAGGCGATGTGGTATCCGTTGAGGCGGCTGACCATTTCAGCCTCAACAACCTCGGTCGCTTTGCCAATAAGCTGCCGCCTGAGCCGCGAGAAAATATTGTCTACCAGTGCTGGGAGCGATTCTGTCAGGAGCTGGGTAAAAGCGTTCCGGTGGCGATGACGCTGGAAAAAAATATGCCGATTGGTTCCGGGTTAGGCTCCAGCGCGTGTTCCGTTGTGGCGGCGCTGGTCGCCATGAACGAGCATTGCGGTAAACCGCTCAACGATACGCGCCTGTTGGCGATAATGGGTGAGCTGGAAGGGCGTATCTCCGGCAGTATTCATTACGATAACGTCGCCCCGTGCTTTTTGGGCGGCATGCAGTTAATGATCGAAGAAAACGGCATTATCAGCCAGCAGGTGCCAGGCTTTGATGAGTGGCTGTGGGTCCTCGCGTATCCGGGAATTAAAGTGTCGACGGCAGAAGCGCGGGCGATTTTACCTGCGCAGTATCGCCGTCAGGACTGTATCGCCCACGGGCGGCATCTGGCTGGGTTTATCCATGCCTGCTATTCCCGTCAGCCAGGGCTTGCCGCGAAGCTGATGAAAGATGTCATTGCTGAGCCGTACCGTACCCGCCTGCTGCCAGGCTTTACCCAGGCGCGTCAGGCGGTAGCGGAAATCGGGGCGCTGGCCAGCGGCATCTCCGGTTCGGGGCCGACGCTGTTCGCTTTGTGCGACAAGCCGGATACGGCGCAGCGTGTAGCAGACTGGCTGGGTAAAAATTATCTGCAAAATCAGGAAGGCTTTGTTCATATTTGCCGGTTGGACACGGCGGGCGCACGGGTACTGGGATAATCAATGAAACTGTATAATCTGAAAGATCATAACGAACAGGTCAGCTTTGCACAGGCCGTCACGCAAGGGCTTGGCAAGAATCAGGGATTGTTTTTTCCGCACGATTTGCCGGAATTCAATCTGTCAGAAGTCGATGAGATGTTGAACCAGGATTTCGTTAGCCGCAGCGCGAAGATCCTTTCCGCATTTATCGGTGATGAAATCCCACAGGAGATTCTGGAACAGCGCGTGCGTGCGGCGTTTGCCTTCCCAGCGCCGGTTGCTCAGGTTGCCGCGGATATCGGCTGTCTGGAGCTGTTCCACGGCCCAACGCTTGCATTTAAAGACTTTGGCGGGCGCTTTATGGCGCAGATGCTGACGCATATCAGCGGCGACAAACCGGTCACCATTCTGACGGCGACCTCTGGAGACACTGGTGCGGCAGTCGCACATGCCTTTTATGGTCTGAAAAATGTGCGCGTGGTGATCCTTTATCCGAACGGCAAGATTAGCCCATTACAGGAAAAACTGTTCTGTACACTGGGCGGCAATATTGAAACCGTGGCGATTGATGGCGATTTTGATGCCTGTCAGGCGCTGGTGAAACAGGCGTTTGATGACGAAGAGTTGAAGGTGGCTTTGGGGCTGAATTCGGCTAACTCAATCAACATTAGCCGTCTGCTGGCGCAAATCTGTTACTACTTTGAGGCCGTGGCTCAACTGCCGCAAGAGGCGCGTAATCAACTGGTTATTTCCGTTCCCAGCGGCAACTTTGGCGATCTGACTGCCGGGCTGCTGGCAAAATCACTGGGCTTGCCGGTGAAGCGTTTTATCGCGGCGACCAACGTCAACGATACGGTTCCACGCTTTCTTGCACAAGGTGAGTGGGCGCCGAAAGCGACACAGGCGACGTTGTCGAATGCGATGGATGTCAGCCAGCCAAATAACTGGCCGCGGGTGGAAGAACTGTTCCGCCGTAAAATCTGGCGTCTGAATGAGCTGGGTTATGCCGCTGTTGACGATGCCACTACTCAGGACACGATGCGTGAGCTGCATGAGATGGGGTACACCTCAGAACCGCATGCGGCGGTGGCTTACCGTGCGCTGCGTGACCAACTGAACCCTGGCGAGTACGGCCTGTTCCTCGGTACTGCGCATCCGGCCAAGTTTAAAGAAAGCGTTGAAGAGATTCTTGACCTGACGCTGGCGCTGCCAAAAGCGCTGGCGGAACGCGCGGACCTGCCGCTGCTTTCTCATCACCTGCCTGCTGATTTTGCTGAACTGCGCAAGCTGATGATGACCCGCGGTTAACGGTTGTGCCCGCTGGCGCTTTGCTTAGCGGGCCTACAAAACCTGTCGGCCGGATTGGGCGTTCGCCGCCATCCGGCCTTTTTACTACTGCTCCTGGCGCTTAAACACCAGTTCGCCATTTCCTGACGCTTCTTCATCAAAGAAATAGCCTTCGCTGTTAAAGGCGGTCAGCTGTTCTGGCTGCGTTAAGCGGTTCTCAATAATGTAGCGACTCATCAGGCCGCGCGCTTTTTTGGCATAGAAGCTGATGACTTTGAACTTACCGTTCTTCTCGTCGAGGAAGACCGGTTTGATAAGCTCCGCATTGAGCTTTTTCGGCTTCACGGATTTAAAATACTCATCCGAGGCGAGGTTAATCACTACGCTGTCGCCTTGCGCTTCCAGCGCTTCGTTAAGTTTATCGGTGATGGTATCTCCCCAGAACTGGTAGAGATCTTTACCTTTCGCATTGGCCAGACGAATACCCATCTCCAGACGGTAAGGCTGCATCAAATCCAGCGGACGCAAAACGCCGTACAGCCCGGACAACATCCGTAAGTGTTGCTGAGCGAAGTCGAAATCCGCTTCGCTGAAGGTTTCAGCCTGCAGTCCGGTATACACGTCGCCTTTAAACGCCAGAATGGCCTGGCGCGCGTTTTCCGGCGTGAAATCAGGCTGCCAGTCATGGAAACGCGTGGCGTTCAGATCCGCCAGCTTGTCGCTAATTCCCATCAGCTTGCCAATTTGCGGAGCAGAGAGTTGGCGCGCCACGTGAATAAGCTGCTGAGAGTGATCCAGCAGTTCGGGCAATGTATGACGTGTCGTTGCCAGCGGACTTTGGTAGTCGAGCGTTTTTGCAGGTGAAATCAGAATCAGCATATCCAGTCCTTGCAGGAAATTTACTGCGACTTTAGCAAAAAAAACGACAGAATTGATCGATGGTTGCGATTGCCGCGCTATCCGCGCGGCGTCTCATCCCAGCTTTCGGGCGCAAGTTGTTGTCTGATATCAGGATAACGGCGCGGATCGAATTCTGGGCGCACCCCGAGTTTGCGTTGGCGTAGATAGTCGCAGGCGATAGTCTGCACAACCGGTGAAAGCAGCAGAATCGCCGTCAGGTTAGTGATGGCCATACACGCCATAATGATGTCCGCCAACTGCCAGACCAGCGGAACGCTGACTAACGTTCCGCCGATAACGGTGCTAACGGTGGCGATCCTTAATAGCCAGACGACGCGGATATTGTCCAGCTTCAGGAAAACGAGGTTATTTTCCGCATAGATGTAGTTGGCTACGATAGAGCTAAAAGCAAACAGAATCACAATTAACGCCACGAATCCGGCACCCCATTCTCCCGTTACTGAAACCATCGCTTTCTGGAGTAACTGGATGCCTTCCATCGGTACATAGCTGGCGTCATTACCCGCCAACAGAACAATCATCGCGCTGGCCGTACAGAGAATCAGCGTATCAACTAATACTCCGATCATTTGCACAATGCCTTGTGCCGCAGGATGCGGAGGCCAGGATGCTGCTGACGCGGCCGCGTTCGGAGTTGATCCCATTCCGGCCTCATTAGAAAACATACCGCGTTGAAAGCCGCTGGCAATGGCCTGGCTTAGTGTATACCCAGCGGCACCGGCTGCGGCTTCCTGCCAGCCAAAGGCACTTTTTATAATGGTCATGATAATGCCGGGGAGCTGTCCGAAATGCCACAGACAGATGACGATGCTGCAACCGACCCACAACAGCGCCATCATCGGAACGAACCATTGCATCAGGCGGGCAACGCCTTTAATGCCGCCAACGATTGCCAATAATGACACTATTGCCAGTGCGATACCGGTGAAGAGGGGAGGGATATCAAAAGCAAAGGTCAGCGCATGAGAGACCGAATTAGCCTGAACGCTGTTAAAAATCAGACCATAAGCAATGAGTAAAAAGATGGCAAAAAGAACGCCCATCCAGCGCATGCCCAGCCCACGCTCCATATACCACGCAGGACCGCCGCGAAACTGTCCCTTGCTGTCGCGCTCTTTATACAGTTGGGCAAGAGAGCTCTCGGCAAATGACGTCGCCATACCAATGATCGCCGAGACCCACATCCAGAACACGGCTCCCGCGCCGCCAGCGGCAATCGCCAACGCCACGCCCGCCAGATTTCCGCTACCGATACGTGCGGCAAGACTGGTGCATAAAGCCTGAAAGGAAGTTAAACCGCCCGGCTGCGGGCTGATGCTGTTTTTAAGACTTTTGCCAAACTGGCGAATATAGCGAAACTGAATAAACCCTGTACGCCAGGTGAACCAACATCCTGCGCCAAGCAGGAGGTAGATCATCACCGATCCCCAGAGTATTTCATTAATAAATGAGAAAAAATCAGGCATTAACATCCCTCTTGTTGATGCCGGTAAGCGCGAATATTCCCGTGTAAGCGCTACCAATAATCGACCAGTATATACCTTATAAGGTGATTGATTGCGGGAGTTTATCATAACAATCGTTATATCCCTTAATTGCGCATCACAGGCTTGGCGATGCGTAATCAGGGCTGAGCGGCTGGTCGGACAATCCAGGCGGTTGCGCTGAGAGTGCGTCGTGCTATCATCAGGGAAGATCGGTTACATCCCCCTAACAAGCTGTTTAAAGAGAATCGCTATCATGACGGACAAATTGACCTCCCTTCGTCAGTTCACCACAGTAGTGGCCGACACCGGAGACATCGCGGCAATGAAGCTGTATCAGCCTCAGGATGCCACAACTAACCCTTCTCTCATTCTTAACGCAGCGCAGATCCCGGAATACCGCAAGCTGATTGATGACGCTGTAGCTTGGGCTAAGCAGCAGAGCAACGACCGTGCGCAGCAGGTCGTCGACGCGACCGACAAGCTGGCAGTAAATATCGGTCTGGAGATCCTGAAACTGGTCCCAGGTCGTATCTCCACTGAAGTTGACGCTCGTCTGTCCTACGACACCGACGCGTCCATCGCTAAAGCAAAACGCCTGATCAAAATGTACAACGATGCTGGCATCAGCAACGATCGCATCCTGATTAAACTGGCTTCAACCTGGCAGGGCATCCGTGCCGCTGAGCAGTTGGAAAAAGAAGGCATCAACTGTAACCTGACTCTGCTGTTCTCCTTCGCGCAGGCACGTGCATGTGCAGAAGCTGGCGTATATCTGATTTCTCCGTTCGTTGGCCGTATTCTTGACTGGTACAAAGCCAATACCGACAAGAAAGAGTATGCACCGGCAGAAGATCCGGGTGTGGTTTCCGTAACGGAAATTTACGAGTATTACAAACAGCACGGTTACGAAACCGTAGTTATGGGTGCGAGCTTCCGTAACATCGGCGAAATCATTGAGCTGGCAGGCTGCGATCGTCTGACGATTGCTCCGGCACTGCTGAAAGAACTGGCGGAAAGCGAAGGTGCTATCGAACGTAAACTGTCTTTCTCCGGCGAAGTGAAAGCGCGCCCTGCACGCATCACCGAAGCTGAGTTCCTGTGGCAGCATAACCAGGATCCGATGGCTGTAGACAAACTGGCGGACGGTATCCGTAAGTTTGCTGTAGACCAGGGTAAACTGGAAAAAATGATCGGCGATCTGCTGTAATCATTAGTGCGTGGCCCTGATATGGGTCACGCTACCTCTTCTGAAACCTGTCTGTCCTTCCCTTCGCAGTGTATCATTCTGTTTAACGAGACTGTTTAAACGGAATAATCATGAATACTTTACGCATTGGCCTGGTTTCCATTTCTGACCGTGCTTCCAGCGGCGTTTACCAGGATAAAGGTATCCCGGCCCTTGAAGAGTGGCTGGCGTTAGCCCTTACCACCCCTTTTGAGCTGCAAACGCGGTTGATCCCGGATGAACAGGCGATCATCGAACAGACCTTATGCGAGCTGGTAGATGAAATGAGTTGTCATCTGGTGCTGACTACCGGCGGAACGGGTCCGGCCCGTCGTGACGTAACGCCTGATGCGACGCTTGCCGTAGCCGACCGTCAGATGCCGGGCTTTGGTGAACAGATGCGCCAGATAAGCCTGCACTTTGTGCCAACGGCGATTCTTTCCCGTCAGGTTGGCGTGATTCGCAAGCAGGCGTTGATCCTGAATCTGCCTGGGCAGCCAAAATCGATCAAAGAGACGCTGGAAGGTGTGAAAGATGCCGACGGTAAGGTTATCGTGCCGGGTATTTTTGCAAGTGTACCGTATTGTATACAGCTATTAGATGGGCCGTATGTGGAAACCGTAGCGACTGTTGTAGCATCTTTTCGTCCTAAAAGCGCAATACGCGATACAAAAGCCTGAAAGTAGCCCGATCGTGACATAAGTGCCAATGACAGTGGAGTATTGAATTGTTTACGATATAGTAATTTTTGCTTTACATATATCAACAAACAGATTCAATTACTTCACTGACTCATGGTTTGCTATGTCACAACACACTCGACCGCTGAATCGCCAGGATTATAAAACCCTAACGCTTGCTGCCCTTGGTGGTGCGCTTGAGTTTTATGATTTCATTATCTTTGTCTTCTTTGCCGCTGTTGTTGGCGAGCTCTTCTTCCCTGCAGACATCCCTGAATGGCTACGTCAGGTGCAAACCTTCGGCATTTTTGCCGCCGGCTATCTGGCGCGTCCGCTGGGGGGCATCATCATGGCGCACTTTGGCGATCTGGTCGGGCGCAAGAAAATGTTCACCCTGAGCATTTTGCTGATGGCGATACCGACGCTGGCGATTGGTCTGTTGCCTACCTACGCCTCAATGGGGATCCTTGCGCCGCTGCTGTTACTGCTGATGCGTATTTTGCAAGGCGCTGCCATCGGCGGAGAAGTTCCGGGCGCGTGGGTGTTCGTGGCGGAGCATGTACCGGAGCGTCGCATCGGCATTGCCTGCGGAACGCTGACTGCCGGCCTGACGGTGGGAATTCTGCTGGGGTCGGTGGTTGCGACGCTGGTGAACACCAGCCTGACGCAGCAGGCGGTGCATGATTACGGCTGGCGTATTCCTTTCTTGCTGGGGGGCGTGTTTGGGCTGGTGGCGATGTACCTGCGTCGCTGGCTGCAGGAGACGCCCATATTTCTCGAAATGCAGCAGCGTAAAGCGTTGGCGCAAGAGCTACCGGTGAAGTCAGTGGTGAGCAAACATAAAAAAGCGGTGGTTATTTCAATGCTGCTGACCTGGCTGCTTTCAGCCGGGATTGTGGTGGTGATCCTGATGTCACCAGTCTGGTTGCAGAAGCAGTATGGCTTTGCGCCGGCGCTAACGTTGCAAGCCAACAGTGTCGCTACCATTATGCTGTGCGTCGGTTGTCTGCTGGCCGGGTTTATTGTCGATCGGGTCGGCGCCAGCAAAACCTTTATTGTCGGCAGCCTGCTGCTGGCCTGTTCAAGCTGGTTTTTCTATCACCTGACCGGCAGCCATCCCCAGCATTTGTTCCTGTTATATGGGCTGGTGGGGTTATGCGTTGGCGTGGTGGGGGCTGTGCCTTATGTGATGGTGCGCGCGTTTCCGGCGGAAGTCCGCTTTACCGGAATATCCTTTTCTTACAACGTGTCGTACGCCATTTTTGGTGGTCTGACGCCAATCGCCGTCACGATGTTAATGAGCGTGTCGCCAATGGCTCCGGCCTGGTATGTGCTGGCGTTATCGCTGGTAGGGCTAGGTTTGGGGATTTGGCTTCGACAGGATCTTTATCATCGCGATTCGAGCGTACAGGCAGAGTTACAGCGCTTGTAAGGAATATCCCCCCGTCAGGGGGGATAGCATCAGATTAGTGCGCTTCACCAATCGGCAGGATGGTACGGCCAAACTGTTCGTTCAGCACTTCACCCATCGCCAGGTAAATGGCGCTTGCGCCACACACTAAGCCTACCCAGCCAGCAACGTGAATGATCGCTTCGTTACCCGCAATGTTGCCCACGGCCAGCAGGGCGAACAGCACTGTCAGGCTCAGGAACACGAACTGCAGCATGCGCGCCGCTTTCAGCGTACCGAAGAACATGAACAGAGTGAACACGCCCCACAGACCGAGGTAAGCGCCCAGGAACTGACTATTGGTTGCATCCGCCAGGCCCATTTTCGGCATCAGCAGGATCGCAACCAGCGTCAGCCAGAACGAACCGTAGGAGGTAAAGGCGGTTAAACCGAAGGTGTTGCCTTTTTTATATTCCAGCAGTCCGGCAAAAATTTGCGCGATACCGCCGTAGAAAATGCCCATCGCCAGAATAATAACGTCCAGAGCGAAGAAACCCGCGTTGTGCAGGTTAAGCAGAATGGTGGTCATGCCAAAGCCCATCAGGCCCAGCGGTGCCGGATTAGCCAACTTAGTGTTGCCCATAATTCCTCAAAATCATCATTGATTGAATGGTGAAATAGTTTCCCCGAATAACGATCGCTGTCTTCGGGGCGCGGCATGATAATCAGGGGAGAAGGCACTGTCTATGATCTAACGAAGGGAAAATGAATTATTTTCCCTGTGATGGGCATCACACTAGCCAGTTACGGCGGTGCTGCTCAGCAGAAGGCCCATAAGCAGGCTGGCGGAAAGGGTTAACACAGATTTCATGGAGTTTCTCTTTGACGGCTGCAAAAGTGTGTGACTTCAGACCAGATTACCGTCGTCATAAAAACGATTCATGCTCGTAATCTTTTATTTTTATTGCAATTTTCATGTGAATGGCTTTCCTGATTTAATTGGTTTTATGAATTAATTCTGGTTGGCGACTATTCATTTTTCTCTCTTTTTGCCTTTTTTCTGCGAATTTATTGCCACAAGGCTAAAAAAATTTTTCATGCCCCCCTTGATGACGTGGGTTACGACCCCATCTTGTAGACAACCGCAGTGGTGAGTCTGAAAAAAAACGATTCAGGGTAGTTGAAACCGCACGTTTCGCCCTTATTACAGATTCACAACCACATGATGACCGAATTTTTAGTGGAGACGTTTAGATGGGTAAAATTATTGGTATCGACCTGGGTACTACCAACTCTTGTGTAGCGATTATGGATGGCACTACTGCACGTGTGCTGGAGAACGCCGAGGGCGATCGCACCACGCCTTCTATCATTGCTTATACCCAGGATGGTGAAACTCTGGTTGGTCAGCCGGCTAAACGTCAGGCAGTGACAAACCCGCAAAACACCCTGTTTGCGATTAAACGCCTGATTGGCCGCCGCTTCCAGGACGAAGAAGTGCAGCGTGATGAAGCCATCATGCCGTACAAAATCATCGGTGCTGACAACGGTGATGCATGGATTGACGTAAAAGGTCAGAAAATGGCACCGCCGCAGATTTCTGCTGAAGTGCTGAAAAAAATGAAGAAAACGGCTGAAGATTACCTGGGTGAACCGGTAACTGAAGCAGTTATCACCGTACCTGCATATTTTAACGATGCTCAGCGTCAGGCAACCAAAGACGCCGGCCGTATCGCAGGTCTGGAAGTAAAACGTATCATCAACGAACCAACCGCAGCTGCACTGGCTTACGGTCTGGATAAAGAAGTCGGCAACCGTACTATCGCGGTTTATGACCTGGGTGGTGGTACTTTCGATATCTCTATTATCGAAATCGACGAAGTTGACGGTGAAAAAACCTTCGAAGTTCTGGCAACCAACGGTGATACCCACCTGGGTGGTGAAGACTTCGATAGCCGTATGATCAACTACCTGGTTGACGAATTTAAGAAAGATCAGGGTATCGACCTGCGTAACGACCCGCTGGCGATGCAGCGTCTGAAAGAAGCCGCTGAGAAAGCGAAGATCGAACTGTCTTCCGCTCAGCAGACCGACGTGAACCTGCCGTATATCACTGCAGACGCGACTGGTCCGAAACATATGAACATCAAGGTGACCCGTGCGAAACTGGAAAGCCTGGTTGAAGACCTGGTTAACCGTTCTATCGAGCCGCTGAAAGTTGCTCTGCAGGATGCTGGTCTGTCTGTTTCCGACGTTCAGGACGTTATCCTGGTCGGTGGTCAGACTCGTATGCCGATGGTACAGAAGAAAGTTGCTGAGTTCTTCGGTAAAGAGCCGCGTAAAGACGTTAACCCGGACGAAGCTGTGGCAATCGGTGCTGCCGTTCAGGGTGGTGTATTGACCGGTGATGTGAAAGACGTGCTGCTGCTGGACGTTACCCCGCTGTCTCTGGGTATCGAAACCATGGGTGGCGTGATGACTGCACTGATCGCGAAAAACACCACTATCCCGACCAAGCACAGCCAGGTGTTCTCTACTGCTGAAGACAACCAGTCTGCGGTAACCATCCATGTGCTGCAGGGTGAACGTAAACGTGCCGCTGATAACAAAGATCTGGGTCAATTTAACCTGGATGGCATCAGCCCGGCTCCGCGCGGTATGCCGCAGATCGAAGTTACTTTTGACATCGATGCCGACGGTATCCTGCACGTTTCCGCGAAAGACAAAAATAGCGGTAAAGAGCAGAAGATCACCATCAAGGCTTCTTCTGGTCTGAACGAAGAAGAAATTCAGAAAATGGTTCGTGAAGCAGAAGCGAACGCAGAATCTGACCGTAAGTTTGAAGAGCTGGTTCAGACCCGTAACCAGGGTGACCACCTGCTGCACAGCACTCGCAAGCAGGTTGAAGAAGCAGGCGACAAACTGCCGGCTGATGACAAAACTGCCATCGAGTCTGCACTGACCGCGCTGGAAACTTCTCTGAAAGGCGAAGACAAAGCGGATATCGAAGCGAAAATGCAGGCGCTGGCACAGGTTTCCCAGAAACTGATGGAAATCGCTCAGCAGCAGCACGCACAGCAGCAGGCTGGCGCAGCAGGTGCTGATGCTTCTGCAAACAACGCGAAAGATGACGACGTTGTCGACGCTGAGTTTGAAGAAGTGAAAGACAAAAAATAATCGCCCTTTGAACGGGTAATTACTGGCACGGGCGAAGAGGTTTCCTCTCCGCCCGTGCACGCATGTTAGGGGCAGATAAAAAGAGATGGCTAAGCAAGACTATTACGAGATTTTAGGCGTTTCCAAATCAGCGGAAGAGCGTGAAATCAAAAAGGCCTACAAGCGCCTGGCCATGAAATATCACCCGGACCGCAACCAGGGTGATAAAGAGGCCGAAGCCAAGTTTAAAGAGATCAAAGAAGCGTACGAGATCCTCACCGACGCGCAAAAACGTGCGGCTTATGATCAGTACGGCCATGCAGCGTTTGAGCAAGGCGGTATGGGCGGCGGCGGCGGTTTTGGCGGCGGGGCCGACTTCAGCGATATCTTTGGTGACGTGTTTGGCGATATCTTTGGCGGCGGTCGCGGTCGTCAGCGCGCCTCACGTGGTGCTGATTTACGTTACAACATGGATCTCACTCTGGAAGAAGCCGTGCGTGGCGTCACCAAAGAGATCCGTATTCCGACGCTGGAAGAGTGTGATGTTTGCCACGGCAGCGGTGCGAAGGCGGGCACGCAACCCCAGACCTGTCCAACCTGTCACGGTTCTGGTCAGGTGCAGATGCGTCAGGGCTTTTTTGCCGTACAGCAGACCTGTCCACACTGTCAGGGCCGCGGTACGTTGATTAAAGACCCGTGCAACAAATGCCATGGTCATGGCCGCGTTGAGAAGAGCAAAACGCTGTCCGTTAAGATCCCGGCTGGGGTTGATACTGGCGACCGTATTCGTTTAGCGGGTGAAGGTGAAGCCGGTGAACATGGCGCGCCAGCAGGCGATTTGTACGTTCAGGTGCAGGTAAAACAGCACCCAATTTTCGAACGTGAAGGCAATAACCTGTACTGCGAAGTGCCGATTAACTTTGCGATGGCAGCGCTGGGCGGCGAGATTGAAGTGCCGACGCTGGATGGTCGCGTGAAGTTAAAAATCCCGGGCGAAACGCAGACCGGCAAACTGTTCCGCATGCGTGGTAAAGGCGTTAAGTCAGTACGCGGCGGCGCACAGGGCGATCTGCTGTGCCGTGTGGTGGTTGAAACCCCGGTAGGCCTCAACGACAAGCAGAAGCAGTTGCTGAAAGATCTGCAGGACAGCTTTGGCGGCCCGACCGGCGAGCAAAACAGCCCGCGCTCTAAAAGCTTCTTCGACGGTGTGAAGAAATTTTTTGACGATTTGACGCGCTAATTTACAGCTGTCTTATTAATTAAAAGGCCTTGGATTGAAGAATCCTGGGCTTTTTATTTTTGTATCGAATACAAAAATAATTAGTTAGATATCAAGAATAAATCTTCAGGAAAAATGATGAGAAATGATTTTTTAAAATAAAGATTTTCTTCTATTTTTTGCTCAGTTAATAGAAGAAAAGGTGAGTGAAATGCTTGTGCGCGAAAATGATTTTGACTTCAATTTAATTAAGATATTTAATGCCGTTGTGGAATCCGGAAACGCTTCTCGAGCTTCCGAGAGATTATCCATAACACCAGCTGCAGTTTCTCAGGCGTTAAGTCGATTACAGAATATTTATTCATTTAAACTCTTTGAACGAACCCGAAAAGGGTTGACGCCTACGAAAAAAGGATTGGAACTCCATAAGGCCTATAGCCATGTTGTGAATGTAATCAACGCTACATATTCACTTTCAAAGATTAACTACGATCCTCCAGCAATAACTTTATTAGGGAGTGATATTGTAGAGAATTATTATCTCCATCATTTTATTAGGAATGATGAGTTAATTGAAAAGTATGAAATAAATCATTATGCAGTAAATAAAAATAGCGAAGATACTTTGGCTGAAATGTTACTTTCTGGAGTGGGTGATATTTTAATTAATCTTTCACCACCAAAAAACTTTGATATTGAAGTTCATCTTATTGACGTTTTTAGGCAATATGTTTGTATTTGTGGCAACGACAATCCACTATCAATCTTAGAACAAATCACGCTACACCATTTTTATACTTTTTCACATGCGGTATATCAATCTGATATGTTCTCTCCGGAAGTAATGGTTTATACCAATAGCGTTGATCATAGAACAGAACGTAAAATAGGTTATCGCAGCGATTCTATGTTAGGGGTAGTCAATATAGTAGAAACAACAAATATGATCTGCATTGTACCTCTTGAGTTGGCTTCATTTTTTAAATATACCAGAGGGTATAATATTAAAATATTATCACTGCCTGATGAAATATTTTTTAAAACAATCCCTGTTTATGCATCTTTATATAAAAAAAGCAAATATTATGTTGTGCTTAGAGAGTGGATAGTGATACTGCAATCTAAATATTCATCTATAAATGATCGGGATAATTTATGTCAGTGATAATAAGTTCAGAACCTGCCTTAAAATATATTATAGAGCTAGAGACTATTCTTGCGATTATTATCGTGAGTGCTTGGGGGGGAGTCGTTAGCTATCTCATGAGAGAAGCCCGGGGACGAAAGAAAAAAAATATAGCAGGATGTTTAAAACAAGTCATTATTTCATGTTTTACAGGTTTTTTACTCTCTGGCATTGCTCTTGATAAAGGTGCTGGTATAAATATGATACTCATATTGTCAGGGCTGGGAGGGGTTTTTGCTGGGCCCGTACTGAAAATGTTGAAAGATAAACTGGCACAGGTTTTTGCTAAGTGAGCTGTATTGCCCGTCCATGGGCATTACCATACTTAAAGCAAGTAAAATCTTAGTGTGATATATAGAATTATTGTAATAAATAAAATCATTGCATAATAATACAGAAACGGTTTCTGCAGGAAATGATGTTTGCTATTTAAGCATTTTATTTCTATGTTTTCATTAATCTGTACTCCTTGACGTGGAATTGTAATGAACAAATTGTCAATGCCAAAAATTCTCAGGTCTTTTCTGACCAGATAGAGTAGTTGAGTCAGATTAGCATCACTTATAAATGTACTCCTGTCCTCCCATAATGCTTCCGCAATATGATTTTTCCTTATCACCAGTTCTTGCGCATGAGTTAGGATGAAATTTAAACATTTAGAACGCATATGAGTAAGTTTTATAGTTCGCTTCCCATCTTTACTTTTTAATTCATGGCTGGCGTTATCATACATACAACTATTTTTAATAATGTAAATGGTCATTTATATACCATGGTTAGTTTAATGTGTTCAGAAATATTAAATACAAATTTTCTGTTATTCAATACATATGCATACCTGTTGCATGTAAAAACGATACGTGTCACATAAGTTATGATATTTTTAGTTTGTATTAATTTTAAATTAAATAGGAGTTATTTATTTAATTGGCCATTAGGGGGGTAGGGAGGCATTATTGAGTTTTTTGACATAGGCTGAATGGCAATTTATAGACTTTTATTTGGGGATATATGGCATAGCATATTAATAGATGGTTTTATAGTCACATAAATTTTTTGTTTCTTCATAAAGATGTTTTTTTAGATTATTTTATTACTAGTTATTTGTACGAATACTACGGTTCTGTTTATCTTACCAGCTATCGGGATTATATAGCCGATTGGAAATGAAAACTTTTTGTGAAAGGATAGAGATATGCAAATTAATAAATTACAAATTAGTCAACCAGAACCTCGTATGCCAGTTAACCAGAAAATTGATGTTGATAACGCAACGGTGCTTTCGCATAATGCAATCTATCAAACACTCCTCTCTGCAGTGGTGGAAACTAATGATTATGATAATGCCATAGTTACGTTAGATCCTTATAGTACGGCACCTTTAAGCCTATATCTGGGTATTTGGGGGAAATTGAATGAAGATATCAAAATTAATGTGCAGGATAGCAAGGGGATAACGGTAGCTGTATCCTGGACCTACAGCATGCAGACCGGTGCAAACCTGATTCCAGTTTCGGGTCTGGTTGCCGGAGAGGAAAATGTCGTTACCTTAATCTCAGGTGCGCAGATTGTTGGGCAATACACGGTTACCCCATCAGCATTGCCGCCATCGGATTCTGCTGATATCAGTCTTGGCTTCCCTGTCATCACTGTGACAAAGTCAGTTGACGATTCCTCATTAGTTGCAGATGGCCTTTATTTTTCAACATATTTTGATCGCTATAATCTTGCCTTTGATCAAAATGGCATCGTTCGTTGGTATGTCTCTCAGGCAATTCCTTCCTATAATTTTGTCCGAACAGACAGCGGGCATTTCCTGGCTACGTCACAAGGAATTAATCACTGCCTGGATATGTACGAATTTGACGTAATGGGCAGAGTATATGCAGTCTATCTCCTTGATAATGAGTTTCATCACTCTATTCTGCCATTAGAGAACAATCTGGCTATTGCCCCCTCGGAATATACTAATGGACGTCCAGATGATTACTCAACAGGTAAAGATGGTGTTTCCATTATCGATCTCACTTCAGGGCTTGAGGTTGCTTATTATGACATGTTAAAAGTGATGGACTATTCTCGTTCGCCACGTCCATCAGGAAGTGCACCGGGTCAATCGGCTACGATGGATGACTGGCTGCATATCAATCAGAGCTATATTAACACAACCAATAATGTGCTGGTTTCATCAGGGCGTCACCAAAGTGCCATCTTCGGTGTTGATGTCGACTCGGGCCAACTGCGTTTTATTATGGCCGATCATGAAGACTGGGCCTCCGACTTTGAGGAATACTTGCTGACACCAGTCGATGAGTCAGGTAATCCGCTGTTTGATTTTTCTACTCAAGATGGAATTGATTTAGCGAACAGTAATTTCTGGACATGGGGGCAGCATAATATCGTAGAGATTCCAAATGCCGAGATCGGTATTCTGGAGTTTTTAGTTTTTGACAATGGAAATTATCGTTCTCGAGACGATGCCAGGAGCTTGTTGCCAAAGGATAACTTTAGCCGGGTAGTTCAGTTTAGAATTGATCTAAACACGATGACGGTAACACGCTCGTATGAATATGGGAAAGATGAAGTTGGTAGCAGGGGCTACAGCAGCTTCGTAAGTGCCAAGCATTTATTGAGCAATGGTAATCTGGTCATCCATTTTGGTGCAAGTACCATGGATGAAAATGGTCGTCCTCTATCTGCCCAACCGGGATACAGTGATATTGTGGATCCGCAAGATGGAAGTCAGGCGCTGGGGATGTTGGTATTACAAGAGATCAATAAGCAGACGAAACAGCTTCTTTTTGAGGCGACGGTAACGTCAGGTTATTATAAAAATGCTGAAGTAAATGGTGATGATTATCGTTATGATATTTCTGCTTTCAGAGTTTATAAACTGCCATTATTTTGATAAGTAAAAATGAATGCGGCCATGATTGTGGCCGCATTATGTATTAAATGATCTTACTAAAAAATCATTTGCTAATATCGTCAACACGCATTGTGTGATCAGGAACAATGTTCTTCACATGCTCCATGTAATCGATTATTGCCTGAGCGGTTTGTAATCCCTTAATGTATTTAACATTTTTACTATTGGTGAAACTAAATCCACCACCGCCTTTCCCGATAAAAGAATCCAGAGCAATAGTATAAAATTGACTGTCTTCTACCGGTTTTCCTTTAATATTAAACGAAACAATACGCTGCCCCAACGGTTTTGTGCTGTCGTATTTAAACTGTACCGTTTTTGACGCGTGTAGCGTCCCATTTTTCAAATCTGCGGCATGAGACATAATTGACCTGAGATCTTTACCGCTGATCTCCACACTCATTACATCATTAGTGAATGGATACATGCTCAATACATCACCATATGTAATGTTGCCTTTGGGTAATTCGGAACGAATACCGCCAGCATTATAGAATGAGGCATCGGCGTAAGGTACCTTATACATCAAAGCATCAGTAATTAAATTACCTGTAGTAGCAGATTCACCATAAGAACGGGTCAAAATCTCAGGTGAGTAGGCGACGACTCTGTCGGTAATTTTCTTAACTTTATTGTTCCACTCATCGATTTTTGCCTGTGTTTGCGGATCAGGCTTATAGGTATCTGCGTACATCGTGATTAGCTTACCATTGTAGCTATCCACTTTTTTGGTTTCAGGGTTCCAGTCGAGGACTAACTTGCCTAACTCAATCGTGTAGGCATTAGTTGAAACCACCAACGTATCGCCGACTTTAATGGGTTCTGGAGTACCTTTATGGGCATGGCCGGTGATCAGTACGTTCAACCCGTAGCCTTCAAGCGTTTTAGCCATTTCAACGTCAGCTTTCAGCGCACGGGCAACGTCTTCATCACCACCGCTGGATTGACGACCCGGTACACCTTCATGCGCGAGCAGTACTGTCAGGTCAACTTTCCCTTTCAATTCTTCCAGTTGTTTCTTCACATACGGTACGGGATCCTGGCAGTCAACACCTTCACGGACGCCTGCGGCAATTGCTTCATAAAATGCCGAAACGCCGTGCATCCCAATAACACCAATTTTCAAACCATTTTTTTCGACGATGGTATAAGGTGTTTTAATTAATGGTTTATCACTATTGCTGTAAAACACGTTGTTGAGCAGTACCGGAAATTTAAGTTTACTCAGTTGTGTGACTAGATTTTCATGTCCATGGTCAAACTCATGATTTCCTACCGAAACGGCATCATAGGGCATGGTATTCAAAATATCGATAATGGCTTCACCTTTTGTTAAGGTGCTGATATAAGGGCCAGTAAAATAGTCACCTGCATCAAAGAAAAAAACATCTTTATCTTTTTCTTTGGCATCCTTAACTATTTTAGAGATAGGAGCAAATCCTCCTACCTCACGTGTCTTCGACACAGAAGGAATAATCCCCGGTGTAACGTGAGCATGCAAATCATTTGTGTAGTAAATGGTAATGTCTCTGGCATCTGCAGTAAAGGTTATAGCAGATGATAAACCAATACATAAAGACAAGAGGGACAGCGAGAATTTATTCTTCACATTCATATTCATATTCCATTTATTCGATATATTGACAATTACACCTCACCGCATCTGATATATCGGATGCAGAGTTTCAAACTGGGTTATTTCTTCTTTATTTATTTTGATAGTAATCAGAACTCGAAGCCAATCATATAATTCATACGGTCACCATAATCTTTATAACCTAATTTATTATTAAAGTAACGATAGGATACCGATGCAGTCCAGCTAGGTATAAATTTCCATGTGAAAGTCACTGCGCCATTCAGACCAGTATGTCCACCTTGTTGCTCTGCATAGGCATCATTACGATCCATTTCAATTTCATTCCAGTTGGAAACAGCAAATTTTTCGTTAAACATTTCAAAATTATATGCCGCAACCCAACCAAGTACATATCCGTTAAGGCCAGTAGCCTGACCGTATTTTTTTGACGTATAGTCGTTGGATAAATTGTGTATAGCCACATAGGGTTTAATGAACCATGATTTTTCTACCAGACCAAGGTAGCCGACCCCATACATCATATTCAATTCATCACCAAACGTGTTCTCCATCGACATATAGAGTTTGGTCATCAACGTAAAATCAGAACCTTCTATCGGACGATAATGTCCGAGAAACTGAGTAACGTGGTTCCGTCCTTCGACTGGATGGTTGAGAACGTTCATTTCGTAAAATGAAGCAAATTCACCTCTGTCGAAAACGGCGCCAAAATCAGCCACCGCTTTCCACACTTCACCACGATCGACGTTTACGAAACCTTTATTCCAGTCACCATACCCGAGACTAATTTTCCCATATACGCGTTTTAGTTCAGCTGAATGACCATTAAAACAGGCTAAGATAAGGCATGCACCAAGTAGACTATTAATGTATTTTTTGTTCATGCTCAGCTCCGTGAGGTAAAGAAAATAATAAAGTGTAATGCTTTTGAAAAAAAGGAAGTCTATTGGTTGATGTTTTGTTTGTGAGTGATAGGTGTCGCAAAAATACCAGTGTTCGAATATTAATTTGAGAAAGTGTCGGGAGGTGTTGTTTTTTTATGCTAACTTTATGTTTTTTTGAATATAAGGCGTGTTACCGGAGTAACGCGAATATTTTTTATCGATGCTTTTGATATTCTTTTTGTATGACTTATTCGCTATTAGCAACTTAGTGCCGAGAAAACAACATATGCTGACATTAACGAGATATAGAGAGGGTGAGGGAGGTGTTTGGGATCTTCGTCACTTGTTATTGTGCAGTTTTTTAATAGAATTTTCTGGTAAGTTTATATAAATAAAAATGATACTTTAATTATTAATATAGCGTCTGTGAATGTATTTGTTTCTTTATTTTTTTTCAATCACTCTTTATTGCATGCTGATGTAATAGTGAGTGCCAGAAATCAACCGAAAATATTAAGCCTTTTGGCAAGTTTATTGCGTAATTGGTGATGTGATAATTCAAAGGAGTTGAAATGAAAAGAACTGTTGTTGCCAGTATGATCGGACTGGCCTTATGTGCCGGAAGCGTATCGTCAACCGCGCAGGCTGCTACGGATAAACGTCCTAACTTAGTCATCATTCTTGCAGACGATTTAGGCTATGGCGATCTCGCGACTTATGGCCATCAAATCGTCCAAACACCTAATATCGACAAGCTGGCGCAGGAAGGGGTGAAATTTACCGACTACTATGCACCTGCGCCGCTGTGTTCTCCTTCTCGTGCTGGTTTATTAACGGGGCGTATGCCGTTTCGTACCGGGATACGCTCATGGATCCCTGAAGGGAAAGACGTCGCATTAGGGCGCAATGAATTGACGATTGCTAATCTGCTGAAAGAGCAGGGCTACGACACGGCGATAATGGGCAAATTACACCTGAATGCCGGAGGAGATCGCACCGATCAGCCGCAAGCGAACGATATGGGATTCGATTACACTCTGGTGAATGCTGCCGGGTTCGTAACGGACTCAACTTTAGATACCGCAACAGAGCGCCCGCGTCATGGCATGGTACATCCAACCGGTTTTGTGCGTAATGGCAAGCCGATTGGCAGAGCGGAGACCTTCAGTGGAGAATTAGTAAGCTCTGAAGTCGTGAAGTGGTTGGACAATAAGAAAGATGATAAGCCGTTTTTCTTATACGTCGCCTTCACAGAAGTTCATAGCCCACTGGCATCGCCGAAAAAGTATCTCGATATGTATTCACAAAACATGAGCGACTACCAGAAACAGCATCCGGATCTGTTCTACGGAGATTGGGCTGATAAACCGTGGCGCGGCACGGGAGAATATTACGCCAATATCAGCTATATGGATGCCCAGGTCGGTAAAGTAATGGATAAGATTAAGGCAATGGGTGAAGAAGATAACACCATTGTCATTTTTACCAGCGATAACGGACCGGTCACACGCGAGGCTCGTAAAGTGTATGAACTGAACCTGGCGGGCGAAACGGATGGGCTTCGCGGTCGTAAAGACAATTTGTGGGAAGGCGGCATCCGTGTTCCGGCAATCATCAAGTATGGTAAACATATTCCGCAGGGGATGGTAACGGATACGCCGGTTTATGGTCTCGACTGGATGCCGACGCTGGCAAATATGATGGATTTTAAACTGCCAACAGATCGTACCTACGATGGGCAGTCTCTGGTGCCATTACTGGAACAGAAAACGTTAGCGCGTCAGAAGCCACTCATTTTTGGTATTGATATGCCATTCCAGGATGATCCAACGGATGAGTGGGCTATTCGCGATGGTGACTGGAAAATGATCATCAATCGCGAAAATAAACCTAAATACCTCTACAACCTGAAAAAAGATCGTTTTGAAACCCTTAATCAGATTGGCAAGCAGCCTGATATCGAAAAACAACTGTACGGTAAGTTCCTGAAGTACAAAAAGGATATTGATAACGATTCCTTAATGAAAGCCCGAGGTGAAAAACCGACGCCAGTAACCTGGGGTTAATCGGATAACAACAAAAAAATAGAGTATGCCACTTAGGGCTATGCCCGCCTGGCTCAGTGTTTTTATGCTGAGCCGGGTTCTTTTATTTATGGACCTCCGTGATGCAAAGGAAAAGTTGTCAGGTAATGGTTAAGCCGACAGGATCAGTATGCAATCTGGACTGCAAATACTGTTTTTACCTGGAAAAAGAGAAGCTCTATCCAGACAGAAAAGCAAATTTCAAAATGTCAGATGAAATGCTTGAATTATTCATCAAGCAACACATTGCCGCACAGGATGTGGATGACGTCATTTTTGCATGGCAAGGTGGAGAACCGACTCTGATGGGGCGCGCGTTTTACCAGCGGGCGATTGAACTTCAGCAGCGTTACGCTGAGGGGAGAACCATAGTAAATACCTTTCAGACTAATGGTGTTTTGATCGACGAAGAATGGGCTGAGTTTTTCAAGAAGAATGATTTTCTGGTGGGGATTTCTGTTGACGGTGACGCCGCGCTACATGATGAATGGCGTGTTACTCGTTCGGGTAAACCAACACATGAGAAAGTGGAGCAGGCCATTAAACGCCTGGTACGTCACGGGGTTGAGTTTAATACGCTGACGGTGGTTAACCACACTAATATGTCTCATCCACTGCAGGTTTACCAATATCTGAAAAGCATTGGTAGCCAGTATATGCAGTTTATTCCATTAGTAGAGAGGCGTAGTGACAACAGCGATGCCGAGTTGGCTGCACCCTGTGATAAACAAACGAAAATGATGCCGTGGTCCGTTGACTCACTTGAATTCGGCCATTTTCTCAATGCTATTTTTGATATCTGGATCCGTGAGGATATTGGTAATATTGGCATACAGATATTTGAGCAGACGCTGGCTGCCTGGTGCGGATTACCTCCGCATGTGTGCGTGTTTTCTCCAACGTGCGGCAGTGCATTCGCAATGGAAATGAATGGTGATGTTTATAACTGCGATCACTTTGTCTATCCGCAGTACAAACTAGGGAATATTCAGCATACAACGGTGCGTGCGATGAACAATAGTGAGCAAAATCGGCAATTCGGCAATGATAAAAGCCGTACCATGGCGCAAGAATGTTACTCCTGTCAGTGGCGGTTTGCTTGCAATGGGGGATGTCCTAAACACCGATTTCTCCCCTCAGTCTCAGGAGTATCGAATCAGAACTTTTTATGTGCTGGTTATCAGTTGTTTTTTTCCCATACTGCACTAGCGATGGGGGCGATGAAAACGCTCTATGAAAATAATATTTCGCCAGCAGAGATAAAAACAATATTTGTGTGATAGTAATATTCGCAGGGAGTGAATATGTTTTCTCGAATCAATGTTGATGCCTGTAAAACACCTACTTGTAAAAATATGGGTATATTAAATAGTCCGGATTATTTAACCCAAGGGAAGGAGATTCTGTGTAGAGAATGTGGATTTTTGTTCCCCATCATTTCTGAGTACTCGCTCAATCTCTTCCGTCAGTCGGCAAACCAGGCCTGGAAGGGATTGATTAAAGCTTGTCCTGGCTGCGGTAGTTCATCACTGAAAAAATATGGATTTTCCGCTCAAAGAGAGGCGCGACTATACTGCCTTGAGTGCCACAAAACGTTCGTTTCCCCAGGAGAAAATAAGGCAGATATCCGTCAGGAAAACCTTGCCAGACTTATCCAGGAAGGCGCTTCGTTGTCTGATATTAGAGCGACACTTTCATTAGACAGCACGGGTCTAAACCGTGCGCTACAAAAATTATCCCGCAAGGTAAATGAGGCTGAACGAGAGTTCGTTTTTCCTGCGTTTGATCTGGCGATGAGTACGTGCGCTTTTCGGGTTAAATTTAATGGCGGCGACAACAGTTTGTATGCTCTGGTTACGGCAGAAGAGAGCAGTGGCAGGGTTATCGCTGTGACAACTAATTATTCCACGCAGCCTGTCGAAAACGAATATCAGTACATTTCTGAATACGAGGAACGTCTGCCGCCTGGGACGTTAGCGCACCTTGTCCAACGCAAAGAACTCATGACGATGCGGCGAAATACCCTATTTGATATCGACTATGGTCCCGCCACGCTTTACAAAAACGATCCCGGGATGTTGGTAAAACCGGTTCTTCCCGCGTACCGGCATTTTGAGCTGGTCAAAGAGCTTACGGATGAGCACTCCCTCAATGTTCAGCACGACATCGATCATGAGTGTTTTATATTAGGAGGATGTATGATGGCTAATCTGCAATCTGTGCGGCAAGGTCGTTGTCATATATCATTTGTAAGAGAAATGGGGGTTTCACCTCCGGATAAAGACTTTCCTTATCGAGTGTTCCTTAGTGGCGGAATACGTAATAATGTCTGGCGAGCCTTCTCAACACGCGGTTACTCTAAAGCCGTATGTAACCTCACAGGAAATAAAAAAACGAGTATGCTACGCTACGCTACCTTAACGGGCAGCACTAAATTTATTCAGTTTTTGCATACGCATCCGTTTTTCTTTCAGCTTAGCCGCCTGTCTCCTGCCAATGTTACGGTCGTACTGAATTATTTAAAATTTGAATATAATAAAAATATAATGCGATAACGGAATGTTTTTATTGATATTAATTGATACTTTTTGATTGCCTGATTGATACATCCCCAGTGTATTTATTTTGTTGTTCCGCTGTGGAACGATGAAATGAATAAATTGGACACGCATAATGAAAAAGATTATTTCCCCCGATATTAAGTTGCCTACACCTCGTCCCGCTGTTAATCAGGAGATTGACAGCAATAATGAGATGGTTCTCAGTCATACAGCTGTTTATCAAGATTGTCTGGCTCGGATCACTGATGAGAATACGTTGGAAAATGCGGTCATTGTTCTAAACCCTTATGGTACAGCCCCTTTAAGTGCATATGCCGGTGTTTGGAGTGCTGAAGAACGTACTGTAACGCTGAAAATTCAGGATCTGGCGCAAAGCGCGATACAAGTCGTGCAAGATTTTACGTTGAATGTGGGGGCGAATCTGCTGCCTGTACTTGGCCTAGTGGCAGATGTCGATAACCAACTGGCTATTTTGGTTGATGAAGTCGTTATCGCCACTTATACGATAGCAACCCAACCTTTACCTGCAACGGATTCTGCAGATGTGCAGTTAGGGTTTCCTGTTATCAATGTGACTCAACCAGTGACTGACGCCGACCTGATTGCGCCGGGCTGCTATTTCATTACGCATTTCGACCGCTATAACTATGCTCTGGATCAGGATGGTGTGGTGCGTTGGTACGTGACACAGGACTTCCCGTCATTCAATTTGGTGCGCATTGATAACGGTCATTTCTTGGCTACATCAGAAGCTAAAAACACCTACCTTGAGATGTATGAGTTCGACATGATGGGACGGCTGTATACTTTTTATATTCTGGATAACCAATTCCACCACTCAATTTGGCAATGGGACAGTAATACCATCGTCGCGCCTTCCGAATATACCTCGGGCAGACCAGATTCACTGAAGACTAATGAAGATGGCGTCTCAGTTGTGGATTTATCTACCGGGCTGGAAATTGCCTATTACGACATGGCCGCTATTCTTGATACCTCACGTACAGCGAGACCAACGGGGACGGCACCTGGTGAAGATCCGACCGCTCAGGACTGGCTGCATATCAACCAAAGCTATGTTAATGAAACGAATAGTTTGCTGATCGCTTCAGGGCGTCATCAGAGCGCTGTTTTTGGCATCAGCCTCGAGACTGAATCGCTGCAGTTTATTATGTCCACGCATGAAGATTGGAGCGAGGAGTATAAGCCTTACCTTCTGACTCCGGTCGACAGTGATGGTGTCCCTCTTTATGACTTCAGCAATCAGGATGATGTGGATGCGGCAAACCGTGATTTTTGGTCGTGGGGACAACACAATGTGACGGAAGTGGCTAATGACGAACCAGGAATGGTCGAATTTATGGTATTCGACAATGGTAACTATCGCTCTCGTGTTGATAGTAAAAGCCTGCTTCCACCAGATAATTACAGCCGGGTTGTACACTTTATCGTTGATTTGAACGCAATGACGGTAATGCGCCCTTTTGAATACGGTAAGGAGTTGGGAGCTCGCGGTTATAGTAGTTGTGTAAGCGCCAAAGAGGTGTTGCAGAATGGCAACATCGTTGTGCATTTCGGCGATTGCACATTTGACGAAAATGGCCGAGCTATCTCTTGCCAGCCGGGGGATAGCGACATTATTGACCCGCAGGAAGGAAATGAAGCATTGGGGAATTTGCTTCTGCAAGAAATTGAACCGGTAACCAAGTCGGTGCTTTTTGAGGCGACAATGACCTCTGGTTACTATAAAAACGAGGAAGTGAATGGCGTAGGCTATCGCTATGACATCACCAGTTTCCGCGTTTATAAAATGGGACTGTATGCCTGATTAGGTCTCAGTGTTTTGCGCTCTATGCCCGACATCTGTTCGGGCTTTTTTATTCGTAAAAACCGATCTATTCATCATGAATAATCTAATTTTAACGAGCTTTCTGAAGGTGTAAGATAGTATTTACGAAGTATTCACCCAATAGAGAGAATAAAAGTGAAACATCTGCATCGTTTTTTTAGTAGTGACGCCTCGGGGGGCATCATTCTGATCATCGCTGCCGTGGTTGCTATGCTGATGGCAAATATCGGGGTTACCAGTGGATGGTACCACGCCTTTCTGGAAACGCCCGTTCAACTGCGGGTTGGCGCGCTTGAGATCAACAAAAATATGCTGCTGTGGATCAATGACGCGTTGATGGCGGTGTTCTTCCTGTTGATCGGTTTGGAAGTGAAGCGTGAGTTAATGCAAGGTTCGCTGGCCAGTCTGCGCCAGGCGGCGTTTCCGATCATTGCCGCTATCGGGGGCATGATTGTCCCGGCGCTGCTGTATCTGGCATTCAACTATGCTGACCCTATCACCCGTGAGGGTTGGGCGATCCCGGCGGCAACGGATATCGCTTTTGCATTAGGCGTGCTGGCGCTGTTGGGCAGCCGTGTCCCGCTGGCGTTGAAAATCTTCCTGATGGCGCTGGCGATAATCGATGACCTCGGCGCTATTGTGATCATCGCGTTGTTCTACACCAGCGATCTCTCGCTGCTGTCGCTGGGCGTTGCCGCGTGCGCGATCCTTATCCTGGCAGCATTGAATCTGTGCGGTGTAAGACGTACCGGTATTTATATTCTGGTTGGCGTAGTGCTGTGGACGGCCGTACTGAAGTCTGGCGTGCATGCAACTCTGGCGGGCGTGATCGTCGGTTTCTTCATCCCGTTGAAGGAAAAACACGGGCGTTCGCCGGCGAAGCGTCTGGAGCATGTTCTGCACCCGTGGGTGGCATACCTGATCCTACCGTTGTTTGCCTTCGCTAACGCGGGCGTCTCACTGCAGGGCGTCACCATTGATGGACTGACTTCGGTGTTACCGCTGGGGATCATTGCTGGCCTGTTAATCGGGAAACCACTGGGTATCAGCCTCTTTTGCTGGCTGGCGTTACGCTTCAGGATGGCGCAATTGCCGGAGGGAACGAATTTCCAGCAAATTATGGCGGTCGGTATTCTGTGCGGCATTGGCTTTACGATGTCGATTTTCATCGCCAGCCTGGCGTTTGGGACCGTCGATCCTGAGCTGATTAACTGGGCGAAACTGGGGATCCTGATCGGTTCTTTGCTGTCGGCGGTAATAGGTTACTGCTGGTTACGCACCCGGTTGAATGCAGCAGCCTGACGGGATAACCCTTTCGTGACAATTTTCAGGGAGAGTGTATGTCTCATATAAACTACAACCACCTGTACTACTTTTGGCATGTATATAAAGAAGGATCGGTGGTTGGTGCAGCAGAGGCGCTTTATCTGACACCGCAGACCATTACCGGGCAGATTAAAGCGCTTGAGGAACGCTTACAGGGAAAGTTGTTCAAGCGGAAGGGGCGTGGACTGGAGCCCAGCGAATTAGGCGAATTGGTTTTTCGTTATGCGGATAAGATGTTCACGTTAAGCCAGGAAATGCTGGATATCGTGAACTATCGCAAAGAGTCGAATTTACTGTTCGATGTCGGCGTGGCGGATGCGTTGTCCAAACAGCTGGTTAGCAGCGTGCTGAATGCTGCAGTCGTTGAAGATGAACAAATCCATCTGCGTTGTTTTGAATCAACGCACGAGATGCTGCTGGATCAGCTCAGCCAGCATAAACTGGATATGATTATCTCCGACTGCCCGATCGATTCTACGCAGCAGGAAGGGTTGTTCTCAGTGCGGATTGGCGAATGCAGCGTGAGCTTTTGGTGCACCCAGCCATTGCCTGAGAAACCATTTCCGGCCTGCCTCGAAGAGCGTCGATTGCTGATCCCAGGGCGCCGTTCGATGCTCGGGCGTAAGCTGTTGAACTGGATTAACTCACAAGGGCTGAACGTTGAAATCCTTGGCGAGTTTGATGATGCCGCGCTGATGAAAGCGTTCGGCGCAACGCATAACGCTATTTTTGTTGCGCCTACGCTTTATTCCCACAATTTCTATGCCGATGATTCAATTGTTGAAATTGGACGCGTAGAGAATGTGATGGAGGAGTATCACGCCATATTTGCGGAAAGAATGATCCAGCATCCAGCGGTGCAGCGTATTTGCAATGCGGACTACTCGGCATTATTTAAGCTGCAATCAGCCTGATCGTCGTAATGCTTCCGGCTGCGGTGGTTGCCTACAGCCGGAAGGATTCCACTGCTTTAATAAATTCCGGTACTGACCACCTTCGCGGATAAATACCGGAATTCTGTTCCGTGGCCAGCCGTTTTCACGCATCTCTCGATATCTCTTGGGGCGGTTATCCACCTTCGGCCAGACAGAGACTATCAGCTCAATGCCTAGTGAATGACGGTTGCTGTCGAATCCGGCTGCAAACGACGGGCATAAAAAAACCCGCTTACGCGGGTTTTTTCACAAAGCGACAACAAGCAGGCGATTAAGCCAGTTTGTTGATCTGTGCAGTCAGGTTTGCTTTATGACGTGCAGCTTTGTTTTTGTGGATCAGACCTTTAGCAGCCTGACGGTCCACGATCGGTTGCATTTCGTTAAATGCTTTCAGTGCAGTAGCTTTGTCGCCAGCTTCGATAGCTGCGTATACTTTCTTGATGAAAGTACGCATCATAGAGCGACGGCTAGCGTTGTGCTTGCGGGCCTTTTCAGACTGAACGGCGCGCTTCTTAGCTGATTTGATATTAGCCAAGGTCCAACTCCCAAATGTGTTCTATATGGACAATTCAAAGGCCGAGGAATATGCCCTTTTAGCCTTCTTTTGTCAATGGATTTGTGCAAATAAGCGCCGTTTAAATTGCAGCACTCGTTGCGTAGTGATGGCGCAGGATTCTACCAGCTTGCGGGGCGTGAATACAGCCTTTCCACGAGAAAAATTGCATTGGTGTGCCCGTGAAGGGCGTCAATTTGTTTCATAACGATGAAAACCATCCTCTTTCTGTTTCGTAGAAACAATCGCCGGTTAACGTTGAACGCGGTACAGGGTATACTTTCACGATTTTCACTGTTTTGAGCCAGACATGAAGCTGATACGAGGCATACATAATCTCAGTCAGGCCCCGCATGGGTGTGTGCTGACTATTGGTAATTTCGACGGCGTGCACCGTGGCCATCGTGCGTTGCTGCAAGGCTTACGGGAAGAAGGGCGCAAACGCAATTTACCGGTGATGGTGATGATTTTCGAGCCGCAGCCGCTGGAGCTGTTTGCGACGGACAAGTCACCTGCGCGCCTCACCCGTCTGCGGGAAAAACTGCGTTATCTGGCGGAGTGCGGCGTTGATTACGTGCTGTGCGTGCGTTTTGACAGGCGCTTCGCGGCATTAACGGCGCAGACCTTCATCAGCGATCTGCTGGTGAAGCGCCTTGGTGTACAATTTCTTGCCGTTGGTGATGATTTCCGCTTTGGCGCTAGCCGTGCGGGCGATTTCTTGTTATTACAGGAAGCGGGCGCTGAGTATGGTTTTGATATCACCAGCACTCAAACCTTCTGTGAAGGCGGTGTGCGCATCAGCAGTACCGCGGTACGTCAGGCGCTGGCGGAAGATAACCTGCAACTGGCCGAAAGCCTGCTTGGGCATCCTTTTACTATCTCAGGACGCGTAGTTCACGGTGACGAGTTAGGGCGCACTATCGGTTTTCCGACGGCAAACTTACCGCTTCGTCGCCAGGTCTCTCCGGTGAAAGGGGTTTATGCGGTTGAAGTAATGGGGCTGGGTGATAAACCTTTCCCCGGCGTCGCCAACATCGGCACACGCCCGACGGTAGCAGGCGTACGCCAACAGTTGGAAGTGCATCTATTGGACGTTGTAATGGACCTGTATGGTCGCCATATAGATGTAGTACTGCGTAAAAAAATACGCAGCGAACAGCGATTTGCCTCGCTGGATGAACTAAAAGCGCAGATTGCGCGTGATGAGTTGACTGCCCGTGAATTTTTTGGGCTAACAAAACCGGCTTAATGCCTATACGAGTTTTAAATACGGAACCGAGAATCTGATGAGTGACTATAAATCAACCCTGAATTTGCCGGAAACAGGGTTCCCGATGCGCGGCGATCTCGCCAAGCGTGAACCGGGAATGCTGGCGCGTTGGACTGATGATGACCTGTACGGCATCATTCGTGCGGCCAAAAAAGGCAAAAAAACCTTCATTCTGCATGATGGCCCTCCTTATGCGAATGGCAGCATTCATATTGGTCACTCGGTTAACAAGATTCTGAAAGACATTATCGTGAAGTCCAAAGGACTCACGGGATTCGACTCGCCTTACGTTCCGGGCTGGGACTGCCACGGTCTGCCTATCGAGCTGAAAGTAGAGCAGGAATACGGCAAGCCGGGCGAGAAGTTCACCGCCGCTGAGTTCCGCGCCAAATGCCGTGAATATGCAGCGACGCAGGTTGACGGTCAGCGTAAAGACTTTATCCGTCTTGGCGTGCTGGGCGACTGGTCGCATCCGTACCTGACCATGGACTTCAAAACTGAAGCCAACATCATTCGTGCGCTGGGTAAAATCATCGGTAACGGTCACCTGCACAAAGGTGCGAAGCCGGTGCACTGGTGCGTTGATTGCCGTTCCGCGCTGGCGGAAGCGGAAGTTGAGTATTATGACAAAACCTCCCCGTCCATCGACGTTGCGTTCCACGCCGCCGATCAGGACGCGGTAAAAGCGAAATTTAGCGTTTCTGACGTCAATGGCCCGATCTCACTGGTTATCTGGACTACCACCCCGTGGACGTTACCGGCGAACCGCGCAATCTCTCTGGCGCCTGATTTTGACTATGCGCTGGTGCAGATTGACGGGCAGGCTGTGATTCTGGCGAAGGATCTGGTTGAAAGCGTCATGCAGCGTATTGGTGCGGCTGAATACACTATTCTGGGCACCGTAAAAGGCGCCGAGCTGGAACTGCTGCGCTTTACCCATCCGTTTATGGGCTTTGACGTGCCGGCTATTCTTGGCGATCACGTTACGCTGGATGCGGGTACCGGTGCGGTCCATACCGCCGGCGGCCACGGTCCGGATGACTACGTCATTAGCCAGAAATACGGTCTGGAAATCGCTAACCCGGTTGGCCCGGACGGCGCATATCTGGCGGGTACCTATCCGGATCTGGACGGTGTGAACGTCTTTAAAGCCAACGACAAAATCGTTGCGCTGCTGAACGATAAAGGCGCTCTGCTGCACGTTGAGAAGATGCAGCACAGCTACCCGTGCTGCTGGCGCCACAAATCGCCGATCATCTTCCGTGCGACTCCGCAGTGGTTCGTCAGCATGGATCAGAAAGGTCTGCGCGCGCAGTCGCTAAAAGAGATCAAAGGCGTGCAATGGATCCCGGATTGGGGCCAGGCACGTATTGAATCGATGGTTGCCAACCGTCCTGACTGGTGTATCTCCCGTCAGCGTACGTGGGGTGTGCCGATGTCTCTGTTTGTTCACAAAGACACCGAAGAGCTGCATCCGCGTGCTATCGAACTGATGGAAGAAGTGGCCAAACGCGTTGAAGTTGACGGCATCCAGGCGTGGTGGGATCTCGACCCGAAAGATATCCTCGGCGATGAAGCTGACCAGTATGTCAAAGTCCCGGATACGCTGGACGTGTGGTTCGACTCCGGTTCAACCCACTCATCCGTTGTGGACGTGCGTCCTGAGTTTGCAGGCCATGCGGCAGATATGTATCTGGAAGGTTCTGACCAGCACCGCGGCTGGTTCATGTCTTCTCTGATGATCTCCACTGCAATGAAGGGCAAAGCGCCATACCGTCAGGTACTGACCCACGGTTTCACCGTTGATGGTCAGGGTCGCAAAATGTCCAAGTCTATCGGTAACACCGTAAGCCCGCAGGACGTAATGAACAAACTGGGCGCGGATATTCTGCGTCTGTGGGTCGCTTCTACCGACTATACCGGCGAAATGGCCGTTTCTGACGAAATCCTGAAACGTGCTGCCGACAGCTATCGTCGTATCCGTAACACCGCACGCTTCCTGCTGGCGAACCTGAACGGGTTCGATCCGGTAAAAGATATGGTGAAACCGGAAGAGATGGTGGTGCTGGATCGCTGGGCGGTAGGTTGTGCACAAGCGGCGCAGGAAGAGATCCTGAAAGCTTATGAAGCCTATGACTTCCACGAAGTAGTACAGCGCCTGATGCGCTTCTGCTCCGTAGAAATGGGTTCGTTCTACCTCGACATCATCAAAGACCGTCAGTACACCGCGAAAGCGGACAGTGTGGCGCGTCGTAGTTGCCAGACTGCGCTGTTCCATATTGCAGAAGCGCTGGTACGCTGGATGGCGCCGATCATGTCCTTCACCGCTGATGAAATCTGGGGTTACCTGCCGGGCGATCGTGAGAAGTACGTCTTTACCGGTGAATGGTACGAAGGTCTGTTTGGCTTAGGCGAAACCGAAGCGATGAACGATGCCTACTGGGACGAGTTGCTGAAAGTGCGCGGCGAAGTGAACAAGGTCATCGAGCAGGCACGTGCGGATAAGAAAGTCGGTGGTTCGCTGGAAGCGGCGGTTACTCTGTACGCTGAACCAGAACTGGCGGCGAAACTGACCGCGCTGGGCGAAGAGTTGCGCTTTGTTCTGCTGACCTCCGGTGCGACGGTTGCGGATTATGCAGCGGCTCCTGCTGACGCTCAGCAGAGCGAACTGCTTAAAGGTCTGAAAATCGTACTGAGCAAAGCCGAAGGTGAGAAATGTCCGCGCTGCTGGCATTACACTACCGATGTCGGCCAGGTGGCGGAACATGCAGATATCTGCGGACGCTGTGTCAGCAACATCGCCGGTGATGGCGAACAACGTAAGTTTGCCTGATGAGTAAGCCTCTTTGTTCAACAGGACTACGCTGGCTGTGGCTGGTGGTAGTCGTGCTGATTATCGATTTAGGCAGCAAATACCTGATCCTCCAGAACTTTGCTCTGGGGGATACGGTGTCGCTGTTCCCGTCGCTTAATCTGCACTACGCGCGTAACTATGGTGCGGCGTTTAGCTTCTTAGCCGATAGCGGTGGTTGGCAACGTTGGTTCTTTGCCGGTATCGCCATTGGTATCTGCGTTATCCTGATGGTGATGATGTATCGCTCGAAGGCGACGCAGAAGCTAAACAACATCGCGTATGCGTTAATCATTGGCGGTGCGCTGGGCAACCTGTTCGACCGCCTGTGGCACGGCTTCGTGGTTGATATGATTGACTTTTACGTCGGTGACTGGCATTTCGCGACATTCAATCTTGCCGATACGGCGATCTGTATCGGTGCGGCATTGATTGTCCTTGAAGGCTTCTTACCGTCGAAAGAGAAAAAAGCCGCATAAAAAAATGCCGGATGGCGCTATGCTAATCCGGCTTACAATATACTGCGATTCTTGTGGGCCCGGTAAGCGTAGCGCTATCGGGCAAACAGGCGGCAGCAATTTTAAAGAGCAACCTGCATGTCTAAATCAGTACAGAGTAACAGTGCGGTGCTGGTGCACTTCACCCTTAAGCTCGACGATGGCTCCACCGCAGAGTCAACCCGCAATAACGGCAAGCCTGCGCTGTTTCGCCTGGGCGACGGTTCTCTGTCTGAAGGACTGGAACAACACCTGCTGGGGTTAAAAGAAGGTGATAAAACCACTTTTGCTCTGGAGCCGGATGCCGCCTTCGGCGTGTCCAGCCCGGACTTAATTCAGTATTTCTCGCGTCGGGAATTTATGGACGCGGGCGAGCCAGAAATTGGCGCTATCATGCTCTTTACCGCAATGGACGGCAGTGAGATGCCTGGTGTGATCCGCGAAATCAATGGTGACTCGATCACGGTTGATTTCAACCATCCGCTGGCCGGGCATACCGTTCATTTTGATATTGAAGTGCTGGAAGTCGAACCGGCACTGGAGGCGTAAAATGCAGATCCTGTTGGCCAACCCGCGCGGTTTTTGCGCTGGCGTAGACCGCGCTATCAGCATTGTGGAAAACGCGCTGGCTATTTACGGCGCACCGATTTATGTCCGTCATGAAGTGGTGCATAACCGCTATGTGGTGGATAGCCTGCGCGAGCGCGGCGCTATTTTTATTGAGCAAATCAGCGAAGTACCGGATGGCGCGATCCTGATTTTCTCCGCTCATGGCGTGTCTCAGGCGGTGCGTAACGAAGCCAAAGGCCGCGACCTCACGGTTTTTGATGCGACCTGCCCGCTGGTAACGAAAGTGCATATGGAAGTTGCCCGCGCCAGCCGTCGCGGTGAAGAGTCAATTTTAATTGGTCACGCCGGGCATCCGGAAGTTGAAGGCACGATGGGCCAGTACAGTAACCTGCAGGGGGGAATGTATCTGGTCGAATCACCTGAAGATGTGCTGAAACTGAATGTAAAAAATGAAGGCAAATTGTCCTTCATGACGCAGACCACTCTCTCCGTTGATGACACCTCTGACGTCATTGACGCGTTACGAAGCCGTTTCCCGAAAATTGTCGGGCCGCGCAAAGACGATATCTGTTATGCCACGACCAACCGTCAGGAAGCGGTCCGTGCGCTGGCGGAGCAGGCCGATGTTGTGCTGGTGGTCGGCTCGAAAAACTCTTCTAACTCCAACCGTCTGGCTGAACTGGCCCAACGAATGGGGAAAGCGGCGTATCTGATTGACGATGCGACCGATATCCAGGAAGCGTGGGTGAAAGAAGCCAGGTGCGTGGGCGTGACGGCCGGTGCCTCGGCGCCTGATATCCTGGTGCAAAACGTGATTGCTCGCCTGCAGGAGCTTGGCGGTGGGGAAGCTATTCCGCTGGCAGGGCGTGAAGAAAACATCGTTTTCGAAGTACCGAAAGAGCTGCGTGTGGATGTTCGTGAAGTAGAGTAAGTCTTTCCGGTTACGATTATGAGAAGATGCCAGACTTAACGTCTGGCATTTTTTTATGGAGAAACCATGCGCTTACCGATCATTCTTGATACCGATCCCGGCATTGATGATGCTGCCGCTATTGCCGCCGCGCTGTTTGCCCCTGAGCTGGATCTGCAACTGATGACCACGGTAGCAGGTAATGTGTCGGTGGAAAAAACCACCCGTAATGCATTGCAACTGCTGCACTTCTGGAATGCGGATATTCCACTGGCGCAGGGGGCATCGATGCCGCTGGTGAGACCGCTACGAGATGCCGCTTCCGTACACGGTGAATCAGGTATGGAAGGGTATGAATTTGTCGAACATGACCGCCAGGTGATGGCAAAACCTGCCTTCCAGGCCATTCGCGATGCGTTGATGCATGCCCCGCAGCCTGTGACGCTGGTGGCAATTGGCCCCCTGACCAACATTGCGCTGCTGCTGACTCATTATCCTGAATGCATATTCAACATTCACCGTCTGGTGATTATGGGCGGTTCTGCCGGGCGCGGGAACTTCACGCCAAACGCGGAGTTTAATATTGCTATTGATCCCGAGGCCGCCGCAAAAGTCTTCCAGAGCGGGCTGGAGATTGTGATGTGTGGGCTGGATGTCACTAATCAGGCCATGCTCACCCCTGACTATCTGGCGACGTTGCCGCAGCTTAACCAGACGGGAAAAATGCTGCACGCGCTGTTTAGCCATTACCGTAGCGGCAGTATGAATACGGGGCTACGAATGCACGACCTGTGCGCTATTGCCTGGCTGGTGCGCCCGGAACTGTTTACCCTGCAGCCGTGCTTCGTGGCGGTTGAAACCCAGGGTGAATATACCTCGGGTACGACGGTGGTGGACATTGAAGGGCGTTTAGGGCATCCGGCAAATGCCCTGGTCGCGCTGGGGCTGGACGTTGAGGGGTTCCAGCAGTGGGTGGCAGAGGTACTGACGCTGGCACCTTGAGGCTGTGATCCGGCCCGCAATATGCAGATAGCGATAGCAGGTTAATCGATTAATCTGCTATTCTGATCCTGTTGTTCTCCTCGGGCCGGAGACACATATGAACCTTTCTTTTATCCAGCCACCGCAGGTGGCGTGGGCAAGCGGCGCTTTAGCTGATGGCCTGTTATTGCGTAAATCCACCCGTATTGAGGATCTTCCAGACGTTTTTGCCGATGAACACGCCCGTCAACAGCTGGCTGGCGAGCAGGTCGTGTATGACGTCGAGATGCTGGATACCTCTCCCGCTGAAGGTGAACTCTACACCGGTGTTACCCATCTTTACCCTGGCCGGGTCGGCTGTGAGTATTTTATGACCCGCGGGCATTTCCATGCGCGCCGCGAACAGGGGGAAGTCTATTTTGGTCTGCGTGGCACCGGTTTGCTGCTGTTGCAAACTGAGCAGGGCGACGCGAGGCTGGAAAAAGTGTTCGCGGGATCTGTCCACATTATCCCCGGCTTTACCGCGCATCGGTTAATCAACACCGGGGAAGAGGTTCTGTCGGCGCTCGCCGTATGGCCAGGGATTGCGGGTCATGATTATGCAGCGCTCGCCAGCGGCTTCAGAATAAGGGTCTTTGAGGAAAATAAGACGGTTCAGGCGAAGGAGGTACAGAATGGGTGACTTAGCGCATTCTTACGGCCTGGATATGACGGTTCATCATCATCCGCTTGGTTTTAGCTATGGGGATGAGGTTACCGGGCCGATGCCGGAGATTCGTCAACTTGACCAGATTCGCGCCTCGCTGCGCGATCCGCACTGTGAAGGGCCGCAAGAGGTGTATGCCATAGCGATGGATGTGGCGCGAATGCAGGATCGCGAAGAGTTGAAAAAGCGGATGCTGTTGTTTGGCGTGGTGACCTATGCGGCGGGACGGCTGGGAGAAGAGCCGGTGCGTAGTCAGGGACATATTCATCGTATTAGTCAGCACAGCGGCTGGTCTCCGCCGGAGCTTTATGAAATCTGGCAGGGAAAAGCGATCATTTATATGCAGGAATATGTTGAGGACGACCCAGGCCGCTGTTTTGCTGTAATTGCCGGACCCGGTGAGAAAGTGTTGGTACCACCCGGTTGGGGGCATGCGACTATATCCGCAGACCCGGATGTACCGTTAACCTTTGGCGCGTGGTGCGATCGTGAATATGGTTTTGAGTACGACGCCGTGCGTGCGCATAAAGGACTGGCATGGTATCCGCTGCTGCAGGGCAACAACGTTATCTGGCAGCATAATCCGCGTTACATCCCTGGACGACTGCAGGCCGTTACGCCCAGACAATATACGGAATTCTCGATTACCTCCGCACCTGTTTATCAGCAATTCATCGAGGACCCGGCGCGTTTCCAATTTATCTCACGCCCGGACAAGCACCCCGAGCTATGGCAAAACTTTCATCCATAAAAAAACCGGGGCATAGCCCCGGTTGTACCGTTTTCTGTGTGTTATCCCGCAAACAGGCCCGTGGCGACGCCGAGGGCGGCCAGTATCAACAGTAAAATCATCGCTTTCACTGGTGATACACCGCGCTTGGCCATCAGATACCAGGTACCAAGCACCACAATCAGCGGCAGTAACTGTGGGAAGATACCGTCCAGCATCTGTTGAACATGGATATTCACCCCATCTTTGGTAATAAACTCCAGCCCGGTGCCAAGCTTAACGTAGCTGGCCGCCACGCCCCCCATGACAAACACACCCAGCAGCGATAACGCTTCACGCAGACGGGCAGACTTGCTGCTCACCAGCATTTCCACCGAGCCAGAACCCATTTTGTAGCCTTTCAGGAACAAGAACCACGAGCCGGGAATGATGATGGCCAGCCAGGCAACGGTATAAAACAGCGGCCCGAGAATGTTACCGCCGGCCGCCAGGGCCATGCCGATGCTGAGCAGGATAGGGATCAGCATGCCAGGGATCATTGAATCGCCGATCCCGGCAATAGGGCCCATCAGGCCAACCTTCAGGGTATTGATGGTCTCCCCATCGATCGGTTCACCGTTCGCTTTTTTCTCCTCCAGCCCCAGCACCATGCCGTTTACGATCGCGCCTATCTGGGGTTCCGTATTATAGAACGAGGCATGACGGCGCAGCATTTCAGTACGTTGGGCTGCGTCGGGATAGAGCTTTTTCGCCACCGGAAGCATACTCAGACAAAAGCCAAAAGATTCCAGACGTTCAAAACTCATCGATGACAAGTTGTGCATCATCCATGCGCGCCAGCAGCGGCGAAGATCTTTACGCGTAAGTGTACGTTCTTCCATCAGAATTCATCCTCATCATCATCGGCTACCGACTTTGCATTCGCGGCCTGCGGCGGTTCCGGTTTGTAGTTGTAATGGATCAACGCCAACAGCGAACCGACGATCACCAGCGCGACCATGTTGAGTTTTAAAAATACGATGCAGACAAAACCGACGAGGAAGTAGATCAGCATGGTGTAGTTTTTGATGATCTGCTTTAGCAAAATCGCGATCCCGACGGCGGGTAAAATGCCGCCCAGTACGTTCATCGTTGACAGAACTATTTTCGGCAAGCTGTCCATAAAACCGCTGATGTATTGCGCGCCGAAGTAAACCGCAATAAAAGTTGGCACAAAACGCAGGACAAAGTTTGTCACCTGTGGCCAGATGGCGCTGTTCAGGTAAATACCGCGTTCGTCGCCCCGTTCCAGCGCCACATCTGCCCGGTGATTCCAGAAAGAGTTCAGTACCATCATCGCGTTAAACAAAATGGTTCCAGCGATACCGATGGTCGCAGCCAGCGCGACCGCGACCTCGGGGCCTTTTCCTGAAAGGATCCCTAAAGCGATTGCGGGGTAAGCGACAAAGTTGAGATCGGCCGGCATCGAACCGCCAGGCGTTACCATCGCGATATATACCGCCTGAACCGCGACGCCAATCATGATCCCGGTTTTAATGTCGCCGAGAATAATCCCGACCAGCATTCCGGAAATCAGCGGGCGGGTGATCAGATACCAGCCGCCGGTCAGTCCCAGAAGCCAGGGACTGCTGAGGGCGCCGAGATAGCAAAGTATGCCAATCAACGTAGCTTCGATAATCATCGTGCGCTCCTTATTTCAGCTTCTGACGTGCGTCCTGCCAGCTGTAGCAACTGGCATCAGGAACCAGGCGAAACTCAACCAGATGTCCATGTTGCGTCAGCCAGTCAAAGGCGGCAATTTCATCCCCGTTGACCGACTGATTCGGGCCGATGGTGGTGGTATCAGCACGCGCGCTCATCGGACCCACATTAATCTTGCCGTTGGCATTTTTCAGGCTGATACCTGCTTCTTCAATGCGTTTGAGCGTGACGGGTGATTTGCCAATGACGAAATAACGTTTCTCGCTGGCAATGACTTTTGGCAATTTTTCAATCGCGGTGGCCGTATCAAACAACCAAACTTTGGTGTCCTGTACGGCGCCTTTCATCACCGAAGAGAGCAAAGGGTCGGCCGCGACGGCGTCGTCTATAGCGACGATCCCATCACAGGGCAGCTCTTTGGCCCAACGTGTCACGAGCTGCCCATGGATTACGCGGTCATCGATACGTACAAAAGAAATACTCATAGTGGTTTCCTTTAAAAATCGTCGGACTGAACGGATAAAACCGGGGCGGCTTTAATCAGCGTGGGTATCGTCAGCGCCAACAGCTCGACGGCTGCGGCGTGAACATCCGTTAAATGGCAAATCTCCTCGCTTTGTAACAGCATCGGGAAATTGACCCCCGCTACGACGGCAACGGGAGGAACCGTTTGTGAAGAAAAAGCATGATGGCAGGCGACATTCCACGGCGTACCGCTTTGCATGTCACACAGCACCAGTACGCCGTCAGTGTCTTTTCCGGCACTGGTGAGAACCTGAGAGAATGTCGCTTTAAACCCTTCGATACCTGCCTGTTCACTCAGCGTGACGGGGTAAACATGCGGTAATTCTCCATAAACCATACGACCGCTGGCGAGAAGCGCGTCCGCCAGGGGACCATGGGTGGCAACAATTACGTTAATCATGCGCTTATCCTCTAACCCAGGCTTTAATCGTGGCGAGCTGTTGACCGACGCCTTTGCCAAACGGCGAAATACGATATTCTCCGACGGCGGCAGGGATGATAAAGGTCTCTGCATAGTTGACGACAAACGGGGGAAACGCACCGCTCGGGCTTTCAACAACGGCCTGCGCTCCTTCGACTAGGTTCAGGACGTTGACGCCGCCATGGGTATGGTGAGTGACCGGTGCCGTAAACCAATGGCGACGCGTTTCGATAAATTCGCGTTCGTGCATTCCGGTTCTTTCTTCCCGCCAACCCTCCCCTTCAGCAAGGGGTTCAATACGGTTGACGAGGTTGTCGTGCACCCATTGCGTGTCGCGCTGCCAGTCAATAACCTGCTTACCGTGATCCAGATGCACCGGACGCGGTAAGCCGTCTAACCCTAAGCGGCCCCAATCCCACAGCTTGAAGGTGAAGATATAGGGCGTTGCGCTGATCTCCAGCACCATGGTTCCTGCACCCGAGCAGTGTACGGTTCCGGCAGGGATCAGGAAGTGATCGTGTTTATGTGCAGGGATCTGGTTAACGAATCGTTCATCATCAAAGGTTTTTTCGCCACGACCCGCGGCCCGGAGGTCGTCGAGCATATCCTGCGGTGCGATCCCGGTTTTGGTCCCGAGATACACCACGGCGTCCGGCTCGGCTTCGAGAATGTAATAGCTCTCATCCTGGGTATAGTGCATACCAAACTGCTGTTGAATGTACTCAGTGAGCGGATGAACCTGAAAACTCAAATTCTGGCCGCCAATAGTGTCGAGGAAGTCAAAACGGATCGGGAATTCCGCGCCAAAGCGCGCGTGAACTTTTTCACCCAGCAGGGGGCGGGGACAGGTCAGCACCAGATCCTGAGAGGGGATCTCGATCCGCACGTTGCCAAAACGCAGTAACAGGCTGTTTTCCTCGGGCACGCAATCAAAACACCACGCGTAATTGGGAGCTGAGGGATCGAGATCGAAGCGTTGTTTCATCCATTGCCCGCCCCAGACGCCTGGGTCAAAGAAAGGGGCAACGCGAAACGGTTGTTCGGTGGTTTGTTGCAGACCGGCGCGTAACGCGTTCCCGCTGACCATCGCGGGACTATTTTCTACCGTGGTATCGAGCAAATAATCGGCGCGTTTGAGTAACGGCGTTTTATGTTTGTCGAATACCCGCCATTCAATGAAAAAAGCACGTTTGTAACGACGAAGAATATCTTCATCCTGGTTTTCTGCACCCCAGTTACCCAGCCCGTTATGACGCATACGCTGTTGAATTTCCCAGCGCGGAAGATCGGCATAAACCAGTACGTCACTAGGGTGTGCCAACGCAGCGCCCGAGCCGTACACCACAACCAGCCCTGCGGTAACGGCATCAATCTGTTGGCGGAGTTGGCTGAGTTTGTCGCTATCAAAAAATTCATCCAGGTGATGACAGGAGAGAACGCCGAATACGCGATCGTCGGTAAGGTTACGCGCCAGTAAATCATGCAGGGCCTGCTCATCGCGGCGGGCGGATTCAATATTCAGCACCAGTGCGGTATCTAATGTCGTAACGAGCTGTTGCTCCAGCTCGTCTAGCCGCACGCCCGGATAGCAATCCACGATCAATACGGTTTTGGCGGCGGTAGAAACCCTGGTGTTAAGCACTGAATGAATCGACGACCAACCCTGCCAGGCCTGGTTGTCATAGCCCTGAACGTTAACCTCAGGGAATTTATTATAGGTTGTACGCATATTCTGTCTCCGTGTTGGCTTATTTAAGATTAATCGATTAACCTTATTTTCATAGTGTGGTTAACGCGATTAACCCGCCATAATCAGAATCCAGTGCGGTAAAAAGCACGTTAGCGTGATGTGAATCACACGTAAAAAGGCAATGTTTCGGTTATTCGATTAACCTTTGAAATAAACAGGAGAGATCATGACTACAGTCACGCTGGCGCAGGTTGCTGAACGCGCGGGAGTCTCCACGGCAACCGTTTCAATGGTGTTGCGTAACCGGGGGCGCATTTCTCAGGCCACACGTGACAGGGTGCTCAAAGCGCTGGACGATGCCGGCTATGTTTATAATCAAACCGCCGCCAACCTGCGTAACCGGAGCAGTAATCAGGTCGGATTGTTGTTACACGATATCACTAACCCTTTTTACGGTGAGATGACTGCAGGGCTAAGCCATGAGATGGAGCGGCATGACCTGCTTCTGTTTCTGGCAAACAGTGAAGAGTCAGGGGAGCGGCAGCAAAAATTTGTCGACTCGTTGATGCGCAATAATGCCTGCGGCATGGTGCTCTGCGCGGCGCGCGAAACACCGACCTCCTTCTTCGAGGCGCTGAAAAGGCGCAATATTCCCGCCATCATGGTGGTTCGCCCTCTTAGCGATCCTGATTTTGATTTTGTGGGAACCGATAACTTTCTCGGTACGCAAATGGCCACCACCCATTTAGTCAAAATGGGGCATAAGAATATTGCGTTTATCGGTGGTAGCCCAAGTTCCGGGAGCCGGGCACAGCGTATCGGTGGATTCACCAGCACGTTGCTGGAGCAGGGAATATCGCCGAATCCGCAATGGATAGTGGCGACGCAGGCCAGCCAGATTGACGGCGCAAAAGTGGCAGAGTCGCTTCTTATGCGGTTCCCGGAAATTACCGCCGCCGTTTGTTATCAGGATATTGTGGCGCTTGGGGTTATGCAGGCATTACGTAAAATGGGGCGTGAACCAGGGCGCGATTTTGCGCTGGTGGGGTTCGATGACATCACCGAAGCGGCGCTGGTACAACCTGCGCTCACCACCGTGTCGGTGGCCGCAAAAGAGATAGGTCGCAAGGCTGGGGAGCTACTTTATAGTCGCATTCAGGGAAATGACGAACCTCCGAAACGCATTATTCTGCCACCTGCGCTGGTGGTCAGAGAATCATGTGGTTTTCGCTGATCGTCATGCCTTTTACTGATATCTCTCCCTGTTTATCATTAAATTCTAATTATCGACGTTTTCGGCTGGCGGCGCAGCGATGTGCTGGTTAATCTGAAAACGATTTACGTAAAATTAACAAAAGAGAATAGCTATGCATGATGCACAAATCCGCGTTGCCATCGCGGGAGCCGGAGGGCGCATGGGGCGTCAGTTGATTCAGGCCACTCTTGGCATGGATGGCGTACAGCTCGGCGCGGCGCTGGAGCGCGAAGGTTCTTCTTTGCTGGGAAGCGATGCCGGAGAATTAGCGGGAGCCGGTAAAACGGGCGTTACCGTGCAAAGTAGTCTTGAGGCGGTGAAAGATGATTTTGATGTTTTCATCGATTTTACTCGCCCGGAAGGCACGCTGGCGCATCTGGCGTTTTGCCGCCAGCACGGTAAAGGGATGGTGATTGGCACCACCGGTTTTGATGACGCGGGCAAACAGGCTATTCGTGATGCTGCGCAGGACATTGCTATCGTTTTCGCCGCGAACTTTAGCGTTGGCGTTAACGTCATGCTTAAGCTGCTGGAGAAGGCGGCGAAAGTGATGGGTGATTACACCGATATTGAGATTATTGAAGCCCATCACCGTCATAAAGTGGATGCGCCGTCAGGCACTGCGCTGGCGATGGGGGAGGCGATTGCCGGGGCGCTGGATAAAGATTTAAAAGAGTGTGCCGTCTATTCGCGTGAAGGTTACACCGGTGAGCGCGTACCCGGTACGATCGGTTTTGCCACGGTGCGGGCGGGAGATATCGTTGGTGAGCATACCGCGATGTTTGCCGATATTGGCGAGCGCATTGAGATCACGCATAAAGCCTCCAGCCGCATGACCTTTGCCAATGGCGCAGTACGATCGGCAATTTGGCTGAAATCAAAGTCAAACGGTCTTTTTGATATGAAAGATGTGCTTGATTTACGCAGCTTATAACTTTTATTACCCTTCGTGATGTGGTTATTGTAATCATAACTATTTGATTACATAGGGCAATATTTTATTGCCCTTTTATTTTTTCGCTTTTTAATTTGATTTTTTATTTAATGGCCTGTTTGTTGGTGTTTTGCAGGGTTATTTTGTTATTTCAATGTAAATTTTGACCAAATGGTCCACTTTTATCAATCGCGCTTCCTGTTTTTACACTCTTTATCTTCCGCAAGCGTTTTCCACCCCAAGTTAGCTGATCTTTTTGCCTGTTAAATCGTGTGTTTTATCCCAGTGGCGTAAAATAATAATAAAAAATGCCCTTTTGGGTAGACTTTTACGTGGGCTATCTCTAGAATGCCGCCGTTTGCCAGAAATCCATAGGTAAGCAAATTTGCATTGATTCATGAGGTGTTAATGAATTAATATGCAAATAAAGTGAGTGAATATTCTCTGGAGGGTGTTTTGATTAAGTCAGCGCTATTGGTTCTGGAAGACGGAACCCAGTTTCACGGTCGGGCCATAGGGGCAACAGGTTCGGCGGTTGGGGAAGTCGTTTTCAATACTTCAATGACCGGTTATCAAGAAATCCTCACTGATCCTTCCTATTCCCGCCAAATCGTCACTCTTACTTATCCTCATATCGGTAATGTCGGCACCAATGAAGCCGATGCAGAATCTTCTCAAGTACATGCGCAAGGCCTGGTCATCCGCGACCTGCCGCTGATTGCCAGCAACTTCCGCGATACCGAAGACCTCTCTTCTTACCTCAAACGCAATAATATTGTGGCAATTGCCGATATCGATACCCGTAAGCTGACGCGTTTGCTGCGTGAAAAGGGCGCACAGAACGGCTGCATTATCGCGGGTGATAACCCGGATGCGGCGCTGGCGCTGGAAAAAGCGAAAGCCTTCCCGGGTCTGAACGGCATGGATCTGGCGAAAGAAGTGACCACCGCGGAGCCTTATAGCTGGACGCAAGGTAGCTGGACTCTGGCCGGTGACCTGCCGGAAGCTAAATCCGCCGATGAACTGCCGTTCCACGTAGTGGCCTACGATTTCGGCGCTAAACGTAACATTCTGCGTATGTTAGCGGATCGCGGCTGCCGCCTGACGGTTGTGCCGGCGAAAACCTCTGCTGAAGATGTGCTGAAGATGAATCCGGACGGTATCTTCCTGTCCAACGGCCCTGGCGATCCGGCGCCGTGCGACTACGCGATTACCGCGATTCAGAAATTCCTCGAAACCGATATTCCGGTATTTGGCATCTGCCTCGGCCATCAGCTGCTGGCGCTGGCAAGCGGTGCGAAGACCATTAAGATGAAGTTCGGCCACCACGGCGGCAACCATCCGGTAAAAGATATTGATAACAACACCGTGATGATCACCGCTCAGAACCACGGTTTTGCGGTCGATGAGGCCTCCATGCCTGCCAACCTGCGCGTGACCCACAAGTCGCTGTTCGACGGCACCCTGCAGGGGATTCATCGTACCGACAAACCGGCGTTCAGCTTCCAGGGGCACCCTGAAGCAAGCCCGGGTCCACACGACGCTGCGCCGCTGTTCGACCACTTTATCGAGTTAATTGAGCAATACCGTCAGTCCGCGAAATAATCAGGAGTAAAAGAGCCATGCCAAAACGTACAGACATAAAAAGTATCCTGATTCTGGGCGCGGGTCCGATCGTTATCGGTCAGGCGTGTGAGTTTGACTATTCCGGCGCGCAGGCGTGTAAAGCCCTGCGTGAAGAGGGTTACCGCGTTATTCTGGTGAACTCCAACCCGGCGACCATCATGACCGACCCGGAAATGGCCGATGCCACCTACATCGAGCCGATTCACTGGGAAGTGGTACGCAAAATCATTGAGAAAGAGCGCCCGGATGCGGTGCTGCCAACCATGGGCGGTCAGACGGCGCTGAACTGTGCGCTGGAGCTGGAACGTCAGGGCGTACTGGCTGAGTTCGGTGTGACCATGATTGGCGCGACGGCGGATGCTATTGATAAAGCGGAAGACCGTCGTCGCTTCGACATCGCGATGAAAAAAATCGGTCTTGATACCGCACGTTCAGGCATCGCTCACACCATGGAAGAAGCGCTGGCGGTTGCCGCTGACGTCGGCTTCCCGTGCATTATCCGTCCGTCTTTCACCATGGGTGGCACCGGCGGCGGTATCGCCTACAACCGCGAAGAGTTTGAAGAAATTTGCGAACGCGGTCTGGATCTTTCCCCAACCAACGAACTGCTGATTGATGAATCGCTGATTGGCTGGAAAGAGTACGAGATGGAAGTGGTGCGTGATAAAAACGACAACTGCATCATCGTCTGCTCCATCGAAAACTTCGACGCGATGGGCATCCATACCGGTGACTCCATCACCGTTGCGCCAGCCCAGACGCTGACCGACAAAGAATATCAAATTATGCGTAACGCCTCGATGGCGGTACTGCGTGAAATCGGCGTTGAAACCGGTGGTTCTAACGTCCAGTTTGCGGTAAACCCGAAAAACGGCCGTCTGATTGTTATCGAGATGAACCCGCGCGTCTCCCGCTCCTCGGCGCTGGCGTCCAAAGCAACCGGCTTCCCGATTGCTAAAGTCGCAGCCAAGCTGGCGGTAGGTTACACCCTCGACGAACTGATGAACGACATCACCGGCGGGCGGACTCCGGCTTCGTTTGAGCCGTCCATCGACTACGTTGTGACGAAAATTCCACGCTTCAACTTCGAGAAATTTGTTGGCGCTAACGACCGTCTGACCACCCAGATGAAATCTGTCGGTGAAGTGATGGCGATTGGCCGCACCCAGCAGGAGTCTCTGCAAAAAGCGCTGCGCGGTCTGGAAGTGGGCGCGACCGGCTTCGACCCGAAAGTAAGTCTGGATGACCCGGAAGCGCTGACCAAAATCCGCCGCGAGCTGAAAGACGCAGGCGCCGAGCGTATCTGGTACATCGCCGATGCTTTCCGTGCTGGCCTGTCCGTCGATGGCGTGTTCAACCTGACCAACATCGACCGCTGGTTCCTGGTGCAGATTGAAGAACTGGTGCGCCTGGAAGAAAAAGTCACAGACCTTGGCATCAACGGCCTCGACGCTGACTTCTTGCGCGTACTGAAGCGCAAAGGTTTCGCCGATGCGCGTCTGGCGAAACTGGCCGGCGTACGCGAAGCGGAAATCCGCAAGCTGCGTGACCAATATAACCTGCACCCGGTCTACAAGCGCGTGGATACCTGCGCGGCAGAATTTGCCACCGACACCGCTTACATGTACTCCACTTATGAAGACGAGTGCGAAGCGAATCCAACTCAGGATCGTGACAAGATTATGGTGCTGGGCGGTGGTCCAAACCGTATCGGTCAGGGCATTGAATTCGACTACTGCTGCGTACACGCCTCGCTGGCGCTGCGCGAAGACGGTTACGAGACCATCATGGTCAACTGTAACCCAGAAACCGTTTCTACCGACTACGATACCTCCGACCGTCTGTACTTCGAGCCGGTAACGCTGGAAGACGTGCTGGAAATCGTGCGCATCGAGAAGCCGAAAGGCGTTATCGTGCAGTACGGCGGCCAGACTCCGCTGAAGCTGGCGCGCGCGCTGGAAGCGGCAGGCGTGCCGGTTATCGGCACCAGCCCGGATGCTATCGACCGTGCGGAAGACCGTGAACGCTTCCAGCAGGCGGTTGACCGTCTGAAGCTGAAACAACCGGCGAACGCCACCGTGACCGCCATTGAAATGGCGGTTGAGAAGGCGAAAGAGATTGGTTACCCGCTGGTGGTGCGTCCGTCCTACGTTCTCGGCGGCCGCGCGATGGAAATCGTCTACGACGAAGCCGACCTGCGTCGCTACTTCCAGACCGCGGTCAGCGTTTCTAACGATGCGCCGGTACTGCTGGACCGTTTCCTTGATGACGCGGTAGAAGTGGACGTGGACGCCATCTGCGACGGCGAAATGGTGCTGATTGGCGGTATCATGGAGCACATCGAACAGGCGGGCGTGCACTCCGGTGACTCCGCATGTTCTCTGCCTGCGTATACCCTGAGCCAGGAAATTCAGGATGTGATGCGCCAGCAGGTGCAGAAACTGGCCTTCGAACTGCAGGTTCGCGGTCTGATGAACGTCCAGTTTGCGGTGAAGAATAACGAAGTTTACCTGATTGAAGTGAACCCGCGTGCGGCGCGTACCGTTCCGTTCGTCTCCAAGGCAACGGGCGTACCGCTGGCGAAAGTTGCAGCGCGCGTGATGGCCGGGAAAACGCTGGCACAGCAGGGCGTCACCAAAGAAGTTATCCCGCCGTACTACTCGGTAAAAGAAGTGGTGCTGCCGTTCAACAAGTTCCCGGGCGTTGATCCGCTATTAGGGCCAGAAATGCGCTCTACTGGTGAGGTGATGGGCGTGGGCCGTACCTTCGCGGAAGCGTTCGCCAAGGCACAGCTCGGCAGCAGCTCCACCATGAAAAAACAGGGTCGTGCACTGCTCTCCGTTCGCGAAGGCGATAAAGAGCGCGTGGTTGACCTGGCGGCGAAGCTGCTGAAGTTTGGTTTCGAGTTGGATGCGACGCACGGCACCGCGATTGTGCTGGGCGAAGCCGGTATCAATCCACGTCTGGTGAACAAGGTGCATGAAGGCCGTCCGCACATTCAGGACCGTATCAAGAATGGCGAGTACACTTACATCATCAACACTACCGAAGGCCGTCAGGCGATTGAAGACTCCAAGCTGATTCGCCGCAGCGCACTGCAGTACAAAGTGCATTATGACACCACCCTGAACGGTGGTTTCGCAACGGCGATGGCACTGAATGCCGATGCTACCGAGAAGGTGACCTCGGTTCAGGAAATGCACGCGCAGATCAAAAAGTCATAAAAAAAAGGCCCGGTGATAATTGCGCTAACCGGGCCTGCAATATAATTGGGAAAGGGTTTCTGTAAAGAAACCCTTTTTTTATCTCTCATAAGGTCATTCCTGGCCAACCGCGCTTTCATAACCACATTTTCAATGTAATAAGCACGATGTTGCTCACACTAATCAACATTCAAGTCGCATACTATCCATTATATCCACAATTTTAATATGGCTTAGTTTTTATTAATTTGGACAGGCCGTAGCCAGATTTTTAATTTGTGAAATGGTGTGCTTATGTGTGAAAAATATGTTGAAAGACCGCTTTATTTGTTAATTGCTGACTGGATGATGGCTGAAGATCGTTGGATCACAGCAAAGGAAATTTCCCGCCATTTTGATATTGAACACTGCAAAGCAATTAATACGCTCTCTTATATTCTGTCGGAAGTGGGAGAAATTGTTTGTGAAGTTAAGATGATCCCTAATCAAATTGCAGGCCGCGGCTGCCAGTGCCAGCGTTTGGTGAAAGTCATCAGTATTGATTCTCATCTCTACAGACGCTTGAATCACAATTTGCAGGAAAAAAAGGTGAGGGTGGCGAAAACGCCGCGACTGCCAGCGGTTCCCCCAACAGAGCTTAACCGTGAGCAGAAATGGCAGATGATGCTCTCCAAGAGCATGCGTCGATAATGGTGATTTGCCGGATCGGCGTGAGCGCTTCTCCGGCATAAATTACCGTGCTGATTTTGGCTTTACGTCCGTCGTGCCTTTCAGGCGCGGCCGATTTTTTTCGACCTGCGTTAATGGCAAGGTTTCGTGTAGTCCTGTTTGGCAGCGGATTGCAAGGTCCTGATACTCTTTGGTGTTCAGCCGTTTCCAGTGCAGCTCCTGGTCCGTGACTTCACGCAGTACGCGAACCGGTGAACCAACCAGCATCTGCCTTGCCTCACCCTGAAATCCGGCTTTGACAAAGCTCATGGCAGCGACAATGCTCTCTTCGCCAATCACCGCACCGTCCATAATCACGCTGTTCATGCCAATCAGTGCATCTCTGCCCACCACGCAGCCGTGCAGGATCGCGCCATGGCCGATGTGTCCATTCTCATGCACGATAGTGTCGGTGTCGCAGTAGCCGTGCATGATGCAGCTATCCTGCAGGTTAGAACCGGCTTCCAGAATCAGGCGACCATAGTCACCGCGCAATGAGGCGTGTGGACCAATATAAACCCCGGCCCCCACAATGACATCGCCAATCAGCACAGCGCTGGGATGGACATAGGCATCCGGATGTACCACCGGAATCAGGCCCTCAAAGGCGTAATAGCTCATTGTCTTATCTCGGTTTTATTGCCGGATTGCGGCGTAAATACCTTATCCGGCATAGGCACATTAACGACCTTTCCATACAGGATCGCGTTTTTCTGCAAATGCCTGTGGTCCTTCGAGCGCATCTTCCGAGTGCAGCACCGATGGATAGTGCTTCAGCACACCGCTGCGGATGTACCGGTAGCCTTCTTCCACCGGCATTTCGCTGGTCGCACGGTAAATCTCTTTCAGCGCGGCGATAGCCAGCGGGGCGCTATTTACCAGCTGCTGCGCCAGTTCGCGCGCGCTATCCATCAGTTCGCTCTGGCTGACAACGCGGTTGACGATGCCCCAGCGCAGTGCTTCTTCGGCGCTCATTCGTCTGCCGGTCATCACCATTTCGTTGACGATTGCTGGTGGCAGCAGTTTAGGTAGACGCAGTACGCCGCCGCTGTCAGGCACGATCCCGAGTTTTGCTTCCGGCAGCGCGAAGCTGGCATTTTCCGCACAGACGATAAAATCCGCCGCCAGCGCCAGCTCAAAACCGCCGCCAAACGCGTAGCCGTTTACCGCGGCGATGACCGGCTTATCGAGGTCGAAAATTTCGGTTAAACCAGCGAAGCCGCCTGGGCCAAAATCGGCATCTGGCGCTTCACCTTCGGCCGCCGCTTTTAAGTCCCAGCCCGCAGAAAAGAATTTCTCTCCGCCGCCGGTGATAATTGCTACGCGTAATTCCGGGTCATCACGAAAATTAAGAAAAGCTTCCCCCATTGCAAAGCTGGTTTTAGCGTCAATGGCATTGGCTTTAGGCCGGTCAAGGGTAATTTCCAGGATCTGGCCGTTACGGGTCAGATGTAATGATTCACTCATAGTTCATCTCCAGATAATTAGGTTTCCCGGCCGGAGGAATTCCGACCGGAAGGGTTATTTCAGATTTTTTTTGATTATTTTTCCTGAACAATTGCGCGGCAGGTCGGTTCTTATCTCCATAAAAGAAGGAACCTTGAATTTCGCCATATTGTTTTCGCAGAAGCTGAAGAACTCAGCTTCGCTTAATGTTTCACCCTCATTAAGGACGACAAAAGCTTTAATGGCTTCATCACGGATCGAGTCTTTAATACCGACAATCACAATGTCCTGAATTTTCGGATGCGCAGAAATAATATTTTCCAGCTCGACGCAGGAGACATTTTCCCCACCGCGTTTAATCATGTTGCAGCGTCTGTCGACGAAATAAAAAAAACCGTCCGCATCCTGGTAACCCGAATCACCGGTATGTAACCACCCTTCAGGTTCCAGCGCTTTGGCAGTAGCGTCGGGTTGCGCGTAGTACTCTTTGAAGATTGTTTTTCCCGGCACGCCTTTAATGCAGATTTCGCCAATTTCTCCGGCGGGCAGGGGACGGTTGTGATCGTCACGGATTTCGGCTTCATAGCTAAAACCCACGCGACCAATAGAGGGCCAGCGCCGTTTGTCTCCAGGGCGATCGCCAATAATGCCCACGATGGTTTCGGTCATGCCGTAGGAGGTCAGCAGTCTGACGCCAAAGCGGTCGATAAAGGCATCTTTTTCCTGTTCGGATAAATTGAGATAGAACATCACTTCGCGCAGGTGATGCTGTCTGTCCGTTGGGGCTGCGGGTTGGACCATCAGCGTTCTGATCATCATCGGGATGCATTCGGTGACCGTCGCCTGATATCTACGCACCTGATCCCAGAACGCCCTGGCGCTGTACTTCTCCACCAGCACAAAGGTGCTGCCTGCGGAGAAGGCAGCCATGGCAGCCGTACACTGACAGTCTATATGGAAAGCGGGCATCACCGTCATATAGACGTCATCATCGCGCAGAGCGATTTGCCAGGAGGTGTAGTAGCCCGCAAAGCGCAGGTTGTAGTGGGTAATCACCACCCCTTTAGGCCGCGAGGTGGTGCCTGAGGTAAACAGAATTTCCGCCGTATCGTCAGTGGATAACGCAGGCGTATAGCACAGATTAGTCGACTGGTGGGCTTGTAGTTGGGTAAAGTGGCTCACGCCGTCGTCAACCGGAAGCTGCTCGCCAATCAGACAGATATGATTAAGCGGAGTGGTATTTTCCAGCCGTATCTGGCGGTACATAGGATAAAACTCGGCACTGGTGACCAGCAGGCTCACCTGGCTGTTTTGCAGGATCCAGGCGCTCTCTTCGCCCAGCAAGCGGGCATTAATCGGCACCATAATGGCGCCAATTTTTGCCAGTCCAAACCAGCAAAAGATAAATTCCGGACAGTTATCCAGATGCAATGCGACCTTGTCGCCCTTGCGGATCCCTAAGGAATGGAAAAGGTTCGCCGTGCGGTTTATCTCTTCATTGAGCGAGGCATAGCTATACTGCCGAACGATTCCTTCGCAGGATTCGAAAATTAACGCCGTTTTATCTCCGTACACCCCGGCCAGGTCGTCCCACATCTGACGTAAGTTTTGTCCGCCAACGATATCCATAATGCTTTATCCACTGAAATCAGGCGTGAGCGCTAACCAACCAGCGGGTCAGCGCGTCGCGTTTATTCCTCAACTCTGGCCAGGCCTTTGCCGACCAGCTCATTTATGTCTGCTTCGCTATAACCAATGTTTTTCAGAATGGCGGCGGTATCCATGCCGTGTGACGGCATGCCACGCCAGATTTTCCCTGGGTTGTTTTTAAATTTCGGCATGATGTTCGGCCCTTTGCAGGTGCGGCCGTCCATCGTTTGCCACTGAGTAATGGATTCACGGGCAACGTACTGCGGGTTGCCTTCCAGTTCAGGAATGGTCAGTACCTTCGCGCAGGCGATATTCAGCTCAGCAAAGCGCGCCTGGACTTCGGCGATGGTGTGCGTTGCCAGCCAGGCATCCAGTTTCTCTTCCACGAGCGGGCCGTAAGGGCATTCCACGCGATGGATAAGCTGAGTGCCTTCCGGGACTTCCGGTGTGCCAAGAATGTGGGCGAGGCCAATATCCTTGAAGCACTCGTTGATTTGCGTGATGCCGACCAGCTCCATGACGATATAGCCATCGGCGCATTTATAGAGACCGCAGCCAGCGTAATACGGGTCTTTGCCTTTGGTCATGCGTGGACAAATTTCGCCGCCGTTGAAGTAGTCCATCATGAAGTACTGACCCATGCGCAGCATCACTTCGTACATGGCGATATCAATGCTTTCACCCTTACCCGTTTCGCGTACTTTGTGCAGGGCAGCCAGCGCTGCTGTCGTCGCGGTCATCCCGGAGAAATAATCGGCGGTGTACGGGAAGGCCGGCATCGGCTGATCAACATCACCGTTTTGGATCAAATAGCCGCTGAACGCCTGCGCGATGGTGTTATATGCCGGAAGATTGGTGTACTCCTCGGTACCAAACTGGCCGAAGCCGGAAAGGTGGGCGATAACCAGTTTCGGGTTATGTTCCCACAGCACGTCATCGGTAATACCGCGGCGAGCAAAGGCGGGGCCTTTACTGGCTTCAATGAAAATATCGGTGGTTTCCATGAGCTTCAGAAACGCTTCCCGGCCTTCATCTTTGAAAATATTCAGCGACAGGGCGTGCAGGTTGCGGCGTGAGAGCTGTGGATAGTTAGGTTGCACGCGGATGGTATCGGCCCATGCGACGTTTTCAATCCAGATAACCTCAGCACCCCATTCGGCGAACATCTGTCCGGCGAACGGGCCGGCAATTTCGATCCCTGAAAAAACCACGCGTACCCCGGCAAGTGGGCCAAAGGTTGGCATTGGTAAATGATTCATAATTTTGCTCCTGGCATTTTTTGTAGGCCCGGTAGGCGCAGCGCCACCGGGCATGTTGCCGGATGGCGGCGTAAACGCCTTATCCGGCCTACGAATCGTGCTGAATTAGCGGTATTGCTTGAGTACCGCACGACCCAACGTCAGGATCTGCATTTCATCAGAGCCACCAGAAACACGGTCAACGCGCAGATCGCGCCAGAAACGCGTGATGCGATGGTTACCCGCGATACCTACACCGCCCAGCACCTGCATGGCGGTATCGACCACTTCAAACGCAGCGTTGGCGCAGAAGTATTTGCACATTGCTGCATCGCCCGAAGTAATGGTGCCGTTATCCGCTTTCCATGCCGCTTCAAGCAGCATGTTTTTCATGGAATTTAGTTTGATCGCCATATGCGCGAACTTCTCCTGAATCAGCTGGAAGCGGCCGATCGTTTCGCCAAACTGCACGCGCTGATTGGCGTAGCGCGCGGCGTCTTCAAAAGCGCACATTGCCGTACCGTAGTTGGTCAGCGCGACGAGGAAACGTTCATGATCGAACTCTTCTTTCACGCGGTTGAAACCATTACCTTCCCGACCGAACATGTCTTTCTCGTCCAGTTCAACGTCGTCAAAGGTGATTTCACAGCAGCTATCCATGCGCAGACCGAGTTTCTCCAGCTTGTTGACCTTGATACCCGCTTTGCTCATGTCAACGAACCACTCGGTGTAAACAGGTTTATCCGGCGATGCACCATCTCTCGCCATAACCACGATGTACGGGGTATAGGCGCTACTGGTGATAAAGCACTTACTGCCATTAAGATAAACCTTACCATTTTTACGTGTATAAGTGGTTTTCAGGCTGCCAACATCCGATCCCGCTCCCGGTTCGGTGATGGCAGAGTTCCACATCTGCTTACCGGTTCCCTGGAACGCCATGATTTTATCGATTTGTTCCTGAGTCCCTTCACGCAGGAACGTGTTAAAACCGCCCGGTAACTGGTACAGCACATAGGTTGGTGCGCCCAGGCGTCCGAGTTCCATCCAGACTGCAGCGACGGTAACAAAACCCGCTTCCAGACCACCGTGTTCTTCAGGAATCAACAGGCTATCAATGCCCATATCCGCCAGCGCTTTTACAAAACGCTCAGGGTAGACGCTGTCGCGATCGCACTCGGCAAAATAAGCTTCCCAGTTCTCACTGGCCATCAGTTCACGAATACCGGCGACAAACAGCTCCTGCTCGTCATTTAAGTTGAAATCCATCTTTCAGCCTCTTGATCAATTGGGTTAATAAGAATTACTTGTCTTTCCAGTGCACTTTGGCGTCTTTAATAAAGGACAGCGTCACCATGATGTTGACGAAGAACAGCGGACATCCTCCGGCGATAATCGCGGTCTGAATCGGCTTCAGCCCACCCAGCGCCAGCAGAACGATACCGATGATGCCGACCAGAACGGACCAGCCGATACGCACTAACAGCGGCGGTTCTTCACCATCGCGGACTTCACGACAGGTGGACATCGCCAGGGTGTAAGAGCAGGCGTTAATCAGCGTCACGGTGGCAATAAAGCAGAGGATGAAGAATCCCCACATGGTGGCGGTGCTGAGCGGTAGAGCAGCCCAGGTTTCGATAATGGCGCGCGCCACACCGTGTTGTTCAATCAGCTGCGGGATATTGAGAACGTTTTTATCCATCAGCAGCAGCGTGTTGCTGCCAAGGACTGTCCACAGGATCCAGGTCGACGCGGTCAGGCCCAGCACCATCCCGAAGCACAGTTCACGGACGGTACGACCACGAGAAATACGGGCCAGGAAGATACTCATCTGGATGGCGTAAATGACCCACCACGCCCAGTAGAAGACGGTCCAGCCCTGTGGGAAGCCGCCTTTACCGATGGCATCGGTATAGAACAGCATGCGCGGCAGATACATCAACAGCATGCCGACGGAGTCGGTGAAGTAGTTCATGATGAAGCTGGCGCCGCTGACGATAAACACCCAGCCCAGCATCAGGAAGCTCAGATAGCTACGCACGTCGCTGGCGATCTTGACCCCTTTTTGCAGGCCGCAGGCCACGCAAATGGCGTTCAATATGATCCAGCAGGTAATGATGATTGCGTCGAGTTGCAGCGTATGCGGAATACCGAACAGATACTGCATGCACTCGGTTACCAGCGGAGTGGCCAGACCGAGGCTGGTACCCATCGCGAAGATCAGCGCCACCAGATAGAAGTTATCGACGATGGTGCCGAACAGCCCTTTCGCATGCTTCTCGCCCACTAACGGTACCAGCGTGGAGCTGGGACGGATGACGTCCATCTTGCGCACAAAGAAGAAGTAGGCGAAAGCCACAGAAAGGAAACTGTAGGTTGCCCACGGCAACGGTCCCCAGTGGAACAGGCTGTACGCCAGGCCCAGCTCTTTCGCAGCCGTAGAGTTAGGCGCGAGAGCAAACGGCGGGGTGGAGATGTAGTAGTAGATCTCGATGGAACCCCAGAACAGCACCGCGGCGGATGTACAGGAAGCGAACATCATAAAAATCCAGCTGGCGGTACTAAACTCTGGTTTTTCGTCGCCTAATTTCTTTTTGGCATACGGGCCAAAGACCAACCAGAACCAGCCGAAGAGCATGACGACCATATACCATTCAAATGCCCAGCCCCAGACATTGGTGACATAACTGAATACCGCATTAATAACGACGTTAGCGGCATCGAGATCTCTTACAGTTAGCCAACAAAGTATCCCAACTATTATTAATGGCGGAAAAAAAACCTTCGGTTCAATTCCCGATTTTCTCTTTTCATTTTTCATAAGTGAATTCCAGTGTGAAAACGAAACTTATTTAGCGTGCCCGTGCATGATCGTTTGTTTATTTATTATTAATGATTTGTTGATAACTTTTTAACCTCTGGGAGCGCCTCAGTGAGTAACCCATAATGAGTATTCATATCGGGTGGTTCTGTTATCTTCGTCACACTTTTTTATGCTGAGTAATTCGCTCAAAAATTTGATATTATTTGTTTATAATCAATTTGTTGGCTGTGGTTTTTTAACTTTTTTAAGTGACTGGCGTTCAATATTGTTGAACCCGCAGACAATATTGAAAATTTTCATATTTGACGTGATTCTTTCAATATTGGTGAGGTGCATAACACTATTGAAAGTTACGAATTTCAATGTGTGACATTTTCAATATTGGTGATTAAGGTTTTATTTCCGAATTAAAGAGCGTGATATCTGTATTTAACACTGCCGATATAAATACGTTTCCTTCATGATTTCTGGAGATGCAATGAAGATAATTACTTGCTACAAATGCGTACCTGATGAACAGGATATTGCGATTAATAATGCTGATGGCTCACTCGATTTCAGCAAAGCGGATGGCAAAATAAGCCAGTATGATCTGAATGCGATCGAAGCGGCTTGTCAGTTGAAACAACAGTCAGGAGAGGCCCTGGTTGTGGCCATGAGCGTCGGCGGCAAAGCGCTGACCAATGCAAAAGGGCGAAAAGATGTGCTTTCCCGTGGCCCAGATGAACTGATTGTTGTTATTGACGAGCAATTTGAGCAGGCGCTGCCGCAACAAACTGCCAGCGCGCTGGCTGCCGCCGCGCAAAAAGCAGGTTTCGATCTGCTTATTTGTGGTGACGGTTCTTCCGATCTTTATGCTCAGCAGGTTGGTCTGCTGGTGGGCGAAGCGCTGAACATTCCGGCGATTAACGGCGTGAGTAAAATCCTCTCTCTTACCGACAGCACTTTGACGGTAGAGCGTGAACTGGAAGATGAAGTCGAAACTCTGAGCATTCCGCTTCCGGCGGTGATCGCGGTCTCAACGGACATCAACACCCCACAAATCCCTTCCATGAAAGCCATTCTTGGCGCGGCGAAAAAACCGGTTCAGGTCTGGTCGCCGGCAGACATTGGCCTGAACAGCGCGCAGGCATATTCCGAACAACACGTTGCTGCACCGAAGCAGCGCGAGCGTCAGCGCGTTGTAATTGAAGGTGACGGTGAAGAACAGATTGCCGCGTTTGTCGAGAATCTTCGCAAAATCATTTAATTATCAGGGGATGTTATGAACAAATTTTCCAGTATCTGGGTATTCAGCGATACCCCTTCTCGTCTGCCGGAACTGATGAATGGTGCGCAGGCTTTAGGTGAAAAAGTTAACACGTTTGTGCTGAGTGAAGCGGACTGCGCGACGGCATGCCATTTAGGCGCAGATGATGTCTGGTTACTCAGCGGTAAACCAGAAGACCGTATGATTGAGGACTACGCTGATGTGATGGCCGAAACTATTCGTCAGCACAGCGAGGGCGGGGCGGTGCTGCTGCCGAATACGCGTCGCGGCAAGCTGTTAGCGGCAAAACTGGGTTTTCGCTTGTCGGCAGCGGTCTCCAACGACGCCAGTGCAGTCGCCGTGCAGGACGGAAAAGCGGCGGTAAAACATATGGTCTATGGCGGCCTGGCGATGGGGGCAGAAACAATCGCTTCACCGTTCGCCGTGATAACGCTCAGCAGTGGAACGTTTGACGCGCAGCAACCGGATACCGCCCGCAGCGGCGAGGTGCACACCGTGTCATGGCAGGCTCCAGCTATAGCCGTTACTCGTACGGCAACTCAGGCACGTCAGAGCAACAGCGTCGACCTCGACAAAGCCCGTCTGGTGGTTAGCGTGGGACGCGGGATCGGCAGCAAAGAAAATATCTCGCTGGCGGAGGCGCTGTGCCAGACGATTGGTGCCGAGCTGGCGTGCTCCCGTCCGGTGGCGGAAAACGAGAAGTGGATGGAACACGAACGCTACGTCGGCATCTCCAACCTGATGCTCAAGCCGGAACTGTATCTGGCCGTGGGGATCTCCGGGCAGATCCAACATATGGTCGGCGCCAACGGCGCGCAGACGATTTTCGCCATCAACAAAGATAAAAATGCGCCGATTTTCCAGTATGCGGATTTTGGCATCGTTGGCGATGCACTGAAGATCCTGCCTGCGCTGACGGCTGCTTTAGCGCGTTAAACCATTTCGGGCAGGATGCGAAGGTGTCCTGCCGCTGACAGGAGTACGTATGTCCGAAGATATCTTTGATGCCATCATCGTGGGTGCAGGTCTGGCGGGTTCGGTTGCGGCGCTGGTGCTGGCTCGGGAGGGCGCACAGGTGCTGGTTATCGAGCGCGGCAATTCTGCTGGCGCGAAGAATGTCACCGGTGGGCGCATGTATGCGCATAGCCTGGAGAATATCATTCCCGGTTTTGCTGAGCAGGCCCCCATTGAACGCATCATCACCCACGAAAAACTCGCCTTTATGACCGACAAAGGGGCGATGACCATCGACTATTGCAACGGCGAAGACGCCAAATCGTCGCAGGTTTCTTACTCTGTCTTACGCAGTAAATTTGACGCCTGGCTGATGGAACAGGCCGAAGAGGCGGGCGCTCAGCTCATCACCGGTATCCGCGTGGATAACGTTGTGCAGCGCGAGGGCAAAGTCGTGGGCGTGGAAGCCGATGGCGATATTCTGGAAGCCAAAGTGGTGATCCTTGCCGACGGAGTGAATTCTCTGTTGGCTGAAAAGCTAGGTATGGCAAAGCGCGTCGAGGCATCGCATGTTGCCGTCGGCGTAAAAGAGCTGATCGAGTTGCCGAAATCGGTAATTGAAGATCGTTTCCAGTTACAAGGGAACGAAGGGGCTGCCTGTCTGTTTGCCGGATCGCCCACCGATGGGTTGATGGGCGGTGGCTTTCTCTATACGAATGAAACGACCCTTTCTCTGGGACTGGTCTGCGGCCTTCATCATCTGAAAGATGCGAAAAAATCGGTTCCGCAAATGCTGGAAGATTTCAAACAGCATCCGGCGGTTGCCCCGCTGATCGCCGGTGGCAAGCTGGTGGAATATGCCGCGCACGTCGTACCGGAAGCCGGTATCAACATGCAGCCAGAACTGGTGGGGGACGGCGTATTGATTGCTGGTGACGCTGCTGGAATGTGTATGAACCTCGGCTTTACCATTCGCGGTATGGATCTCGCCATATCCGCAGGTGAAGCGGCGGCAAAAACGGTGCTTTCCGCAATGAAGCGCGACGATTTTAGCAAGCAGTCGCTGGGGGAATACCGTCAGCATCTGGACGAAGGCCCGATGCGCGATATGCGCATGTATCAAAAGCTACCCGCTTTTCTTGATAACCCACGCATGTTTACCGCTTATCCGGAAATGGCGGTCAGTATTGCGCGCGACCTGTTCACCGTGGATGGTTCGGCACCGGTGCCAATGCGTAAAAAAATCCTGCGCCATGCGAAGAAAGTGGGCTTCATCAACCTGATGAAAGATGGCCTGAAAGGAGTGACCGTATTATGACATCTCCCGTCAACGTGGACGTCAAACTGGGCGTCAATAAGTTCAATGTGGATGAAGACAGTCCGCATATCATTCTCAAAACCGATCCTGATAAACAGGTGCTGGAGGTGCTGATTAAGGCCTGTCCGGCTGGCCTGTATAAAAAGCAGGATGACGGTAGCGTACGTTTTGATTATGCCGGATGCCTGGAATGCGGAACGTGCCGCATTCTCGGACTGGATACAGCGCTGGAAAAATGGGAATACCCGCGTGGGACGTTTGGCGTGGAGTTCCGCTACGGCTAAACCTGGTGCCGGATGGCGGCTTCGCCTTATCCGGCCTACAGGAACAATGCGTAGGCCTGATAAGCGTAACGTCATCAGGCATTAAGTTAAAATAAAACAGGACATAACCATGCAGCAGCCCAGGAACTTTGATGACATCAAATTCACCTCTATTCACCGCCGGATAATGCTGTGGGGAAGCGGTGGGCCGTTTCTGGATGGTTATGTGCTGGTGATGATTGGCGTGGCATTGGAACAGCTCACGCCAGCATTGAAACTGGATGCGCAGTGGATTGGTCTGCTGGGCGCCGGTACGCTCGCGGGGCTGTTTGTGGGGACGTCGCTGTTTGGCTACATCTCCGACAAGGTCGGGCGGCGCAAAATGTTCATTATCGATATTATCGCCATTGGCGTGATATCGGCGGCAACCATGTTTGTCTCCTCGCCCGTTGAGTTGTTGGTAATGCGCGTGCTGATCGGCATTGTGATTGGTGCTGACTACCCGATCGCCACCTCGATGATCACCGAGTTTTCCAATACCCGCCAGCGCGCTTTCTCCATCGGTTTTATCGCTGCTATGTGGTATGTCGGCGCCACCTGTGCCGATCTGGTCGGCTACTGGTTGTATGATGTTGAGGGCGGATGGCGCTGGATGTTGGGCAGCGCGGTGATCCCCTGCATTTTGATCCTGATTGGGCGTTTCGATCTTCCTGAATCGCCGCGCTGGCTGCTGCGTAAAGGTCGGGTGAAAGAGTGTGAGGAGATGATGATCAAACTGTTCGGTGAACCGGTGGTGTTCGACGAAGAAGCGCCGCAGGAGACGCGCTTTCTTCAGCTATTTAATCGCCGTCATTTCCCGTTTGTGCTGTTTGTCGCCGCTATCTGGACTTGTCAGGTGATCCCGATGTTTGCCATTTATACCTTTGGTCCGCAGATTGTGGGGCTGCTGGGGCTTGGTGCCGGGAAAAGCGCCGCGTTGGGAAATGTGGTAATCAGCTTGTGCTTTATGTTGGGATGCATTCCTCCCATGTTCTGGCTCAATAGCGCGGGCCGACGACCGCTGTTAATTGGCAGCTTCATTATGATGACGCTGGCGCTGGCCGTGCTAGGGTTAATCCCTGATATGGGCGCGTGGCTGGTGGTGCTGGCGTTTGCCGTATACGCGTTTTTCTCTGGGGGACCTGGAAACCTGCAATGGCTATACCCTAACGAACTGTTTCCCACCGATATTCGTGCGTCTGCCGTCGGGGTGATTATGTCCTTAAGCCGTATCGGCACCATTGTTTCAACTTGGGCGCTGCCGGTGTTCATCACCAAATACGGGATCAGTAATGTCATGTTGATGGGGGCGGGAATTTCGCTGATCGGCCTGCTCGTGTCCATCGCTTTCGCCCCGGAAACGCGAGGTCTGACGCTGGCGCAAACCAGCCAAATGACGATCCGCAGTAAACCCGTGACCAGGACGGGTTTTTAGGAGTGTTCTGTATTTTCCCTGCAACTCAGTCAGTTAGCCTACAGTTAACGGGTATATCACTGAAAACGACTGAAAAGCAGGGAGAACACCATGCAAAAACATATTCTGATCACCTCTATTTTTACCGCAGCAGCACTGTTCACCGTTGCCGGTTGCTCCTCGAACCAGGCGGTTAAAACGACCGATGGCAAAACAATCGTGACCGACGGCAAACCGCAAGTCGATGATGATACAGGCCTGGTGTCGTACAAAAATGCGCAAACGGGTAAGACGGAACAAATTAACCGCGATCAGGTTAAAGATATGAGCGAACTGGATAACTAGTTCAGTTTTCTCCATTCAACCACTCAATAATATTGACTGTTAGCCTGCGGATTAACTGACTAAACTCACTGTTATTACAATAATGCAGTGAAACAGGCTAATCATGATCCTCATCATTTATGCGCATCCCTATCCGCAGCACTCGCATGCGAATAAGCGGATGCTTGAACAGGCAAGGATGCTGGAGGGCGTGGAGATCCGCTCGCTCTACCAGCTCTACCCCGACTTCAATATCGATATTGCCGCTGAACAGGATGCGCTGGCGCGCGCTGATTTGATTATCTGGCAGCATCCTATGCAATGGTATAGCACTCCTCCCTTACTCAAGCTGTGGATGGATAAGGTCCTTTCGCACGGTTGGGCATATGGCCACGGCGGGACTGCGCTCCACGGTAAACATCTGCTGTGGGCAGTGACGACCGGCGGCGGCGAAAACCACTTTGATATTGGCTCCCATCCCGGATTTGATGTGCTTTCCCAGCCCTTACAGGCAACGGCGCTCTACTGTGGCCTCAAATGGCTGCCGCCGTTTGCGATGCACTGTACGTTTATCTGTGATGATGAAACTCTGCAGGCGCAGGCGCGTCATTACAAACAGCGTCTGTTGGAGTGGCAGGAGGTTCATCATGGATAACCATACGCTAATACAGGCGCTGATTTATCTCGGATCGGCGGCGCTGATTGTCCCCATTGCCGTGCGACTGGGGCTAGGGTCAGTGCTGGGGTATCTCATCGCAGGGTGCATTATTGGACCATGGGGTCTGAGGATGGTGACCGACGCTGAATCAATCCTGCATTTTGCCGAGATTGGCGTGGTGTTGATGCTGTTTGTCATCGGTCTGGAGCTGGATCCGCAACGTTTGTGGAAACTGCGGGCCTCGGTGTTCGGTGGTGGTGCGCTGCAGATGGTGGTTTGCGGCGGTCTGATTGGTTTGTTCTGTATGTTCCTCGGCCTGCGCTGGCAGGTAGCGGAACTGATCGGCATGACGCTGGCGCTTTCCTCCACGGCTATTGCTATGCAGGCGATGAATGAGCGAAACCTGATGGTTTCGCAAATGGGACGCAGCGCGTTTGCCGTGCTGTTGTTCCAGGATATCGCCGCTATTCCTCTGGTGGCGATGATCCCATTACTTGCGGCGAGCGGCGCATCGACAACGCTTGGGGCGTTTGCGCTCTCCGCCCTTAAGGTGGCGAGCGCCCTGGTGCTGGTGGTGTTGCTGGGGCGTTATGTGACGCGTCCGGCCTTGCGTTTTGTCGCTCGTTCTGGCCTGCGGGAAGTATTCAGTGCCGTTGCGCTGTTCCTCGTTTTTGGCTTCGGTCTGCTGTTGGAAGAGGTTGGACTGTCGATGGCGATGGGGGCGTTCCTGGCTGGCGTGCTGCTGGCAAGCTCTGAGTATCGTCACGCGCTGGAAAGCGATATCGAGCCATTTAAAGGGCTGCTGCTGGGACTGTTTTTCATTGGCGTCGGGATGTCTATCGACTTTGGTACGCTGATTGATAATCCCTTGCGCATTATCATTCTGTTGGTCGGTTTCCTGGTTATCAAAACCGTCATGCTGTGGCTGATAGCGAAACCCTTACAGGTGCCGAACAAGCAGCGCAGATGGTTTGCCGTGTTATTAGGGCAGGGCAGTGAGTTTGCCTTCGTGGTGTTTGGCGCGGCGCAAATGGCAAACGTGCTTGATCCTGATTGGGCGAAATCTCTGACGCTGGCGGTGGCGCTGTCGATGGCGGCGACGCCGATTTTACTGGTAATTCTGACGCGTCTGGAAAAATCGGCGACCGGTGAAGAGCGGGAAGCAGATGAAATCGACGAGGAACAACCTCGGGTGATCATCGCCGGGTTTGGGCGATTTGGTCAGATAACCGGTCGTCTGTTGTTGTCGAGCGGGGTCAAAATGGTGGTTCTTGATCATGACCCGGACCATATCGAAACGCTGCGTAAATTCGGCATGAAGGTTTTCTATGGCGATGCGACGCGGATGGATCTGCTGGAGTCTGCCGGGGCGGCTAAAGCTGAAGTTATTATTAACGCCATTGACGATCCGCAAACCAGCCTGCAACTGACCGAAATGGTGAAACAGTATTTCCCGCATCTGCAAATTATTGCCCGTGCGCGCGACGTGGATCATTACATCCGCCTGCGCCAGGCTGGAGTGGAGATGCCGGAACGTGAAACCTTTGAGGGCGCGCTGAAGACCGGACGTTTGGCACTGGAAGGTCTTGGACTTGGACGCTATGAAGCGCGTGAGCGGGCCGATGTATTCCGCCGCTTCAACACGCTGATGGTTGAGGAGATGGTGAAAGGGGAAAATGACGCAACGTCCCGCGCGGCGGTATATAAACGCACCAGCGAAATGCTGAGTGAAATTATTGCGGAAGATCGTCAGCACTTATCATTAATTCAACGCCATGGCTGGCAAGGCACGGATGAAGGTAAGCATACGGGCGACGTCGCCGATGAGCCGGAAGTGAAACCGTCAGTATAGGGTAAAAAATGTGATGTTCTGCAAACTTTACTGCTAATTGGCTGTTTTTGAACTACTGTAATGCTGGCGTACCACCTTAAATAGGTCGGTTCGCCAGCAGAACGGAAAATTTTCATGCTCATCCTCTTTCCGCCAGTCGACGAAAGATTGCGCTTTCCGTATAGTGGCGACAATTTTTTTGTATCCGGGAAACATTCAATGATCAGTCTGATTGCGGCGTTAGCGGTAGATCGCGTCATCGGTATGGAAAATGCCATGCCATGGAACCTACCTGCCGATCTCGCCTGGTTTAAACGTAATACCTTAAACAAGCCGGTTGTCATGGGACGCCACACGTGGGAATCCATCGGGCGACCGTTGCCAGGGCGTAAAAATATCGTCATCAGCAGCAAGCCTGGCACCGACGATCGCGTGCAGTGGGTGAAGTCTGTTGAGGAAGCGATCGCGGCCTGTGGCGATGAACCTGAAATTATGGTTATTGGCGGTGGGCGTGTGTATGAGCAGTTCCTGCCGAAAGCGCAGAAACTGTATCTGACACACATTGATGCGGAAGTTGAAGGGGATACGCATTTCCCGGACTACGAACCGGATGACTGGGAATCGGTGTTCAGTGAATTCCACGATGCTGACGCGCAAAACTCCCACAGCTACTGCTTCGAGATTTTGGAACGTCGTTAATGTGGATGCCTGATGGCGTTGCGCTAATCAGGCCTACAGATTGCACATTCGTTTGCCGGATAAGGTGTAAGCACCGCCATCCGGCAGACGACTATCAGGCGTTGACGGCCTCGCCGGGATCCAGATTCAGATGGCGATTTGATGGCTGTACAAAGTACTGTTTGTCTTCCCAGCGCAGACAGGTGAGATCCCCGCCCCAGCAACACCCCGTATCTAACGCGTAAATACCTTCTGGCGTGCCTTTGCCCTCCAGCGATGCCCAGTGCCCGAATGCAATGCTATAGGCTTCACTGACAGGTCCAGGAATGGCAAACCACGGCTTCAGCGGGGCAGGCGCATCTTCTGGCGACTCTTTGCTGTACATGTCCAACTGACCGTTGGGGAAGCAGTAACGCATGCGGGTAAACGCGTTGGTAATAAAACGCAGGCGCGCCAGCCCCGTCAGTTCCGGGGTCCAGTTATTTGGCATGTCGCCGTACATGGCATCAAGAAAGAATGGATAAGAGTCGCTCGACAGCACGGCTTCAACATCGCGAGCACAGTCCTTCGCCGTCTGCAGATCCCACTGTGGGGTAATCCCTGCATGCGCCATGACCAGTTTCTTCTCTTCATCAACCTGCAACAGCGGCTGACGACGTAGCCAGTTAAGCAGCGTGTCAGCATCCGGTGCCTCAAGCAGCGGCGTGAGCCGGTCTTTCGGTTTATTACGGCTGATGCCAGCAAACACGGCCAACAGGTGTAAATCGTGATTACCGAGGACTAACCGTACGCTGTCGCCCAGCGATTTAACGTAGCGCAAAACGTCTAACGACCCTGGCCCACGCGCGACCAGATCGCCGGTGAGCCATAAGGTGTCTTGTTCTGGATTAAAGTCAACCTGGTGCAGCAAGGCTACCAGTTCATCGTAACAACCGTGAACGTCGCCAATGAGGTATGTTGCCATAGCTATTGTTTTAATGAATGAGTGTAGGAACGGCGAGTCGGAACACGGGAATGTCGATGGTAAAGGCGATCCCTTGTTCATCGATCATTTCGTAATGACCCTGCATGGTGCCCAGCGGTGTTTCAATCACCGCACCGCTGGTGTACTGGTACTCTTCGCCAGGTTCGATGTGGGGCTGAACGCCAACCACGCCTTCGCCCTGAACTTCGGTTTCACGGCCATGACCATTGGTGATCAACCAATAACGCCCCAACAGCTGCACAGGCGCTCGCCCCAAATTGCGGATAGTCACGGTATAAGCAAAAACGTAACGTTCATCATCAGGTGAGGATTGCGCCTCAATGTAGACGCTTTGTACCTGAATGCACACTCGGGGCGAATTGATCATGTTTAACTCTCCTTCGATGGCGCGTTTTCTGACAGATAGTTAGCCATCCGGCAGTATTGCGCGACAGAGATATTTTCCGCTCGCATCGCCGGATCAACGCCCAGCTCTGTTAGTACTTCAACGCTAAACAGGTTACCAAGACTATTACGTACCGTTTTGCGACGCTGATTAAACGCTTCAGTGGTAATACGGCTCAGCACACGAACATCTTTAACGGGGTACGGCATTGTCGCGTGAGGGACCAGACGCACCACGGCGGAATCGACTTTAGGCGCAGGCGTAAATGCGGATGGCGGCACTTCAAGTACCGGGATCACATTGCAGTAATACTGCGCCATGACGCTTAATCGACCATACGCTTTACTGTTTGGCCCTGCAACCAGACGGTTGACCACCTCTTTTTGCAACATGAAATGCATGTCGGCGATGGCATCAGTATAGGAAAAAAGATGGAACATGAGCGGCGTGGAAATGTTATACGGCAGGTTGCCGAATACGCGCAGCGGCTGACCCATCGTTTGTGCGAGTTCGCCGAAGTTCATGGTCATGGCATCTTGCTGATAAATAGTCAGCTTCGGCCCTAAAAACGGGTGTGTTTGCAGGCGGGCGGCGAGATCGCGGTCCAGCTCTATGACCGTGAGCTTGTCCAGGCGTTCGCCTACAGGTTCGGTCAACGCTGCCAGGCCCGGGCCGATTTCGACCATAGCCTGACCTTTCTGCGGGTTGATAGCAGAGACAATACTTTCGATCACAAACTGATCGTTGAGGAAGTTTTGCCCGAAACGTTTACGGGCTAAGTGGCCCTGATGGACTCGATTATTCATTGGTATTAACAATCATTTTGATGGCGAGATTAAGCGCCGTAATAAAACTGCCGACATCTGCTTGCCCACGACCCGCAAGTTCAAGCGCGGTGCCGTGATCGACGGATGTGCGAATAAAGGGCAGGCCCAGCGTGATATTCACACCGCGACCAAATCCCTGGTATTTTAGCACGGGGAGACCCTGATCGTGGTACATTGCCAGCACGGCATCCGCGTGGTCGAGATATTTGGGCTGAAACAGCGTATCTGCGGGCAGCGGGCCGTTTAATTTCATCCCCTGCGCACGCAGTTCATCAAGGACCGGAATGAGGGTGTCTATCTCTTCCGTTCCCATATGACCACCTTCACCGGCATGCGGGTTAAGACCGCACACCAGAATATGCGGATCGGCAATGCCAAACTTGGTGCGCAAATCATGATGCAAAATACCGATCACTTCTTTAAGCAGAGCAGGCGTAATGGCGTCGGCAACGGCTCTGAGCGGCAAATGAGTGGTTGCCAGGGCAACGCGCAGCGCTTCAGTCGCCAGCATCATGACGACTTTCTTCGCCTGTGAGCGCTCTTCAAAAAACTCGGTATGTCCGGTAAACGGGATGCCTGCGTCATTGATTACTCCCTTGTGTACCGGACCGGTAATCAGCGCCGCAAACTCACCTTGCAGACAACCATCGCAGGCGCGAGCCAGCGTATCCACCACATATTGTCCGTTCTCTACCGCCAACTGACCCGCGATAACAGGCGCCCGCAGAGCAATCGGCAACAGCGTCAACGTACCTGCTGATTGCGGTCTGGCTGGGGTATCTGGAGAGTATGGGAGGAGTGAAAGCGGTAAACCGAGCATTGCTGCCCGGTCACTGAGGAGTGCGGCATCCGCACAGACAACGAGTTCTACAGGCCACTCACGCTGGGCGAGCTGAACCACCAGGTCCGGGCCAATCCCGGCGGGTTCGCCGGGAGTGATCACAACGCGTTGAATACGAGTCATTAGTTGCTCAGAACTTTAACGTAGGCGCTGGCGCGCTGTTCCTGCATCCAGGTTGCCGCTTCTTCCGAGAATTTACGGTTCATCAGCATACGATAAGCTCTGTCTTTCTGCGCCGCATCAGTTTTATCAACGTTACGCGTGTCCAACAGCTCGATCAGATGCCACCCGAAAGAGGAGTGCACCGGGGTACTCATCTGGCCTTTGTGAAGTTTGGTCAGCGCATCGCGGAAAGCGGGATCGAAAATATCCGCTGCAGCCCAGCCCAGATCGCCGCCCTGGTTGGCAGAACCCGGATCCTGAGAAAACTCTTTAGCCGCTGCCGCGAAGGTTGTTTTACCGCTCTTAATATCAGCTGCGATTTGTTCCAGCTTCAGACGCGCCTGTTGATCGGTCATGATCGGCGATGGCTTGAGCAGAATATGGCGGGCATGAACTTCAGTCACGGAGATGCTCTGGCTTTGACCACGCATATCGTTGACTTTCAGGATGTGGAAGCCGACACCAGAACGAATTGGGCCAATGATATCGCCTTTTTTCGCGGTGCTTAGCGCCTGGGCAAAGATACCCGGCAGCTCCTGAATACGTCCCCAACCCATCTGGCCGCCTTTCAGCGCCTGCTGATCAGCGGAATAGGTGATAGCCAGTTTGCCGAAATCGCTACCGTTACGTGCTTCATCAACAACAGAGCGCGCCTGACTTTCAGCCGCGTTAACCTGGTCAGAAGTTGGGTTTTCCGGTAATGGGATCAGAATGTGGCTCAGGTTCAGCTCGGTGCTGGCATCGTTTTGGTTGCCGACCTGCTGCGCCAGAGCATCCACTTCCTGAGGCAGGATAGTAACGCGACGGCGAACTTCGTTGTTACGCACTTCAGAGATGGTCATCTCTTTGCGGATCTGGCTACGATAGGTCGAATAGCTTAAGCCATCCTGTGCCAGACGGCTGCGCATCTGATCCAGCGTCATGTTGTTTTGCTTGGCGATGTTGGCAATTGCCTGATCCAGTTGCTCGTCAGAGATTTTAACACCCATCTTCTGACCCATCTGCAGGAGGATTTGATCCATGATCAAACGTTCCAGGATCTGATGACGCAGCGTGGCGTCGTCCGGTAATTGTTGACCAGCCTGACCCGCATTAAGTTTTACTGACTGCATTAAGCCATCGACGTCGCTTTCCAGAACGACGCCGTTATTGACGACGGCTGCGACTTTATCGACTACCTGTGGGGCAGCGAAACTGGTATTCGCGATCATGGCGATACCGAGAAGCAGCGTTTTCCAGTTCTTCATACTTTTTCCATTTCAATTAACCGCAAAGCGGATTACGTTGTAAATCAATCAGATCATAAAGAGCTTTGATACGGTAAAATGTTCGAACGCAACATTTGGTTGGTGCCGAGACCGTAGTTGGAACTCAGGCCGCGTAGTTCGATATTAAAGCCGATCGTGTTGTCATAAACTGCATGTTTCTGAGTGTTATCCCAGCCGTTCAGCTTACGTTCGTAGCCGAAGCGAATGGCGTAACAGCAGGAGTTGTACTGCAGACCCAGCATGGAATCCGCTTCTTTGTTCACGTTGGTATCAAAGTAGTAAGCCCCGACAATCGACCAGCGGTCGGCGATTGGGAAGCTTGCCACTGCGCCCACCTGCGAAATCCCGTTTTCATATTGTGGTTTAGTCACATCACGGGAAGGCACTGCAGCCTGAATATACTCCGGGCTGGCATAACGGTAGTTCAGCTGCAGCATACGGTTTTCGTCGCGACGATATTCGATGCTGCTGTTGCTGGTTGCGATGCTGTCCAGACGGGTATCGTACTGGATTCCACTGCGTAAACCCCAGCGGTTGGAGATGCGCCAGTAGGTGTCGCCAGCCCATACCAGTGAGCCCGTTTTGTCGTCATTCTCCCATTTAATGTTGTCATCGCCAGTGCGAGACTCGGTAAAATAGTAGATTTGACCCACAGAAATATTAAAACGTTCAACGGCCGCGTCATCATAAACGCGAGATGTGACCCCGGTCGTTACCTGGTTGGCAGATGCGATGCGGTCCAGACCGCCATAGGTACGATCACGGAACAGGCCGCTGTAGTCAGATTGCAGCAGGGACGAGTCATAGTTAAAAATATTACTTTGATCTCGATACGGTACGTACAGGTACTGCGCGCGCGGCTCCAGCGTCTGGGTATATCCCGGGGCCAGCATTTCCATATCGCGTTCAAAGACCAGTTTACCGTCAACTTTAAACTGTGGCATGACGCGGTTGACGGAATCTTCCAGGGAATTAGCCGCGTTAAGGGTATTTAAATTATCCGGATTAGGATTGTTACGATAATTTTTTCTTGCGAATGATTGATACTCGCTGATGTTGTTTTGCTGATAGTGCGTTGCCATCAGCTTCAGCTCAGTGTTGATACTTCCCCAATTATTCGACAATGGCAGATTGATGGTCGGTTCAAGGTGTAAACGAGTTGCTTCCGGCCTGTTGTCGTTGGTATTAACGAAATGGACTGCCTGACCATAAATCCGGGTGTCAAACGGGCCCACATCATTCTGGTAGTAGTTGACGTCTAACTGCGGCTGCGCAGAGTAACTGTTACTGTTTTGTGCGTCGAAGACCTGGAACTGCTTGGTCGAAACCGTCGCGTCAAAGTTTTGTACCGCGTAGCCGACGCTGAATTTTTGCGTGGCGTAGCCGTCGGTACTGGAACCGTATTTATTATCAAAATCATTAAAGTAGCTGGTGTCACTGACCTTGGTGTAGTCAACGTTGAAACGCCACACCTGATCCATCACACCAGAGTGTTGCCAGTAGAACAGCCAGCGGCGGGAATTGTCATCCTTCGGATGTTCATCCTCGTACACTTTATCGGAATTCAGATAGTCGAACTCCATCAGACCTGCGCCCGCTTGGGTGAGGTAGCGGAATTCGTTCTCCCACATGATACCGCCACGACGGTGCATATAATGCGGCGTGATGGTGGCGTCCATATTGGGCGCAATGTTCCAATAATACGGGAGATAGAACTCAAAATAGTTATTGGTAGAGTATTTTGCGTTCGGGATCAGGAAACCAGAGCGACGCTTATCGCCGACGGGTAACTGTAAATAAGGACTGTAAAAGACCGGAACCGGACCCAGTTTAAAACGGGCGTTCCAGATCTCTGCGACCTGTTCTTCACGGTCGTGAATGACTTCGCTACCGACGACGCTCCAGGTATTGGAACCTGGCAGACAAGAGGTGAAGCTACCGTTTTCCAGAATGGTATAGCGGTTTTCCCCACGCTGCTTCATCAGATCGGCTTTTCCGCGCCCCTGACGGCCTACCATCTGATAATCACCTTCCCAGATGTTGGTATCTTTGGTATTCAGATTAGACCAGCCCTTCGGCCCCTTCAGAATAACCTGATTGTCATCATAATGGACATTGCCAAGCGCATCGACGGTACGAACTGGCTCCGGCTGGCCTTCTGCCTGCTTCTGATGAAGCTGCACTTCGTCGGCCTGCAGGCGGCTGTTACCCTGTGCGATGTCCACATTGCCGGTAAACACCGCGTCATCCGGGTAATTCCCTTTCGCGTTGTCAGCAGTGATGGTGACGGGTAATTCATTGGTCTCGCCCTGTACCAGAGGACGGTCATAGCTTGGCACGCCCAGCATACATTGTGAGGCGAGATCGGCTGCCAGACCCTGATGGCTATAGAGGGCGCTGGCAATCATGGTGGCCAGAAGAGTGGGAATACGTTTTTTCATACGTTGTATTTATTGTTCCATCATCAGTAGCGTCGCGCGTGACAAACGGTCACAGCCTAACTTATCTCATCTTCACTTCGCTAGTATTAATCCTGCCCATTTTATCCCGCCACCTTTCAAGCTGCATCTTCGTTCCAGACGAATTGGTCACTGCGTTACCGCCTTGTTGCAACTCGAAATCCAACGGGTATAGCGTTTGTGGTGTTAGGCACGGCATAGAATGACAGGTATGATAATGCAAATTATAGGCGATGTCCCACAATTGACCGCAGCCGTAAATCGGTAAAAGCACCTTATATTGTGGGACATATCCTGGCAGAGAGCAGAAAGATTTGGGGAGTCTATGCAGTATTGGGGAAAGATAATTGGTGTCGCCGTGGCCTTAATGATGGGCGGCGGCTTCTGGGGTGTGGTTCTGGGCCTGTTAGTTGGCCACATGTTCGACAAAGCCCGCATGCGCAAAATGGCGTGGTTTGCCAACCAGCGTGAACGCCAGGCGCTGTTTTTTGCCACCACTTTTGAGGTGATGGGGCATCTGACCAAATCCAAAGGTCGCGTCACGGAAGCCGATATCCATATCGCCAGTCAATTGATGGATCGAATGAATTTGCACGGTGACTCGCGTACCGCCGCGCAACATGCCTTCCGGGTGGGAAAATCGGACAATTACCCATTACGTGAAAAAATGCGTCAGTTTCGCAGCGTCTGTTTTGGCCGCTTCGATCTGATCCGCATGTTTCTGGAGATTCAGATTCAGGCGGCTTTTGCCGATGGGTCGTTGCATCCGAACGAGCGTGAAGTGCTGTATGTGATTGCTGAAGAGTTGGGGATCTCACGTACCCAGTTTGATCAGTTTCTGCGCATGATGCAGGGCGGCGCCCAGTTTGGCGGCGGATATCAGCAACAGTCCGGTGGCGGTGGCTGGCAGCAGACGCAACGCGGTCCGACGCTGGAAGACGCCTGCAATGTGCTGGGTGTGAAAGCGACCGATGATGCGACCACCATTAAGCGCGCATACCGTAAGCTGATGAGCGAGCACCATCCGGACAAACTGGTGGCGAAAGGCCTGCCGCCAGAAATGATGGAAATGGCGAAGCAAAAAGCGCAGGAAATTCAAAAAGCTTACGAGCTAATTAAAGAACAGAAAGGTTTTAAATAATCGTTATGCCGGATGGCAGCTAGCGCCTTATCCCGCCTACGTTAATAAATGTAGGCCGGGTAAGCGAAGCCCACCGGCCTAAATGGGTCGTACGTTTAAAAATCTGCCGGAACTTTAAACGTCATACTGTTGCCGTATTCGGGATGCGTGATAGTTAACATCTCTGCGTGCAGCAGCAGGCGCGGCGCTAACGCCAGGGCCTGTGGCGGGGCGTAGAAGCGGTCGCCCAGAATCGGATGCCCTAATGCCAGCATATGCACACGCAACTGGTGGGAGCGTCCGGTAATGGGTTTGAGCACGACCCGGGCGGTGTTATCTTCCGCAAACTCCACCACTTCATACTCGGTCTGCGCCGATTTTCCGGTCTCATAACACACTTTCTGCTTTGGCCGATTCGGCCAGTCGCAAATCAGCGGTAAATCAACTAGCCCCTCGGCCGGAGCGGGATGTCCCCAGACGCGTGCGACATACTGTTTCTTCGGCTCGCGTTCGCGAAACTGGCGCTTTAGCTCGCGCTCTGCCGCTTTAGTTAGCGCCACTACAATCACGCCGCTGGTTGCCATATCCAGACGATGTACGGATTCAGCCTGCGGATAATCGCGCTGAATACGCGTCATCACGCTGTCTTTGTGTTCATCCAGACGACCCGGCACGGACAACAAGCCGCTCGGCTTGTTGACCACCATAATGTGCTCATCCTGATACAGGATAACCAGCCAGGGTTCCTGCGGCGGATTATAGTTTTCCATCCCCATGTCAGGCTCCGTTACTGATGCGTCACGACGATCAGGCGCAGGGCATCCAGACGCCATCCCGCCTGATCCAGGCTTTCCATCACCAGCTGACGATTGCTTTCAATGGCGCTGAGTTCGTCATCACGGATGTTCGGGTTAACGGCACGCAGCGCTTCCAGACGGGAGAGTTCAGCCGTCAGCTTCTCGTCCGCCTCTTTACGCGCCGCGTCGATCAGCGCGCGGGCCGATTTTTCTACCTGCGCTTCACCGAGTTGCAGAATGGCATGCACATCCTGCTGTACGGCGTTGACCAGTTTACTGCCGGTGTGGCGGTTAACGGCGCTGAGCTGACGGTTAAAGGTTTCGAATTCAACCTGCGCGGCAAGGTTGTTGCCGTTTTTGTCCAGCAGCATGCGTACCGGGGTTGGCGGCAGGAAGCGGTTTAACTGCAGCTGTTTTGGCGCTTGCGCTTCAACGACGTAGACCAGTTCAACCAGCAGAGTACCGACCGGTAATGCTTTGTTTTTCAGCAAAGAAATGGTGCTGCTTCCGGTGTCGCCGGAGAGGATCAGATCCAGACCATTACGGATCAGCGGATGCTCCCAGGTAATAAACTGCGCGTCTTCACGCGACAGGGCAACATCACGCTCAAACGTAATGGTACAGCCATCTTCCGGCAGCCCAGGGAAATCCGGCACCAGCATATGATCGGACGGTGTCAGCACGATCAAATTGTCGCCACGGTCATCCTGATTAATACCAACGATATCAAACAGGTTCATGGCGAAGGCGATCAGGCTGGTATCGTCGTCCTGTTCTTCAATACTCTCAGCCAGCGCCAGCGCTTTTTCGCCGCCGTTAGAGTGGATCTCCAGCAGGCGATCGCGACCTTGCTCCAGCTGTGCTTTCAGCGCGTCATGCTGTTCGCGACAGGTTTTGATCAGATCGTCAAAGCCATCAGTGTTTTCTGGCTCAGCCAGGTAGCCGATCAGATTGTTATATACCGTGTCATAGATGGTACGTCCGGTCGGGCAAGTGTGTTCGAACGCATCCAGACCTTCGTGGTACCAACGCACCAGCACGGATTGCGCGGTTTTTTCCAGGTATGGAACGTGGATCTGGATATCATGCACCTGACCAATACGGTCCAGACGGCCAATACGCTGTTCCAGCAGGTCCGGATTGAACGGCAGATCAAACATCACCAGATGGCTGGCGAACTGGAAGTTACGCCCTTCGGAGCCGATTTCAGAGCACAGCATCACCTGGGCGCCGCTATCTTCTTCGCTAAACCAGGCCGCAGCGCGGTCACGTTCAATGATCGACATCCCTTCATGGAACACGGCGGCGCGGATACCTTCGCGCTCGCGCAGAACCTGCTCCAGCTGAAGCGCAGTGGTGGCTTTCGCACAGATGACCAGAACTTTTTGCGAGCGGTGGCTGGTCAGGTAGCCCATCAGCCATTCCACGCGCGGGTCAAAGTTCCACCAGGTGCCGGTGTCGCCTTCGAATTCCTGATAAATCTGCTCCGGGTAGAGCATGTCGCGCGCGCGGTCTTCCGCGCTCTTACGCGCGCCCATAATACCGGAGACTTTAATGGCCGTCTGGTATTGGGTTGGCAACGGCAATTTGATGGTATGCAGCTCGCGTTTAGGGAAGCCTTTCACACCGTTACGGGTATTTCGGAACAGCACGCGGCTGGTGCCGTGGCGGTCCATCAGCATCGAAACCAGCTCCTGACGCGCGCTCTGGGCGTCTTCGCTGTCGCTGTTTGCCGCCTGCAGTAACGGCTCAATGTCCTGTTCGCCAATCATGTCACCTAACATGTTCAGCTCATTGTTACTCAGCTTGTTGCCAGCCAGTAACATGGCGACGGCGTCGGCGACCGGACGGTAATTTTTCTGTTCTTCAACAAACTGGGCGAAATCGTGGAAGCGGCTTGGATCCAGTAGGCGCAGGCGCGCAAAGTGGCTTTCCAGGCCCAGCTGTTCCGGCGTTGCGGTCAGCAGCAGGATGCCTGGTACGCGCTCTGCCAGCTGTTCAACGGCCATATATTCACGGCTGGGCGCGTCTTCGCTCCACACCAGGTGATGGGCTTCATCGACAATCAGCAGATCCCATTCGGCATCACACAGGTGCTCCAGACGCTGTTTACTGCGACGGGCAAAGTCCAGCGAACAGATAACCAACTGTTCGGTTTCAAACGGGTTGTAGGCATCGTGCTGCGCTTCTGCATAACGCTCATCATCAAACAGCGCAAAGCGCAGGTTGAAACGACGCAGCATTTCGACCAGCCACTGGTGTTGTAACGTCTCCGGGACGATGATCAGCACGCGCTCTGCGGCGCCTGACAGCAGCTGTTGATGCAGGATCATCCCTGCTTCAATGGTTTTACCTAAACCCACTTCGTCTGCCAGTAGCACGCGAGGGGCATGACGACGGCCGACATCATGGGCAATGTTGAGCTGGTGGGGGATCAGGCTGGTACGTTGACCACGCAAACCACTCCACGGCATTCGGTACTGTTCGCTCTGAAATTTACGTGCGCGATAGCGCAGCGCAAAGCGGTCCATACGGTCAATCTGGCCGGCAAACAGGCGATCCTGGGGTTTACTGAAAACCAGTTTGCTGTCGAGCAGCACTTCACGCAGCGTTACACCGGTTTCTTCGGTATCAAGGCGGGTTCCGATATAGGCAAGCAGGCCGTTTTCTTCTTTTACTTCATCGACATGCAGTTGCCAGCCTTCATGGCTCGTTATCGTGTCGCCAGGGTTGAACATCACGCGGGTCACGGGGGAATCACTGCGCGCATACAGACGGTTTTCACCCGTCGATGAGAAAAGTAAAGTGACGGTTCGCGCATCCATGGCGACAACAGTACCAAGTCCCAATTCGCTTTCTGTATCGCTGATCCAGCGTTGACCAAGTGTAAAAGGCATATATGTTCGGCTCTATATCTTTAATTGCAGGCAATACTCGTCATTTTCCGGGCTAGTCCCCGTTATTGAGAGCATACGACCCCGCTACCAGGCTAATAAATCAGTGGTAGGGGTGTTAAATGGGTCCAGGAATGGAAAGGGCGCTATGGTACTGGATGGCGGCGGTTTCGTCACGCGTCAAAATAACCCCAGTTGTCCTGTGAGTAGTGTAGCAAAATTATCGTCAATAAAGGGAAGAATTCCCTCGGCAACCGGCTGGATCTGGCGGGTCAGATAATGCTCGTAATCAAGTGCAGATTGCTGATAATCAACAGGTTCAGGTCCATTTATCGTCCAGACATATTTAATCGTGCCACGATTCTGATACTGCTGCGGACGCCCCAGTTTGACGTTCTGCTCATCGGCGAGCCGCGCGGCGCGAACGTGCGGCGGAACATTCCGCTGGTATTCGCTCAACGGGCGTCGCAGGCGTTTGCGGTACACCAGGTGTTCATCCAGTTCACCCGCCATCAGACGGTCGATAGTCTCGCGAACAAACTCTTGATAAGGCTCGTTACGAAAAATTCGCAGGTACAGCTCCTGCTGAAACTGCTGGGCCAGCGGCGTCCAGTCGGTGCGTACCGTTTCCAGACCTTTAAATACCATGCGTTGCTCAGCACCTGACTGAATCATTCCGGCGTAGCGTTTTTTGCTGCCGGTATCTGCACCGCGAATGGTCGGCATCAGAAAGCGACAAAAGTGGGTTTCAAATTCCAGCTCCAGCGCGCTGGTCAGGTTTTGCTGCTTCAGCGATTGCGCCCACCAGTTGTTGACATAGCTTACCAGCTCCCGACCAATCCGGGCCGCATCGTCTTCCGAGTGCGCCTTTTTAAGCCAGACAAAGGTGGAGTCGGTGTCGCCATAGATGACGTCGTAACCCTGAGCCTCAATCAGCGCTTTGGTCTGACGCATGATCGCGTGACCGCGCATGGTGATAGACGAAGCCAGCCTCGGGTCGAAAAAGCGGCAGGAGGTGGTGCCAAGCACGCCGTAAAACGCGTTCATGATGATTTTCAGCGCCTGTGAGAGCGGCTTATTGCCGCGGCGTTTGGCTTCATCGCGCCCATGCCAGATCTGGGTAACAATTTCTGGCAGACAGTGCTTTTCGCGTGAGAACCAGGCGTCAAGGAACCCCTCGGTACTGTGTTCCCGATCCGGCTGTGCCATCCCTTCGATAAGTCCCACTGGATCGATCAAAAAAGTACGAATAATTGACGGGTACAGGCTTTTGTAATCCAGCACCAGCACGGAGTCGTACAAACCCGGGCGCGAGTCCATCACGTAGCCACCGGGGCTGGCGTGCGCGGGAACTTCCCCCAGATTCGGTGCCACATAGCCCGCCCGGTGCATTCGCGGTAGGTAGAGATGGCCGAAGGCGGCAACGGAACCGCCGTGCCGGTCGACCGGCAGGCCGTTTACCGTCGATCGTTCCAGCAAAAATGGCATGATCTCGGTTTTATGAAAAATACGCGTGACCAGCTCACAGTCTTTGAGATTGTAGGTGGCAAGCGCGGGCTTATCCTGGGCAAACCGGCGATCTATTTCGTCCATCCTGTCCCAGGGATTATCTATCGACTTCCCTTCGCCCAGCAGCTCCTGTGACACCGTTTCCAGCGAAAAGGATGAGAAATTCCAGAATGCGGATTTAAGCGCCTCAATGCCGTCGATAATCAGGCGACCTTTAGCCTGCGCGAAGAATACGCCGTTTTTGAAGCCATGTTCGCGCCACTCCAGCTCGCTATTGTCACGGCCAAAACGCAGGGGAATGCGGTAACGTTCGGCATGCTTTTGCAGGACGCGTAAATCGAATTGCACGACGTTCCAGCCGATTACCACATCAGGATCGTGACGGGCAATCCAGTCGTTGAGCTTTTCCAGTAACTGCGGGCGGCTTGCGACATATTCAAGTTCAAAATCCAGCGCTGAGGCATCGCCGTTTGCCGGGCCGAGCATGTAGACAATACGCTGCCCACAGCCTTCAAGGCCGATACAGTAGAGTTCGCCGTGGCGCGTGGTTTCGATATCCAGCGAGACCCATTTCAGCGGCGGTCGATAGTCAGGGTTTGGCTTCAACCGGGCATTGACCAGCGTACCGTTGTGTCTGTCGCCTTCAACCCAAACAGGTGAGGTGATAAAACGCTCCATCAGATACCGTTCCGGCGGACGCACGTCGGCCTCGTAGACGGTAATTGCGTTTTCACGCAGCAGCTTTTCAAGCCGCATGAGCTGGCGATGTGAGCGGCAATACAGGCCGGAAACGGGCTGGCGGTGGAAGTCTTGCAATTGCAGCGGCGTCAGACGATAGCCGTTTTCATTGCGTAATAATGACGCTACGCGAGGAACCTGACTGACAGGAATAAACGCGACCGACTCCTGAGGCGCGAGCGTGACCTGTAGCGGCCCGTCGTCCGTAGCCAGCCAGAATGTGACCTCAGTTCCCTGCGGGGTGTCCCGCCAGTGCCGGGTTAAAATAAAGCCTGCCTGCGCCACGCTGCGTACCCATTAAAAAACCAGGCATTATTATAGCCTGGTTTACACGATTGTACTGTTATTTTGTACAGTTAAAAATGAGAGCTGCGGGAAGTTATTGTGACAGTAACAGTAAAATGCCCTCCGCAGTAAAAGTGTTACAGGATAGGCTTTGATATTTAATAAATGAATGCCTTAATTGAAAACTCTTCCTTTAATTATTTTATTGGCCTGTCATGGCTATTTGTATCTATTATTCTTTTGTAATTATATTTGTTTCATAAATTGGAAGTCCGTTTCAGGATTTTTATGTCATTTTCGGAATCGTGCTCGTACGGTTTTGTTACTCATCCCTCGGTTCAGGAAAAATGGTTATTTTTTTATTTGTTTTTATTCATGGTTAGTGTAACTATTTTAATCAAACACTCGGGTTACCAGATTGAATATAATATATTTTTATGGCTTGCTATTGTCTGGATAAAAACGGATTTTCGGTTCGATTTCGTCGGGAATATCTCTCTGTATAATTTGATTTTTATCGCTGAATATAATTTTATTCATCAGATAGCTCGGGTGTTTTATATCAATAGCTTGGGTGCGTAGTGTTATGGAGGCCTATTATGGATATTTATACTCAGGCGTTACAGGTAGGATATGATCACTATTTATTTGTTAATACTCAGTTATCTAACCCTACAATTAAATCAGTAAGTCAATATATTGAGTATAGAACGTGGTCAGGTCAAATTTGGCGTACTGAGGTTATTGAACGTGGGAATGCTTTCTTTCACTGGCAAGGGCATGACAGAATAAATGGTCATCGTGATACGGTGATTAATTATCTGTTGAATGGACAGCGCTGGCAGTCAACGATTACAGATTACATTTTCTTTCATTCACTGGATGGTGAAGAGGCGCAGGGACATTATGACAACGTGATTAAATACGTTTGTGCTAATAACTGTGTGTATCGAAGTGCGTTTGCGGAATATATAAAGGAATAACCAGAGAGCGCGTCACCGAGATTCCGGGCGCGCTCAGATTGTTTTCACTGGCCGTAGTAGGCTTTTGCGCCGTGTTTACGTAGGTAATGTTTATCTAACAGGGTTTGCTGCATATCCGGCAATTGCGGCGCGAGCTGGCGACAGAAGATCCCCATGTAGGCGACTTCTTCCAGCACGATGGCGTTGTGTACCGCATCTTCGGCGTTTTTTCCCCACGCAAACGGACCGTGAGAGTGCACCAGCACGCCAGGCATCTGCGAAGCGTCAATACCTTGTTTCTCAAAGGTTTCAACGATCACATTACCGGTTTCCCACTCATATTCGCCGTTGATTTCTTCCTCGGTCATTTTCCGTGTGCAGGGAATCGAGCCGTAGAAATAGTCCGCATGAGTGGTACCCGTGGCTGGAATCGACTGGCCCGCCTGCGCCCAGATGGTTGCATGACGCGAATGGGTATGAACAATGCCGCCAATGGTCGGGAATGCCTGATACAGCAGACGGTGCGTTGGGGTATCGGAGGAGGGTTTCTTCGCACCTTCTACAACCTCACCGGTGGCGATACTGACTACGACCATATCTTCTGCGGTCATAACGCTGTAATCGACCCCGGATGGTTTAATCACAAACACGCCGCGCTCGCGATCGACGGCACTCACGTTCCCCCAGGTCAAGGTGACCAGGTGGTGCTTAGGCAACGCCAGATTGGCTTCCAGCACCTGACGTTTGAGATCTTCTAACATGTTGATTCCTCTGTGCCGGATGGCGGGCAAGCGCAGAGCCATCCGGCAACAACATAATTAACGTTTAAAACCGTAATAGACGTCGTTCCAGCGCAGCGCGTCCTTAAAGGCCGGCAGGCGGGTATCGTTGTCGATCACGGCGATCTCGATATCGTGCATTTCAGCAAACTGGCGCATATCGTTCAGATCCAGCGCGTGGCTGAAGACGGTGTGGTGCGCGCCACCGGCCAGGATCCAGGCTTCAGATGCGGTCGGCAGATCAGGCTGGGCTTTCCACAATGCGTTAGCCACCGGCAGTTTCGGCAGGGAGTGCGGTGTTTGAACTGTGTCGATGCAGTTAACCAGCAGGCGATAGCGATCGCCAAGATCGATCAGGCTGGCAACGACTGCCGGGCCAGTTTTGGTGTTGAAGATCAGACGAGCGGGATCGTCTTTACCACCAATGCCGAGATGCTGAACATCGAGGATCGGTTTATCTTCCACCGCGATGGACGGGCACACTTCCAGCATGTGCGAGCCGAGCACCAGATCGTTGCCTTTCTCGAAGTGGTAGGTGTAATCCTCCATAAATGAGGTGCCGCCCTGCAGACCGGTTGACATCACCTTCATGATGCGAAGCAGAGCGGCGGTTTTCCAGTCGCCTTCGCCCGCAAAGCCGTAGCCTTGCTGCATCAGACGCTGTACGGCCAGACCCGGGAGCTGTTTCAGGCCGTGTAAATCTTCAAATGTCGTGGTAAAGGCGTGGAATCCGCCCTGTTCCAGGAAACGCTTCATCCCCAGTTCAATACGGGCTGCTTCCAGTACGTTCTGACGTTTCTCACCGTGGACTTGCGTTGCCGCCGTCATGGTGTAGGTGCTTTCATACTCATCGATTAGCGCGTTGATTTCGCCGTCGCTAATGGAGTTCACTACCTGCACCAGATCGCCTACGGCCCAGGTATTTACCGAGAAGCCGAATTTGATCTGCGCAGCGACTTTATCGCCATCGGTGACTGCGACTTCACGCATGTTGTCGCCAAAACGGCAGACTTTCAGATGGCGGGTATCCTGTTTGGACACGGCCTGGCGCATCCAGGAGCCAATGCGTTCGTGCGCTTGTTTGTCCTGCCAGTGACCGGTGACCACGGCGTGCTGCTGACGCATACGTGCGCCGATGAAGCCGAATTCACGGCCGCCGTGCGCGGTCTGGTTCAGGTTCATAAAGTCCATATCAATGCTGTCCCACGGCAGGGCGGCGTTGAACTGGGTATGGAATTGCATCAGCGGCTTGTTGAGGATAGTCAGACCGTTAATCCACATTTTGGCCGGAGAGAAAGTGTGCAGCCAGACCACCAGACCTGCGCAGCGATCATCGTAGTTAGCGTCACGACAAATAGCGGTAATCTCGTCAGGTGAAGTACCCAGCGGTTTTAAAACCAGTTTGCAGGGCAGTTTAGCTTCAGTATTCAGCGCGTTAACGACGTGCTCGGCATGTTGGGTTACCTGACGCAGGGTTTCAGGGCCATACAGATGCTGGCTACCAATCACAAACCACACTTCATAGTTATCAAAAATCGTCATTGTCGTGTCCTTAATGTGTCAGGGTTGCCTGGTCTACCGGGGTTTGTTGCACCGGAGCGGCAGTCGGAAGGTATTGTTGTTCAGCGCTTACCGCCCACTGCTGGTAGCGGCGGTAAAGCTGTTCAAAACGTTGAGCCTGCTCTGGTCGAGGTTGCAGCGTGTTTTCCACGGCGCTTGCCATCTGTTGCTGAGCGGCTGGGATATCGGTGTGTACTTTCGCGGCAACGGCGGCAAAGATAGCCGCACCGAGTGCGCAGCACTGGTCTGAAGCGACAATCTGTAGCGGACGGTTGAGCACGTCACAGCAGGCTTGCATGATGACCGGATTTTTACGGGCGATGCCGCCTAGCGCCATTACGTTGTTAACCGCAATGCCTTGTTCGGTGAAGCATTCCATGATGGCGCGTGCACCAAAGGCGGTGGCGGCAATCAGACCGCCGAACAGCGCTGGCGCGTCGGTTGCCAGATTCAGATCGGTAATCACTCCTTTCAGACGCTGGTTGGCATTGGGCGTACGGCGACCGTTGAACCAGTCGAGCACCACCGGCAGATGATCCAGCGACGGATTTCTCGCCCAGGCTTCGGTTAGCGCTGGTAGCAGCTGTTTTTGGCTGGCTTTAATCTGGGTCTTCAGCTCCGGGTGCTGCGTGGCAAGCTGCTCCAGCGGCCAGCTCAGCACACGGCTAAACCAGGCATAGATATCGCCGAACGCGGACTGGCCTGCCTCGAGGCCAATAAAATGCGGCACCACGCTGCCATCAACCTGGCCGCAAATGCCTTTCACCGCGCGTTCGCCGACGCTGTGTTTGTCAGCAATCAGAATGTCGCAGGTCGACGTGCCGATGACTTTCACCAGCGTATTGGGCTGTGCGCCCGCGCCGACCGCGCCCATATGGCAGTCAAAAGCGCCGCCTGCAATCACCACGCTTTCCGGTAGTCCCAGACGCTGCGCCCACTCGGCGCACAGGGTGCCAACCGGCAGGTCGGCTGTGAAGGTATCGGTAAACATCGGGTATTGCAGATGGCGGTTGAGGATGGGGTCGAGTTCGTCAAAGAAAATGGCTGGCGGTAGACCACCCCAACTTTCATGCCACAGGGATTTATGCCCGGCGCTGCAGCGACCGCGACGAATATCCTGTGGACGTACGGTATTAGAGAGCAGGGCCGGAACCCAGTCGCACAGTTCAATCCACGAAACCGCGGCCTCGGCAACCGCGTGGTCCTGACGGGTCACATGCAGGATTTTGGCCCAGAACCATTCGCTGGAATAAATACCGCCGATATAGCGGGAGTAATCGATCTTGCCCGGTGTGTGGCACAGACGGGTAATTTCTTCAGCTTCTTCTACTGAGGTGTGATCTTTCCACAGGACAAACATTGCATTTGGGTTTTCAGCGAACTCCGGACGCAACGCCAGTACGTTGCCGTCGGCATCGATGGGGGCCGGGGTTGAACCGGTGCTGTCAACGCCAATCCCGACCACTTCCGCACGCTGTTTAACGCTCAGTTCGGCCAGCACGGTTTTCAGCGCCGCTTCCATTGATTCAATGTAGTCGCGTGGATGATGGCGAAACTGGTTGTTTGGGCCATCGCAATACTGCCCTTCCTGCCAACGTGGGTACCACTCTACGCTGGTGGCGATTTCTTCACCGGTAGCACATTCCACTGCCAAAGCGCGTACTGAATCACTGCCAAAATCGAGGCCAATTGCAATCGCCATCGTCTTACTCCATCCAAAAATACGGGTATGGATAAACAGTAGTTAGTAGGGATAAAAACCGTCAGGCAGGATTCGCTAATCTTATGGACTAAAATGCTGTGGCATCACAAAGTGTGACGCCGTGCAAATAATCAATGTGGACATTTCTGCCGTAGTTATAGACACTTTTGTTAGCCGATTTTAACGTTGGCGCAGTACATATTTTTTACAAAGTGCTTTTCACAAGCGGGGTTGATGGTCCATTACCGCAAACACAGCGGCCCGCAGGGGCGACGGCAATGATGTCTGGCGTAATATGGACAAATTGTTTCTTAGCAGAACATAGGGAGTATTGAAATTATGGCTGAAACGCAAAACGATCCCCTGCTGCCAGGCTATTCGTTTAACGCGCATTTGGTGGCCGGATTAACCCCCATCGAGGCGAACGGATACCTGGATTTTTTTATCGACAGGCCGCTGGGTATGAAGGGCTATATCCTCAATCTCACTATCCGTGGCGAAGGGGTTATCAATAATCAGGGCAAACAATTTGTCTGTCGGCCTGGCGATATTTTGCTGTTTCCGCCCGGAGAAATTCACCACTACGGACGCCATCCTGATGCCAGCGAGTGGTATCACCAGTGGGTTTACTTTCGCCCACGCGCCTACTGGCAGGAGTGGCTGACCTGGCCGGCCATTTTTGCCCAGACTGGATTCTTTCGTCCGGATGAAGCACATCAGCCGCATTTTAACGAACTGTTTGGGCAGATAATCAACGCCGGGCAGGGAGAAGGTCGCTATTCCGAACTGCTGGCGATTAATTTACTGGAACAGTTATTGCTCCGCCGTATGGAAGCCATTAATGAATCGCTGCATCCCCCCATGGACAACCGCGTGCGCGACGCCTGCCAGTACATCAGCGATCACCTGGCGGACAGTAATTTTGATATTGCCAGCGTCGCACAGCACGTCTGCCTGTCGCCTTCCCGTTTGTCGCATCTGTTCCGTCAGCAGTTGGGTATCAGCGTATTAAGCTGGCGCGAGGATCAGCGTATCAGCCAGGCCAAGCTATTGCTGAGTACCACTCGTATGCCCATTGCTACGGTGGGGCGCAATGTTGGCTTTGACGATCAGCTCTATTTTTCTCGCGTTTTCAAAAAATGTACCGGCGCCAGTCCGAGCGAGTTTCGCGCCGGATGTGAATAAAAAGTGAATGATGTGTCCTGAAAGTTGTCATAACTCGCAATCTATTCAGACAATTGATGGCTTGACGAAGTTGAGACGGGTTATCAAAATCCCTGCTTCGTAAATCTGACGGACACATTATGCAAGCATTGCTGGAACACTTTATTCTTCAGTCCGCCCTGTACTCCCTGATCGCCGTACTGCTGGTGGCCTTTCTGGAGTCACTGGCGCTGGTTGGCCTGATTCTGCCCGGTACCGTGATGATGGCGGGACTGGGGGCGCTGATTGGCAGTGGCGAACTGAACTTCTGGCATGCCTGGCTTGCGGGCATCATTGGTTGCCTGTTGGGGGACTGGATCTCTTTCTGGTTGGGCTGGCGCTTTAAAAAGCCGCTGCACCGTTGGTCGTTCATGAAAAAGAACAAGGCGTTGCTGGATAAAACCGAGCACGCGCTGCATCAGCACAGCATGTTTACCATTCTGGTGGGGCGTTTTGTGGGACCGACGCGTCCGCTGGTGCCAATGGTGGCGGGCATGCTGGATCTGCCTGTCGCTAAATTTATCGTCCCGAATATTATTGGTTGCATACTGTGGCCGCCGTTCTACTTCCTGCCGGGGATCCTGGCGGGGGCGGCAATTGATATTCCTTCTGAGATGCAGAGCGGGGATTTCAAATGGTTGCTGCTGGCGACGGCGCTGTTGCTATGGGTAGGGGGCTGGTTTTGCTGGCGACTGTGGCGTAGCGGCAAAGCGGTAGTCGATCGCTTAACCGCGTATTTCCCCCGCAGCCGTTTACTGTATCTGGCGCCGTTGACGCTTGGGATCGGCGTGGTTGCGCTGGTGGCGTTACTGCGCCATCCGCTGATGCCGGTGTATATTGATATTCTGCGTAAAGTCGTGGGTTTCTGACGATTCTTTTGCCGGATGGCGCTGACGCTTATCCGGCCTGGGAAATCAATCACTCGGCTTTGATGCCCAAGAGCGTCGAGGCGCTGGCCTGACCGCTTAATAACTCATCCGTTTTGCCCTGCCAGGCGATGCGCCCGTCGGCGACCACAATCGAACGGGACGCAATTCGCGCCGCATCTTCTACGCTGTGGGACACCATCAGCAACGTAAGCTGTTTATCGCGACAGACCTCGGCAACCAGCGTTAACATCTCCTGGCGCAGGGCGGGATCGAGCGCAGAGAACGGTTCATCAAGCAGCAAAATGGGTTGTTCCCGCACGAGGCAACGCGCCAGCGCTACGCGCTGTCGCTGACCGCCGGAAAGCTCTCCGGGGAGGCGCTCCAGCAGTGAGTCGATCCCCATTTGCTGGGCGATGTGATGCATTTTCTCCCGCTGCGATGCGTTCAGCTTCAATCCCGGGTTAAGGCCCAGGCCGATGTTTTGCTGCACGCTCAGGTGGCTGAACAGGTTATTTTCCTGAAACAGCATCGAAACGGGGCGACGTGAGGGAGGCGTGGCGGTGTGATCTTCACCTTCAATCAACATGGTACCGCTGGCAGGCGTGAGGAAGCCGGCGATCAGATTCAGCAGCGTACTTTTCCCGGCGCCGCTGGGCCCGAGGATCGCGACCTGCTCACCGCGCGCGATCGACAGCGTAAAGCGCATCGGCAAATGGTGATAAAGCCATGTGATATCAATCAGTTTTAACATTTCGACCCGGCAATTTCTCAATAACGGTAAACAGCGTAAAGCACAGGATCAGCAGCAATAACGCCGTAACTGCGCCATCCTGACTGCGATAAGAGCCAATCTGCTGATATAAATAAAACGGCAGGGTGCGGAAATCCTCATTACCAAATAGCGCGACCACGCCAAAATCGCCAATCGACAGCACGCAGGCAAAAGCCATCGCCTGCGCCAGCGGGCGCTTCAGGGCACGCAGTTCAACCACTTTCAGGCGCGACCATCCCTCAATTCCCAACGACTGGCACAACATACTGTAGCGGGTGGTGACGTCCCGCATTGGGTTTTCCAGTACCTTCAGCGCGTAAGGGATCGCCATCAGCGCATTGGTAAAAATGACAATGCCGTCGGCTGATTCGGGGAGTCCAATGGTGTTATTGAGCAGCAGAAAGAAACCGGTTGCCAGCACGATGCCCGGCATGGCGAGGATCATCATGCCGCTAAGTTCCAGCATCTGACCAGCCAGTACCTGCTGTCGGGCACGCAGTTCACGACTGCTCCATAACAGCATCATGGTGAGAACTACGCACAACGCACCTGCCGCCAGCGCAATACGCAGCGAGGTTCCCAGCGCGTGCCACAGTACAGGTTGCTTAAGAACATCCAGCATATGGCGGTTAATACCATCGACAATTACCGCCAGCAGCGGCGGCAGCAGTAGCAGCAGGGCCAGAATAATCAGCAGCGCGTCTGCCAGGCGGCTGTGCAGACGATCGTCGGGATCGCGCCAGCCCTGAACCAGCGTGGTACCGGGGGCAATGGCGCGGCTCAGACGTTGGCTGAAGAGCACCAGCGCTAAACAACAAACCATCTGGATCAACGCCAACATGGCGGCGCGGGCGGGATCGTAATCGAAGTTCAGCGCCTGATAAATTGCCAGCTCGATGGTAGTGGCCTGCGGTCCACCGCCCAGCGACAAAACGGTGGCGAAGCTGGCGAAACAGAGCATAAAGATGAGCGCCGCGACGGGAAGGATTTGCCGACGCAGCCACGGCCATTCAACAAAGCGGAAGAAATGCCAGCCGCGCAGACCTAACTGAGCGGCTAACTGTCGCTGTTCGCCGGGAATATTCTCCAGAGACTGCAACAGCAGACGACTGGCCATCGGCAGGTTGAAAAAGACGTGCGCCAGCAGAATGCCCTGCAGACCGTACGGCGAAAACGTCCATTCCAACCCGAATGTATGCCAGATCGAGGCCAGCCAGCCCTGACGACCGTACACGCTAAGAATACCGAAGACCGCGACCAGCACTGGCAGGATTAACGTCATCGCGCACAGGCGCAGCAGCGCCAGTCGTCCTGGAAAACGGCGGCGATAGAGCGCTCTGGCAAGGAAAATCGCCGGGATGACCGACAGCACTGCGGATAAAAAAGCCTGCCAGAAAGAAAAGCGCACCACGTGCCACAGGTAGTCGTCTTGCCACAGTGAGCGCCACTCCCCCCGTGGGGCGTTAAACCACAGCGCCAGAAACGCGGCCAGGGCAACGGTCACCATCAGCGTGGCGGCGGTAAGCCCTGGAACCAGCCAGCCGGAAATTAACGGCTGACGGCGCGTTGCCATTCGCTAATCCATGCCTGGCGTTGAGCCGCAACCTGCTGCGGCGTAAATTCCAGCGCGGTGGCTGGCTTATTCAGTTGCTCGAGTCCAGAAGGCAGGGCGACCTGGGTTACCGGATACATCCAGTTACCGGTCGGAATCGCGTTCTGGAAGGCCGGAGACACCATAAACTTGAGGAATTTCTCGGCCAGTTCCGGCTGTTTGCTGGCCGCAGTACGGGCGGCGACTTCTACCTGCAAATAGTGGCCTTCGCTAAAGTTGGCTGCGACGTAGTTGTCTTTTTTCTCGGCGATGATGTGATAGGCCGGAGAGGTGGTGTAGCTGAGTACCAGGTCGCTTTCGCCTTTCAGGAACAGGCCGTAGGCTTCACTCCAGCCCTTGGTGACCGTGACGGTTTTTGCCGAAAGCGCGCGCCAGGCCTCCGACGCCTTATCGCCATAGACTTTCTGCATCCATAGCAGCAGGCCCAGCCCCGGCGTGCTGGTACGCGGGTCCTGATAAATGACGCGCCATTTTTGATCGCTTTCTACCAGTTCTTTCAGGCTTTTGGGCGGATTCTTCAGCTTGTTCTTATCATAAACGAAGGCGAAATAGCCGTAATCAAACGGAACGAAGGTATCGTTTTTCCAGCCGCCGGGCACGTTTACGGCTTCACTTGCTACACCGCTTTTGGCAAACAGTTTAGTTTGGGTGGCGGCTTCCAGAAGGTTGTTATCGAGGCCCAGTACGACGTCAGCTTTACTGTTTTTTCCTTCCATGCGCAGGCGGTTAAGCAGCGAGACACCATCTTCCAGCGCGACCAGTTTCAGTTCACAGTTGCAGTCAGCTTCAAAGGCTTTTTTTATTGTCGGGCCCGGGCCCCAGTCAGCTGCGAACGAGTCGTAGGTATAAATGGTCAGTACAGGTTTGGCGAAAGCAGGCGCTGCGCACAGCAGTAAAAGCGGAAGACATTTTTTAAACACTTTGCACCTCATAAAGTTGGGTGGCAAAGGACTTGAGTTGCAGCCTCAAATCCCTTCGCCGGCATTATCCGGATCAGGTTCGACGGGTATCTCTCAGCCCATACACTTCATCATTCACGCTGCCTCTGTGTTGGCTGCGTTACTCGGCCCATCTCCGGGCCTCGCCCCTTCAGGGCCGCTGCAAGCAGCGTTCAAATCTGCTCCCGGCAGATTTGTCGCTCACCCCAGTCACATAGTTATCTATGATCCTGGGGACTCACTCGCTTGCCGCCTTGATGCAGCGTGAATGATTTTGTGTATGTTTTTATTTAGCACCCCGTTGAGAACGGCGTTAGTGTAATGATTTTGTTGCTATGCGGCAATCAAGAGCCGGATCTAAGGATCCGGTGGTGCAAACCACGCTGATTTAAAATCAAACCAGCCGAGGGTGTTCATGCGTAACCCGCGCATACTGCGCTGTCCTTGAATGATCAGCCAGTGGTGGATCAGCGGCACAATGGCCTTTGTGGCGAGCAGTTGTTGGCACCATGCCGCCAGGCTCATTTCGCCGGTTCGCCAGCGGGCCGCATCGTTTTCCCAGTCCCGCGAGATACAGTTTTGCAGCAACGGGACTTCGCACAAATGGGCGAACAGCGAGAAATCCAGCGGTAGGGTAAAGTTGGCGCTGTTGAGCCAGATATCGCTGACGATTTCACCCGCATACCATTGATCGTAGTCGATCTCCTGAATATTTAACTGTACCTGATGCTCTGCCAGCAACGTCTTCATGATCTGCGCGATAATCCGATGTTCGATGTGATCGCGATAGTAGGTGATCGTCAGCGTTTCCAGTCCGGCGGGTTTTTCACCATGGCCGGGTTTGGCATGGTGCCAGCGGGGGAGCAAACCATAGGCGGGAAACCACAGTCGCTGGAACTGTTCGTCGGCGTGGCAGATGAGATGGGTTGGCGAAAGAACGCGGCTAACCCAATCGCGAACCTCCTGATTAGCGCCACGGTGGGTGCGCGCATCAAACAGCAGGTAGTAGCAACCTTCCTCGAGGCGGCTTTCGATCGCCTTTTCATCCTCCGTGGGGCCTTTTAGCGTCAACCCACCGCCAGGCTCTTCGCCGATATCGGGTAACACCCAAACGTTAACTTCGTCGATCAGCGCCCGGTAGCCAAAGTAATCATCAAATGCATGAATTTTCAGTTGGTTATTGGTATTGCGCATCACCGCATAGGGACCAGTGCCAATCGGGTGGCTGGAGAAGTTGCTGAGCGTCTCCCATTCTCGCGGCAGGATCATGGCGGGGACTTGCCCCAATAGCCAGGGAAGCCAGCGGTCGGGTTGGGCGAGATGGATATCCAGCGTCCAGGCCGTGGGAGAAACGATCTGCGTGATGTGCGAGTACAGCGGCAGGGCGTTAATGCGCATCAGCGAGGTGATGACATCTTCCATTTCCAGTTCGCGGCCATGATGAAAATGAATCCCCGGACGCAGGAAGAATCGCCAGTGTAAAGGTGAAATCTGCTGCCAGTGATGGGCGATGTCCGCTTCCAGTTCCCCATTTTCCTCATTTACCCGAATTAAGGCGCTGAAGATTTGCCGGGCGATATGAGTTTCTGAACGGCGTAGCGCCGTACCGGGAAGCAGGTTGTGCATGGGACGATAATAGAGAACGCGCATGATGTGCCGCCCCTGGCGAAAACTGCGTCCCAGGTGCGAAACCAGCATCTGTCGTACGGCCGTTTTGTCACCGACCAGCTGCACCAGTTGATCGATGCGATCCTGTTCCAGCAGGTCTTCTGCCCGCTGCTGCTGGAGTGCCAGCCCGGTATAGAGGAAAGTCAGGCGCGAGCGTTTACCTCGCCCAACTTCGGCTTCCCACGTTAACCAACCGCGTTCTTGCATGGTATTGAGCAGGGTACGCATATGGCGGCGCGAACAACTCAGCAGCTCCGCCAGCTCGTTCAGCGTCGTGTCTTGCGTTTTGCCGTCACAGCATTGCCACAGACGGATGAACTGTTGTTGCAGACGACCAGAAGACATAAAAGGGGAACTCCTGCGAAAAACTCAGCAATTTTATTATCCCTATATTAAGCCAATAATAGATTCCGATGAAGCGATGAGACAACGAAGGGGTCATCTATGCGTCAGTTCTGGTTGAAATACTTTACCGCGACAGAAAAATCGTCCTGGTTGGCTTGCCTGAGCGCACCGCAGCGCTTAAAGATGCTCGAAGAACTGATGCAGTGGGAGGTGACAGCCTGACTCCTGAATTGGGAATTGCAGACATCATGTGTGACTGAGTATTGGTGTTAATCGCCGCGCCAGCAGATAATCACTGCTGGCTTTTTTTGTTTCTGCTGCGCTAAAAGGAACTGTAATGCTCTGGATTATGACCATGGGACGGCGCCTCAACGGCGTTTACGCGGCATTTATGCTGGTCGCTTTTATGATGGGCGTAGCAGGGGCGTTGCAGGCACCCACGCTGAGCTTGTTCCTGAGCCGTGAAGTCGGGGCGCAGCCGTTTTGGGTCGGGCTGTTTTATACCGTCAATGCGATTGTCGGGATCGTTGTCAGCCTTGGCCTCGCGAAACGATCCGACAGCCAGGGCGACAGGCGCAAGCTGATCATGTTCTGCTGCCTGATGGCAATCGGAAACGCGCTGCTGTTTGCGTTTAATCGCCACTATCTCACGCTTATCACCTGCGGTGTACTGCTGGCCTCGCTGGCGAATACCGCCATGCCGCAGCTGTTTGCGCTGGCGCGGGAATACGCTGATAACTCCGCGCGTGAAGTGGTGATGTTTAGCTCGGTGATGCGTGCGCAGCTTTCGCTGGCCTGGGTAATTGGACCGCCGCTGGCCTTCATGCTGGCGCTGAATTACGGCTTTACGGCGATGTTTTCCATTGCCGCAGGGATTTTCGCCATTAGCCTGGTGCTGATTGCGCTGATACTGCCGTCAGTTACACGGGTGGAGCAACCTGTTGACGTACCGCTGGAACAGACCGGCGGTTGGCAGGACAAAAATGTGCGCATGTTGTTTATTGCCTCCACGCTGATGTGGACCTGCAATACCATGTACATCATCGATATGCCGCTGTGGATAAGCCTTGAGCTGGGGTTACCGGACAAGTTGGCCGGGATCCTGATGGGGACGGCGGCTGGGCTGGAAATTCCGGCGATGATCCTGGCGGGCTACTATGTGAAGCGCTTTGGCAAACGGCGAATGATGATCGCGGCCGTCGCGGCGGGCGTACTGTTTTATCTTGGTTTGATCTTCTTTCACAGCCGCACGGCGCTGCTGGTGCTGCAACTGTTTAATGCAGTATTTATCGGTATCATCGCCGGGATAGGAATGCTGTGGTTTCAGGATCTTATGCCCGGGCGTGCGGGGTCAGCGACCACATTATTTACCAACAGTATTTCAACGGGGGTCATTCTCGCGGGAGTGATTCAGGGGGCTGTTGCGCAAAGCTACGGTCACTTTGCCGTCTATTGGGTGATTGCGGCGATTTCTGTGATCACGCTGGTGATGACCGGGCGGGTAAAGGACGTTTGATTTTTGGAGTGCCGGATGCGCTGCGCTTATCCGGCACCACAAGGACTAGCGCATAAACGCTGGCTGCTTGTCTTCGTACTCGGTGATGGCTGCTTCATGCTGCAGCGTCAGCCCGATGCTGTCCAGACCGTTCAGCATGCAGTGGCGGCGGAAGTCGTCAATTTTAAAGCTGTAGGACTTATCGCCCGCTTTCACCACCTGCGCTTCCAGATCCACTTCAAATTTAATGCCCGGATTGGCTTTCACCAGGGCGAACATTTCATCTACCTGCGCGTCGCTCAAGGTCACCGGCAGCAGTTGGTTATTGAAGCTGTTGCCGTAGAAGATGTCAGCGAAGCTTGGCGCGATCACTATTTTAAAGCCGTAATCGGTCAGCGCCCATGGCGCATGTTCACGGGAAGAGCCGCAGCCAAAGTTTTCCCGCGCCAGCAGAATTGACGCGCCTTTATATTCCGGGAAGTTCAGTACGAACTCTGGGTTAGGCTGTTGCCCTTTTTCATCCAGAAAACGCCAGTCGTTAAACAGATGAGCGCCAAAACCGGTGCGCGTAACCTTCTGCAAAAACTGTTTGGGAATAATCGCGTCGGTATCCACGTTGGCGGCATCCAGTGGGACAACCAGGCCGGTATGTTGGGTAAATTTCTCTGCCATGGTAGTTTCCTTATTTGATGCTGCGAATGTCGGCAAAATGACCGGTAACGGCGGCAGCGGCGGCCATGGCCGGGCTGACTAAATGCGTGCGACCACCGCGGCCCTGGCGGCCTTCAAAGTTACGGTTGCTGGTGGATGCACAGCGCTCGCCTGGGTTCAGGCGGTCATTGTTCATGGCCAGACACATGGAACAGCCCGGTAAACGCCATTCAAACCCGGCTTCGATGAAGATCTTGTCCAGACCTTCCGCTTCAGCCTGCGCTTTCACCGGACCAGAACCCGGCACAACCAGCGCCTGTACGCCTGGCGCAACTTTGCGCCCTTTGGCGATTTGGGCCGCAGCGCGTAAATCTTCAATACGCGAGTTGGTACAGGAACCGATAAACACTTTATCGATGGCCACTTCTGTTAACGGAATGCCCGGTTTCAGCCCCATATATGCCAGCGCTTTTTCAGCCGATGCGCGCTCAACGGGATCGGAAAATGACGCCGGGTCGGGAATATTATCGTTCACCGAGATGACCTGACCCGGGTTCGTACCCCAAGTGACCTGCGGTGCAATCTCTTCTGCCTGCAGGGTAACGACGGTATCAAACGTCGCGTTGTCGTCGGTTTTTAGCGTTTTCCAGTACGCAACCGCGTTGGTAAAATCCTCACCCTTCGGTGCGTGTAAACGCCCCTGCACATAGTTAAAGGTGGTTTCATCCGGTGCGACCAGACCCGCTTTGGCGCCCATTTCAATGGCCATGTTGCACAGGGTCATACGGCCTTCCATGCTCAGCGCACGGATGGCTTCGCCACAAAATTCAACGACGTGCCCGGTACCGCCTGCACTACCGGTTTTACCGATAATCGCCAGCACGATATCTTTGGCGGTAATGCCAGGTGCTGCCGTGCCGTTAACTTCAATCTTCATGGTTTTGGCACGCCCCTGTTTCAGGGTCTGCGTCGCCAGAACGTGTTCAACTTCAGAGGTGCCAATACCAAAGGCCAGCGCGCCAAACGCGCCGTGTGTGGCGGTGTGGGAGTCGCCGCAAACAATGGTCATACCCGGCAACGTTACGCCTTGCTCAGGCCCCATCACGTGAACGATCCCCTGATACGGGTGGTTCAGGTCGTACAGTTCGACGCCAAATTCATTGCAGTTTTTGATTAATTCCTGCATCTGAATGCGCGCCATTTCGCCGGAAGCGTTAATGTCTTTGGTTTGCGTGGAGACGTTATGGTCCATGGTGGCAAAGGTTTTACCCGGCTGGCGCACCTGACGGCCATGCGCACGCAGGCCATCAAACGCCTGCGGAGAGGTCACTTCATGCACCAGATGTCTGTCGATATACAACAGCGGGGTTTCGTTTTGCGCTTCGTAGACGACGTGCGCATCGAACAATTTTTCGTATAACGTTTTGGCCATGATTACACCCCTTCTGCGACGTAACGGGCAATAATGTCACCCATTTCATCGGTACCGACTGCGGCAGCGCCACGGGCTAAGTCACCGGTGCGAATGCCTTCTTCTAATGCGCGGTTGATGGCGCTCTCAATTGCGGTTGCCGCATCATTGGCGTCCAGGCTGTAGCGCAGCAGCAGCGCCAGCGAAAGGATTTGGGCGATAGGGTTAGCAATGTTTTTCCCGGCGATATCCGGAGCGGATCCGCCAGCGGGCTCGTACAGACCAAAGCCCTGCTCATTCAGGCTGGCGGACGGTAACATCCCCATTGATCCGGTGATCATGGCGCATTCGTCAGACAGAATGTCGCCAAACAAGTTGGAGCACAGCAGCACGTCGAACTGGGATGGATCTTTGATCAACTGCATCGTCGCGTTGTCGATGTACATATGCGCCAGCTCAACATCCGGATATTCATTAGCAATTTCATTGACGATTTGGCGCCACAGAATAGACGTTTGCAGTACGTTGGCTTTATCAATCGACGTGACTTTGCGGCGACGCTGGCGAGCAGATTCAAACGCGATACGTGCGATACGCTCGATCTCGAAACGGTGATAAACCTCGGTATCAAAGGCTTTTTCATGTTGTCCGCTGCCTTCGCGGCCTTTTGGCTGACCGAAGTAGATACCGCCGGTCAGTTCGCGCACGCACAGGATGTCGAAACCGTTCGCGGCAATATCTGCGCGCAGAGGGCAAAATGCTTCCAGACCCTGGTACAGCTTAGCCGGGCGCAGGTTGCTGAATAATTTGAAGTGTTTACGCAACGGCAGCAGCGCGCCGCGTTCAGGCTGCTGATTGGGTGGCAGATTTTCCCATTTCGGGCCGCCAACGGAGCCAAACAGAATGGCGTCAGCTTGCTCACAGCCTTCAACCGTCGCTGGCGGCAGCGGCTGACCATGGTTATCGATAGCGGCCCCCCCCACGTCGTAGTGGCTGGTGGTAATGCGCATGTTAAAACGGTTGCGGATTGCGTCCAGTACTTTCAGGGCTTGCGCCATCACTTCCGGGCCAATACCGTCGCCCGGCAAAACAGCAATATGATAATTCTTCGACATCACACGGTTTCCTTGTTGTTCTCGTTGTTCTGAGCTTTGCGTTGCAATTCTTTTTCGACTTCTTCGGCGCGCCAAATGTTGTTCAGCACATGAACCATCGCTTTCGCGGACGATTCGACGATATCTGTTGCCAGACCGACGCCGTGGAAGCGGCGACCGTTATAGTTAGCAACGATATCCACCTGGCCCAGCGCATCTTTACCGTGCCCTTTGGCGGTCAGGCTGTATTTCACCAGTTCGATGTTGTACTCGGTCACACGGTTGATGGCCTGATAAATGGCATCGACCGGACCGTTACCGTTCGCCGCTTCGGCTTTGACTTCTTCACCGCAGGCCAGCTTGACGGAGGCGGTGGCGATGTCATTTGAGCCGGACTGCACGCTGAAGTAATCCAGACGGAAATGCTCCGGCTCTTCCTGCTGTTTATTAATAAAGGCCAGCGCTTCCAGGTCGTAATCAAATACCTGACCTTTTTTATCCGCCAGCTTCAGGAATGCGTCGTACAGGTTGTCCAGGTTGTATTCATTCTCTTTATATCCCATCTCGTCCATACGGTGTTTCACCGCGGCGCGTCCGGAACGGGAAGTCAGGTTCAACTGCACCTGGTTCAGACCGATGGATTCAGGCGTCATGATTTCGTAGTTTTCACGATTTTTCAGTACGCCGTCCTGATGGATGCCAGAGGAGTGGGCAAAGGCGCCGCTACCGACAATGGCTTTGTTGGCCGGAATGGGCATGTTGCAGATTTGGCTGACTAACTGACTGGTACGCCAGATTTCCTGGTGATTAATGCGGGTCTGTACGTTCAGGATATCTTTGCGCACTTTGATCGCCATGATCACTTCTTCCAGTGAGCAGTTACCGGCGCGTTCGCCGATACCGTTCATCGCGCCTTCCACCTGGCGAGCACCGGCGTGGACGGCCGCCAACGCGTTGCCAACGCCCAGACCTAAATCATCATGGGTGTGCACGGAGATGATGGCTTTATCGATATTCGGTACGCGTTCATACAGACCAGAAATGATTGCTCCGAATTCGAAAGGCATGGTGTAGCCAACGGTATCGGGGATATTGATAGTTTTGGCTCCCGCATTAATCGCGGCTTCGACCACGCGGGCCAGATCGGCAATAGGGGTACGGCCAGCATCCTCGCATGAGAACTCCACGTCATCCGTATAATTACGCGCACGCTTCACCATGTAGACTGCTCGCTCGATCACTTCATCCAACGTGCTACGCAATTTCGTCGCGATATGCATCGGCGAGGTGGCGATGAACGTATGAATGCGGAAAGCCTCAGCGACCTTCAGAGATTCTGCGGCAACGTCGATATCTTTTTCTACGCAGCGGGCTAAGGCGCAAACGCGGCTGTTCTTCACCTGACGAGCGATGGTTTGTACGGACTCAAAGTCACCCGGTGAAGAGACCGGAAAACCGACCTCCATCACGTCAACGCCCATACGCTCGAGGGCCAGCGCAATCTGCAGTTTTTCTTTCACACTCAGGCTCGCCTGTAACGCCTGTTCACCGTCACGTAAGGTGGTATCGAAAATAATGACTTGCTGGCTCATGGTTTAGGTCCTTGGTCTTTAGGGCGCCTTGCTTCGAGCATAAAAAAACCCGCGCAACGGCGCGGGTTTTTTGTCTTAACTGGAGCTGACTTAATGCTGAATGTCGTCCACCAGTCTACCGCGCAATGGGAATGCGTTTAGTAGTAGTAGACCGATAAAACGAGCAATGTAAGTCATCAATCAAGCTCCAGGCGAATGCGATATGCTTTTAGTGGTACTGGATATGAAGACTGATGTCAACCCCATTCCCTGCAAATGCTCCCGTTAAGGGGGAAAGTTTCTGATAAACTTAAGCGAATTGTGCTGAATTTCTCAGGGTATATAAAATTAATCATCTGATCGTTGAACATATTTTTCACGGTTTGACATATTTAAGCATATTTATTTGCATTTATGGTAACGAAGAACTAAAGATAACGCCTCATTTGGGATTTCATATCTTTATGATTTATCAGCTTTTATATTCATTTTGAATGGATGAAACCAATGTGTTACCCAATAATTGATAAATTAATGTTAACTTTTAATGTGTTAATAATAGAAATGTTTAATTAAAACTTAAATACATATTCACTGTGCGTATGATTGTGTATTCGCCACGCTTATGGTTATATTGTTTTCGAAATTTAAACATATGAATCATCGCGCAGTGACATCTGCCGCACTACGCTTGTGGTGTTCTTTTGTACATTTAGATTTGTGCCTTTATGTTTTCCTAATTTTAATGTTTTTCCTTTTTCTTATTTTATATGCATGGTAAATCATATTAACGGAGATTATTTCTGCACTCCGTCTGGGAAAAGGGAGTTTAGAGTGACAGTGGAGTTAAATATGCCAGAAGTAAAAATAATAGATAAATCTAATCTCATAGAGATGGGGAAGCCACAGCTTCGCATGGTTGATCTTAATTTATTAACTGTTTTTGATGCGGTGATGCAGGAACAAAATATTACGCGTGCTGCACATACGCTGGGGATGTCGCAACCCGCTGTCAGTAATGCGGTCGCACGCCTGAAAGTCATGTTTAACGATGAGCTTTTTGTTCGTTATGGCCGTGGAATCCAGCCGACAGCAAGAGCCTTCCAGCTGTTTGGCTCCGTTCGTCAGGCATTGCAATTAGTGCAGAATGAACTGCCTGGTTCTGGCTTTGAACCTACCAGCAGCGAGCGTGTATTCAATCTTTGCGTATGCAGTCCATTGGATAATATTCTTACTTCGTTGATTTATAATCGAGTTGAACAAGTCGCGCCGAACATTAATGTCGTTTTTAAATCTTCACTAAATCTAAATACCGAGCACCAATTACGTTATCAGGAAACTGAGTTTGTTATTAGCTATGAAGAATTCCGTCGTCCGGAATTTACCAGTGTTCCGTTATTCAATGACGAAATGGTGTTAGTGGCAAGCAAAAAACATCCGCGCATTAGTGGCCCATTGCTGGAAAGCAATCTCTATCATGAACAGCATGCCGTGGTTTCGCTTGATCGCTTCGCCTCATTCAGCCAGCCGTGGTATGACACACCGGATAAACAATCCTGCGTGGCTTATCAGGGAATGGCATTAATCAGCGTGCTTAATATTGTGTCGCAAACGCACCTGGTCTCTATTGCGCCGCGTTGGTTGGCGGAAGAGTTCGCCGATTCTTTAGAACTGCAGATATTGCCTTTACCTTTAAAATTGAATAGCCGCACATGTTATCTTTCCTGGCATGAGGCTGCGGGGCGCGATAAAGGACATCAATGGATGGAAGAACTGTTGGTCTCCGTCTGTAAGAAGTAGCCGCTGGCAGAATAAATCGGGGAATACATCTGGTTTATTCTGCTTTTATCTTTATATCTAAAATTTTGTGCTGAACTCAACTTTTTACGTATGTCCGAAAGTGTAAAAAAATAGACTAATTGCTGTAAGTCCCCCTTTTTAAGCGATTATTTATCATATCAATTGCTTATGCTGGTTTAATTCTCCATTTATTCAATTCTTACCTCCGTTTTATTCTTATTTACTCCAGTGCCACCTCTTCGGAGTCAATTGCCATGCGTCATCGTCAGCGGTTAATGTGTTGTTAAACCGTAATTCATTATAAGAGTGAGGCAAGCCATGGAGATGTTGTCTGGAGCCGAGATGGTCGTCCGATCGCTTATCGATCAGGGTGTGAAGCAGGTGTTCGGTTATCCCGGGGGGGCCGTCCTCGATATTTATGATGCATTGCATACGGTCGGCGGTATTGATCATGTGTTAGTCCGTCATGAGCAAGCCGCGGTACATATGGCTGATGGCCTGGCGCGTGCCACAGGAGAAGTGGGCGTCGTTTTGGTCACTTCCGGACCAGGAGCAACCAATGCGATCACCGGGATTGCAACGGCATATATGGATTCCATTCCGCTGGTGATCCTCTCTGGCCAGGTCGCCACCTCCCTGATTGGCTACGATGCCTTCCAGGAGTGCGACATGGTGGGTATATCCCGCCCGGTGGTAAAACACAGTTTTCTGGTTAAACAAACGGAAGATATCCCGCAGGTGCTGAAAAAAGCCTTCTGGCTGGCGGCAAGCGGTCGTCCGGGGCCGGTGGTGGTGGATTTGCCGAAAGATATTCTGAATCCGGCGAAAAAACTGCCTTATAGCTGGCCGGAGTCGGTGAGTATGCGTTCGTATAACCCGACAACGACCGGGCACAAAGGACAGATAAAACGTGCTTTGCAGACGCTGGTGGCGGCGAAGAAACCGGTTGTCTATGTTGGTGGTGGCGCGGTGAATGCCGCCTGTCACGAACAACTGGGGCAAATTGCCGAAGCACTTAATCTGCCGGTTGTCTCCTCGCTGATGGGGTTAGGCGCGTTTCCGGCCACGCATCGCCAGGCGCTGGGAATGTTGGGCATGCATGGTACTTACGAAGCGAATATGACCATGCATCATTCTGATGTGATCTTTGCCGTCGGCGTTCGTTTTGACGATCGAACGACCAATAACCTGGCAAAATATTGCCCGAATGCGACCGTGCTGCATATCGACATCGATCCGACCTCAATTTCAAAAACCGTCACTGCGGATATTCCGATTGTGGGCGATGCTCGCCTGGTGCTGGATCAGATGCTTGAACTGCTGCCGCAGGAGAAATCGCAGCAGCCGCTGGATGATAACCGTGACTGGTGGCAACAGATCGAACACTGGCGCGCTCGTCAGTGCCTGAAATACGACACGCAAAGTGAAAGTATTAAACCGCAGGCGGTGATTGAAACCATCTGGCGTCTGACGAAAGGGGATGCATACGTGACCTCTGACGTTGGCCAGCATCAAATGTTTGCCGCACTTTACTATCCGTTCGATAAACCACGCCGCTGGATTAACTCAGGCGGCCTCGGCACCATGGGATTCGGTTTACCCGCGGCGTTAGGGGTGAAAATGGCGCTGCCGGATGAAACGGTGGTGTGCGTTACCGGGGATGGCAGCATTCAGATGAACATCCAGGAACTGTCGACGGCGCTGCAATATGAGCTACCGGTACTGGTGCTCAACCTTAACAACCGCTATCTCGGCATGGTCAAACAGTGGCAGGACATGATTTACTCCGGGCGTCACTCCCAGTCTTACATGCAGTCGCTACCCGATTTTGTGCGCCTTGCTGAAGCTTATGGGCATATCGGTATCCAGATTAATCATCCAGGCGAACTGGAGAGCAAGCTGGGCGAAGCGCTGGAACATGTGCGTAACCATCGCCTGGTGTTTGTTGATGTCACCGTCGACGGCAGTGAGCATGTCTACCCGATGCAGATTCGTGGGGGCGGGATGGACGAAATGTGGTTAAGTAAAACGGAGAGGACCTGATTATGCGCCGGATATTATCAGTATTGCTGGAAAACGAGTCGGGTGCATTGTCACGTGTGATTGGCCTCTTCGCCCAGCGCGGATACAACATTGAAAGCCTGACCGTCGCGCCGACTGACGACCCGACCTTATCGCGGATGACGATTCAAACGGTAGGGGATGAGAAAGTCCTGGAGCAGATCGAAAAGCAGCTACACAAACTGGTGGATGTTCTGCGCGTCAGCGAACTGGGGCAGGGCGCCCACGTTGAACGAGAAATCATGCTGGTGAAAATCCAGGCCAGCGGCTATGGCCGGGAAGAGGTGAAACGCAACACGGAGATATTCCGTGGGCAAATCATCGATGTTACGCCGTCGATCTACACCGTACAGCTGGCGGGCACCAGCGATAAGCTGGATGCGTTTCTGGCAACGCTACGGGAAGTCGCCAAAATCGTGGAAGTTGCCCGTTCCGGCGTGGTGGGGCTTTCCCGCGGCGATAAAATTATGCGCTAACGCTTACCTGACCTACGCGAGATGCATTGGCTACTGGTTGCTTTTTTTTGCGAAATCAGCAGTAACCAGAGACAAAAGCGGTTGCCGCAGTCATTATTCTGCGCTTAGATGTTAAGAAGTTTAACCCATGCCATCTCAAAGGTTATGGTTTGTACATTTTACGCAAGGGGCAATTGTGAAACTGGATGAAATCGCTCGGTTGGCCGGCGTTTCGCGAACGACTGCAAGCTACGTTATTAACGGCAAAGCAAAGCAATACCGCGTAAGCGACAAAACGGTTGAAAAAGTCATGGCGGTGGTGCGTGAGCATAATTACCACCCGAATGCCGTGGCGGCCGGGCTGCGTGCTGGACGCACACGTTCTATCGGGCTGGTGATCCCGGATCTCGAGAACACGAGCTATACCCGGATCGCAAACTATCTGGAGCGCCAGGCGCGTCAGCGCGGGTATCAACTACTGATTGCCTGCTCTGAAGATCAGCCGGATAACGAAATGCGCTGTATTGAGCATCTTTTACAACGTCAGGTTGATGCCATTATCGTTTCGACTTCCTTGCCGCCTGAACATCCGTTTTATCAGCGCTGGGCGAACAGTTCATTCCCGATTGTGGCGCTGGATCGCGCGCTGGATCGTGAACATTTCACCAGCGTGGTGGGCGCAGACCAGGATGATGCGCAGATGCTGGCGGAGGAGTTACGTAAATTCCCTGCTGAAACCGTGCTCTATCTGGGGGCGCTTCCTGAATTGTCCGTCAGTTTCCTGCGCGAACAGGGTTTCCGTACCGCGTGGAAGGACGATCCGCGTGAAGTGCATTTTCTCTATGCCAACAGCTATGAGCGGGAGGCGGCCGCGCAGTTATTTGATAAATGGCTGGAAACGCATCCAATGCCTCAGGCGTTGTTTACCACGTCGTTTGCCCTGTTGCAGGGGGTGATGGATGTGACCCTGCGCCGCGACGGGCAGTTACCGTCTGATTTAGCGATTGCGACTTTTGGCGACCACGAGCTGCTCGACTTCCTGCAGTGCCCGGTACTGGCGGTGGCGCAGCGCCATCGAGATGTCGCGGAACGCGTGCTGGAGATTGTGTTGGCAAGCCTGGATGAGCCGCGTAAACCCAAACCAGGTTTAACGCGTATACGGCGTAATCTGTACCGTCGCGGTATTCTAAGCCGTAACTAAGTTGCCTCAATTGATGATGTCGGCGGATAAGCCTCTGACATCATCAATTATCCCGTTCTCAGAAATAACCGCATTATAATTAAGAATATTCTTTAGAATTATCTGAAATTGATTCATCTATTATGCCGAATTAAAAATGCAACTATCCATTTTTGGGTAATTGAGACGTAACGATGCGTTACGGTTGTATTATTTTGTTACAAGCATGTAGGGATTTGCCGAATTAACAAACACTTTACTGGTGTGTTGCGGCAATCTCGCCCTTATCTCGCTCCTGTGCGGCGTACAGACTGATTAACTGGTACTGTTATCTCGCTGCATATTGTCCTAAAATGCCGCTCGCGTCGCAAACTGACACTTTATATTTTTCTTTTGATGATATTCAGTTGTTTTAAACAATCATGAGTTGTTGGATTTTTTTCTTACAAATATTCATGACGTTAATTTGCTTCGTTTGCTGTACGGAATTTGTTCAACGCTGATATTAGCCGTAAACAATGGGTTTTTTGCTCCGCTAAGCGCCGTGACTTGCTTGACAAGGTTTTCCTCCGCTCCGTAAACTCCTTTAAGTGGGAATTTGTGGGATAAAGTGGTAATCGGGGGTGAGGCTGGCATGTTCCGGGGAGCAACGTTAGTTAATCTCGACAGTAAAGGGCGCTTATCTGTGCCTACCCGTTATCGGGATCAACTGCTCGAGAGCGCTACCGGTCAAATGGTTTGCACCATTGACATCCATCACCCGTGCCTGCTGCTGTACCCCCTGCCTGAATGGGAAATTATCGAGCAGAAGTTATCGCGTCTGTCGAGCATGAATCCAGTTGAGCGTCGCGTACAGCGCCTGTTGTTGGGTCATGCTAGCGAATGTCAGATGGATAGCGCTGGTCGATTGTTGATAGCGCCCATTCTGCGGCAACACGCAGGGCTAACGAAAGAAGTGATGCTGGTTGGGCAGTTCAATAAGTTTGAGCTGTGGGATGAAACGACCTGGTATCAACAGGTCAAGGAAGATATCGACGCTGAGCAGTCTGTTACCGGCGCGCTGTCGGAACGATTGCAGGATTTGTCTCTATAAAATGATGGAAAATTATAAACATACAACGGTGTTGCTGGATGAAGCCGTAAACGGCCTGAATATTCGTCCAGACGGCATCTACATTGACGGGACATTTGGTCGCGGTGGTCACTCACGTCTGATCCTCTCGCAACTTGGCGAAGAGGGGCGTTTACTGGCCATCGATCGCGATCCGCAGGCGATTGCCGTTGCAAAGACGATTACCGATCCCCGTTTTTCCATCGTCCATGGTCCTTTTTCTGCGCTGGCTGATTATGTCGCCGAGCGCGGACTTACCGGTAAGATCGACGGGATTCTTCTCGATCTTGGGGTGTCTTCTCCACAGCTTGATGATGCTGAGCGCGGATTCTCATTTATGCGTGACGGTCCGTTAGATATGCGTATGGACCCTACACGCGGTCAGTCAGCGGCCGAATGGCTGCAAACCGCCGATGAAGCAGACATTGCCTGGGTGATTAAAACCTTTGGCGAAGAGCGCTTCGGCAAACGTATTGCTCGCGCCATCGTAGAGCGCAACCGCATCGAACCGATGACCCGCACTAAAGAGCTGGCGGAAGTGATTGCGGCGGCAATGCCGGTGAAAGACAAATTCAAACATCCCGCGACCCGTACCTTCCAGGCGGTGCGCATTTGGGTGAACAGTGAACTGGAGGAGATAGAGCAGGCGCTAAAAAGCTCGCTCAGCGTGCTGGCACCAGGTGGTCGCCTTTCGGTAATCAGTTTCCATTCGCTTGAAGATCGCATTGTGAAACGCTTTATGCGCGAACAAAGCCGTGGTCCTCAGGTTCCGGCTGGAATACCGATGACCGAAGCGCAGATCAAAAAGCTGGGCGGCCGTGAGTTAAGAGCACTAGGCAAGATGATGCCGGGTGAAGAAGAGGTAGCTGAAAATCCTCGTGCCCGTAGTTCAGTTCTGCGTATTGCAGAGAGGACGAACGCATGATCAGCAGAGTGACAGAAGCCCTCAGCAAAGTTAAAGGATCGATAGGAAGCAACGAGCGCCATGCCTTGCCTGGCGTGATCGGTGACGATCTTTTGCGGTATGGGAAGCTGCCACTCTGCCTGTTCATTTGCATTATTTTGACGGCGGTTACCGTCGTGACAACAGCACACCATACGCGGTTACTGACCGCGCAGCGTGAGCAGCTGGTTCTGGAGCGAGATGCGCTGGATATCGAATGGCGCAACTTGATCCTTGAGGAGAACGCGCTCGGCGACCATAGCCGTGTTGAACGGATCGCAACGGAAAAGCTGCAAATGCAGCATGTTGATCCCTCACAAGAAAATATCGTAGTACAAAAATAAGGATAAACGCGACGCATGAAAGCAGCGGCAAAAACGCACAAGCCAAAACGCCAGGAAGAACAAGCCAACTTTATCAGTTGGCGTTTTGCGTTACTGTGCGGCTGTATTTTGCTGGCACTGGGTTTTCTGCTGGGGCGCGTTGCCTGGCTGCAAATCATCGCGCCGGACATGCTGGTGCGTCAGGGCGACATGCGCTCTCTGCGCGTACAGGAAGTGTCCACATCGCGCGGGATGATTACCGACCGTTCAGGTCGTCCGCTGGCGGTGAGCGTTCCGGTTAAGGCGATTTGGGCCGACCCCAAAGAGGTGCATGACGCAGGCGGCGTAAGCGTTGGTGAACGCTGGAGAGCGCTGTCGACCGCGCTGAATCTCCCGCTCGATCAACTGGCTTCCCGCATTAACGCCAACCCGAAAGGGCGCTTTATCTATCTGGCGCGTCAGGTAAACCCTGACATGGCTGACTACATCAAAAAACTGAAGCTGCCAGGCATTCACCTGCGCGAAGAATCCCGACGTTACTATCCTTCCGGAGAAGTGACCGCTCACCTTATCGGCTTTACTAACGTCGACAGCCAGGGGATTGAAGGCGTTGAGAAGAGCTTCGACAAATGGCTCACCGGGCAACCGGGCGAACGTATTGTACGTAAAGACCGTTATGGCCGCGTCATTGAGGATATTTCCTCTACCGACAGCCAGGCGGCGCATAACCTTGCGCTAAGTATCGATGAGCGTTTACAGGCGCTGGTCTACCGCGAACTGAATAACGCCGTGGCGTTTAACAAGGCGGAGTCAGGAAGTGCGGTACTGGTGGATGTGAACACCGGTGAAGTGCTGGCGATGGCCAACAGCCCGTCCTACAACCCGAACAATCTCACCGGTACGCCGAAGGATGCGATGCGTAACCGTACGATTACCGACGTGTTTGAACCGGGTTCCACCGTCAAACCGATGGTGGTGATGACGGCGCTGCAGCGTGGCGTGGTTCGCGAAAATACCGTACTTAACACTATCCCTTACCGAATTAATGGCCACGAAATTAAAGACGTGGCGCGTTATAGCGAATTGACCCTCACCGGGGTTTTGCAGAAGTCGAGTAACGTCGGTGTTTCCAAGCTGGCGTTAGCGATGCCGTCCTCAGCGTTAGTAGACACTTACTCACGTTTTGGGCTGGGAAAAGCGACCAATTTGGGGTTGGTCGGAGAACGCAGTGGCTTATATCCTCAAAAACAACGGTGGTCTGACATAGAGAGGGCCACCTTCTCTTTCGGCTATGGGCTAATGGTAACGCCGTTACAGTTAGCGCGAGTCTATGCAACGATCGGCAGCTATGGCGTTTATCGGCCACTGTCGATCACCAAAGTTGACCCTCCTGTTCCGGGCGAGCGTATCTTCCCGGAATCAACCGTGCGTACCGTAGTGCACATGATGGAAAGCGTGGCGCTGCCCGGCGGCGGCGGCGTGAAGGCGGCGATTAAAGGCTATCGTATCGCCATTAAAACCGGTACGGCGAAGAAAGTAGGGCCGGATGGCCGCTACATCAACAAATACATTGCTTATACCGCAGGCGTTGCGCCTGCGAGTCAGCCGCGCTTCGCGCTGGTTGTTGTTATCAACGATCCGCAGGCGGGTAAATACTACGGTGGCGCCGTTTCCGCGCCGGTCTTTGGTGCCATCATGGGCGGCGTACTGCGCACCATGAACATCGAACCGGATGCGCTGACAACGGGCGATAAAAATGAATTTGTGAATAATCAAGGCGAGGCAACAGGTGGCAGATCGTAATTTGCGCGACCTTCTTGCTCCATGGGTGCCGGGTGCACCGGAGCGAGCACTGCGGGAGATGACGCTCGACAGCCGTATGGCTGCATCGGGCGATCTCTTTGTCGCAGTATTGGGTCATCAGGCGGACGGGCGTCGGTATATCCCGCAGGCGATAGCGCAAGGTGTGGCTGCCATTATTGCAGAAGCAAAAGATGAAGCTACTGACGGTGAAATCCGTGAAATGCACGGCGTTCCAGTTATCTATCTCAGTCAGCTTAACGAACGTTTATCTGCACTGGCGGGCCGCTTTTACCACGAGCCTTCTGAAAAAATGCGACTGGTCGGCGTGACCGGGACCAACGGTAAAACCACCACCACCCAATTGCTGGCACAGTGGAGCCAACTGCTTGGTGAAACCAGCGCGGTGATGGGAACAGTCGGCAATGGCCTGCTGGGCAAAGTGATCCCGACGGAAAATACCACCGGCTCAGCCGTTGATGTCCAGCATGTGCTGGCAGGGCTGGTTGCACAAGGCGCAACGGTTGGCGCAATGGAAGTGTCTTCACACGGTCTGGTTCAGCATCGCGTGGCGGCGCTGAAGTTTGCCGCATCAGTATTTACTAACTTAAGCCGTGACCATCTTGATTACCACGGCGACATGGAACATTACGAAGCCGCGAAATGGCTGCTGTATTCCACGCACCATTGCGGCCAGGCCATCGTTAATGCGGATGATGAAGTCGGTCGTCGCTGGTTGGCCAAACTTCCGGATGCGGTTGCCGTATCGATGGAAGACCACATCAACCCGAACTGTCACGGTCGTTGGTTAAAGGCGATTGACGTGAATTATCATGACAGCGGGGCAACGATTCGTTTTACCTCCTCATGGGGTGACGGCGAAATTGAAAGTCGCCTGATGGGCGCGTTTAACGTCAGCAATCTGCTGTTGGCGCTGGCAACGCTGCTGGCGTTGGGATATCCGTTAGCTGATTTACTGAAAACGGCGACACAATTACAGCCAGTTTGTGGGCGCATGGAAGTGTTCAGCGCGCCGGGTAAAACCACCGTTGTGGTTGATTATGCCCATACGCCAGATGCGCTGGAAAAAGCGCTGCAGGCGGCACGTCTGCACTGTACTGGCAAACTGTGGTGCGTCTTTGGCTGCGGCGGCGATCGCGACAAAGGTAAACGTCCGTTGATGGGCGCGATTGCCGAGCAGTTTGCTGATGTTGTCGTGGTGACCGATGACAACCCACGTACCGAAGAGCCGCGCGCCATTATTAACGACATTCTGGCGGGTATGCTGGATGCCGGACAGGCGAAAGTGATGGAAGGTCGCGCAGAGGCTGTGACAAACGCCATTATGCAGGCGAAAGAAAACGATGTGGTGCTGGTGGCCGGGAAAGGTCACGAAGACTACCAGATCGTTGGCTCGCAGCGCCTCGACTATTCTGACCGCGTCACGGCAGCGCGTCTGCTGGGAGTAATCGCATGATTAGCGTAACGCTCAGCCAACTGGCGGAGATCCTCCGTGGCGAACTGAAAGGAGCCGATCTGACTCTTGATGCGGTGACAACCGATACGCGTAAAGTTACGCCGGGCTGCCTGTTTGTCGCGCTGAAAGGCGAACGCTTTGATGCCCACGATTTCGCAGACAAGGCGCAAGAGAGCGGGGCGGGTGCGCTGCTGGTCAGCCGTCCGCTGGACACCAACCTGCCGCAACTGATTGTTAAAGATACACGTCTGGCGTTTGGTGAACTGGCGGCATGGGTACGCGCCCAGGTTCCGGCGCGCGTTGTCGCGCTGACCGGCTCTTCCGGTAAAACGTCCGTCAAAGAGATGACCGCATCCATTCTGAGTCAGTGTGGCAACACCTTATATACCGCGGGCAACCTGAATAACGACATCGGCGTACCGATGACGCTGTTGCGCTTAAACAACGATTACGACTATGCCGTGATTGAGCTTGGCGCTAATCATCAGGGCGAAATCGCCTGGACCGTTGGCCTGACGCGTCCGGAAGCGGCGCTGGTGAACAACCTGGCAGCCGCGCATCTGGAAGGCTTTGGTTCACTGGCGGGCGTTGCGAAGGCAAAAGGTGAGATTTTTACCGGCCTGCCAGCGAACGGAATCGCCATTATGAATGCCGACAATAACGACTGGCTGAACTGGCAGAGCATTATCGGCGATCGCAAAGTCTGGCGCTTCTCCCCGAATGCGGCCAACAGCGACTTTTCGGCGGCCAATGTTCATGTGACTTCACACGGCACAGAGTTTTCTCTGCAAACGCCAACCGGAAGCATTGATGTTCTGCTGCCGCTGCCGGGTCGTCACAACATTGCTAACGCCCTGGCGGCGGCTGCTCTCTCTATGGCGGTAGGCGCGACGCACGAAGCGATTAAAGCGGGTCTGAAGGAACTGCAAGCGGTACCGGGGCGTCTGTTCCCGATTCAACTGGCAGAAAATCAGCTACTGCTGGATGACTCCTATAACGCAAATGTCGGGTCAATGACCGCAGCGGTAAACGTGCTGTCCGAAATGCCGGGCTACCGCGTGCTGGTCGTTGGCGATATGGCAGAGCTTGGCGCGGAAAGCGAAGCATGCCACGTGCAGGTGGGTGACGCTGCGAAGGCCGCAGGTATCGACCGTGTGCTGAGTACAGGGAAACTGAGTCAGGCAATTAGCCATGCCAGCGGTGTGGGTGAGCATTTTGCGGATAAAACCGCGTTGACCGCGCATCTTAAGGCGCTGATTGCAGAACATCAGATTATGACGATTTTAGTGAAGGGTTCACGTAGTGCCGCCATGGAAGAGGTAGTACGCGCATTACAGGAGAATGGGACATGTTAGTTTGGCTGGCCGAACATTTGGTCAAATATTATTCCGGCTTTAACGTCTTTTCCTATCTGACGTTTCGCGCCATCGTCAGCCTGCTGACCGCGCTGTTCATCTCTTTGTGGATGGGCCCGCGCATGATCGCCCGCTTGCAAAAAATGTCCTTTGGACAGGTCGTGCGTAACGACGGTCCGGAATCACACTTCAGTAAACGCGGTACGCCGACCATGGGCGGGATTATGATCCTTACCGCGATTGTTATCTCCGTACTGCTGTGGGCATACCCGTCGAACCCGTACGTATGGTGCGTGCTGGTGGTATTGGTCGGTTACGGCATTATCGGTTTTGTCGATGACTACCGCAAAGTGGTACGCAAAGACACCAAGGGCCTGATCGCGCGCTGGAAATACTTCTGGATGTCGGTGATTGCGCTGGGCGTGGCCTTTGCCCTGTATCTGGCTGGTAAAGATACCCCGGCCACTGAGCTGGTGGTGCCGTTCTTTAAAGACGTGATGCCGCAGTTGGGGCTGTTCTACGTGCTGCTGGCGTACTTCGTGATTGTGGGTACTGGCAACGCGGTCAACCTCACCGATGGTCTGGATGGTCTGGCGATTATGCCGACCGTGTTTGTGGCCGCAGGTTTTGCGTTGGTAGCGTGGGCGACCGGTAACATGAACTTCGCCAACTATCTGCATATTCCCTATTTACGTCATGCCGGCGAATTGGTGATCGTCTGTACGGCAATTGTCGGTGCGGGGTTAGGCTTCTTGTGGTTTAACACCTATCCGGCGCAGGTCTTTATGGGCGACGTCGGATCGCTGGCGCTGGGCGGCGCGCTGGGCATTATTGCCGTGCTCCTGCGTCAGGAGTTCCTGCTGGTGATCATGGGCGGTGTTTTCGTCGTAGAAACACTGTCGGTCATTTTGCAGGTTGGCTCCTTTAAGCTGCGCGGACAGCGCATATTCCGTATGGCGCCGATCCACCATCACTATGAACTGAAAGGCTGGCCGGAACCGCGCGTAATTGTACGCTTCTGGATTATTTCGCTGATGCTGGTGCTGATTGGCCTGGCAACGCTGAAGGTACGTTAATCATGGCTGATTACCAGGGTAAAAAAGTCGTCATTATCGGTCTGGGTTTGACCGGGCTGTCCTGCGTGGATTTCTTCCTGGCGCGTGGCGTGACGCCGCGCGTAATGGATACCCGCGCGACGCCGCCGGGCCTGGACAAATTACCGGAAGCGGTTGAGCGTCATGTTGGCAGTCTGAATGATGACTGGCTGCTGGCCGCTGATCTTATTGTCGCCAGCCCTGGTATTGCCCTGGCGCATCCTTCGTTGAGCGCCGCCGCCGATGCGGGAATTGAAATTGTCGGCGACATTGAGCTGTTCTGTCGTGAAGCACAGGCACCGATCGTCGCGATCACCGGTTCCAACGGGAAAAGCACAGTCACTACGCTGGTAGGTGAGATGGCGAAAGCGGCCGGTGTGAACGTGGGGGTTGGCGGTAATATTGGCCTGCCCGCGCTGATGCTGCTGGATGACGAACGTGAGCTGTATGTTCTGGAACTGTCGAGCTTCCAACTGGAAACGACCTCCAGCTTACAAGCCGTAGCCGCTACCATTTTGAATGTCACCGAAGACCATATGGACAGATATCCGTTTGGCTTGCAGCAGTACCGTGCGGCCAAACTGCGCGTCTATGAAAACGCGAAAGTGTGTGTGGTCAACGCTGATGATGCGCTGACCATGCCGGTTCGCGGGGCGGATGAGCGTTGCGTGAGCTTTGGCATCAACATGGGTGACTATCACCTGAACCGTCAGCAGGGCGAAACCTGGCTGCGAGTGAAGGGTGAAAAAGTTCTTAACGTGAAAGAGATGACGCTTTCCGGTCAGCATAACTATACCAACGCCCTGGCTGCGCTGGCGCTGGCGGATGCTGCGGGTCTGCCGCGGGCGTCGAGCCTGAAAGCGCTCACCACGTTTACCGGTCTGGCGCACCGTTTCCAGACTGTGCTTGAGCACAACGGCGTGCGCTGGATTAACGATTCTAAAGCCACCAACGTCGGCAGCACTGAAGCCGCGCTGAATGGCCTGCACGTTGACGGTACGTTGCACCTGTTGCTGGGGGGAGACGGGAAATCCGCTGACTTTACGCCGCTGCAACGATACCTGACCGGCGACAACATTCGTCTGTATTGCTTTGGTCGCGATGGCGCGCAGCTTGCCGCTCTGCGACCTGACGTTACGGAACAAACTGAAACCATGGAGCAGGCAATGCGTCTGCTCGCACCGCGCGTGAAGTCGGGCGATATGGTGCTGCTGTCGCCCGCCTGCGCCAGCCTCGACCAGTTCAAGAACTTTGAGCAACGTGGTGACGTCTTTACCCGCCTGGCGAAGGAGTTGGGTTGATGCGCTTATCTCTCCCTCGTCTGAGAATGCCGCGCTTACCGGGACTGGGTATCCTGGCGTGGGTCTTCGCGGCACTTAAAGGCTGGGTGATGGCTTCGCGTGATAAAGACGCGGACAGCCTGATCATGTATGACCGCATGCTGCTGTGGTTGACCTTTGGTCTGGCAGCGATCGGTTTTGTGATGGTGACATCGGCATCGATGCCCGTTGGACAACGTCTGGCGGGCGATCCTTTCCTGTTTGCTAAGCGTGATGCACTGTACATCTTCCTCGCCTTCTGCCTGGCGATGGTGACGCTGCGTCTGCCGATGGAGTTCTGGCAAAAGTACAGTACGACGATGCTGATAGCCTCGATCATCATGCTGCTGATTGTGCTGGTGGTGGGTAGCTCCGTTAACGGGGCGTCGCGCTGGATTGCGCTGGGGCCGCTGCGTATTCAGCCTGCGGAATTTACCAAGCTGTCGCTGTTCTGTTACCTCGCCAACTACCTGGTGCGTAAAGTTGATGAAGTGCGTAACAACCTGCGCGGTTTCTTAAAACCGATGGGCGTGATCCTGGTGCTGGCTATTTTACTGCTGGCACAGCCTGACCTTGGTACGGTGGTAGTGCTGTTTGTCACTACCCTGGCGATGCTGTTTCTCGCCGGAGCGAAACTGTGGCAGTTCATTGCCATTATCGGCATGGGGATTTCAGCGGTCGTGCTGCTGATCCTTGCCGAACCGTATCGTATTCGCCGCGTAACCTCCTTCTGGAACCCATGGGAAGATCCGTTCGGCAGTGGCTACCAGCTGACGCAATCCCTGATGGCATTTGGTCGCGGTGAGGTTTGGGGGCAGGGCTTAGGTAATTCAGTCCAAAAACTGGAGTATTTACCAGAAGCGCACACCGACTTCATCTTCGCCATCATTGGGGAAGAGCTGGGTTATATCGGTGTGGTATTGGCACTTTTAATGGTATTCTTCGTCGCTTTTCGCGCGATGTCGATTGGCCGTAAGGCGTTGGAAATTGACCACCGTTTTTCAGGCTTTTTAGCCTGCTCAATCGGGATCTGGTTTAGCTTCCAGGCACTGGTAAACGTCGGTGCGGCGGCGGGTATGCTGCCAACCAAAGGTCTGACGCTGCCGCTGATCAGTTATGGTGGTTCAAGTTTGTTGATTATGTCGACGGCCATCATGTTTTTGTTACGTATTGATTATGAAACGCGTCTGGAAAAAGCCCAGGCGTTTACACGAGGTGCACGATGAGTGGTCAACCGAAGCGGTTAATGGTGATGGCAGGCGGTACCGGCGGGCATGTGTTCCCGGGGCTGGCGGTCGCGCACCATTTAATGGCCCAGGGTTGGCAGGTTCGTTGGCTGGGCACCGCCGATCGTATGGAAGCGGACTTAGTGCCGAAACACGGCATTGAAATTGACTTTATTCGTATCTCCGGTTTGCGTGGCAAAGGCGTCAATGCGCTGCTTGCCGCACCTGTGCGTATTTTTAATGCCTGGCGTCAGGCGCGCGCCATCATGAAGCAGTTTAAACCCGATGTGGTGCTGGGTATGGGCGGCTACGTGTCTGGCCCTGGCGGTCTGGCGGCCTGGTCATTAGGTATTCCGGTTGTACTGCATGAGCAGAACGGCATTGCGGGATTAACTAACAAATGGCTGGCGAAGATTGCCACTACGGTGATGCAGGCTTTTCCTGGCGCTTTCCCGAATGCGGAAGTGGTGGGCAACCCGGTGCGCACTGACGTGCTGGCGCTGCCATTGCCCAAAGCGCGTCTGGCCGGGCGTGAAGGTCCAGTTCGTGTGTTGGTTGTCGGGGGATCTCAGGGCGCACGCGTACTGAACCAGACGATGCCGCAGGTTGCCGCAAAGCTTGGCGACGCGGTGACTATCTGGCATCAGAGCGGCAAAGGCGCGCAGCAGACCGTTGAACAGGCGTATGCCGTCGCGGGACAACCGCAGCACAAGGTCACTGAGTTTATTGATGATATGGCAGCGGCCTATGCGTGGGCTGATGTCGTGGTTTGTCGCTCAGGCGCGCTGACGGTGAGCGAAATTGCCACCGCAGGTTTGCCTGCGCTGTTTGTGCCGTTCCAGCACAAAGACAGACAGCAGTATTGGAATGCGCTGCCGCTGGAGAAAGCGGGCGCCGCCAAAATTCTGGAGCAGCCGCAGTTTACTGTGGATGCCGTCGCCAGCACCCTTGCCGGGTGGTCGCGAGAAACGTTATTAACCATGGCAGAACGTGCGCGCGCCGCATCCATACCGGATGCCACAGAGCGCGTTGCAAATGAAGTGAGCCGGGCTGCCCGGGCGTAATTGTGGTGATGCCTTTTGCATCGCATGAACTAAGAAGTTAATGGCTAAAGAATGAATACACAACAACTGGCAAAACTGCGTTCCATCGTGCCCGAAATGCGTCGCGTTCGGCACATTCACTTTGTCGGCATCGGTGGTGCTGGTATGGGCGGTATTGCCGAAGTTTTGGCCAATGAAGGTTATCAGATCAGCGGTTCTGACTTAGCGCCGAATCCTGTGACGCAGCAGTTGACGAATCTGGGTGCCACGATTTTCTTCAACCATCGCCCGGAAAACGTGCGCGATGCGAGCGTGGTGGTGGTATCCAGCGCTATTTCTGCGGATAACCCGGAAATTGTTGCAGCGCATGAAGCACGTATTCCGGTGATTCGTCGTGCTGAAATGCTGGCGGAGTTAATGCGTTTTCGTCACGGTATTGCTATTGCCGGGACGCACGGTAAAACCACGACCACGGCAATGGTCTCCAGCATCTACGCGGAAGCGGGTCTGGATCCCACTTTTGTCAACGGCGGTCTGGTGAAGGCCGCAGGCGTGCATGCGCGCCTGGGTCATAGCCGTTATTTGATTGCCGAAGCAGACGAGAGCGACGCGTCGTTCCTGCATTTGCAGCCAATGGTGGCGATTGTCACCAATATCGAAGCCGACCACATGGATACCTACCATGGCGACTTCGAAAATTTAAAGCAGACGTTTATTAATTTCCTGCATAACTTGCCGTTTTATGGCCGTGCGGTGATGTGCGTTGACGATCCGGTTATCCGCGAACTGTTACCGCGAGTTGGCCGTCAAACCACAACCTATGGTTTCAGTGATGATGCCGATGTGCGCGTTGAAGATTACCAGCAGATTGGTCCACAAGGACACTTCACGCTGGTGCGTCAGGGGATGGCCGATTTACGTGTTACGTTAAACGCGCCGGGTCGTCACAATGCACTGAACGCGGCGGCGGCAGTGGCGGTCGCGACGGAAGAAGGTATTGAAGACGACGCTATTCTGCGCGCGCTGGAAAGTTTCCAGGGTACCGGACGTCGTTTTGACTTCCTCGGCGAATTCCCGCTTGAGCCGGTGAACGGTAAAGCCGGGACCGCGATGCTGGTTGATGATTATGGCCACCACCCAACGGAAGTGGACGCTACGATTAAAGCCGCGCGCGCGGGTTGGCCGGACAAAAACCTGGTGATGCTGTTCCAGCCGCACCGGTTTACGCGTACTCGCGATCTGTACGACGACTTTGCCAACGTGCTTACCCAGGTCGATGCGCTGTTGATGCTGGATGTGTATGCCGCGGGCGAAGCCGCGATTCCGGGGGCCGACAGCCGCTCGTTGTGCCGTACGATTCGTGGCCGCGGTAAGATCGATCCGATTCTGGTATCCGATCCGGCCCAGGTGGCAGAAATGCTGGCACCCGTATTAACCGGCAACGATCTGATTTTGGTGCAGGGCGCTGGAAATATCGGCAAAATCGCGCGTTCCTTAGCTGAAATCAAACTGAAGCCGCAAAACCCGGAGGAAGAACAACATGGCTGATAAAATCGCGGTCCTGTTAGGGGGAACCTCCGCTGAACGTGAAGTATCGCTGAATTCAGGCGCGGCCGTATTGGCAGGGTTACGCGAAGGTGGTGTAGATGCCCATCCGATTGACCCTAAAGAGGTCGATGTCACTCTTTTGAAATCTATGGGGTTTCAGAAGGTGTTTATTGCGCTGCATGGTCGTGGCGGTGAAGATGGCACATTGCAGGGCATGCTGGAGCTGATTGGCCTGCCGTATACCGGCAGCGGCGTCATGGCTTCCGCGATTTCCATGGACAAACTGCGCAGCAAGCTGCTGTGGCAGGGCGCAGGTTTACCCGTCGCCCCATGGGTTGCGCTGACCCGCGCTGAGTTCGAAAAAGGTCTTAGCGATGAAGCAGTTACAAAAATTTCTGCGTTAGGCTTGCCGCTGATTGTAAAGCCAAGCCGTGAAGGTTCCAGCGTAGGGATGTCAAAAGTTGAAGAAGAAAATGCTTTGCAGGGTGCATTAGCATTGGCTTTTCAGCATGATGAAGAAGTACTGATTGAAAAATGGCTCAGTGGCCCGGAATTTACAGTTGCGATACTTGGCGAAGAAATTTTACCGTCAATACGTATCCAACCCGCGGGAACCTTCTATGATTATGAGGCGAAGTATCTCTCTGATGAGACACAATATTTCTGCCCTGCTGGTCTGGAAGTCGAACAAGAAGCCTTTTTACAGGAATTAGTCCTGAAAGCGTGGACTGCATTGGGCTGTAAAGGTTGGGGTCGCATTGACGTCATGCTGGACAGCGATGGCCAGTTTTATCTGCTGGAAGCGAATACCTCTCCGGGTATGACCAGCCACAGTCTGGTGCCGATGGCGGCGCGTCAGGCGGGCCTGAGCTTCTCGCAGTTGGTGGTAAGAATTCTGGAGTTGGCGGACTGATATGTCGCAGGCTGCGCTGAACACGCGAAACGGTGATGAAGAAGAAGTAAACTCCTCACGCCGCAATAATGGAACGCGTCTTGCAGGAATACTGTTCCTGCTGACAGTGCTGTGCACCGTGTTTGTCAGCGGCTGGGTAGTGTTGGGATGGATGGAAGATGCGCAGCGCCTGCCATTGTCAAAACTGGTGTTAACCGGTGAACGGCATTACACGCGCAATGATGATATCCGTCAGTCCATCCTGGCGCTGGGCGCTCCGGGAACATTTATGACTCAGGATGTGAACATCATCCAGAGCCAGATTGAACGCCTCCCCTGGATCAAACAGGCGAGCGTCAGAAAGCAATGGCCTGATGAATTGAAGATTCATCTGGTTGAATATGTGCCAATAGCGCGTTGGAATGACCAACATATGGTGGATGCTGAAGGAAATACCTTCAGTGTCCCAACCGGTCGGGCTAATAAGCAGGTATTACCTATGTTGTACGGACCGGAAGGCAGCGCAAGTGAAGTGCTGCAAGGGTTCCGCGATATGGGGCAGGTGCTGGCTAAGGACAGATTCACCCTGAAGGAAGCGGCAATGACCGCTCGTCGTTCCTGGCAGTTGACGCTGAATAACGATATTAAGCTGAATCTGGGCAGGGGCGATACGATAAAACGTTTGGCTCGCTTTGTGGAACTCTACCCGGTTTTACAGCAGCAGGCGCAAACCGATGGCAAACGGATTAGCTACGTTGATTTGCGTTATGACTCAGGAGCGGCAGTAGGCTGGGTTCCCTTGCCTCCTGAGGAATCTAATCAGCAACAGAATCAGGCACAGGCAGAACAACAATGATCAAGGCGACGGACAGAAAACTGGTAGTTGGACTGGAGATTGGCACCGCGAAGGTAGCCGCTTTAGTAGGGGAAGTTCTGCCCGACGGTATGGTCAATATCATTGGCGTGGGCAGTTGCCCATCGCGAGGTATGGATAAAGGCGGGGTGAATGACCTTGAGTCAGTGGTGAAGTGCGTACAGCGCGCCATTGACCAGGCTGAACTGATGGCAGATTGCCAGATCTCTTCAGTGTATCTGGCGCTTTCCGGTAAACATATTAGCTGTCAGAATGAAATTGGTATGGTGCCCATTTCCGAAGAGGAAGTGACGCAGGAAGATGTGGAAAACGTGGTACATACGGCAAAATCCGTACGCGTTCGCGATGAACATCGTGTTCTGCACGTCATCCCGCAGGAATACGCCATCGACTACCAGGAAGGTATCAAAAATCCGGTCGGTCTTTCCGGTGTGCGTATGCAGGCAAAAGTCCACCTTATTACCTGCCACAACGACATGGCGAAGAATATTGTCAAAGCCGTTGAACGTTGTGGTCTGAAAGTTGACCAACTGATTTTTGCCGGGTTGGCAGCCAGTTATTCCGTATTGACGGAAGATGAACGTGAACTGGGTGTCTGCGTGGTGGATATTGGTGGTGGTACAATGGACATCGCCGTTTATACTGGCGGGGCGTTGCGCCACACTAAAGTTATCCCTTATGCAGGGAATGTCGTGACCAGCGATATCGCGTATGCCTTTGGTACGCCGCCGAGCGATGCTGAAGCCATCAAAGTGCGTCATGGCTGCGCACTGGGTTCCATCGTGGGTAAAGACGAGAGCGTTGAAGTGCCAAGCGTTGGTGGTCGTCCGCCGCGTAGCCTGCAACGTCAGACTCTGGCAGAGGTCATTGAGCCGCGTTATACCGAGCTGCTCAACCTGGTCAACGAAGAAATTTTGCAATTACAAGAACAGCTTCGCCAGCAGGGTGTGAAACATCATCTGGCGGCGGGGATTGTGTTAACCGGCGGTGCTGCGCAAATTGAAGGTCTTGCGGCCTGCGCACAGCGCGTGTTCCATACACAAGTACGTATTGGCGCACCGCTGAATATTACCGGTCTGACGGATTATGCCCAGGAGCCGTATTATTCAACGGCGGTAGGGCTGCTGCACTACGGGAAAGAATCCCATTTAAGTGGTGAGGCTGAAGTAGAAAAGCGCGTAACTGCCTCGGTCGGATCGTGGATCAAGCGACTGAATAGCTGGTTACGTAAAGAGTTTTAATTTTTAAAGAGACCGACGCAAATTAACGGTCTCAGGCGACAGGCACTACACAAAGTCATTCAAGTTGCATCGCGGCGGCAACTGAGCGAATCTCCTGGAGCATAGTTTACTATGTCACGGGAGTGAGTGAAGGCAGCCAACAAAGAGGCGGCTTGAAGGATGAAGTGTAAAACGGAGAGAGAAACTATGTTTGAACCTATGGAACTAACCAACGACGCGGTGATTAAAGTCATCGGCGTCGGTGGCGGCGGCGGTAATGCCGTTGAACACATGGTGCGTGAGCGCATCGAAGGTGTTGAATTCTTCGCGGTGAATACCGACGCTCAGGCGTTGCGTAAAACGGCGGTTGGACAGACCATTCAGATTGGTAGCGGCATCACCAAAGGTCTGGGCGCGGGTGCAAACCCGGAAGTCGGTCGTAATGCGGCAGACGAAGATCGCGAAGCTCTGCGCGCAGCGCTTGACGGCGCAGACATGGTGTTTATCGCAGCTGGCATGGGCGGCGGTACCGGTACCGGTGCAGCGCCAGTGGTAGCTGAAGTCGCAAAAGATTTAGGTATCCTGACCGTTGCTGTCGTGACTAAGCCTTTCAACTTTGAAGGCAAGAAGCGTATGGCATTCGCGGAGCAGGGTATCACCGAGCTGTCCAAACACGTGGACTCTCTGATCACTATCCCGAACGACAAGCTGCTGAAAGTACTGGGCCGTGGTATCTCCCTGCTGGATGCATTTGGCGCAGCGAACGACGTGCTGAAAGGCGCAGTCCAGGGTATCGCTGAACTGATTACTCGTCCGGGCCTGATGAACGTCGACTTTGCAGACGTACGCACCGTGATGTCCGAAATGGGCTACGCGATGATGGGTTCTGGCGTGGCGAGCGGTGAAGACCGTGCAGAAGAAGCGGCTGAAATGGCTATCTCTTCTCCGCTGCTGGAAGATATCGATCTGTCCGGCGCACGCGGCGTGCTGGTTAACATTACTGCGGGCTTCGACCTGCGTCTGGATGAGTTCGAAACCGTGGGTAACACGATTCGTGCCTTTGCATCGGATAACGCGACTGTGGTTATCGGTACCTCTCTGGACCCGGATATGAACGACGAACTGCGCGTGACCGTTGTTGCGACTGGAATTGGTATGGACAAGCGTCCTGAAATCACTCTGGTGACCAACAAACAGGTACAGCAGCCGGTAATGGATCGTTACCAGCAGCACGGCATGGCGCCGTTGACGCAAGAGCAGAAACCGGTAGCGAAAGTGGTTAACGACAATACGCCGCAAACCACGAAAGAGCCGGATTATCTGGATATCCCTGCATTCCTGCGTAAGCAAGCTGATTAAGAATTAGCTGGAATTTGGGAATTGTGGCTCTTTGTGCTAAACTGGCCCACCGAATGTATAGTACACTTCGGTTGGATAGGTAATTTGGCGAGATTATACGATGATCAAACAAAGGACTCTTAAACGTATCGTTCAGGCGACTGGCGTCGGTTTGCATACCGGCAAAAAAGTCACCCTGACATTACGACCTGCGCCGGCCAACACCGGGGTCATCTATCGTCGCACCGACTTGAATCCTCCGGTAGATTTCCCGGCCGATGCCAAATCTGTGCGTGATACCATGCTCTGTACGTGTCTGGTCAATGAGCATGATGTGCGGATTTCAACTGTAGAGCACCTTAATGCTGCTCTGGCGGGCTTAGGTATCGATAACATCGTTATTGAAGTTAACGCCCCGGAAATCCCGATTATGGATGGCAGTGCCGCTCCGTTCGTTTACCTGCTGCTTGATGCAGGTATTGAAGAACTGAGCAGCGCCAAAAAATTTGTTCGCATCAAAGAGACCGTTCGTGTCGAAGATGGCGATAAGTGGGCTGAGTTTAAGCCGTATAATGGTTTTACGTTGGATTTCACCATCGACTTTAACCATCCGGCGATCGACTCCAGCACGCAGCGCTACGCGATGAACTTCTCTGCGGATGCGTTCATGCGCCAGATCAGCCGCGCGCGTACTTTCGGCTTCATGCGTGATATCGAATATCTGCAGTCCCGCGGCCTGTGCCTGGGCGGCAGCTTCGATTGTGCCATCGTTGTTGACGATTATCGCGTATTGAACGAAGACGGCCTGCGTTTTGAAGACGAATTCGTTCGTCACAAAATGCTCGACGCGATTGGTGACTTGTTCATGTGTGGTCACAACATTATTGGTGCATTCACCGCGTATAAATCCGGTCATGCACTGAATAACAAACTATTGCAGGCAGTCCTGGCAAAACAGGAAGCCTGGGAATATGTGACCTTCCAGGACGATGCAGAACTGCCGTTGGCGTTCAAAGCACCTTCGACTGTACTGGCATAACGACATACGCTGTCGCATAAATTCGACTGGTAAATCTGGCACTCTCTCCGGCCAGGTGAGCCAGTCGTTTTTTATCTTTCGATTGCAAAACCACCTTATCTGAAGCGACTTTTTCCCCACCAACAGATTAAAACACCATTCGATCGCTGGTTTCTTAAGCATATTTACCCGCGACTTGCTGTCATTACTGCTGTGGAGCGTACGCTTTAATGGTAATATTTATGCGCAAAAAAATGGTTTTGCATTTGTAACCCCAAACGCAGGGTATATCAGGTGGCAATAACGTGAGTGGAATACTGACGCGTTGGCGACAGTTAGGCAGACGGTACTTCTGGCCGCATCTCCTGTTGGGGATGGTCGCGGCTAGTTTTGGCCTGCCTGCGCTCGGTAATGCTGCTGAACCTAATACTCCCGCGAAGGCGACCGCCAGCAATCACGATCAATCTGCCAAAGTTAACTTTAGCCAGCTTGCTTTGCTGGAGGCGACCAATCGCCGCCCGAATTTTACCGTTGACTACTGGCATCAGCATGCCATTCGTACGGTCATTCGCCATCTTTCTTTTGCCATGGCTCCTCAGGCGCTGCCTGTTGCCGAAGAGCCGTTGCCAATCCAGGCGCACCATCTTGCGTTACTGAATACGCTCAGCGCGATGCTGACGCAAGAAGGCAGACCGCCCGCGACCGTGAGTCGCGTGACATATGCCCATTTTACCTCTCAGGCCGCATTTAGCGTTCCGGTCTGGATCAGCCAGCTGCAGGGTATCCGTGCTGGCCCTCAACGCCTCAGCTAAAAAAGAACCTTCCAACTTATAATTTTTGACTCCGCACCGCGGGGCGTTTGAGATTTTATTATGCTAATCAAATTATTAACAAAAGTATTCGGTAGCCGTAACGAGCGTACGCTGCGTCGTATGCGTAAAGTGGTCAATGTCATCAATGCAATGGAACCGGAGATGGAAAAACTCTCCGATGATGAACTGAAAGCGAAGACCGCTGAATTCCGCGCCCGTCTGGAAAAAGGCGCCAGCGTTGAAAGCCTGATCCCGGAAGCGTTCGCGGTGGTCCGCGAAGCGAGTAAGCGTGTGTTCGGCATGCGTCATTTCGACGTACAGCTGCTGGGTGGTATGGTGCTTAACGATCGCTGCATCGCGGAAATGCGTACCGGTGAAGGTAAAACCCTGACCGCAACGCTGCCAGCCTACCTCAACGCCTTAAGCGGGAAAGGTGTACACGTGGTTACCGTGAACGACTACCTGGCTCAGCGTGACGCCGAAAATAACCGCCCGCTGTTTGAATTCCTCGGCATGACCGTGGGTATCAACATGTCTGGCCTGCCTGCGCCAGCCAAGCGTGAAGCCTACAATGCCGATATTACTTACGGTACTAACAACGAATACGGCTTTGACTACCTGCGCGACAACATGGCGTTTAGCCCGGAAGAGCGCGTTCAGCGTAAACTGCACTATGCGCTGGTCGATGAAGTCGACTCCATCCTGATCGATGAAGCGCGTACGCCGCTGATCATCTCCGGTCCGGCTGAAGACAGCTCGGAAATGTATAAAAAAGTGAACAAAATCATCCCGCACCTGATTCGTCAGGAGAAGGACGATTCCGACACGTTCCAGGGGGAAGGCCACTTCTCTGTTGATGAGAAAGCGCGCCAGGTCAACCTGACCGAACGTGGTCTGGTACTGATTGAAGAGCTGTTGGTTAACGAAGGCATTATGGATGAGGGCGAGTCGCTGTACTCTCCGGGCAACATTATGCTGATGCACCACGTGACTGCTGCACTGCGCGCGCACGTGCTGTTTACTCGCGACGTTGACTATATCGTGAAAGACGGTGAAGTTATCATCGTCGACGAACACACCGGTCGTACCATGCAGGGTCGCCGCTGGTCCGATGGTCTGCACCAGGCTGTTGAAGCCAAAGAAGGCGTAGATATCCAAAACGAGAACCAGACGCTGGCATCTATTACCTTCCAGAACTACTTCCGTTTGTACGAAAAACTGGCCGGTATGACCGGTACAGCAGACACTGAAGCCTTTGAATTCAGCTCCATCTACAAACTGGATACCGTGGTTGTGCCGACCAACCGCCCGATGATCCGTAAGGATTTACCGGATCTGGTGTACATGACTGAAGCGGAAAAAATTCAGGCGATCATTGAAGATATTAAAGAGCGTACCGCAAATGGCCAGCCGGTGCTGGTTGGTACTATCTCTATTGAAAAATCGGAAGTGGTTTCTAATGAGCTGAACAAGGCGGGTATCAAACACAACGTTCTGAACGCCAAGTTCCACGCCAACGAAGCCGCAATCGTCGCCCAGGCGGGTTATCCGTCCGCAGTGACTATCGCGACAAACATGGCGGGTCGTGGTACCGATATCGTGCTGGGTGGTAGCTGGCAGGCGGAAATTGCCGAGCTGGAGGACCCGACTCCAGAACAAATCGCGCAGATCAAAGCCGAGTGGCAGGTTCGCCATGATGCGGTGTTAGCAGCAGGTGGTTTACATATTATCGGTACCGAGCGTCACGAATCTCGTCGTATAGATAACCAGCTGCGTGGTCGTTCTGGTCGTCAGGGGGATGCGGGGTCTTCTCGTTTCTATCTGTCGATGGAAGATGCGCTGATGCGTATTTTTGCTTCTGACCGCGTGTCCGGCATGATGCGTAAACTGGGCATGAAGCCTGGTGAAGCGATTGAACACCCGTGGGTGACTAAAGCGATTGCAAACGCGCAGCGTAAAGTAGAAAGCCGCAACTTCGATATTCGTAAGCAACTGCTGGAATATGATGACGTTGCCAATGACCAGCGTCGCGCAATCTACACCCAGCGTAACGAACTGCTGGACGTAACTGACGTTAGCGAAACCATTAATAGCATCCGTGAGGATGTCTTCAAAGCGACGATTGATGCCTATATTCCGCCGCAGTCTCTGGAAGAAATGTGGGATATCCCGGGTCTGCAGGAACGTCTGAAAAACGACTTCGATCTGGAAATGCCTATTTCAGAGTGGCTGGATAAAGAGCCTGAGCTGCATGAGGAAACGCTGCGCGAACGTATTCTGGCAAACGCCATCGAAGTTTATCAGCGTAAAGAAGAAGTTGTGGGCGCGGAGATGATGCGTCACTTCGAAAAAGGCGTGATGCTGCAAACTCTCGATTCTCTGTGGAAAGAGCACCTTGCGGCGATGGATTACCTGCGTCAGGGTATTCACCTGCGTGGTTATGCGCAAAAAGATCCGAAGCAGGAATACAAGCGTGAATCCTTCTCTATGTTTGCATCAATGCTGGAATCACTGAAGTACGAAGTGATCAGCACCCTGAGCAAAGTTCAGGTACGTATGCCTGAAGAAGTAGAAGCGATGGAGCAGCAACGTCGTGAAGACGCTGAACGTTTAGCGCAGATGCAGCAGTTGAGCCATAAAGGTGACGATTCTGCCGCGGCAGAAGAGCTGGCAGCACAAACTGGCGATCGTAAAGTGGGTCGTAACGATCCGTGTCCTTGCGGTTCCGGCAAAAAGTACAAACAGTGCCATGGCCGTCTGAGCTAAGAAAGTAACTTACTGAAAAGGCGCAGAATTCTGCGCCTTTTTTATGGACGATAAAGATGAAAATACTGCAGATCGCCGTCGGGATTATTCGCAACCAGCACCATGAAATTTTTATAACCCAGCGTGCGGCTGATGCCCACATGGCAAATAAGCTGGAGTTCCCCGGCGGGAAAATTGAAGCAGGCGAAACGCCGGAGCAGGCGCTGATTCGCGAGTTACAGGAAGAAGTAGGCATTACGCCGACTCAAAGCTCACTGTTCGAAAAGCTGGAGTACCAGTTTCCGGACCGGCATATCACTCTGTGGTTCTGGCTGGTTGAAAGCTGGGAAGGCGAACCGTGGGGGAAAGAGGGGCAACCGGCGCAGTGGATTGCGCAAGATGCTCTGAATGCAGAAGATTTTCCGCCTGCGAATGCGCCGGTAATTGAAAAGCTGATTGCTGGTTAAAGGTGTTCCTAGGCCGGATTAGGCAACCCCACCATCCGGCAAATTAGGGCGGGGTCGCTACGCTTGCCCGCCCTACGTTTTAGCTGAATTACTTCTGCTCTTCACTCCAGTCGTCGTTTTCCGACAGATCACCAGAGCTTGGGATACGTTTCTCTTCTGCGGCCCACTCACCCAGATCGATTAACTGGCAGCGCTTGCTGCAGAATGGGCGAAACGGGCTGACTTCACCCCACACTACGGGTTTGCCGCAGGTTGGGCAGTTGACGATGGTTTGTTCAGACATGTTGACTCCTTAACAGCACGCCAGATCAAAATCGAGACGCTCAGGCACCTGGCCATTCTCGCTATCCAGCGGCATAAAGCGAATAGCAAAGCGGCTCTTATGACCAGAAATTTGCGGATAAAGCTGCGAATCAAGCGGCAGCTGCAAGCGAAGCAGATCGGCATCTTCGCCGTTGTCCTGATAAAAACCATTCAAGCTGGTTTGCTTACGGAATGGCGCAGAGTTGCGAATTAAATCCAGCACCAGCGACAGTGCCTGATTGAGCGGATTCAGACTTGCAAGCCATGTTTCAACCTGCGCGTCGCGATGCGACTGCGGTAGATGTAACCAAATATGCAGGGTCGGCAGATCGAAACTGCAGCATCCGCCAGGAATGCTTAAACGCTGACGTACAAGGCCAATCAGACGATCTTCGCGCAGCGTCTGTCCAATACGCGGAGCCGAAATCAGAATGCTGCCCGCGCTTTTTAACTGCTGGCGCAATGCGTCGATCCTGTTTTGATCGACGCCGGGAACTTCAACCCAGGCCTGGAGTTTACGCTGTTGTCTTTCCAGCTCTTTGAGGAGTTCGGTACGGACTTCGCCGCGTTCAAATACATCCAGTAAGTCCCCGATGTTGCGGAAAAAATGCAGTGCGCCTGCATGGTCCGCTATGGGTACATTAACGGAGAGCTGTTGGATTAAAAACTCAATGCGCAGCCATGTACGCATCTTCTCATTGAGAGGGTGTTCAAAAAGGACCTGGGTGTGCATTACGGTTTTTCCTGTGAGACAAACTGCAACGCGCATTGCAGATAGAGCGCGTGCAGGCGGGCGACATCCGAGGCGATGGCCTCCGGTGCGCCATTATTATCAATAACATCGTCTGCCACGGCCAGACGCGCTTCGCGCGTTGCCTGGGCAGCAAGAATTTGTTCAACATGCTCACGCGTGACGTCATCGCGCTGCATAGTGCGTCTGAGCTGTGTCTCGGGAGTAACATCCACCACGAGTACGCGGTTGGCTTTTTTATACAGCGAATTTTCCACCAGCAAAGGTACAACCCACAACAGATAAGGGGAGGTTGCTTGCTGAAACTGGCGCTGCGTTTCCTGCTGAATAAGCGGATGGAGCAGGGCATTCAGCCAGCTTTTCTCCTCAGGACTGGAAAAAATGCGTTCGCGTAAAATGCGTCGCTGCAACGATCCGTCGGTAGCTATAACTTCGGTACCAAAATGTTCTTCGATCGCCTTAAGGGCTGGGGTACCGGGTTCAACCACCTGGCGCGCAATAATATCTGCATCAATGACGTTTATTCCGAGGTCTGCGAACGCATTTGCAACGGTACTTTTACCACTGCCAATGCCACCGGTTAAGGCTACCGTATACCTCATAGATGCAGATCCTGGAGTTTAAGTTTGATTATCAAACAGTTAAAAGTTAAGCGTGCGACGGCGAGGTTGCTGCAGGATTAACCTACTATTCGCCAGGTAAATTTATGGGATTGTAGCGTAAAAAAAGAGAATTTCGCAGTCTTGCGCGGCATTGATTAGTGCGTATGATAGCGTCACTGGAGTTGTGAGTTTCGATTTTTCGCCATTAACCCCAGGAATCCGCACATGCGTATCGAAGAAGATCTGAAGTTAGGTTTCAAAGACGTTCTTATCCGCCCTAAGCGTTCTACTCTCAAAAGCCGTTCCGATGTTGAGCTGGAACGTCAATTTACCTTTAAGCACTCAGGTCAGACCTGGTCCGGCGTACCCATTATTGCCGCGAACATGGACACTGTCGGGACGTTTGCCATGGCAACGGCGCTGGCATCCTTCGACATCCTGACTGCGGTACACAAACACTATTCTGTTGAAGACTGGGCTGCTTTCATCGCAGAGAGCTCTGCTGATGTGCTCAAACATGTAATGGTTTCAACCGGCACCTCTAACGCAGATTTCGAAAAAACCAAACAGATTCTGGCGCTCAACCCGGCGCTGAACTTTATCTGCATTGATGTGGCAAATGGCTACTCAGAGCATTTTGTTCAGTTTGTGTCGAAAGCGCGTGAAGCATGGCCGACAAAAACAATTTGTGCGGGCAATGTGGTTACTGGAGAAATGTGTGAAGAGCTGGTACTTTCCGGCGCGGACATTGTTAAAGTCGGCATTGGCCCGGGTTCTGTATGTACCACACGTGTAAAAACCGGCGTTGGCTACCCACAGCTTTCTGCGGTTATTGAATGTGCCGATGCAGCTCACGGTCTGGGCGGCATGATTGTCAGTGATGGCGGCTGCACAATGCCGGGTGACGTGGCAAAAGCGTTCGGCGGTGGCGCGGACTTCGTTATGCTCGGCGGTATGTTGGCCGGTCATGAAGAAAGCGGCGGCAAAATTGTTGAAGAGAACGGTGAGAAATTCATGCTGTTCTACGGCATGAGCTCTGAATCAGCCATGACGCGTCACGTTGGTGGTGTTGCACAATACCGCGCTGCGGAAGGTAAAACAGTTAAGTTGCCTCTGCGTGGCCCGGTTGATAACACTGCACGCGATATCCTTGGCGGCCTGCGTTCTGCCTGTACCTATGTCGGTGCATCTCGCCTGAAAGAACTGACCAAACGTACAACGTTTATTCGTGTACAGGAACAAGAAAACCGCGTTTTCAATAGCCTGTAAGAACAGGTAGTACTATGACATGCCGGATAAGCTGTGCGCCATCCGGCATTTGAATTTATCCCACCCCGCTCATCGCATCTCCTAAATGAAAAATCGGCAAATACATCGCAACGACCAGCGTACCGATTATCAGCCCCGTAATGACCAGCAACGCAGGCTCTAGTAGCGCAGCCAGATTCTCTGCCTGAGACAATGTTTTCTCGCCGTGGTGATGGGCGAGATTACGCAGCATTGTATCCAGCGAGCCGGAAGCCTCACCTGTTCTGACCAACTGTATGCACAATGGGCTGAATTCACCGCAATTTTTTAGCGCTAACCAGACCGGTTGTCCGGCGCTGATGTCGTGATGTACCTGCGCTAAGCGTTGCGACCAGAAAGGGTTGGCCAACGTTTCAGTGACGCTCTCAAGGCCTTGCAGAAAAGGAATACCTGCATTTTGCGTTAACGCCAGAACAGTGAAGATCTGCGTGAGTTTTTGCCCTCTCACCATCGGTCCTATGACCGGGAAGCCGAGCAGCAATTTCTGGCGCAGAGTGAGCCAGTATGGCTGCTGCTTCATCAGGTGATATGCCGCACCCGCTACCAGGCTGAATGCTCCCGCCAGCCATCCCCATTGGCTGCTAAAATGCGCGATGGCAATAATCCACTGAGTGAGTGCCGGTAGCGGGGTGTTAAACGACTGGTAAATGGCGGCAAACTCAGGGAGTACAAACTGCAGCATCGCGAACACCACCATCACCGCCATCGTGATAATGAAAATCGGATAGCGTAGAGCTTTTTTAACTTTATCCGCCAGTTGCTGTTGATTCTTCTGCTGGCGGGCGAGTTCAAAGCAGCAGTCGTCCAGCTTACCCGTAAGCTCTCCGGTACGGATCATTGCCTGATAAAGAGGCGGAAAAACGTGTTGCCACTGAGATAGCGAGGTGGAGAGAGAAATACCCTGTTCCATATCGTGAGCCAGCGTGCGCAGTAGCGCTTGCCATTGGCTGCTGGGATGCTGTTCAGCCAGCAAAGCTAAACTTGCCGAGAGTGTTAGCCCTGCTTTCAGCAACGTCGCCAGTTGATGTATGGTTTCAGCGCTTTTTTCACGGCTCCAGTGTGAGGCTTTGACACGCATACGATTAATGCGCAGCGGCGTGATATGCCGTTGCTCGAGAGCAAGCATCAATGAGGGGCGGGTATCGGCCCAAAGTACGCCTTCCAGTGGATTACCTTCGTTGCTAATACCTTGCCAGCGCCAAAGCAGTTTAGCTGACATGGGGCATGCCCAGTACGCGTACCAACTCTTCAAATGTTGTTAACCCTTGTTCGACGGCCTTGCAACCATTTTCGAAGAGCGTGCTCATCCCCAGTTGCTGAGCATTCGATTCCACTCCGTCTACGGACGTACCGTTGGCGATGCTCTGGCGCAATGCAGGTGTCACGGGGAGAACTTCAAACAATGCCGTACGGCCATAAAATCCGTGATAGCAATGTTGGCAGCCCGGAGCCTGCCAACGAGGCAGTGGCGTAGGCCAGATCGCTTCCGGGAGCATGATCGGCGTTTCCAGACGTTGTCGGCAATGGGGACACAATTTTCTCACCAACCGCTGCGCAATGACGAGCGTCAGCGCGGAGGCGATCATCCAGCGTGCAACCCCCATTTGCTGCAAGCGTATTAGTGTTTCTGTGGTGGAATTGGTATGCAGTGTTGATAGAACCAGATGACCGGTTTGTGCGGCTTTAAGGGCTATTTCAGCCGTTTCGCCATCACGGATTTCACCCACCATGATAATGTCGGGATCCTGACGCAGCAGCGCGCGCAATACTCCCTGAAAAGTGAGGCCGGCACGTGGATGAATTTGTGTTTGGTTAAGACCTGCGATCGGGATCTCGACTGGATCTTCCACGCTACAGAGGTTAACGTCCTGAGTGTTTCGGGTCTGCAGCGCACTATACAGCGTGACCGTTTTACCGCTTCCGGTCGGTCCGGTGACCAGAATCAGCCCCTGAGGCTGCTGCAACGCTTGTGAAAATGCTGCCAGCTGCGCGTCCTGCATTCCCAGCGCGGTGATTTCCAGCGCTTGATCGACCTGATGCAGTAGCCGTAGCACCACTTTTTCGCCAAAGCGACAGGGCAGGGTGGCGATGCGAAACGAGACCGGCTCTCCTGAAATTTCAACGGTAAATTGGCCGTCTTGCGCAAGTCGGTGCTCGGCAATATCCAGACTGCCTAAAACTTTTAGTCTGGCAGTGATGGCGATACCCATCTCGGTCGTGACGTCCGGTAAAGCATGCAGTACGCCATCCACACGTAATCTGATTCGATAGTGATTTTCCGCTGGTTCAAAATGAATATCAGAAGCCCGTTGCACCAGCGCGGATTGAAACGTCTGATTCAGCAAATCTGCTGCGCTGGCGCTGCTTTTCGTGACCACTGCCGGGAGCATTTTCTGTGGCGTATGCGTGTGGCCTTCCATTTGTTGACGCGTCCAGCAGACGATGTCGATACGTCGGGTGGTGGCAAAATGCAGTGCGTCCAGCAATTCGTGGGATGGAGCGTCCACGACGGCGATGTGCACCACTTCATTGTCTGCATCCAGTAATATTCCCTGATGACGTTGGCACAGCGCCGTAAGTTGGGTGGTATTCATCTCTTTTCCTTAATTAATATCGAAACGGAAAACGTCTTCACAGGCCTGTTGCAATGCGCTGTCATTCTGGATAACGCAGTTACGGCTCCAGCCGGTAATACCGTTGGCATTGTCCCAACCCGGCGTCATGGTGATGCTTAACCCGTTCAGGCTTTCTTGTCCGCTGAGGCTGACCACTCCTTTTTCAACGCTCATGGCGGAGACATAACGGGTGGTGGCTGGAGAAGGGATGCCATTCGTTCCGGCATCACAGGTTGTTGTTCCGCCATGCTCCAGCGCACAGAGCTCAACCGCCGTGCGATAGGGAACAAAGGTTTGCAGCATGTCTGTTAACGCGGCTTTGCGCAGATAGTTTTGATAAGCCGGAATACCGATGGCGCTAAGGATGGCAATAATGCCAATGACCACCATGAGTTCGATAAGTGTGAAGCCTCGTTGCTTGTCCATCGTTCGCTCCTTGAGTTAGCTGGCGCTACTTTGGCAAACGCTCGGGGTCACGGCGAGAGGCAAAAAACAGAACGGGAAGGCGGGTTCCGAGGATTTTTATGAAATTACAGAGTCAGACACCGTATTTGCGAAGAGGCTCCAAGAAACAGCCGTATGGCGGCGTAAACGCTTATCCGGCCGATAGAAAAAACCGACGTGATGGGCCCGATAAGTGAAAGTACTATCGGGCTACACCATCAGTAATTAGCGAAAACGCATAGAGAGATCGAGCGCGCGAACATGCTTGGTCAGCGCGCCAACAGATATGAAATCCACGCCAGTTTCGGCAAATTCGCGCAGAGTTTCATGAGTGACGTTACCCGACACTTCCAGACGCGCCTGGCCGTTGGTGCGTTTTACCGCTTCCCGCATTTGGTCAGTTTCGAAGTTATCGAGCATGATGATGTCGGCCCCTGCTTTCAGCGCGTCGTCCAGTTCATCCAGGCTTTCTACTTCGACTTCAACCGGCACATCCGGGTGCAGCCAGAAGGCTTTTTCAACGGCCTGACGTACCGAACCTGAAGCAATAATGTGGTTTTCTTTAATCAGGAAAGCGTCAGAAAGGCCCAGACGATGATTCGCGCCGCCGCCGCATAATACGGCGTATTTCAGCGCGGTACGCAGCCCCGGCAGAGTTTTACGTGTATCCAGCAGTTGGGTTTTTGTTCCCGCCAGCAGGTCGACATATTTACGCACCTCGCTCGCCACACCCGAAAGCGTCTGTACAAAATTAAGCGCGGTACGTTCGCCGGTGAGCAGCACGCGGGAAGGGCCGTCCAGTTCAAATAGCGGCTGATTGGCCTTAATGCTGTCGCCATCTTCGACATGCCAGGTGATGTTGACATCATCGCCAGCCAGTTGAATAAAGACCTCTTCCACCCAACGTTTTCCACAAAAAACGCCATCTTCGCGGGTGATCACGGTGGCGTGGGAGCGCATCTCCGCGGGTAAAAGCTGTGCGGTGATATCGTTATTGGCATCAACTTCTCCGCCTAAATCTTCACGCAGCGCCTGAGCTACAGCGGCAGGGATATCCAGATTTATGCGTTCCAACAGCGCGTCACGTCGGTAGTCAGGGTTATAGCGGCGAGGCGGCATGATAAAACTCCAAATTGCTAACGAATCATAAGGTGGAAACATGCTACCCTGAACCTGATATGAGCACCACCAATAAGGAGATTCTGCATGTTGTTAGACGAGGGCTGGCTGGCAGAGGCGCGACGCGTTCCCTCTCCTCATTACGATTGCCGCCCGGATGACGAAAACCCTTCTCTGCTGGTGGTGCATAATATCAGCCTGCCGCCTGGCGAGTTTGGCGGCCCGTGGATCGATGCGCTGTTTACGGGCACGATTGATCCCAATGCCCATCCTTATTTTGCCGGGATCGCCCATTTGCGCGTTTCGGCACATTGTTTAATTCGCCGTGACGGTGAAATCGTGCAGTATGTCCCCTTTGATAAACGCGCCTGGCATGCTGGCGTGTCGAACTATCAAGGCCGCGAACGCTGTAATGATTTCTCAATTGGTATTGAGCTGGAAGGGACGGATACGCTGGCTTATACCGATGCGCAGTATCAGCAACTGGCAGCCGTGACGAATGCCCTGATTACGCGTTATCCGGCCATTGCCAACAACATGACAGGACATTGCAATATTGCGCCCGAGCGTAAGACCGATCCCGGGCCCTCTTTTGACTGGGCAAGGTTTCGCGCCCTGGTCACCCCCTCGTCGCACAAGGAGATGACATGACGCTGTTTACAACATTACTGGTGTTGATTGTTGAACGCCTGTTTAAGCTGGGTGAGCACTGGCAGCTTGATCACCGGGTTGAAGCTTTTTTCCGCCGGGTGAAGCATTTTTCGATGATGCGTACGGTAGGCATGGCCCTTATTGCGATGGGGGTGACGTTCCTGCTGCTGCGCGCACTTCAAGGCCTGTTGTTTAACGTGCCTTTGCTGGTGGCGTGGATCTTAATTGGTTTGCTGTGCATCGGCGCTGGCAAGACGCGTCTTCATTATCATGCCTATCTGAACGCGGCTGCTCGCGATGACGCTCACGCCCGTGAAGCGATGGCCAGCGAGCTGACCCTGATTCATGGGATTCCGCCTGAGTGCGATGAGCGTGAGTTCTTGCGCGAACTGCAGAACGCGCTGTTATGGAACAACTTTCGCTTTTATCTGGCGCCGTTATTCTGGCTGATTGTCGGTGGCCCGTGGGGACCGGTGACGCTGGTGGGTTATGCCTTTCTACGTGCCTGGCAGTCCTGGCTGGCGCGCTATCAGACGCCACACCAGCGTTTGCAATCAGGTATCGATGCGATCCTGCACGTGCTGGACTGGATCCCGGTGCGCCTGGCGGGTGTCGTCTATGCGCTGCTGGGGCACGGCGAGAAGGCGTTGCCTGCCTGGTTTGCGTCGCTGGCGGATCTGCATACTTCGCAATATCAGGTGCTTACTCGCCTTGCGCAGTTTTCTTTAGCGCGTGAACCACATACCGATAAAGTCGCAACGCCAAAAGCCGCGGTTTCGATGGCGAAGAAGACCTCGTTTGTGGTGGTGGTGGTCATTGCCGTGTTGACCATTTATGGAACATTAATTTAAGCCATTATTATTGGTGGATGGCGCTGCGCTTATCCGTCGAGGAAAAAAATTGGCCCGGTCGCTTTGTGCTTGCGGGCCAATCTTTCAAAGCGTATCAGCAGGTGGGATGCCAAAATCTGGCATCCCGTTTTCGTTCCAGCGCACCAGCTTCAGACGAGTGTGGCGGTTTGGGTCGTACAGCGGATCGCCCTCGATTTCAGTGTAATTTCTCGCGTGGTACACCAGCACATCTTCACCTTCCGGCGTTTGCGTAAAGCTGTTGTGCCCCGGCCCGTATTGGCGGTTTTCGTAGCTGGTGGTAAAGACCGGGTGCGGCGATTTGTGCCAGTTCTGCGGGTTGAGCGGATCGGCATTGAGATCAATCCACAATAATCCCATACAGTAGTTCTCATCGGTGGCGCTGGCGGAATAGCTGATAAACAGCTTATCGCCGTGAACCATGACGGCCGGGCCTTCGTTGACCCAAAAACCCCGGCATTCCCAGTCATACTCTGGATGACTGAGCATTACCGGCTCGCCTTTAATCGTCCATGGATTTTCCAGTTCGGCGAGATAGATATTGGAGTTTCCGGCGATATCGGGGGATTTCTGCGCCCACAGATACCACTGTTTTCCCTGATGGTTAAAGGTGGTGGCATCGAGCGCGAAGGTATCAAACTGCGTTTTAATCTGCCCTTTCTCTGTCCATTGGCCGGTCAGCGGATCGGCGTCTGCACATTCGAGCGCAAACATACGGTGCTGGAACATCCCCAGCTTGTCGAGCGCCTGTGTGTGGGCGGCGGCAAAATAGATGTACCACTTGCCTGCCAGATGATGGATCTCAGGTGCCCAGATCAACTGGCTCATGGGGCCGTTTTCTGGTTTGCGCCAGACGACAACCGGGACGGCGGTGCGTAACCCTTCCAGCGAGTCCGCCCGGCGGATCTCCAGGCGATCGTATTCGGGTACTGAAGCAATGAAATAGTAGTGGCTACCGTCACGTAAAATAAACGGGTCGGCACGCTGTTCAATAAAGGGGTTTGGCCACTGATTCATTAGGCTTTCCTTACGTTTTCAGTCGTTTTTATATCGTGGTACTCATTCAGTTCACGGTAGTTGGCGCGGCGCTTTTCTAAATCTGTCTGGATTTGTTGCATAAACTCGCGGTCAACTTTCAGCAGACGAACTACGCCTGCGGTAATCAGGTAGCCTACACCCGGTATGATGGTAAACAGCAGCATAATACCGTTAATGGCGGAGTCGCTTTGCGCTTTCGCCCCTGCGTCGTAGCCGTACCAGGAGAGCAGGAAACCAACCATCGCTCCGGCAATCGCCAGGCCCAGTTTCAGGAAGAACAGGTTGCCGGAGAAGCTGATTCCGGTGATACGTTTACCGGTTTTCCACTCGCCGTAATCATCGACATCCGCCATCAGCGACCAGTGCAGTGGGGATGGGATCTGATGCAGAATGTTGAGCAGGAAGTAAAGCACCATAATCATCATGGTGGCTTTAGGATCGAAGAAGTAAAACGCGCCGGAGAAAATCGCCAGGATGATATTGGTCCAGAAGAAGACTTTCAGTTTGCACCAGCGATCGGTCAGCACCTTCGCCAGCATGCTGCCGATCATCATGCCCACAACGCCAAGGCTGATAAACAGCGTTGCGAACTGCGTGCTTTGCTGCATAACCCAGGTTACGTAGTACATGGTGGCAGCCATGCGAATAAAGCCCGGACAGACGTTGCACAGGGTTAACAGCAGGATTTTTACCCACTGATCGTTCTTCCATACGTCTTTCAGGTCGGCTTTTAAATCGTCGTTAGTCGGGACGGCAGGACGTACGCGCTCACGGACGGTTGCAAAGCAAAACAGGAACATACACATGCCGATGAAGGCCAGCACTGCCATCGCCATCTGATAGCCTTTAGCTTTATCTTCCCCGCCAAACCAGTCCGCCATTGGCAGCAAGGTGAGGGAGAGCAGCAGGGTTGCAATTCCTACCAACACAAAGCGATATGACTGGCAGGCGACACGTTCCTTTGGATCGTTAGTGATGACGCTGCCGAGCGAGCAGTAAGGGATGTTGATCGCCGTATAGGTGATAGAGAGCAGGAAGTAGGTGACGAACGCATAGATTACTTTGCTGTTATATGTCCACTCAGGGGTGGTAAACATGAGTACGCTAAATAATGCGTATGGGAAAGCCATCCACAAAAGCCATGGACGAAATCGACCATATTTGCTGCGGGTGCGGTCGGCCATCGCGCCCATAATAGGGTCGGTAACGGCATCTATAACGCGTACTGAGAGCAGTAACACGCCGACCAGGGCCGGTGCCAGACCAAAAATATCTGTGTAAAAATAGTTAACAAACAACATGATGGCGCCAAAGATGATGTTGCATCCGGCGTCGCCCATTCCATAGCCGATCTTTTCTTTCACCGTGAGCTTACTGGTTTCCATCAACTGCACTCCATTAATAAGATATGGAGATAATTATTGTCTGGCAGAGGTGTTTTTGCGTTGCAGGATAACGCCAGTGATATGGACGAAACAGTCGTGAGTGGGAAAGTGTGAGGCAGGTAACAACCCCCACCTGATGCAGGTGGGGGAGGGAGAATTAATGCGCTTTAGCTACTTTGGCGGTTTTCTGTTTGCACAAATAGCCGATGCCAAGAATGGCAATCCATACCGGGATTAAGTACACCGAAATCGCCATGCCCGGCGTCATCAGCATAATCACCAGCACTGCAGCCATGAAAATCAGACATACCCAGTTACCAAGCGGATAGAGCAGCGCCGGGAAACGGGTGGTAACGCCTTGCTGCTGTTTGGCTTTGCGGAACTTCATGTGCGCCAGGCTAATCATTGCCCAGTTGATCACCAGTGCGGAAACCACCAGCGCCATCAGCAGGCCAAAGGCGGATTCCGGTGCCAGATAGTTGATCAGTACACACAGAGCCGTAACCAGCGCGGAGACCAGAATGGTGTTCACCGGTACGCCGCGTTTGTCGACGTTCATCAGCGCTTTTGGCGCGTTGCCCTGCTGTGCCAGACCGAACAGCATACGGCTGTTGCAGTATACGCAGCTGTTATAGACAGAAAGGGCAGCGGTCAGCACTACGATGTTCAGAGCATTGGCAACAAAGGTGTCGCCCAGCTCGTGGAAAATAAGGACAAACGGGCTGGTATCAGCCGTGACGCGCGTCCACGGCATCAGGGAAAGCAGAACAGCCAGCGAACCTACATAGAAAATCAGGATACGGTAGATAACCTGGTTGGTTGCTTTGGGAATGCTTTGCTCCGGGTTATCGGCTTCAGCTGCGGTGATCCCGACCAGCTCCAGCCCACCAAAAGAGAACATAATAATAGCCATCATCATCACCAGACCGGTGAAGCCGTGCGGCAGGAAGCCCCCCTGGCTCCACAGGTTACTGACGCTGGCCTGCGGGCCGCCGTTGCCGCTAAACAGCAACCAGCCGCCGAACAGAATCATCGCAACCACGGCAATGACTTTGATAATGGCGAACCAGAACTCCATTTCCCCAAACACTTTCACGTTGGTCAGGTTGATGGCGTTGATCAGCACGAAGAAGGCTGCAGCAGAAACCCAGGTGGGGATATCCGGATACCAGAACTGGATGTATTTACCTACGGCAGTCAGTTCAGCCATGGCAACCAGGACGTACAGTACCCAATAGTTCCAGCCAGAAGAGAAGCCCGCAAAACCGCCCCAGTATTTATAAGCAAAGTGGCTAAAGGAGCCTGCAACCGGTTCTTCAACTACCATTTCACCTAACTGACGCATAATCAAAAAGGCGATAAAGCCGGCAATTGCGTAACCCAGAATAATACCCGGTCCTGCAGACTGGATAACGGATGCGCTACCGAGAAATAACCCGGTACCAATCGCGCCACCCAGCGCGATTAGCTGTATATGGCGGTTCTTAAGACCGCGCTTGAGCTGATCGCCATGCTGTTGACTTTCCATCATTAAACCTCGTGTGTGGTTTTACTCTTCATATTTCGAGTACTTATTTTTTGAACTACGCAGCAATGCGTGTGTAAGTTTGCAATTCCGTTTGTTGTATTTATTTGTTTACAGATGCTTTAGATAAAATGTTGCCTCAATGCTTTTGTCTTGATCAGAATAATGATATGCGAGCGCGAATGCACCTGCTTTATGCGGGCAAGATGACGAGTTGAATAAAAAGAAACCATTTGTAAATGCGAGTTTATCTACCACAAAATTTCCATTTTGAATTTTTATTCACTAATTATGGCTAATGTGTCGATAAATAATCAGGTGAATCGGTTCAGATGAGATATTTTTTCGTTTCAATTCCGTTAAAACTACCCCGTGGTGGGTAAATTTAACATTTGTACATAGTTACATGTTTGAAACGTTATTTCTGTAATGTTGTTAAAATATGCCCCCTTTACTGATTTCAATCAAAACCTGTATGGACAGAAGGTGAATACTTTGTTACTTTAGCGTCAAGAACATGAAATTGGTAAGACCAATTGACTCCGGGCAAATGGCTTAAGACAGGAAATCATGGCCTACAGCAAAATCCGCCAACCAAAACTCTCCGATGTGATTGAGCAGCAGCTGGAGTTTTTAATTCTTGAGGGGACACTTCGCCCCGGAGAAAAACTCCCACCGGAACGCGAGCTGGCAAAACAGTTCGACGTCTCCCGCCCCTCCTTACGCGAGGCGATCCAACGCCTTGAAGCGAAGGGGTTACTGCTTCGTCGTCAGGGCGGTGGCACTTTTGTTCAGAGCAGCCTGTGGCAGAGCTTTAGCGACCCACTGGTAGAGCTGCTCTCCGACCATCCTGAATCCCAGTTTGACCTGCTTGAGACGCGCCATGCGCTGGAAGGTATTGCAGCCTATTACGCTGCACTGCGCAGCACGGATGAAGACAAAACGCGTATCCGTGAACTCCACCATGCGATCGAGCTTGCTCAACAGTCCGGCGATCTTGACGGCGAATCTGACGCGGTACTCCAGTATCAAATTGCTGTCACCGAAGCGGCACATAATGTGGTGCTGCTCCATTTGCTAAGGTGTATGGAGCCGATGCTGGCCCAGAACGTTCGGCAAAACTTCGAATTGCTGTATGCGCGTCGCGAGATGCTGCCGCTGGTGAGCAGTCACCGTACCCGCATCTTTGAAGCAATTATCGCCGGAAAGCCTGAAGAAGCGCGTGAAGCGTCTCACCGTCACCTGGCGTTTATCGAAGAGATTCTGCTGGACAGGAGCCGTGAGGAAAGCCGTCGTGAACGCGCCTTACGCCGTCTGGAGCAACGAAAGAATTAGTGATTTTTCTGGCAGAACGTTAACCAGAAGATGTTGTAAATCAAGCGCTATCGAAAGGCGCGGCAACTAAACGCAGAACCTGTCTTATTACGCTCTCTGGTGAGAACGTAATGGGACAGGTTCCAGATAACTCAACGTATTAGATAGATAAGGAATACCCCCATGTCAGAACGTTTCCCAAATGACGTGGATCCGATCGAAACTCGCGACTGGCTACAGGCGATCGAATCGGTCATCCGTGAAGAAGGTGTTGAGCGTGCTCAGTATCTGATCGACCAACTGCTTTCAGAAGCCCGCAAAGGCGGCGTGAAAGTAGCGGCAGGTGCTGGGGCCAGCAATTATGTAAACACTATTGCCGTTGAAGATGAACCGGAATACCCGGGCAATCTGGAGCTGGAACGTCGTATTCGTTCTGCTATCCGCTGGAACGCCATCATGACCGTACTGCGCGCGTCTAAAAAGGACCTCGAGCTGGGTGGCCACATGGCATCCTTCCAGTCCTCCGCAACGGTGTATGATGTTTGCTTCAACCACTTCTTCCGTGCACGCAACGAGCAGGATGGCGGCGATCTGGTTTACTTCCAGGGCCACATCTCTCCGGGCATCTACGCTCGCGCATTCCTGGAAGGTCGTCTGACTGAAGAGCAGATGAACAACTTCCGTCAGGAAGTACATGGCAAAGGCCTGTCTTCCTACCCGCACCCGAAACTGATGCCGGAATTCTGGCAGTTCCCGACCGTATCTATGGGTCTGGGCCCAATCGGTGCAATCTACCAGGCTAAGTTCCTGAAATATCTGGAACACCGTGGCCTGAAAGATACCTCTAAACAAACCGTTTACGCCTTCCTGGGCGACGGCGAAATGGATGAGCCAGAATCTAAGGGTGCTATCACCATCGCGACCCGTGAGAAACTGGACAACCTGGTCTTTGTTATCAACTGTAACCTGCAGCGTCTTGACGGTCCGGTCACCGGTAACGGCAAGATTGTCAACGAACTGGAAGGCATCTTCGCGGGCGCTGGCTGGAACGTTATCAAAGTCATGTGGGGCGGTCGTTGGGATGAGCTGCTGCGTAAAGATACCAGCGGTAAACTGATCCAACTGATGAACGAAACCGTTGACGGCGACTACCAGACCTTTAAATCCAAAGATGGCGCATACGTACGTGAGCACTTCTTCGGTAAATACCCGGAAACCGCAGCCCTGGTTGCTGACTGGACTGACGAGCAGATTTGGGCTCTGAACCGTGGTGGTCACGATCCGAAGAAAGTCTACGCTGCACTGAAGAAAGCGCAGGAAACCAAAGGCAAAGCAACTGTAATCCTGGCCCATACCATCAAAGGTTACGGCATGGGTGACACCGCCGAAGGTAAAAACATCGCTCACCAGGTGAAGAAAATGAACATGGACGGCGTGCGTTATATCCGCGACCGTTTCAACGTTCCTGTGACCGATGAGCAGGTTGAAAACCTGTCTTACATCACCTTCCCGGAAGGTTCTGAAGAGCACACTTATCTGCACGCTCAGCGTCAGAAACTGCACGGCTATCTGCCTGCTCGTCAGCCGAACTTCACCGAGAAGCTGGAACTGCCTGCTCTGGAAGACTTCGGTGCGCTGCTGGAAGAGCAGAACAAAGAAATCTCCACCACTATCGCTTTCGTTCGTGCCCTGAACGTGATGCTGAAGAACAAGTCGATCAAAGATCGTCTGGTTCCGATCATCGCTGACGAAGCGCGTACTTTCGGTATGGAAGGTCTGTTCCGTCAGATCGGTATCTACAGCCCGAACGGCCAGCAGTACACCCCGCAGGACCGTGAGCAGGTTGCTTACTATAAAGAAGACGAGAAAGGTCAGATCCTGCAGGAAGGCATCAACGAACTGGGTGCTGGCGCATCCTGGCTGGCTGCTGCGACCTCCTACAGCACCAACGATCTGCCGATGATTCCGTTCTACATCTACTACTCCATGTTCGGGTTCCAGCGTATCGGTGACCTGTGCTGGCAGGCAGGCGACCAACAGGCTCGCGGCTTCCTGGTAGGGGGAACTTCTGGTCGTACGACGCTGAACGGCGAAGGTCTGCAGCACGAAGATGGTCACAGCCATATTCAGTCTCTGACTATCCCGAACTGTATCTCTTACGATCCGTCTTACGCGTACGAAGTTGCGGTCATCATGCACGATGGTCTGGAGCGTATGTACGGTGAGAAACAAGAGAACGTTTATTACTACATCACCACGCTGAACGAAAACTACCACATGCCGGCAATGCCAGCAGGTGCCGAGGAAGGTATCCGTAAAGGTATCTACAAACTCGAAACCCTCGAAGGTAAGAAAGGTAAAGTTCAGCTGCTGGGCTCCGGTTCTATCCTGCGTCACGTGCGTGAAGCAGCACAGATCCTGGCGAACGACTACGGTGTAGGTTCTGACGTTTACAGCGTAACCTCCTTCACTGAACTGGCGCGTGATGGCCAGGATTGTGAACGCTGGAACATGCTGCACCCGATGGAAACTCCGCGCGTTCCGTACATCGCTCAGGTGATGAACGACGCTCCGGCAGTGGCATCTACTGACTATATGAAACTGTTTGCCGAACAGGTTCGTACTTATGTACCGGCTGATGATTATCGCGTACTGGGTACTGACGGCTTCGGTCGCTCTGACAGCCGTGAAAACCTGCGTCACCACTTCGAAGTTGATGCTTCTTATGTGGTTGTAGCGGCCCTGGGCGAACTGGCTAAACGTGGCGAAATCGATAAGAAAGTGGTTGCTGACGCAATCATCAAATTCAACATCGATGCAGATAAAGTTAACCCGCGTCTGGCGTAAGAGGTAAAAGAATAATGGCTATCGAAATCAATGTACCGGACATCGGGGCTGATGAAGTTGAAATCACCGAGATCCTGGTCAAAGTGGGCGACAAAGTTGAAGCTGAACAGTCGCTGATCACCGTAGAAGGCGACAAAGCCTCTATGGAAGTTCCGTCTCCTCAGGCAGGTATCGTTAAAGAGATCAAAGTCTCTGTTGGCGACAAAACTGAGACCGGCAAACTGATCATGATTTTCGATTCCGCCGATGGTGCAGCAGCCGCTGCACCTGCTCCGGCAGAAGAGAAGAAAGAAGCAGCTCCGGCAGCAGCACCTGCTGCGGCAGCGGCGAAAGAAGTACACGTACCGGACATCGGCGGTGACGAAGTCGAAGTTACCGAAGTTATGGTTAAAGTGGGCGACACCGTTGCGGCTGAACAGTCTCTGATCACCGTTGAAGGCGATAAAGCGTCGATGGAAGTTCCGGCGCCGTTCGCGGGCACCGTTAAAGAGATCAAAATCAACACGGGCGATAAAGTGTCTACCGGTTCTCTGATTATGGTCTTCGAAGTTGCAGGCGCAGCGCCTGCTGCAGCACCGGCTCAGGCGGCAGCTCCAGCAGCAGCGGCGGCTCCGGCAGCTTCTGGCTCGAAAGAGGTTAACGTTCCGGATATCGGCGGTGACGAAGTTGAAGTCACTGAAGTGATGGTTAAAGTGGGCGATAAAATTGCCGCTGAGCAGTCACTGATTACCGTTGAAGGCGATAAAGCGTCGATGGAAGTTCCGGCACCGTTCGCGGGCACCGTGAAAGAAATCAAAATCAGCACCGGCGACAAAGTCAAAACCGGTTCTCTGATTATGATCTTCGAAGTTGAAGGCGCAGCACCTGCTGCCGCTCCAGCTGCCGCGGCTGCTCCAGCCTCTGCAGCTGCACCGGCTCAGGCTGCTAAACCAGCTGCAGCTCCGGCCGCGAAAGCGGAAGGTAAATCTGAGTTCGCTGAGAACGACGCTTACGTTCATGCAACGCCGCTGATTCGTCGCCTGGCGCGCGAGTTCGGTGTAAACCTGGCGAAAGTGAAAGGTTCTGGCCGTAAAGGTCGTATCCTGCGTGAAGACGTTCAGGCTTACGTGAAAGACGCTATCAAGCGTGCTGAAGCTGCTCCGGCAGCAGCAGGCGGCGGTATTCCGGGCATGCTGCCTTGGCCGAAAGTGGACTTCAGCAAGTTTGGTGAAATCGAAGAAGTGGAACTGGGTCGTATCCAGAAAATCTCTGGTGCTAACCTGAGCCGTAACTGGGTGATGATCCCGCACGTTACTCACTTCGACAAGACCGATATCACCGATCTGGAAGCGTTCCGTAAACAGCAGAACGCCGAAGCTGAAAAACGTAAACTGGATGTGAAATTCACGCCAGTGGTCTTCATCATGAAAGCCGTTGCCGCCGCTCTGGAACAGATGCCACGCTTCAACAGCTCTCTGTCTGAAGACGGTCAGCGTCTGACCCTGAAAAAATACATCAACATCGGTGTTGCGGTAGATACGCCGAATGGTCTGGTTGTTCCGGTCTTCAAAGACGTGAACAAGAAGAGCATTACCGAGCTGTCTCGTGAACTGACCACCATCTCCAAGAAAGCGCGTGATGGCAAGCTGACCGCTGGCGAAATGCAGGGCGGTTGCTTCACCATCTCCAGCATCGGTGGCCTAGGCACGACCCACTTCGCGCCGATTGTGAACGCGCCGGAAGTGGCTATCCTCGGTGTCTCCAAGTCCTCTATGGAGCCAGTGTGGAACGGTAAAGAGTTTATGCCGCGTCTGATGATGCCGATTTCGCTCTCCTTCGACCACCGCGTAATCGACGGTGCTGATGGTGCGCGCTTTATCACCATCATCAACAACATGCTGTCTGACATTCGCCGCCTGGTGATGTAAGCGAAAAAGCCGGCCCGACGGCCGGCTTTTTTCTGGTAATCTCATGAAGTCAGTGAGGTTATTGTGCGAAAGACAAATCGGTTGCCGTTTGTTGTTTCAAAATTGTTAACAATTTTGTAAAATACGGGCGGATAGAACGACCCGGTGGACGACGGGTATAAATTAAGAGGTCATGATGAGCACTGAAATCAAAACTCAGGTCGTGGTACTTGGGGCAGGCCCTGCAGGTTACTCTGCTGCCTTCCGTTGCGCAGATTTAGGTCTGGAGACCGTCATCGTAGAACGTTACAGCACCCTCGGTGGTGTTTGTCTGAACGTCGGCTGTATCCCTTCTAAAGCGCTGCTGCACGTAGCAAAAGTTATCGAAGAAGCCAAAGCGCTGGCTGAACACGGTATCGTTTTTGGCGAGCCGAAAACCGATATCGACAAGATTCGTACCTGGAAAGAAAAAGTTATCACTCAACTGACCGGCGGTCTGGCGGGTATGGCCAAAGGCCGTAAAGTGAAAGTGGTTAACGGTCTGGGTAAATTTACCGGGGCAAACACCCTGGAAGTTGAAGGTGAAAACGGCAAAACCGTGATCAACTTTGACAACGCGATCATCGCGGCGGGTTCCCGTCCGATCGAACTGCCATTCATTCCGCATGAAGATCCGCGCGTGTGGGATTCCACCGATGCACTGGAACTGAAAACTGTTCCTAAGCGCCTGCTGGTAATGGGCGGCGGTATCATCGGTCTGGAAATGGGTACTGTGTACCATGCGCTGGGTTCAGAGATCGACGTGGTTGAAATGTTCGACCAGGTTATCCCGGCTGCCGATAAAGACGTGGTTAAAGTCTTTACCAAACGCATCAGCAAGAAATTCAACCTGATGCTGGAAACCAAAGTAACCGCCGTTGAAGCGAAAGAAGACGGTATCTACGTTTCTATGGAAGGCAAAAAAGCGCCAGCTGAAGCTCAGCGTTACGATGCAGTGCTGGTGGCTATCGGTCGTGTACCGAACGGCAAAAACCTCGACGCGGGCAAAGCTGGCGTGGAAGTTGATGACCGTGGCTTCATCCGCGTTGACAAACAGCTGCGTACCAACGTGCCGCACATCTTTGCTATCGGCGATATCGTCGGTCAGCCGATGCTGGCGCACAAAGGTGTTCACGAAGGTCACGTTGCCGCTGAAGTTATCGCCGGTAAGAAACACTACTTCGATCCGAAAGTTATCCCATCCATCGCATACACTGAACCAGAAGTTGCATGGGTTGGCCTGACTGAGAAAGAAGCGAAAGAGAAAGGCATCAGCTTTGAGACCGCCACCTTCCCGTGGGCTGCTTCTGGTCGTGCTATCGCTTCCGACTGCGCAGACGGTATGACTAAACTGATTTTCGACAAAGAATCTCACCGTGTTATCGGTGGTGCGATTGTCGGTACCAACGGCGGCGAGCTGCTGGGTGAAATCGGTCTGGCGATCGAAATGGGTTGTGATGCTGAAGACATCGCGCTGACCATCCACGCGCACCCGACTCTGCACGAGTCTGTGGGCCTGGCGGCAGAAGTGTTCGAAGGTAGCATCACCGACCTGCCAAACCCGAAAGCGAAGAAAAAGTAATCTTCCCGCTTTTGTGAAAACGCCTCTTCGGAGGCGTTTTTTTTGCCTGAAAGCTACCAGTTCTGGTAGTCATCTTATTGATATTTCCACTAAAAAAAATTGCGCAACTGCCGATACTTTTTTCGCCATTGTGTGGCTACTGGCCGCGCGGTTAAGAGGCTCTGGATTCTCTATTACACGAAAAAAGGAAATAACATGTCTTTAAAAAAAATCGCGGTTGTTGGCATGGTTGTCGCGACAATGACGCTGACTGGTTGTGGCGCGATGACCACCGCCGTTAAAAAACGTAACCTCGAAGTGAAAACGCAGATGAGTGAAACCATCTGGCTGGAGCCTTCCAGCGAGAAGACCGTCTACATTCAAGTAAAAAACACTTCTGATAAAGACATGAGCAACCTGCAAACCCTGCTGGCAAACGACCTGTCTGCGAAGGGCTATAAAGTGACCAGTTCACCAGACAGCGCTTACTACTGGGTGCAGGCGAACGTACTGAAAGCGGACAAAATGGATCTGCGTGAAGCTCAGGGCTTCCTGAAGACCGGCTATGAAGGGGCAGCGGTGGGGGCTGCGTTGGGAGCGGGCATCACTGCCTATAACAGCAACTCCTCCGGCGCGGCGCTGGGCGTTGGCCTGGCGGCGGGGCTGATCGGTATGGCCGCGGATGCCATGGTAGAAGACGTGAACTACACCATGGTCACTGACCTGCAAATCTCTGAGCGCAGCAAAGCGAAAGTGACAACGGATAACGTTGCCGCACTGCGCCAGGGCACGTCCGGTATCAAGCTGCAAACCAGCAGCGCGCAGGGCGATCGCGCAAAATACCAGACCCGCGTCGTGTCTAATGCCAACAAAGTGAACCTGAAGTTCGAAGAAGCGAAACCGGTTCTGGAAGCGCAGCTGGCGAAATCCGTCGCTAACATCCTGTAATCTCTCGTGAGTTGGCCGGAGGGGGGCGCTTCCCCGGCCAACTCACTATTTGACTGGCATTCAGGGCACTACGGGCTGCCAGTTTTTATCCAGATGATATGCGGTTAATGCCTCGGCTTTCTGTTGTGAATCAACGCCGAGATCGGCCTGATAGACTTTATCATCACCGTTAATCATAAAACTCATAACACCAGTGTGATCGTAGCTGACGGGCCAGGCAACCATCGCAAAGCCGCTGGTTTTATCGGGAAGGATACGGAAACGATAGCCGTGATAGCCCGTGCCAGGCTCCTGCGGACTAAAGGCCGGGCCAAGCGGGCTTGGCGCTTCGCCGGGCGAAACAGGCCAGTACAGACCATCTTTTTTCCCTTCAGAACTGACAATCTTTTGCGCGTATTTTTGGTTCATCGCAAAGTAGCTTTGCTGAGCATCTACATAGGCGTGTAATGCTTCAATAGCCGCAAGTTCGTTGCGCCCAATCTCACGGGTCAGGATCTCTTCAGCCGCTTCCTTGATATCAAATTGCCAGCCGGAAGCGGTTTTAACAACCGGGATCGGCAGTTGCCAGTCGCTGTCCCCGACCACCAGGTGTGCGGTATTGCCGTCGATGACGGTATTATGGCAGACCTTCCAGTCGCGCAGGAAGCGATCAACTGCATCAGGATCGACGCCTTCCGGTGGCAGAAACTCGCGCCAGTTTTCCCCGAGCAGGTTGTTCATCGCGCTTTCATTCTGCTCGCTTATCGCGGTTGCCAGGGCATCGGTCGCCTGGTCTGGTGTGCTGAAGGATTGCTGTGCCATCGCGGTGGTCGAAACCATGAATAACACCATTCCACTGAGTAGTTTATTTTTCATGTCGCTTCCCTTAACGATGACGGAATTCACGGTGTTCAGCACGGTCGCCGGATAGCTGGCGAGATGGCTGGTTGCGGGCGACCTGCCTGCTTTGAGCCCCTCGCTGCTGCTGCGCCTGCCAACTGGCGGAGCGACTGTCGTTGCCGCTCAGCGCATTGGCCCGCGGCTGGCTGGTACGCTGTTGAAGATTGCGCTGCTGCACGTTGCGTTGCTGCGCTGGTTGCGTGACCCGTTTCTCTTGTCGCTGAGTGGCGGCCTGGCGATGTTCATGTTGCTGAGCGTTTGCCCGTTTTGCCGTTTGCGGTTTGCTATCGTAACCACGGTAGTTATTACGCTGGGAAATTTGCTTTAGCTGTTGGCTGGATGCCTGACGCTGGGCGTCTTTCGTTCCCGTACGCGCCGTCTGGGGGAAGGTTTTCCCCGTTGATTTTTCCATCTGGCTCAACGCTGCCTGACGCTGGCTATCACGGTTGACCGATCTTTGCTGGGTTGAGCTTAGGCCCGTAGCCGTGTTAGTGGAGTGGAAGCGGTTATTGAGCTGGCTATTAGGGTACGGAACCCCTTCGCGATAGGCCGGGTTGTGCTGCCAGGTACGGTTGGCATCCGTCAGACGCTGTCCACTGATTTTATTGAAGTTATCTACGTTGATATTGATGTTGTTATCACCGTTGCGGTTATAGCCGCCATGGTTATCCCAGTCATCGTTATGATGGTGATCCCAGTCATCGTCGTCATCCCAGTCAATATTGCTGAAGATAGCATAAGTTGTGGCGACGCCGAGGCTGAAGCCTAAACCGTTAACGAAGCTGTTGCCAAACTGCTCGCCGGGCGTTGGCGGTAGATAGGTTGGCGGATAGGCGGTGTTCGGCCAGGTACCGTAAACCGTATTTGGGTTATAGGTGGGAACGTAAACTACCTGCGGGTCGGCGGATTCAATTTTGATTACCGTTGGGCTTGCTGAGGCGGCGGTCGTGGCTGTTGTGGTCGTTGACTCGCTGGTGACAGTTTTAGCCGGTGCAGCTTTGACCACGGTAGTAACGGTCTGCTGCGGTGTAGATTGCAACGCTCCGGTCTGTTGCGCCAGCGCACGCAGGCGTTGAACGGAATCCATAACCTCTTTCGGCTGCGCAAGGAATGCATCGCCCAGGCTCTGTACCCACGGCGGATTTTCACCCATCAGCGACATCAGCTGTGGAAACGCCACCAGCGATTTCACGCTGGGATCCCAGGGTTGGCTGGCAACGGCCTGAATGGCGGCATCACCCTGCATTTTGGGATTGTCTTTTGACCACTGCGCGGCCTGGATGACGTTGGCCGGGTAGGTTGAGGCCATCAAAATTTGCGACAGCAGTGAATCCGGATAGAGCGCGATAGGCGCAACCCACTGATCGATTTGTGCCGATGTGTACGTAGGGGCTGCGGTGGGCGCTGGTTGATCGGCCGGGGCAGGGGCCGCTACGGGAGCTGGAGCCGGTGCGGACGGTTGCTGTGTGACGGGGGCTGGAGCTACTGGCTCCGTTGCGCGACTTTTAACGAACATCACGCCAGAGGCGGCAAACAGCCCGGCACTGCACAGAAGGACAAGCAGATGTGGCTTAAAGGGCAACTTCATAAAATGACTCCAACGAGACAAGCGCTGTGCCGTGAGGCGTTCTGTTGCCGCGAGTATTATTCACCCGTGTTAGATAGTTTTGACTTTTATTGGGGATTCACCCGGCAGGTCCGGAAAAAGAGTGTGAAGATTTATTACACAATTATATCTGATGGCTGAAAAATCGCTGGAATATTCAGCATGTCGCGCTTGAAAATCAACCGTTTTACATCGTTTTTAGGGAGCCTAAATTACGCCCCGCCTTGTCGCTACACCATTCTTAACGATTCAGCCAATTTTTTATGTTGCTTTTTTGTAAACGGATTAACACTTAATGAAAATCCTGTTATTGTGCCTTACGCGGTACCGGGCATTTACCCTACTAACTACTGTCTCACAGGAGCGTGAAGAGAATCGCCCATCTACAAAAGCGCCGCATTATGACAATGAGAGCGAGGAGATATCGTCGTGCTAGAAGAATACCGTAAGCACGTAGCTGAGCGTGCTGCCCAGGGGATTGTGCCAAAACCGTTAGACGCAACCCAAATGGCCGCACTTGTCGAGCTGCTGAAGACCCCGCCTGTGGGCGAAGAAGAATTCCTGTTAGACCTGTTGATCAACCGCGTTCCTCCTGGCGTAGATGAAGCCGCTTATGTTAAAGCGGGTTTTCTCGCTGCCGTCGCGAAAGGCGACACCACCTCCCCGCTGGTGACTCCAGAAAAAGCCATTGAACTGCTGGGCACCATGCAGGGTGGTTACAACATTCATCCGCTGATCGACGCGCTTGACGACGCAAAACTGGCGCCGATTGCCGCCAAAGCGCTCTCTTCAACGCTGCTGATGTTCGATAACTTCTACGATGTAGAAGAAAAAGCCAAAGCGGGCAACGAATATGCGAAGCAGGTAATGCAGTCCTGGGCCGATGCCGAATGGTTCCTGAACCGTCCAGCTCTGGCTGAAAAAATCACCGTTACCGTGTTTAAAGTGACGGGTGAAACTAACACCGATGACCTCTCTCCGGCACCGGACGCATGGTCTCGCCCGGATATCCCTCTGCACGCGCTGGCGATGCTGAAAAATGCCCGTGAAGGTATCGAACCGGACCAGCCGGGCGCGGTAGGCCCGATCAAACAGATTGAAGAACTGCAGAAAAAAGGCTACCCGCTGGCTTATGTGGGTGACGTTGTTGGTACTGGCTCTTCGCGTAAATCTGCAACCAACTCCGTACTGTGGTTCATGGGCGATGATATCCCTCATGTACCGAACAAGCGCGGCGGCGGTCTGTGTCTCGGCGGCAAAATTGCACCGATCTTCTTCAATACCATGGAAGATGCGGGCGCACTGCCAATCGAAGTGGATGTCTCGAACATGAACATGGGCGACGTGATTGACGTTTACCCGTTCAAAGGAGAAGTGCGTAACCACGAAACCGGCGAATTGCTGGCAAGCTTTGAGCTGAAAACTGATGTGCTGATCGACGAAGTGCGCGCTGGTGGCCGTATTCCGCTGATCATCGGTCGTGGCCTGACCACCAAAGCGCGCGAAGCGCTGGGACTGCCGCACAGCGACGTATTCCGTCAGGCGAAAGACGTGGCGGAAAGCAGCCGCGGCTTCTCTCTGGCGCAGAAAATGGTGGGCCGCGCCTGCGGCGTGAAAGGTATCCGTCCGGGCGCGTACTGCGAACCGAAGATGACCTCCGTGGGTTCTCAGGATACCACCGGCCCGATGACCCGTGATGAACTGAAAGACCTGGCGTGCCTGGGCTTCTCTGCTGACCTGGTGATGCAGTCCTTCTGTCACACTGCCGCGTATCCGAAGCCGGTTGACGTGACCACGCACCACACTCTGCCGGACTTCATCATGAACCGTGGCGGTGTGTCGCTGCGTCCGGGGGATGGCGTAATCCACTCCTGGCTGAACCGCATGCTGTTGCCGGATACCGTCGGCACCGGCGGTGACTCCCATACTCGTTTCCCGATTGGTATCTCCTTCCCGGCGGGTTCTGGCCTGGTGGCGTTTGCTGCTGCGACCGGCGTGATGCCGCTGGATATGCCGGAATCCGTTCTGGTGCGTTTCAAAGGCAAAATGCAGCCGGGGATTACCCTGCGCGATCTGGTACACGCCATTCCGCTGTACGCGATCAAACAGGGTCTGCTGACCGTTGAGAAGAAAGGTAAGAAAAACATCTTCTCTGGCCGCATCCTAGAAATCGAAGGTCTGCCGGATCTGAAAGTGGAGCAGGCGTTCGAACTGACCGATGCCTCCGCTGAACGTTCCGCTGCCGGTTGTACCATCAAACTGAACAAAGAGCCGATCGTTGAGTATCTGAACTCTAACATCGTTCTGCTGAAGTGGATGATCGCTGAAGGTTACGGCGATCGCCGTACGCTGGAGCGTCGTGTGCAGGGGATGGAAAAATGGCTGGCGGATCCGCAATTGCTGGAAGCCGACGCTGACGCAGAATACGCGGCGGTGATCGACATCGATCTGGCGGATATCAAAGAGCCAATCCTGTGTGCACCGAACGATCCGGACGACGCGCGTCTGCTGTCTGACGTGCAGGGCGAGAAGATCGATGAAGTCTTCATCGGCTCCTGCATGACCAACATCGGCCACTTCCGTGCGGCGGGTAAACTGCTGGATGCACACAAAGGCCAGTTGCCGACGCGTCTGTGGGTGGCTCCGCCAACCCGTATGGATGCGGCGCAACTGACCGAAGAAGGCTACTACAGCGTGTTTGGTAAGAGCGGTGCGCGTATTGAGATCCCAGGCTGTTCGCTGTGCATGGGTAACCAGGCGCGTGTGGCTGACGGCGCAACGGTGGTTTCGACCTCTACCCGTAACTTCCCGAACCGTTTAGGTACCGGGGCGAACGTCTACCTGGCTTCTGCGGAGCTGGCGGCGGTTGCGGCGCTGATTGGCAAACTGCCGACGGCGGAAGAATATCAGACCTATGTGGCGCAGGTTGATAAGACGGCGGTGGATACTTACCGTTATCTGAACTTCGACCAGTTGTCTCAGTATACTGAGAAAGCCGATGGTGTGATTTTCCAGACCGCGGTGTAATACGCTAACGCGATTTGTGTAAAAACGCATCAATGCCCGGAGAAGTCTGCTTCTCCGGGCATTTTTATTTCTATTCCTTATACCCGCTACGCTTTTTTTCTGCCGCGCTGCTGCGATAATTACAGCAAGGCGCAATGCGGTATTGGCGCATTGCCAGGAGCAGAGGAAGACATTATGGATTACGAATTTCTGCGCGATATTACCGGAGTGGTAAAAGTGCGTATGTCCATGGGCCACGAGGTGGTGGGGCACTGGTTTAACGAAGAAGTGAAAGAGAACCTGGCCTTACTTGATGAAGTGGAACAGGCGGCGCATGCGGTGAAGGGCAGTGAGCGCTCCTGGCAGCGAGCAGGGCATGAATACACGCTCTGGCTGGATGGTGAAGAGGTGATGGTGCGCGCCAATCAGCTGGAATTCTCCGGAGATGAAATGGAAGAGGGGATGAGCTACTACGACGAAGAGAGCTTTTCACTTTGCGGCGTAGAGGACTTTCTTCAGGTCGTGGCGGCGTACCGCGAGTTTGTACAACAACGCTAATCAACGCGGAGCCACTCGGCTCCGCATTACTATCGGGTGAGCGCTGTGCGCACCCGATAGCCGAGCACTTTTTCGCAGGCCCGTTATCGGGTGTATTCACTGGTAAAAGTAAGGTGAAATAACCTTGCGGTCATCTTTTGGTTCAGAAAAACGCAGGCACCTGACGACTGGAGTATAGGCTGGCAGCGCGACTGTTCGGCCTGGGGATACACGCAGGTGATAGTGGCGAGTTGCGCGAGAGGGACGGTCATCGCTCCTTGTTCGCTGTCCATACGCCATACCGCGAGCCACGCCTCATGCTCGTTACGCAGGCCAAAGGCCAACCACGGTGAGGATAATGTGGGCATACCCAACGGCCAGAAAGGCTGTAGATGCGGAATTTTCTCGCGAAATGTTTTATACAGCGCAATCCCTTCCTGAACCAGCGCAAAACGTTCTTCACTCAACTCCGCCAGATGACCACTCTGATGCACCCGCAGCAGCATGCTGTTAACCATATTCATCACCACTTCTTCCCGATCCCCCTCACGCAGGGGATAAGACCAGATAGCAGCTTGCTCAGGAGTGACTGCTGACGCTGCGGCAGCAGCGATAGCCGCCATGAGCCGATAGTCGGTTTGATCGGTAACGGATTGAATACTGTGCTGTTGCAGCATCGCGTAATCCATCCGTAAACCACCGCTGCCGCAGTTCTCGATCACCAGTTGTGGGTAGCGTTGCATTGTTTTCTGCAGCCAGGCTAGATAGGCACGGTTATGTTGCAACAGGCCATCGCCGCTGCTGTCGGCCTGGTAGTCAGTACCGCTGCCTGCATTGATGTTGTAATCCATTTTGATATAGCTAACACCGTAATCCTCGACCAGGCGCGTGATGATCCGTTCGGCATGTTCTTGTACCAATGGGTGGCGGAAATCGAGCTGATAGCGCTGGTGGTCGATAACCCGTTTGCCATGACGCTGGAAAAAACACTCATCGGGCAGCTTTTGCGCCAGCGGACAAGCTATGCCCATGACCTCAAGCTCTAACCACAGACCTGATTTCATCCCTTTGGCGGCAATATACTCAAGCGGTTCGTGGATCCCGCCAGGGAAACGCGCGGATGAAGGCAGCCATTCACCGACGCCATCCCACCATTCACCGTCCGAGTACCAACCGCAATCAATACAGAAATATTCGCAGCCAGCCTTTGCGGCTGCATCAATCAACGGCAGCAACTTTTCAGTTGTAGGGTCACCTGAGAGGCAGTTCATATAATCATTGAAGATCACTGGTAGCTGCACATTATCCTGTGAAGGGCGCATTATTCGTCGACGATAGCGCGTTATCTCTTGTAGCGCCTCTTGCAGCCCGCCGTGTACCTGGCTTACGGCAACAGGCACGGAGGTAAAGGTTTCACCGGGTAGTAGTTGTTTCCACCAGTGATTTTCGTTTTCCGTTGGCCCGCTAGCCTGCAAATAGAGACGATTACGGAAATCACCGATCTCCCATTGCCACGAACCGTTATGCTCAATTTGCCAGAGCAGTGTTGTTCCTGCCGCCGTGTCTTCAAATGCCGCCATAGGAAGATAGCCAATACTGGACCAGGTTCCTGTGTTTTCGATAGCGATACGATTAAGGGAGAAGACATTCACCTTATCCAGCCCAAGCTCTGGTGGTGTGGCGCTTTTCCACTGTGCTTCGCCGTACCAGTTATTATGCGGTAGATGCAGGACGCTATTTTTTTGCCAGGGCAGGCTGTCGATGGCGAACAACGTCAGCGAACTGACATACTCCAGGCCGATAGTATCGGCGCTGGCGTTACGGATATCACACCAGACGCGGGCCGCCTGTAGCCCACGAAAATGCTGTAGATGCCAGCGAGCGTGAACCGCTGGGCTATGTAGATCTATCTCCAGTTTTTTCCCCTGCGCATTTTCGCTTTCCCGATGGGCGTGATAGCGCAGAGAGGAGCCTGGTTCGCTACCGGTATGCTTACGGGCGTGGTGATCGTTTTGATTATGGCCACTGACATGCACCTGAATAAGAGGGAATGCACCCTGTACATCACTCTTTCCGACAAGTAAAAACTGGCTGATATAAATTTGTTGTTCTTCATTTAACTCGAAGGAAATATGAAAGTTATCTTCTTTAAAGTCTATAAAGCTCATCTTGTCGCACCCTTGTATTATTGTCCGATATTTCGCAGTTTTTTTCCTGCCATCAGGTTTTGCTCAATGCGCTCCAGTGAAATATTTTTTGTTTCAGGCACAAAAAGATAGATGATCACGAGGGCGACAATATTCAGTAGCGCATATAAATAAAATGTATGGGCGCTACCTAAACTATTTAGCAATGACAGGAAGGTTGCACTGACAATCATCCCGGCGATGTGACAGGTAAAAGTAGAGCAGGTGATACCAAATTCTCGGCCTTTCAGCGGTTGAATCTCAGAGCACAATAACCAGATAAGCGGCCCGGCAGACATGGAGAAGCCGACGATAAACAGCAACAGCATGGTAACCGTGATACCTTTCTCCAGCGCTGATAACGCATCACCGCCCAGCAACGTCCCTACGATGCTCATAGCGAAACCCATCGTGATAAAACCAGCGTACAGCATTGGTTTTCGCCCCCAGCGATCGACGAAGCCGACGGCAATAAAGGTGGCGAGCGTCATCACGAAGCCCACAATAACCGTGCCCCACATCTGCTCGGCTGTTGAAGTGAAGCCAATTTCATGGAATATACGCGGCGCGTAATACATCATCACATTTACGCCAGAGAACTGCTGCATGATTTGCAAAATAATTCCCAGGCTAACACTGCGACGAAAATTCCTGTTTTCTTTGAATAAATTCCAGCCTTGTTGCTTAACGTTGAGCTGTTCTTTAATTTCGCTAAGCTCATTCTCCACCTCTTCACGGCTATTACGCAGGCGGATTAACACTATCCGAGCCTCCTCTTCACGGCCATGCATCATGAGCCAGCGCGGGCTGCGCGGCAGGAATAGCGCCCCGAACAGAAAGACCAGTGAAGGGATGGCGACAACCAGCAGCATACCGCGCCAGTTTCCGCTGTAGCTAAAGGCGGTATTGGTCAGAAAAACCAGCAAGATGCCTAGCGCAATCATCAATTGATAGGCTGATATCATTGCACCGCGAATGTTTTTTGGCGTTATTTCAGAAAGATAGAGTGGTGTCGCATAAGATGCGACACCCAGACCGACGCCGAGGATCAGCCGTCCGACGATGAGCATCCCTGGGCCAACTGCGCAGGTGCAAATAATCGCTCCTATGCAAAAGGAGGCCGCGGCGATTAATAAAGCGTATTTACGGCCCAGGCGATAGGCCAGAAAACCGCTACACAGAGTTGCGACGGCGGCGCCGACCATCATTGAACTGACCACCCACTCCTGCTGGCTATCCAGCAGTTGATACTCTTTAGCGATCAGCGGTAGTGCGCCGGAAATGACGCCGATATCCAGGCCAAATAACAGCCCTGCGAGCGCAGCCAACAGGCAAATCCAGATGACTTGGGGGCGCGTTTTATGTTTTTTGGCCGCAGCTGGAAGCGTACTATCTAATGTCATGATATAAGTACCTTTGTTTGTATGATTATTTTCAGAGATTTTTGTTTTAATACTTAATCGATTTCGTATTGTTTTATGCTAGATCTGAAAAATAATGATTTCAATGGTTGTAACTGCATAATTGTGATCGTTGCTACACAATAAAGTCGTGTCGAAATGTTTTTTATTGTCACGTAAAAACTAATCAGTTAAATTGGCAGGAATATCCTTGTTCAGAGCTATTTAGTCCATAATAAATATGAATATAAAAGAGCTAGCGGCGTATCTTAATCTTTCGACAGCGACGGTTTCGAAAGCGCTAAATAATAAAAGTGATATTAGTAACCACACACGTAAAAAGGTACTGGAAGCGGCGGATAAACTGGGTTACCGGCCAAATGCATCAGCCCGCTATTTGCGTAGTGGTAAAACAGGGGTCGTGGCTCTGCTGCTGCCTGCAGCGGATGATGGCAATATCCATACCGCCTCGTTCTTTATGGCTATCGCCAGGGGGCTGCAGGCTAGTTTAAAAGAGAGTGCCATCGATCCGGTCATCCATATTTCTACCGATCGCGAAAGTGAGCTACAACTGCTGCATAAAATTGTTGAGCAGAACCGTGCTGACGCGATTATCCTGACAGACACTCGTATTGATGATGAACGGATCCTTCTGCTTGATGAACTAAAGTTTCCCTTTGTGACGATGGGGCAAAGCCGCTCGCTGGGCGGGAACTTCAATTGGGTCGATTTTCATCATGAGGAGATGGGGAAACAATGCGTGCGTGCGGCACTGCGTCGCGGAGCGCAACGTATTGCCATTGCGACGCTTGGCCCGGACAGTATGCATGGCCGTCAGTTCTTGACCGGCTGTTTGCAGGCGTTGGCGGTGCAAGGGATTCATTACCATGACGGGTTGGTTTTCTTTGGCAGCGTAGCTGAATCTTCCGGTGAAGAGGCCGCGCGGCAATTTCTACAGCAGCCAGAGCGGCCTGATTTCATTATTTTCATCAACGACTTTTTACTGACGGGGGCGAGTCACTATCTGGCCTCGTTACCCGAGTGCGGACTCAATGAAAAAAACATGCTGTGTGCCACGGCAAGCAGCGATTTTTCTGTGCGAGTGGTGTCGTCGAGTTGTCTCTTTACCGTCGATCTCGAAGAGGTTGGGCGGCAACTGGGGCTGGCGATATTGAGAGTCACTAAAGGGGAAAACCAAGCAAAATCAGTGTTGCTGACGTTGCCGGTAAAAGAGTAAGCGAAGCTTGCTGGTTCCGCAGCGCGGCTATTTAACGTAAGCCAACAGGCTCAGGGAGTCACGTGCCAGCGCTTTGCATTTCTTGGCCGTTGGGATGCCAATACCGCTGAGGTCGCGGTAGCTGTCTTCACCCAACGCTTTCATATTGAAGGTGTCGTAATTACTTAGGTCCCACTGGTTTTGCTGGGCAAAAAAGACCAGTGCGCGACGAATCTGCCCATTTGGCAAATTCTGGTATCCACAGTCATTTTTCAGAAAAACAAAAACTGCCGTTAAATCGGCCATATCTTCGGCTTCGGACTCACTAAGCGCGTAGCTGTTTGCGCATACGGCCATCAGGCTGCCGAACAAAACGGTTCTGAAAAACGTCTTCATTGCTTCTACCACTGCATCACGGAATTTAAACGTTAGCACACTGCGAGCGAAGCGACGACCTTTATTATTAGCCGTTTACTTGACCTTCCCGTAAGGGGAAGGCTTATGCTTAAAAGATAGCCTGCTTAAGCTGCTGAATATAAGGAAGTGATTATGCAACGCCGTGACTTTTTAAAGTACTCCGTGGCGCTGGGCGTCGCGTCAGCGTTACCTCTGTGGAGCCGGAGCGTATTTGCTGCAGACCGTCCCGCATTACCCATTCCAGACCTGTTAACCGCAGATGCCTCTAACCGTATGCAGCTGATCGTGCAAGCCGGACAGTCGAGTTTTGCCGGTAAAACAGCCACGACCTGGGGATATAACGGCAGTTTGCTCGGGCCGGCGGTCAAGCTGAGCAAAGGGCAATCGGTGACGGTGGATATCCATAACCAGCTTGCCGAAGAGACGACGTTGCACTGGCACGGGCTGGAAATCCCCGGTGAAGTCGACGGTGGCCCGCAAGGTATTATTCCGGCGGGTGGGAAACGTTCTGTGACCTTCACACCGGATCAGCGCGCGGCAACCTGCTGGTTCCACCCGCATCAGCATGGGAAGACCGGTCATCAGGTGGCGATGGGCCTGGCCGGACTGGTGCTGATTGAAGATGAAGAGATTCGCAAGTTGCTGCTGCCTAAGCAGTGGGGTATTGATGATGTGCCGGTGATTATTCAGGATAAACAGTTCTCTGCTGATGGTCAGGTTAACTATCAACTGGACATCATGACCGCTGCCGTCGGTTGGTTTGGCGATACGCTGCTGACCAATGGGGCGATTTATCCTCAGCATGCTGCACCGCGCGGTTGGCTACGCCTGCGTCTGCTAAATGGTTGTAACGCACGCTCACTGAATATCGCGGCCAGCGACAATCGTCCTTTGTACGTTATTGCCAGCGACGGCGGACTGTTGGCGGAGCCAGTAAAAGTAACCGAACTTCCTATGCTGATGGGCGAACGCTTTGAAGTGCTGGTGGATGTGAGCGACGGTAAAGCGTTTGATCTGGTCACTCTGCCTGTGGGTCAGATGGGCATGGCGATTGCGCCATTTGATAAGCCGCATCCGGTGATGCGCGTTCAGCCGCTGCTGATTACTGCTTCCGGCACGTTGCCGGATACGCTGACATCCATGCCGGCGCTGCCATCGCTTGAGGGGCTGACGGTGCGCAAACTGCAATTATCGATGGACCCAATGCTCGACATGATGGGCATGCAAATGTTGATGAAGAAGTACGGCGCTCAGGCTATGGCGGGTATGGATCATGGCAAGATGATGGGCCATATGAATAATGACAATATGGGCCACGGGAACATGAAGCATGGCAATATGAACCACGGTGAGATGGGGAATATGCAGCATGGTGACATGGGCAACATGAAGCATGGAACATTCGATTTCCATAATGCCAACCGGATTAATGGTCAGGCGTTTGATATGAATAAACCGATGTTTGCCGCGGCGAAAGGTCAACACGAACGCTGGGTGATTTCCGGTCAGGGCGACATGATGCTGCATCCGTTCCACATTCACGGCACGCAGTTCCGTATTCTGTCTGAAAATGGCAAAGCACCTGCTGCGCACCGCGCGGGATGGAAAGATACGGTGCGGGTTGAGGGCGGCGTGAGCGAGGTGCTGGTGAAATTTGACCACGACGCGCCAAAGGAACATGCCTATATGGCGCACTGCCATTTGTTAGAGCATGAGGATACCGGGATGATGCTCGGTTTTACCGTATAAACAGCGGCGGATAGCGGTGGCGCTATCCGCTAAATGTTTATTTCAAAAACGGATTATTACTCTATCGTCGAGTAAAGGCATTCATATACTGATGAGGTTACTCACTCATCACGAGGTATTCATGACCCTTTTGCGAAAAGTACTGACGGCATCTTTTATTATGCTTCTGGCGGTTTCGGCACAGGCTGCGATGAAGATGGAACGCCAACAGATTTCAAAACTGAATTTAAGTCTCGAAATTCCGCAGACGCTCACGCCAATGCCGGACGAAATGGCAAAAATCAAATACCCTTCTGAAAACCGTCCACAGGTGATTTACGGTGACGAACGCGGTAAAGCGTCTCTAGGTATTACCGCCGGGCGCAACGCGTTGCCTGCCGCTCAGTTGGATATGGCAAAGGATGCGACACTGAAGATGCTGACCAACTTCAAGCCGCAGGCGGAACCTGTCACGGTTGATGGACATAAAGCGTGGCTGATTACTTTCCGTTCTCAAGCGCCGGATACTGAAATTCTCAATATGCTGCTGATTACCTCGCAAAACGAGAAAGCGGTGCAGGTCTCCTTCAATATGACCAAAGATCTTGTGGCTCAGTATCAGGAAGCCGCAAAAGCGTCGTTACTGTCACTGAAGTTTGAATAAAAAAACGCCCGCTGATTAGCGGGCGTTGTCCATTTTACTTCGCGTCGTCCGGCAACGCATATGCCACAATATAATCGCCCATCTTGGTGCCAAATGAGCCGTGGCCCCCGGCGGATATCACCACATATTGCTTACCGTTAACTTCATACGTCATCGGCGTTGCCTGGCCGCCTGCCGGAAGCCGACCCTGCCACAGTTTTTCACCGTTGCTCATGTTGTATGCGCGCAGATAGTTATCGGCAGTCGCGGCTATAAACAGCACGTTACCCGCGGTGGAGATAGGTCCACCCAGCATCGGCATCCCCATATTGAACGGCACCGGAACCGGCATTGGGAATGGCATGCTGTCCTGTGGCGTGCCAATGCGTTTTTTCCACACCACTTGATTGGTTTTCAGATCTACGGCGGAAATGTAGCCCCATGCTGGCTGCTTACACGGCAGGCCAAATGGTGAAAGGAATGGATTGAGCGTTACGCCGAACGGTACGCCGTACTGCGGCTGAATACCGGACTCCGTGCCAGTACCTTTGGCATCTTTCGGCGGCTCCATCGGGTTGCCGGGACCGCGTGGGATCAGCTTAGAAACGAACGGCAGCGCCATCGGGTTGGCAATGGCTACCTGACGGTTGGGATCAACGGAAATACCGCCCCATTCGAACATGCCGAGGTTACCCGGGAACACCAGAGTGCCTTGCTCTGAAGGCGGGGTAAAAATGCCTTCATAGCGCAGCTGGTGGAACATTACGCGGCACACCAACTGGTCAAACATGGTTGCGCCCCACATATCCGCACCACTTAAATCTTTTTGCGGACGGAAACTGAGATCGGAGAACGGCTGGGTTTTGCTGACATAATCACCTTTGGCTGCACCTTGCGGCACCGGTTTTTCCGGGGCAGGCACCACCAGTTCACCATTACGGCGGTCGAGCACAAAGATATTACCGGTTTTTGCCGGGGCATAAATGACCGGAATTTTCTCTCCATTGACGTTAATATCCGCCAGGGTTGGTTGCGCCGGTAAGTCCATATCCCACAGATCGTGGTGAACGGTCTGATAGCTCCAGGCCAATTTCCCGGTCGTGGCATTTAACGCCAGAATGGCGCTGGCGTAACGTTCCTGTTCCGGTGTGCGGTTACCGCCCCAGATATCCGGCGTGGTAACGCCCATGGGCAGATACACCAGATCCAGCTTCGCGTCGTAGGCCGCAGGCGCCCAGGAGTTGGGTGAATTAAAGGTGAAGGTATGTTCATCTGATGGGATGAAATTAGGATCCTTGGCTCCGGGATCAAACGCCCACAGAAGCTTGCCGTTATTGACGTCAAAACCACGTATCACCCCGGATGTTTCGCGGGTTGAGTAGTTATCGGTTACCGACCCGGCAATAACGATAGTTTTATCGGTGATTATCGGGGGAGACGTCGGTTCGTACAGGCCCGGTGAGGTATCCGGCATATTGGTCTGCAGATTCAAAATACCTTTATTGGCGAAGGTTTCGCACAGCTTGCCGGTCTCGGCATTCAAGGCAAACAGTCGACCATCATTGACCGGCAAAAGGATGCGGCGCGGACAGTCGGCCATCACCTCTGCAGAAGCCGTATCCGGTCTGGCTTCATGATAAGAAACGCCGCGACAGGTTACGTGCTGGAAGCTGGTATTGGTATTGAGTTGGGGATCGAAATGCCACTTCTCTTTCCCGCTGGCCGCATCCAGGGCGAACAGCCGCTGATGGGCGGTACACAGATAAAGAGTATCCCCCACTTTTATTGGCGTGACTTCATTGGTGATTTCACCGGGATCGTTGGGTTGTTTTAAATCCCCGGTACGAAATACCCAGGCTTCTTTCAACTGATGAACGTTGTCAGCGTTAATTTGTTTTAACGGTGAGTAGCGTTGACCTTCCTGATTGCGACCGTAAGCCGGCCAGTCCTCGTCGGCAACCGCTGAGATTGCATCGGCCTGAGAGGTATCTGCACTCAGCGTGCCGTGAACCTCTTGTGGGTCGTTGAAGCCAGCCCAGGTCAGGATACCGCCGCTAATCAGCAGGGCCACCACCAGCGCCGCTACTGCGCCACTGGAAGGGATAATCAGGCGATGCCAGACGAAAGGCAGGATAAGCCAGATACCAAAGAAGACCAGGATGTCACTACGCGGCGTCAGCGCCCAGAAATCAAAGCCGACTTCCCAGACGCCCCAAATCATGGTGGCGAGAAGCAGGGCGGCATACAGCCAAAGGGCGGATCGGTTACTGCGCCACAGCAGGAGAGCCACACCGAGCATGGCAAGGCCCGCGATCGGGTAATACCAGGAGCCACCGATGGCGACCAGCCAGCCTCCACCAATCAGGAGATATAGTCCACAAAGTGCCGCAAACAGGGCGCTCAGGGTCACGATAAGCCGTTGAGAACGTACGTTGTTATTTGCCATAAAAAATACCATCACAGGTGTTATTTCTTTAATAGCAGTTAATTATAGGAGCTAAAACGCGTGATAAACGTCACATTATGAACTTTATCAACAGATGCCGCGTATGAATGCTTTTGCTGGTATACTGCGTGCCTTGCGCTTAGATGCTGGCTTATTAAAAGTTAGCATTGAGTGATTTGTTTTTAAATCATATGGTTAGAGATATGAAACATACTGTTGAAGTCATGATCCCGGAAGCGGAGATCAAAGCGCGTATTGCTGAACTGGGACGTCAGATTAACGAACGTTACAAGGACAGCGGCAGCGATATGGTTCTGGTTGGTCTGTTACGCGGCTCATTTATGTTTATGGCCGACCTGTGCCGTGAAGTGCATGTCTCCCACGAAGTCGATTTCATGACTGCTTCCAGCTATGGCAGCGGAATGTCCACCACGCGCGATGTTAAAATCCTGAAAGACCTGGATGAAGACATTCGTGGCAAGGACGTGCTGATTGTCGAAGACATCATCGACTCCGGTAATACGTTGTCCAAAGTGCGTGAGATTCTGAGCCTGCGCGAGCCGAAATCCCTGGCTATTTGTACGCTGCTGGACAAACCTACCCGTCGTGAAGTGGATGTTCCGGTTGAGTTTATCGGATTCTCTATCCCAGATGAGTTTGTTGTCGGCTATGGTATTGACTATGCCCAGCGTTATCGCCATCTGCCGTACGTTGGTAAAGTGGTACTGCTGGACGAGTAATGTCGGGAGCGCCTGATGGCGCTTTGCTTATTCGGCCTGCACGATACTTCCCCGCAGGCCGAAAAGCGACTTAAGCGTCGCTGCCGCTTGTTGGTATCTGCTTGTGATTGGTATGTTTCTGGCTGAGGTTAGACAGCCCCTGGCGATAGCGCTGTTCCAGCGTTTCGCGACTGGTGGCGGTGACGTCCAGATCGCGCAGCAGGCCATCATGAATACCGTAAGCCCAGCCGTGAATGGTAACTTTCTGACCGCGCTTCCAGGCTGAACGCATGATGGTTGAGTGGCCCAAGTTGTAGACCTGCTCCATTACATTCAGTTCGCACAGGGTGTCAATGCGACGTTCCTGCGGCATTTCGCCCAGCAGTGAACTGTGTTTAAACCAGATATCGCGAATATGCAGTAACCAGTTATCAATCAGCCCCTGTTCTTTATTTTCAATAGCCGCCTGTACGCCACCACATCCATAGTGGCCGCAAATAATAATATGTTCCACTTCCAGCACATCCACCGCATACTGAACCACTGAGAGACAGTTCAGGTCGGTGTGAATAACCAGATTGGCAACATTACGGTGAACAAATAATTCACCCGGCTCAAGACCGGTTAAACGTTCTGCGGGAACGCGACTGTCGGAACATCCAATCCATAAAAAGCGCGGATTTTGTGCGTGAGTCAGCGTTTCAAAAAATCCGGGATCCTCTTCTACCAGCATCTTTGACCATAGCGCGTTGTTGCTGATGAGTGTATCTATGTCTTTCATGGAGGCTGTAACCAATTGAATTGCGTTGCGCTAATATAGGTTAACTCCTGATTTATTAAAACCAAATATCAAGCATTAGAATGTAAGGTAAGTAAAAAACCATGACCATTGCTCTGGAACTTCAACAACTTAAAAAAACCTATCCCGGTGGCGTTCAGGCGTTACGCGGAATAGATTTGCAAGTCGAAGCGGGGGATTTTTATGCGCTTTTGGGACCGAATGGCGCAGGCAAGTCCACCACCATCGGGATAATCAGCTCGCTGGTGAATAAAACCTCTGGGCGGGTGAGCGTCTTCGGATACGATCTTGAAAAAGATACCGTTAATGCGAAACGCCAGCTTGGTCTGGTACCGCAGGAGTTTAACTTTAACCCGTTTGAAACCGTGCAGCAGATCGTAGTCAACCAGGCGGGTTATTACGGCGTTGAGTATAAAGAGGCGGTCAAACGCAGCGAATTATATTTAAAGCAGCTCGATTTATGGGAAAAACGTAACGAGCGCGCGCGCATGCTCTCCGGCGGGATGAAACGCCGTCTGATGATTGCCCGCGCACTAATGCACGAGCCTAAATTACTCATCCTTGATGAACCGACGGCGGGGGTCGACATTGAGCTGCGTCGTTCAATGTGGGGTTTTTTAAAGGATTTAAACGACAAAGGCACCACGATTATTCTGACCACTCACTATCTCGAAGAAGCGGAAATGCTGTGTCGCAACATCGGCATTATTCAGCACGGCGAGCTGGTGGAAAACACCTCGATGAAGAGCCTGCTCTCTAAGCTGAAATCCGAGACCTTTATTCTCGATCTGGCGCCGAAAAGCCCGCTGCCAAAACTGGAGGGCTATCAATACCGGCTGGTGGATACCTCCACGCTGGAAGTGGAAGTCCTGCGTGAACAGGGGGTCAACAGCGTGTTCTCACAGCTGAGCGCCCAGGGCATTCAGGTATTGAGTATGCGAAACAAAGCGAACCGACTGGAAGAACTGTTTGTTTCTCTGGTGCATGAAAAACAAGGAGATCGCGCATGATGCAGCTTTATTGGGTTGCGCTGAAAAGCATCTGGGCGAAAGAGATCCACCGCTTTATGCGAATCTGGGTCCAGACTCTGGTTCCTCCCGTCATTACTATGACGCTCTATTTTATTATCTTTGGTAACCTGATCGGCTCGCGTATCGGCGAAATGCATGGTTTTAGCTACATGCAGTTTATCGTGCCAGGGCTGATTATGATGGCGGTAATTACCAACTCGTACGCTAACGTGGCATCGTCATTCTTCAGCGCCAAGTTTCAACGCAACATTGAAGAGTTACTGGTTGCTCCGGTACCGACGCACGTGATCATCGCCGGCTTTGTTGGCGGCGGCGTGGCGCGTGGCCTGTGCGTAGGGATCCTGGTAACAGCGATTTCGCTGTTCTTTGTGCCGTTCCAGGTGCATTCCTGGGTCTTTGTGGCGCTTACGCTGGTGTTAACAGCGGTGCTGTTTTCGCTGGCCGGTCTGTTGAACGCGGTTTTCGCTAAAACCTTTGACGATATCAGCCTGATCCCAACCTTCGTGCTGACTCCGCTGACCTATCTGGGCGGCGTTTTCTATTCGTTAACGCTGTTGCCGCCGTTCTGGCAGGGACTGTCGCATCTGAACCCGATTGTCTACATGATTAGCGGTTTCCGTTACGGCTTCCTGGGGATCCACGATGTTCCGCTGGTCACGACCTTTGGCGTGCTGGTGGTGTTTATCGCGGCGTTTTATTTGCTGTGCTGGTACCTGATTCAGCGCGGACGCGGCCTGCGCAGCTAAGTCTTTCTTCCTCTCCTTGCCTGGGAGAGGAAGACTTTTGATGCTTATCACCATTACGGATTTATCACCCTGATAAACTACTTGCCTGCTAAGGAGGTAGGCAATGCTAGGTTGGGTAATTACCTGTCATGATGATAAGGCACAGGATATGCTGCATCGTCTGGAGAAAAAGTACGGCCCGTTGGTTCAATGCCAGGCGGTGAGTTTTGGCGTGGGCTTAGCTCGAATATGCTAAGTCGCATGATGTGCCATGCCCTGCATGCTACAGACTCTGGCGAGGGGGTGATATTCCTGACGGATATGGCCGGGGCCGCGCCTTACCGCGTGGCTTCGTTAATGAGCCATAAACATCCCCAGTGTGAAGTGATTTCAGGTATCAGTTATCCATTGCTTGAGCGAATGCTTTCGTCGCGGGAATCGATGAGCAGTTCTGCGTTTCGTGATAGCATCGTTGCGCTTGGCGGGCCCGAAGTCTCTAGCCTCTGGCATCAACAACAGAAAAATCCCCCCTTCGTGTTGAAGCATGATTTGTATGAGTATTAATCATTGGTATTGATGGCGCTTTTGCTACAATAGCCGGGGTTTCTCGCCTCGGTTATCTCATATGGTGATGCGCGTTCTGCTTGTTTTATTGCTCCTGTTTTCTGGCAGCATAGCTGCGGCTTTGCCTGCTCGCTACATGCAAACCACCGAAGCAGCCGCCGTGTGGGCGCAGATTGGCAACAAGATGGTGACGGTAGGAAATATTCGCGCCGGGCAGATCCTCGCCGTTGAGCCAATTGCGGCAGACTATTACGAATTTACCTTTGGTTTTGGTACCGGGTTTATTGATAAAGGGCATCTGGAGCCTGTGCAGGGGCGGCAGAAAGTCGACGATGGTCTGGGCGATCTCAATAAACCCCTCAGCAACCAAAGCCTGATCACCTGGAAAGATACGCCGGTTTATAACGCTCCGGATGTTGGTAGCGCCCCGTTTGGCGTGCTGGCGGATAATCTGCGTTATCCGGTTATCAGCAAGCTTAAAGACCGTCTCAACCAAACCTGGTACCAGATCCGTATTGGCGGCAGACTGGCCTATATCAGCGCTCTGGATGCGCAGGAAGACAACGGTATCCCGGTGTTAACCTATCACCATATTCTGCGCGATGAAGAGAATACCCGTTTTCGTCACACCTCCACGACAACCTCCGTACGCGCCTTCAGCAACCAGATGGCCTGGCTACAGGACCGCGGCTACACCACGTTGACGATGTACCAACTGGAAGGCTATGTTCGCAATAATATGAATCTCCCGGCGCGGGCGGTGGTGCTGACTTTTGATGATGGTCTGAAGTCGGTGAGTCGTTATGCTTACCCGATTCTGAAGCAGCACGGCATGAAGGCAACGGCGTTTATTATCTCCTCACGTATCAAGCGCCACTCGCAGAAGTGGGATCCGAAATCACTGCAGTTTATGAGCATCGCGGAACTGAATGAGATTAGGGACGTGTTCGACTTCCAGTCGCATACCCATTTTTTACATCGGGTTGATGCGAATCACCGGCCAATCCTGCTGAGTCGCAGCTATCACAATATTCTGTTTGATTTTGCCCGTTCGCGTCGGGCGTTGTCTCAGTTTAACCCTCACGTTCTTTATCTTTCTTACCCGTTTGGCGGCTATAACGCCACCGCAGTAAAAGCGGCAGGCGACGCGGGATTCCACATGGCGGTCACCACGGTGAGAGGGAAGGTTAAACCGGGGGATAATCCGTTCTTATTGAAAAGACTTTATATTTTAAGAACGGATTCGCTGGAGATGATGTCGCGGCTGATAAGTAATCAGCCGCAAGGGTAAGGGCTGTCAGGCAACCTGTACCGGAATGGCTTTCGCGGTGCGCTTCATTTCGTTGTCGCCTTCAAAGTAGGCCACTTTCGGACGCCAGGTGCGGGCTTCTTCATCAGACATGGTGACGAAGCTGGCGATAATCACAATGTCGCCGACTTCAGCACAGTGTGCCGCTGCGCCGTTCACCGAGATGATTCTGGAGCCGCGTTCAGCCGCAATCGCATAGGTTGAGAAACGTTTACCGTTGGTCACGTTCCAGATATCAATAGCTTCGTTTTCCAGAATACCAGAGGCATCGAGGAAATCCTGGTCGATGGCGCAGGAGCCTTCGTAGTGCAGGTCCGCCTGCGTGACTTTTACGCGGTGGAGCTTGCCTTGCAGCATGGTGCGAATCATAACTTCTATACCCTGTCGTTTACCTTGGCTAAGCAGGCACTACTGGCCTGCTTTGAGAAATTCTCAGGCAGTATTGCCTGATTTTTAACCCCTGTCTACTGGGCTAATGTAACGCTTTGATTATCGATCAGACGTGCCTGACCCAGCCAGGCGGCGGCCAGAATCACCGCGCGTTTACTGGTTTCCGTCAGCTCCAGCAGCGTGTCGGCATCACGTATCTGAATATCGTCGGCACGGAAGCCTTTTTCATTCAGTTCCTGCTCGGCAATGGCAATAATCTCTTCCTGGTCACGATGGCCGGCAAGCAGCTTTTCAGCGATGCCGTTCATCACTTTGTGCAGACCCGGCGCAATTTTTCGCTGCTCTGCGGTCAGATAACCGTTACGTGAGCTAAGCGCCAGACCGTCTTTGGCGCGAATAATCGGCACGCCAACGATCTCAATGTCATAACCCAGATCCGCCACCATTTTGCGGATCAGTGCGAGCTGCTGGAAATCTTTCTCGCCAAAGCAGGCGATATCAGGCTGGATCAGGTTAAACAGCTTGCTGACGATAGTGGAAACGCCACGGAAATGGCCTGGACGGCTGGCGCCTTCCAGCATGGTGGAGAGACCGGGAACTTCAACGAACGTCTGGCCTTCCAGCCCCTGCGGGTAGATTTCCTCAACGGCAGGCGCAAAAACGTAATCGACTTTACGCTTGTTCAGCTTTTCACAATCTTCCTGCAGCGTGCGCGGATAGCGCACCAGATCGTCCGGTCGGTCAAACTGCATCGGGTTGACGAAAATGCTGACGATCACCACATCAGCCCGCGCTTTTGCCTCATCGACCAGCTTCATATGGCCGTCGTGCAGGTTGCCCATGGTGGGAACCAGAGCGACGCGTTTGCCTTCCTGACGCAGACGACGAATATGCTGGCGCAGCAGCGGCAGGGTTTCAATGATTAACACGACAAGACTCCTTGAGTTGCCTGAGGAACCGTAGGCCGGATAAGACGTTTACGCCGCCATCCGGCAACATGCAGCGAACCGCCTGATGGCGCTACGCTTTTCAGGCCGATATATGGCCTGAAAAATTAGTGGAAACTGTGTTCTTCGCCCGGATAAACGCCGGACTCCACTTCAGCCATATACTGCCGCACTGCGGCGCGCATGTCGCCTGCTTCATTGAGGAAATTCTTCGCAAATTTCGGGATGTGGCCACCGGTAATGCCAAAGGCATCGTGCATGACGAGGATTTGTCCATCGGTGACGTTACCAGCGCCGATACCGATAACCGGAATCGACAGCGCTTCGGTGACGCGCTTCGCCAGCTCAACCGGCACGCACTCCAGCACCAGCAACTGAGCGCCAGCGGCTTCTAAGGCCAGCGCGTCATCCAGCAATACCTGCCCGGCGTCGCCGCGGCCCTGAATTTTATAGCCGCCGAAAATATTCACCGACTGCGGTGTTAATCCCAGATGACCGCAAACCGGTACGGCGCGTTCGGTGAGCATTTTTACCGTATCCACCAGCCAGGCGCCGCCTTCAATTTTGACCATATTAGCGCCCGCCCGCATCACCACCGCGGCGTTTTCAAATGCTTGTTCCGGCGTGGCGTAAGCCATAAATGGCAGGTCGGAGAGCAGCAGACAGTTGGGGGCGCCACGACGTACGGCACGAGTGTGGTAAGCAATATCTTCAACGGTAACCGGTAGGGTGGAGTCATGCCCCTGAATCGTCATGCCCAGCGAGTCGCCAACCAGCATCACATTAATGCCTTCGTCGGCAAATAACTTAGCGAAGCTGTAGTCGTAGGCGGTAATGGTCGCGAAGCGTTTTTTCTCTTGCTTGCATTTCTGCAGCAGTGAAATGGTGGTGGGTTTCATAACATTTCCTGATGATGAAAGTCATATTTATCGGCATTCTAACAGTCACATTCAGGGGGGCAATTGTTTTAAGCAACCGTTTGGCACTAAAGTAGTAAACGCTGAAGGGGAGAGGATACTTTACCAGTGTGCAGGTTTTGCTGCACCAAGATGGGTGAGGTGCTGATGCAGGCTGATACCCTCCGGGAAGATAAGCTCAGGTGCGATTTCAGCGAGCGGCCACAGCATAAAACCACGGTTTTTCATGTCGTAGTGCGGCACGGTCAGACGTTCGGTATTAATCACTTCATCGCCAAACAGCATAATATCGAGGTCCAGAGTGCGCGGCCCCCAGCGTTCGGCTTTACGTACGCGTCCCTGTTGCAGCTCAATGCGTTGGGTATGATTAAGCAATTCTTCGGGAGCGAGAGTGGTTTCCAGCGCCACGGCAGCGTTCAGGTAATCTGGCTGATCCTGTGGGCCTAATGGCGGTGTGCGGTAAAAGGAGGAAACAGCGACGATACGGCTGTCGGGAATGTCGCCAATCGCTTTTACGGCAGCATTAACCTGCTCCAGAGGAGAGGCCAGATTACTGCCGAGAGCGATATAGGCGATGGTCACGCGGAACCTTCACGGCGCGGGGCGCGTTTACGCGGGCGACGATGACGACGGCGTTCCGGTTCTTCGTCGAGTTCGTTGAGCATGCCTTTTTGTTCCGGCGGTGCTGAAACCTGGAATTCTCCCCACCACTGCGCCAGACGCTGCAGTTCAGCGTTGTTTTCCACTTCGGCACGCAGGGCCAGCAGATCGTAAGCGGCGCGGAACTTCGGATGCTCCATCAGCTTCCAGGCGCGTTTGCCCTGGCGTCGAGACATGCGTAGCTGCAACTGCCAGATATCACGGGTCAGCGAGGTCAGACGTTTCGGGATCGCCAGCGAGCGGCAGGCTTCATCCAGTACGTCGTTCATCGCCAGTGCGAAGGCATCGTAGTAAGCCAGACCGCTTTCCTGGGCAATTTTCTGCGCAGCTTCCAGTAACGGATACCAGAACATGGCGGCGAACAAGAACGCCGGGTTAACGCGCATATCATTGTGGATGCGGTTATCGGTATTCTTCAGCACCTGAGCGATGATGCGTTCCATTGGGCTGTCACCGTCTTCGGTGAAATAGCGCGTAATGGTGGGGAACAGCGGCTGGAACAGGCTGTACTCACGCAGTTTTTTATAGGTTTCATACCCATAGCCCGCCTGTAACAGTTTGAGCGCTTCTTCAAACAGGCGTGCGGGGGGAATATCGTTAAGCAGTGTTGCCAGACGCGGGATTGGTTCAGCGGTTTCCGGGCTGATACGCATGTCGAGCTTGGCGGCAAAGCGCACGGCCCGCAGCATACGTACAGGGTCTTCGCGGTAGCGCGTTTCCGGATTACCGATCAGGCGAACGATGCCCTCTTCGAGATCCTGCATGCCACCAACGTAATCACGCACGGTGAAATCGGCCACGCTGTAATACAGGCTGTTAATCGTGAAGTCGCGACGCTGGGCATCTTCTTCGATGGAACCGAAGATGTTGTCGCGCAGCAGCATACCGTTTTGTCCGCGCTGTGAGGTTGTGCGATCGGACTCGCTGCCTTCATGATGACCACGGAAAGTTGCCACTTCGATAATTTCCGGGCCAAACATGACATGGGCCAGACGGAAACGGCGACCAACCAGACGACAGTTACGAAACAGTTTTCGCACCTGATCTGGCGTGGCGTTAGTCGTGACATCAAAATCTTTCGGCTTTTTGCCCAGCAAAAGATCGCGTACGCCTCCGCCAACCAGCCATGCCTCGTATCCGGCCTTATTGAGCCTGTACATTACCTTCAGGGCATTTTCACTGATATCTTTGCGGGAGATAGAGTGCTGCTCACGCGGGATTACCGTCATATGTGGACGGGCGACGGCGAGCTCGGCCTCGCGCTCCTCGCGGCTTAGCACCTTGCGGCAAAAATTAGCGACTCGGGTAAAAATAGTGCACCTCGGTAGTGTCAAACTTCAATCAGAACAAGTGTTGCTGTGTAAAAATAGCGGCTAATCATAGCTCAGCATGATGCATTTGAGAATGGCGGATTTACGATCGCCGATTCTGGCACCGCTGTCAGACTCCAGTTTTCAATGGCAAACGTGAGAATCTGATCCACGCGCATCTCCTGCCACGGGATATCGGAGTGCTGGCCGAGAAAGCGCAGCGCAGCAACAATCACCGGGCGTGGATCGCCTTGCGGCAGTGCAGGTGCATGATTTTGTTTTGAAAGTTTAGCGCCTTGTTCGTTGAGCGCCAGCGGCAGATGAATATAGTCCGGCGCTTGCCAGCCGAACTGTTGATACAACGAAATTTGCCGTACCGTCGGTTCGATAAGATCGGCACCGCGCACAATTTCCGTCACGCCCTGGAAGTGGTCGTCTACCACCACCGCGAGGTTATAGGCAAACAGCCCGTCGCGACGGTGAATAATAAAATCTTCCTTTGCAAGCCGCGGATCAGCCTGAATCACACCGCGCAGTTGGTCCGTAAACTGCATCACCGGATGGCGTTGCTTAATGCGGACCGCCGCCTGTTCAGGCCCGTGGCGTAGCTCACGGCAATGACCGTCGTAAATACCGCCGACGCTTTGAATACGCGCGCGCGTACAGGTGCAGTAATAGCTCAGATCCTGCTGATGCAGCCAGGCCAGCGCCTCGCGGTAGGCGTCATGACGCTGGGATTGCCATAAAATATCGCCATCCCAGTGCAGCCCGTAATGTTCCAGCTGACGCAGAATCGTGTCTGCAGCACCGGGAACTTCACGAGGGGGGTCAATATCTTCAATGCGTACCCGCCAGATTCCGCGACGAGCACGGGCCTGCAGGTAACTCCCGAGGGCGGCAATCAGTGAACCAAAATGGAGTTCGCCAGAGGGGGAAGGGGCGAAGCGGCCAATATAATGTGAATCGCTCATTTTGCGGGCTAACAAATAATAAGGCGGGAGAAGCTCCCGCCTGTAGTAAACGTGGTAAAAATGACCGGAATTAACCTGCCATTTGTTTTTCGCGGATTTCTGCCAGCGTTTTACAGTCGATGCACAGATCGGCTGTTGGACGCGCTTCCAGACGGCGAATACCAATTTCTACGCCGCATGATTCGCAGTAGCCGAAATCTTCGTCTTCTACTTTCTTCAGCGTCTTCTCGATCTTTTTGATCAGTTTGCGCTCACGATCACGGTTACGCAGCTCAAGGCTGAATTCTTCTTCCTGTGCGGCGCGGTCCACCGGATCAGGGAAGTTAGCCGCTTCGTCTTGCATATGAGATACGGTGCGATCAACTTCATCCCTAAGTTGATTACGCCATGCCTCAAGAATACGCCTGAAGTGCGACAGCTGGGCTTCGTTCATATACTCTTCGCCCGGTTTCTCCTGGTACGGCTCCACCCCAGCGATGGCGAGAATACTCAGGGACGATGTTTTACGGTTTTGCCCTTCTTGCATGTTGCTTCTCCTTAACACGCACTATCGATCCCCATGTTCGGGGGAAAAATCAGGTCGCTATAAATAGCAGATGCTTTTCCGGATAGCAATTATCTAAACGTAACACTTGACAACCCTGTGAGGAAAAGCGTATTTGCCCATGCGCCCAGAATACTAATTAACCGAATGTTTACACCATTACAAGGTAATGGGCAACGGCTCTTTAAGAGTCATACCATGGGCAGAAAGTTCCGCTTTATAAACCAGAATTTCTACCCCCTTAAGCTGTGCTTCAACTAATAATTGCGCATATTTTGCATCGATATGGCGCGCGGGTGAAAACCGTGTAATGGCTGAATGCAACACCGCGAAAAATATCACCGCGCGCTTGCCTTCGGCCGCTACGCTCATCAATTCCCGAAGATGTTTCTGACCTCGTTCAGTGATGGCATCGGGAAAATAACCCTGATCTTTTTCCGCCAACGTGACTGATTTCACTTCAATATAGCAGTCAGGTCGGGAATCCGCCTGTAACAAAAAGTCGATGCGGCTCCCTTCGGCGCCGTATTTTACTTCACTTTTCAAGGTGCTGTAGCCTGAAACTTCCGAAATTAACGAACGCTGAATAGCCTCTTTCGTTAATCTATTGGCCCACAGCGTGTTAACACAAATAAGTGCACCGGATTGGGTTTGCGTTAATTCCCAGGTATGTGGATATTTTCGTTTAGTATTTTCTGATGTCGAATACCAAACTGTATCTCCCGGCGTTGCGCAGCCGGTCATGGCTCCCGTATTGGGGCAGTGTAGCGTTAACGTTGTGCCATCCGGTGTGATCACATCCGCTAAAAAACGCTTATAGCGTTGAATGAGCGTTGCAGGTTGTAAAGGTGGAGAAAATTGCATGAACAGTTCCTTTGATTATTCAGTCAGCGTCCAGCGTTGCAACTGCGTGTAACGCGTGCGTCCTCGCATGAATGAGGAGGAATAAAGCCCAAACTCTGTTACCGGAAACGACCAGCCAAACCCTGGCGGAGGGATAGATACCGCGTGACCGGCGTCACGCAGCAGCGTGATATGCGGGTGAAACGGCTGCGGGCTCTGGTGGCACCCACTGCGTGCGGCTTGTGCCCGCAACATGTTCGCCAACTGCAGCAGCCCGCGCGGCGGCTGACGCATTCCCAACCACACGACTCGCGAGCGCAGCCATTGCCCGGCATCGTCGAGTTTGAGCGTAAAACCCGGCTGGCGAATACGCCCTGCAAGCTGCGTTAACGCATGCTGCTTCTCAGCGCTGACGTCGCCCAAAAAGGCGAGCGTCAGATGCAGATTATCGGCGGCGACGGGACGACCCGCTTCAGGGGGGAACTGCGCGGCCCGCCAGTGGATTAACTGCTCCCGAACCTCGCCAGGCAATTCAATCGCAAAGAACAGCCTTTTTGGCTCAGACATGATGGATACTCGGTTATGAATTAACGCGATGCTACAATGCAGCGCGAAGAATGTTAACCCTCTGGAGTCATTTGTGACGTCGTTGCCCGTTGCCGCCGTAGTGCCTGAACTACTTACCGCCCTTGATGCCTCGTCGCAGGTTTTGCTGACGGCGCCGACCGGTGCCGGGAAATCAACCTGGCTGCCGTTGCGACTCCTTGAACATCGCGGTATCAAGGGACGGATTATTTTGCTGGAGCCGCGGCGTCTGGCAGCACGCAATGTGGCGCAGCGGTTGGCGGAATTGCTGAATGAAAAGCCTGGCGAGACCGTGGGGTATCGCATGCGTGCGCAAAGCTGCGTAGGGCCGCAGACCCGCCTTGAGGTGGTGACGGAGGGGGTTCTGACGCGCATGATCCAGCGCGACCCCGAATTGACGGGCGTTGGGCTGATCATCCTCGACGAATTTCACGAGCGGAGTTTGCAGGCCGACCTGGCGCTGGCGCTGTTGCTGGATGTGCAGCAAGGGCTGCGTGACGATCTGAAACTGTTGATCATGTCTGCCACTTTGGACAACGGGCGTTTGCAGCAGATGTTGCCTGATGCGCCGACGATCGTTTCTGAAGGCCGCGCTTTTCCCGTTGATCGACGATATCAGCCGTTGGCGGCGCATCTGCGTTTTGCTGAAGCGGTAGCGATAGCGACGGCAGAACTCCTGCGCCATGAAAGCGGGTCGCTGCTGCTGTTTTTACCGGGTGTAGGGGAAATCCAGCGCGTGCAGGAGCAACTGGCAACGCGTGTGGGCAGCGATGTGTTGTTGTGCCCACTGTACGGCGCGCTGACGCTTGCCGAGCAGCGTCAGGCGATTTTGCCCGCTCCGCAAGGCAAACGCAAAGTGGTGCTGGCGACCAATATTGCCGAAACCAGCTTAACGATCGAAGGCATCCGGCTGGTGGTGGACTGCGCCCAGGAGCGCGTGGCGCGCTATGATGCGCGTACCGGTTTAACGCGACTGATTACCCAACGCATAAGCCAGGCCTCGATGACCCAGCGAGCGGGACGCGCGGGCCGTCTGGAACCCGGTATCTGCCTACATTTACTTGCCAAAGAGCAGGCGGAAAGAGCGGCGGCACAGGGAGAACCGGAGATTTTACAGAGCGACCTGTCCGGACTGCTGATGGAGTTACTGCAATGGGGATGCACCGACCCTGAGCAACTGAACTGGCTGGATACACCGCCCGCCATCAACCTGCAGGCGGCAAAGCGGCTGCTGCAGATGCTGGGGGCGCTTGAGGGTGACAGGCTCAGTGCCACGGGGCAGAAAATGGCGACGTTGGGTAACGACCCCCGTTTAGCGGCTATGCTGGTTAGCGCCAACAATGACAATGAAGTGGCAACGGCGGCAAAACTGGCTGCGATTCTGGAAGAGCCGCCGCGCGGTGGCAGTACCGATCTGGCTGTAGCGTTTTCACGAAATCAGCCCGCCTGGCAGCAGCGCAGTCAACAATTACTGAAACGGCTTAACGTTCGCAGCGGACAGCCGGACAGCGCGCTGCTCCCCTCATTACTGGCGCAGGCGTTTGCCGATCGGATCGCGCGTCGGCGCGGGCAGGAAGGGCGCTATCAACTGGCGAATGGCATGGGGGCAATGCTGGATGCCGATGACGCCTCCGGACGCCATGAATGGCTGATTGCGCCGCTGTTACTGCAGGGCAGCGCTTCGCCGGATGCGCGTATTCTGCTGGCTCTGCCGCTGGATATCGAGGTGCTGATACAGGCATGCCCTGAACTGCTACAACAATCTGACACCATCGAATGGGATGAAACTCAGGGAACGTTAAAAGCATTGCGTCGGTCGCGCATTGGCCAGCTAACGGTAAAAGTACAGGCGCTGGCCAAACCCTCGGAAGAGGAGTTGCATCTGGCGATGTTGAACGGCATTCGCGATAAAGGGCTAAGTGTGCTCAACTGGACGCCGGAAGCCGAGCAGTTTCGCCTGCGTCTGCAATGTGCGGCAAACTGGTTGCCAGAGTATAACTGGCCCGCGGTAGATGAGGATTCTCTGCTGGCGACGCTGGAGAGCTGGCTGCTGCCGCACATGAGCGGTGTGCACTCGTTACGCGCGTTAAAAGCGCTAAATGTGGGTCAGGCGTTGCGCGGTTTGCTGGATTGGTCAATGCTGCAACGTCTGGATAGTGAACTGCCAGCGCATTACACTGTGCCGACGGGAAGCCGGATTGCCATTCGCTATCATGAGGATAACCCTCCGGTATTGGCGGTTCGGATGCAGGAAATGTTTGGTGAAGCGAAGACCCCAACCATCGCCGAGGGGCGCGTGCCGCTGGTGCTGGAACTGCTGTCTCCGGCCCAACGACCGCTGCAGGTAACGAGTGATTTGAGCGCGTTCTGGCAGGGATCGTACCGTGAGGTGCAAAAAGAGATGAAAGGGCGCTATCCCAAACATGTCTGGCCGGACGATCCGGCGAATACCGCGCCAACGCGGCGAACAAAGAAGTATTCGTAATGAAACTGTAGGCCGGATAAAGCGAAGCCGTCATCCGGTATAAACACGGCAGTAAATTGAGAGATTTCTTCTTCTGTTAACTGACGGAAGAACAGAGAATCGGGCCCTTGCGCCTGAATGTTGCGGAGAAAAAGCATGGCGGGGAATGACCGCGAGCCAATTGGACGTAAAGGGAAACCCTCGCGTCCGGTGAAACAAAAGGTGAGCCGTCGTCAACTCAGAGATGAAGAGTATGACGACGATTATGATGATGATGACTATGAGGATGAAGAACCGATGCCGCGTAAGGGTAAAGGCAAAGGGCGTAAGCCTCGTGGTAAACGCGGCTGGTTCTGGCTGCTGGTAAAACTGTCGATTGTTTTTTTGGTGCTGATCGCCATTTACGGCGTTTATCTGGACCAAAAAATCCGCAGCCGTATAGATGGTAAAGTCTGGCAGCTTCCTGCGGCAGTATATGGCCGTATGGTTAACCTTGAGCCAGAAATGCCGATCGGCAAGAACGAGATGGTGAAACTGCTGGAGGCTACGCAGTATCGTCAGGTGACGAAGATGACGCGCCCTGGCGAATTCACCGTGCAGGCGAAAAGCATCGAGATGATCCGTCGTCCGTTTGATTTTCCGGACAGTAAAGAAGGGCAGGTGCGCGCGCGTCTGACCTTTGATGGCGACCATCTGGATACTATCGAGAATATGGATAACAACCGCCAGTTCGGTTTCTTCCGTCTCGATCCGCGGCTGATTACCATGCTCTCTTCGCCTAACGGTGAGCAGCGCCTGTTTGTCCCGCGCAGTGGATTCCCGGATCTGCTGGTGGACACGCTGCTAGCGACCGAAGATCGTCACTTCTATGAGCATGACGGTATCAGCCTCTATTCCATTGGCCGTGCGGTGCTGGCGAACCTGACGGCGGGGCGCACGGTACAAGGGGCCAGTACGCTGACCCAGCAACTGGTGAAAAACCTGTTCCTGTCCAGCGAACGTTCCTATTGGCGTAAAGCCAACGAAGCCTATATGGCGCTGATCATGGATGCGCGTTACAGCAAAGACCGCATTCTTGAGCTGTACATGAACGAAGTCTATCTCGGTCAAAGTGGTGACAATGAGATCCGCGGCTTCCCGCTGGCGAGCCTTTACTACTTTGGCCGTCCGGTGGAAGAGCTGAGCCTCGACCAGCAAGCGCTGCTGGTAGGGATGGTTAAAGGGGCGTCAATCTATAACCCGTGGCGTAACCCGAAGCTGGCACTGGAGCGTCGTAACCTGGTGCTGCGTTTACTACAACAGCAGCAGATTATCGACCAGGATCTGTATGACATGCTGAGCGCGCGTCCGTTAGGCGTACAGCCGCGTGGTGGGGTGATCTCACCGCAGCCCGCCTTTATGCAGATGGTGCGCCAGGAGCTACAGGCAAAGCTGGGCGATAAAGTTAAAGACCTCTCCGGTGTGAAGATTTTCACCACCTTTGATTCCGTGGCGCAGGATGCTGCAGAAAAAGCGGCGGTGGAAGGTATTCCGGTGCTGAAGAAACAACGTAAGCTAAGCGATCTGGAAACCGCGATTGTGGTGGTCGACCGCTTTAGCGGCGAAGTGCGTGCCATGGTTGGTGGGGCAGAACCGCAGTTCGCTGGTTATAACCGTGCGATGCAGGCACGTCGTTCGATTGGTTCTTTGGCTAAACCAGCGACCTATCTGACCGCGCTCAGCCAGCCGAAGCTGTATCGTCTAAATACCTGGATTGCCGATGCCCCGATTGCGCTGCGCCAGCCTAACGGCCAGGTGTGGTCGCCGCAGAACGATGACCGTCGCTATAGCGAAAGCGGAAAAGTGATGCTGGTGGATGCGTTAACGCGCTCAATGAACGTGCCAACGGTAAATCTGGGGATGGCGCTGGGCCTGCCTGCCGTCACCGATACCTGGCTGAAGCTGGGCGCGCCGAAAGATCAGCTTAATCCGGTTCCAGCCATGCTGCTGGGGGCGTTGAACCTGACGCCGATCGAAGTGGCGCAGGCGTTCCAGACTATCGCCAGCGGCGGGAACCGCGCGCCGCTGTCGGCGCTGCGTTCGGTGATTGCCGAAGATGGGACGGTGCTGTATCAGAGCTTCCCGCAGGCCGAGCGTGCCGTTCCGGCGCAGGCGGCGTATATGACGCTGTGGACCATGCAACAGGTGGTTCAGCGTGGTACGGGGCGTCAGCTTGGCGCGAAATATCCTGGGCTTCATCTGGCAGGGAAAACCGGGACCACTAACAACAACGTGGATACCTGGTTTGCCGGGATCGACGGCAGCCAGGTAACCATCACCTGGGTGGGCCGTGATAACAACCAGCCAACCAAGCTGTACGGTGCCAGCGGTGCGATGTCGATTTATCAGCGTTATCTGGCTAACCAGACGCCAACACCGCTGGTGCTGACGCCGCCGGAAGATGTGGTGGATATGGGCGTGGACTACGACGGTAACTTCGTTTGTAGCGGGGGGATGCGTACGCTTCCGGTATGGACTACCGATCCTGATTCGCTGTGTCAGCAAGGTGAAATGATGCAACAGCCGACCGGGAATCCGTTCGATCAGTCAACGCCGCAGCAGCAGCCTCAACAGCAGCAGCAACAACCGGCGCAGCAGGAAAAGAAAGATAGCGACGGTGTCGCTGGCTGGATAAAGGATATGTTCGGCAGTAACTGATTTTGGTTTTCACTGTTCTTCCCCCGCATCGGCATAGGCCGGTGTTGGGGGCTTCTCCCTCGCGTTGCTATTACCTTTCCCTTCTCTCTGTGTTCTGAATGTCTTCGCGCATAGTCACTAATTTGTTATGGATCTCATTTCGTGGTGAATCGCTGCTGTGAGTAATATTAAGCTGTTGAGGTATTTGCAGTCCCCTCCCGGGCTGTTAATCATAGACCCAATATATTACTTTTTCATATGTATTCGGTATTGACTAATTTTACTCGCAATTTTGTGCTTTTTTTCGCATTTCTTATTTTTGGGATTCATGGGGTGATGTTTTATATTGTTTTAATGAATGAATTGAATATTGCTTAATTCAATGTTAAGAAAATATTGTTTTTGTTGTTATGTTTATGAAAGAAAAGGAATTATAAATATTTTGTATCTGCTTGGGTTAATATATCGGTTCGCTTTTATTAGTTATGAATCGTATAATAGATCACGCAAAGGAATGTTTTTGGGTTGATGATAAAGATATATTATATATTTGGTGATGTTGTTGCATCTGTATCTCCAGTCAGTCTCTATTTCCTTTCGTTAAAATTTATTTTCCTCTGTTTCTTTTTTGTGAACATATGTAAGGAATACGTTATGTGCAAAAAAATTCTCACCTCGTTGTTTGTTAGCAGTGTATTGGCGGGAGCCGCGATGCCTGCGTTAGCCGTTGATACGGGAACCGTAACCTTTAACGGAAAGATTATTCCTGATAGCTGCGTAGTGGATGTTAACGGTACTACGACAAATGGTACGGTGACGTTTAATAATCTTTCACAAACTGCATTTGGCGCAGATAAGCAAGTGGGAGATTCACAATCTGTTGCAATCACGCTGACGGAATGTGATGCCGCGATTGCCAACCTCAATATCAAATTTGATGGCACGCGTATCGCCGGATATAACGAGGAAGTATTACAACCGACAGGGACCGCGACGAACCTCGGCGTGCGTATGTTGCCGGAAGGCAGCAGTAATTACGTAAAATTTGATGGCTCAGATCCTGATGTGTCGCTGAACAAGGCCAATGGCGACAGCGTGGTGTTTAATTATAAAGCTGAAGTTATCCAGGTTGGCAGTATGGTTCCGACTACCGGTGATTATAGCGCGCAAGCAACCTATACCCTGATTTATCGTTAATTGTCATAAAATCTGGCCCAGGCTGGGCCAGTATTTCAATGGAATTGAAAAATGAAACGACTCATTACCACATTAGCCCTGGTGTTAACTACTGGCATTCATATTGCTTATGCTGGCGTAGTGGTTGGTGGAACGCGAATTATTTATCCTGCCAACCAGTCTGAAGTGCAGGTAACATTAAAAAATAAAGATAATGATAAACGTTATCTGGTGCATAGTTGGGTCAGTAATATTGATGATAGTAAAGCGCCATTTATTATCACACCACCGATTTATAAACTGGAGGAAAATCGCCAGACGCTGCTGCACGTAGTTTATACCGGTAATAAATCTGCTTTGCCACAGGACCGCGAATCGCTGTTTATGGCGAATATCAAATCTGTGTCTGCGATCCCTGAAGAATTACGCGATAACAACACGTTGCAATTTGCCATTAAGAGCAAATTAAAGCTGTTCTATCGGCCGGCCACGTTGAGGGAAAGTGAGGCGAAAACGGCCTGGCAGTCATTACAGTTTAGCCGTAGCCAAAACCAGTTAGTGGTGAAAAATCCCACCCCATTCTATGTCACCTTCGGACATCTAAAAGTAGCGGGAACAGAGATTAAAGCAGCATCAGAGCAAAACACTCCTTCGGCATTAACCATGATGGTCGCACCATTTGCTGAGCAGCGTTTTCCGTTGTCATCGGCAGTAAAAGGTAACGTTGTCTGGACCGCAATTAATGATTACGGATCAGAAACCGGACAGTGGAAACAGTCGCTGTAAATGAGCTATCGATTTCTTACGGGTGGCATTTATGACTTCTCATCGTACTGTCCGGCTTTTTGCACTCAATACGCTGACATTCGCGATATTGACGGCGAGTGGCTCCGTTTGCGCTGACGATTATTTCAATCTCAACGCGCTGGAAACGGGGACGCCGCTGGAGAATACCGGTGCGCTTGAGGCTTATTTACGCCATAATGGGTTATCTCCCGGACGCTATTTAACGTCCATTGTCTGGGATCAGGAACGTATCGATAAACGAAATTTAAATTACCTCCTTTCAAAAGATAACAGCAAACTGATTCCGCAATTTACCAAAGCGGAACTGCGCGAATTAGGCGTCAAAGTCGATACTGTTCCGGCATTTAATAATATTAATGAAAATACGCTGCTGGGCGATATTAGTGAGTATATTGCGGATGCGCGCTATGACTTCAGCCCAGAAGTTCAGGTACTGCAATTGCGTATTCCGCAAATTTACCGCGACAAACAAGTTTCGGGCGAAAGCAAACCCTCCTCTTGGGACGATGGAATTCCAGCGTTGTGGACCAGTTACTATGTATCGGGCTCTCGTCAGCAGTCGAATGGGGCGAATAACAGCGCCTCCACCTGGGCAAACCTCAATTCGGGTATGAACATCGGCCCGTGGCGGGTGCGCAATTCCAGCAACTGGGGGGATGACAGCGGCTGGCAATCTGTAAGCACAACGCTGGAGCGTGATATCAAAAGCCTACGCAGCCAGCTTCAGCTTGGGCAAACCTACACCAACGGCGAACTGTTCGACGGTGTACAAATGACCGGGGTTAAGCTGGAGACCGATGCCAGCATGCTGCCCAGTGGAATACAGGGGTTCGCCCCGGTGGTACGCGGGATAGCTGACAGCGATGCCAAAGTGACCATCAAACAAAACGGTTATACCATCTACCAGACCAACGTCTCGCCTGGCCCGTTTGAAATCCGTGATTTAACCCAGGTCACGGCAGGAGCGGATCTGGAAGTCACCGTGACGGAGGCCGACGGTACAACGCGCAGTTTTATTCAGGCCAGTTCCTCGGTGCCGATTATGCAACGTGAAGGCGCGTTGAAGTACAGCCTGGCAGCTGGGAAATATCGCGATGTTAATAATGGCGAGGGGCCGCAATTCGGTCAGGCGACGGCAATTTATGGCTTACCTTACGGAATTACCGCTTACGGCGGTCTGCAGGGCGCGTCAATGTATCGCGCAGGACTGGTCGGTATCGGGGCCGATTTACGCGATTTTGGTTCGCTGTCGGCGGATCTGACGGCGGCGAGAACCTCGTTTGACAACGGATGCGCGGATGCGAATGGACAGTCGTGGCGCGCGCAGTACGCAAAAGATTTTCCGCTAACCAATACCACGGTCACGCTGGCCAGCTATCGTTATTCCACCTCCGGATTCTATACCTTTCAGGAGGCTCTCGATCAGCGAAATAATACCTACGACGATGACAGCATCTACAGCTATCGCAATGCTTATAACCGCCGCAGTCGCTTACAGCTAAACCTTTCACAGTCGTTACATAGCTGGGGATCGGTGTATGCCAACGCCTATCAGCAGGACTACTGGGAAATGGAAGGCCATGAGCGCAGCATCAGCTTTGGTTACAGCAGCAGCTGGCAGGGCGTTAACTGGTCGCTGAACTACAGCCTGACAAAAACACCATCGACCGATAACGACCAGCAGGTTTCTATTTCGATTAACGTTCCGCTCTCGCGCTGGCTGGCAAACTCCTGGGGAACCTACAATCTGACCAGTTCGAAAAAAGGTAATACCTCGCACCAGGTGGGTGTAAGCGGCACGCTGCTGGAAAATAACAACGTAAATTACAACCTCCAGCAAACCTATACCGATAATAACGTGGGCTACGGCGCCTATCTCTCCTCGCGTTATCGGGCTTCAGTGGGGGAATTCAGCGCTAATTATAGCTATCAGCAAGACAGCAGACAGTGGGGCTATAGCGCACAGGGATCCGTTGTCGCGCACTCGCAGGGAATAACGCTGGGACAATCAATCCAGGATGCCTTTGCGGTGGTGCATATCGCTGATGGCGATAACGTCAAAATACAGAATTCACAAGGGGTGTATACCGACCGTTGGGGCAATGCGATTGTGCCGACCTTAACCAACTATCGGCGCAATACCATCACTGTGAATACCCTCGGGCGCGATGATTTAGATATTCAGGATGCGTCTCTGGACGTGATTCCGACTAAAGGTGCGGTAGTGGCGGCAGACTTTACCGCGCGCTCGGGTAAACGTGCCTTGTTGACTTTGCGACATGGCCAGGGGGTTGTGCCTTTTGGCGCGATGCTAAGTATGGATGGGGCAACCTCTATCGTTGGCGGAGACGGCGAAGTGTTTGTCACCGGGTTAAAAGGTACGCAGCGCGTGACCGCGCAATGGGGTGATACGGCGCAGCAGCGCTGCTCGGCGGATGTGAGGGTTCCGGCACAACCGGAACCGGGAATTTTCACCGCAACGCTCAACTGCCATTGATAAAAGGAGGCAATATGCAAAGGATGATTAAAGGGTGGCGTCGGGGGCTGCTGTGTGCTGGGTTGCTTATGTGTTCTCAGACCGTAAGCGCCAGTTGTTCTATTTCAGGTGACGGTGAGCCTTCGACGTCAACGATTACCATTCCAGCGTTGACGGTTAATGCGGATGTAGAACCTGGAACTATCCTCTATACGCAGGAGGTATCAGGCAATATAGCCACTGTTTCCTGTAACAGCGATGGTGCAATTTATACCGGTTATACCGTATTAACTGACAGCGATGAACGTACCGATAATCCGTTACCTCGGGTTTACCAGACCAATATCGCGGGTATTGGTGTGCGCATGGCATGGGTAAAGGACGGCCAGGCAATAACGTCAGGAGCTCTGGTGACACCTATACATCTGGGGTCGTCACGAACCCAAAGCAAGAGTACGTATACTATTCATTCACGTGCTCAGGTTCAGTTTGTCGCCACCGGAGAGGTGGGTCTTGGAGACATTGATCCTGCACGGTTAAATGCCGACTGGATATATGATGGATTAACCGTGGCGAGGATCAGATTTTCTCCTGCCCCTGTCAACGTTCTGTCAAACAGTTGCAACCTGGTGGAGAGCCATATTCTGGCTCCGCTTTCGACAATCGTTGCCAGCGAATTGACTAATGGTGTTTCCAAAACGGTGTCCGATGACAGCTTTAAAATTCAGCTCAATAACTGCGATGCGGGCATTCAGATTGACTATCAATTCACCTCCGCGGGCTCGACCGGTGTTACTGACGGCAATATCCTGAACATTGCTACGGGCGATCACGCTGCCGACGGTGTCGGTATTCAAATTCTGGACAGTAACGATAACGTGCTGCAGTTTGATCGTAACTATACGGCGGTCGCGCAAACGACGAAGGATCAGTCGGTGACCATTCCACTTCAGGCGCGCTATATCAAAACGGGTAACGTGAAGGGAGGTCAAGTCGATGCTGTGGCTACCTTTGAAGTGTATTACCGCTAATGTTCATTTGTGCAGACGCGATACCCCCCACGGGGCTCCTTCTGAGCCCTAACATTCCAGCCTAATTTATTAACCCTTTCTTTTCATCTGGTTATTTCTTAACCCCTCAGTTTTAGTAGGGACGCGTATTGCTTGCTATCTCGCCAGAGTTTCGAATATTATGCTGCCGTTATAATAATAATTCTCGTTTACGTTATCATTCACTTTCATCAGAGAAATACCAATGGCGCGTCTTAAAACTGCTCAGCCAAGTTCATCGCTGCGTAAAATCGCAGTAGTGGTAGCCACAGCGGTTAGCGGCATGTCTGTCTATGCACAGGCGGCGGTTGACCCGAAAGAAGAAACCATCACCGTAACTGCTGCACCTGCCGCACAAGAAAGCGCATGGGGGCCAGCGGCAACCATCGCCGCACGACAGTCTGCTACGGCGACCAAAACTGACACCCCGATTCAAAAAGTTCCTCAGTCTATTTCAGTGGTCACCGCCGAAGAGATGGCGTTGCATCAGCCGAAATCAGTTAAAGAGGCGCTCAGCTACACGCCAGGCGTAGCCGTAGGCACCCGCGGCGCGTCTAACACCTATGACTACCTGATTATTCGCGGATTTGCCGCCGACGGCCAAAGTCAGAATAACTATCTGAATGGCCTGAAGATGCAGGGTAACTTCTACAACGATGCGGTAATCGACCCGTATATGCTGGAACGCGCTGAAGTGATGCGCGGTCCGGTTTCCGTTCTTTACGGAAAGAGTAACCCTGGTGGCTTGTTGAACATGGTCAGCAAACGCCCGACCACAGAGCCGTTAAAAGAAATTCAGTTCAAGATGGGCACTGACAGCCTGTTCCAGACCGGTTTTGACTTCAGCGATGCGCTGGATGACGATGGTGTGTACTCATACCGCCTGACCGGCCTGGCGCGTTCCGCGAATGCGCAGCAGCAGGGCGCGGAAGAACAACGCTACGCCATCGCGCCATCGTTCACATGGCGTCCAGATGATAAAACGAACTTTACCTTCCTCTCCTACTTCCAGAACGAGCCGGAAACTGGCTATTACGGCTGGTTGCCCAAAGAGGGGACGGTGACTGAGCTGCCGAACGGCAAGCGTCTGCCTACCGATTTCAACGAAGGTGCGAACAACAATACCTACTCTCGTAACGAGAAGATGGTGGGCTACAGCTTCGACCACGAATTTAACGACACCTTTACCGTGCGTCAGAACCTGCGTTACGCGCAAAACAAGGTTTCGCAGAACAGCGTGTATGGCTACGGTATGTGCTCTGATCCGCTCTATACAAAGGATCCGGCTAACAGTCCTTGCGCCAGCGTTCCTCAGTCCGAGTGGGCTCACACGCTGACTCGTCAGTATGTTGACGATAATGAGAAATTGCAGAACTTCGCTGTTGATACCCAGTTGCAGAGCAAATTCGCTACCGGTTCCGTGGATCACACATTGCTGACTGGCGTTGACTATATGCGGATGCGTAACGATATCAACTCCTGGTTTGGTTGGGCTGGTTCGGTAGCGCCTTCAGATATTTATAACCTTGATCGCAGCGACTTTGATTTTGGGGCACATACTGGACCGGGCGCTGCCTACCGAGTTCTGAATAAACAGGAACAAACGGGCCTGTACGCTCAGGATCAGATGCAGTGGGATAAGGTGCTGGTCACTCTGGGTGGTCGTTACGACTGGGCTAAGCAGGACTCACTGAACCGTGTTTCTGGCGTGCTGGATTCCCGTGATGACAGACAGTTCACCTGGCGTGGCGGTGTTAACTACCTGTTCGACAACGGTGTGACTCCGTATTTCAGCTACAGCGAATCGTTTGAACCTAGTTCTCAGGTCGGGGAAAGCGGTAATATCTTTACTCCATCTAAAGGTAAGCAGTACGAAGCGGGCGTGAAGTATGTGCCGAGCGATCGTCCGATCGTGATCACCGGTGCTGTTTACCAGTTGACCAAAACCAACAACCTGATGGCCGACCCGAACGGATCATTCTGGTCAGTTGAAGGCGGTGAAATTCGCTCACGTGGTGTGGAAATTGAAGCGAAAGCGGCGCTGTCAGCCAGCGTTAACGTGGTCGGTTCTTATACCTATACCGATGCGGAATACACCACTGACACCAACTACAAAGGTAACACGCCTGCTCAGGTGCCAAAACATATGGCATCACTGTGGGGGGATTACACCCTTTATGACGGCGCGCTTTCCGGGCTGACATTGGGTACGGGTGTTCGTTATACTGGCTCCAGCTATGGCGATCCGGCAAACTCCTTCAAAGTGGGAAGCTATACGCTGGTGGATGCGTTAGTACGTTACGATCTGGCGCGCGTCGGCATGGCGGGTTCCAACGTGGCGCTGCATGTGAACAACCTGTTTGACCGTGAGTACGTCGCCAGCTGCTTCAATACCTATGGCTGCTTCTGGGGCGCAGAACGTCAGGTCGTTGCAACCGCAACCTTCCGTTTCTAATTTCTTTTTGGGCACGCTTTGCGTGCCCGTTTTACAAGTTGGCTGCTATGCAGGAAAACAGATCCCATCCCGACACCACTTTCGCGTTGCGTAATGTCTCCTTTCGTGTGCCTGGCCGCACGCTTTTGCATCCTCTCTCATTAACTTTTCCGGTGGGGAAAGTAACCGGCCTTATCGGCCACAACGGGTCCGGAAAATCGACGTTATTGAAAATGCTGGGACGTCATCAGCCGCCGTCGGAAGGTGAAATCCTGCTCGACGAACAGCCGCTGGAGAACTGGAGCAGTAAAGCGTTTGCCCGCAAGGTCGCCTATCTGCCGCAGCAGTTGCCGCAGGCCGAAGGGATGACGGTGCGTGAACTGGTGGCGATTGGCCGCTATCCGTGGCACGGGGCGCTGGGACGTTTTGGCGTTGCCGACAGAGAGAAAGTAGAAGAAGCTATTTCGTTGGTCGGCTTAAAACCGCTGGCGCACCGCCTGGTGGATAGCCTGTCCGGCGGAGAACGCCAGCGTGCGTGGATTGCCATGCTGGTGGCGCAGGACAGCCGCTGTCTGCTGCTTGATGAGCCGACTTCCGCGCTGGATATCGCTCATCAGGTTGACGTGCTGGCGCTGGTGCATCGCTTAAGCCAGCAGCGTGGGCTAACGGTGATTGCGGTGCTGCATGATATCAACATGGCGGCCCGCTACTGCGATTACTTAGTTGCGCTGCGCGGTGGTGAAATGATTGCGCAAGGAACGCCTGCTGAACTGATGCGCAGTGAAACTCTGGAACAGATTTACGGTATCCCGATGGGCATTTTGCCGCATCCGGCCGGTGCCGCACCCGTGAGTTTTGTCTATTAATGATTGAATTACATCATATTACCCGTCGGCGTCTGCTTACGGCGATGGCGCTCTCGCCGCTGCTGTGGCGGATGAATACGGCGTCCGCCGCGGCGATTGATCCGCAGCGTATTGTGGCGCTGGAATGGCTGCCGGTAGAGCTGTTGCTGGCGCTGGGTATTACGCCGTATGGCATTGCGGATATCCCTAACTACAAGCTGTGGGTCAGTGAGCCACCTCTACCGGACTCGGTGATTGATGTCGGGCTACGCACGGAACCCAATCTTGAACTGCTGACCGAAATGAAACCCTCGTTTCTGCTCTGGTCGGCAGGATATGGTCCTTCCCCGGAAAAGCTGGCACGTATTGCACCTGGTCGGGGATTTAACTTCAGCGACGGTAAAAAACCGCTGGTCGTTGCGCGACAATCGCTGCAGGAAATGGCGCAATTGTTCAATCTGCAGGCCTCTGCTGAACGCCATCTGACTGAGTACGATCGTTTTATTGCCAGCCTGAAGCCGCGCTTCATTCAACGCGGCGCGCGCCCTGTGCTTCTCACCTCCCTGCTTGATTCGCGGCATATGCTGGTGTTTGGCCCAAACAGCCTGTTTCAGGACGTGCTGGACGAATATGGGATCCCCAACGCCTGGCAGGGAGAGACAAACTTTTGGGGCAGCACTGCCGTGAGTATTGACCGTCTGGCTGCTTTTCAGGATGTCGATGTATTGTGCTTTGATCACGGCAACGATAAAGAGATGGCTGCACTGATGTCTACGCCGTTGTGGCAGGCGATGCCCTTTGTTCGCAGCGGACGTTTTCAGTGCGTGCCGGCCGTCTGGTTCTATGGCGCAACGCTATCAGCCATGCATTTTGCCCGCATTCTGGATAATGCGCTGGGAGGCAAAGCGTGAGTAAACGTATCGCGCTGTTCCCCATTCTCCTGCTGACGGTTCTGTTTGTTGCCGCCTGTTGGCTCACATGGGTTAACTTCTCCGTTGCGCTACCGCGCAACCAGTGGCAACAGGCTATCTGGTCACCGGATATCGATGCCATTAAACAGATGGTTTTCCACTACAGCCTGCTGCCGAGGCTGGCTATTTCGCTGTTGGTCGGTGCCGGGCTGGGACTGGTCGGCGTATTGTTTCAGCAAGTGCTGCGTAACCCACTGGCGGAGCCAACCACGCTAGGTGTTGCGACCGGTGCGCAGTTGGGCATTACCGTCACGACGCTGTGGGCTATTCCCGGTGCGCTCACCACGCAATTTGCTGCGCTGGCAGGTGCTTGTGTCGTTGGGGCGCTGGTGTTTGGCGTCGCCTGGGGCAAACGTCTTTCTCCGGTGACGTTAATCCTCGCCGGACTGGTGGTCAGCCTGTACTGCGGGGCGATTAACCAGTTGATGGTTATCTTCCATCACGATCAACTGCAAAGCATGTTTTTATGGAGCAGCGGCACGCTAACCCAAACCGACTGGAGCGGCGTACAGCGACTGTGGCCACAGCTGCTGGGCGGCGTGATGCTGACTCTGCTGCTGTTGCGTCCAATGACGCTGATGGGACTGGATGACGGCGTGGCGCGTAACCTCGGTCTGGCGTTGTCGCTGGCGCGCCTGGCGGCCTTATCGCTGGCGATTGTCATCAGCGCCTTGCTGGTTAACGCGGTTGGGATTATCGGCTTTATTGGCCTCTTTGCACCGCTGCTGGCGAAAATGCTCGGCGCGCGGCGTCTGTTGGCGCGTCTGATGCTGGCCCCGCTGATTGGTGCGTTGATCCTCTGGCTCTCTGACCAAATCATTCTGTGGCTGACCCGCGTATGGATGGAGGTCTCCACCGGTTCGGTGACGGCGCTGATTGGCGCGCCATTGCTGCTGTGGTTGTTGCCGCGCCTTAGAAGTATGAGCGCACCGGATATGAATGCCAGCAACCGTATCGCCGCGGAGCGTCAGAATGTACTGATGTTTGCGCTGGCGGGCGGGGTGGTTTTGCTGCTGACTCTGGTGGTGGCGCTGTCGTTTGGCCGCGATGCGCACGGCTGGACATGGGCCAGCGGCGCGATGCTGGATGAACTGATGCCCTGGCGCTGGCCACGTATTCTGGCGGCGTTGATTGCCGGGGTTATGCTGGCGGTAGCGGGCTGTATTATTCAGCGTCTGACCGGAAACCCAATGGCTAGCCCGGAAGTTCTGGGCATTAGCTCCGGCGCGGCATTTGGCGTGGTGTTAATGCTGTTTCTGGTCCCCGGAAATGCCTTTGGCTGGCTGCTGCCCGCAGGGAGCCTCGGGGCTGCGGTCACCTTGCTTATCATTATGATTGCCGCCGGGCGCGGTGGTTTTTCGCCGCACCGTATGCTGCTGGCAGGGATGGCGCTCAGTACGGCGTTTACTATGTTGTTGATGATGCTGCAGGCCAGCGGCGATCCGCGTATGGCGGGCGTGCTGACCTGGATCTCCGGCTCAACTTATAACGCGACGGGCGAACAGGTACTGCGCACCGGGATTGTGATGGTTATCCTGCTGGCACTGACACCGCTGTGTCGTCGTTGGCTGACGATTTTACCGCTCGGCGGCGATACGGCGCGTGCGGTGGGTATGGCGATCACGCCGTCACGCGTGGGGTTACTGCTGTTGGCTGCGGGACTAACGGCGACAGCAACCATGACCATTGGACCGTTGAGTTTTGTCGGGCTGATGGCTCCGCATATTGCCCGAATGATGGGTTTTCGTCGCGCGATGCCGCATATGCTGATTTCGGCGCTGGCGGGAGGTGTGCTGCTGGTCTTTGCTGACTGGTGCGGCAGGATGGTGCTGTTTCCGTACCAGATCCCGGCAGGATTACTGTCGACGTTTATTGGCGCGCCGTACTTTATCTATCTGCTACGTAAGCAGAGTCGCTGAGGTTTAACCCTTCCATTTAGGCTGCGTCGCCATTCGGCAATAAAAAAGCCGGGTGGCGGCTTCGCCTTACCCGGCCTACGTTATTTCTGGGCGTTATCTTTTACAATTTCGCAAACACCCGGCGCGCGGCGTCGATGGTGTTATTGATATCGTCTTCACTGTGCGCGACGGACATAAAGCCCGCTTCGAAGGCGGACGGCGCCAGGTAAATCCCTTCATCCAGCATCATGTGGAAGAAACGCTTGAAGCGTTCAACGTCGCATGCCATCACATCCTGATAGCAGGTCACGGTTTCTGCATCGGTGAAGAAAATCCCGAACATCCCGCCCACATGGTTAACCACCAGCGGAATATTCGTTTCTGCGGCGGCTTCCAGCAGACCTTCCGCCAGACGCGTCGTCAGTTCATTTAGCGTTTCATGAATACCCGGCTGGGCCACTTCGTTCAGACAAGCAAAACCTGCCGCCATCGCAATCGGGTTACCTGAAAGCGTACCCGCCTGATACACCGGACCGGTCGGCGCCAGCGCGTCCATCACATCACGGCGACCGCCGAATGCGCCAACGGGCATCCCGCCACCGATGATTTTGCCAAGGCAGGTCAGATCCGGAACGACGCCGTAATAATCCTGCGCACCGGCCAGCGCCACGCGGAAACCGGTCATGACTTCATCGATGATCAACAGTGCGCCAAACTCATCACACAGGGCACGCAGGCCCGGCAGGAATTCTGGCAGCGGCGGGATGCAGTTCATGTTGCCTGCGACCGGCTCAACGATAATGCAGGCGATCTCCTGCGGATACTGTTCAAATGCCGCACGAACTGAAGAGAGATCGTTGTAGGTGCAGGTCAGGGTGTGTTTCGCAAAATCGGCTGGAACGCCCGGGGAGTTTGGCTGACCCAGCGTTAACGCGCCGGAACCAGCTTTAACCAGCAGGCAGTCGGCATGACCGTGATAGCAGCCTTCAAATTTGATGATCTTATCGCGACCGGTGAAACCGCGCGCCAGACGGATGGCGCTCATCGTCGCTTCCGTACCGGAGTTCACCATACGCACCATATCCATGGTCGGCACAAGTTCAGTGACCAGCTCCGCCATTTTCACTTCCATCTCGGTCGGCGCGCCGAAGCTTAAACCGCGCTCTGCGGCTTCAATCACCGCATTGCGAATTGCCGGGTGGTTATGGCCCAGTACCATCGGTCCCCAGGAACCGACGTAATCGACATAGGCTTTACCATCGACATCGTACAGATACGCGCCGTCCGCTTTTTCGATAAACAGCGGAGTACCACCCACGCCAGTAAAGGCGCGAACGGGGGAGTTAACGCCGCCAGGGATAAGTTCGCGTGCTGCGCTGTAGAGATTTTCAGACTTACTCATGGATGGGGTCCTGGTTCGTAGAAAAAGTAAATGCCCGCTATTCTAGTTATTCAGAGAAGGTTATGAAAGTTTTACGCATTTGAAACAATGCGATTTGCAGGGGATTTTCGTGAAATGTGCGAGTAGAATGCCGATTCCGTATTTGTATTACCAATTAATGATCATCTGATGAAGACTGACTCTCCCTCTTTTGAAGCACAACAAATTGTGCGTTTACGCCGCAGGGATCAAATCCGTCGACTCCTGGAACGCGATAAAACGCCGCTGGCGATCCTGTTGATGGCCGCCGTTGTCGGTACCGTGACGGGGCTTGTTGGCGTGGCATTTGAGAAAGCGGTGACCTGGGTGCAAAATCAGCGCATTGGCGCCCTGGCCCAGGTTGCGGACCATGCCATTCTGCTGTGGCCGCTGGCGTTTATTCTCTCTGCATTGCTGGCGATGGTCGGCTATTTTCTGGTTCGTAAATTTGCGCCGGAAGCGGGAGGCTCGGGGATCCCTGAGATTGAAGGCGCGCTGGAAGAGCTACGACCTGTGCGCTGGTGGCGCGTTCTGCCGGTGAAATTTATTGGCGGCATGGGCACGCTGGGAGCCGGTATGGTGCTCGGGCGAGAAGGGCCGACCGTACAGATAGGCGGGAACATTGGGCGCATGGTGCTGGATATTTTCCGCATGCGCAGCGCTGAAGCGCGACATACCCTGCTGGCCACCGGTGCGGCTGCGGGTTTGTCGGCGGCGTTTAATGCGCCTCTGGCGGGGATCCTGTTCATTATTGAAGAGATGCGCCCGCAGTTTCGCTATAACCTCGTCTCGATCAAAGCCGTGTTTACCGGCGTTATTATGTCGAGCATCGTGTTTCGTGTGTTCAACGGTGAAGCACCGATTATTGAAGTCGGGAAGCTGTCTAATGCGCCGGTAAATACGCTGTGGCTGTATCTTGTGCTGGGGCTTATTTTTGGCTGTGTCGGGCCGTTGTTCAACACCATGGTGTTGCGTACCCAGGATATGTTCCAGCGCTTCCACGGCGGTGAAATTAAAAAATGGGTGCTGATGGGCGGCGCGATTGGTGGCCTGTGTGGGATCCTGGGATTAATTAAACCGGAAGCGGCAGGCGGCGGGTTTAACCTGATTCCTATCGCCGCGGCGGGTAATTTTAGCGTCGGTTTACTGCTGTTTATATTTATTACCCGGGTGATCACCACGCTGTTGTGCTTCTCGTCCGGCGCGCCCGGTGGGATTTTTGCCCCGATGCTGGCGTTGGGCACATTACTTGGCACTGCGTTCGGTATGGCCGCGGCGGCCTCTTTTCCACAGTATCATCTGGAGGCCGGAACCTTTGCCATTGCCGGAATGGGAGCTTTGCTGGCGGCTTCGGTACGTGCACCGCTAACCGGTATTGTACTGGTGCTGGAGATGACCGATAACTATCAGCTCATTTTGCCAATGATTATTACCTGTCTTGGCGCAACACTATTAGCCCAATTTATGGGTGGAAAGCCGCTATACTCGACTATCCTTGCCCGCACGCTGGCAAAACAGGAAGCGGAGCAGGCGGCAAAAAGCCAGAGTACCGCCGCTGGCGAGAATACTTGAACGAAATACCAGGGTATTAGATAATGGCCTTAACCATTGGGTTATAATTTGCCCAATTGCCAATGTCGTTTGGAGCAAAATATGAGTGATGACGTAGCGCTGCCACTGCAATTTACTGAAGCAGCAGCCAATAAAGTAAAAAGCCTGATCGCTGACGAAGATAACCCGAATCTGAAATTACGCGTGTATATCACCGGCGGTGGTTGCAGCGGTTTCCAGTACGGTTTCACCTTTGATGATCAGGTGAACGATGGTGATATGACCATTGAGAAACAAGGTGTGGGTCTGGTGGTTGATCCGATGAGCCTGCAATATCTGGTGGGCGGCGCGGTTGACTATACCGAAGGTCTGGAAGGTTCCCGCTTCGTTGTGACTAACCCCAATGCGAAAAGCACCTGCGGGTGTGGTTCTTCTTTCAGCATCTGATTGCTGTCTGTAATACCGATGGTCTGATGGTGTAGGCCCGGTAAGCGTAGCGCCACCGGGCAATGTGCCGGTTGGCGGCGTAAACGCCTTATCCGGCCTACATGTTTTGCATCATCACATCAACGCCCGTTATCATCCAGTGCAAACGTCGGCAATTTCAAATGCCAGCGAATGGCGGCAAGCCTAATCAGCAGGGTGACGATCATCCCCATCATACTGGCGTTTTCTAGCGATACATTAAAGGTATAAAACGCCGTCGCATGCACGATCCCGCCGATAATACATGCCGTGGCGTAGATTTCGGTGCGCAGAATCATCGGGACTTCACGAGCTAACACGTCGCGAATGATCCCGCCGCCGACACCGGTAATCACCCCCATACAGATCGCCACCAGGGGGCCCGTCCCTGCGAGAAATGCTTTATTGACGCCAATCCCCACGAACACAGCCAGGCCAACGGCATCCAGCACCGGAAGGATCCACTTCGGTAAACGTCGTGGCTGACGTACCAGCAGGATTGTCAGCATGCTGGTGATCATTGCCACCACCAGATCGGTGGGATCCTTAACCCAAAATACCGGCCCATGATCCAGCGCCATATCGCGGATCGTTCCGCCGCCAACGGCGGTAACCACCCCGAGGACTAGGACGCCAAACGGGTCCATTCGCAATTTTCCGGCCAGTAAGACGCCAGAGATAGCAAATACCGCGGTGCCGACAATATCCAGCCAATAGACGAGCATTTTTAAATCCTCACAACAGACCTGGTGGGGGGCAGGCGCTAATTTATCTGTGAAAGCGCATTACAGAGTTGTTTTGCGGCGAGGATAATACGCGGGCTCGCGCGTTCGAACCAGTCACTATTAAGTGTAATAATGGGTATTTTTAGCTGGTTTCCCCAGTATTGTTCAATTTTCAGAGTTTCGCCTGGTCCTCCGGTTGCAACAATAGCCTGGGGCGCTCGTGCCAGGACCTGCTCACGGCTAACCTGTGGCCAGGGGACCCGACTGCCGGCAAAGATGTTTTCTCCACCGCATACCTCAAGAACTTCGTGCTGAATGGAGCCTTTTCCACTGGTAAACAGAGGATTTGCGCCAAACTGGAGAAACACGCGTTTTTTCGGTTTGTTGGCATACCGAGATTTTAGTAAAGCATAGTCATCAAGCATGGTTTGCGCCGCCTGTTTGGCCTGCTCAGGCTTTGGGCTCCACGCTGCCAGCTGGCGGAGCGCATCGGCGACCTGCTCGATGGTAACGGCGTCCACCCAGATGACCTTAATTCCCAGGGCGGTCAGTTGATTCACCTGCCGCTCAGCATTTCCCCCGCGCCAGGCGACGACTAAATCCGGTTTAAGCGCCACAATGCGTTCAAGGTTCATACCTTGCCAGGTGGAAACCTCCTCGATATTTTTGGCCGCTGGCGGGTAGTTTGAGTAGCTACTGACGCCTACGGGTGTAATGCCGGCGGCAAAGGCGAGTTCGGTATTGGCTGGAGAAAGCGTCACAACACGCGGTGCGGCATACAGAAACGCCGGAAGAGTGAATAGCAGGGCGACCAGCGCCCTGGAGAGTAATTTAGCCATGCGCCAGTTTCTGTACCAGCGTTTCAACCATCAGGCTTGACTGTTTCGCGGCAACAACCAGGAACTCGTCAAAGCTGAGATGGGACTGCTGATCGGCGACGTCAGAGATGGCGCGAACCACGACAAACGGCACATTGAAGTTATGGCAAACATGCGCAATCGCGGTCGCTTCCATCTCAACGGCAATGGCCTGCGGGAAGTTATGCTTAATTTTAGCCAGACCCACGGAGCCATTAATGAAGGCATCGCCGCTGACGATAAGTCCGCGAACGGCGTTCAGATTGAGTTGCGCAATGCAGGATTCTGCTGCAGCAATCAGCGCAGGATCGGCTTTAAAACCAGCCGGGCAGCCCGGTAACTGACCAAATTCATAGCCAAAGGCGGTAACGTCGGCATCGTGATAGCGCGCTTCGTCAGAAACCACAATATCGCCGACTTTCAGCGTAGAGGCCAGGCCGCCCGCGGAACCGGTGTTAATGATGGCATCCGGCTTGCAGCGTTCAAGCAGCAGCGTAGCGCCCAGCGCCGCCGCCACTTTACCGATACCTGATTTCAGTAGCGCAACCTCTGTACCGTTCAGTTGGCCGGTGTAAATTTCACAACCGCCGAGAGAGAGGGTCTGACGGTTTTCGATTTTGTCACGCAGCAGCGTAACTTCTTCTTCCATTGCACCAATGATGCCGATTTTCATAGATTTACTCGCGATAAGCCAGATTTGAGGGCATAGTCTATCATGCGCTTAAGGGGTAGCGCATTTCTCAGGCGGGAGAGGATATGGTACAGATCGATTTCCGAAAAAAAATAAACTGGCATCGTCGTTACCGTTCGCCGCAGGGCGTGAAGACGGAGCATGAGATCCTGCGTATTTTCGAAAGCGATCGTGGACGTATTATCAATTCTCCGGCTATTCGCCGACTGCAACAAAAAACCCAGGTTTTTCCGCTGGAGCGTAACGCGGCGGTGCGCACGCGCCTGACGCACTCGATGGAAGTTCAGCAAGTTGGGCGCTATATCGCTAAAGAGATCCTCAGCCGACTGAAGGAACTAAAACTGCTGGAGCAGTATGGTCTGGATGAACTGACGGGACCGTTTGAGAGTATTGTCGAAATGTCGTGCCTGATGCATGACATCGGCAATCCGCCGTTTGGTCATTTTGGTGAAGCGGCGATTAATGACTGGTTCCGCCAGCGGCTGTATCCCGCCGACGCGGAAAGTCAGCCCCTCAGCGATGACCGCTGTCTGGTGGCGGCGTTACGTTTGCGCGAAGGCGAAGAGTCGCTGAATGATATTCGCCGTAAGGTGCGCCAGGACCTGTGCCATTTTGAAGGTAATGCCCAGGGGATTCGTCTGGTGCATACTTTGATGCGTATGAATCTTACCTGGGCCCAGGTTGGTGGTATTTTAAAATATACCCGTCCGGCGTGGTGGCGCGGAAGTACGCCTACGACGCATGACTATTTAATGAAGAAACCGGGCTATTACCTTTCTGAAGAACCGTATATTGAACGGTTACGTAAAGAATTATCATTAGCGCCCTACAGTCGCTTTCCATTAACCTGGATAATGGAAGCTGCCGATGATATCTCTTATTGCGTGGCCGACCTGGAAGATGCCGTTGAGAAAAGAATCTTTAGCGTCGAGCAACTTTATCACCATCTGCATGAGGCGTGGGGGCATCACGAAAAAGGTTCCCTGTTTAGTCAGGTTGTTGAGAATGCCTGGGAGAAATCACGTTCAAATACATTAAGCCGGAGCACGGAAGATCAGTTCTTTATGTATTTACGCGTCAATACGCTGAATAAACTGGTGCCGTATGCAGCCCAGCGGTTTATTGATAATTTACCGCAGGTTTTTGACGGCAGCTTTAATCACGCGCTATTAGAAGATGCCAGTAGCTTTAGTCAGTTGCTGGGGGTCTATAAAAATGTGGCGGTAAAACACGTATTTAGTCATCCGGACGTTGAGCAGTTGGAATTGCAGGGGTATCGGGTGATCAGCGGGTTGCTGGAGATCTATCAGCCTTTATTAAAAATGTCCCAGTCAGATTTTACTGAGCTGGTCGACAATGAAAGAGTTAAACGTTTTCCTATCGAATCACGATTATTTCAGAAGTTGTCTACTCGCCATCGTCTTGCTTATGTCGAGGCGGTTAGTAAAATATCAACGGGTTGCGCTGAGTTTTCGGTAATGGAATATTATTATCGCTGCCGGCTGATTCAGGATTATATCAGCGGGATGACCGATCTGTATGCCTGGGATGAATATCGTCGCTTGATGGCCGTAGAACAATAAATACTCATTTGTAAAGACGGCCAATAAAATTTTACTTTTTCCTTAAACTCAATTCTGGAACTTAGCGCTATAAAACGACTCTGACGTATACAGCAATTTTGCGTTACCTGTTAATCGAGAACGAAACACATGAAAAAAACCACATTAGCAATGAGTGCACTGGCTCTGAGTTTAGGTTTGGCGTTGTCCCCCCTGTCTGCCACAGCGGCTGAGACGTCGTCTTCAGCAATGACCGCCCAACAGATGCCAAGCCTGGCCCCGATGCTCGAAAAAGTGATGCCATCGGTGGTAAGTATTAACGTCGAGGGGAGCACGACGGTAAATACGCCGCGTATGCCGCGTAATTTCCAGCAGTTCTTCGGTGATAATTCACCATTCTGCCAGGACGGTTCACCGTTCCAGAGTTCACCGTTCTGCCAGGGCGGCGCGCCGGGCGCTGACAACGGCGGCGGCCAGCAGCAGAAATTTATGGCGCTGGGTTCCGGCGTAATTATTGATGCCGCGAAAGGGTATGTCGTGACCAACAACCACGTGGTAGATAACGCCACGGTGATTAAGGTTCAGTTGAGCGATGGCCGTAAATTTGATGCGAAGATTGTGGGTAAAGATCCGCGCTCCGATATCGCGCTGATCCAAATTCAGGATCCGAAAAACCTGACGGCGATTAAGCTGGCAGATTCCGACGCGCTGCGTGTGGGTGATTACACCGTAGCAATTGGTAACCCGTTTGGCCTCGGTGAGACCGTGACCTCCGGTATTGTTTCTGCGCTGGGCCGTAGCGGCCTGAACGCGGAAAACTACGAAAACTTTATTCAGACGGATGCCGCGATCAACCGGGGTAACTCCGGTGGCGCACTGGTCAACCTGAACGGTGAGCTGATCGGTATTAACACCGCGATCCTTGCGCCGGACGGCGGCAACATCGGTATCGGCTTTGCAATCCCGAGCAACATGGTGAAAAACCTGACGTCGCAGATGGTTGAGTTTGGTCAGGTTAAACGCGGTGAGCTGGGTATTATGGGTACCGAGCTGAGCTCTGAGCTGGCGAAAGCGATGAAAGTTGATGCTCAGCGTGGCGCATTTGTCAGCCAGGTGATGCCGAACTCTTCCGCAGCGAAAGCAGGTATTAAAGCCGGGGATGTGATTACCTCCCTGAACGGTAAACCGATCAGCAGCTTCGCCGCCCTGCGTGCGCAGGTGGGTACGATGCCGGTAGGCAGCAAAATTAACCTTGGCCTGTTGCGTGACGGTAAGCCGGTCACTGTGAATCTGGAACTGCAGCAGAGCAGCCAGACTCAGGTTGATTCCAGCTCTATCTTCAAAGGCATTGAAGGGGCTGATATGAGCAACAAAGGCCAGGACAAAGGGGTCGTGGTCAGCGAGGTGAAAGCGAATTCTCCGGCTGCACGGATTGGCCTGAAGAAAGGGGATGTGATTATCGGCGCGAACCAGCAGCCGGTGAAAAATATCGCCGAACTGCGCAAAATCCTCGACAGCAAACCGGCTGTACTAGCGCTGAACATTCAGCGTGGTGACAGCTCCATCTATCTGTTGATGCAGTAATCTCACTAAACCCCTTCCTGCACAGGAAGGGGTTTCTTTTTGTGATACTTCCCACAACTCCATACTTCTCCCTCTCGCTTTGTGCAGTTGCACAATGCCGCCGCTTATTATCTTCCCTATGCTTGAGCTCTGCTCACAGGAGGGGTTTATGGCTGGCTGGCATCTTGATACCAAAATGGCGCAGGATATCGTAGCGCGAACCATGCGCATCATTGATACCAATATCAACGTAATGGATGCCCGCGGGCGGATCATTGGCAGCGGCGATCGCGAACGAATTGGTGAATTGCACGAAGGCGCGCTGCTGGTGCTTTCGCAAGGTCGGGTGGTCGATATTGATGATGCGGTAGCCCGGCATTTACATGGAGTGCGTCAGGGGATAAACCTGCCGCTGCGTCTGGAAGGCGAAATCGTTGGCGTTATCGGTCTTACCGGCGAGCCGGAACATCTGCGCAAGTATGGCGAACTGGTGTGCATGACCGCCGAAATGATGCTGGAACAGTCGCGTCTGATGCATCTGTTAGCGCAGGATAGCCGTCTGCGTGAAGAGCTGGTGATGAACCTGATTCAGGCTGAAGAGAATACCCCGGCGCTGATGGAATGGGCACAGCGATTGGGCATTGATTTGAACCAGCCGCGCGTGGTGGCGGTAGTGGAGGTCGACAGCGGTCAGCTTGGCGTTGATAGTGCGATGGCGGAGCTACAGCAATTGCAGAACGCGTTGACTACGCCCGAACGTAATAATCTGATTGCGATTGTTTCTCTGACCGAGATGGTGGTGCTGAAACCAGCGCTCAATCAGTTTGGCCGCTGGGACGCTGAAGATCATCGCAAGCGCGTTGAGCAACTGATTGCCCGCATGAAAGAGAATGGACAACTGCGTTTTCGCGTGTCGCTGGGCAACTATTTTACCGGGCCCGGCAGCATTGCCCGTTCGTATCGTACGGCGCGCACCACCATGATGGTCGGCAAGCAGCGGATGCCGGAAAGCCGGAGCTATTTCTATCAGGACTTGATGCTGCCGGTGCTGCTGGACAGCCTGCGCGGCGGCTGGCAGGCCAATGAGCTGGCGCGCCCGCTGGTAAGGCTGAAAGCGATGGATAACAACGGTTTGCTGCGTCGAACATTATCGGCATGGTTTCGACATAACGTTCAGCCGCTGGCGACCTCAAAAGCATTGTTTATTCACCGCAATACGCTGGAGTATCGCCTGAACCGTATTTCAGAGCTGACCGGGCTGGATCTGGGGAATTTTGACGATCGACTGCTGCTGTATGTGGCGTTGCAGCTGGATGAGCAGCATTGATTAATTGCCTGATAAGCGTAGCGCTATCAGGCAACAATCTACTTATTTGCGCGTCAGTTTTTCCAGATCGGCTTCAATCTCGCTGATCTTGTTGGTCACGACGCTTTCCAGATGACGTAAATCATCGAGGATCTTGCGTTTAAGATCGACTTCGCTGCGATCTCGCTGGCAGATCTGATCCAGTTCGTCGATCACGTAGCGCAGGTTGGGACTGATCTCCTGCACTTCTTTGTAACCCTGACCGACGCCATCGGCGACAACCGTTTTACGCTGACGGGGATATTTGAACTTCACGCTCTTGGCAAAAAACTCGCCTTTATCCTTCTGGAAATAGATTTTCAGGATATCGTTGTTGGCTTCTTGCCGCAGACTGTAACGATCGATCTCTTCAGGATTAGTAATGCCCAGACTTTTCAGATTGTCATACATAGCGGTACCCTTAAGCTCACTATAACCATTGAATAATTAACGAAAAGCCTTGTTTATGCCACTCGCAGATGTAAAAAAAGCGGGCTAAGCCCGCTTTTTCAAATCGCTGTTAGTCGATGGTGCGTAACAGTTCGTTGATTCCCACTTTGCCACGCGTTTTGGCATCGACTTTCTTCACAATCACCGCGCAGTACAGGCTGTATTTGCCATCTTTCGACGGCAGGTTGCCGGAGACGACCACGGAACCCGCTGGAACGCGGCCGTAATGCACTTCGCCGGTTTCGCGATCGTAAATACGGGTGCTCTGGCCGATATACACACCCATAGAGATGACGGAGCCTTCTTCGACGATCACGCCTTCAACCACTTCAGAGCGCGCGCCGATGAAGCAGTTGTCTTCGATGATGGTCGGGTTAGCCTGCAACGGTTCCAGTACGCCACCAATACCAACGCCACCGGACAGGTGTACGTTCTTACCGATTTGCGCACAGGAACCTACGGTCGCCCAGGTATCAACCATCGTACCTTCATCAACATAAGCGCCGATGTTCACGTAAGACGGCATCAGCACGGTGTTACGGGCGATAAACGCGCCCTGACGCACTGCCGCAGGCGGAACCACGCGGAAACCTTCTTTCTGGAAGCGCGCTTCGTCGTAGTTGGCGAATTTCATCGGCACTTTATCGAAGTAACGGCTTTCCGCACCCTCGATAACCTGATTATCGTTAATACGGAAAGAGAGCAGGACCGCCTTTTTCAGCCACTGATGCGTGACCCACTGACCCTCAATCTTTTCTGCGACGCGCAGTGCACCGGAATCCAGTAAAGAAATAACCTGATTCACCGCTTCGCGGGTTACGGTATCTACATTTGCCGGAGTAATGTCGGCACGGCGCTCGAAAGCGGACTCAATAACGTTCTGTAACTGCTGCATTGTTAAACTCTTTCCATAATAAATAAAAACATTACCCTTTATCGTTTGGATTGAGGGCCTCTGTCAACCGTTGATGCACTTCCTGCTGCAGCTCATTATTAAGGGCGCGCCGGTCTGCGGTGGCGATTATGAATAAATCTTCTACTCGCTCGCCAATAGTTGTAATTCGGGCGCCATGCAGCGAAATTCCCAGATCGGCAAAAATCTGCCCGACCCGCGCCAGCAGTCCTGGCTGGTCGAGAGCGATAAGCTCAAGAAATGATTTTCGGTCGGTATGAGTCGGCAGAAAAGTGACCTCGGTATCGACGGTAAAGTGACGTAATTTTGCCGGCTGGCGACGCGGTTGCGGCGGCTGCCAGCTACGCTGGGTGATCGCCTGTTCAAGCCCAAAACGGATCGCTTCGTGTCGGTCTGACGACAGCGGGCTACCGTCTGGTTCCAGCACAATGAACGTATCCATCGCCATCCCATCGCGGGTGGTGAAGATTTGCGCATCGTGGACGCTAAGATTGCGCCTGTCCAGTTCGGCGCAGACGGCAGCAAACAGGTAAGGGCGGTCAGGGCTCCAGATGAAAATTTCCGTCCCGCCTCGCGTGGCCTGCGGGCTGAGCAGGATCAGCGGCTTGCTGAGATCGTGTTGCAGCAGATGACGTGCATGCCAGGCCAGTTGATTTGGGCTGTGACGTACGAAATAGTTGGCGCGACAGCGCGACCAGATATGGTGTAGCGCTTCTTCATCAATGTTGTCCATGCGCAGTAGCGCCAGCGCCTGAAGCTGATGATGACGTACGCGCTCACGCATATCCGGCGTGTTTTGCATCCCACGGCGTAACTGTTTTTCCGTCGCGAAGTACAGCTCGCGCAGCAGGCTTTGCTTCCAGCTATTCCACAGCGTTTCGTTGGTGGCGCAAATATCTGCGACGGTCAGGCACACCAAAAAGCGCAGACGATGTTCCGTTTGCACCTCTTCGGCGAATTGCTTAATGACTTCGGGATCCTGAATATCGCGGCGCTGAGCGGTAACCGACATCAGCAAATGCTGGCGCACCAGCCACACGATCAGTTGCGTTTCGCGGGAGTTCAGACCGTGCAGTTCGGCGAATTTGAGCACATCCTGGGCGCCGAGAACCGAGTGATCGCCGCCGCGACCTTTGGCGATATCGTGGAACAGCGCGGCAATCAGAATCAGCTCCGGCTGTCGCAGACGCGGCCACAGATCCACGCACAGCGGATGGCGCTGACGGGTCTCTTCGTTAGCAAAACTTTCCAGCTTGAGCATTACGCGAATGGTGTGTTCATCCACCGTATAGGCATGAAACAGGTCAAACTGCATTTGGCCGACAATATGCGACCATTGCGGCATATAGGCCCACAACACGCTGTGGCGATGCATAGGCAGCAGGCCGCGACTCACCGCGCCCGGATGGCGCAACATACTGAGAAACAGCGAACGCGCTTCCGGGATGTAGCACAGCGGCTGCGTTAAATGACGGCGGGCATGACGTAAATGGCGCAGCGTAGTGGAGTAAATTCCGCTGATCGCGCTATTACGCACCATGATGTAAAACATCCGCAATATTGCTTCGGGTTTGCGAATAAACAGGTCGTCGTCGCGCAGATCAATCAACGTGCCGCGCAGTTGAAAGTCGTCATCAATCGGACGTGGTTTTTCATCGGCGGGCAGGGCGAGGATCGCCTCGTCGAACAGTTGCAACAGCATGTGGTTCAGTTCGCTGACCCGTCGTGTGACGCGGAAATAGTCTTTCATCATCCGCTCGATAGGCTCATTGCCTTCACCGCCGTAGTTCAGGCGTTGCGCCACGCTGAGCTGACGATCAAACAGCAGACGGTTGTCGTAACGACTAACGACCAGATGCAGGGCAAAGCGAATGCGCCACAGGATATGCAAACATTCATTCAGCTCGGCACGTTCTGCCTGCGTCAAAAAGCCGAAACCGACCATTTCATCCAGTGAGGTGGCGCCAAAATGGCGGCGGGCCACCCATTGCAGGGTATGAATATCGCGCAGGCCGCCGGGGCTACTTTTGATATCCGGCTCCAGGTTATAGCTGGTGCCGTGATAGCGCTGGTGGCGCTGATTCTGCTCTTCAACTTTGGCTGCGTAAAACTTATCGGACGGCCAGAAACCTTCGCTAAAAATATGCTTTTGTAGCTCAAGAAACAGCGCCACATCACCAATCAGCAGGCGTGTTTCAATCAGGTTGGTGGCGACGGTTAAATCTGACAATCCTTCCAGCAGACACTCTTCCAGCGTGCGCACGCTGTGCCCAACCTCGAGCCTCACGTCCCATAGCAGCGTTAACAGTTCGCCAACTTTTTCGGCCTGCGCGTCTGGTAGCTTTTTACGACTCAGGATCAGCAGGTCAATATCGGAAAGCGGATGCAGTTCGCCGCGCCCGTAACCGCCAACGGCAACCAGCGCCAGGTCGGCAATTTGACCGAAACCGGCTTCAATCCACAGACGTTGCAGTAACTGGTCAATAAACTCGGTGCGGGCTTCAACCAGCTGTTCTGCGGAAATCCCGCTGTCAAACGCGTCACCTAACCAGTGCTGGAAAGTGTCGATATGCGCTTTAATGCCGGGGCAGTTGAGATCTTGCTGCGGCCAGGTTCCGGGGTTCTGCGGTTGGCCTGGCAGGGTGGGGAGGGCAGTATTTGCGTGTTGTTCAGGAAGAGTATTCATTATGCGCCACCCATTAAAAAAGCCGGATGACGGCGTGAACGCCTTACCCGGCCTACGAAGTAGTACAATTTGTAGGCCTGATAAGATGCGGGCGCATCGCCATCAGGCAAAACATTATTCGTCGTGTGTGATGATCGCCGGGATGGTGTCATCCTTGCGTAATGTCAGAATTTCACAGCCTTTTTCCGTCACCACAATAGTATGCTCGTACTGAGCAGACAAGCTCCGATCTTTAGTTTTCACCGTCCATCCGTCTTTCATGGTACGGATGCGGTAATCACCGGCATTCAGCATGGGCTCTACGGTGAAGGTCATGCCCGGCTGCAGTACCACACCGCCGTCGTCTGCATCGTAGTGCAGAACCTGCGGCTCTTCATGGAAGCCGCGACCGATGCCGTGACCGCAATATTCACGGACCACAGAGAAGCCTTCGCCTTCCGCGTATTTTTGAATCGCAGCGCCCAGCGTGCGCAGGCGAATACCCGGTTTTACCATCCGCAGCGCCAGATACAGGCTTTCCTGCGTGACGCGGCACAAACGCTCGCCCAGAATGGTTGGTTTGCCGACGATGAACATTTTCGAGGTATCACCGTGGAACTCGTCTTTAATCACGGTTACGTCGATGTTGACGATATCGCCGTCTTTCAGGAGCTTGGCGTCGTCCGGGATCCCATGGCACACCACTTCATTAATAGAGATGCACACGGACTTCGGATAACCGTGATAGCCCAGGCAGGCGGAAATGGCCTGCTGCTCATTCACGATGTAGTCATTACAGATGCGATCCAGTTCGCCGGTGCTGACACCTGGCTTAACAAACGGTTCGATCATTTCCAGTACATCGGCGGCCAGACGGCCAGCGACGCGCATTTTTTCGATTTCTTCAGGGGTCTTGATTGAGATAGCCATGAATTCTGTCCATCAGTGCCGATGATATCGGCAATAATTGTTTAAGTGGTGCTAATGGTATCAGTCCGGCATACATGCTGCCAAATTGAGAATCATTCTGAACTTCGCCTTTCGTGCCACAGGTGTGTTGGCTGTATTTGCTCACTCCAGCCGCTTACTGCATGTAGGCTCCCGGAGATGCAAAAATTGGCTGCCTCCCTGTAACACGAAATTCATCGTTCATTCAGCACGCACCGCCAACAATTATTGGTGTCGGTAGCGTATTTGTGGTATAAAGCGCGCCGGACTTCCGATCCATTTGAAGACTACACACGATGGACGGGAGCGACAAATCTCACTTTGTGTAACAACACACACGTATCGGCACATATTCCGGGGTGCCCTTTGGGGTCGGTAATATGGGATGCGTGGAGGCTTAACCCCAACTTTTATATATAGAGGTTTTAATCATGGCAACTGTTTCCATGCGCGACATGCTCAAGGCTGGTGTTCACTTCGGTCACCAGACCCGTTACTGGAACCCGAAAATGAAGCCGTTCATCTTCGGTGCGCGTAACAAAGTTCACATCATCAACCTTGAGAAAACTGTACCGATGTTCAACGAAGCTCTGGCTGAACTGAACAAGATCTCTGCTCGTAAAGGTAAAATCCTTTTCGTTGGTACTAAACGCGCTGCAAGCGAAGCGGTGAAAGAAGCTGCTAACAACTGCGACCAGTTCTTCGTGAACCATCGCTGGTTGGGCGGCATGCTGACTAACTGGAAAACCGTTCGTCAGTCCATCAAACGTCTGAAAGATCTGGAAACTCAGTCTCAGGACGGTACTTTCGAAAAGCTGACCAAGAAAGAAGCGCTGATGCGTACTCGTGAGCTTGAGAAACTGGAAAACAGCCTGGGCGGTATCAAAGACATGGGCGGTCTGCCGGACGCTCTGTTCGTAATCGATGCTGACCACGAGCACATTGCTATCAAAGAAGCAAACAACCTGGGTATCCCAGTATTTGCTATTGTTGATACCAACTCTGATCCGGACGGTGTTGACTTCGTTATCCCGGGTAACGACGACGCAATCCGTGCTGTGACCCTGTACCTGGGCGCTGTAGCTACTACCGTTCGTGAAGGCCGTTCTCAGGATCTGGCTTCCCAGGCGGAAGAAAGCTTCGTAGAAGCTGAATAATAAGGCACGCTCGTTCGAGCCCCCTTATAAACCAGGTAGTATCACGTTTGGTTAGGGGCCCTTTAGGCCCCTTTTTCACTTTTAAATCTGTGCGGTTTCATGCCGGGCAGATCAAATCTTCCGAGGATTTTAGAATGGCTGAAATTACCGCATCCCTGGTAAAAGAGCTGCGTGAGCGTACTGGCGCAGGCATGATGGATTGCAAAAAAGCACTGACTGAAGCTAATGGCGACATCGAGCTGGCAATCGAAAACATGCGTAAGTCCGGCGCAATCAAAGCGGCGAAAAAAGCAGGCAACGTTGCTGCTGACGGCGTAATCAAAACCAAAATCGACGGCAACATCGCTTTCATTCTGGAAGTTAACTGCCAGACTGACTTCGTTGCTAAAGATGCTGGTTTCCAGGCATTTGCTGACAAAGTACTGGACGCTGCCGTTGCTGGCAAAATCACTGACGTTGAAGTTCTGAAAGCGCAGTTCGAAGAAGAACGTGTTGCTCTGGTTGCTAAAATCGGTGAGAACATCAACATCCGTCGTGTTGCTTCCCTGGAAGGCGAAGTTCTGGGTAACTACCAGCACGGTGCTCGTATCGGTGTTCTGGTTGCTGCAACTGGCGCTGACGAAGAGCTGGTTAAACAGCTGGCAATGCACGTTGCTGCAAGCAAACCAGAATTCGTTAAGCCGGAAGACGTTTCTGCTGAAGTGGTAGAGAAAGAATACCAGGTTCAGCTGGACATCGCGATGCAGTCTGGTAAGCCGAAAGAAATCGCAGAGAAAATGGTTGAAGGCCGCATGAAGAAATTCACCGGTGAAGTTTCTCTGACTGGTCAGCCTTTCGTTATGGATCCGAGCAAATCTGTTGGTCAGCTGCTGAAAGAGCACAACGCTGATGTAACAGGCTTCATCCGCTTTGAAGTGGGTGAAGGTATCGAGAAAGTTGAGACTGACTTTGCAGCAGAAGTTGCTGCAATGTCCAAGCAGTCTTAATTTTTAAAGGAGCCGCCTGAGGGCGGCTTCTTTTTGTGTCTGGCTTGTAAATTCAGCGAACCGCTATATTGGTCATGCTGAAAAGCGACATACAATGTCGCCGGTATTAATTCATCTCATTCGTTGACAGTCTCAGGAAAGAAACATGGCTACCAATGCAAAACCCGTCTACAAACGTATTCTGCTTAAGTTAAGTGGCGAAGCTCTGCAAGGTTCAGAAGGCTTCGGTATTGATGCAAGCATCCTTGACCGTATGGCTCAGGAAATCAAAGAGCTGGTTGAGCTGGGTATCCAGGTTGGCGTAGTGATTGGTGGTGGTAACCTGTTCCGTGGCGCTGGTCTGGCGAAAGCAGGGATGAACCGCGTTGTGGGCGACCACATGGGCATGTTAGCCACCGTCATGAACGGTCTGGCGATGCGCGATGCGCTTCACCGCGCCTATGTGAACGCTCGCTTGATGTCCGCAATTCCTCTGAATGGCGTGTGTGATAACTACAGCTGGGCGGAAGCAATCAGCCTGCTGCGTAACAACCGCGTTGTTATTTTGTCTGCGGGTACTGGCAATCCGTTCTTCACTACCGACTCTGCGGCTTGCCTGCGTGGTATTGAAATTGAAGCGGATGTGGTACTGAAAGCCACCAAAGTCGATGGCGTATTTACTGCTGACCCGGCTAAAGATCCAACGGCGACTATGTACGAACAGTTGACCTATGCTGAAGTACTGGATAAAGAGCTGAAAGTGATGGATCTTGCGGCGTTTACACTGGCTCGTGACCACAAATTACCGATTCGTGTCTTTAACATGAACAAACCGGGTGCGCTGCGCCGTGTTGTTATGGGTGAAAAAGAAGGCACGTTAATCACGGAATAATTCCCGTTGCGGCTAAATGCAGGTAATATTCCGCTTTAATGTCGCGGGATACGTCCCTCAAAATTAATCAAGACTATACTTGTCACATCTTGCGTGGTGGGTATGGTCTGACTGAAACAAGCTTTCAAGGATTCGTAACGTGATCAACGATATCAGAAAAGATGCTGAAGTACGCATGGACAAATGCGTCGAAGCGTTCAAAAACCAAATCAGCAAAATTCGCACGGGCCGTGCTTCTCCTAGCCTGCTGGATGGTATTGTCGTGGAATATTACGGCACACCGACCCCGCTGCGCCAGCTGGCAAGCGTAACGGTTGAAGATTCCCGTACCCTGAAAATCAACGTGTTCGACCGTTCTATGGGGCCAGCCGTTGAGAAAGCGATTATGGCTTCCGACCTCGGTCTGAATCCAAGCTCTGCGGGTTCCGACATCCGCGTTCCGCTGCCGCCGCTGACTGAAGAACGTCGTAAAGATCTGACCAAGATCGTGCGTGGCGAAGCTGAAGGCGCGCGCGTTGCCGTACGTAACGTACGCCGTGATGCCAACGACAAAGTGAAAGCGTTGTTGAAAGAAAAAGAGATCAGCGAAGATGACGATCGCCGTTCTCAGGACGACGTACAGAAACTGACTGACGCAGCTATCAAGAAAGTTGATGCGGCGCTGGCAGAGAAAGAAACGGAACTGATGCAGTTCTGATTCGCCTGTACGCTAAAAACGCCGCTTAGAAGGCCTGAGAAGGCTGGATGGCGGCGTTTTGCTTTTTTCTGTCTATATACTCTAAATAATTCGAGTTGCAGGAAGGCGGCGACGCAGGGCATCCCCGGGAGCGTACACCCGTGCGTGACAGGGGTGAACGAGGAGAGCCAACGTACATGCAACTTGAAGTATGACGAGTAAAATTCTTCTGGATGTCTGATGAAGCAATTAACCATCCTGGGATCAACCGGTTCCATTGGTTGCAGTACGCTGGATGTAGTACGCCATAACCCGGAAAAATTTCGCGTTGCTGCGTTGGTGGCGGGTAAAAATGTCGTCCGTATGGTTGAGCAATGTCTGGAATTTTCTCCTCGCTATGCGGTAATGGACGATGAAAAAAGCGCTGCGTTGGTAAAAGCAGCTCTGCTGGAGCAGGGCAGTCGTACTGAGGTTATGAGCGGGCAGCAGGCTGCCTGTGATATGGCTGCGCTGGATGATGTTGATCAGGTTATGGCGGCGATTGTCGGCGCGGCGGGCTTGCTACCGACGCTGGCGGCAATCCGCGCGGGCAAAAGCATTTTGCTGGCGAATAAAGAGTCTCTGGTGACCTGCGGGCGTCTGTTTATGGACGACGTGCAACGCCACAAAGCACAGCTTTTGCCGGTAGATAGCGAACATAACGCGATTTTTCAGAGTTTACCGCAACCTATCCAACACAATCTGGGATACGCTGACCTTGAGCAAAATGGCGTCATATCAGTTTTGCTTACCGGGTCTGGTGGCCCTTTCCGTGAAACGCCATTGCGCGATCTGGTTTCTATGACCCCCGATCAGGCATGTCGTCATCCGAATTGGTCGATGGGACGAAAAATCTCTGTCGATTCAGCCACCATGATGAATAAAGGTCTGGAATACATTGAAGCGCGTTGGTTATTTAATGCCAATGCAAGCCAGATGGAAGTGCTGATTCACCCGCAGTCGGTTATTCATTCGATGGTGCGTTATCAGGATGGTAGCGTTCTGGCGCAGTTGGGGGAACCTGATATGCGTACACCTATTGCTCATACGATGGCATGGCCAGAACGAGTGACGTCCGGCGTTAAGCCTGTCGACTTTTGCAAGCTCAGTGCGTTGACGTTTTCCGCACCTGATTACCAGCGTTATCCATGCCTGAAACTGGCGATGGACGCGTTTGAGCAAGGGCAGGCGGCGACGACCGCTTTGAACGCAGCGAATGAAATTACCGTTGCCGCATTCCTGGCGCAGCAGATCCGATTTACCGATATTGCTGACCTGAATTTATCCGTACTGGATAAGATGGATTTGCAGGAGCCACAGAGCGTTGATGACGTGCTGAAGGTTGATGCTATCGCGCGGGAAGTCGCCAGAAAAGAAGTGATGCGACGCTCAAGCTGATGATAATCCCTCCTCGGAGAATCGCGATATTTGTTAGCGTTGGGCTTCAGTGATATAGTCTGCGCCACTCGATCGCGGGTATTTGTTTTTTTTCGGTCGGGTAAGCCGTGGTTTGACACGGCTTTTTTGTGGATGCACAAAATCATTCAGGTTGCATCAAGGTGGCAAGTGGATGAGTCCCCTGGAGCATACAAAGAGTATGTGACTTGGGCGAAGATCACAGCCGACGAAGGAGCAGCCTGAAGGATGAAGCGCAAAAGGCTTCAGTATTCCTGAGTACCGTATAATCCTTTCAGGGACTAAAAACGCGTTATGTTGTCTGCAACTAAACCATTAAGCGAAAATTTGCCAGTACATGGTTGTCGCCATGTAGCAATTATCATGGATGGCAATGGCCGCTGGGCGAAAAAGCAAGGGAAGATTCGCGCCTTTGGACATAAGGCCGGAGCAAAGTCCGTCCGCCGGGCTGTCTCTTTTGCTGCCAATAACGGTATTGATGCGTTAACGCTGTATGCCTTTAGCAGTGAGAACTGGAACCGACCTGCGCAGGAAGTGAGCGCGTTAATGGAGCTGTTTGTGTGGGCGCTTGATAGCGAAGTGAAAAACCTGCACCGCCATAACGTACGTCTGCGTATTATCGGGGATATCAGTCGATTTAACTCACGTTTGCAAGAACGGATTCGCAAATCAGAAGCGATTACCGCCCAGAATACCGGGTTGACGCTAAATATTGCAGCGAATTACGGTGGACGGTGGGATATAGTCCAGGGAGTCAGACAACTGGCACAACAGGTGCAGGATGGTCTGCTGCGTCCAGAGCAAATCGATGAAGAGATGCTGGGGCAGCAAATTTGTATGCATGAACTGGCTCCTGTGGATTTAGTGATAAGGACTGGGGGAGAGCATCGAATTAGTAATTTTCTGTTGTGGCAAATTGCCTATGCCGAACTTTACTTTACGGATGTTCTCTGGCCCGATTTCGATGAACAAGACTTTGAAGGTGCGCTGCATGCCTTTGCTAATCGTGAGCGTCGTTTCGGCGGCACCGAGCCCGGTGATGAAAAAGCCTGATGGGGGTCGCTTTTGCTGAAGTATCGCCTGATTTCTGCTTTTGTTTTAATACCCGTTGTCATCGCGGCGCTGTTTTTGCTGCCGCCGGTGGGGTTCGCCATTGTTACGCTGGCCGTCTGTATGCTGGCCGCCTGGGAATGGGGACAGTTAAGCGGTTTTACCACGCGTACGCAGCGAGTCTGGCTGGCTGTTTTGTGCGGGCTATTGCTGGCACTGATGCTATTTTTGTTGCCGGAATACCATCGCAATATTCATCAGCCGCTGGTTGAAGTATCGCTGTGGGCGTCGCTGGGCTGGTGGGTCGTGGCGCTGTTACTGGTGCTGTTTTATCCCGGCTCTGCGTCGGTCTGGCGTAATTCCAAAACATTACGCATAATTTTCGGCGTGTTAACCATAGTCCCTTTCTTTTGGGGAATGCTGGCGCTACGTGTATGGCACTATGATGAGAATCATTATAGTGGCGCGTTATGGCTGCTGTATGTCATGATCCTCGTCTGGGGAGCGGACTCGGGTGCCTATATGTTTGGTAAGCTATTTGGCAAACATAAGCTGGCGCCGAAGGTTTCTCCTGGTAAAACCTGGCAGGGTTTTATTGGCGGACTCGCCACTGCGGCCGTGATCTCATGGGGTTATGGCATGTGGGCGAATCTTGAGGTTGCGCCTGTCACCTTGCTTATTTGCTCCATCGTTGCAGCCCTGGCCTCCGTGCTGGGTGACCTGACCGAGAGTATGTTTAAGCGTGAAGCAGGTATTAAGGACAGTGGTCACTTAATACCAGGACACGGCGGTATTTTGGATCGTATTGATAGCCTGACGGCTGCGGTACCGGTCTTTGCCTGCCTGTTGTTACTGGTATTCAGGACACTCTAACGGATGGTCTTATGCTGAGTATTCTCTGGAATCTGGCTGCATTCATCGTTGCACTTGGTGTGCTTATCACCGTGCATGAATTTGGTCATTTCTGGGTTGCACGGCGCTGCGGAGTCCGCGTCGAACGCTTTTCCATTGGCTTTGGAAAAGCGCTTTGGCGGCGTACCGATAAATCAGGTACGGAATACGTCATCGCCCTGATTCCCCTCGGCGGTTACGTCAAGATGCTGGATGAGCGCGCTGAACCGGTCGCACCGGAGCTGCGCCATTACGCTTTCAACAATAAAACGGTTGGACAACGCGCAGCCATCATCGCCGCAGGTCCGATTGCCAACTTCCTTTTTGCTATTTTCGCGTATTGGCTGGTGTTTATCATCGGTGTCCCTGGCGTTCGTCCGGTTGTTGGTGAAATAACACCCAACTCGATTGCCGCACAGGCGCAAATTCAGCCGGGTACGGAACTAAAAGCGGTTGATGGTATCGAAACCCCTGATTGGGATGCCGTGCGATTACAACTGGTATCCAAAATTGGCGATGAACATACGACTCTCAGCGTGGCGCAGTTTGGCGGCAACCAGCGGCAGGACAAAACGCTGGATTTACGCCATTGGGCATTTGAGCCAGACAAAGAGGATCCTGTTTCCAGTTTAGGGATTCGCCCACGCGGTCCGCAGATTGAATCGGTGCTGTCAGAAGTGCAGGTAAACTCCGCTGCAAGTAAGGCGGGTTTGCAAGCTGGCGACAGGATCGTTAAAGTCAATGGTCAGCCGCTGACGCAATGGATGACGTTCGTGACGCTGGTGCGCGATAATCCGGATAAGCCGTTAGCGCTAGATATTGAAAGACAAGGAAGTTCCTTGTCTTTAACGTTAACCCCAGATTCAAAACAGGTTAACGGGAAGGCAGAGGGTTTTGCGGGCGTGGTGCCTAAAGTTATTCCTCTGCCTGATGAGTATAAGACTGTACGCCAGTATGGGCCATTCAGCGCCATCCTCGAAGCCTCGGATAAAACGTGGCAGTTGATGAAGCTGACGGTCAGTATGCTGGGAAAATTGATTACCGGTGATGTAAAACTGAACAACCTCAGTGGGCCGATTTCTATCGCCCAGGGGGCTGGGATGTCAGCGGAGTTCGGGGTTATTTATTACCTGATGTTCCTTGCGCTTATCAGCGTGAACTTAGGGATAATCAACCTGTTTCCGTTGCCCGTTCTTGACGGGGGGCATCTGCTGTTCCTGGCGATTGAAAAGCTGAAGGGCGGTCCGGTATCCGAGCGGGTTCAAGACTTTAGTTATCGCATTGGCTCTATCTTGCTGGTGTTGTTAATGGGGCTTGCACTTTTCAATGATTTCTCTCGGTTGTAAGAGAGTGTTAGGAAGAACGCATAATAACGATGGCGATGAAAAAGTTGCTCATAGCGTCGCTGCTGTTTAGCAGCGCCACCGTATACGGTGCTGAAGGGTTCGTAGTGAAAGACATTCATTTCGAAGGCCTACAGCGAGTCGCCGTTGGTGCGGCTCTCCTCAGTATGCCGGTGCGCACAGGCGACACGGTTAATGATGAAGACATCAGTAATACCATTCGTGCTCTGTTCGCCACCGGTAACTTTGAGGATGTCCGCGTCCTGCGCGATGGTGATACCCTTCTGGTTCAGGTAAAAGAACGTCCGACGATTGCCAGCATCACTTTCTCCGGTAACAAATCGGTGAAAGATGACATGCTCAAGCAAAACCTCGAGGCTTCTGGTGTGCGTGTTGGCGAGTCTCTGGATCGCACCACGCTAGCCGATATCGAAAAAGGGCTGGAAGATTTCTACTATAGCGTCGGTAAGTACAGCGCCAGTGTGAAAGCGGTGGTAACGCCGTTGCCGCGTAACCGCGTTGACCTCAAGCTGGTCTTCCAGGAAGGCGTTTCGGCGAAGATCCAACAGATCAATATCGTCGGCAACCATGCTTTCTCGACCGACGAACTGATCTCTCACTTCCAACTGCGTGATGAAGTGCCGTGGTGGAACGTGGTGGGCGATCGTAAATACCAGAAACAGAAACTGGCGGGCGATCTTGAAACCTTGCGCAGCTACTATCTGGATCGCGGTTATGCTCGCTTCAATATCGATTCCACCCAGGTTAGCCTGACGCCGGATAAAAAAGGTATCTACATTACCGTTAACATCACTGAAGGCGATCAATACAAGCTTTCAGGGGTACAGGTGAGCGGTAACCTGGCTGGGCACTCCGCCGAAATTGAGACCCTGACCAAAATCGAGCCAGGCGAACTCTATAACGGCACCAAAGTGACCAAAATGGAAGATGATATCAAGAAGCTTCTGGGTCGCTATGGCTATGCCTATCCGCGCGTACAGTCGCAACCTGAAATCAACGACGCCGACAAAACCGTTAAATTACGCGTAAACGTGGATGCAGGTAACCGTTTCTACGTGCGTAAGATTCGTTTTGAAGGTAACGACACCTCTAAAGATTCCGTTCTGCGTCGCGAAATGCGCCAGATGGAAGGTGCCTGGTTGGGTAGCGATCTGGTCGATCAGGGTAAAGAGCGTCTGAACCGTCTGGGTTACTTTGAAACCGTCGATACAGATACTCAGCGTGTACCGGGTAGCCCGGATCAGGTTGATGTGGTCTATAAGGTTAAAGAGCGTAACACCGGTAGCTTTAACTTCGGCGTTGGTTACGGTACTGAAAGCGGCGTGAGCTTCCAGGCTGGCGTTCAGCAAGATAACTGGTTAGGTACCGGTTATTCAGTCGGGATCAACGGCACCAAAAACGACTATCAGACCTATACTGAGTTGTCTGTCACCAACCCATATTTCACCGTTGATGGGGTGAGCCTTGGTGGTCGCGTTTTCTACAATGACTTTAAAGCGGATGATGCAGACCTGTCCGACTATACCAACAAAAGTTATGGTACTGACGCAACGCTCGGCTTCCCGATCAACGAATACAACACCTTACGTGCGGGTGTGGGTTATGTGCATAACTCCTTGTCTAACATGGATCCACAGGTTGCAATGCAACGTTATCTGGTTTCAATGGGTAAGGATCCTGACGCTGATAGCTTTAAATCAGACGATTTCACCTTCAACTATGGGTGGACATATAACAAGCTGGACCGTGGGTACTTCCCAACGGAAGGTACGCGTGTCAACCTGAACGGTAAAGTAACCATTCCGGGTTCTGACAACGAATACTACAAAGCGACGTTGGATACCGCGACCTATGTGCCGATCGATGACGATCACAAATGGGTTGTTCTGGGTCGCACGAAGTGGGGCTATGGTGACGGCATCGGCAGCAAAGAGATGCCATTCTACGAGAACTTCTATGCCGGTGGTTCCAGCACCGTGCGTGGTTTCCAGTCCAACACCATCGGTCCAAAGGCTGTCTATTTACCGGCTAATCGTTATAACAACGATAGCGATTACGATAACGAATGTGACGCCACCAATACTTCACCGTGTAAATCGGATGATGCGGTGGGCGGTAACGCCATGGCTGTCGCCAGCCTGGAATTCATTACCCCGACGCCGTTTATCAGCGACAAGTATGCCAACTCGGTCCGTACCTCGTTCTTCTGGGATATGGGTACCGTTTGGGATACGAACTGGGATTCAGCTAAGTACTCTGGTTATCCGGACTACAGCGATCCGAACAATATCCGTATGTCAGCGGGTATCGCTTTACAATGGATGTCCCCATTGGGGCCGTTGGTTTTCTCCTACGCCCAGCCGTTCAAGAAGTACGATGGAGACAAAGCGGAACAGTTCCAGTTTAACATTGGTAAAACTTGGTAATTGTTCTTCGCAAAGGAATGTAGTGGTAGTGTAGCGATGACTTTAGGCGATCTTGCATGGGATCGCCTGGCCACGCAAAGAACTGTACCTTCGGGTGCAAATGGGATGGTAAGGAGTTAATTGTGAAAAAGTGGTTATTAGCTGCAGGTCTCGGTTTAGCGATGGCAACGTCCGCACAGGCTGCTGACAAAATTGCAATCGTCAACATGGGTAGCTTGTTCCAACAGGTTGCACAGAAGACGGGCGTTTCTGCTACGCTGGAAAACGAGTTCAAAGGCCGTGCCAGCGAACTGCAGCGTATGGAATCTGATCTGCAATCTAAAATGCAGCGTCTGCAATCCATGAAAGCGGGTAGCGATCGTACCAAGCTGGAAAAAGACGTCATGGCTCAGCGTCAGACTTTCTCTCAGAAAGCTCAGGCTTTTGAGCAGGATCGTGCGCGTCGTTCCAACGAAGAACGTGGCAAACTGGTTACTCGTATCCAGACAGCTGTGAAATCTGTTGCTAACAGTCAGAGCATCGATCTGGTTGTTGACGCAAACACCGTTGCATACAACAGCAGCGATGTAAAAGACATCACCGCTGACGTACTGAAACAGGTTAAATAAGTAATGCCTTCAATTCGACTGGCTGATTTAGCAGAGCAGTTGGATGCAGAATTACACGGTGATGGCGATATCGTCATCACCGGCGTAGCGTCCATGCAATCTGCGCAAACTGGCAATATCACGTTCATGGTGAATCCTAAGTACCGTGAACACTTAGGCGTATGCCAGGCCTCTGCCGTTGTGATGACGCAGGACGATCTTCCTTTTGCTAAGAGTGCTGCGCTGGTAGTGAAGAATCCCTACCTGACCTATGCACGTATGGCGCAAATCTTAGATACCACGCCGCAGCCCGCACAAAACATTGCACCGAGTGCAGTGATCGATGCGACGGCGAAGCTGGGTAATAATGTTTCTGTGGGCGCAAATGCGGTCATTGAGTCTGGCGTAGAACTGGGCGATAACGTCGTTATCGGCGCAGGCTGCTTCGTCGGAAAAAATACTAAAATCGGCGCAGGTTCACGCTTGTGGGCGAATGTGACGATTTACCACGACATTCAGATCGGTGAGAATTGCCTGATCCAGTCCAGCACTGTCGTCGGATCTGATGGATTTGGTTACGCGAACGATCGCGGTAACTGGGTGAAGATCCCGCAGCTTGGTCGCGTGATTATCGGCGATCGCGTCGAGATCGGCGCTTGTACCACCATTGACCGTGGTGCGCTGGACGATACTGTGATCGGTAATGGTGTTATCATTGATAACCAGTGCCAGATTGCGCATAACGTTGTGATTGGCGACAATACGGCGGTAGCCGGTGGCGTCATTATGGCGGGTAGCCTGAAGATTGGCCGTTACTGCATGATTGGCGGCGCCAGCGTGATCAATGGGCATATGGAAATATGCGATAAAGTCACGGTTACTGGCATGGGTATGGTGATGCGTCCTATCACCGAACCTGGCGTCTATTCCTCAGGCATTCCGCTACAGCCCAATAAGGTATGGCGTAAAACAGCTGCACTGGTGATGAATATTGATGATATGAGCAAGCGTCTCAAAGCGATTGAGCGCAAGGTTAATCAACAAGACTAAAGCACCGTTTTTGCATGTCTGACTTTTCGGCCTGTCCCATTCATACGATTGCGACAGGCCGTGTTATTATTGCCTTTTAGTATATTTTGACAGGAAGAGTATTTTGACTACTAACACTCATACTCTGCATATTGAAGAGATTTTAGAACTTCTGCCGCACCGTTTTCCGTTTCTGCTGGTTGACCGCGTGCTGGATTTTGAAGAAGGTCGCTTTCTGCGCGCAGTGAAAAATGTATCTGTTAACGAGCCTTTCTTCCAGGGCCACTTCCCGGGTAAACCTATTTTCCCTGGCGTACTGATTCTGGAAGCAATGGCGCAGGCCACTGGTATCCTCGCGTTTAAAAGCGTAGGGAAACTGGAACCAGGTGAACTGTACTATTTTGCGGGTATTGACGAAGCGCGCTTTAAGCGTCCTGTCGTGCCAGGCGATCAGATGATCATGGAAGTGACTTTCGAGAAAACGCGCCGCGGCCTGACCCGTTTTAAAGGGGTTGCGCTGGTCGACGGTAAAGTTGTGTGCGAAGCAACGATGATGTGTGCCCGTAGCCGGGAGGCCTGATACGTGATTGATAAATCCGCCTTTATTCACCCAACTGCCATTGTGGAAGAAGGCGCCAGCATTGGCGCTAACGCTCACATTGGCCCATTTTGTATTGTTGGACCCCATGTTGAAATTGGTGAGGGTACCGTACTGAAGTCTCACGTTGTCGTGAATGGCCATACAAAAATTGGTCGCGATAACGAGATCTATCAGTTTGCCTCCATCGGTGAAGTTAACCAGGATCTGAAATATGCTGGCGAACCGACCCGCGTGGAAATTGGCGATCGCAACCGCATCCGCGAAAGCGTCACCATTCATCGTGGCACAGTGCAGGGCGGTGGAGTGACGAAGGTGGGCAGCGATAACTTACTGATGATTAATGCGCACGTCGCGCATGATTGTACGGTAGGCAACCGCTGTATTCTGGCGAATAACGCCACGCTTGCCGGGCATGTATCGCTGGATGATTTTGTTATCATCGGCGGCATGACTGCGGTGCATCAGTTCTGCATCATCGGCGCGCATGTGATGGTTGGCGGCTGTTCTGGCGTTGCTCAGGACGTGCCTCCATACGTTATCGCCCAGGGCAACCACGCAACGCCATTTGGCGTCAATATCGAAGGTCTGAAGCGTCGTGGGTTCACCCGCGAAGCGATTACCGCGATTCGTAATGCCTACAAAGCGTTGTACCGTAGCGGTAAAACGCTGGAAGAAGTGAAACCGGAAATCGCGGAACTGGCGAAACAGTACCCTGAAGTTCAGGCTTTCAGCGACTTCTTTGAGCGCTCAACGCGTGGTCTGATTCGTTAATGACTGAGCAGCGTCCTTTAACGATTGCCCTCGTCGCCGGAGAAACCTCCGGCGATATTCTTGGTGCAGGGTTAATCCGTGCACTCAAGGCTCGCGTTCCCAATGCGCGTTTTGTTGGCGTGGCGGGTCCGCTGATGCAGGCCGAAGGCTGTGAAGCCTGGTACGAAATGGAAGAGCTGGCGGTAATGGGCATTGTTGAAGTGCTCGGACGCCTGCGCCGTTTACTGCAAATACGCGCCGATCTCACTCGCCGATTTACCGACTTAAAGCCGGATGTTTTCGTCGGTATTGATGCGCCTGATTTCAATATTACCCTCGAAGGGAATTTGAAAAAGCAGGGCATTAAAACCATTCATTACGTCAGCCCCTCTGTGTGGGCCTGGCGACAGAAACGCGTTTTCAAAATAGGCAGATCCACCAATATGGTGCTGGCCTTTCTGCCTTTCGAAAAAGCGTTTTATGACAAATTTAATGTCCCGTGCCGCTTTATCGGTCATACCATGGCAGATGCCATGCCGTTAGACCCGGATAAAAACGCGGCTCGCGATGTTCTGGGTATTCCCCATGACGCTCACTGCCTGGCGCTATTGCCAGGAAGCCGTGGCGCAGAAGTGGAGATGCTCAGCGCCGATTTTCTGAAAACGGCGCAGTTGTTACGCCAGCATTATCCAGATCTCGAAGTGGTAGTGCCGTTGGTGAATGCCAAACGTCGCGAGCAGTTTGAGCGCATTAAAGCTGAAGTTGCACCGGAGCTTTCCGTACATCTGCTTAATGGGATGGGACGTGAAGCGATGGTTGCCAGCGATGCCGCACTGCTGGCTTCCGGCACCGCTGCGCTGGAATGTATGCTGGCAAAATGCCCGATGGTGGTTGGCTATCGTATGAAACCTTTCACCTTCTGGCTGGCAAAGCGTCTGGTGAAGACCGATTACGTTTCGCTACCTAACCTGCTGGCGGGAAGAGAACTGGTTAAAGAGCTGTTGCAGGAAGAGTGCGAACCGCAGGCGCTGTCGCAAGCGCTGTTGCCGTTGCTGGCGAATGGCAAAACCAGCCATGCAATGCACGACACATTCCGTGAACTGCATCAGCAGATCCGTTGCAACGCTGATGAGCAGGCGGCGGATGCGGTCCTGGAGTTAGCGCAATGATTGAATTTGTATATCCGCATACGCATTTAGTGGCGGGTGTAGATGAAGTTGGACGTGGTCCTTTGGTCGGCGCGGTCGTCACTGCCGCCGTCATTCTGGATCCGGCTCGCCCTATTATCGGTCTTAACGACTCAAAAAAACTGTCGGAAAAACGTCGCCTGGCGCTATTCGATGAGATTAAAGAAAAAGCGTTAAGCTGGAGCCTGGGGCGTGCGGAACCACATGAAATCGACGAGTTGAATATTTTACATGCCACTATGCTGGCCATGCAGCGTGCGGTTGCGGGTCTGCATATAGCGCCGGAATACGTACTGATCGACGGCAATCGTTGCCCGGCATTACCGGTGCCATCGCTGGCGGTGGTAAAAGGTGATAGCCGTGTGGCGGAGATTAGCGCGGCGTCGATACTGGCAAAAGTCACTCGTGATGCTGAAATGGCGGCCCTGGATACGGTGTTCCCGCAGTATGGCTTTGCACAGCACAAAGGCTATCCAACCGCTTTTCATCTGGAAAAGTTGGCAATGCATGGCGCAACAGAGCACCATCGCCGTAGTTTTGGCCCCGTCAAACGCGCACTGGGACTCACGTCCTGATTCTTGTGTCGAAGGAATCTGAAGATGTCTGAACCTCGTTTCGTCCACCTGCGGGTGCACAGCGACTACTCCATGATCGATGGGCTGGCGAAAACCGGGCCGCTGGTGAAAAAGGCGGCCGCGTTAGGCATGCCTGCGCTGGCGATCACCGATTTTACCAACCTGTGTGGTCTGGTGAAGTTTTACGGAGCGGGTCACGGTGCGGGTATCAAGCCGATAGTTGGCGCAGATTTTCATGTCCGTAGCGATCTGCTGGGCGATGAACTCACGCAGCTCACCGTGCTGGCCGCAAACAATACCGGCTATCAGAACCTGACGTTGTTGATATCGAAAGCGTATCAGCGTGGTTATGGCGCAGAAGGGCCGGTCATTGACCGGGATTGGTTGGCCGAGTTAAAAGAAGGTTTGATTTTGCTCTCCGGCGGCCGCATGGGCGACGTTGGGCGCAGCCTGCTGCGCGGTAATAGCGCACTGGTTGATGAGTGCGTAGCGTTTTACGAAGACCATTTTCCAAATTGCTACTTCCTCGAGCTTATCCGCACCGGCAGGCAAGATGAAGAAAATTATCTGCATGCAGCGGTAGAACTGGCGGAAAGGCGTGGTCTTCCGGTGGTGGCGACCAACGATGTTCGTTTCCTTGAAACCGGTGATTTTGACGCGCATGAAATCCGCGTGGCAATCCATGACGGGTTCACCCTTGACGACCCGAAACGCCCGCGTAATTATTCGCCGCAGCAGTACATGCGTAGCGAAGATGAGATGTGCGAGCTGTTTTCCGATATTCCGGAAGCGCTGCAAAACACCGTTGAGATAGCTAAGCGCTGTAACGTGACGGTACGTCTGGGTGAGTATTTCCTGCCACAGTTCCCGACCGGTGATATGACCACCGAGGATTTCCTCGTGGCGAAATCGCGCGAAGGTCTGGAAGAACGTCTGGCGTTTTTGTTCCCGGACCCTGAAGTTCGCGCGCAGAAGCGCCCGCCTTATGACGAACGTCTGGAAGTTGAACTTAAAGTTATCAACCAGATGGGATTTCCTGGCTACTTCCTGATCGTGATGGAATTTATCCAGTGGTCGAAAGATAACGGCGTACCGGTAGGTCCAGGACGCGGTTCCGGTGCGGGCTCGCTTGTCGCCTATGCGCTGAAAATTACCGACCTGGATCCGCTGGAATTTGACCTGCTGTTCGAACGATTCCTGAACCCGGAACGTGTCTCAATGCCCGACTTCGACGTTGACTTCTGTATGGAGAAACGCGACCGGGTAATTGAACACGTGGCGGAAATGTACGGTCGTGATGCGGTTTCGCAGATTATTACCTTCGGTACGATGGCGGCCAAAGCGGTTATCCGCGACGTGGGGCGCGTGCTGGGACACCCGTACGGCTTCGTTGACCGTATTTCGAAACTGGTGCCGCCCGATCCGGGCATGACGCTGGCAAAAGCCTTTGAAGCCGAACCCCAACTGCCGGAAATCTATGAGGCAGATGAAGAGGTTAAAGCGCTGATCGATATGGCGCGTAAGCTGGAAGGCGTCACGCGTAACGCCGGTAAACACGCCGGTGGTGTAGTTATCGCGCCGACCAAAATTACCGATTTTGCGCCGCTGTACTGCGATGAACAGGGGCTGCACCCGGTTACTCAGTTTGATAAGAACGACGTGGAATATGCTGGCCTTGTGAAGTTCGACTTCCTCGGCCTGCGTACGCTCACCATCATCAACTGGGCGCTGGAAATGATTAACGCGCGCCGTGAAAAGAACGGCGAGCCGCCGCTGGATATCGCCGCTATCCCGCTGGATGACAAGAAAAGCTTCGACATGCTGCAACGCTCGGAGACCACGGCGGTCTTCCAGCTTGAATCCCGCGGCATGAAAGATCTTATCAAACGTCTGCAGCCTGACTGCTTCGAAGATATGATCGCCCTGGTGGCCCTGTTCCGTCCCGGTCCGCTACAGTCGGGGATGGTAGATAACTTTATCGACCGTAAGCATGGTCGCGAAGAGATTTCCTACCCGGACGTACAATGGCAGCATGAGTGTCTGAAACCGGTACTGGAGCCGACCTACGGCATTATCCTGTATCAGGAACAGGTTATGCAGATTGCCCAGGAGTTGTCCGGATATACCCTTGGCGGTGCGGACATGTTGCGTCGTGCGATGGGTAAGAAAAAGCCGGAAGAGATGGCTAAGCAGCGCGGCACCTTTGAAGAAGGGGCGAAAAAGCGCGGCGTCGACGGCGAACTGGCGATGAAAATCTTTGACCTGGTGGAGAAATTCGCCGGTTACGGATTTAACAAATCGCACTCCGCTGCCTATGCGCTGGTCTCTTACCAGACGCTATGGCTGAAGGCGCATTACCCCGCCGAGTTTATGGCGGCGGTAATGACCGCCGATATGGATAACACCGAGAAAGTGGTCGGGCTGGTGGATGAATGCTGGCGTATGGGGCTCAAAATCCTGCCGCCGGATATCAACTCCGGGCTTTATCATTTTCACGTGAATGATGATGGCGAAATTGTCTATGGCATCGGCGCGATAAAAGGCGTGGGTGAAGGGCCAATTGAAGCTATTATTGAGGCGCGCAACGAAGGCGGTTACTTCCGCGAGCTGTTTGATCTCTGTGCGCGCACGGACATCAAAAAACTCAACCGCCGGGTGCTGGAAAAGTTAATCATGTCCGGGGCGTTTGACCGCCTTGGTCCGCATCGTGCGGCGCTGATGAATTCGCTCAACGATGCGCTAAAAGCCGCCGATCAGCATGCGAAAGCCGAGGCAACGGGTCAGGCGGACATGTTTGGCGTGCTGGCTGAAGAGCCGGAACAAATTGAACAGTCTTATGCTAACTGTACACCGTGGCCGGAGCAGGTGGTATTAGAAGGGGAACGTGAAACGTTAGGGCTTTACCTGACGGGACACCCCATCAACCAGTATTTAAAAGAAATTGAGCGCTATGTTGGAGGCCACAGGCTGAAAGACATGCATCCGACAGAACGTGGTAAAGTCACCACGGCTGCGGGGCTCGTCATTGCTGCGCGGGTAATGGTCACCAAGCGCGGCAATCGTATCGGCATCTGTACCCTGGATGACCGTTCCGGGCGTCTGGAAGTTATGTTGTTTACCGATGCTCTGGATAAATACCAGCAATTGCTGGAAAAAGACCGCATACTTATCGTCAGCGGACAGGTCAGCTTTGATGACTTCAGCGGCGGGCTTAAAATGATGGCCCGTGAAGTCATGGATATTGACGAAGCCCGGGAAAAATATGCTCGCGGGCTTGCTATCTCGCTGACGGACAGGCAAATTGATGACCAGCTTTTAAACCGACTCCGTCAGTCTCTGGAACCCCACCGCTCGGGGACAATTCCAGTACATCTCTACTATCAGAGGGCGGATGCACGTGCGCGATTGCGTTTTGGCGCAACGTGGCGTGTCTCTCCGAGCGATCGTTTGCTAAACGATCTCCGTGGCCTTATTGGTTCGGAGCAGGTGGAACTGGAGTTTGACTAATACAGGAATACTATGAGTCTGAATTTCCTTGATTTTGAACAGCCGATTGCAGAGCTGGAAGCAAAAATCGATTCTCTGACTGCGGTTAGCCGTCAGGATGAGAAACTGGATATTAACATCGATGAAGAAGTGCATCGTCTGCGTGAAAAAAGCGTAGAGCTGACGCGTAAAATCTTCGCCGATCTTGGCGCATGGCAGGTAGCCCAACTGGCGCGCCATCCACAGCGTCCGTACACCCTGGATTATGTCCGCCTGGCATTTGATGAATTTGATGAGCTGGCGGGCGATCGTGCCTATGCGGATGATAAAGCTATTGTCGGCGGCATCGCGCGTCTGGATGGCCGTCCGGTGATGATCATTGGTCATCAGAAAGGCCGTGAGACCAAAGAAAAAATTCGTCGTAATTTCGGCATGCCGGCACCGGAAGGCTATCGCAAAGCGCTGCGTCTGATGGAAATGGCCGAGCGTTTCAATATGCCGATCATTACTTTCATCGACACCCCAGGGGCTTATCCGGGCGTGGGCGCGGAAGAACGTGGTCAGTCTGAAGCGATTGCGCGCAACCTGCGTGAAATGTCGCGTCTGAGCGTACCGGTAATCTGCACCGTTATTGGTGAAGGTGGTTCCGGCGGCGCGCTGGCGATCGGCGTAGGCGATAAAGTGAATATGCTGCAATACAGCACCTATTCCGTTATCTCCCCGGAAGGTTGTGCCTCCATTCTGTGGAAAAGCGCCGACAAAGCGCCGCTGGCCGCAGAAGCGATGGGGATTATCGCGCCGCGTCTGAAAGAGCTGAAGCTTATCGACTCTATCATCCCGGAACCGCTGGGCGGCGCGCACCGCAACCCGGAAGTGATGGCTGCGTCCCTGAAAGCACAGTTGCTGGCCGATCTTGCCGACCTCGACGTGTTAAGCAAAGATGATTTGAAAAACCGTCGTTACCAGCGTCTGATGAGCTACGGTTACGCGTAAACTGCATTAATTCTGAAAAGGGCCACAACGCTGTGGCCCTTTTTTTTACCTGTGGTTTCACCAGGCTATGATTAACTAAGGTTTTTCCAGGAGGAACGCATGAATATCATTGCCATCATGGGACCGCATGGCGTCTTTTATAAAGATGAGCCCATCAAGGAACTTGAGCGTGCGCTGCAACAGCAGGGGTTTCAGATTATCTGGCCGCAGAATAGCGTCGACCTGCTTAAGTTTATCGAACATAACCCACGAATTTGCGGTGTCATTTTTGACTGGGATGAATACAGTCTGGATCTGTGCAGTGACATCAACCAGCTCAACGAGTATCTCCCGCTCTACGCCTTTATTAATACCCATTCGACGATGGATGTCAGCGCGCACGACCTGCGCATGGCGCTGTGGTTTTTTGAGTATGCGCTGGGCCAGTCTGAAGATATTGCAACCCGCATCCGTCAGTACACCAGCGAATACCTCGATAACATCACGCCTCCTTTCACCAAGGCGCTGTTTACCTATGTGAAGGAAGGAAAGTACACCTTCTGCACACCCGGACATATGGCGGGAACGGCGTATCAGAAAAGCCCGGTAGGCTGCCTGTTCTATGATTTCTTTGGCGGCAATACGCTGAAGGCCGACGTGTCTATTTCCGTGACTGAACTCGGATCGCTGCTGGATCATACCGGCCCGCATCTGGAAGCGGAGGAGTATATCGCGCGCACCTTTGGCGCCGAGCAGAGCTATATGGTGACCAACGGCACCTCGACGTCGAACAAGATTGTCGGCATGTATGCCGCGCCTTCAGGCAGTACGCTCCTGATTGATCGCAACTGTCATAAGTCGCTGGCGCATTTGCTAATGATGAGCGATGTGGTGCCAATCTGGCTGAAGCCTACGCGCAATGCGCTGGGGATCCTCGGCGGTATACCTCGTCGGGAATTCACCCGCGCAAGCATTGAACGCAAGGTAGAAGAGACCCCTCAGGCACTATGGCCGGTACACGCGGTGATCACCAACTCCACCTATGACGGCCTGTTGTATAACACCAACTGGATCAAGCAAACCCTGGATGTGCCCTCCATTCATTTTGATTCTGCCTGGGTGCCGTATACCCATTTTCACCCGATCTATCAGGGGAAAAGCGGGATGAGCGGCGAACGGGTGCCGGGGAAAGTGATTTTTGAAACCCAGTCAACCCACAAGATGCTGGCGGCACTATCACAGGCTTCTCTGATCCACATTAAGGGCGACTACGACGAAGAGACGTTCAACGAAGCCTTTATGATGCACACTTCCACTTCCCCGAGCTACCCGATTGTCGCGTCGATAGAAACGGCGGCGGCAATGCTGCGTGGCAATTCAGGCAAGCGGTTGATCAATCGTTCGGTGGAGCGGGCGCTGCATTTCCGTAAAGAAGTGCAGCGGCTACGCGAAGAGTCGGATGGCTGGTTCTTTGATATCTGGCAGCCGGAAAGAGTCGATGAAGCGGAGTGCTGGCCGGTAGCGCCTGGTGAAGACTGGCACGGATTTGTTGATGCTGACGCCGACCATATGTTCCTCGACCCGGTGAAGGTCACCATTCTTACGCCGGGAATGGATGAACAGGGAAATATGAGTGAAGAGGGGATCCCTGCGGCGCTGGTGGCGAAATTCCTTGATGAGCGCGGCGTCGTTGTCGAGAAAACGGGACCGTATAATCTGTTGTTCCTGTTCAGTATTGGCATTGATAAAACCCGGGCGATGGGGCTACTGCGCGGCCTGACGGAATTTAAACGCTCGTACGATCTGAATTTACGCGTGAAAAATATACTGCCGGATCTGTATGCCGAGGATCCCGATTTCTATCGTAATATGCGTATTCAGGATCTGGCGCAGGGGATCCATAAGCTGATCCGCCAGCACGATCTCTCCGGGCTGATGCTGCGGGCATTTGATACCTTACCGGAAATGAAAATGACCCCGCACCAGGCCTGGCAGCGGCAGATCAAAGGTGAGGTCGAAACGGTGGCGCTCGATCAACTGGTGGGGCGCATTTCTGCCAATATGATTCTGCCTTATCCTCCCGGTGTGCCGCTCTTGATGCCCGGGGAAATGATCACGGCCAAAAGTCGGGCTGTACTCGATTTTCTGCTGATGTTGTGTTCAGTGGGCCATCACTATCCTGGATTTGAAACCGATATCCATGGCGCTAAACTGGGTGAAGATGGCGTGTATCGCGTGCGAGTCCTAAAAATGGCATGACGACTTGCGTGAACCCATTACGCACGAGTAATGTGCTGGCAGAAAAACGAAAGAGGCGATGACGCTATGCTGGGATTAAAACAGGTTCACCATATTGCCATTATTGCGACGGACTACGCGGCGAGTAAGGCATTTTACTGTGATGTGCTGGGCTTTACGTTAATCAGCGAAGCCTACAGGGAAGAACGTGACTCGTGGAAGGGTGATCTGGCATTGAACGGTCAGTATGTGATTGAGCTTTTTTCTTTTCCATTTCCGCCTTGCCGTCCTAGCCGACCGGAAGCCTGCGGTTTACGCCATCTGGCGTTCAGCGTAGATGACGTGGAAAAAGCGATCGCGCATCTGGAAGCTCACCACGTGAAGTGCGAATCCGTGCGTATCGATCCGTTTACCGGCAAACGCTTTACGTTTTTTAACGATCCGGACGGATTACCGCTCGAACTGTACGAGCTGTAAGTCTTATCATTGTGGCATTAGCCTGGCAATGTGCCGGGCAATGCCCTTGTAAGTAACCATCATGACGACACTCACGCTGAACACTTCACTGCTGAATTTTCAATCGATTCTGGTCGCCTTTAGCGGCGGGCTGGACTCCACCGTGCTGCTGCATCAGCTGGTACTGTGGCGAGCGCAAAATCCTGAGGTTGCCTTGCGCGCAATCCATATTCATCACGGATTAAGCCCGCAGGCAGACAGTTGGGTGCAACACTGTGAGTCGGTATGCGCACAGTGGCAGGTGCCGCTGGTGGTTGAACGGGTCCATCTTGAGGATGATGGTTTGGGCATCGAAGCTCAGGCGCGACGCGCGCGCTATCAGGCATTTGCGCAGATCTTACTACCGGGTGAAGTGCTGATGACCGCCCAGCATCTCGACGACCAGTGTGAAACCTTTCTACTGGCGCTTAAACGCGGCAGTGGTCCTGCCGGGCTCTCCGCCATGGGCGAAAGCTCACCATTTGCCGGAACCCAACTGATTCGACCGCTGCTGGCGCAAACGCGAGAGGCGCTTGAAGCATGGGCGCGACAGCATGAATTATGCTGGATCGAAGATGAAAGTAATCAGGATGATGCCTACGATCGCAATTTTCTCAGATTGCGCGTTAACCCTTTGCTCCAACAACGATGGCCGCACTTCGCGCAAGCCGCAGCCCGCAGCGCCGCGCTGTGCGCAGAGCAGGAGAGTTTACTGGATGAACTGCTGGCCAATGATTTAGCCGACTGCGTGACTGCCCAAGGCACACTATTACTGGCACCGTTAATGATGATGAGTGGCGTGCGGCGTGCCGCTCTGCTGCGTCGCTGGCTGGCGGGGGTAAATGCACCGATGCCTTCCCGGGACGGGCTGGAACGTATCTGGCAGGAAGTGGCGTTGGCGCGAGAAGATGCTTCCCCCTGTTTTCGTCTGGGAGAATATGAGGTCCGTCGCTATCAGTCACAGCTATGGTGGGTTAAATCGGTCGACGGGCAAAGCGAAACCGTCATCCCGTGGTCATGCCGGGAAACGCCGTTGACGCTGCCTACCGGGTTAGGCTCGGTGCAGCTAATCTCGGCTGGCGAATTGCGCATGCCGCAAGCAGGTGAAGCGATCAGTATTCGTTTTAAAGCGCCAGGCGTATTGCATATTGTCGGGCGTAACGGTGGACGTAAATTAAAGAAAATCTGGCAGGAGCAGGGGATCCCGCCCTGGCGACGAGATACCACGCCGTTGTTGTTTTACGGTGAAACGTTGATAGCGGCTGCGGGTGTTTTTGTGACGCGTGAGGGTGCGGCGGTAGATGAAGAAGGTATGAGTCTGATTTGGCATGCCTGATGGCGGTGCGATTATCAGGCCTGGTCATTTAGGCCTGATAAGGCGCAAGAAAAGCTAAGATTCGCTGACAACCACGGTACCGATTTGCGGGTGGCTGAAGCTGGCAATTTTATCGAGACGAAGCTCCCGGATTTCACCTGCGACATCTGCGACCAGATACTCCACGTTTTTGCGTGAAACCAGGTCATTCGCTTTCGCCTGCAAAACTTCGCCATCTTTTAGCGCCAGCGTCAGTAACAAATGGTTCTGGCAGGCGAGTTCAAGATTGTCGTAATCATCACAATTGATGGGTTGATACGTTTCATTCATTGACATAATCGCTCACCAGTAAGTTGGCGGCAGCATAGGCCGCTTTTTCCCTGACCGACTCTGGAAGGGCGCTATCTGCCGCCACTTCATTAAGCACCTTCAATACGCAACCCAGCGCATCCGGGATATACCCTAAGTCTCCGCTGGCGATTTCCGCGTACCGCTTGCGTATTAACTCACAATATTTTTCCACATGCCCTCCTGTCAGCACTCTGACTTAACCGTGGATGCAAGTCTAAGCCTACGAAGATAAACTCTGTTTAGCAAGGTGACTATACCATACTCATTCAAGCAATATCAGCGCCTTGATTGAGGAGCTGTTAGCAGCCTTTTGCCGCGGTTTTCGCTACAATGAGCGCCTGATTCGAAAGGAGTTCTCTCATGGCGCTTAAAGCGACAATTTATAAAGCCGTCGTCAACGTAGCGGATCTCGATCGCAACCAGTTCCTTGACGCGGCCTTGACGCTGGCGCGTCATCCCTCTGAAACCCAGGAGCGCATGATGCTGCGCCTGCTGGCCTGGATTAAATATGCCGATGAACGGCTGCAGTTCACGCGTGGCCTGAGTGCTGAAGACGAGCCTGAAGCATGGCTGCGTAACGACCATCTGGGCATCGATCTCTGGATTGAACTGGGTCTGCCGGATGAGCGTCGTATTAAAAAAGCCTGTACCCAGTCTGGTGAGGTTGCTCTGTTTACTTACAACAGCCGTGCGGCCCAGATCTGGTGGCAGCAAAACCAGAACAAGTGTGCGCAGTTTAAAAATCTCACCGTGTGGTATCTGGATGATGAACAGCTGGCGCAACTGAGTGATTTTGCTGGTCGTACAATGGCGCTGCAGGCAACTATCCAGGATGGCGCTATCTGGCTGTCTGATTCTCAGAACAATCTGGAAATTCATCTGACCGCGTGGCAGCCGCGTTCATGATTGTTATCTCCCGAAACGTCTCTATCCCTGACAGTGAGCTGGAAATCACGGCGATTCGGGCACAGGGCGCGGGCGGTCAGCACGTTAACAAGACCTCCACGGCTATCCATTTGCGCTTTGACATTCGGGCCTCAGGCCTGCCAGAGTATTACAAGGAACGTCTGCTGGCCGCCAGCCATCATCTGATTAGCAGCGATGGCGTTATTATCATAAAGGCGCAGGAATACCGTAGCCAGGAGCTAAATCGGGAAGCGGCAATCTCCCGACTGGTGGCGGTGATAAAAGAATTAACCGCGGTGCAAAAAAGCCGACAGGCAACACGTCCTACGCGCGCCTCGAAAGAGCGCAGGTTGTCATCGAAGGCGCAAAAATCCACAGTGAAAGCACTGCGTGGGAGAGTTCGTCGAACGCAAGACTGACGAGCGGGAATAAAAAATTATAAGGAATTCATAGTGAAAACAGCAATATTGTCCGTGGTGGCTGCATGCACGCTTTTTTCCTTGATCGGCTGTAACAACCGTACTGAAGTCGATGTACTACAGCCGACGCGGGCGGCAGAATTAAAACCGATGCAGCAAAGCTGGCGTGGCATTTTGCCTTGCGCGGACTGCGAAGGAATTGAAACCTCTCTGTTCCTGGAAAAAGACGGCACATGGGTGATGAATGAACGCTATCAGGGCGTGCGAGATGAACCGTCCTCCTTTGCTTCTTATGGTACATGGGCGCGCACTGCCGATAAGCTGGTGCTGACTGACAGCAAAGGTGAGAAGTCGTACTACCGGGCAAAAGGTGAAGCGCTGGAGATGCTCGATCGTGAAGGTAACCCGATTGAGTCACAGTTCAACTACACGCTTGAGCCAGTTTCCGCCAGCTTACCGGTGACGCCAATGCCGATGCGGGGGATGTACTTCTATATGGCTGACGCGGCAACCTTCACTGATTGTGCGACGGGTAAAAGAGTCTCTGTCGCGAACAATGCACAACTGGAGCGAGATTATCTGACTGCGCGTGGTGCAACGGATAAGGCAGTTCTGCTTACTGTGGAAGGGCACTTCACGATGGAAGAAAATCCTGATACAGGCACGCCAGTGAAAACCTTAAGAGCGGATAAAGAAATTAAGTTTATCCCTGGCCAGAGTTGCGATGATTAATCTGCAGCTTATAAAAACTGTCCGGCGATCGCCCGGACAGTTTTTTCTTATCGGATCAATCCAACAAAACGGCTGGTTTTGATATAAATCCCTAACTTCAGGTGGCCGATATACTGTAGCTGCGTTTCAGACTTAAACGCGGAAATGTCACCTTCGCGCATATGCATCAGGTCGGAAGGGCTAATCCAACCCGGCTGCGCCATTGTTAGCGGATGCCCGGCTGTGGCAAACGCATCGGTTACAAATTCGGAGCAAAACCACACCTTCTTTTCTCCTTCGCTGGTATTGTTCAACTGTGCTTTTGCCAGCCCGCTGACGCATTGCTGGCGAAAATCCTCTGAGAAAGGATTCAATGAACATATTTGCCGGGTCACCATAAACGGAATAAATTCGACGATGCCGCGGTAGTTATAGCCGCTATCTTTGATTTTATAAGCGAATGTTTTGATTTCTTCGGCCTGCTGCGGTGTGAGGTTGGGGACCCGCAGAGCAAAAAGCTTATCGCTGTGATTTTCAGCCTTTTTAAGCGAAATGATTTGTACTCCCGCCCCGGTCGCTTCGGCAACTTCATTATCGCCAAGGTAAACGGCGACATGGCTGACAGAAGAGGTGCTGAACGCGCGAATACCAAATGAGGTCACCCCAAGACTGGAGGAGAACAGCAGGTCGCCCGGCCTGAGGTCGGTATCCGTAATTTCATGCAGCGCTTGATCGGTAAATGAACTTTGATGCTGGAGTTTTACCTCCCATTTCTTTGCCTGGGCATCAACAGCGGTTGCTGATGAATTTTGCTGACTGACGTCAATCGTGCAGGCTGAAAGCAGAAGAACGAAGGGGAGGAGCAGGCGGTAATACGCCGTTGGTTTAGCCATTTTATACAATCCATGTAAAAAAGGCCCTGATCCTCAGGGCCTTGTGCTGGTATTAGCCTTTAATAGCTTTGACCAGGTAGTCGACGATGTCGCCGGTTTTAATCAGCTCTTTCTCGCCGTTACGACGGTATTTGTATTCGATATCGTCGTTGTCGAGGTTACGGTCGCCCAGCACGATGGTATGCGGAATACCGATGAGCTCCATATCAGCAAACATCACGCCTGGACGCTCTTTACGATCGTCCATCAACACTTCAATACCCTGCGCGCGCAGCTCCGCGTACAGCTTCTCAGCCAGCTCCTGCACACGGTAGGATTTGTGCATGTTCATCGGCAGAATAGCAACCTGGAACGGGGCAATGGCGTCTGGCCATACAATGCCGCGATCGTCGTAGTTCTGTTCAATCGCAGCAGCCACAACGCGAGTGACCCCGATACCGTAGCAGCCCATGGTCAGCGTCTGGTTACGACCATCTTCTCCCTGAACGGCGGCTTTCATCGCTTCAGAGTACTTGGTACCCAACTGGAAGATGTGGCCCACTTCGATACCGCGTTTGATCATCAGCGTACCTTTGCCATCCGGGCTTGGGTCGCCGGCGACCACATTACGAATGTCAGCCACTTCCGGGGTGGCCACATCGCGATCCCAGTTGATACCGAAATAGTGTTTACCATCGATGTTGGCACCGGCAGCAAAATCGCTCATTACCGCAACGGTACGGTCGATAACCACCGGAATCGGCATGTTCACCGGACCCAGAGATCCTGGACCTGCTTTAACCAGCGCACGAATTTCTTCTTCGGTGGCGAAGGTCAGCGGGCTGGCAACCTGCGGCAGTTTTTCCGCCTTGACTTCGTTCAGCTCGTGATCGCCACGAACCAGCAGCGCAACCAGCGGGTAGCTGCTGCCTTCAACCGCTTTCACCAGCAGGGTTTTCACGGTTTTCTCGATAGGCAGGTTGAATTGTTCAACCAGCTCGGCGATGGTTTTAGCGTTCGGTGTATCAACCAGCGTCATTTCCTGTGTTGCAGCGGCGCGCGGTTCTTTCGGTGCAACAGCTTCGGCAAACTCGATGTTTGCCGCATAGTCGGAAGAGTCAGAGAAGATCACATCGTCTTCACCGCTCTGCGCCAGCACCTGGAATTCGTGAGAGGCGCTGCCGCCGATAGAACCGGTATCCGCTTGTACCGCACGGAAATCCAGCCCCATACGGCTGAAGATTTTGCTGTACGCAGCGTACATCGCGTCGTAGGTTTCCTGCAGAGATTCCTGAGAAGTGTGGAAAGAGTAGGCATCTTTCATCAGGAATTCGCGGGAACGCATCACGCCGAAGCGCGGACGCACTTCGTCACGGAATTTGGTCTGGATCTGATAGAAGTTCAGCGGCAGCTGTTTGTAAGAGCTCAGCTCATTACGGATCAGGTCGGTGATCACTTCTTCATGCGTTGGGCCGAGTACGAACGAACGATCGCCACGGTCAGCAATACGCAGCAGTTCCGGGCCGTATTGTTCCCAACGGCCGCTCTCTTCCCACAGTTCAGAAGGCTGAACGACCGGCATCAACACCTCGATCGCACCGGCGTTGTTCATCTCTTCACGCACGATGTTTTCGACTTTTTTCAGGACGCGCACGCCGGTCGGCAGCCAGGTATATAACCCGGAGGCCAGCTTGCGGATCATCCCGGCGCGCAGCATCAGCTGGTGGCTGATGACCTCGGCGTCGGCAGGTGTCTCCTTCAGAGTGGAGAGCAGATATTGGCTAGTACGCATGTTGTTACGGTTCCAGTTGAACGATCGAACAGGCTCAAAATGAGCCTGGCACAAAACAAAAGTGGTTTAGTTTACCAGCGAGAAGGGGATGTCAAAAGAGTACGCGATGCAAATTAGCGGGCTTCCAGAGCAAAGACCTCAAATCCTGACGGCGTCACGCGCCAGCGGACGTTAAAGTCCAGCAACCAGACGGCATAGGTTTTGCCTTCTTCCTCGTTTTTACGGTAGGCAGGACGCGGATCCTGCGCCAGCACTTCGGCAATAAACTGACGAAGATGCGGGTAACGCTGTTCGAGCTTTGGTAGTTGCTCAGCGAGCTCTTCACTGAACGTCACGTCTACACTGGCCTGCGGCGCGTCCTGAGCATAGCTGGCGCGAGCATCAGGCAGCGATTCGGCAAACGGCAGATACGGTTTTATATCCACTACCGGCGTGCCATCAACAAGATCCAGCCCGCCGAGCTCAAGGATTACGTGCTCTTTATGGCAACGGATGCCCCGCAGCTCAACCAACGACATGCCAACAGGGTTCGGACGAAACGTTGAACGCGTGGCAAAGACGCCCATTCTGGCATTGCCGCCAAGACGGGGAGGGCGCACGGTTGGACGCCATCCACCTTCCATTGTCTGGTGAAAAACAAAAATCACCCACAAATGGCTGAAGGCTTCCAGGCCGCGAACGGCATCGGCCTGGTTATAAGGTGCGAGCAAATGCAGTTCACCGCTGGCACTTTTCACCAGACCAGGCTGGCGTGGAACGGCGAACTTTTCTTTATAAGGTGAGCGGATAACGCCTATTTGCTCGAACTGAAAATGGCTCATTTCGCCGAAATGTTCAGTGCAGAACCGATGCAAACCGCCTGGCGATAGCAACCCGGCGTTCCGCTGGTTACTTCGCAACTGTGCAGCAATACCGCATTTGCTTTCATTTTAGATGCGTTAATCTGCATGCGTTTGCGTGCGGTTGGAATGCTCGGCGGAGAATCCTGGTTGGATGCCTGGCAGGATTCGCCGCTGACTTCGCCGAGATCGCGGAACGGTTTGCCAACTAAATCTTCAGCGTTAGTAATGATTCTTACCGGCGCCGCGCGCGGTGCTTTGGGTTTTTCCGGCTCCGCTTTAGGCGGGGTAGCGGTGCTTTGAACGGGTTCAACAGGGGATCTGCTTAACATAGAACAGCCGCTCAGCATGAGTGCTACTAAACAGATCGGTAAAGCACGCATAATATTTCCTCAATGAATGATCTAAACGTCAGATATTGAATCAGGTGCTTGCATAAATGACAAGACGGGCAAGCGCCCGTCCTGATGATATTACAGATTCTGGAAACAGCCTAAAATTACCAGCCCTTAACAGCACCGCCGTTGAAGACTTTGTTTGCTGCTTCGTACACTTCGTCAGACTGGTATGCCTGAACGAATTTCTTCACATTCTCAGCATCTTTATTGTCTTCACGAGTCACGATCAGGTTTACGTACGGAGAATCTTTATCTTCAACAAAGATACCGTCTTTAGCCGGGGTCAGGCCGATCTGGCTGGCGTAGGTCGTGTTGATGACCGCCAGTGCGATTTGCGCATCGTCCAGGGAACGCGGCAGCTGCGGCGCTTCCAGTTCAACCAGCTTCAGGTTTTTCGGGTTTTCAATCACGTCCAGCGCGGTCGGCAGCAGACCAACACCGTCTTTCAGTTTGATTAAGCCCACTTTTTGCAGCAGCAGCAGGGAGCGGCCAAGGTTAGTCGGATCGTTTGGAATCGCGACCTGAGAGCCTTCCTGCAACTCATCCAGTGACTTGATTTTTTTAGAGTAGCCCGCAATCGGGTAAACAAAAGTATTACCTGCGGCAACCAGTTTGTAGCCGCGATCTTTGATCTGTTGATCCAGGTACGGTTTGTGCTGGAAGGCGTTAGCATCGATATCGCCTTTGCTCAGCGCTTCGTTAGGCAGGACGTAATCGTTAAACGTGACCAGCTCAACGTCCAGACCGTATTTTTCTTTAGCCACTTTCTGCGCGACTTCTGCGACCTGCTGCTCTGCGCCAACAATAACGCCCACTTTGATGTGGTTAGGATCTTTTTCATCCTGACCGCAACCCACAAGTGCCAGAGAACCGATCAGGGCCCCAACTGCCGCAAAGGTTTTGAATTTGAACGCCATGCTTATTTCCTTTTCTTAATGAGTTTTTAGTGTTGTGTGCAACGTTATTTGTGCGTGACAGCCCGGACGATGCGATCACCGGATAACTGAATTAAATAAACCAGAATGACGAGCAATACCAGCACTGTATTCATGACGGTAGCGTTGTAGCCAATATAACCGTACTGATAACCAATCTGGCCAAGACCACCGGCACCGACGGCACCGCCCATCGCGGAATAACCCACCAGCGTGATAAGGGTGATGGTGGCCGCATTGACCAGTCCAGGCAGTGCTTCTGGTAGTAATACCTTACGTACAATTTGCAGCGGCGTGGCGCCCATTGCCCGGGAGGCCTCAATCAGCCCGGTCGGGATTTCGAGCAGCGCGTTTTCCACCATACGGGCGATAAACGGCGCGGCGCCAACGGTCAGCGGGACGATAGCGGCCTGCAGCCCAATAGAGGTGCCAACGATCATGCGGGTGAACGGAATCATCCACACCAGCAAGATAATGAACGGGATGGAACGGAAAATATTCACCAGTGCAGAGAGCGTGCGGTAGAGCTTCGCGTTCTCAATGATTTGCCCCGGCCGCGTTACGTACAGCAACACGCCAACCGGCAGGCCAATCACAAAACCAAAAAAACCGGACACAAAGGTCATTGCCAGCGTTTCCCATACGCCGCGAACCAGTAGCCACATCATCGGCTCAGACATAACCCAGTACCTCTACTTTTACATGGTGTTCCTGCAACCAGTTAATGGCTGCTTGTGTATCTTCCTGTGTGCCGTGCATTTCAGTCAGCATGATGCCGAACTTCACGCCGCCGGCGTAATCCATCTGCGCGCTAATAATGTTGTTATTCACGTTAAAACGACGGGCCGTCTCCGAAAGTAATGGCGCATCAACCGAATGACCGGTGAATTCCATGCGCAGCATTGGCACGCTGTCGGCTTCTGGCTTTGCTTTTAAACGTTCCAGATAATCTTCCGGGATATCCAGGTGTAGCGTGGACTGGATAAATTTCTGTGCCAGCGGCGTTTTCGGGTGGGAGAACACTTCGCTGACGGTGTCCTGCTCAATCAGCTCACCATTACTGATGACCGCCACGCAGTCACAAATGCGTTTTACAACGTCCATCTCATGGGTGATCAGCAGAATGGTGAGTCCCAAACGACGGTTAATGTCTTTCAATAATTCCAGAATCGAGCGGGTTGTTGCCGGATCAAGTGCGCTGGTGGCTTCATCACACAGCAACACTTTTGGATTGCTGGCCAGCGCACGCGCAATCGCCACTCGCTGTTTTTGTCCGCCGGAAAGGTTGGCCGGGTAGCTGTCGTGCTTGTCGCCAAGGCCGACTAAATCCAGCAGTTCTGTTACACGGCGTTTGATCTCTTCCTTTGGCGTGTTATCCAGTTCCAGCGGCAGCGCGACGTTGCCAAACACGGTACGGGAAGAAAGCAGGTTAAAGTGCTGGAAAATCATGCCGATTTGACGGCGAGCTTTAGTCAGCTCGGATTCAGAAAGCGTCGTCAGCTCCTGACCGCCAACCTGAACACTGCCCTCGGTTGGGCGTTCAAGTAAGTTAACGCAGCGAATGAGCGTACTTTTACCGGCACCGGAGGCACCAATGACGCCATAAATCTGCCCGGCAGGAACGTGCAGGCTGACTTTATTTAGCGCCTGAATGGTGCGAGTCCCCTGCTGGAACACTTTGGTGATATTCGAAAGTTTAATCATTGGTTATTTATTATCGTAATTAAGTTAGCCGTGGCATTTTCGTCTGTCTGGGACGGTCGAAGCCGTCAACAAGATGGATGTTAAGGCATCCAGACGTCTAAATCAATCTAGCTTTGCACGATGAGCACTTTCTTGCCCGCCGAAACATGCGATACTAGAGCCACATGCCTTATTCAGGAGCTATAAAAGGTGGCAAAATCTGTACCCGCAATTTTTCTCGACCGCGACGGCACCATTAATGTGGACCACGGTTACGTACACGAGATTGACGAGTTCGAGTTTATCGACGGCGTTATTGATGCCATGCGTGAACTTAAAAATATGGGTTACGCGCTCATTATCGTGACAAACCAGTCTGGTATCGCTCGTGGCAAATTTACTGAGGCACAGTTTGAAACGTTGACCGAATGGATGGACTGGTCGCTGGCCGATCGCGACGTTGATTTGGATGGTATCTACTATTGCCCGCATCATCCGCAGGGCACAGTAGAAGAGTATCGTCAGGTCTGCGACTGTCGTAAACCGCATCCTGGAATGTTGATCTCCGCCCGAGACTTCCTGCATATCGATATGGCCGCTTCCTATATGGTAGGCGACAAGATAGAAGATATGCAGGCAGCGGCAGCGGCGAATGTTGGAACGAAGGTTCTGGTGCGCACGGGCAAACCTGTTACGCCGGAAGCAGAAAATGCGGCAGATTTGGTCATAAACAGTCTGGCAGACCTGCCAATGGCGATAAAAAAGCAGCAAAAGTAAGCGCAATGGATAAAAGGTGAGCGGTTGAAACAAAAATGCATTTTTCCGCTTGTCTTCCTGAGTCGACTCCCTATAATGCGCCTCCATCGACACGGCGGATGTGAATCACTTCACACAAACAGCCGGTTCGGTTGAAGAGAAAAACCTGAAAATGAGGGTTGACTCTGAAAGAGGAAAGCGTAATATACGCCACCTCGCGACAGAGCGCTAAAGCGCGTCGCAACTGCTCTTTAACAATTTATCAGACAATCTGTGTGGGCACTCGAAGATACGGATTCTTAACGTCGCAAGACGAAAAATGAATACCAAGTCTCTGAGTGAACACGTAATTCATTACGAAGTTTAATTCACGAGCATCAAACTTAAATTGAAGAGTTTGATCATGGCTCAGATTGAACGCTGGCGGCAGGCCTAACACATGCAAGTCGAACGGTAGCACAGAGGAGCTTGCTCCTTGGGTGACGAGTGGCGGACGGGTGAGTAATGTCTGGGAAACTGCCCGATGGAGGGGGATAACTACTGGAAACGGTAGCTAATACCGCATAACGTCGCAAGACCAAAGAGGGGGACCTTCGGGCCTCTTGCCATCGGATGTGCCCAGATGGGATTAGCTAGTAGGTGGGGTAACGGCTCACCTAGGCGACGATCCCTAGCTGGTCTGAGAGGATGACCAGCCACACTGGAACTGAGACACGGTCCAGACTCCTACGGGAGGCAGCAGTGGGGAATATTGCACAATGGGCGCAAGCCTGATGCAGCCATGCCGCGTGTATGAAGAAGGCCTTCGGGTTGTAAAGTACTTTCAGCGAGGAGGAAGG
>NZ_JAOWCZ010000027.1:0-132051 GCF_030336705.1 Citrobacter sp. Cb028 | reverse complement strand
ACTCAGAAGTGAAACGCCGTAGCGCCGATGGTAGTGTGGGGTCTCCCCATGCGAGAGTAGGGAACTGCCAGGCATCAAATAAGTGAAGAAGCCCATCCTGCCGGATGGGCTTTTTTGCGTCTGCAGGGAATGAGAACTGCCGGATGTGACCTCCCGCCTTATCTGGCCTACAAAGGTGTATCACGACACAGCAGCTATCTACTTATCCATTGCGTAACAAAATCGGCAACTTGCTGTATATCGTTGATATCTAACAATGGAACATCCACCGCAAGCGGAATATCACTGGCAACCGCGATAACATAGTTGTCTATCGCCAGGTCCTCTGGACTGTGCCCGCAACCGTCGCGAAAAAGAACGATCTTAGCAACAGGTTCATGCTTAAAGCCCTCAACCAACACCATATCCAGTGTAGAAGCATCCATCCTGCTTACCAGGTACGCTAAATCCAGTTCGGGCTCTTCAGGGGTCTCTACCATTAATGCCCAGCGCTGCTGGCTGGCGACCAGGGTTTGTGCTGCACCGGCTTTGCGTAGCTCATAGCTATCTTTGCCGGGCTTATCAACATCCATATTGTGATGAGTATGCTTAATCAATCCGGGACGAATGCCTCTGGCACGTAGCTCCGGGATCAATTTTTTAAGCAGCGTAGTTTTTCCCGTTCCGCTCCATGCTGCTATAGCGAGTAATGGGATCATGGTTTGTCCTGCCATTTTGCAAGTTCTTCAGGGGTGTTCACGTTCACGAACGCATCTTTATGATCGCTGAAATCGACAGCATGACCGCCAGCCTGGCGCATAAAGACCATGACGCGTCTTTCACCGGACTGAAGATAATCCTGTAGCAAGGGTTGCATGGTGCGGTGCATTAGCGCAATGGTCGGATGATCTCTTTCCCCATCATGCACCCAGACAACCGGTGCAGCTTTGCGCTGTTCCTTCAAACGTTTGACCAGATCGCGAGGGATATAGGGCATATCGCATGGGCAGAACAGAAACCACTCCCCCGCTTGCTGCAGGAATACCGATAGCATCCCGGCCAGTGGGCCAGGGAAATCGGCCAATGAATCAGGGATAACTTTCAGGCCGCTTTGTTGGTAAATATCCCGGTGGCGATTGGCATTAACCACCACGGTTTCGACCTGTAAAGCGAGGGTATCAGCCACATGCCGCCAAAGAGGTTTACCATCCAGCTCAAGCAGACCTTTATCGGTTCCGCCCATCCGTCTGGCCTTACCGCCTGCCAGCACAACCCCTGTTATTGCACTATCCAGAATCACTGATATCGCCTCTTTTAATGTGGGATTGACCCTGCTAACGTATCTGTATTGAGCCTAAGGAGCACAACCATGAAATGTAAACGTCTGAATGAAGTTATTGAACTCCTCCAGCCGGCCTGGCAGAAGGAACCCGATCTTAACCTGATGCAATTTTTACAGAAACTGGCGCAAGAGTCAGGTTTTGACGGCGAACTGGCGGATTTAACTGATGACATTCTGATCTATCACCTGAAAATGCGTGACTCGGCGAAAGACGCCGTCATCCCAGGTATTCAGAAAGATTATGAGGAAGATTTTAAAACCGCACTACTCCGCGCACGTGGCGTAATTAAAGAGTAAAAGCTTGTAATCGCCACCACCGAAAGCGCTGCGAAATGATATCCTGAATCATTCGTAGTATTTTCCGGATGATGGGATGAACGACAACGCTTTTAATTTCCAGACGCTACACCCGGATACCATCATGGATGCACTGTTTGAGCAGGGGATCCGGGTGGATTCCGGGCTTACCCCGCTTAACAGCTATGAAAACCGTGTCTATCAATTCCAGGACGAAGACCGTCGACGCTTTGTCGTTAAGTTTTATCGCCCTGAACGTTGGTCTGTCGAGCAGATCCAGGAAGAGCACCAGTTTGCTCTGGAACTGGTAAGCGATGAAGTCCCGGTAGCTGCACCGCTGGTACTAAGCGGCCAAACGCTGTTAAGCCATCAGGGTTTCCATTATGCGATCTTCCCCAGCGTCGGCGGGCGGCAGTTTGAGGCCGACAATATCGATCAGATGGAGGCGGTGGGGCGCTATCTGGGGCGTATGCATCAGACCGGATGCAAGCGTACTTTTGCCTTTCGCCCGACGATTGGCCTTGAAGAATACCTGACTGAGCCGCGTAAGCTTTTTGAACACGCACAGTTGATCCCATCAGGGCAAAAAGCGGCTTTCCTGAAGGCAACGGATGCGCTTATCGCGGTCGTTACCGAACGCTGGCATGCACGTTTTACCACGTTACGTCTGCACGGTGATTGTCATGCCGGTAATATTCTGTGGCGCGATGGTCCGATGTTTGTCGATTTAGATGATGCCCGCAATGGCCCGGCTGTTCAGGATTTATGGATGCTCCTCAATGGCGATAAAGCTGAACAACGCATGCAGCTTGAAACCATTATCGAGGCTTATGAAGAGTTTAGTGAGTTCGACACCTCTGAAATCGGACTGATAGAACCTTTACGCGCTATGCGTTTAGTTTATTATCTTGCCTGGCTAATTCGACGTTGGGCTGACCCTGCGTTTCCAAAAAACTTCCCGTGGTTAACCGGGGAAGATTACTGGCATCGTCAGACCGCGACCTTTATTGAGCAGGCAAAAATTCTGCAAGAGCCCCCCTTACAATTAACGCCAATGTATTAATCGGAGAAATTTGAACATGAAAAAATTATGGCTGGCGCTGGCTGGTATGGTTTTAGCTTTTAGCGCATCTGCAGCGCAGTTCCAGGATGGCAAACAATACATCACTCTGGAAAAGCCTGTTGCGGGTGAACCGCAAGTGTTGGAGTTCTTCTCCTTCTACTGCCCGCACTGCTATCAGTTTGAAGAAGTTCTTCACGTCTCTGATAACGTGAAGAAAAAACTGCCTGAAGGCACCAAGATGACCAAATACCACGTCGAGTTTCTGGGGCCTTTGGGCAAAGATCTGACGCAAGCTTGGGCCGTTGCTATGGCGCTGGGCGTTGAAGATCAAGTAACCGTTCCGTTGTTTGAAGGTGTTCAGAAAACCCAGACCGTTCAGTCTGTAGCTGATATCCGTAAAGTGTTTGTCGACGCGGGTATTAAAGGTGAAGACTATGATGCGGCATGGAACAGCTTCGTGGTGAAATCACTCGTGGCGCAGCAGGAAAAAGCGGCGGCTGATTTACAGCTGCAGGGCGTTCCGGCAATGTTCGTGAATGGCAAATATCAGGTAAATCCGCAGGGCATGGATACCAGCAGCATGGATATCTTTGTACAACAGTATGCGGATACCGTGAAGTATCTGGTTGGTCAGAAGTAAAAGCAAAAGCCGGTCACTTGTGCTGACCGGCTTTTTCATTTGAGGCTTTAATCGCGTCGAGCTGCGCGTCTTTCTCACTCCACAGCGTATTAAGCCATAGCTGAAACCGACGTTTGAATCCCTTATCGTTCACGTAATCACCGTGCAACTCTTCATGAATTGGCTCCAGATTTACCCGCACGACAATACGCGTTAGCTTACCGCTCAGCATATCGTAGAACGGTCGGCTGCTGTTTTCCGGATAGCACAACGTGACGTTCAACATTTTATCGAACTGTGCCCCCAGTACGTTCAATGCCATCGCAATACCGGCCGCCTTTGGAGGGAGCAAGTTTTGATAAGGAGAGCGGGTTTGCTCACATTTCTCTTTGGTAAAACGTGAACCTTCGACAAAATTCACAATAGTTGTCGGGTGTACGCGAAACTTCTCGCAGGAACGACGCGTTGTTTCGACATCTTTACCGCGCCGTTCTGGATGACGGAGCAGGTAGCCACGCGAATAGCGTTTCATAAACGGCATATCCAGCGCCCAGCAGGCCAGGCCAATAAAGGGCACCCAGGCCAGTTGTTGCTTGAGGAAATATTTATTCATGGGGATGTGCTTACGGAACAGAACGCAAAGCACAACGATGTCAGCCCAGCTGTAATGGTTACAAATGAGCAGATACCAGTTTTTCTTGCTAAGACCTTCCAGCCCCTCGACATCCCACTTCAGTCGCGGATTGAGGTGTAGCAGTAGCGCCAGACCTTCACACCAGCAGTACATCATGAAATTACAGAAGACAGAAACCTTGCGCCAGACAACGGGAACGGGCAAAAGGAGTTTTACAACCCCGGCAAGGATGATCGGCACAGAACAAAAAATCGTGACCAATATGGTCAATACGATACTCAGCAACAGCGTTATCGCAGCGAGTATTCTCGTCATAATTAAATTATTCAAAAGGTTAGCCATAGATAGTGCGCTAAAGAGGCGCAAGGGGCTGATTTTATCAGAAAACGAACCAAATGATGGATCTTCCCTGAATAGAAAAAAAGGGAATATCTATCCACATCAGGATATAAGCTGTATAAATGGAATAAAATGCTACGCATTTATTTAAGCTTCTGAAATATATATATAAATAAAATGACGTGTTAATTTCATTGCTATATTTAAAGAGCTGAAAATTATTTATTCACAAAGTTATCCACAGTCTTCTTTGCGAGCAAAGCAGAAGATCTACAAAAGTTTTTCGACAAATGCGGCGAAAAACTCATGTTTTCATCCTGTCTGTGGCATCCTTTACCCATAATCTGATAAACAGGCACGGACATTATGGTTCAGATCCCAGAAAACCCACTTATCCTTGTAGATGGCTCCTCTTACCTGTATCGCGCATACCATGCGTTCCCGCCGCTGACTAACAGTGCAGGAGAACCTACTGGCGCGATGTATGGTGTCCTCAACATGCTGCGTAGCTTGATTCTGCAATATCAGCCGACCCATGCTGCGGTGGTATTCGACGCTAAGGGTAAAACCTTCCGTGATGAGTTATTCGAACACTACAAGTCACACCGCCCACCCATGCCGGACGATCTGCGTGCGCAGATTGAGCCTCTGCATGCGATGGTAAAAGCGATGGGGTTGCCACTGCTGGCTGTTTCGGGCGTGGAAGCAGACGATGTCATTGGTACGCTGGCGCGGGAAGCAGAGAAGGTGGGGCGTCCGGTGCTGATTAGCACTGGTGATAAAGATATGGCTCAGTTGGTGACGCCGAATATCACCCTGATCAACACCATGACCAATACGATCCTCGGCCCGGATGAAGTGGTGAATAAATATGGTGTTCCACCAGAACTGATCATCGATTTCCTGGCGCTGATGGGGGATTCCTCAGATAACATCCCTGGCGTTCCTGGCGTAGGTGAAAAAACCGCGCAGGCTCTGCTGCAGGGGCTGGGGGGGCTGGATACCCTCTATGCTGAATCAGACAAAATCGCGGGGCTGACTTTCCGTGGTGCGAAAACTATGGCGGGCAAGCTTGAGCAGAATAAAGAGGTAGCGTACCTCTCTTATCAATTGGCTACCATCAAAACGGATGTTGAACTGGAGTTGACCTGCGAGCAGTTGGAAGTACGTCAGCCGGCAGCGGATGAACTACTTGGCCTGTTTAAACAGTACGAATTCAAGCGTTGGGTTACTGACGTTGAAGCGGGTAAATGGCTACAGGCGAAAGGAACGAAGCCGGCGGCAAAACCACAGGAAACTATCGCCGTCGATGAAACGCCTGAGGGGCCGGCCACGGTTCTCTCGTATGATAACTATGTGACAATTCTGGATGAAGCGACGCTGGAAGAGTGGATTGCGAAGCTGAAAAAAGCGCCTGTCTTTGCCTTCGATACTGAAACTGACAGCCTGGACAACATCTCTGCGAATCTGGTTGGCCTGTCTTTTGCCATTGAACCGGGTGTGGCTGCATATGTTCCTGTTGCCCACGATTACCTGGACGCCCCCGATCAGATCGCTCGCGACCGCGCGCTGGCATTGCTGAAGCCGCTGCTGGAAGATGAGAACGCGCATAAAGTCGGGCAAAACCTGAAGTACGATCGCGGTATCCTGGCGAACTATGGCATCGAACTGCGTGGTATCACCTTTGACACCATGCTCGAATCCTACATTCTTAACAGCGTCGCTGGCCGACACGATATGGACAGCCTCTCGGACCGCTGGCTGAAACATAAAACCATCACCTTTGAAGAGATCGCCGGAAAGGGCAAAAACCAGCTGACCTTTAACCAGATAGCGCTGGAAGAAGCCGGACGTTACGCTGCGGAAGACGCCGACGTTACGCTACAGCTCCATCTCAAAATGTGGCCAGAATTGCAGCAGCATAAAGGACCGCTGAACGTCTTTGAAAATATCGATATGCCGCTGGTTCCTGTTTTGTCTCGCGTTGAGCGCAACGGTGTGAAAATCGATCCGGCTGTTCTGCACAAACATTCAGAAGAGCTGACGCTGCGTTTGAACGAGCTGGAGCAAAAAGCGCACGAGATCGCCGGAGAAGCGTTTAACCTCTCTTCCACCAAGCAACTGCAAACTATCCTGTTTGAAAAGCAGGGTATTAAGCCGCTGAAGAAAACCCCTGGCGGCGCGCCATCAACGTCGGAAGAGGTACTGGAAGAGCTCGCGCTCGATTACCCATTGCCGAAAGTGATCCTGGAATATCGCGGCTTAGCAAAACTGAAGTCGACCTATACGGATAAGCTTCCGTTGATGATTAACAAGAAAACCGGGCGCGTTCACACCTCCTATCACCAGGCGGTGACCGCTACCGGGCGCTTGTCATCCACGGATCCAAACCTGCAGAACATCCCGGTACGTAATGACGAAGGTCGTCGTATTCGTCAGGCGTTTATTGCGCCAGAAGACTACGTGATTGTCTCCGCAGACTACTCACAGATTGAACTGCGTATCATGGCGCATCTCTCGCGTGATAAAGGTCTGCTTACCGCGTTTGCCGAAGGGAAAGATATTCACCGCGCAACGGCGGCGGAAGTCTTTGGCTTACCGCTGGATTCCGTGACTGGTGAACAACGCCGCAGCGCGAAAGCCATCAACTTCGGTTTGATCTACGGGATGAGTGCCTTTGGTTTGGCGCGCCAGTTGAATATTCCGCGTAAAGAAGCACAGAAGTACATGGACCTCTACTTCGAACGCTACCCTGGCGTGCTGGAATATATGGAACGCACCCGTGCACAGGCAAAAGAGCAAGGTTATGTCGAAACGCTGGAAGGGCGTCGTCTCTATTTACCGGATATTAAATCCAGTAATGGCGCTCGTCGCGCTGGTGCAGAGCGCGCGGCAATTAACGCCCCGATGCAGGGTACTGCCGCAGACATTATCAAACGAGCCATGATTGCGGTGGACGGATGGCTGCAAACCGAGCAACCACGTGTGCGCATGATCATGCAGGTACACGATGAACTGGTGTTTGAAGTGCATAAAGATGATCTCGAAAGCGTCTCTAAAAAGATCCATCAACTGATGGAAAACGAGACCCAGATTGATGTGCCGTTGCTGGTGGAAGTCGGTAGTGGCGAAAACTGGGATCAGGCGCACTAAGGGTTTACTGAATAACGCCCCTTTTTCGTAACTAAGCAACATAAGATAGAACTTTTTGTGATGTCCATTAGAATTCCCTATGTAAGGAATGAAAAAAAATTACAAAAAGTGCTTTCTGAGCTGCTCAAAAAAGAGTAAAGTTATTCGCGTAGGGTACAGAGGTAAGATGTTCTATCTTTCAGACCTTTTACTTCACGTAATCGGATTTGGCTGAATATTTTAGCCGCCCCAGTCAGTAATGACTGGGGCGTTTTTTATTGTGCGAAAGAAAAGTTTCGTACAGGCTGTAGGCCGGATAAGACGCGCAGCGGCGCTATCCGGCATATCGGTGGGTTATTCCCCGTCCTGCATCTCTTCAATCGGCGCCAGTTCACTAAACCAGCTATCCAGCTTCTGCCGAAGTTTGTCCACGCCCAGTTTTTTCAGTGATGAAAATGCTTCTACCTGTACATCACCGTTAAATGCCAGTACGGCTTCACGTACCATATTCAACTGGGCTTTGCGCGCACCGCTGGCCAGCTTGTCTGCTTTAGTCAGCAGTACCAGAACCTGAACGTTGCTCTCAACCGCCCAAAGGATCATCTGCTGGTCGAGGTCTTTTAGCGGGTGACGAATATCCATCAATACCACCAGACCTTGCAGGCTCTGACGTTTTTCCAGATATTCAGCTAGCGCGCGCTGCCATTTGCGCTTCATCTCTTCCGGAACTTCGGCATAACCGTATCCTGGCAAATCGACCAGGCGTTTGCCGTCAACGACTTCAAACAAGTTGATGAGCTGAGTACGACCCGGCGTTTTAGATGTACGCGCCAGACTCTTTTGATTCGTCAGGGTATTTAGCGCACTGGATTTGCCTGCGTTGGAACGGCCAGCAAAAGCCACTTCGATACCGGTATCGGAAGGTAAGTGGCGAATATCAGGCGCACTCATCACAAAGTGCGTCTGTTGATAATTCAAGTTAGTCAAAGCAGTCCTCTCCATCAATCAGGGCTTTGCAGCGATTATACCTGAACCCCAGCAAAAGGCTGGTTTTTCGACGCGTAGGCTATGTAAGTAAAAACCTCGCACTTTGTGAGACATTGCCGATAGTTTCTATACGAGATGACAGAGTAAAAAATGACGTAACTAAAATAAATCATATAGTTAAGATAAGGCACTATTCTTAAAGTCCGAAATTGTTACCCAGGTTACTTGTACGTTTAAACCAAAGCGGTAAAGTAGCGCCCATAGCGAGGAAGCTGACAGGATAGTCGACTCAGGATGAGGGTCAGGAGCGCCAGGAGGCGAAGACACAGGATTGTCAGGGAGACAAACGTCTGGAGACGTTAGTAAAAGGAAATGGAAACAACACGGAATGTTTCAGGCTAAGGGAAAAACAGGGTGTGTTGATAGCCAACAAGGATTGTAGAGCCCGTAAGGGTTGAGAGTCAGGAAAAAAGGCGACAGATTACTCTGTCGCCTTTTTTCTTTATTTCTGCTAGATTCCGGCGCAATTATATACTGAATAAAACAGCCAAAGACGAATCATGATGAAACCAACTTCTACACCACGCGGTAAAGGTCCTGCAAAAGCGCGTCGTAAAACACGCGAAGAAATTAATCAGGAAGCTCGCGACCGTAAGCGCCAGAAAAAACACCGTGGTCATGCGGCGGGTAGCCGTGCGTCCGGTAGCGAAGGCGCATCTGGTGGCGGAAACCAAAATAAGCAAAAAGATCCTCGTATTGGCAGCAAAAACCCCATTCCATTGGGCGTGACCGAAAAAGTCACCAAACAGCACAAACCGAAGAGTGAGAAACCTATGCTTTCACCACAGGCTGAGTTGGATTTACTGGAAACGGATGAGCGCCTGGATGCGCTGCTGGAGCGTCTTGAAGCAGGAGAAACCCTGAGTGCGGAAGATCAGACCTGGGTTGATGCCAAGCTGGACCGCATCGATGAGCTGATGCAAAAGCTGGGTCTTTCTTACGATGACGAGGAAGAAGAGGAAGAGGAAGAAAAGCAGGAAGACATGATGCGTCTGCTGAAAGGCGGCAACTAACGGTTTTACACCGTGGGTCTTCCCGTCCTGCTTATAACCCTTCCGGTTATATGTTATCTGGTGTGGTTATTCGTTAAACTACAGCGGTTGTCGCGGCGACAGAAGTGGCTGCGCAACCGGCTTATCACCCGCACTGGGGTTAAGCCGGTACGCCGTACCCGCCAGAGACGCCATCGGAAGGAGTGAGCATGTCAGAGCAGTTAATAGACTGGGACCTGGCCCTGATCCAGAAATATAACTATTCCGGGCCACGATATACCTCGTACCCGACCGCGCTGGAGTTTTCTGAAGACTACGGCACAGAAGCATTTCTAAAGGCCGTGGCGCGTTATCCTGAGCGTCCGCTCTCGCTGTACGTTCACATCCCGTTCTGCCACAAACTGTGCTACTTCTGTGGCTGCAACAAGATTGTGACTCGCCAGCAGCATAAAGCAGATCAATATCTCGATGCCCTGGAACAAGAAATTATCCATCGCGCACCGCTGTTCGCCGCACGCCATGTCAGCCAGCTGCACTGGGGCGGCGGCACGCCAACGTATCTGAATAAAGCGCAAATCAGCCGTTTGATGTCACTGCTGCGTGGCAATTTCAACTTTAACGACGATGCCGAAATCTCGATCGAAGTGGATCCGCGTGAAATCGAGCTGGATGTCCTTGATCATTTACGCGCTGAAGGTTTTAACCGTTTGAGCATGGGAGTGCAGGACTTCAACAAAGAAGTTCAGCGCCTGGTGAACCGTGAGCAGGATGAGGAGTTTATCTTTGCGCTGCTGAATCATGCGCGGGAGATTGGCTTTACCTCAACGAATATCGATCTGATTTATGGCCTGCCAAAACAGACGCCAGAGAGCTTCGCCTTTACCCTGAAACGCGTGGCTGAGCTGAATCCAGACCGTCTGAGCGTCTTTAACTACGCGCACCTGCCGACGCTGTTTGCTGCCCAGCGCAAGATTAAAGATGCCGACCTGCCCAGCGCGCAGCAGAAGCTGGATATCCTGCAGGAGACCATCTCTTCACTGACCGAAACTGGCTATCGGTTCATTGGCATGGATCACTTTGCCCGCCCGGATGACGAACTGGCCATTGCTCAACGCGAGGGCGTTTTGCATCGCAATTTCCAGGGTTATACCACCCAGGGGGACACCGATCTGTTGGGGATGGGCGTATCGGCCATCAGTATGATTGGCGACAACTACGCGCAGAATCAGAAAGAGCTGAAGCACTATTACCAGCAGGTAGACGAACAGGGGAATGCGCTGTGGCGCGGAATTGCCCTGACCCGCGACGACTGCATTCGTCGGGATGTTATTAAGCTCCTGATCTGCAATTTCCGCCTCGACTATGCCGCCGTGGAACAACAATGGGATCTGAACTTCGCTGACTATTTTGCCGAAGACCTGAAACTGCTGGCGCCGCTGGCGAAAGATGGGCTGGTGGATGTGGATGAGAAGGGGATTCAGGTTACGTCGAAGGGGCGTCTGCTGATTCGTAATATTTGCATGTGCTTCGATGCATATCTGCGCCAGAAAGCGCGTTTGCAGCAGTTCTCGCGCGTTATTTAGCCGGGTTGCCCGGTGGCGCTTCGCTTACCGGGCCTACGAAATCTCAATACGTAGGTCGGGTAAGCGAAGCGCCACCCGACAAACCCGCTAGCTGAACAGCCCAACCAGCGCCGCACACAGCACGGCGGCAACCGCAGTTTGTGGCGTATGGCTTTCAACCGCACCGCTCGATAGCAGATTTATCATTGATTCCAGCATGATGACTTCCCCCCGTTTGCCGGGCACGATCATACTTAACTCATCGGAACAGTAAAGCGCAAAATAGCAGCAATTTGCGCTCAATTATCTATCTTTACACAGTGACCGATCGTCACTCCATTCCGAGTTCTTTTAACTTTCGCGTCAAGGTATTACGGCCCCAACCGAGCAGCCGTGCCGCTTCCTGTTTATGCCCCTGGGTATGACGTAGCGCGGTGGTCAGCAGCGTGCGCTCCATCTCCGGTTGAGCCTCTGAAAGCAGGTTTTGATGACCGGAACGTAATGCCCGATCCGCCCACTGTGCCAACAGGGTTGCCCAGCTGTCTGGCTGCATATGGGACGGTGCGTCAGGCACGGTGGTTTCAAACAGTTCGGTCGGTAAATCCTGAATGAGTACTTCCTGTCCGGCGGCCATTACGGTTAACCAGCGACAGGTATTCTCAAGCTGACGCACGTTTCCCGGCCATGACAGACGGGTGAGCGCCGCCTCGGTTTCAGTGTGTAATTGCTTGGCTTCTACTCCCAGTTCGCGGGCGGCCTCCTGCAGGAAATGACGCGCCAGGCGTGGGATATCTTCCCGACGTTCGCGCAGTGGCGGCAGATGCACCCGGATGACGTTCAGGCGATGGAATAAGTCCTCACGGAATTTGCCTTCCTGCACCCGCAGTTCCAGGTTCTGGTGCGTAGCGGCGATAATACGTACGTCCACCTTCACAGGCGCATAACCGCCAACGCGGTAAAACTGTCCATCGGCTAATACGCGCAATAAACGCGTCTGCACGTCCAGCGGCATATCGCCAATTTCATCGAGGAACAGCGTGCCGCCGTCTGCCTGTTCAAAGCGCCCCTGACGAATCGTATTCGCCCCGGTAAACGCCCCTTTTTCATGGCCAAACAGCTCAGACTCGATCAAATCTTTCGGAATAGCAGCCATGTTCAGCGCGATAAACGGTGCTTTGACGCGCGGGCTATGACGGTGCAACGCATGGGCGACCAGCTCTTTACCGGTCCCGGACTCTCCGTTAATCAATACGCTGATTGAAGAACGGGACAGGCGACCAATAATGCGAAAGACGTCTTGCATTGCCGGTGCTTCGCCGATGATGTCGGTTGTTGGGCCGTTGATCTGAACATTACGCGGCTGCTGCTGTTCCTGATAATGGCTGATGGCGCGTTCGACCAGCGCCACGGCTTCATCAATATCAAAAGGTTTGGGCAGATAATCAAACGCCCCTTGCTGGTAGGCGCTGACGGCAGCATCCAGATCGGAGTGTGCGGTCATTATGATGACCGGAAGCATCGGATGCCGCTGTTTGATCTGTTTTAACAGCGTCAGGCCGTCCATGCCCGGCATGCGGATATCCGACAGCAGTACGTCTGGCGTTTTGCTGGCCAGCGCGTCCAGTACCTCTTTACCACTCTCAAATGTAGTGCAGCTTAGTCCTGCCCCTGCGAGCGCACGTTCAAGCACCCAACGGATGGAACTATCGTCATCAACTACCCAGACTATTCCTCGTTGCATAAACGTCACCTTTATTTCCTGATAGGCAGGTAAACCGAGAACTCGGTATGACCCGGCCAACTGGTAAATTCAATTTTGCCGGAATGTTGATCAATCAAATTACGGGCGATGGATAATCCAAGGCCGGTACCGCCTTCGCGACCGCTGACCATTGGGTAGAACAGCGTGTCCTGCAAATGCGAGGGAATTCCCGGACCGTTATCCTCAACATCAATCCGCGCCGCCAGACGATAACGCATACCGTGCAGCGTGAGCTGAAACGCGGTGCGGGTACGCAGAATAATCTCGCCGCCTTCCGGTCCCAGCGCCTGCAAAGCATTGCGCACGATGTTCAGCAAAACCTGCTCGATCTGGTCCGGGTCGTGCAGTAATTCAGGCAGACTCGGGTCGTAATCACGAATCAGCGTGACGTTTTCCGGCAGCTCCATCGAGACCAGCGCCACCACGCGCTCCGCCACTTTGTGAATACTTTCTGTGACGTGCATTCCCGGCTGTTGTGGTCCCAGCAGACGGTCGACCAGATTACGCAGGCGGTCGGCCTGCTCAATAATGACTTTGGTATATTCGGTCAGCGCCGGGTCCGGAAGCGCTTTACTGAGCAGTTGCGCCGCGCCGCGTAATCCACCCAGCGGGTTTTTAATTTCGTGCGCCAGGCCGCGCACCAGATCGCGGGCAGCAATCTGCTGGGCGTGCTGGAGCTGTTCCTGGCTCAGACGGCGCTGGTTATCCATTGGCGCCATCTCCAGCAGGATAAGGCCATCAGGCAGCCTCTGAGCGGTCACAGAGAGGATGTGTGAGTGGCTATCTATCACTAGCGTCACTTCGTTATCCGTAAAGCCCTGGCCTGCTTCCAGGCTCTCTCGCATCAGCCCGATGTTTAAGGAGAAATAACTCAACAGATCGGGAAGTGGGGTACCAAACAGTTTGCGGGAGCTTTGGGCGAGCAGCTGTTGTGCCGCCGGGTTGGCGTAATGTACCGCCAGCTCATCGTCGACGAGTAAGATGCTGTTGATTAAAGAATTGAGGATCTGCCCAGCATCGGGCAGCGTGCCGGTTGCCATTCAGCAGTCTCCTGAAAAGTGTTGCACCAATTTAGTGCATTATAGCTTTTTACATCAAAAAAGCGCGAGGAAGCAGGTTGTTAGTGGAGAAAAAAGCCCATCCTGGGATGGGCTAAAAGTTCCACGGCAACTTAAAGACTCTATATTTTTCTTGCTACAGCCGTGTGGGTCGCAACAAGAAATCTACGGAGTATTGGTACTAATTAAACGCTGTAGTACAGCTCAAACTCTACCGGGTGCGGAGTCATGCGCACGCGGTCATCTTCTTCGCGACGCAGCGTAATGTACGCATCGATCGCTTCATTGGTGAACACGCCGCCTGCAGTCAGGAACTCACGGTCCAGATCCAGTTCTTTCAGTGCTTCTTCCAGAGAACCAGCAACCTGTGGGATCTCTTTCGCTTCTTCCGGCGGCAGGTCGTACAGGTTTTTATCCATGGCTTCGCCCGGGTGGATCTTGTTCTTAATACCGTCAAGACCCGCCATCAGCAGTGCTGCGAAGCACAGGTACGGGTTAGCAGCTGGGTCCGGGAAACGCACTTCGATACGACGCGCTTTCGGAGAAGCCACTACCGGAATACGGATAGAAGCAGAACGGTTACGGGCAGAGTAAGCCAGCATTACCGGCGCTTCGTAGCCTGGGACCAGACGCTTGTAAGAGTTGGTGGTTGGGTTAGCCAGCGCGTTGATCGCTTTAGCGTGTTTGATTACGCCGCCAATGTAGAACAGCGCCTGCTCAGACAGACCCGCATATTTGTCGCCAGAGAACAGGTTTACGCCGTTCTTGGACAGAGACATGTGGCAGTGCATACCGGAACCGTTATCGCCAAACATAGGTTTTGGCATAAAGGTCGCGGTTTTACCGAAACGGTGAGCGACGTTGTGAACCACATATTTGTAGATCTGAATTTCGTCCGCTTTTTTGGTCATGGTGTTAAAGCGGGTCGCGATTTCGTTCTGACCTGCGGTCGCCACTTCGTGGTGATGCGCTTCAACAACCAGGCCCATTTCTTCCATGATCAGACACATGGTAGAACGGATGTCCTGAGAAGAATCTACCGGAGGAACCGGGAAGTAACCGCCTTTCACGCCAGGACGGTGACCTTTGTTACCACCTTCGTATTTGGTGGAGGAGTTCCATGCGCCTTCGATGTCATCGATAGCCACGTGGGAACCGGAAATGGACGCGCCGAAACGGATGTCGTCAAACAGGAAAAACTCTGGCTCAGGCCCGAACAGAACGGTGTCTGCAATGCCGGTAGAACGCAGATACTCTTCAGCGCGTTTAGCGATGGAGCGCGGGTCGCGGTCGTAGCCCTGCAGCGTACCTGGTTCCAGGATATCGCAACGGATGATCAGGGTGGACTCTTCATAGAACGGGTCGATGAGTGCAGTAGACGCATCTGGCATCAGAACCATGTCTGATTCGTTAATGCCTTTCCAGCCACCGATTGAGGAGCCGTCAAACATTTTGCCTTCTTCAAAGAATTCGGCATTTACCTGATGAGCAGGAATAGTGACGTGCTGTTCTTTACCTTTGGTATCAGTGAAGCGTAAATCAACAAACTTCACTTCGTGTTCGTTCAGCATCGTCAAAACGTGTTCAGCGGACATACTTACTCTCCCGGATTGGTCATGGTCGTCGTGGTAACGAAGTCTTCAATTCTGCAAAAAATTGGCCGTGTCGCCGTAAAAAATATAAAGCGAAATCTGTGCCAACTTTTAAATTGCCCCTAAAAGGCGTTATCATGCGCACTATCGTGCAAAGGGGCTGCACCATGAAGGTTGTATTGCACCATTATAGTGCTTTAATGTGAACATTAAGCACCATATTGGTGCAAAGTATGTCAGATTACCCCTTTTAACGCTCCGTGAATGTGATCACAAAGAAACTCTGCAATACTTGTTTGCGGAGGATGTTTGTGATCCTGTTTTGTACTGCGATTAATCCGTGTACAATAACGCGCTATTTCTAAAATGCCTGAGGCAAAGTTGTGATCGAAAATTTGCGTAACATCGCCATCATCGCGCACGTAGACCATGGTAAAACGACCCTGGTAGACAAGCTGCTCCAACAATCCGGTACGTTCGATGCACGTGCTGAAACCCAAGAGCGCGTGATGGACTCCAACGATTTGGAGAAAGAGCGTGGGATTACCATCCTCGCTAAAAACACCGCTATCAAATGGAATGACTACCGTATCAACATCGTTGATACCCCAGGGCACGCCGACTTCGGTGGTGAAGTTGAACGTGTAATGTCCATGGTCGACTCCGTGCTGCTGGTGGTGGATGCAATGGATGGTCCGATGCCGCAGACGCGCTTCGTGACCAAAAAAGCCTTTGCCCATGGCCTGAAGCCAATTGTTGTTATCAACAAAGTTGACCGCCCTGGCGCGCGTCCTGACTGGGTTGTTGATCAGGTATTTGACCTGTTCGTTAACCTCGACGCTACCGACGAGCAGCTGGACTTCCCAATCGTTTATGCTTCCGCGCTGAACGGTATCGCAGGTCTGGATCACGAAGATATGGCTGAAGACATGACTCCGCTGTATCAGACCATCGTTGATCGTGTTCCGGCTCCAAGCGTAGACCTTGATGGCCCGCTGCAGATGCAAATCTCTCAGCTGGACTACAACAACTACGTTGGCGTAATCGGCATCGGCCGTATCAAACGCGGTAAAGTTAAACCGAACCAGCAGATCACTATCATTGATAGCGAAGGCAAAACCCGTAACGGTAAAGTCGGTAAAGTTCTGACCCATCTGGGTCTGGAACGTATCGAGAGTGATATTGCCGAAGCGGGCGATATCATCGCGATCACCGGTCTGGGCGAACTGAACATCTCCGACACCATCTGCGACCCGCAGAACGTCGAAGCGCTGCCGGCTCTGTCCGTTGATGAACCGACCGTAACCATGTTCTTCTGCGTAAACACCTCCCCGTTCTGTGGTAAAGAAGGTAAATATGTTACCTCTCGTCAGATCCTTGACCGCCTGAACAAAGAGCTGGTGCACAACGTTGCGCTGCGCGTCGAAGAAACCGAAGATGCGGATGCGTTCCGTGTATCCGGTCGTGGTGAGCTGCACCTGTCTGTTCTGATCGAGAACATGCGTCGTGAAGGTTTCGAAATGGCGGTTTCCCGTCCGAAAGTAATCTTCCGCGAAATCGACGGCCGTAAACAAGAGCCGTTCGAAAACGTAACGCTGGACGTAGAAGAGCAGCATCAGGGTTCTGTCATGCAGGCTCTGGGTGAGCGTAAAGGCGACCTGAAAAACATGAATCCAGATGGCAAAGGCCGCGTACGTCTTGACTACGTGATCCCAAGCCGCGGTCTGATCGGCTTCCGTTCAGAATTCATGACCATGACTTCCGGTACCGGTCTGCTGTACTCCACCTTCAGCCACTACGACGATGTTCGTGCGGGTGATGTGGGTCAGCGTCAGAACGGCGTACTGATCTCCAACGGCCAGGGTAAAGCAGTTGCGTTCGCACTGTTCAGCCTGCAGGACCGCGGTAAGCTGTTCCTGGGTCACGGTGCTGAAGTTTACGAAGGCCAGATCATCGGTATTCACAGCCGCTCTAACGACCTGACTGTAAACTGCCTGACCGGTAAGAAACTGACCAACATGCGTGCGTCCGGTACTGACGAAGCAACGGTTCTGGTTCCGCCGGTTAAGATGACTTTGGAGCAGGCTCTGGAATTCATCGATGACGACGAACTGGTAGAAGTTACCCCAACCTCTATCCGTATCCGTAAGCGTCACCTGACTGAAAACGATCGTCGCCGTGCAATGCGTGGTGCGAAAGAAGAGTAATTAACGCTCTTTCTCAGGGAAGCATAAAAAAGCCGCTGATTTCAGCGGCTTTTTTTATCTAAAAGATCAGGTTGTTTCCTGCTCTGCAATGACTAGCTCAATATTTTCTAAATCAAGCAATTGCTTGAATGAATTTGGTGGTTGGGAATCGGTAAAAAATGCCCGAATTTTACGCATATTACCGATGGATACAGCGGCTGAGGCGGTAAACTTAGTATGATCAGCAACTAACAGCGTATTACGTGCATGCTTAATCATCGTTTTGGCGACAAGCGCTTCGTTAACGTCAAATTCCAATAGTGTGCCGTCTTCCTCAATGGCACCAATACTGGTAATCAAATAGTCGGCTCTGAATCCTTCAATAAAGTTCACTGCTCCTGGACCAACAATACCGCCATTATGAGCACGTAACGTTCCACCGGGCACCATGACCTCAAGATCATGATTCTTATATAAGATCTGCGCAACACGAAGACTGTTAGTAATTATGCGTAGGTCCCGGCGGTTCAGCAAAGCTCGTGCGACGGCTTCTACCGTAGTACCAATGGTAATAAAAACCGTGCAGCGTTCAGGAAGATAATCAGCAACAGCCTCCGCTATCGCTTCTTTTTCCTGAATGAGGGACAACTCTCGCTGTTCGAAGGCGGTATTCATGATGCTGGATACACGTCCGGCTCCACCATGGTGTCGGGTGATCAGACCCTGTTCACTCAACTTACGAATATCTCGGCGCACGGTTTGTGTGGAAACATCCAGCAATTGTGCGAGCTCTTCAATATTCATATAGCCGCGTTCTGAAATGTAATGAACAAGTTGATCGTGACGCGGATTACCGGTGACTTCAATGATGCTCATGAATACTCCTGGACCTCTTCCCCGTAATTGTCGGCTATTTTACGCATAAAGTGACAAAAATGATTCGGTTTGCGCACGATTAGGAATTCCGGCTCGTCCGCCTGCCTGAGTGCATTTCATCGCCGCCACAGCACTTGCGAAACGGATAGCTTGATCAGTAGACATTTTCTCTGCGAGAGCTGCCGCCATAGCACCGTGGAAAACATCGCCTGCCCCAGTTGTATCCACAACATTGACAGAAAATGCAGTTTGTTGGCACGTTTGCCCATTTTCAATCCATAGTGATCCTTCACTACCAAGCGTAACGTACACTTTACCATTGGTATGCTTAGAGGCCAGTTTAAGTGCCAGTTGTGCATCATTCTGCCCTGTCATTCTCTTCAGACCTGGGGTTGAAAAAACTGCATGGTCGGCAAGTGCTACCAATGGGGTTATGTCTTGTGGAGTCATATCGGCATCCAGCAGTGTTGGGACACCTGCGGCACGTGCCAGCTCGAAGGATTTCAACGTCCCTTCATGCCAACGTACATCGGCCAGAACGATGTCATATCGAGAAAAATCAATCGACTCCAACCACTGAGCATCTGTACCAAGATCTGGGCTTGGATAGTTCACGATGATGCGTTCTCCGTGCTGATCGACCAATATTGCGGACTGAGATGAACGGGAATTCGGGTATTGCCGACAAAACTCGGTATTAACCCCCCAGACCTGAAGTTCATTAAGCAAAGTATTCCCGCAACTGTCATCGCCTACGCGACCTATAAAATCAACGTCAATACCGAGCCGGGCAATGGCGACAGCCGCTGTTGCGGCTGGGCCGCCACCTGTTTCAAGGTATTGATTAGATTGATATTTACCCCCGCCATTGGGCAGGTCGTTTAAAGAATAAATACGGTCCTGAACGGTGATTCCAATACAAGCAATTCTGGTCATATTTGTTTATTCCTGTGTGATCTTGTCTTCTTTTGTTCATTTTAATGACATAAATGATCAAATTAGTGACATGTGTCTTGTTTTTAGTCATAAATTACAAATATGCTCAAAAACAGACGAAAACGAATTTTTAATTGTAATTATTTTGTCAACCTGAGACAGGAGAGCATTCATGACAACCGTTGCATTTTTGGGCTTGGGCCAGATGGGCAGCCCAATGGCTAATAATCTATTGCAAAAGGGACATGCTTTGCGTGTGTTCGACGTAAACCAACAGGCAGTCAATGAATTAGTACAAAAAGGTGCGACTGCTGCTCAAACCCCTGCTGAAGCCGCTAAAGATGCTGAATTCATTATCACTATGCTGCCAAATGGCGACATCGTTCGGCAAGTTCTGCTGGGTAAAGATGGCGTCAGCGAAGGCCTGTCCCCCAATGCATTGGTTATTGACATGTCCACGATTCATCCATTGCAGACCGATGCATTGATTCATGAGATGAGAGAGAAAGGCATCAGCATGATGGATGCCCCCGTGGGCAGAACGTCAGTTAACGCGATTGACGGCACGCTGCTGATTCTTGCTGGTGGAACGCCTGAACAGGTTGAACGCGCTCGCCCTGTGCTGATGTGTATGGGAAATGAACTGGTGGAAGCTGGCGGTCCCGGTATGGGGATCCGTGTAAAGCTCATCAATAACTATATGAGTATTGCGCTGAACGCCTTGTCAGCGGAAGCCGCTGTACTTTGCGAATCATTGGGTTTGAGCCTTGATGTGGCCATTAAGGTCATGAGCGGTACTGCCGCAGGTAAGGGGCACTTTACGACAACCTGGCCTGGCAAGGTACTTAAAGGAGATCTTTCTCCGGCATTCATGGTGGACCTCGCGTTGAAAGACCTGCGTATTGCCGTCGATGTCGCTAGTCAGACCGGTGCGCCGCTCAATATGGGCATTGCAGCAGAAACCTATTACACCCGTGCCAGCGAGAACGGTCGAGGCCGTCAGGACTGGAGTGCGTTGTTATCTCAGGTTCGTCAGCAGGCTGGTCGACCAGATTCACTATAAATTTTAAACAGTTACAGGAGTTATTATGTCTTCCCACAATACCCCATACACGCTGAAAGATATTTCTCGCCCTGGCGGTGGATTTGCCATGCTGGCCGTTGATCAGCGTGAAGCAATGCGCCTGATGTTTGCAGCGTCTGGATATCCTAAACCGGTTGCCGACAGCGTATTGACTGATTTTAAAGTTGCAGCAACACAAATTCTGTCTCCCTACGCTTCAGCGGTTCTGGCAGATAAACAATTTTGTCTCGATCAGATTGTCTCTCAAGGTGCAGTCGCTGATTCATGTGGACTGATTGTGGCGGCTGACCATTTTGTTCCGGGTAATGGTATTCCAGTTGATAGTGTCGAAATTGATAGAGCGATTGATCCGCATAAAGCCCGCGAAATGGGTGCGAAAGCCATGAAGTTGTTGGTGCTGTGGCGTGAAGATGAACCTGCAGAAGAACGTTTGGCTATGGTGGCTGAGTTTGTTCAACGCTGCCGTAGCGCAGGGTTGGTCAGCATCATTGAGCCGGTTGTCCGACCTCCTCGTCGTGGTTGGGAATTTGACCGGGAAAGCGCCATCGTTGCCGCAGCGGCTGAACTCGGCTGCACCGATGCTGACCTCTATAAAGCTGAAATGCCATTAGGCGGCAAAGGTGATGAACAGACCCTACTTGCTGCGTGTCAAAAGTTGCATGAGCAAATGAAAATGCCGTGGGTCATTCTCTCTTCTGGTGTTGATGCGGATATTTTTGGCCGCGCGGTCCGTATCGCCATGAAGGGGGGAGCTTCCGGATTCCTGGCAGGGCGTGCCGTTTGGGCATCGGTTGTTGGTGCTCAAGATCCGCAAACAATGTTGCGTGATGTGTCGGTTCCACGCTTACAACGCCTGGCAGAAATCGTCGATGAAGGGATTTCTCAGCGTTAATCACCCATTTTAACGAATCTGGAGAAGAACCATGGATAAGATTACCCAAATTCTATTTTCTGATATTGGGAAGGTGACCACCCAATATGTTGAGCTGCCGCACCAGGAACTTAAACCGCAAGAAGTCCGCATTGCTCCGGTGTTTTACGGAATATGTGGCTCTGATCTGCATGTACTGAAGGGAGGGCACCCATTTGCAAAACCTCCGGTTGTGCCTGGACATGAAATTGCGGCACGCGTAACTGAAGTGGGCAGTGAAGTGACGAATGTTAAGCTGGGCGATCATGTCGTAGTCGACCCAATAATGGCCTGCATGGAGTGTCGTGCTTGTAAAGCGGGTCGCTTTAATCTGTGTGAGCCGCCACAGGTTGCTGGCTTTCGGGCGCCGGGTTTTGCCCGCTCGCAGCACATTGTACCTGCACGAAACTGCCATGTTGCACCTGCTTCGTTACCACTAAAAGCACTGGCTTTCGCTGAGCCAGCAGCCTGCGCGCGTCATTGCGTGAGCCGTATGCCGAAAGCGTCATTGGAAAGTGTACTAGTGATTGGTGCAGGGACAATTGGCTTATCCATCGTTCAAGCATTGCGCATCATGGGCGCGGGAAAGATCACCGTCATCGAACCTGATGCCGCTAAGCGCGCGTTGTCGTTAAAGCTAGGTGCCACGGAAGTCTGGGCTCCGGGGGAATTGGATGCACAGGTCCGTTTTACGGGGGCAATTGATGTTGTTGCTGCCCAGACCACGCTGAATGATGCATTTACCCACGTTTATGCTGGCGGAACGGTAGTGTGCATGGGGGTACCGAGTGGCCCACGTGAAATTCCTCTTCCGATGATGCAGCGCTTCGAACGCGATTTGTTGAATTCCGGCATGTATATTCCGGAAGACTTCGATGCCGTGATTGAATGGCTTGCGGATGGGCGGTTTGACACCAGCGAACTGGTGACCGATCTCTTCCCTGTCGAAGATGCGGATAAGGCGTTTGAACGTGCGCAGCAAAATGACTCTATAAAAGTCATGCTGCAATTTGCTGAGGTTTGATGCTGTAACCCTCTGTCTGGCGCTGCTTAAGGGTAGCGCCATCCTACAACAATGAAAAAGGATGCTGCGATGAGTCACATCACCAGTCCTACACCTTACTCGATCGGTCGTCCCCAGGACGTGATTGATATTGTTAATAAACATTCAGCAGTAAACACCAGTGTCGGCGTCATTTTTATCGCTCTTGGCGGCATTCTAATTGATGCCTATCAGGCGGCGATGGTGGGGTTTGGTAATAAATATATTGCATTGCAATTTGGTATTTCGCCGGGGCTAGCGGCGACGGTTAACGCCTCTGTTTTAGTTGCCGCTCTGATTGGTGGATTGCTGGCGAACCGTGTGATTAACCGCTTTGGTCAAAAGCGTGCATTTATCATCGGAATGGGCCTGTGCACAATAGGTGCCGCAGCTGTCGCGATAGCCCCGAACATCTGGTGGGTGCTGGTGTGTCGCGTAATCATGGGATTTGGCTTGGGTATTGATTTCCCGCTGGCAACAAATGCGGTGGCAGAACTACGCGGCTCAACATCTAAGAAAACCGGTTCATCGGTTAATCTCTGGCAAATGGCCTGGTATGTATCAACTACGGTCGTCTATCTTGTGCTGCTTCCACTGCTGTTGTCGGGTATCGCAGAAGAGCAATTATGGCGCTATGGTATTTTCATTGGTGCTATTTTTGCCATCATTATCATGATCCTACGCTATTTCTTCATTGGCGAATCCGCAATGTGGGCCGCAGGAGTCGGACGTTATGATAAAGCCTGCGATATTCTGGCTAAACGCTATGGTGTTCATGCTCGCGTTGCTGCCAAGTCAAAAAGCGATGATATTTCTGCTGAAAAAACAGAAAGTAAGTTTCATGGCGGGTATGGGATTTTATTTAACTCACGTTATCGCAAACGTACCATTCTCGGCTGCGTTGTGGCGACGATGCAAGCCTGGCAATACAACGCCGTGGGCGTTTATTTACCGCTGACTTTGGCGGGAATACTGAGCGGTGGATTAACCGGGGCACTTAGCGGTTCTGCGGTAGTGAATGCCCTGTGTGGCATTACAGGTGGATTGATTGGTTCACTTATCCTCCAGCGTTTGGGAACTCGCCTTCAGTCGATGTATGGTTTCGCCGTCGTAACGGTTGCATTACTTGCTTTAGGTGCATTAGCAACCACCAACCCATGGCTTTCTTTAGGTTTGTTGGGCGCGATCATTTTCTTCCATTCAGCGGGCCCGGGCGGCCTGGGAATGACCATTGCCACACTTTCTTATCCGCCATCTATTCGCCCGACAGGCGTAGGATTTGCTCGTGCAATTATGCGTACTGGGGCGATTGCCGGACTTATTTTCTGGCCAATGTTGTGGGGTGCATTAAAGACAGAAGCGTTCTATTGGCTGGCAATTGTTCCTTTTCTCGGCTTCTTGACATGCGTGTTGATTAAGTGGGAACCACTTGGTGCAAACGTTGACGCTGAAGACGCTGAGGTACTGGCTGAGCTGGATAAATAACAAGCAAGCGCGTCGCAACATGTCGACGCGCTTTTTCGTATATCCGCTGCTTTTTTAGTGATTTTATTGCGCAGATTTCTCGCCGACCCGGAGAGGAAAAGTATGGCTGAAATAGAACATGTACCAGGGAAAGAGCTATCCGGCAAAGCCATGAGACGCGTTGTCATGGGCAGTTTCGCTGGCGCGTTGATGGAATGGTACGATTTTTTTATTTTCGGAACGGCAGCAGGGCTAGTCTTTGCTCCCCTGTTTTTCCCTGATAGCGATCCTTTTATTGGTTTAATCGCCGCATTCGCGACCTTTGGTGTGGGTTTTCTATCACGTCCGCTAGGGGGCATTGTTTTTGGCCATTTTGGCGATAAAGTCGGTCGCAAAATAACGTTGATTTGGACGTTAGCGATAGTTGGTTCCTCAACGTTTTTAATCGGCTTCATACCAACATACAAGGACATTGGTATCTGGGCCCCGATTATATTGATGGTTCTTCGTCTGGTGCAGGGGTTCGGTCTGGGTGGGGAATATGGCGGGGCTGCATTGATGACTATTGAATCTGCGCCTGAGGCGAAGCGCGGGTTTTTAGGTTCGCTCCCACAAACTGCAGCCTCGGTTGGGATTATGCTGGCGACAGGGGTGTTTGCATTATGCAATCACTTCCTGACCCAGGAAGAGTTTCTGGCCTGGGGATGGCGTATCCCTTTTTGGCTCTCTGCCATCATGTTAATTGTTGGGATGTTCATACGGTTACATACTGAAGAAACACTGGATTTTAAAAAACAAAAAACGGCTGTCTCACAGGAACAATCAGCACCACCGTTGATTGAACTTTTCCGTAAGCATCCGCGTAACATTCTGTTGGCGCTAGGGGCCAGGCTGGCAGAGAGCGTTTCGTCAAACATCATTAATGCCTTTGGTATTGTCTATATTTCCAGCCAGTTGGCATTATCAAGGGATATTCCACTCAACGGCATGCTAATCGCCTCAGCAATTGGCATTGTATGTTGTCCATTAATTGGTTGGATCTCTGACCGCGTTGGGCAACGGAAGATGTATTTATTTGGCGCTGGTTTTTGCATCCTTTTTGCATTCCCATTCTTCCTGCTGCTGGATACGAAAAGCACACTTATCATCTGGTGCTGCATGATTCTTGGCTATAACCTAGGGCCAACGATGATGTTTGCAGTACAGCCCACCTTATTTACTCGTATGTTCGGAACACGAGTGCGTTATACGGGTCTTTCATTTGCCTATCAGTTCTCCGCAATTCTGGGTGGGTTAAGCCCGCTAATTGCCTCCAGCTTGTTGGCGCTGGGAGGCGGGAAACCGTGGTATGTAGCACTGTTTCTGTTTGTTATCTCAATACTTTCATTCATTTGCGTCTGGCTTATTGAGCCACATTCAGACAATAAAAATGACGCTAATAACATTTAACTTCTTACCGAAATATCAGAGAGCAATAACATGAACAATGAATTGAATACTGAGCATTATCAAGCATTACAGCGTGCTTTTGATGCCGCCTGGCCGGGACCGTTCGGTCAACCTATTTTGCTGGAAAAAGGACATTTACGTCTGCAAGTTTTTCCGCGTGATGGTGCCAGAATCACCTCGCTACAGGCATTTGGTTTTGAAGTGTTACGTCAATGGGAGCCACAGCGTAAAGCATTTCAGTATGGCTGCTTTCCTATGGTTCCTTGGGCAGGCCGCCTTGGCGATGCAACGTTGACAGTAGGGAAGAAACAGTACGCATTACCTGCTAACAAACCGCCTCATGCTCTACATGGTATGGCCTGTTATTCATCATGGGAAATTGTCGAACATAAAGCGGATACCTTGAAACTGCGCATGCCACTGGGCGCTCCATGGCCATGGCAAGGAGAGGTCCTGCAAACGCTGACCATTGAAGACGATGCGCTAATTCTACGCTTAGAAATTCATACTTTGTCTGAAACATTCCCTGCATCAGCTGGATGGCACCCTTGGTTTGCAAAACGACTCGACCAGCAGAATGAACAAGAACAATTACAGGTAATTTTTGATGCTGATTGGCAGGAAGAGGCTGGAAACAATGAGCTACCAACCGGTAAAAAAATCCCTCCACAATCAGGTCCGTGGGATGACTGCTTTGGTTTTAATAACGGTCTCAATGTCAGATTACAGTGGCCTGGTAAGCTGAGTATGACAATGACATCGAGTGCGCAAAGTCTGGTTGTCTTTGATAAACAGCCCGATGCAACTTGTGTTAATCCGCTTACTCAGGCGCCAAATGCGATAAATAGGACACCGCAGTTTGTCAGTACAGGTCTTCCGTTGGTGATTGAGTCACGCTGGCAATTTGCACAGGAATTCTGATGGCTTAGCCAATAATCCCAACAGGGACGCATAGTCAAACTTCTCCTTTCCCGCTACAGTTATTCATCCACGGCGAATAAGGAGAAGGGCATGCTCTATATCTTTGATTTAGGTAATGTGATTGTCGATATCGACTTCAACCGCGTGTTGGGCACATGGAGCGATCTGAGCCGTGTACCGCTGGCCTCGCTGAAGCAAAGTTTTACCATGGGGGAGGCTTTTCACCAGCACGAGCGAGGTGAAATAACGGATGAAGCCTTTGCCGAGGCACTATGTCATGACATGGCGCTGCCGCTAAGTTACGAGCAGTTCTCTCACGGCTGGCAGGCCGTTTTTGTGGCATTGCGCCCTGAAGTCATCGACATCATGCATAAGCTGCGTGAGCAGGGGCATCGGGTGGTCGTCTTGTCGAATACTAACCGTCTGCACACAACATTTTGGCCGGATGAATATCCTGAAATTCGTCAGGCTGCTGACCATATTTATCTTTCCCAGGAACTGGGCATGCGAAAACCGGAAGCGCGGATTTACCAGCATGTCCTGCAGTCTGAAGGTTTTTCTGCGGAAGATGCGGTCTTTTTTGACGACAACGCCGATAATATTGAAGGGGCTAACCGGTTAGGGATTACCAGTATCCAGGTCGTCGATAAAACGACCATTCCTGACTATTTCGCGAAGTTGTTATGCTAAAAAATGTTCAGCAACAAGCCAGGCACCATACGCGTCCTGTACGGGCCTGGCTGAAGCTACTATGGCAACGGATTGATGAGGACAACATGACGACGCTGGCAGGGAATCTTGCCTATGTTTCACTGCTCTCATTAGTACCGCTTATCGCCGTTGTGTTTGCTCTTTTCGCCGCATTTCCGATGTTTTCCGACGTCAGTGCCCAGCTACGTCATTTTATTTTCGCAAATTTTATCCCGGCGACGGGAGACGTCATCCAGCGTTATATCGAACAGTTTGTCGCCAACTCGAACAAAATGACGGCCGTTGGGGCATGTGGGCTGATTGTCACGGCGTTATTGCTGATGTATGCCATTGATAATGCTCTGAATACTATCTGGCGCAGTAAGCGCACTCGTCCCAAAGTTTACTCTTTCGCCGTTTACTGGATGATTTTAACGCTGGGGCCGCTGCTGGCGGGGGCTAGTCTGGCGATCAGCTCTTATTTGTTGTCATTGCGCTGGGCCAGCGATCTCAACTCGGTGATTGATGACGTCTTGCGTATTTTCCCTCTGGTGCTTTCCTGGCTCTCGTTCTGGCTGCTTTACAGCATTGTACCGACTACGCGTGTGCCCAATCGTGATGCGGTTATTGGCGCCTTTGTGGCCGCCGTGTTGTTCGAGGCCGGAAAGAAAGGATTTGCGCTCTACATCACGATGTTCCCGTCGTATCAGCTCATTTACGGTGTCCTGGCGGTGATCCCCATTTTATTTGTCTGGGTATACTGGACGTGGTGTATCGTCTTGCTTGGCGCGGAAATAACTGTCACTCTCGGGGAATACCGCAAACTTAAACAAGCCGCAGAACAAGAAGAAGCAGATCAACCATGATTGCATTAATTCAGCGCGTAACCCGGGCCAGCGTCACCGTGGAGGGCGAGGTGACGGGTGAAATTGGCCCAGGACTTTTGGTCCTGTTAGGTGTCGAAAGGGATGATGACGAACAGAAAGCGAACCGTCTGTGCGAGCGCGTACTCGGCTATCGAATCTTTAGCGATGCCGAAGGAAAAATGAACCTCAACGTGCAGCAATCAGGTGGCAGTGTGCTGGTGGTTTCACAGTTCACGCTGGCGGCAGATACCGAACGTGGCATGCGCCCGGGGTTTTCGAAAGGCGCTGCGCCCGAGCGGGCAGAAGCGCTGTATGAATACTTTGTTGAGCGTTGCCGCCAACAGGAAATGAATACGCAAACCGGTCGATTCGCTGCGGATATGCAGGTTTCACTGGTTAATGATGGCCCCGTGACGTTCTGGTTACAAGTATGAACCAGCTACCGGTGTGGCCGCGGGCAACAAGAGAGAATACGACTATGTATCACCTTCGAGTACCGCAAACAGAAGAAGAGTTGGAGCGTTACTACCAGTTTCGCTGGGAGATGTTGCGTAAACCGTTGCACCAGCCCAAAGGCTCCGAACGGGATGCCTGGGACGCGATGGCGCATCACCAGATGGTGGTGGACGAAGAGGGAAATCTGGTCGCGGTTGGGCGTTTGTATATCAATGCGGATAACGAAGCCTCCATACGTTTTATGGCCGTTGACCCCTCTGTGCAGGAGAAAGGGTTGGGCACGCTGATGGCGATGACCCTGGAGTCTGTGGCGCGTCAGGAAGGGGTAAAGCGCGTAACCTGTAGCGCCCGTGAAGATGCGGTCGAATTTTTCGCCAAACTGGGGTTTGTGAGTCAGGGCGAAATTACCACGCCGCAAACCACGCCGGTGCGCCATTTTTTGATGATTAAACCCATCGCAACGCTGGACGACATTCTCCATCGCGGGGACTGGTGCGGACAGCTACAGCAAGCCTGGTACGAACATATTCCATTGAGTGAGAAAATGGGCGTGCGCATTCAGCAGTACACCGGGCAGAAATTTATTACGACGATGCCAGAGACAGGCAATCAGAACCCGCACCATACTCTGTTTGCCGGAAGCCTGTTTTCACTGGCGACGTTAACGGGCTGGGGGCTTATCTGGCTGATGCTGCGCGAGCGCCATCTGGGGGGGACGATAATCCTCGCCGACGCGCATATCCGATACAGCAGGCCAATTACCGGGAAACCTACCGCTATTGCCGATCTGGGCTCGCTGAGCGGTGACCTGGACCGTCTGGCAAGAGGCCGCAAGGCGCGCGTTCAGATGCAGGTCGGGGTGTTTGGCGATGACACGCCGGGCGTCGTGTTTGAAGGTACCTACATTGTGCTACCCGCGAAACCGTTTGGCGCATATGAAGAGGGCGGGAATGAGGAAGAGTAGGTCAGAGGGGATCCTCTTTACTCGATGAATGCGTCTGCCGGAAGGTTAAAGCGTTCTGCGAGCATTTTAATATGACTTACAGTCAGTGCTCTGCGACCATTCAAGATGTTGCTGACATTGGATTTTGAACCAAGTTCGTTGGCAAGATCTGCTGCTTTGAGACCATATTGATCCATGAGCGTACGCAGTAACGCAACGCCATGAGGAGTATGTTCCAGTTGTTGGTTGAGGGCACTGAACTCAGGCGCATGTTTTTCGTAGTCGCGGATCCGAGCTGAAAGCAGCTCAAACAACGGGTTTTCCAGGTCGTTACGATCAACCAGAAACTCCACCAAAGCGAGTGCTTTTCGGTACTCTGCCTCATTTTGTTCTTTGCCTAACAGGGGGATTTTTTTCACTGCATCGGTAAAGGTATCGATCATCAATTTTACACTGGCTGTGTCTATCTGATGGCTTTCATGCGTTCTCATTCTTTGTGACCCCGATAGTATGTGGTTAGTCTGTCATACTCGGCATGGTGAACGATATGCTTCACAAATACCTTTTGCAGTTTGAAATCAATATAGGCAATAAGTCTCAAGCAGTTACCTGAAACATTAATCACCCACCATTTATTTCTGTATTTAAAATTATCCAGTGAAGGTATGTACTGCTTCATCTCTTCAGGAGTGTGGAACATTTTTTTCTCTAAAATATTCAGCAAATCAACGAGTGCTGCCATGTGGTTTGGAAAACGGAGTATTGCCTCGTTGAAAGGTTTTCGGCTGATAACATGCATGGTGTAGTTCCATTACAAGGTTTTCAACCTGAAAACAAAATAACGCAAGGTAATTAAGTTTTCAAGATGAAAGCAAAATATTAATCAAGCATGTCTTCCTGATACAGGATTTACGACGCGCCAGGCCACATCTCGCATAACATTTCGTGCCGCCTGGCTCACTCCTGCCAGCTGGAAAAATCCGTGGATAACGCCAAGATAGCGTTGGCAGGTACACTCCACGCCCTGCTCCTGGAACCGTTGATACAGGGCTTCGCCCTCATCGCGCAGTGGGTCGAATTCGGCTGTAATGATGTGCGTGGGCGGCAGACCGTTGAAGTCTTCACGCCAGACAGGGCTGGCTTCAGGATGCCGCAGGTCGGTTTGCGGCAAATACATCTCGTAGCCCGAAAGCAACGTGTCACGCGTGATAATGTAATCCTGCCCATTTCGATCGTAGCTCTCAAACCTGGCGGTTGCGTCCAGCATCGGGTAAATCAGCATTAGCTGCGCAGGTTGCCATTGATTGGCAGCTTTCAGGCGCAGTGCGGTGACCAGCGCCAGATGCCCGCCCGCGCTGTCGCCAGCAAGCGTAATCCTGCCGCGGTCGACACCCAGTTTCTGGGCATACTTCCAGATAATATTGGCTCCCGTTTCAGCGTCGTTATGTGCAGCCGGGAAAGTATGCTCTGGTGCAAGGCGATACTGCACCGCAATGACTCGACAGCCGCTGTACCAGGCGAGCTGCCTTAGCTGGTTATCATGCGTCGCGAATCCACCACTGACAAAGCAGCCGCCGTGATAATAGATAACGCAGGGTAGATTTCCCGTGGCGTCCCGCGGCGAAACAACGCGAAATGTCATTGCATCGAGTTCAATATTTTCAACCTGTACGCGGGTTTCAGTTTCTCCTGCCAGTACCGTGCTGACAATGTAGCCTGCTCTCCGGTCATCAATATTTTGCTCGCGCGAAGAAGGGCGTCCCGCCGCGATAAATGCCTCAACCAGCTGTGCAATCCCGCTTTCCAGTGCCATTTATTATTTTCCTTATCTGTATGGATATACAGTTTTATAACCTGGATAACCACGAATGAAAATGGGAAAAGTGGCGGGGTATACGATTCTGGAAAGCGGCTCGCAGATTAAATACCGTCATTGGTTTCTGCGGTTTGAATTCTGTATTGTGAGGAAAATGCGCTATACGCCATTGACGTATAGATGATTTTTATTAGTATAGTCCAATGGCGTACTAAAAATGCTATTCATAGAAACGGAAATCTTCACTGAAGACGTCAAAAAATTACTGGATGATGATGAATACCGTAGATTACAGATATTCCTTGCGATTCAGCCCGATTGTGGCGATCTAATACAAGAAACGGGGGGCCTGAGAAAGGTTCGCTGGAGAGCGCGAGGGAAAGGAAAACGTGGTGGTGTGAGGATTATCTATTTTCATCAAATCAGGGAATCACAAATTCGATTGTTGCTGATTTATCAGAAAGGGATTAAGGATGATCTGACTCCGCAAGAAAAAGTACTGCTGCGTATGTTGAATGAGAGGTGGTAAATGGATAAGGCACTATTTGAGCGACTAACTCAAAGTATGGTTCAGATGAATGAGATCGCTGAAGGAACACGGCAACCTTCCCGTACCTTTCATATTGATGCCATGAAAATAAAGGAAATCCGCCTGTCTTCAGGATTATCACAGACTCGTTTCGCAGATTTGATATCGGTAAGCGTGGATACGTTGCGCAATTGGGAGCAGGGGCGTCGTTCACCGACTGGTCCAGCAAAAGCGTTGTTACGTGCTATTGCCAATGATCCAAAACATGTCATTCAGGCGCTAAGATAATCCCCGGCAGTCTGGGTCACTTGCCGGGGGAAGATCTTAAAACTTACTCCCCTTCACCCGGGAACAGGAACGGGTTGATGGAGCTGCGGGCAAAGCCCTCTTGCTCCATGTGTGCGTCCAGCATCAGTGAAGCGAGATCGTCGGCTACGGCCTCGACTTTCGGGTCTTTTTCCTGATAGAGAATCTTCAGGTAAGTCCCGCAATCGCCGCAGCTTTCAGCTTTAATTGCCGCCTGTTCGTTATCTAACGACCAGTAGTTCAAATCACGGCTCTGCTCGCAGTTGCTGCACTTCACGCGCACCACGTGCCACTCGGTTTCGCACAGGTTGCAGTGCAAATAGCGCAGCCCCTGAGTGGTACCGATTTGCACCATGCTGGAGACCGGCATTGAACCACACACCGGGCAGTACTGACGCTGTTCGCCGTATTCCGCACGGGCTTTGCCGGGAATCAGGCTCGCCATCTGCGCCCAGTAGAGCGACAGGGCAGCCCAAATGAACGGTGCTTTGTCGCTGCTGACGGAGGCGAAATCGGAGGCAAACAGCGCGCTGGCCATCAGTTCCAGCTCCTGCTCCGAGGCTTTTTCCAGATTCTCGATCACGGCCAGCGCAGGGCCGCTCATTTCCGGCTTCAGCTCAGCAATTAGCGATTGCAGCAGTTTTTGCCAGTGCTTGTCGCGTGGCAGAACGTGGATATCCAGTGGCGGTTTGCCCTGATCGTTCGCTTCTTTGATGCGAGCGGTCAGATCCATCTGCAGCGGATGGTCGTACAACACCACTTCCTGCGCGTGAGCGATCAGCGCGGCAAAACGCAGGTAATCACCCAGTGGGTTGTTCTCGGCCAGCTCGCGCAGACGTTCAGCGCGGCGGTTATACAAATTTTTGAGTCTGGGGAATAATAACGGCGGAATCATATCCGCCGTGCGTTTCTCGCTCTTCTCCAGCTCATCTTGCGGGATTATGCGAATACTCATTCAGATGACTTTTCCTGTTTCTGGCGGACTTCACGGTACCAGCGCGGGTGATGTTTCTTCGCCCATGAGCTGGTAACCCATCCTTCCACCATCGCGGTAATGGTGCCTTTCACCCAAAGGGCGGCGTAAATGTGCACCATGATAACCACAATTAACGCTACTGCGGCAAATGAATGCAGCATTAACGCGAATCGGATCACCGGGATTGAGAAAGCAGGCGCAAAATACGGACGCCAGATGACCACTCCGCTCACCAGCAACAGGACCAGGAAGATAATCGCCGCCCAGAATACGCATTTCTGGCCGAAGTTATAACGTCCCGTGTCACCTACTTCCTCGTTGACGACAATCTTACGAATATTCTTCGCCCAAAAGATATCATCCCGATTGATTAGATTGTGGTGCCAGTAACGGAAAAACATGATGATAAACGAGGCAAACATGATCACGCCGACAAACGGGTGCACAATTCGCGCCAGTTGCGGCGTGCCCATGATGTGCATCAGCCAGTTAAACGACGGGAAGAGAAAACCCATCCCGCTCACTGCCGCCAGAATGAAGCAGAAGGCGGTGATCCAGTGGTTGATGCGTTCCGGCGCCGTGTAGCGCACGATGGTGTCACGTCGTTTCATTTGCGCACCTCGTCTTTTTCTTCATGCAGATTGTCTTCTTCCTCTTCCGCACGGTTCGGGCCTACGCCGACGTAGTGGAAGATACTGGCCGCAAATGTCGCTGCAAAGCCGACGGCTGCGAGAGGTTTCCAGATGCCTTTCCAGAACTTCACGGTGGCGCTGATTTCCGGGTTCTCCGGCAGACCGTGGTACAGATTCGGCTTGTCCGCATGGTGCAATACGTACATCACGTGCGTACCGCCAACGCCTGCCGGATCGTACAGACCCGCGTTTTCGTAACCACGCGTTTTCAGCTCCGCCACGCGCTCACCGGCCAGCGTTTTCATCGACTCTTTGGTGCCGAAATGAATAGCGCCGGTTGGACACGTTTTCACGCAGGCTGGTTCTTGTCCGACCACTACACGGTCAACGCACAGCGTACATTTGTAAACGCGGTTGTCTTCCGGGTTGAGGCGCGGCACGTCGAACGGGCAGCCCGCGATACAGTAGCCACAGCCGATGCACTGCTCGGACTGGAAGTCGACGATACCGTTGGCATACTGAATGATTGCTCCTTCGGCCGGACACGCCTTCAGGCAGCCCGGATCGGCGCAGTGCATACAGCCATCCTTGCGGATTAGCCACTCCAGTTTGTCGTTTTGTTCCACTTCCGAGAAGCGCATTACCGTCCAGGATTTAGCGGTCAAATCAGCCGGGTTGTCGTACACCCCAACGTTGTTGCCCACTTCATCACGGATGTCGTTCCATTCTAAACACGCCACCTGACACGCTTTACAGCCGATACAGGTGGTGACGTCGATAAGCTTCGCCACCTCTTCCTGATGGTCCCGCGCCTGAGGCGCGGGGGTGAAACCGTTAGTGGCGGAACGACGAATGATGTCTTGCGATTGATAAGCCATAGGTCGTCTCCGTTACACCTTTTCCACGTTCACGAGGAAGGACTTAAATTCCGGCGTCTGCGTGTTCGCATCACCGACGAATGGCGTTAACGTGTTAGCGATAAAGCCTTTTTTCGCCACACCTTCGTAGCCCCAGTGAATCGGGATTCCGATAGTGTCGATATCCTGACCGTTGGCCTTCAACGTGCGAATACGTTTAGTCACCACCGCTTTGGCTTTAATGTAGCCACGGTTAGAGGAGACTTTGACGGTATCGCCATGAGAGATACCGAGCTTATTCGCCAGCTTCTCGCCAATTTCCACAAACTGCTCCGGCTGGGCGATAGCGTTAAGCAGCGCATGCTTAGTCCAGTAGTGGAAGTGCTCGGTCAGACGGTAGGTCGTACCGACGTACGGGAACTTATCCGCTTTACCCAGTGCTTCCGCGTCACCTTTAAAGATACGTGCGGCAGGGTTAGAGATAACGTTCGGGTGCAGCGGGTTAGTCCCCAGCGGCGTTTCAAACGGCTCGTAGTGTTCCGGGAACGGACCTTCTGCCATCTTATCGATAGCAAACAGGCGTCCCATCCCTTCCGGCTGCATGATGAACGGCCCAACGTTGCTGCCCGGCGCGGCGGCACTGTAGTCTGGAATATCCATCCCGCTCCATTTCGCCCCGTCCCATTTCAGGATCTGACGTTTTGGATCCCACGGATTCCCCTGCGGGTCAGCGGAGGCGCGGTTATACAGAATGCGTCGGTTGAGCGGCCACGCCCATGCCCAGCCCAGCGTATTGCCAAGGCCTGACGGATCGGCGTTATCGCGACGTGCCATCTGGTTGCCTTCCGGCGTCCAGCTACCGGCAAAAATCCAGCAGCCGCTGGAGGTGGTACCGTCGTCACGCAGTTGGGCGAACGAGCTAAGCTGTTGGCCTTTCTTGACGATAACGGCACCGGTGGCCGGGTCGATAATGTCGGCCAGGGCTTTACCGTTGCTCTCCATCGCCACTTCTTCCGAAGCCGGTTCGTGTGGTGTGGAGTAGTTCCAGGTCATGCTCAGCACCTGTTCCGGGTTCGCGCCACCCTGTTCGGCATACATCTTGCGCAGACGCAGGAAGATACCGGCGAGGATTTCACCATCGGTAACGGCAATCCCCGGGGCATCCGCACCTTTCCAGTGCCACTGCAGCCAGCGACCGGAGTTGACGATAGAACCGTTCTCTTCGGCGAAGCAGGTGGACGGCAGACGGAATACTTCGGTCTGGATTTTCGTCGGGTCAACATCGTTCGACTCACCGTGGTTCTGCCAGAAGGTGGAGGTCTCTGTGTTGAGCGGGTCGATGGTAACCAGGAACTTCAGTTTGGACAGTGAAGCCACAACCTTGTTTTTATTCGGGAATGATGCGACCGGGTTAAAGCCCTGGCAGATATAGCCATTCACTTTGCCCTGGTTCATCATCTCGAAGTACTGCAGGACGTCGTACCCTTTATCCCACTTCGGCAGCCAGTCGAAGCCCCAGCTGTTTTCCGCTGTCGCTTTATCGCCAAAGAAGGCTTTCATCATCGAAACGAAGAATTTCGGGTAGTTGCCCCAGTAGTTCACCTGGCCTTCCAGCAACGGTTTTGGCGTGTTGGCGGCAAGGTAAGTTTGCAGGTCAGTTTGTTTCTCGCTTGGCAGCGTCATGTAGCCCGGCAGGCTTTGTGACAGCAGACCTAAGTCGGTCAGACCCTGAATGTTAGAGTGTCCGCGCAGGGCGTTAACGCCGCCGCCTGCCATCCCCATATTGCCAAGCAGCAACTGGATCATCGCCATGGTACGGATGTTCTGCGCACCAACGGAGTGTTGCGTCCAGCCCAGTGCGTACAGGAACGACGCGGTTTTATCTGGGCGGCTTGTTTCTGCGATGTACTCACAGACCTTCAGGAAGTCGGCCTTTGGCGTACCGCAGATATTTTCTACGACGTCCGGCGTGTAGCGGGAGACGTGCTGTTTCAGCAGGTTCCATACGCAGCGCGGGTGTTGCAGGGTGACATCGCGTTTGGCGAAGCCTTTTTCATCCAGTTCGTAGTTCCAACTGGTTTTGTCATACTTGCGTTTGTCCGCGTCGTAGCCGGTAAACAGGCCATCTTCGAAACCGTAATCCTCACGCACGATCAGGCTGGCGTTGGTATAGGCTTCAGTGTATTCGCGGTTGAATTTTTCGTTGTTCAGCAGGTACAGCAAAACGCCTGACAGGAAAGCAATGTCAGTACCGGAACGAATCGGAGCATAGAAATCAGCCACCGCCGCGGTTCGCGTAAAGCGCGGATCGATAACAATCAGCTTCGCGCCGTTGTGAATTTTGGCTTCCATCGCCCAGCGGAACCCGACCGGGTGAGCTTCAGCGGCGTTACCGCCCATTACCACAACGAGGTTGGCGTTTTTAATGTCGACCCAGTGGTTGGTCATCGCACCGCGACCAAATGTTGGAGCAAGACTTGCTACCGTTGGTCCGTGTCAGACGCGTGCCTGGTTGTCGACCGCGAGCATACCAAGCGCGCGGGAGAATTTTTGTGTTAAATAGCCGGTTTCGTTACTGGAAGCGGAAGCACACAGCATCCCGGTGGAAAGCCAGCGGTTAACGGTTACGCCTTCGGCGTTTTGTGCAACGTAGTTAGCGTCGCGATCTTCTTTCATCAGCTTAGCGATGCGGTCAAATGCCTCATCCCAGCTAATCTGTTGCCACTTATCAGAGCCAGGTGCGCGGTATTCCGGGAATTTCAGGCGGCTTTCAGAGTGGATGAAGTCCACAAGTCCTGCCCCTTTCGGGCACAGTGCGCCACGGTTCACCGGGTGATCCGGGTCCCCTTCGATATGGAAGATGGATGCTTTGGCGTTTTTTGCTCCGTCACCGAGACTGTACATTAACAGTCCACAGCCAACGGAACAGTAAGTGCAGGTGTTACGGGTTTCGCGGGTGCGCAGCAATTTATATTGCCGTGTTTCCGCTAGCGCTACGCCGGGTGCAAAGCCCAGTGCCGCTGCCGTGGTGCCTGCCATACCGCCAGCGCAGATCTTAAAGAACTGCCTTCTGCTGACCTGCATGGTTCGCTCCTTGTTTCGACATTGTCACGTTCCCTTCGTTTTCCTATAACGCGAACGCGAGGGAAGTGGTTGTTATTTTTCTTTGCGGACGGGACCGCAAAGGTCCAGAATTGGGTGAATTTCCCTCCGTCCAGGAGGGATTTGTAAAGAATACCACAATGTTGGTATGCGTGTTCCAATACGGTTAAAAGAAAGTGAATAAGATTATTCAAGAAAACATCAAGAATGTGACATCTCCGACAGGATCTCGTCAGTTGACCCTCTGGAAGCGCGAGGACTTGCAACATCCTCAGCCAGATGAGGTAGCTGAAGAAGTGCCTGTGGCACTGGTATACAACGGGATTTCACACGTGGTGATGATGGCATCCCCGAAAGATCTTGAGCACTTCGCGATGGGTTTTTCACTTTCTGAAGGCATTATTGAGTCCTCGCAAGATATTTACGGGATGGACGTGGTGCCTTCCTGCAACGGATTAGAAGTGCAGGTTGAGCTGTCCAGCCGGCGCTTTATGGGGCTGAAAGAGCGTCGTCGCGCACTGGCCGGTCGGACTGGCTGCGGTGTTTGTGGCGTGGAGCAACTTAATGATATTGGCAAACCGGTCCAGCCGCTGCCGTTTACCCAGACATTCAATCTGGCGCATCTTGATAACGCCTTAAGGCATCTCCCTGATTTCCAGCCTGTTGGGCAACTGACAGGCTGCACGCACGCGGCTGCCTGGGTACAGCCGTCAGGTCATCTGGCGGGCGGGCATGAAGATGTTGGACGTCATGTTGCGCTGGATAAACTGCTGGGACGACGTGCGATCGAAGGGGAAACCTGGCAGCAGGGCGCGGTATTAGTCTCCAGCCGCGCCAGCTACGAGATGGTGCAGAAGTCGGCAATGTGCGGCGTGGAAATCCTGTTTGCTGTTTCTGCGGCGACAACGCTCGCTGTGGAAGTTGCCGAACGCTGTAACCTGACGCTGGTGGGTTTTTGCAAACCGGGCCGGGCGACGATTTATACACATCCCGAGCGTCTGATAACTGAGTAACCAGTATTCAATTAATTTGAATAAGACTGGCAAATCCTTCCGCTTTTAGTTGTGCGATGAGATGGCTATTATTTATCACATCAAGGCACGGTGCCTTAATCAAACAACTAAGTTAAAGGGTTTATATCATGAAAAGCATCAAAACTTTTGTCGCAGTTATCGCTCTGGCTACTTCTTTCGGTTCTTTCGCTGCTCAGACAGTTACCGCAACTGGTTCTACACTGGAAAGCGCTGAAGCAAAAATTGCCGCTCAGGCTGAACGTGCAGGTGCCAGCGATTATAAAATCACTCAGGCATACACTGGCAACCGCGTGCACATGACCGCTGAACTGCTGAAATAAAATACCTCAGTACTGTCGAAAGAGCGCCCTTGAGGCGCTTTTTTCATTTCCGGCATTCACTGCCTGAGCAATGCGATAAACGCGTTATAGTCTTTCAATCCCGCAATAGTTTCTGCCGGATGGCTGCTCAGCACGCTGGATAAATAACTGAAGATTTTTAGCTCATGCCGCGCCTCGGCGGCGGCACAGGCGATCAGGACATGGCTGACCGGTTCGTTATTCACCAGAATAGGGTGTGCGAGGGTAATAAAGAAACCACGAAAGCGGCGCTCCTGTTCGCTCCAGCAATGAGGAATCGCCAGGCGATTCACGATCAGGTTTTCACCTTCATGCTCCCGGGCGCAAATGCGCAGCGCTTCGTCCTCGGTGATATGGCTCTGTGCCACAAGCTGGCCGCAGATCCGGCCGATGATACTCTGCCAGCTTTCGGCCTTCATATTGGCGTAATGGAAGCTGCCCGGCTGTAAAAAGAAACGTTCGGGCTGCTGGCGGATAAAGGCCGTTGCGAGGAAGTGTTTAATCTGCTCGGTACCTGCAGCGGTGATGATGTTCTTGATAGTTAAGGTATTTTTTATAGATTCATCAAGTAAATAGTGACTATTGTTGATGATTAACAGTGGGGTGATTTCTTCACTGATGGCGCTGACTTCACTCGTATTTCGCGCAATGATCACCCGACAATTCAGAACATCTCGCTCAATGGCCTGTTGGTTGATGGTGGCGATAGCATTCTGGTCGGATAACAAAATGACCGGCTGGCGCTCGTTTTGATGGCGCTCCAGTGCGCAGGCGAAGTAAAGCCCGATGAGGTCGCTATCGAACAGTGGGATATCCAGTTTTTCACGCAACAGGGCAATAAAACGCAGACTCAAATCGAAGGCGGCAGGCCAGGTCGACTTCAGGTTGTGCATACTACTCTGGCGATGTTCCGGTACCCAAACCGGGGCAGAGACGCATCTCAGCAGGTGGCCGGTAATATTATCAACCAGTTGGGTATCGATAACGTGCAACGCAGCGATGCCGGGAACGCTTTTTAACAACAAGGTCACCGCATCGGCAGAGATTGTCATTGCCTGCCGTTGTCTGATTTCCAGAAGGCCGATCAGTGTTCTGAAGGCGTTCTCGCCCAGGTAGACTCCTCCTTGTTCCACCGCATTTTTCAGTGAAACATACCGACACTCCGGCCATGATCCGGAGAGCTGGTTACGCAGGGCATAGACGGCCAGCACCAGACTTGCCAGGTACTCTCCCGAGATGAGCGGGAATTCATTAAGTTTTTCACATGCTGCATTGAGCCTGTCGATGTTGTCCCGGGTAATACCCGGCAGTGGAATTAAGAGGGGATCTTTTTTAAGCAGATTCGCCAACAGGATAATGCGCTTTTCTTCTGGTTCATCAATGAAATGACCGACGCCCGGGCGGCTGGCAAGACAAAAGGCCCGCTCATAGCGCTGCTTCAACCGTGGGAGACGATCGGCCACCCAGGTTTCAGGTAAATTGAGCGCCGAAGCCAGCTGTACACGCGGTGTAAAGGTATTGAGCAGAAGAAAGGCCAGCAACCGGTCATCATTATCATGGCGTTGCAGAAGCTGAAAATAACCGCGTCTGTCGACAATTTCCAACTGATAGCCCGCACTGCCACCGGGCTGAATGCGGGCCTTACCGCTGAGGGTAAAATTGAGGTAGTCAATATCGCGCAGGATGGTTCTGCCTGAAACGCCAGTTTGCCGCGCCAGGTCGCCCAGCAAACACGGCTGCTGTTCAAGAAGATCCACCAATTTTAACTGGCGTTCCGAAAGCATTAACTCTCCCGGCGAAAGTCAGTAAACGCGCGGACCTTTTCGGTCGACAGCGAGGTGAGCAGTTCGTGCACCAGCGTAAACAGCGCGTCGTAATCCGATGCGCAAATCATGCCGCTGTTGGCGTGGAGATAGCGAGTCGGCAGGCATAGCGCCGCCACCGGACGACCGCCGCCCATAACGTTATAGCGTCCACCGTCCGTCGCCCCGGTTTTCATGGTGCAAAACTGCAATGACGCACCGCTGCTTTCTGCACACGCTTTTAATGTGGCAACCAACTGCTGATTAGGGAAATAGCGCTTATCGAACAGCATCAGCCCTGGGCCCTCGCCAAGCTTGAGTGGGTATTTAATGCCGTCGATTCCGGGCACATCGCCCGCAACCGCAGTATCCAGCACGATCACCACATCGGGCTTGATATGCTCCGCTGAGGTTTGCGCCCCGCGTAGACCCACTTCTTCTTCCACGCTGCCCACGCCGTACAGGGTAATTTCAGGGTTATCCACGGTTTGTAAAAGCTCGGCCATCAGGGCGCAGCCGACACGATTATCCAGCGCTTTGCCGACGATCTTATCTTCGCCCCAGCGAGCGAAATTGGCTTCCGGGCTAACGAAATCACCGATCGCAATTCCGCGGTTTTCTACTTCTTCGCGGCTGTTGGCACCAATATCGATGAATATTTCGTCAAATGTCAGAGGTTGTTGTTTCTGCTTTTCCGTTAAGGCGTGCGGTGCCACGGAGCCGATTATGCCAGGGATTTTAACGCCCTTTCGGGTGCGGATGGCGACCCGGTGGTTCAGCATCGACTGGCTCCACCAACCGCCAATGGTGGTGAAGCGCAAAAAGCCGCTTTCGTCGATATGCGTGACCATAAAGCCCACTTCATCCATGTGACCGACGATGGCAACCTTCGGCCCACGGTTGCCCTTGCGTGCGACAAAGCTGCCGAGGCCGTCAAAAGTGATTTCATCGACGCTGGAATCCAGTGCATTAATGAGAAGAGTGCGAACTTCCTGCTCATCACCGCTGACGGCGCTGGCTTCGCATAACTGCTGAAGTAACTCAATGTTCATGGGCAAGCTCCTGCTGTGCGGCTTTACGTTTCAGCCACAATCCTTTCAGGATGATAATTAACGAAATGTTCAGCGCCAGACCGATAGCCAGCACCAGGTAAAATGCCCCCACCGGAGACATCAGGCCAATCAGCGGATCAAAGATACCTAAACCCGGCGCGAGACGTTTGATTCCAAAGGCGATGACCAGCATGCCGGTAATACCACCGGAGAGCGTATTGGCGGTAATCATCGGCAGCGGCGCGGCCAGCGCATAGGGGATTGCCGGTTCGGTGGCGACGGTGGCACCCACCACAATCGCACTGCTGGCGGCGGCCTTCTCCTGCTGGGTAAACAGTTTCGGCGCTAAATATGTAGCGATACCTGCCGCGACGGGCGGCATCAGCGCCACCACGCCGACGATGGCGTACCAGTCATAGATATGTTTTTCCAGCAGTGAGAAGCAGAAGAACCAGGCCGTTTTATTGATTGGCCCGCCCATATCAAATGCCAGCATTGCGCCAACGAGGAAGGCTGCGCCCATTTTCATTGATGGCGGAATGGTGTTCAGGAAGTGCAGCAGCCCCCCCATGATGTCGGACATCACCGGGCCGATGACGTAATAAGTCAGTACGCCAAACACCAGCAAAGTGACAAACGGGATCAGCATGGAGCCGAGCAGCGGCTGCAACGCTTTGCCGAGCCGAACCTTGCGAAACCAAAGCACAAAGTAGCCAATTGCCAGCCCGAGTACGACCGCGCCGAGAAACCCCGCGCCGGACTGGGTGCCGAGAAGACCTTTATCGTTCGCCAGGTAACACACCAGAAACGCCGGGGCAAAAGCGGGCTTATCGGCAATCGACCACGCGATGTATGCCCCCATTATGGGGATCATAAAGGTGAAGCCCAGATAGCCGATGGATTCAACAACCCAGGTGAACGATGGCGCACCTTTCGACATATCGGCATAGGGCAAACCGAACTGTACCAGCATATTAGCGATGGCAACCAGAATACCGCCGCCAATAACAAACGGCAGCGCGGCGGAAACGCCAGCCATCAGGTGGCTCATCACGCTACCGTGCTGGACCTCCTGTTTTCCCAGCTTCACGCTGCTATCAGTGGCAAAAAGTTGTGAATGAGTCGGTAACTGCGTAAAAATCAGGTCGATATTTTTCAGCGCCTGGGAAATGGCTATTTCATAGACTTTTTTCCCGGCGAAACGCCCCCGGTCTTCACCGCTCAGGCCGCGACCTGTAGCCAGAATAACGTAATCGGCAGCGGCAATTTCTTCACTGGTCAGTCGGTTTTCGACGCCGCTTGAGCCCTGGGTTTCGACTTTAATCGTATGGCCGAGCGAGCGCGCTTTTTGCTCCAGCGCTTCTGCCACCATATAAGTGTGGGCGATACCCGCCGGACAGTTGGTAATCGCCACTAAACGCAAGGATGACTCCATAGCCGCTTCCTTATGAGGTTAAGGTCTGATTGAGCAGGGCGAGCACCTGGTTGGTGTCGCCTTGCTTCAGTTGGTTGATGAAATCTTGATGGATAATTTTGCGGCACAGGGTGCCGATAATTTTGACCTGATCGTCCTCGCCCGTTTGTGGCACGCCGAGGCAGATCCAGCAGTTAACGTCCTCGCCGTCGCTGGCTTTCCAGTCCACTTTTTTTGATTTGCGCGCGAACAAGACGAAGGGGCGTGTGATACAGGCGCTTTTACCGTGTGGGACGGCAATGCCCGAACCAAAGCCGGTGGAATGCAGCTTTTCGCGTATCAGCAGCGTTTGCAGGAAGGCGCTGCGGTCAGAGACGTAGCCATTTTGAAGCGCCATATTCGCCAGTTGCTTGAGGATGGCATAAACGCTATTCCCCTGAATATTCAGGTCAATGCAGTTAGCTGTAAGGGCTGTCATGATGGGACTCCGTTAAAAACTGTTTGATTTGATTTTAACGGTGAGATGGTGAAGAGATGAGCAGCAATATGTCAGCGGGAAGTGACAATTTGAGGCAGAGTTAGCGCCTGGTTTTGTGGGGTAAAACACATAACGCTACAGGTGATTACCCTGATGAATATTTCGCCAGGGTAATTATATTCTTAGTGTATACCCACCATTCGTAACAGCGCGGTTACCACCGCAGCGGCAACGATCACCACGATCAGCGGCATCTTACGCCAGGCGAGAAATACCGCAAAAGCCACGCCGAGTACGCGCGCCATTCCGGCAAAGTGTTCGCCCTCGTAAAAGGTGGTCGCCAGCGCAACGGAGAACAGTAATACCGTTGCGGCGTCGGAAAGCAGCGCCTGCGAGCGTTCTGAGAACGCTAAACGGCTTCCAAGCTTGGCTCCCCCTAAACGCATTAAATACGTTCCCAGAGATAACATGGCGATACCGACGATAAACAGCGTCATGTTGCCCATTATTTTTTCCTCGTCAGTAAGCCAAAGAGTGAGAGCAAAACCGGTAAACCGACCGGCGCAAAGGGAATGGCGGCAAGCGACAACGTGGCGCCGCTACAGGCACGAATCAGCGTAGTGCGGTTTTTGAATGCCGGGACGACCAGAGCCAGCAGAATGGCAGGGAAGACGGCATCCAGACCGATGGTTTCCGGGGCAGGGAGCAGTTTGCCGACGCCTGCGCCGATCAGGGTGCCAACAGGCCAGAAAATTGCGACGCCCAGACCGCACAGCCAGTAGGCGGCTTTACGTTGCTCAGGCGTTTTTTGCGACAGGCCAAAGACCACGCTTTCGTCGTTCATAATATGACAGCCGAGGAAACTGGCAGCCCGGGTGCCTACCAGATCGCGCACGGTGACGCCGAACGGCACATGTCGGGCGTTAACCAGTAAACCGGCAGCCGCAGCCGCCAGTGGATTACCACCGCTGGCGATAATGCCGATAAACATAAACTCGGACGCGCCCGCCAGCACAGTAATAGAGAGTACAAACGGTACCCACAGCGGGAAGCCGTAGGCCATCGCCAGAGAGCCGTATGACATGCCGACTACACCGACGGCCAGACAGACTAAAAATATTGCTTTTATCGTGTCGCCTTTGAGACTGGAAAAATAATGTTTCATACCGTTTTAGCCATATCGAACGAGTTTCCATTATAATGAACGCGACCAATTGGCTTTACAAGTCGAACAATTCGTTCGATATAAAAAACATGGAGTCGTGAATGACCCAGCCCATCAGTATGATCGCGAAAAGTCTGGTGCGTGAACGTCAGCGCACTGGTTTGTCGCTGGCGGAGATTGCCCGTCGCGCGGGGATTGCAAAATCGACACTCTCGCAATTGGAAGCGGGCAATGGAAATCCTAGCCTGGAAACGCTCTGGTCGCTGTGTGTGGCGTTAGATATTCCCTTTGCGCGCTTGCTGGAACCGCAGGAGCAAAAAACGCAGGTGATTCGCCGCGGCGAAGGGACAAAAGTCGTGGCTGAGCAGGCCCACTATCAGGCCATTTTACTGGCCGCCTGCCCACCGGGTGCGCGGCGGGATATCTATCTGCTGCTGACGCAGCCGGGCGCGGATCGTATTTCACAACCGCATCCACCGGGATCGGTTGAACATATTATCGTAACGCAGGGTAAGGCGATGGTGGGATTGACGGAAGCGCCGGAGGAGTTAGGTGAGGGCGATTATATTTGTTACCCCGCCGATCAAGCGCATATCTTTAAAGCACTGGAGCCTGACACTCAGGCGATTCTGGTTTCTGAGCAGAGTTAATTGAACGCTTATTAAATAAAGGCGCGGCGATTGTCGTTCGCGCCTTTATTATTTTTAATTATATTTTATTGTTATTCATATAAAATTGTTTTTATTATTTTTCGTTAATTTCAGCACTATTGTTATATCCCTCACATTCTTAATTATATCTACGTTACACATAATAAAATCAGTATGATAATAAATATTAGCCTGCACTGGTGCCACGTTTTAATGTTCTGAATTTATTTCAGTCATCGGTATCGTATTACCTATAAAAATATTTTTTGGATTTGCATGTTGCGCGTCTTCCGGTCGGAAGACGTTGGACGATCTTTATTTCAAGGAAAGCAAATAATGAAGAAATCGACGTTAGCTTTAGCAATAGGTCTATTATTAGTGGCAAATAATGGCTTTGCTAAAACGCAAAAAATGACTCTGGAACAGCGGCTCGAACAACTGGAGGCTCGGCTGGAAGCTGCGGAAAACCGCGCGGCAAAAGCGGAAAATCAGGTGCAGCAATTGCAGGTACAGCAGGCTGCGGAGATCCAGGAAATTAAAGTTGCTCAGGGGAATACGCCAGTCAACGGCACTACGCCCGCACAAGAGACCAAAAAGAACGCCACCACCCCTAACCTGGTGCTCTCCGGCTATGGCGATCTGAAAATCTACGGCGACGTGGAATTCAACATGGATGCGGAAAGCAACAAAGGCGTGCTGGCGGCAACCAATTCGAATGTGGGCGACCCAACCAATGAACGCTGGGATCTGAACGGACGCATCCTGCTGGGCTTTGACGGTATGCGTAAGCTGGATAACGGCTATTTCGCCGGTTTCTCAGCGCAACCGCTGGCTGACATGACGGGTTCGGTCAATCTTGATGACGCCGCTTTCTTCTTCGGTCAGGAAAATGACTGGAAAGTAAAAGTCGGTCGTTTCGAAGCTTACGATATGTTCCCGCTGAATCAGGATACCTTTGTTGAGCATTCAGGGCATACCGCCAACGATTTGTATGATGACGGTAGCGGCTATATCTACATGATGAAAGAAGGTCGTGGCCGTTCAGATTCCGGCGGCAGCTTCCTGATGAGCAAACAGCTCGATAACTGGTATTTCGAGTTAAATACCCTGCTGGAAGATGGTACCTCGCTTTATCAGGATAGCCGCTATCATGGTCGTGAAATGTCGCAGGAGAAAAACGTGGCTTATCTGCGCCCGGTCGTCGCCTGGACACCGGTGGATGCGCTGACGATTTCTGCGGCCATGGAATCGAACGTTATCAATAACGCCTATGGATATACCGATGCTCAGGGCAACTTTGTCGATCAGTCCGATCGTACCGGTTACGGTATGACGATGACCTGGAACGGTCTGAAAGCCGATCCGGAAAATGGCCTGGTGTTTAACCTGAACACCGCTTATCTCGATGCGGATAACGAAAAAGATTTTACGGCGGCGGCCAACGCTCTGTGGAAGCGCTTTGAACTGGGCTATATCTATGCTCATAACAAGATCGACGAATTTAACGGTCTGATCGATCACGATGATAATGACTGGTTCTACAATGAGGGCACTTACGATATTCATACCATTCACGCGTCTTATTTAATTCCGAACGTGATGGATATGCAGAACTTTAATATTTATCTCGGCGCTTATTATTCGATGATTAACAGCGATAACAGCAATCCGGAGAATTATACCGACGACGACGACCGTTACGGCGCGCGTCTCCGTTTCAAATACTTCTTCTGATTTTCCGTTCTCAGGCGCCTGGATTCAGGCGCTTTTTTCTTAGAGCCTGGTCATCAGGCTTTTATTTCCCCACCAAGTTATTTTTGATTTTGAATTTGTCGGCGCGGTTGTAGCTACACGAGTAGTTAAATGCCGTCCCGTCTTCCAGTTTGGTGACGCCCGGAGACTTTCAGCATCGGTATGCCTGAGCAGGTGCCGGGTTGTGGGGAAAAGGCGTGGATGACAAAACGAACGCAATGCTGCTGACGGGAGAAAAAGGTTTCCTCCCCCGTCAGGGGAGGAAACAGAGAGGTTAAGGCAGATAAAACACTTCTTTTAGCTCAGCGCTGACCGGACTGTTGTCCGGGTTTGCCGGCATTACATCACGCATATGCTTCCACCAACGCTGGCAAACATCGGTGCTGGCAATGGCGTTCCAGCGCTCTTCTGACTCAATCTCGACGGTGGCGAACAGCAGGTTGCGTTCCTGATCGAGATAAATCGCGTAGTGATGGGCACCGTGCTCTTTCAGCACCGCTTCCAGTTCTGGCCAGATGGGATTGTGCCGACGTTGATACTCAACGTGCGCGTCGGCATTCACCTGCATCACAAAGGCCTTGCGGATCATAACGCCTCCAGATACAGCTCGCGGACCTCATCGCGGCTGGCAGTGCGCGGGTTACACGGCGCGCATGGATCGGCCAACGCTTTATCCAGCCAGCCTTCAATATCCTCTTTCGTCACGCCAAGGGAACTAAAACCAGCCGGAATACCTACACGCTTGCTCAGGGCACGAATCGCGGTGATGGCCTCCATGCTTGCCGCTTCGTCGCTCATCCCGCGGGTGTCCACTCCCATCGCCTGCGCCACTCGGGCAAAACGCGCCACGGCGTTCGGGCGGTTAAAGTTTTCGATGATCGGCAGCAGGATGGCATTGCAGACGCCGTGCGGCAGGTTGTGGGTCGCGCCTGGCTGGTGTGCCAGCGCATGCACCAGACCCAGACCTGCGCTGTTGAATGCCATACCCGCCAGATACTGACCAAACGCCATTTGCTCACGGGCCTCGAGGTTATGACCATCGTCGACCGCTTTCGGCAGCCACAGGTTGATCAGGCGAATTGCTTCCAGGGCGTTGGCGTCGGTGAGCGGATGCGCGCCAACGGAAACATAGGCTTCCACCGCGTGAGTCAGGGCGTCCATGCCGGTTGCGGCGGTAACGGAGGCTGGGATTTCCAGCATCACGCTGGCGTCATCCACGGCGATATCCGGGATGATGTTCGGGTCGATGATCACCTCTTTGACCTTGCGGGCAGAGTCGATAATGACCGCGTTGCTGGTCATCTCTGCTGCTGTACCAGCAGTGGTATTGATGGCAACCAGCGGCACGCCCGCATTTTTCACTTTGCCCACGCCGGAGTAAGCGGTAGAAGGGCCAGGGTTGGCGGTCAGGATCTTCACCGCTTTGGCGGTATCGATCGGGCTGCCTCCGCCGAAGGCGATAATATAGTCACATTCTGCCCCCTGATATACCGTAAAACCTTTCTGTACCAGCTCTTCTGTCGGATTCGGGAACACCTCATCAAACAGGTGGTAAGACATTTGATGTTCATCCAGTGCGGCAAACAGGCTATCCAGCAGGCCCAGCTTCACCAGCTGACCATCGGTGACGATCAGTGCTTTGCCCCATTGTTTATTCGCCACGAGATTCACCATATCGGCAATCGCGCCGGCGCCATGCAGGCTAATTTTTGGCAGTGCCAACATAAAGCTCATCACTATTCTCCTTAAAAAAAATCCCTGGTGCCCGATGGCATTACGCTTATCGGGCCGACGGTGAAACGTGCATCGTCATGTAGGCCGGATAAAGCGAAGCCGCATCCGGCGTTGAGTTGGCAGGTATCAGTACAGCTCTACGGCACTTGCCAGCGGAGTCACGCCAAAGCGTTTAGCCAGTGCTACCAGCTCTTCACGCGTGATGGTCTGCTTCATACCGCCCATCGAATAGATTTTGACTAAAACTTCGGCGGATTTTTCTGCGGTATCTATCAAGCCAAATGCTTCGTCGAGGGAGGGACCGCTGCCGAACACGCCGTGGAACGGCCACAGTACCAGCGAGTGTTTCTGCATTTCCTCGGCGGTTGCCTGGCCGATTTCATCCGTACCCGGCACCATCCACGGCAGAATGCCGACGCCATCCGAGAACACCACCAGACACTCGGTGCTGCCTTCCCACAGTTTGCGGGTAATCAGCGGGGTGTTGTTTTCCAGCACGTAGGTCAGGGCGATCAGGTTGGTAGCATGGCAGTGCATGATCACGCGGTCTTTGCCGTTCGTCGCTTTAATACGCTCGCAATGGGAGAGGAAGTGAGCCGGCAACTCGGAGGTTGGCACCGCTTCGTGGGTCAGGCCCCAGAGGATGTGGTAGCCCGCGCCGTCGCTGTCTACTTTCACCACGCCCAAATTTGCCGCGGGATCGAGCTGAACGTTACGGAAAAATTTACCGGAACCGGTGACGATAAACGGCGTGTTAGCCAGCAAAGGCATTGGCTGACTTAGCGCGATATAGCGCGGTTTTTCGTGGAAATCGGCGCTAAATGGCGCAATATCAGCCTCATCCAGACGCAGCGTCAGATTGCCGCCGTTACGTTCGTCCCAGCCTTTCAGCCACGCGTCGGAAGTGGCTTTGATCATCCCCTGGACGAACCAGGAATTAGTCATGTTTTGCATATTCGGTGATCCTGTTGATTGCCCGATCGTTATCGGGTCTTACGTAAGCCGGATAAGTGAAGATCCATCCGGCAATCGTCTTTCATTCATTGCCTGATAGCGACGTAGGGCGTCTTATCCGGCCTGTAAGCCTGGTGTCACGGTTAGCTACGTTTGCTCAAAATCTCTTTCTCATAGGCGCGCACGCTGTCCAGCCACTGGCTTCCTGCTGGCGTGTCGTGACGCTGGCAATACATCTCCCAGACGGCCTGCCACGGCAGCGATTTTTGCTCTTCCAGCAAGGCCAGACGTGCGGTGTAGTCGCCGCTGGCTTCAAGCTGACGCAGTTGTTCGGTCGGTTCTAACAGCGCGCGCAGCAGGGCTTTTTTCATATTGCGAGTGCCGATAACCCACGCGGCGATGCGGTTAATAGAGGCGTCGAAGAAGTCGAGGCCGATGTGTACGCGGTCAAACAGGTTGTGGCGGACGATCTCGCTGGCAATCGCCTGTGTTTCGTCATCCAGCAGCACCACGTGATCGCTGTCCCAGCGCACCGGACGGCTGACGTGCAGCAGCAGACGCGGTACGTACAGCATGGCGGCGGAGATTTTGTCGGAAATCACTTCAGTCGGATGGAAGTGACCCGCATCCAGGCACAGCGCGGTCTGACGGCTGGTGGCGTAACCCATATAGAACTCGTTGGAGCCCACGGTGTAGCTTTCGGCGCCGATGCCAAACAGCTTGCTCTCGACGGCGTCGATATGGTGCGCTGGGTCGAGTTTTTCGCTGATCACTTCATCCAGTGCTTCAAGCAGACGTTGGCGCGGCGCTAACCGGTCAACGGTAATGTCTTTCATGCCATCCGGGATCCAGATATTCATCACCGACGGCGTACCCAACTGCTCACCAAAATACGCTGAGACGCGACGGCTGGCTTTGCAGTGGTCAATCCAAAACTGGCGAATGGTGTCATCGGCGTGGGCCAGCGTGAAGCCGTCGGCGCTCAGCGGGTGAGAGAAGCAGGATGGGTTGAAATCCAGCCCTAACTGGTTTGCTTTCGCCCACTCGACCCAGTTTTTAAAGTGTTCAGGTTTGATTTGGTCGCGGGCAACCGGCGTCTCAGATTCCAGATAGATCGCGTGCAAATTCAGACGTTTTGGACCCGGGATCAGGCTCAGTGCCTGCTCCAGATCGGCGCGCAGTTCGGTGGCGTTACGCGCTTTGCCCGGATAGTTGCCGGTAGCCTGAATACCGCCTGTGAGCGAGCCTTCCGGATTCTCGAAACCGGCGACATCATCGCCTTGCCAGCAGTGCATGGAGACCGGCAGACGATCGAGCTGGCGTAAGGCCGCCTCGACATCAATGCCTACCGCGGCGAAACGCAGTTTTGCCAGTTCCCAGGCTTGTTCAAGTTGAGTGGTCATGCGCAAAGCTCCTTTGTCTGTCGTAGTGATGGAAACTGCGCCTGGTAGCGGGCAATTTCACTTTCAGGATTTGGAATGAAGGTGGTCAGGTCGTAGTTGGCACGCACCACCTGACGGAAATCATCGACGTTGTTAAGCTCGTCCAGCGTCATCAACTGGATGCCAATATTGCCGAGCGTGGAGGCCTCAATCGGCCCGGACATCACGCGAATACCGCAGGCATCCGCGCACAGCTGGTTCAGCAGGGCGTTCTGGCAGCCGCCGCCAACGATGTGCAGTTGGCTAAATGCTGCACCACGCAGTTGTGCCAGTTCTTGCAGAATGTCAGCGTATAGCAATGCCAGGCTGTCGAAGATACAGCGCGCCAGTTCGGCGTTTTGCTGGGGAACGGGTTGACCCGATTCACGACAGGCCGCCTGAATTTCCGCGCTCATATCATCGGGGTTGATAAAGCGATCATCGTTCGGGTTAATCAGGAATTGGCAGGCCGGCAGCGCTTGCGTTTGGGCAATAAGCGTTGGCAGGTCGGTAATCTGGCGCTCTTTTAAAACGCGCTGGAGCAGCCACAGTCCCATGATGTTTTTCAGTACGCGGTAGCGCCCTTCCGCGCCCCCTTCGTTGGTGATGTTCGCCGCCAGCGCCGCATCGTTGGTATACGGCGTTCTGCTCTCAAAGCCCATCAGCGACCAGGTACCGGAAGAGAGATACGCACTATTTTTATCGGCCAGCGGTGAAGCGATGACCGCGCTGGCGGTGTCGTGACTGGCGACGGCCACAACCGGAATTTGGTTTTTCTGCGGGCAAATCCAGTGACCAATGACGTTCCCCGGATGCGTCGGGCGACCAAACCAGGCTTTGTCTGCCCCGGTCCACGCCAGCAGCGTGTCATCCCAGTCGTCGGTGTTGATATTGACTAACTGGGTGGTGGTGGCGTTGGTGTATTCCCAGTTCAATTTGCCGGTCAGGCGAAAGCTGAAGTAGTCGGGGATCAGCAGGGCATGTGCCACCTGCGCAAGCAGTTCTGGCTGCTGTTCAACCAGCGCACGTAGCTGATACAAGGTGTTAAACGGCAGAAACTGAATGCCGCTACGGCGGTAGATTTCACCTTTACCTGGCTGCGCCATCGCCTGTGACATAATGCCGGTCGTGCGGCTGTCACGGTAAGAGACCGGCAGACCAACACGTTGGCCGGCGTTATCGATCAATACGTAATCCACGCCCCAGGTATCAATGCCAATGCTGTCTATCCGAATGCCTTCATCACAGACTTTTTTCAGGCCAAGGCGAATATCGTTTTCCAGGCTGTCGATGTCCCAGGTGTCAAAACCGTCCGTTTTTTGCAGACAGTTAACGAAGCGGTGGATTTCACGCAGCGTCAGGGTGCGGTGTTTACTGTCGTAACGTGCGAGCATTACGCGCCCACTGGATGCGCCGAGATCGACAGCGACACAATGGCGAAAAGTCATGGCGAGGTCCTTCTGAGTTTTATTGCACTCAGTCTAAGAACCCCGAATAAAGCGTACCTTCTTGACAGTGACAGCCCCAATTAGCGGCTGGCAACATGGCAAAGGTGAACGTGATGTTGTTCACAGTTTCCACTAATCGCGCGGATTTTGGCGGATGTGACGCCTTCCGCATTTCCCGATCTTTCCCGCCATTTCTTGAAGAATTAACCGTGTTTACGCACTTTGGCGTCAAAAAATTAAGGTGAGGGTAGGAACCCTTAATTACTATTCAGCCATATTCGTTAATCAGGGGGAGCCGTCATGACCGTACTGCATTGCGTGGATTTTTTTCCGACAGGTAAAGCGCCTGTGGCTATTGAACCGCGGCTTCCTCAGCCCGCGTTTCCTGAACATCATCATGATTTTCATGAAATTGTGGTGGTCGAACATGGAACGGGGATCCATGTGTTCAACGGACAGCCTTATACCATCAGCGGCGGTACGGTGTGTTTCGTCCGCGATCATGACAGGCATTTATATGAACATACTGACAATCTGTGTCTGACTAATGTGTTGTATCGCTCTCCGGATGCGTTTCAATTTCTGGCCGGGCTGAATCAGCTTTTACCTCAGGAACAAAATGGGCAGTATCCCTCCCACTGGCGCGTAAACCAGGGCGTACTGCAGCAGGTTCGTCACCTGGTGGGGCAGATGGAGACGCTCGGCGAGGAGATGGATACGCCCACGGCGGCAAATCGCGAGATCCTGTTTATGCAGTTGCTGGTACTGCTGCGTAAAAGCAGCCTGATGGAAGCGGCGACCGATAACGATGCGCGGCTTAACCTTTTGATGGCATGGCTGGAGGATAACTTTGCCGAAGAGGTGTGTTGGGAGGCGCTGGCCGAGAAGTTTTCGCTCTCTTTACGCACTCTGCATCGCCAGCTTAAACAGCAAACAGGATTGACGCCGCAGCGCTACCTTAACCGTCTGCGACTGATTAAAGCCCGACATCTGCTCCGCCACAGTGATGACAGCGTGACTGATATCGCTTATCTCTGCGGTTTCGGTGACAGTAACCACTTTTCGACGCTTTTTCGCCGTGAGTTCGAGTGGTCGCCACGCGATATTCGTCAGGGGCGTGACCTTATAGCGGGAAGCAGCCTTCAGTAACGCGAAAGCTATCAACGTTTTTTACCGTCCGTTTGCTGATAATCATACCCTTTCATGCCGGATAAGCGCAGCGCATCCGGCAAGCGTACAGGTTGAGGTGATGTGATGGCGAATCATCTGGTTCTTTCGAAATCAGACTTTTTTGCGCATGAGCAGCAGGCTGTCGCCGTGGCCGATCGTTATCCGCAGGATGTCTTTGCTGAGCATACCCACGAGTTTTGCGAGCTGGTTCTGGTCTGGCGCGGCAATGGTCTGCATGTCCTTAACGATCGTCCGTACCGGATAACCCGTGGCGATCTGTTTTACATTCGCGCCGAAGATAAACACTCCTACACCTCTGTTAACGACCTTGTGTTGCAAAATATCATCTACTGCCCGGAGCGGTTAACGCTGAATGTTGACTGGCAAGGGGCGATCCCCGGATTTGACGGTACGCCGAGGCAGCCGCACTGGCGACTCGGCAGCGTTGGCATGACCCAGGCCAGACAGGTGATAAGCCAGCTTGAGCATGAAAGTAATCAGCGCGATGCGCAGGCCTTTACCATGGCTGAGCTGCTGTTTGGTCAACTGGTAACTCACCTTAAACGTCATCGTTATGCCACGGATACGCTCCCGGCGACGTCAAGTGAAACGCTGCTGGATAAACTGATCACCGCGTTAGCCGGTAGCCATGAGCATGCGTTCGAACTGGATACGTTTTGCGAGCGTGAACGGTGCAGCGAACGCGTTTTGCGCCAGCAGTTTCGCAGCCAGACCGGGATGACTATCAACCAGTATCAGCGCCAGGTGCGGGTGTGCCATGCACAGTATCTGCTCAAGCATAGTCGGTTGATGATTAGTGAGATTTCCATGCGCTGCGGCTTTGAGGATAGTAACTACTTTTCGGTGGTATTCACGCGCGAAACCGGGATGACGCCGAGCCAGTGGCGTCATCTCAGTACCCAACATGATTAGCTGGCCATTCCCAGACCAACAATGTTTGCCGCGACAATGATCACTACGCAGCCAAGACTTAGCACGCTGACCGGACGGCGACCCGCGTTTTTCCACTCTTTCAATACCAGTCCGACAATTCCGCCGCACAGAACATAGAAGCTCATGTGCAGCATCCAGCTTACATAGTCATACTGTGCCGGAATACGAGCGTGGCCCCAGGCGTAGAAGAAGAATTGCAGATACCACATCAAGCCACCAAGTGCGGAGAGCAGCACGTTGGTGATAATTAGCTGTTTGGCTAACGAGAAGTCAGCTTTTATCGACAAGTTTTTCACTTTTGCCAGACGAATGAAGCAGAAACCCAGGTTGACTAGCGCGCCACCGCCCATGATAACCACATAGCTTGGCAGGGCGACATACAGCGGATCAACGCCCAACGCGGCGGCGGCATCGTGCATTGGTTTAGCAGCGTTCATCGCAAATGACATCCCGGCAGAGAAAATGCCGCACATGACCGCCAGAACCAGCCCTTTTTTCAGATTGAACTCTTCCGCTTTGATGCCCATTTTGCGTTCTTTTAACTGACCCGCACGGGTAACAATGCCCACGCCAATCAGCGCGACCAGCACGCCAAGCAGCGTCATGCGTCCGCCAGAGGTGTTGATCAGTACATCAAAGTTGCCGTTAATAATCGGGGTCATCAGCGTGCCGACAATCAGCGTAATACCAATCGCAATGCCGATGCCCATCGACATACCGAGATAGCGCATGGTCAGGCCATAGTTGATATTACCAATCCCCCACATCGCACCGAACAGAAACACCGGCGCCAGCGTGGAGAGGCTAAAGGAGCTGAAGTAGGCCCAGAAATCGGGAAGTAACATGGCGCTGATGGTCCATGGGAGGATAAGCCAGGAGACGATCCCGCCAACCGACCACATCGTTTCCCATGACCAATGTTTGACTTGCTTGAACGGGGCATAGAAACAGGCGGCACTGGCTGCGCCTATCAAATGCCAAAAGATACCCATCGTAATCGCGTTACTCATGACTTAATCCTCGTTATTTTTTATCGTCGGTAATTACCCCTCCGACCAAACGAGTTTAAAAATTATGCAGGTAGTTAACCTTTTAACGATTGCCGCCATTTGGCGCATGTTGGCAATCATCACGTTAAGTGGGTGATTCGGCTCACATCTTTAGCAATGGACTTGAGTCATCAAAACCTTGTAAAAAGTACGGCATTGATAATCATTTTCAATATCATTTAATTAACTATAATGACCCAACTGCTTACGCGGCGTTAACACTGGCCGCCCGACAATACTGGAGATGATTATGAGTTATACACTGCCATCCCTGCCGTACGCTTATGATGCCCTTGAACCGCACTTTGATAAGCAGACGATGGAAATCCACCATACCAAACACCACCAGGCTTACGTAAACAACGCGAACGCTGCGCTGGAAAGCTTGCCTGAATTCGCGAGCCTGCCTGTTGAAGAGCTGATCACCAAACTGGATCAACTGCCAGCAGACAAGAAAACCGTACTGCGTAACAACGCGGGCGGCCACGCTAACCACAGCCTGTTCTGGAAAGGTCTGAAAACCGGTACTACGCTGCAGGGCGACCTGAAAGCGGCTATCGAACGTGACTTCGGCTCCGTGGACAACTTCAAAGCTGAATTTGAAAAAGCTGCGGCAACCCGTTTTGGTTCCGGCTGGGCGTGGCTGGTTCTGAAAGGTGACAAACTGGCTGTTGTTTCCACTGCTAACCAGGATTCCCCGCTGATGGGTGAAGCTATCTCTGGCGCTTCCGGCTTCCCGATCGTGGGCCTGGACGTTTGGGAACACGCTTACTACCTGAAATTCCAGAACCGTCGCCCGGACTATATCAAAGAGTTCTGGAACGTGGTGAACTGGGACGAAGCTGCCGCGCGTTTCGCAGCGAAAAAATAAGTTCTACGCTTTAGTAAGCCCCTGCAAGCGATGCTTGTGGGGGTTTTTTTGTGATCAAAATCAATATAAAAACAATGATCCACTTAAATTGAAACAAGGTTTTATTATGCGAGTGGGATCACTTTTATAGTCTCTATGAATGTCTATCTTCGTTTCATCAAGACGGGCGCATCTCATAAGCAAGATGCAATCGCCCATAAAAATTGCCCCATTTTTATGTCTACAGGTGATGGAAATGCAGATCAAACGAACGATAGAGAAAATCCCAGGCGGCATGATGCTGGTGCCGCTTTTTCTGGGCGCGTTGTGTCACACCTTTTCCCCCGGCGCCGGGAAATACTTCGGCTCCTTTACCAACGGTATGATCACCGGTACGGTGCCTATTCTGGCGGTCTGGTTCTTTTGTATGGGGGCGTCGATCAAGCTAAGCGCCACCGGTACCGTGCTGCGTAAATCAGGCACGCTGGTCATAACCAAGATTCTGGTAGCGTGGGTGGTCGCGGCGATTGCTTCACGTATTCTGCCGGAACATGGTGTAGAAGTTGGTTTCTTCGCCGGGTTGTCTACGCTGGCGCTGGTGGCCGCCATGGATATGACCAACGGCGGGCTGTATGCCTCGATTATGCAGCAGTACGGCACCAAAGAAGAGGCCGGGGCGTTTGTCCTGATGTCGCTGGAGTCTGGCCCGCTGATGACTATGGTGATTCTGGGAACCGCCGGGATCGCTTCGTTTGAACCACACGTGTTTGTGGGGGCCGTATTACCGTTCCTGATTGGCTTTGCGCTGGGGAATCTGGACCCTGAGCTGCGGGAGTTCTTCAGCAAATCGGTGCAGACATTGATTCCTTTCTTTGCCTTCGCGCTTGGTAACACCATTGATTTGAGCGTGATTGCGCAGACCGGTGTACTGGGTATTTTGCTGGGCGTGGCGGTAATTATTATTACCGGTATTCCATTGATTATCGCCGATAAACTGATTGGCGGCGGCGATGGCACAGCGGGGATTGCGGCCTCCAGCTCAGCCGGTGCGGCGGTCGCTACGCCAGTGCTGATTGCTGAAATGGTTCCGGCATTTAAACCGATGGCGCCGGCAGCAACTTCCCTTGTCGCCACGTCGGTGATTGTGACCTCCATTCTGGTGCCGATTATCACTTCCATCTGGTCGAAAAGAGTAAAAGCCAGGGCGGCGGAAATTGATATTCGTAGCGCCGTGAAGTAAGTCTCTTTTGCCGGATGGTCTGTTCCATCCGGCTTAACGATTTACGCTTTGACGACAAATACCTCATCGATGGTCCGACACTCACCCTCGTTCAACTCTCCGCCGGCATTTCGTGATACGCCGGTGCAATAGCCAAACTTACGCGATACCACGGTTTTGATGGTGGTGACGAAATCTTCGCCGATGGCGTAGATGGACATGTAGGTGCCAATCTGGTCCTGAATGTCGCGAAGTGCTGTCAGGTCGCCCTGTTTAAATGCTTCCCGTGCGCTGACAAACAGTTCAGGCATGACGTTGTTTAATCCTGAAATCACCCCCGCGCCGCCTGCCAGCAGGTTAGGAATGTAGTATTCGTCATAGCCGGACAACACGGCAAAATCCTCCCGTACGGCGCGGGTGGTCTGGATCATACTGCGAGTATGGGACTGGCAGTCGACGGTATCTTTAATGCCTGCGAAGTTGGGGAACTCGGCGGCGAGGGTGGCAACCAGTTCAGGCGTTAAATCGCAGCCAGTGCGCGCCGGAAAGTTATAGGCAAACCATTTACCGCTGAGCTTCTGCCCCAACTGACGGAAGTAGCTCAGCAGCTGTTTTGCCGTTTGCCCGTAGTAGTAAGGCGGCAGGATCATCACGGCATCGTAATCGGCGCGATACGCTTCCTGCGCCATCAACAGCACATCATTCTGGCAGGTGGATGAGACGTTGGCGACCATCTTTAGCGAGCTCATGGCGCGGGCCTCGCGGATCAGTAGCAGCTTTTCTTCGAGCGTAAAGGAGGCAAATTCCCCGATGCTACCCATCAGCAAAATCACGTCGATTTTGGCCTCGGTAAGGCGTTTGAGATGCTGGCTCAGACCGTTAAGATCGATCTTGCCGTCATTATCCATTGGCGTAATGGAAGGACACCAGACGCCAGCAAATTGCGATTGACCAGTCACGTTGTTGACTCCTTATTTGAAATGATGTTTCAAAACCAGATTACATTGATAGCATGTGTCCCTAAGTTTCATGTGAACCGTGCTCTCATTTTGAGCGACTGGGGTAAAATAAATGTGGTGTAATGGGGGAAATTTATCGGGAGAGGGAACAGATGCGATATCCGGTCGATGTTTTTACAGGCAAGGTTCGGGACTACACGGGAAGCCGTCCCAGCGCGATTGCTAAGGTCCAGGTTGACGGCGAGCTGACGCTGACCGAACTGGGGCTGACGGGTGATGAACAGGCGGAAACGAAAATTCACGGTGGGCCGGATCGCGCGCTGTGCCACTATCCGCGTGAACACTATCAGCACTGGAGACAAGAGTTTCCGGAGCAGGCAGAGCGCTTTGTCGCGCCCGCGTTTGGCGAGAATCTCTCTACTCAGGGGCTAACGGAAGAGAATGTATTCATTGGCGACATTTTCCAGTGGGGAGATGCGCTGATTCAGGTCACGCAGCCGCGCTCGCCGTGCTTTAAGCTGAATTTCCATTTTGGCATCAGCGATATGGCTAGCCAGATGCAGGATGCAGGCAAGACGGGCTGGTTGTGCAGCGTCATCGCTCCAGGCCAGGTGTCGGCGGACGCGCCGTTGATCCTGGCTTCACGCGTCAGCGACGTCAGCGTGCGGGAGGCGATTGCCATTGCCTGGCATATGCCGTTTGATGACTCACAATATCACCGTTTACTCTCGGCTGCCGGGTTATCGAAAAGCTGGACCCGAACGATGCAAAAGCGTCGTTTAAGCGGCAAGATCGAAGACAATTCCCGCCGTTTGTGGGGAAAATAAAGCCATTCTGGCCATGCAATTAAATCAGGTGGTAACACCTGATTTGCCTCTCTCGTGGTTCATATCTCTGCATACTAAGGCAGGTTAAAAAAACCTGCCTGTCACGCCATGTTTTCAGTCCATTCTTGATACCTGGCCCACAAAAAGAAACTCTGCGTTGAAAAAAAACTTGAGTATTTCCTGCACTCAAATATCTTAGCTTTAAATTGGTTTAAACCAGATGAGTAAGATGAAAAAGAAAAACAATGTTGATGTGCTTAGAGAGCGCTTTGAAAGCTGGTTAAACGAGAATAATTTGCCAGCGGGCTCTAAATTGCCTTCGGAGAGAGAGTTATGTGAGTTGCTGGATGCGAAGCGCATGACATTACGTCAGGTTCTGATTGAGCTTGAGATCGATGCGCGTATCTTCCGAAAGAACCGCAGTGGTTGGTTTATTTCATCGAAGCGATTTATTTATAATCCCAAATCACTTTCCAGCTTTAATGCTGAAGCCTGTGCTCAGGGGCGCAAGCCTTTTTGGGGTTATTTAACCAAAGAAACGATTGCGACGGTTCCGCACCATGTTGATGATGTTTTTCTCTCCTCCGGTGATCGCTATTTAGTTACCGGTTGGTGTGGTCTTGATTCGCATAAAGTGTTTTACCATGAGTCCTATATTGATGCTGATGTTGCGCCAGGATTCATTAACAAATTGGGCAATCAGTCTTTTGCCAGCGTCTGGGAAGATGCGTTTGGTCATGCTTTAAATATCAAAGAAATGATTTTTAAACCGGTCAATATGCCAGAAGTGGCCTGCAAAGAGTTGGGCGTTGCGCCTAATACTTATGGAATTTTAGTAGAAAAACATCGGGCTACCCGAGACAAAAAAGTGGTTCAGGTTGATTTTGAATACTGGCGACTTGAATCTGTGGAACTTGTTATTCGTGATGAATGAGAAAAATAATGGGAAAATGCAACCAAGAACTTCTCGCTGAACGTGCGAGAAATATACCACTGTACCTACATGCTTATGCCTTTCATCTGAATATGCGCTATGAGAGAGTCCTTCCGGGCGATCTTCTGCATATTGCGCATCAGCAACAATTAAAGGGAGTGAAAATACATGTTGAGGATGGTGAGTCCCAATCGCTGCAGAAACTAAACGATCGGCAGTTGCACGATTTTAAAGAAAAGGCCAAAAAATATAACCTCGATGTACATATTGAAACGAGCGCATCGGACAAGGCGACATTGACGGATGCGATCCGTATTGCTGTGACAACTGGCGCAACTTCAGTACGTTTCTACCCGCGCTATGAAGGACATCTCAACGATGTCATGGCAAAGATTGCCAATGATATTGCGTGGTTGTCTCAGTATGACGATTGCGGACTAAGCTTTACTATCGAACAGCATGAAGATCTGCAAGGCCATGAACTGGTGACGCTGGTTAATAATAGTGGAATGAAGAATCTCTCTATTCTATTTGATTTTGGCAACATGATTAACGCCAATGAGCAGCCGCTTTCTGCGTTAGAGGTCATGTCCCCTCTAATCACTCAGGTACATATCAAAGACGCAAAAATTATTAAAGAAGGTAAAGGCTGGGGGCATGAGGCTTGTCGTTCAGGATACGGTGATTTACCAATGGAAGAGATGCTTAAGGCATTATTACTTTTAGGTGAGGACAAACCGCAAGTAAATGCTTTTGGTCTGGAAGAGGAAGTTGAATATTATGCTCCGGCATTTCGTTTTGATGATGAAGGTGATAATCCCTGGATCCCATGGCGCGATGCAAGCTATACGCCGCTGCCCGACAGTAACATGATTGATGCGCGACTGGCGCAGGAAAAAGAACATGCTCTTGCTCAAATAAAGTATATCCGTGATTTATGCGACAAGTTTACAAGTAATAAATAAACTTCTTTAAATATTATTAAATGCGAAAAAGGTTATGAAAATAACTCTCTTAATTTATTAGCTGCATGATTTAATTTAAATATTTCTCTCAACAAGCAATGAGGGTTTAATTATGTTCATGAACAAATGGGCAAGGCTCTGTTTTTTAATTTTAGGCGGCGGCACAATATTCAAACTTTCAAGTATGAAAGACGTTTTCTATGTGCCAATGCAAAGTGACTGGGGTTTAACCAATACGCAAATTGGTTTAAGTTTTACTGTTTATACGATTGTTCAGACAACCGGGCTTTTTCTGTCGCTCTATATCGCAGACCGTTATTCCAAGAAAATATTATTACCATTTGGTCTGATCGGCGTTGGGCTATGCGGTTTATATTTGGCGACGCTACCGTCATTTACCGGTTATCTTATTTGCTTTGCCGCAATGGCGTTCTTTGCCGATGTGGTTTATTGGCCGGTGTTATTGAAAGCTGTGCGTCTGCTAGGTACGCAAGAAGAACAAGGGCGTATGTTTGGCTTTTTAGAAGCCGGACGTGGCGTGGTGGATGTTATCGTCGCTTCTGGCGCTCTGTTTGTTTTCGTCCAGTTTGGTGAAGGTAAAGCGGGGATGCAGGCTGGACTGCTGTTTTATACGCTAATTACGCTGGCTGCGGGCGTTCTCACTTACTTTATTGTCGATGATGACAAAGTGAAAGGCGGCGAGAAAACCAGTGCCAACATGGAAGTCTTAAAGGGTATCAAACATGTGTTGTCCTGCCCTAACGTCTGGCTGGCTTCTTTAGGGATTTTCTTCGTTTACGCCGCGTACTGTGGCCTGACTTACTTCATCCCATTCTTAAAAGATATCTACATGCTGCCGGTAGCGCTCGTCGGCGCGTACGGCATCATCAACCAGTATGCATTGAAAATGGTGGGAGGGCCGATTGGTGGGCTGCTGGCGGATAAGGTTGCTAAATCACCTACGGTTTACCTGAAGTGGACGTTTCTGATCTCTGCTGCTGCTATGGTTGTTTTTATGCTGTTGCCACATCAAACGATGAATGTGTATATCGGTATGGCGGCGACGCTAGGATTTGGGGCGATTATTTTCTCACAGCGCGCCATTTTCTTTGCACCAATGGATGAGATTGGTACCCCGCGTGAATATGCCGGTTCGGCGATGGCATTTGGCTGTATCATCGGTTATATGCCCGCCATGTTTGCGTATACGTTATACGGCTATTTACTGGATACCAATAGCGGCATCACGGGCTATAACTATGTCTTTAGCGTGATGATTGCGTTCAGCTTAATGGGCTTTATCTGTTCGACCATTCTGGTGAAGCGGATTAAAAAGCAAAAGCTAGCGGCTGCGACTGTGGCAGCATAATGTGAGAACTTCCCCGGTACGACGTTACCGGGGAAGCCTGTTAAGCGCGTTTATACAGCGGCAACCAAATTACCAGCCGTAAACCACCCAGCGGGCTGTCTTCGGCTTTCACCCAGCCACGATGCTGTTGGATTGCGGTTTCAACAATCGCCAGACCCAGACCTGTTCCGCCAGACTCGCGATCGCGCGCCTCATCGGTACGATAGAACGGACGGAAAATCTGTTCTCGGTCTTCAGGGCTAACGCCCGGGCCATCGTCGTCGACGGTGATGGTAATCCCATCGATATCCACCGCGAAGCCAACTTCAATCTGCGTGTGTGAATAACGCAGGGCGTTGCGCACAATGTTTTCCAGCGCGCTTTCCAGCGCATTTGGGTTGCCGTACAGCGGCCACGGGCCCGGCGGGAAATTCACCGTGAGTGATTTACCCATCTGCTCGGCTTCAAAGGCGGCGTTATCCAGCACTTCGCCCCACAGCTGATTGGCTTTCACCGTTTCACTGACCAGCGCGTTTTTCTGCTGATTGCGTGACATCACCAGCAGGTCGTTGATCATGCTGTCCAGCCGATGTGCTTCTGTTTCAATACGCTCCAGCTCTTTGCTTTCACCGCTACGACGGCGCAGCAGCGCGGTGCCCAACTGCAGACGCGTCAACGGCGTTCTCAACTCGTGGGAGATGTCCGACAGCAGGCGTTGCTGCGAGGTCATCATTCGCTCCAGCGCCGTCACCATCTGGTTAAAGCTGGCGCCTGCCGCCAGAAACTCCTGCGGACCGGCTTCCAGTTCCGGATGCTGACGCAGGTTGCCCTGGGCCACTTCATCTGCCGCGTTTTTCAACTTACGCGCCGGTTTCGCCAGACTCCAGGCAAGCCAGAGCAGTAGCGGAGAGCTGACTAACATGGTGACAATCAGCAACAACAGCGGTCGGTCGAACAACAGATTGATAAAGTCAGATTGTGAGCTGCTGGCAGGTCGAATGAGATACAGCTGGTAGTTATCTTCGCCGTCTCTGACGGAGAAAGGCCCGACCATCTCAACGCGACCGTATTTTTTCTTTTGCGGATGGTCGGCGTTATCAGCCTGACCAATAAAGTTACGAATGATCTGCATTTCGTTGCGTTCTGCGCCGATCACGCGTCCTTCCGTCGTAACAAGCAATAACCGCTGTCCTGGCGGCGCCCACTTGTCTATCGCCCGAAACAAGCGACGCCACCACATCAAATCGTTGGGTGGATCGTTCGCCAGTTCAGCTTCAACGTGTTGCTCAATCATCAACCCCTGGCGCTGCTCGCTGTCCAGTAGCTCGGTCATCTGGCGTGAATCAAGCTTGGGTAACATCAGTACCAACATCAACACCAGTGCCAGCGTCAACCAGAAGATGGCAAAGATGCGTGCGGTTAAGCTCCCTATCATGAAGCGGAGACCATCAGGTAGCCACGACCGCGCAGGGTTTTAAACCACGGGTGTCCGTCTTTACGTTCTGGCAGCTTACGACGCAGGTTCGAGATATGCATGTCGATAGCGCGATCAAAAGGCGTCAGGCGTTTGCCCAGCACTTCCTGGCTCAGGTGTTCACGCGAAACCACCTGACCGAGATGCTGTGCCAGCAAATAGAGCAGGGTGAATTCGGTGCCGGTTAACTCCAGGGTTTGCCCGTCAAAGCTGGCTTCCTGGCGACCCGGATTAAGGCTTAACGCATCCACTTCCAGAGTCGGCGAACCGTTGTCGCTGTTCTGCTGCTGTTCGCTCCAGTGTGAGCGACGCAAAATAGCGCGGATGCGCGCGACCAGTTCACGGTCGTTAAACGGTTTGGGTAAATAGTCGTCCGCGCCCAGCTCAAGGCCAAGTACGCGATCCAATTCGCTGCCGCGAGCGGTCAGCATGATTACGGGTGTCTGGTGTGTCTGACGAAGTGCTTTCAGCGTATCAATGCCATTTTTCTTCGGCATCATGACGTCGAGCAAAAGTAAATCGATGCTGTCATCCAGAAGCTCAAGCGCCTGTTCCCCATCATAGGCAACCAGCACATCGAAACCTTCCATTTCGAGCAACTCCTTTAACAGGGAAGTCAGCTCTCGGTCATCATCAACTAACAGGATTTTATTCATTGTTTACGTACCTCCGAGGCAGAAATTACGTCATCAGGCGTCGCTAATCTATGACTTTACGTTGTTTTACACCCCCTGACGCATGTTTGCAGCCCGAATCGTAAACTGTCTCTCGTTGAATCGCGACAGAAAAGATTTTGGGAGCAAGTGATGGGCAAAGTTACCGCTGCCGTCATGGCCTCAACGCTGGCACTGAGTACTTTAAGCCATGCAGCTGAAGTCGTCACAGGCGATCACTGGCACCTGGGTGAAGGCTCCGCGCAACGCAGCGTTCAGAGCCACATGTTCGACGGTATCAGTTTAACCGAACATCAACGTCAACAGATGCGAGATTTAATGCAGCAGGCAAGACACGAACAGCCTCCTGTTAATGTTAGCGAAATGGAGACAATGCATCGCCTTGTCACCGCAGAGAAATTTGATGAACGCGCTGTGCGCGCTCAGGCAGAAAGAATGGCGCAAGAACAGGTTGCCCGCCAGGTTGAAATAGCCAAGGTTCGCAACCAGATGTATCGCCTGTTAACGCCCGAGCAGCAAGCGGTTTTAAATGAGAGACATGAACAACGAATGGAGCAACTGCGCGACGTAGCGCACTGGAAAAAAAGCTCATCGTTGAATTTATTGAGTAGTAGCAACTCACGTTCCCAGTAGTAACCCTGTTTTCCTTGCCATAGACACCATCCCTGTCTTCCCCCACATGATGTGGGGGTTTTTTTTGCCCAAAATTTGTCACTCGGTTATTGCCTGACTGTTTTACTTCATCCGTTATACTAGCGGCATATCCTGGCAGGAGTGTTTATGAATCAAACCTATGGGCGGCTGGTTAGCCGGGCGGCAATCGCGGCGACCGTGATGGCATCGCTGTTACTTTTGATCAAAATTTTTGCGTGGTGGTACACCGGATCGGTCAGTATTCTGGCAGCGCTGGTGGATTCTTTGGTGGACATCGCCGCGTCGTTAACCAACCTGTTGGTGGTGCGCTATTCTTTGCAACCGGCCGATGATGAACATACGTTCGGACACGGAAAAGCGGAATCGCTGGCGGCGCTGGCGCAAAGCATGTTTATTTCCGGTTCGGCGCTGTTTTTATTCCTGACCGGGATTCAGCATCTCATCCAACCCACGCCAATGAAAGATCCTGGCGTCGGGGTGGTTGTCACCATCATTGCGTTAGTGTGTACAATCATTCTGGTCTCGTTTCAGCGCTGGGTGGTGAAACGCACGCAAAGTCAGGCCGTTAGGGCGGATATGCTTCATTATCAGTCTGATGTTATGATGAACGGTGCAATTCTCGTGGCGCTTGGGCTGGCATGGTACGGCTGGCATCGCGCAGATGCCTTGTTTGCGCTCGGGATTGGCATCTATATTTTATATAGTGCATTACGCATGGGTTATGAGGCGGTACAGTCTTTGCTGGATCGCGCTTTACCCGATGAAGAACGTCAGGAAATTATTGATATTGTGACGTCATGGCCTGGAGTCAGCGGCGCTCACGATCTTCGCACGCGGCAGTCAGGGCCGACCCGCTTTATTCAGATTCATTTGGAAATGGAAGATAATCTGCCGCTCGTTCAGGCGCATTTAGTGGCTGAACAGGTAGAGCAGGCAATTTTACGGCGTTTCCCGGGATCGGATGTCATCATTCATCAGGATCCCTGTTCGGTCGTACCCAAGGAAGGCAAGATGTTTGAGCTTTTATAATTCGTTGTAAAAAAAGTGAACCGGGCCAGCATTTTGTGTATAAATTACCACCATTTGGCCTGACCTGAATCAATTCAGCAGGAAGTGATTGTTATACTATCTGCATATTCGTTGGATCGTTTCGATATGCGGAATCGACTTCCGGCAGCAGATTTCATTTTGCATTCCAAAGTTCAGAGGTAGTCATGATTAAGAAAATCGGTGTGTTGACAAGCGGCGGTGATGCGCCGGGCATGAACGCAGCAATCCGTGGTGTTGTACGTGCAGCGTTGACGGAAGGGCTGGAAGTCATGGGGATCCATGATGGCTACCTGGGTTTGTATGAAGACCGTATGGTTCAACTTGACCGCTACAGCGTGTCCGACATGATCAACCGTGGCGGTACATTCCTCGGTTCTGCCCGCTTCCCGGAATTCCGCGACGAAAACGTGCGTGCCGTGGCTATCGAAAACCTGAAAAAGCGTGGCATTGACGCGCTGGTTGTTATCGGTGGTGACGGTTCTTACATGGGGGCAAAACGCCTGACTGAAATGGGCTTCCCATGCATCGGTCTGCCTGGCACTATCGACAACGATATCAAAGGCACCGACTACACCATCGGTTATTTCACCGCTCTGGGTACCGTAGTCGAAGCGATTGACCGTCTGCGTGATACCTCTTCTTCTCACCAGCGTATTTCCATCGTTGAAGTGATGGGCCGCTACTGTGGCGATCTGACTCTGGCGGCTGCCATTGCTGGTGGCTGTGAGTTCGTGGTGGTTCCGGAAGTGGAATTCAGCCGTGACGATCTGGTTGCTGAAATCAAAGCAGGCATCGCGAAAGGTAAAAAACACGCGATTGTGGCGATCACTGAGCACATGTGTGACGTTGACGAACTGGCGCATTACATCGAGAAAGAAACGGGTCGTGAAACGCGCTCAACCGTACTGGGTCACATCCAGCGTGGTGGTTCTCCGGTGCCTTACGACCGTATCCTGGCGTCCCGTATGGGCGCATATGCCATTGAACTGCTGTTGGCAGGTCACGGCGGTCGCTGTGTAGGTATTCAGAACGAGCAACTGGTTCACCACGACATCATCGACGCGATTGAAAACATGAAGCGTCCGTTCAAAGGTGACTGGCTGGACTGCGCGAAAAAACTGTACTGATTGTTTTTTCCGCGCCTGATGGCGCTAAGCGCATCAGGCCTACAGGTTGTAAAGACTTGTAGGCCTGATGAGCCGCTAACCACCATTCGGCACAATTCCCCGCATTTATTCCCCCAAGTTATAGCAAATCTTTTTTTATTCTTTAATGTTTGGATACCTTTCTGGCACGCTTTGCTCATCACAACACCACATAAGAGAGCTGGGCGATGAACAAATGGGGCGTAGGGTTAACATTATTGCTGGCATCGGCCAGCGTTCTGGCAAAGGATATTCAGTTACTTAACGTATCGTACGATCCAACGCGTGAATTGTACGAGCAGTACAATAAGGCCTTTAGCGCGCACTGGAAGCAGGAAACGGGCGACAACGTCGTGATCCGCCAGTCGCATGGCGGTTCGGGTAAACAAGCGACCTCCGTCATTAACGGTATTGAAGCCGATGTCGTGACGCTGGCGCTGGCTTACGACGTGGATGCCATTGCTGAACGTGGTCGTATCGATAAAAACTGGATTAAGCGTCTGCCGGATAACTCCGCGCCATACACCTCCACCATCGTTTTCCTGGTCCGCAAAGGCAACCCCAAGCAAATTCATGACTGGAACGATCTGATCAAACCAGGCGTGTCGGTCATTACACCAAACCCGAAAAGCTCAGGCGGCGCACGCTGGAACTATCTGGCGGCATGGGGCTACGCCTTGCACCACAACAACAACGATCAGGCCAAGGCACAAGACTTCGTGAAGGCCCTGTATAAGAATGTTGAAGTGCTGGACTCCGGTGCGCGTGGCTCAACCAATACCTTCGTTGAACGCGGTATCGGTGATGTGCTGATCGCCTGGGAAAACGAAGCCCTGCTGGCGACAAACGAGCTGGGCAAAGACAAATTCGAGATAGTGACGCCGAGTGAATCTATCCTCGCGGAACCGACCGTTTCCGTGGTCGACAAAGTCGTGGAAAAGAAAGACACCAAAACGGTGGCGGAAGCCTACCTGAAATATCTCTATTCTCCGGAAGGTCAGGAAATTGCAGCGAAAAACTACTATCGTCCGCGTGATGCAGACGTTGCGAAGAAATACGAAAATGCATTTCCGAAGCTGAAACTGTTCACCATCGACGAAGAGTTTGGCGGCTGGACGAAAGCGCAGAAAGAGCACTTCTCTAACGGTGGTACGTTTGACCAGATCAGCAAGCGCTAAATAAGTCTGTGATTTACCGACCCGGTGGCATAACGCGACCGGGTTTTTTATTTGTCATGGTTTTGCGTTACTCTTGCCCTTCAATGAGATACAGGGAACGCGTAATGAAAAAAGCAGGCTATCTTTTACTGGCGGTGATTGTAGTCGCCGCTGCTGCAGGTATCGGGTACTGGAAATTCACCGGTAACCCGGACGCATTACGCCAGATTGTTCTTCAGCAATGCCTGCCGCACCAGTTGCAGCAGCAGGATCCCACGCCGTGCGCCGAAGTGAAGCCGGATGCCGGATATGTGGTGTTCAAAGATCGTAACGGCCCACTGCAATACCTGTTGATGCCGACCTGGCGTATCAACGGAACGGAAAGCCCGTTGCTGCTGAAATCAGGTACGCCGAACTTTTTCTGGCTGGCCTGGCAGGCGCGCAGCTTTATGAGCCAAAAATACGGTCAGGAAATCCCTGACAAAGCGGTATCGCTGACCATTAACTCGCGTAGCGGGCGTACGCAAAATCATCTGCATATTCATATCTCCTGCCTGCGAACCGATGTCAGAAAACAGCTGGATGACAATCTGGCGAAAATCAGCACTCGTTGGCTGCCATTACCGGGTGGGCTGCGCGGTCATGAATATCTGGCGCGTCGCGTCACGGAAAATGAACTGGCGCAACGCAGCCCGTTTATGATGCTGGCAGAAGAGGTGCCGGATGCGCGTGAACACATGGGCAGCTATGCGCTGGCGATGGTGCGTCAGAGCGATGAGTCTTTTGTCCTGCTGGCGACCCAGCGCAATCTGTTGTCGCTCAATCTCGCCTCCGCTGAGGAAATTCAGGATCATCAATGTGATATTCTGCGTTAACCCCACCTAATCTGGCATTTACTCCGCATGTCTGTCCCCGTATTCTTGTTGAAAAAAACAACAGGAGACAGGCATGTCGCTCTGGCTTACACACCCTCTGTTTATCCCCTCTCTGGTGGTTGGCATTACTATCCTGCTCTGGGCGACGTCGCTACTGCCGGAGTTTATAACGGCGCTGTTGTTCTTTGCCGTGGCAATGGTGGCCAAAATCGCGCCAGCGGATGTGATTTTTGGCGGCTTTGCATCGTCGGCGTTCTGGCTGGTCTTTAGTGGCTTTGTGCTGGGGATCGCGATTCGCAAAACGGGGCTGGCGGACAGGGCGGCGAGGGCGCTGTCATCGCGGTTGACCGATTCCTGGCCGTTGATGGTGGCGAGTGTGGTGCTGCTCAGTTACGCGCTGGCGTTTGTGATGCCGTCCAACATGGGGCGTATTGCATTACTGATGCCGATTGTCGCGGCGATGGCGAAACGAGCCGGAATTAATGATGGTACGCGCGCCTGGTATGGTCTGGCGCTGGCCGTCGGGTTTGGGACGTTCCAGCTTTCCGCGACGATTTTACCCGCTAACGTGCCAAATCTGGTAATGAGCGGCGCGGCGGAAGGCTCTTACGGCATCCACCTTAATTATCTTCCCTATTTGCTGCTGCATACACCGGTTCTGGGCTGGCTTAAAGGCGCGGTGCTCATCATGCTTATCTGCTGGCTGTTCCCTGGCAAGCCCCACGCACCGCGCGATCTCACGCCAGCGGAACCCATGAGCCGGGATGAAAAACGTCTGGCCTGGATGTTAGCAGTGGTGCTGCTGCTGTGGGTAAGTGAAAGCTGGCACGGTATAGGGCCTGCGTGGACCGGGTTGGCGGCAGCGGTTATCACGCTGCTACCACGGGTTGGCTTTATCAATGGCGACGAGTTTTCCTCCGGGGTAAATATCAGGACCTGCATTTACGTGGCGGGGATTCTGGGGTTGGCAATTACCGTTACCCAGACCGGCATTGGCAATGCAGTGGGCGAGGCGCTGTTACAGGTGATGCCGCTGGATGAGGAAAAACCATTTACCAGCTTTCTCGCGCTGACCGGCATTACCACCGCACTCAATTTTATTATGACGGCGAACGGCGTTCCGGCGCTGTATACCACTCTGGCGCAAAGTTTTGCCGATGCGACTGGGTTCCCGCTGCTGTCGGTGATTATGATTCAGGTATTGGGGTATTCCACACCGCTACTGCCGTATCAGGCTTCGCCGATTGTGGTGGCGATGGCGCTTGGGAAAGTGCCTGCGAGGGCGGGGATGCTGCTGTGTATCGCGCTGGCGACGGCAACATATCTGCTTCTTCTGCCGCTGGATTATCTGTGGTTTAGCGTGTTGGGTAAGTTGTAAAAAAAAGCCCGGTAGCGCTAACGCTTACCGGGCCTACAGTCTTGGAGGACGGGTCAGCGAAGCGCTACCCGCCTCAACAGCATTACGCCTGTTTAGCCGCTTCTGCTGCTTTAACGATGACCGCGAAGGCATCTGCTTTCAGAGAAGCACCGCCAACCAGCGCGCCATCGATGTCCGGCTGAGCGAACAGTTCTGCTGCGTTAGCTGCGTTTACGGAACCGCCGTACTGGATGATAACTTGTTCAGCGATTTTCGCGTCAGCTTTAGCAATGTGGTCACGAATGAATTTGTGAACAGCCTGAGCCTGAGCAGGAGTTGCAGATTTACCGGTACCGATAGCCCATACTGGTTCGTAAGCGATAACGACGCCTTCGAATGCTGCCGCGCCCTGAGTTTTCAGAACGGCGTCGATCTGACGTGCACAGACTTCTTCAGTTTTTCCCGCTTCGTTTTCTGCTTCGGTTTCACCGATGCACAGAACCGGAGTCAGACCTTGTTCTTTCAGCACGGCGAATTTTTTAGCGATCAGCTCGTCAGACTCTTTGTGGTAAGTACGACGCTCAGAGTGACCGATAATGATGTACTGCGCGCCGATATCTTTCAGCATTTCAGCGCTTGTTTCACCGGTAAATGCGCCAGACAGGTTCAGGTCAACGTTCTGCGCGCCCAGGATAATGTTGCTACCGGCAGCGGCGTGTTTCGCCAGGTCGATATACATTTCCGGCGGAGCGATTGCTACTGCACAGCCAGCAACGCCAGCCAGTTCTTTACGCAGATTAGCAACCAGTTCGTTTACCATGTGGCGGCTGCCGTTCAGTTTCCAGTTACCCATCACTAAAGGATGTCGCATTTCATTTCTCCACGCTTGTCAGCGAATTAAGGAATATGGCCGCCCGTCAGGGCAGCATGGTCTGTGAAACAGTATAGAGATTCGTCTGCGGAAAGGCTTTGCTTTTTGTCATCAATTCGCCTTCTCAAGACTTTCTGATAGTGCCAGCTTAATCGGTTCAACAGCGAAGGTCAGCCCTTTTTCACCGTTATCTGCCACAACATAGCGAATTGCGCCTTCTGTTTCGGCGTAATAGTGTTTACCTTTGCCGGCAGCGAGCAGTTTTTGCAGCTTTTTCTGGCTCTGTTCTTTCGTCAGTAGCGGCGCGACGGTACGAATGACGGCGGTCATGTATTCCAGCGCTTTCGCTTTGGCCGCCTTTTGTTCTGGTCCCTGAATCGGCAACCAGGTTATCTGCATACTTTTGATTTTTAGCGTGCCGCGCTCAAGGGCGGAGGACGCATACAGGTTTTCATTGATTTTACTGGCCGCGCGGGTGAGGTTTGCCCGATCGCGGCTGCTGTCGATGGCGCGGAACTCATTCAGGATAAGCTTCGGATTCTGCGTATTAAAGTTTTCGCGAAACTGGCTAATCGACAGGTCAAAGGTCGGCGCACCCGCCAGTAAATAGGGGGCTGTGGTTGCCGTCGATGGCTCTTCCGCCCGTGCCGCAACGCTCGCGGTGAAGGCTGAAAACAATAATAAAAACAGTGTAAATCCTTGCTTCATCAATCGTACCTTTCGTTATGACTGCTCACGATTAAAACGGTAACTGTCGGGCTTGTCAAAAGGGTAAACTGTTCTGGAAGGTAATAATAAAGGAACTTACATGACCATACAGCAGTGGTTATTCTCATTTAAAGGGCGCATCGGGCGCCGTGATTTCTGGATTTGGATAGGTCTGTGGATCGTCGGAATGCTGGTTTTGTTCTCGCTGGCGAGCAAGCAATTACTCGATATTCAGACTGCGGCATTTTGTCTGGTTTGTCTGCTATGGCCGACGGCGGCAGTGACGGTAAAACGCCTGCACGATCGGGGACGTTCTGGAGTGTGGGCGCTGCTGATGATTTTGGCGTGGATGCTGCTGGCCGGAAATTGGACGATGTTACCCGGCGTCTGGCAATGGGCGGTTGGTCGCTTTGTTCCGACGCTCATTCTGGTCGGCATGCTCATCGATCTGGGCGCGTTCATTGGCACCCAGGACGAAAATAAATATGGTAAGGATACGCAGGACGTAAAGTACAAAGCCGAGCGCCAGTAGTTGTCGACCGGAGAAGCGCAAGCGCCTCCCGGCAACCCTCACCAGTAGTGCTCAGCAGTCATATGGCCCGGTCGACGGCGCAGGTGTTTGGTCATCTGCCGGGTCTCTTTCAGCAGTTGCTGCGTGTCGCGTACCATTTGTGGATTTCCGCACAGCATCACATGGCTGGTTTCTTTATCCATTGGCAGCCCTACCGCCTTTTCCAGTTCACCGCTTTCAATCAGCGCCGGTACACGCCCGGTCAGCGAATCTACGGCTGTCTCACGGCTAACAACCGTCTGGATGCGTAATTTACCCTCGTAGCGCTTTTCCAGCGCCTGCATCAATGGCAGGTAGCTCAAATCGGCGGCATAGCGTGCGGCGTGGACCAGCACCAGATTTTTAAAGCGACCCAGATCTTTGCCTAACTGCAGAATCGACAAATACGGGCCGATAGCCGTGCCGGTTGCCAGCATCCATAGCGTTTCGCAATCAGGGACTTCATCCAGCACGAAGAAACCAGCGGCCTCACTCACCACCTGAACTTCATCGCCAGGCTTTAGCGCCGCCAGTTGAGGGCTGAGTTTGCCGTCGGGAACCGTCACCAGATAAAATTCTAAGTCGGGGTTATCGGGCGCATTCACGTAGGAATAGGCGCGCTGGACGCGCTCACCGTCGATCTCAAGGCCAAGCTTGGTGAACTGACCTGCAGTGAAAGGAAGAACCGGAGCTCGCACGGTCAAACTAAACAGGGCATCGGTCCAGTTCTGCACCTTTGTGACTTTGCCTGTTACCCAATCTGCCATGGTTTTCTCCTGTCTGCTTTGATTGCCTTATCTTCGTTCGTTGGACGAAAGATTTCCAGCCCGGATGGGCTGGAAGGCTCTATTGATCAAATCAATTACAGGATGTGCGCCTGCACATCGGGATCTTTGCGATCGAGGTAGTGAATCGACTGAATGCGGCGGATCGTGCGTGATTTGCCGCGGATCAACAGCGTTTCGGTGGTTGCGATATTGCCTTTACGGCTAATCCCTTCCAGCAGATCGCCTTTGGTGATGCCGGTAGCGGAGAAAATGACGTTGTCGCTGCGCGCCATTTCATCCAGACGCAGCGCTTTGCCCGCTTCAATGCCCATCGCGGTGCAGCGGGCCAGTTCCTGTTCGCCAATACAACGGTTCTCTTCGCTGTCGCCTTTGACGTCATGGCGCGCCAGCAGGCGGCCCTGCATGTCGCCGTCCAGCGCGCGGATGACGGCCGCGGAAACCACGCCTTCCGGAGCGCCGCCAATACCGTACAACACGTCAACTTCGCTGTCTGGCATACAGGTCAGAATCGAGGCCGCAACGTCGCCGTCAGGAATGGCGAAGACGCGCACGCCCAGTTTCGCCATCTCTGCAATAACCTCGTCATGGCGTGGTTTTGCCAGGATGGTGACGGTCAGGTCACTCAGTGGTTTGTTCAGCGCGGCTGCAATGTTTCGCAGGTTGGTTTCCAGCGACAGGTTCAGGTCGATGGACCCTTTTGCGCCAGGGCCGACAATCAGCTTTTCCATGTACATGTCTGGCGCGTTCAGGAAACAGCCTTTATCGCCTACAGCCAGCACCGCCAGCGCATTCGCCTGGCCCATTGCCGTCATACGCGTGCCTTCGATAGGATCGACGGCGATGTCGACCGCATCACCGTGGCCGGTTCCGACTTTCTCGCCGATAAACAGCATCGGCGCTTCATCAATCTCACCCTCGCCAATCACGATGGTGCCGTCGATGTTGACCTGGTTGAGCATAATACGCATGGCGTTCACCGCCGCGCCATCAGCGGTATTTTTATCGCCGCGGCCCAGCCATTTATAGCCAGCCAGCGCGGCCGCTTCGGTCACGCGTGAAAATTCAATGGCAAGTTCTCGTCTCATTGCAAACTCGTAGCTGAAAGGAATGGCGCGAAGTGTAGCACAGGGGAGGGGACTAGATTATTGATGTGTGTGCGGGGTTGCCCCCGCACGAAGATATTGCCGGACAAGGTAACGTCGCCATCCGGCAATGACGAATTACTCGTCGTGATCTTCCCACGCCATGGCGCGTTTGACCGCTTTTTTCCAGCCGCTGTAACGGAAATTACGCTCGGTGGTTTCAATGCCAGGGCGGAATTCACGCTCGATGACCGCTTTCTCCTGCAGTTCATCCAGATTCTGCCAGAAACCTACTGCCAGACCGGCAAGGTACGCCGCACCCAATGCGGTGACTTCGCGGACTTCAGGGCGCTCAACGCGCGTGCCGAGAATATCGGACTGGAACTGCATCAGGAAGTTGTTGGCGACCGCACCGCCATCGACGCGCAGGGCGTGCAGGCGAATACCGGAGTCAGCCTGCATCGCTTCCAGTACGTCACGGGTCTGGTAAGCGATAGACTCAAGCGTTGCGCGGATGATGTGGTTGGAGTTTACGCCACGGGTCAGGCCGAAGATGGCTCCGCGTGCATACGGGTCCCAGTACGGTGCGCCAAGGCCTGTAAATGCCGGAACGACGTACACGCCGTTGGTATCTTTCACTTTGGTGGCGAAATATTCAGAGTCGAATGCATCGCTGATGAGTTTCATTTCATCGCGCAGCCACTGGATGGATGCGCCAGCCATAAATACCGCACCTTCCAGCGCGTAGTTCACTTCCCCGGTCGGTCCACAGGCGATGGTGGTCAGTAGTCCATTTTCGGACTTAACGGCTTTCTCGCCAGTGTTCATCAGCATGAAGCAGCCGGTACCGTAAGTGTTTTTCGCCATCCCTTCCTTCACGCACAGCTGGCCAAACAGAGCGGCCTGCTGGTCACCGGCAATACCGGAGATAGGAATACGAATGCCGCCTTTACCACCGATGTTGGTCTGGCCGTACACTTCAGAAGAACGACGCACTTCTGGCAGCATTGCACGCGGAATATCCAGCGCATCCAGCATCGTGTCATCCCAGTCCAGGGAGTGGATGTTGAACAGCATGGTACGAGAGGCGTTGGTGTAATCCGTTACGTGTACGCGTCCCTGCGTCATTTTCCAGATAAGCCAGGTGTCTACCGTACCGAACAGCAGTTCGCCGCGGCGAGCGCGCTCACGTGAGCCTTCTACGTGGTCGAGGATCCACTTCACTTTAGTGCCGGAAAAGTACGGGTCAATTACCAGACCCGTGTTATTACGGATGTACTCTTCCATTCCGTCGCGCTTGAGCTTTTCGCAGATATCCGCGGTACGACGACACTGCCACACAATTGCGTTATAGATAGGCTTACCGGTCTCACGCTCCCAGACGATGGTGGTTTCACGCTGGTTGGTAATACCGATCGCTGCAATTTCATCGGAACTGATATCGGCTTTCGCCAGAACTTCTACCAGCGTGGAGCTTTGGGTCGCCCAAATTTCCATTGGGTCATGTTCTACCCAACCTGCTTTCGGGTAGATTTGCTCGAATTCGCGCTGTGAAACGCTAACGATATTCGCATCGTGGTCCATTACGACCGCGCGGGAGCTGGTGGTGCCCTGGTCGAGCGCAACGATATATTTTTTTTCAGTCATGATTATTTGTCCCGTAGTCACATTACTGCGAAGCTTTTTGTTGAGTGTTGGTCGCAACGTCTTTCTCTTCAATCGCGCAGACATCGCACGGTAAATGGCGACCAATCAGTTTGCGATATGCCCATGCGCCTAAAATCGCGCCGGTAATCGGGCCAAACACCGGGACCAGGAAGTAAGGGATATCACGACCACCCGTGAAGGCAATCTCACCCCATCCGGCCATCCAGGCGAAGAGTTTCGGTCCGAAGTCACGTGCCGGGTTCATCGCAAAACCTGTTAGCGGACCCATGGAAGCACCAATAACGGCGATCAACAAGCCGATCAGCAGTGGTGCCAGCGGACCACGAGGTACACCGTTACCATCGTCGGTCAGAGCCAGAATCAGCCCCATTAGAATAGCGGTAATGACCATTTCAACCGCGAAGGCCTGCACAAAATTGATATGCGGGTTCGGATAGGTCGAGAAAGTACCTGCCAGACCCAGGCTTTCGGTACTGCCGCGCACGATATGGTTAGTTTGTTCGAAATCGATGAAAAGATTGTAATAAAGCCCGTAAACCAGTGCCGCTGCGCAAAAGGCGCCGGCAATTTGCGAAATAATAAAAGGAGCAACTTTGCGTTTATCAAAACAGGCGAACAGCCAGAGTGCGATGGTTACCGCTGGATTCAGGTGTGCACCAGAAACGCCTGCAGTCAGATAGATAGCCATCGCTACCCCCAGACCCCAGATGATACTGATTTCCCACTGACCAAAAGTAGCCCCAGCAACTTTGAGTGCAGCGACACATCCCACACCGAAGAAAATCAACAACCCGGTACCGAGGAATTCAGCAATGCACTGGCCTTTTAAGGTTGATGTTTGACTCATAATCGGATCCTGAAGAGAGTTTAATGTTTATTGTATGCGAGAAGGTCACTGACATCCCCGGAGCCGGTAGGCACACTGTTAATTTATCGTTAACGCTCAAAAACGAGAAATATCGAAATTGAAATGTGTGTACTCCATCAACAAAATGAGCGTTATCGCGCCATTTCGCGGTATTTGTTATACAAAAATAGTGTGAGCTGAATCATTTCAATGATCAATTCGTTAACACTTAAGAGTTATGATAGTAATGTCACCAGGAGAAAGACGAAAAGTGTTGCAAACCGCAATCTGCGCGGGATGCCGCTGGACAGGGATGACGCGGCTTCATACAATCGGTGTTAAGTAGAGTGCGCTCGTTTTTATTAAGGCGTCGCCGGTTATCGGGACGAGGATTTTTATCCATCAACGCCTTGCAATTCAGGAGAGGTATGACGATGTCATTAGAAGTGTTTGAGAAACTGGAAGCAAAAGTACAGCAGGCGATTGATACCATCACGCTGTTGCAGATGGAAATCGAAGAGCTGAAAGAAAAGAACAACTCACTGTCGCAGGAAGTTCAGTCTGCACAGCAGCAGCGTGAAGAGCTGGAGCGTGAGAACAACAACCTGAAAGAACAGCAGAACGGCTGGCAGGATCGTCTGCATGCCCTGTTGGGGCGTATGGAAGAAGTCTAATCCTCGTCATATTTCACGTTATGGCGGCGTTGGCTGCGTACATTCACCCCAGTCACATAGTGGCCTATGCTCCTGGGGATTCACTTACTTGCCGCCTTGCCCTGACGCGAAATCTATAGAGGATGTAGACTGCGAGTGCCTGTAGGCCGGATAAGGCGTAAGCCGCCAACCGGCAATCAGTGACAACGCATAAAAAAGGCACCTTGCGGTGCCTTTTTCACTTACTCGATATCGAGCGGGTCTTCGGAGAGGATTATCCCGGTGTTGTCGGCGTACAGGTGGTCGCCGGAGAAGAATGTCACGCCGCCAAAGTTGACGCGCACATCGCTTTCCCCAATACCTTCTCCTGAAGCACCTACCGGAATTGCGGCAATCGCCTGAATGCCGATATCCAGTTCTTCCAGATCGTCTACCTGGCGGACTGAGCCGTAGATGACCAGACCTTCCCATTCATTCTGTACGGCCAGTCGTGCCAGTTCGGCATCGACCAGCGCACGACGGACAGAACCGCCGCCATCGACCAGCAGAATGCGACCACGGCCATTTTGTTCGAGCAGATCGTACAGCAACCCGTTGTCCTCGAAACATTTTACCGTGATGATTTGTCCGCCAAACGACGACCGTCCTCCAAAGTTAGAGAACAGCGGTTCCACGACGTTGACATCTTCCTGATAGATGTCACAAAGCTCGGATGTATCGTATTTCATAGGCTTAACGTTCAGTTGCTGCGAGAATTTTTAGTATATCGCGCTATGTGTACTGTTGGCAAAATCATCAATTGTTAATTGATATTTGTCAGTTAAAGAGACCACTGACTTAAGAAAATTCCAACGACAAACAGCAAGTTAGTTAATAGCGCCGCTTTTACGGTGCGTTCCAGCATCGGACGCATTGCCGCAGGATCCATTTCGCGCATCACGTAACGCGCCTGTTTGAAAAGCAGCGGAGCGGCAAGGATAAACAGCCATCCCCACAGACTTTGTAGCGAAAACAGGTTAAACAGCGCCAGGCAGACCAGCGTACCCATCAGCAGGCAGGCATGGTAGCGGCGGGCATTGACGGCACCTAAACGTACTACCAGCGTGTTCTTGCCGTTCTCTCTGTCGCTGTTGATATCGCGCAGGTTGTTGACGTTGAGCACGGCAGTTGCCAGCAGGCCACAGGCGGTGGCAGGCAGAATCAGCGCCGGAATCAGCGTATGCGCCTGCAGATACCAGCTTCCCATCACGCTAAGCCAGCCAAAGAATACCAGCACGGAAATATCGCCCAGACCGATATATCCGTAAGGGCGATTACCCACGGTGTAGGTGATCGCCGCGATAATCGACAGGCCCCCAAGTACCAGGAAACCGACAAAATCCGCCAGCGTGTGACAGGCCACAGCAACCAGGGCCAGACCCGACAGACAGATCAACACCACGGTGACGATCAGCGCACGCTTCATCTGCTGTTGGGTGATAACCCCTTTTTGCATACCGCGCAGCGGTCCAATGCGGTCGGGCTTGTCGCTGCCTTTGACGGCATCGCCATAGTCGTTAGCGAGGTTGGACAGAATTTGCAGCAGTCCTGCTGTAATCAATGCCAACAGAGCAACCAGCGGATCGAAGTATCCTTGCCACCATGCTAATGCCGTACCGACGATGATCGCCGCGAAGGCGAGCGGCAAGGTCTTAGGTCGTAAACTTTCCAGCCAGGCTTGTGAGCGGCTAATTTTTTGTTGTTCAGTCATATTTAGCGCCAATAAAAATGGGGCTTTATCAGCCCCATCAACAGTGATGAAAATGCATTGAACGCGATTATAGGATAAAACGGCTCAGATCTTCATCTGCGACCAGCGCATCCAGATGTTTGCTCACATATTCGGCATCAATTGTGATGCTTTGGCCGTTTAAATCGCTCGCATCATAGGAAATATCTTCCATCAGACGCTCGAGAACGGTATGCAGACGACGTGCACCGATGTTTTCGGTGGTTTCATTGACCTGCCAGGCCGCTTCGGCAATGCGTTTAATGCCCGATTCGGTGAAGTTGATGTCCACACCTTCGGTCGCCATCAGCGCTTTGTACTGGACGGTGATGGAGGCATTCGGTTCGGTAAGGATACGCTCAAAATCGCTGGTGGTCAGCGCCTGCAGCTCGACACGAATCGGCAGACGCCCCTGCAGTTCCGGGATCAGGTCAGACGGTTTCGCTACCTGGAATGCGCCAGAGGCGATAAACAGAATGTGGTCTGTTTTCACCATACCGTGTTTAGTGGAGACCGTGCAGCCTTCAACCAGCGGCAGCAGGTCGCGCTGTACGCCTTCACGGGACACGTCCGGGCCGGAGGATTCGCCGCGCTTACAGATTTTGTCGATTTCGTCGATAAACACGATTCCGTGTTGCTCAACGGCGTCGATAGCTTCCTGTTTCAGCTCTTCCGGATTCACCAGTTTGGCCGCTTCTTCTTCAATCAGCAGCTTCATCGCGTCTTTGATTTTCAGCTTACGCGGTTTTTGCTTCTGACCGCCCAGGTTCTGGAACATGGACTGTAGCTGGCTGGTCATCTCTTCCATTCCCGGAGGCGCCATGATTTCAACGCCCATCGGTGCGGCCGCGAGATCGATTTCGATCTCTTTATCATCCAGCTGGCCTTCACGCAGTTTTTTACGGAACGCCTGACGCGCTGCAGAAGGTTCCTGCGGCTGCTCTGACTGTCCCCAGTTATTTTTAGCCGGTGGGATCAGCACGTCGAGAATGCGCTCTTCCGCCATCTCTTCGGCACGGAAGCGGTTTTTCTCGATGGCCTGAACGCGGACCATTTTGATGGCAGCATCGGTCAGATCGCGGATGATAGAGTCAACTTCTTTACCAACATAGCCGACTTCGGTGAATTTTGTTGCTTCAACTTTGATGAACGGCGCGTTGGCCAGTTTTGCCAGACGACGGGCGATTTCGGTTTTACCGACGCCGGTTGGGCCAATCATCAGAATGTTTTTCGGCGTAACTTCATGGCGCAGCTCTTCGTTGAGCTGCATGCGGCGCCAGCGGTTACGCAGGGCAATCGCCACGGAACGCTTAGCGTTATCCTGGCCGATGATGTGTTTGTTCAGTTCGCTGACAATTTCGCGTGGGGTCATTTCAGACATGGGGGATCCTTACGCTTTGGAGTTCAATTCTTCGATGGTATGGAAGTGGTTGGTATAAATGCAGATATCCCCTGCAATATCCAACGCTTTCTCAGCAATCTCGCGTGCGCCAAGCTCGGTGTTTTCCAGCAGAGCGCGTGCAGCAGCCTGGGCGTAGGGACCGCCGGAGCCGATGGCAATCAGATCGTTTTCTGGCTGGATGACGTCGCCGTTACCGGTGATGATGAGTGATGCAGTTTCATCCGCAACGGCCAGCAGCGCTTCGAGTTTGCGCAGCATACGGTCGGTACGCCAGTCTTTTGCCAGTTCAACGGCAGCTTTCACCAGGTGACCCTGGTGCATTTCCAGCTTGCGTTCAAACAGTTCAAACAGCGTGAATGCATCCGCAGTACCGCCCGCAAAGCCCGCGATGACTTTGTCGTTGTACAGACGGCGGACTTTCTTCACGTTGCCTTTCATTACGGTGTTACCCAGTGTGGCCTGACCATCACCGGCGATTACCACATGGCCGTTACGGCGTACGCTTACTATTGTTGTCACGAGCAGACCCCTTGGTTACAAATGCAAAACACAGGCCCCGCGCAGTATGCGGGGCGTAATGCAAGTATAGATGGGGGGGATTTTGGGGGTTTCAACCCCCAGTGGCGAGTCGAATGCAGTTTGTGTGACCAGCAACTTTCAGGCGGCTGATGGTGTTGTCGGCATTCTCTTTGCCTTTGACCGGACCAATGACCACGCGATTCCAGCCGTTATTGGTGGTAATACGTGAGTTGAAGCCTTCAAAGGCCAACTGCGCGCGCACGGTTTCTGCCTGCTCAGCGCCTTTAAATGAGCCGCACTGTACCATCCAGCGGCGTTCATCTTTTTTCTCCGCCGTCTGTTTTGGCGGCTGCGTTTCATTTGTTATCGGCGCGGCCGGCTGCGTTTTCGGCTGAGCGGCGGTGGTATGCGCAGGTGTTTGCAGTAGATCCTGATACGGCTGTTGGGCCGCCGGTTTTGGCTGCGCCTTCGGCTGCTGTACCGGTGCGGCTTGCGCAGTACGCGTTTGCTGCTGCTGGTACGGCTGTTCTGTTACCCGTTGGCGCGGCTGTTGAGCCTGCTGTTGGGTGTTATTCCACTGCTGCTGTTGCACCTGACGTTGACGCTGCAGCGTTTGCTGGCGTTGTTCAGCAGTTTGTTCGTTCCACGGTACTTCGTTGAGCTGCGTTGGCTGTTGGCGCATATCGGCCTGCATTTGCGCCAACAACTGGCGCTGCTCATTGGTAAGCTGATCGGCGTTCAGTACCTCGCCGCCTGCAGACGGTTCGGTAGGCGCACGTACGCCAGGCTGACGGCTTTCCAGCTCTTTGATGTATCGCCAGCGCTCTTCCGGTTTTGGCGGGATGCCATTACCGGTGACTTTCTGGTTTTGCAGCGTTTCGGACTCTTCTTTCTTGTGATGCGTAATGAAGTACAGACCACCGATAAAGGTCACGAGTACGGCTGCAGCAATAGCAACCATAGCGGGCGATACCGCAGGCGTATTGCGTTGTTTTTTCCGTGATGTGCTCTTCTTGCGCCGCGAAGGTGCCGGTTGGCCGCGACGTACATAATCTCGTTGTGCCACTATCGTTTCGCTGTATTTATTCGTTCGTCAGCCCGCCATGTTACTTAAGCGGCGGGCCTTTGACCAGACAGGGGAGTCCGAAAGCACTTTACTTTACGTCAGTGCCCGGGTAGTGCCCCGAATAATAAGCTCGCAGTCCAGTAAACGTGAGCCACTGCTGACGTTCTGACCTTGTAATTGATCGAGCAGTAACAGCATAGCTTCACGTCCGATATCGAAACGCGGCTGTGCGACGGTTGTCAGGGGTGGATCACAAAATTCCGTGAGCGAAATATTATCAAAGCCAATGATGGATAAATCGTCAGGTACCTTCAGACCCTGACGTTTGGCGTAAGAGAGTGCCCCCAGCGCCATGACATCGCTGTGGCAAAAGACCGCAGTAGGTGGCTGTGGAAGCTCAAGGAGTTGCTTAAGCGCATTGGCTCCCGCTTCATAGGTAAAGTCACCACGCGCGATGAAATGCGGATCGACCGTAATTCCACTGCGGCGCAATGCCTGAACGTAACCTTGCAGACGGTAATGGCACAGCGGCATATCCTCTGGTCCGGCGATACAGCCAATGCGTTTATGCCCCAGTTCCAGCAGATAGTTCATCGCGTTGAAGGCGGCGGTGAGATTATCAATGTGCACGGTGGGGAGTTCCAGCTCTGGCGCGAACTCGTTGGACATGACCATCGGCGGCAAGTTGCGCTGCTCTTCCACGCTGGCATCAAACGGCAGTCGCGAACTGAGCAGCACCATGCCATCGATCTGCTTGGTGATAATGAGGTTGAGGAAGGTCTTTTCCTGCTGATTCTGGTGGGCGCAGTCGCCGATAAGCACCAGATATCCCTGCTCAGCGGCGGTCACTTCTATGCCGCGAATCACTTCGCTAAAAAACGGATCGCAGATATCCGGCACAATCACCAGAATGGTACGTGATTCATTACGCTTAACGTTGCGTCCCATTGATTGGGGTAAATATCCCACTTCCAGCGCAGCCTGTTCAACCTTGTTACGGGTTGACTGCGAGACTTTGTCCGGGTTCATTAATGCGCGGGATACGGTTGCCGTTGAGACTTTCGCCTTCAGAGCAACATCTTTCATCGTAGCGGCGGCAACCTGCTTATTCGGTTTCACTCTTTCTCCTCGCCAGAGAGCTGCTGGCACAGACTCGTCCTTGAATAGCCTTCATCTGAAACATTTTTATCAGATAGTTAATGGAAGCGGTTACAGAATTTTCATAAAAAGTGTGATGGATCTTTAATTTTACGATCCGCCTCGCATCGTGAGGGATTATCCCTCGATGGGATCGACATCCAGCACCCATTTAACCTTACGTGCATCGGGTAACGTATTGATCAGCGCCAGTGTGCCGCTGACGATATGCTGCAGGCGAATTCGCGACGGATGTTGCAACAAAATTTGCCAGCGATAGCGACCGCCGCGCTTGGGGGCCAGGGCGGGAACCGGGCCGAGCACCCACAGTTTGTCATCGGCAAGCGGACTGGCCTGGATCAGATTTCGCAACTGTTGTAAGAACATAGGCGCATGCTGGTTGTTATGATCTTCTGCCCGCACGATCACATGGCTGGTCCACGGTGGAAGCTGGAGCGTTTGTCGCTCGGCCAGCGCCTGCTCGGCAAACGCGTCATAACCTTTGTACAGCAAAGTTTGCAGCAGCGGATGCTCAGGATGGTGCGTTTGTAGCACCACTTCGCCCTGTTTCCCGGCGCGTCCTGCTCGCCCGGAGACCTGCGTGTAAAGCTGGGCGAAGCGTTCTGCCGACCGGAAATCTGCAGAGAATAGTGCGCCGTCAACGTCCAGAAGCGCCACCAGGGTGACGTCCGGGAAGTGGTGGCCTTTGGCCAGCATTTGCGTGCCGATCAGAATTCGTGCGCCGCCGCGATGTACTTCCGCCAGATGCTGCTCCAGCGACCCTTTACGGCTGGTGGTGTCGCGATCGATGCGTGAGATTGGCACACCGGGGAAAAAAGGGGTCAGAGCCTGCTCAAGCTGTTCGGTGCCGAGTCCAACCGGAACCATATGTGTTGAGCCGCAGGAAGGGCACTGACGTGGTATTGGGCGCTGGCTGTCGCAGTGGTGGCAGCGTAAATGGTGCTGTGCCTGATGCAGCGTGTAGTAGTGATCGCAGCGCGGACATTCGGCAATCCAGCCGCAGTCATGACACAGCAGCGCAGGAGCAAAGCCCCGGCGGTTCAAAAACAGAATCACCTGGTTATCCGCCTGCAGGTGCTGACGCATACGGGTGATAAGCGCAGGGGCGAGTCCGGCCTGCACCTGCTGACCTTTGAGATCCAGCACGTGCTGAGTGGCGGGGCGCGCATTTCCGGCACGGCGCGTCAGGCGCAGCATGCGATATTTTTTCTGTCGCACGTTGCACAGCGTTTCCAGAGCCGGAGTGGCTGAGCCGAGAATAATCGGGATTTGCTCGCTGTGGGCGCGATAAACCGCGAGATCGCGCGCATGATAGCGCCAGCCTTCCTGCTGTTTATAAGAGCTGTCGTGCTCTTCGTCGATGACAATCACGCCGAGATTTTTAAACGGTGTAAACAGCGACGAGCGCGTGCCGATAACAATCGCCGCTTCGCCATTTTTTGCTTTCAGCCAGGCCGAAAGACGTTCGCTGTCGTTCAAACCGGAGTGCAGGACTTCGACCGGCGCATTGAAGCGTTCGCGAAAACGGGCAATAGTTTGCGGCGTCAGGCCAATCTCCGGCACCATCACCAGCGCCTGTTTGCCCTGGGCCAGGACATTTTCCAGTACGCTTAGATAGACCTCTGTTTTGCCTGAGCCCGTCACGCCCGCTAATAGCCAGGCGCTAAAACTGTCCGCGGCGCTGTGAATTGCTCCGACGGCGGTGGCTTGCTCAGTGTTCAGTCGAAGACGCTCACCTGAAACCGCGTAGTGGGTACGCCAGTCGCTAAAGCCTGGTGTTTCGCTCGCCAGATCGCACAGCCCTTTTTTCCGCAGCGCCTGTAATGCGGCGTCATTAAATTCGAGCTCAGCCACCTGGTCGCGCCAGATTTTTCCCTGGCGTAGCGCAGCCAGCGCCTGCTGTTGCTTGGGAGAGCGCTTCAGGCTGTTGAGATCAATAACCTGACCTTCTTCAGTGGCAAACCAGTACCATATGGGCGCGTTTGTCGCCGGGCGTCCCTGGCGCAGCAGAATCGGCAGGGCGTGAAACAGTACGTCGCCGATAGGATGGTGATAATAGTCAGCCGCCCACAGCAGCAGACGCCAGACGGAGGTCGAATAAACCGGCTCGCTGTCCAGCACTTCGAGAACGGCTTTCAATTCGCTCAGCGGCAGTTCGCTGTGCTCGCTGACGGATAGAACGATGCCCACGCGCTCCTGTTGCTTGCCAAAGGGCACGCGTACACGACACCCAGCTTTGGCGCTCATGCCTTCTGGCAGAAGGTAGTCAAAGGTGCGAGGTAGCGGAACGGGTAAGGCAACGTGCGCAACGGGCATTGAATCATCCTGACTTGAAATCTGGCGGGTTAGTATACACATTAGTGAAGGGTAGAATGCGGATCAGTTTGCATGAGCAGGTTAATTTCTGTATGATTCGCCGCCTTTGATGCAAATTGATTGCGTCAAACAATGACCATTACCCGAGAGTTTCAGGCTGTTGATGCAGCGTGAAAGGTGACGGGGAATAATTAACATCGCGTGGTGTCTGGCGTTAGGGCTGGAAGAGCGACGCGGCCTTAAACCGAGGTTTTCCCATGAAAAAAGATATTCACCCGAAATACGAAGAAATTACTGCAAACTGCTCTTGCGGTAACGTCATGAAAATCCGCTCTACCGTCGGTCACGATCTGAACCTGGACGTGTGCGGTCAGTGCCACCCGTTCTATACTGGCAAGCAGCGTGATGTTGCTACCGGTGGCCGTGTTGATCGCTTCAACAAGCGTTTCAGCATCCCAGGCAGCAAGTAAGTTTCAGCTGTCAGAAAAAAGCGCCTTAAGGCGCTTTTTTTGTATCTGCGCCTGCAGACTGAAATTCGTATTGACGTATTGAATAATGTCTTTTATTTAATAAATAAAACGGTGTTTTTATTTTTACGATAAAATGTTTCAACTGGTGATCTGCGTCCTTTTTATCTTCTTGTTTTTGCCACTTATGCCAATCTTTGGCAAAATACCAAAGGTTTCTTCCTTCTTTATAAAATACACTTTCGTGGAAATATAAAATTATTCTTATTCCTTCATCGTTTCTTCATTTATGGACGGAGCGAGATGGGCAATTTCCTAGATTTAGTGTGAAGAGGGATGGTCATGAAATTTAAATCCGCGTTATTACTGATTTCATTATTCTCTGCGGCCGCGCAAGCGGGTTATGTTGATTATCGACATGAATATTATGATGATGGTCGTAATTACGACCGTGTTTATATGTCGCATCGTTTTGCTACGGGTTTTGGTGTGGCAGTCGAGGCCATTTCACGTTCCGAAAATACGCAATCTAATGATGCGTGGAATAATATGGAAAGTAATGGCAACGAGTATACGGCGAGCTACCAGTTCACCTGGAATGACCTTGTCTGGCAGCCGGGTATTGCGATCGAAACGGGCGATAACATCGCGATTTATAAGCCTTATATTCGCGTGCAGTATAACATCAATGACCATTGGTGGACTGCGTTCCGCTATCGTCAGGAGTACATGCGCAGAAACACTGACGGCAAGGATGACCGCATGGTCTATCGTCCGGAAGCATGGCTCGGTTACAACATCAATGACTGGATGTTTGAGCTAAATGGCATTTATAAAATTGCCGATAGCGAAGATTTATATAACAACCGAAAAGACGATTACGAATATAACTTCCGTGTGGCATATAAAATAGGCTCATGGGTTCCATTTGTTGAGGTAGGTAACGTTTCCTCGGGGTATAACACCACAACCACAGACGATCGTCAGACCCGCTATCGCGTTGGTCTCGGTTATAACTTCTGACCGTTAATACACTTCGTATCGATTTATTACGCTGAGCATCGGTATACGCATAGTTTGCGTGAATAATGTGTCTAAGGAGTTAACATCATGTCTAATGATGGAACAATGATTGGAAGCAATCAAAATATTGCCGTCAGGCCTTTCGGATTAAGAGATAAATTCGGTTATTTATGTGGTGACCTCGGAACCTGTTTTATTCTTGGGCTGGTAAATAGTTTTTTAATGATTTATTACACCAACGTACTCGGTATTTCCGGTGTTATTGTTGGTTCACTCTATTTTGTGACCAAACTCTTTGATGCGTTTGTCGACGTTGGCGTAGGGCGCTTATGTGATACCTCTAAACTGACGGTTCATGGACGATTTAACCCCTGGGTGCGCCGCATGAAGTACCCGTTTTGCATCATTGCGGTCGTTCTGTTCCTGCCGTTTGTGCATGATTTTTCTTATACGGCGAAAATTATCTACATCTGCTGTTCCTATTTTATTTACGGTTCGCTGTTATCGACAGTGAGTATTCCGTATGGCGCCATGTCTGCGGCGATTAGCTCGAATCCGGAAGATCGCGTATCGCTGTCAACCTGGCGCAGCGTTGGGTCCGCCATCGGTGGCGGGACAACCGGCTTTTTTATTCCGATCCTGATGTACACCACTCTGGTGGACGGAAGCCAGGTGATCTCTGGGCAGCATTTCTTCTGGATTGCCATTGGTTGTTCTGTGCTGGGGTTTATCTTTTTAACGTTGACCTGTCAGTTAACGACGGAACGCGTGCGGGTGGAAAGAAAAGAGAGCATGCCGGTTTCTGTGCTGCTGAAGGGGTTGATACGCAATAAAGCGCTAATTGTTTTAGTGGTTGTGGATCTGCTGATTGTGATTAATCAGGGGTTGTCTGGTACCAACATGACTTACCTGTTTAATGACTATTTCCATAACAAAGAGGCCATGTCCGTTGCATTGCTCTTCACCTTTGGCTCTCTGGTTTTGCTGGCACCCTCAGCATCCTGGCTCACGAAGCGCTTTGGTAAGAAAGAAGCCAGCGTAGGCGCGCTGCTCTTTGCGGTAGCCATGTATGTGATTATGTACTTCACTCACATTACCGACGCGAAGGTTTATTTGGTTTTCCTGTTCCTGGCGACGCTGGGGGCCGGGTTATTCAACCTGATGATTTGGGCGTTTATGACCGATGTGTGTGATTATCACCAGTATGTCACCGGCGATCGTGAAGATGGGACCGTCTATGGCGTGAACTTCTTCGCCCGCAAGGTTGGCCAGGCGTGCGCAGGGGCTATTGGCGGCTTTATGCTGGCCATCATTGGTTATCAATCTTCGTCAACGGGCGGCGCTGTGCAAACCAGCATTGTGCAGGAAAACATCTATACGATGGCAAATCTGTTACCGGCTTTATGCCTGTTCTTGGCAGCGGTCATTCTGATTTATTTCTATCCATTGAACCGTAAAGAGACGCTCAAAATGGAAGAAACATTGAATAAGATTAATGGTATCAGTAAGTAACGTAGTGAGAAGCGGCGGGAGTAATCCCGCCTTTTCTCATCTGTCTTGAAAAATCAGTATTCCCACGTTTCCGGGTTGATACCCAGTTCGCGCATGATTACCTTTGCTTCTTCCGGGATTTCATCGCTGCGCTCTTTACGCAGGTCGTCATCGTTGGGTAATGGTTGCCCGGTAAAAGCATGCAGAAACGCTTCACACAGCAGTTCGCTGTTGGTGGCGTGACGCAGGTTGTTAACCTGACGACGCGTGCGTTCATCGGTAAGGATTTTTAACACCTTCAGAGGAATGGAAACCGTAATTTTTTTGACTTGCTCACTCTTCTTACCGTGCTCAGCGTATGGGCTGATATATTCGCCGCTCCATTCAGCCATGAGATACCTAATCCTCTTTGTCATTAATATTGAGGCCAGAACCTGAGCCCGGACCATAATTGCGCGTAGTTTATCGTAGTGGCGTGGCCCTGACACGAAGTAAGCCGACGCAGATGTACGCTAATGCATATAATTTTAACGGCTATTTCCGGTTTGCTCAATCTATACGCAAAGAAGTTTAGATGTCCAGATGTATTGACGGCTATCGTAACTATGATTACTCTGGTGTCTGACTTTTCACCGACTCAGCCAGGATCTCCTCAATATGACGCGTAAACAGGCCACCATCGCAGTGCGTAGCGGGTTAAATGACGACGAACAGTACGGTTGCGTTGTCCCGCCGATCCACCTCTCCAGCACCTATAACTTTACCGGTTTTAATGAGCCTCGCGCCCATGACTATTCGCGCCGCGGTAACCCAACGCGTGATGTCGTTCAGCGTGCGCTGGCGGAACTGGAAGGTGGGGCGGGGGCAGTACTGACCAATACCGGCATGTCGGCGATTCATCTGGTGACCACGGTATTCCTCAAGCCTGGCGATCTGCTGGTCGCGCCGCACGACTGCTACGGCGGGAGCTATCGTCTGTTTGACAGCCTGGCAAAGCGTGGCTGTTATCGCGTACTGTTTGTCGATCAAGGAGATGAGCAGGCGTTGCAGGCGGCACTGGCGGAAAAACCGAAGCTGGTGCTGGTAGAAAGCCCAAGCAACCCGCTGTTGCGCGTGGTGGATATCGCGAAAATCTGCCAGCTGGCGCGCGAGGCTGGTGCGGTCAGCGTGGTGGACAACACTTTTTTAAGCCCGGCACTGCAAAATCCACTGGCATTAGGTGCCGATCTGGTGTTGCATTCATGCACGAAATATTTAAACGGTCACTCCGACGTAGTGGCTGGTGTGGTGATAGCAAAAGATCCGGAAATGGTCACTGAACTGGCATGGTGGGCGAATAATATTGGTGTGACCGGCGGCGCGTTTGATAGTTATCTGTTGTTGCGCGGCCTGCGTACTCTGTCACCTCGTATGGAGGTGGCGCAACGTAATGCTCAGGCGATTGTGGATTATCTGCAAACTCAGCCGCTGGTGAAAAAATTGTATCACCCGTCATTGCCGGATAATCAGGGCCATGAGATTGCCGCGCGTCAGCAAAAAGGGTTTGGCGCGATGTTGAGTTTTGAGCTGGATGGCGATGAGCAAACGCTGCGTCGCTTCCTCGGCGGGTTGTCATTGTTTACGCTGGCGGAATCGTTAGGGGGCGTTGAAAGTCTGATCTCCCATGCCGCAACCATGACACACGCGGGAATGGCGCCAGAAGCGCGTGCTGCTGCCGGAATTTCGGAAACGCTGTTGCGTATCTCCACCGGTATTGAAGATGGCGAAGATTTAATTGCCGACCTGGAAAATGGCTTCCGGGCTGCAAACAAGGGGTAAACATGAGTGTGATTGCGCAGGCAGGGACGAAGGGTCGTCAACTGCACAAATTTGGTGGTAGTAGTCTGGCTGATGTGAAATGTTATCTGCGTGTCGCAGGCATTATGGCGGAGTACTCGCAGCCTGATGACATGATGGTTGTTTCAGCCGCAGGCAGTACCACTAACCAGTTGATTAGCTGGCTAAAATTAAGCCAGACCGATCGTCTTTCTGCGCATCAGGTTCAACAGGCGTTACGTCGCTATCAGAGTGAGCTTATCAGCGGTTTGTTACCTCCTGAGGTGGCGGATGGGCTGATCGGCGCGTTTATTCACGATCTGGAGCGTCTGGCCGGGTTACTCGACAGCGGCGTGAATGATGCCGTCTATGCTGAAGTCGTCGGGCATGGCGAGGTGTGGTCGGCGCGTTTGATGTCTGCCGTCCTTAACCAACAGGGGCTGGAGTCAGCCTGGCTGGATGCGCGCGATTTTTTACGTGCCGAGCGCGGCGCTCAGCCGCAGGTGGATGAAGGTCTTTCTTACCCATTGCTGCAACAACTGCTGGCGCAGCATCCGGGCAAACGCCTGGTCGTTACCGGTTTCATTAGCCGCAGCAACGCCGGTGAGACGGTACTGCTGGGGCGTAACGGCTCCGACTACTCGGCGACGCAGGTTGGCGCGTTGGCGGGGGTTTCCCGCGTAACCATCTGGAGCGATGTTGCCGGGGTTTACAGCGCGGATCCGCGTAAAGTAAAAGATGCCTGTCTGCTGCCGCTGCTGCGTCTGGATGAAGCCAGCGAGCTGGCGCGTCTGGCGGCTCCGGTTCTCCATGCCCGCACCCTCCAGCCGGTTTCCGGCAGCGATATCGATCTCCAGTTGCGTTGTAGCTATACGCCGGAGCAGGGATCAACGCGTATTGAACGCGTGCTGGCTTCCGGTACCGGGGCACGTATTGTGACCAGCCATGACGACGTTTGCCTGATTGAGTTTCAGGTTCCCACTGGCCAGGACTTTAAACTGGCCTATAAAGAGATTGATCAGATCTTAAAACGCACCCAGGTGCGTCCGCTGGCAGTGGGTGTACATCCTGACCGCCAGTTGCTGCAATTTTGCTATACCTCCGAAGTCGCTGATGGCGCACTGAAAATTCTGGATGAAGCTGGCCTGCCGGGCGAGCTGCGTCTGCGCCAGGGGCTGGCGCTGGTGGCGATGGTTGGGGCGGGCGTCACCCGTAACCCGCTGCACTGCCATCGCTTTTGGCAACAGCTGAAAGGTCAGCCGGTCGAATTCACCTGGCAGTCGGAAGAGGGCATTAGCCTGGTCGCCGTATTGCGTACCGGGCCAACGGAGAGCCTGATTCAGGGTCTGCACCAGTCAATCTTCCGCGCGGAAAAACGCATTGGTCTGGTGCTGTTCGGCAAAGGTAACATTGGGTCGCGCTGGCTGGAGCTGTTTGCCCGCGAGCAGAGCACGCTCTCGGCGCGTACCGGATTAGAGTTCGTGCTGGCAGGAGTGGTTGATAGTCGCCGTAGCCTGCTGAATTACGAAGGGCTGGATGCCAGTCGCGCATTGGCCTTCTTCGATGACGAGGCGGTAGAACAGGATGAAGAGTCATTGTTCCTGTGGATGCGTGCCCACCCGTATGATGATTTAGTGGTGCTGGACGTCACTGCCAGCGAGCAGTTGGCGGAGCAGTATCTGGATTTCGCCAGTCATGGCTTCCACGTTATCAGCGCCAACAAGCTGGCGGGGGCGAGCAGCAGTAATAATTACCGCCAGATTCATGACGCCTTTGAAAAAACCGGTCGCCACTGGCTGTATAACGCCACCGTCGGCGCAGGTTTGCCGATCAACCATACCGTGCGCGATCTGATTGATAGCGGAGATACTATTCTGTCGATCAGCGGGATCTTCTCCGGCACGTTGTCGTGGTTGTTCCTGCAATTTGATGGCACGGTCCCGTTCACCGATCTGGTGGATCAGGCGTGGCAGCAGGGTCTGACTGAACCTGATCCGCGCGTGGATCTGTCCGGCAAAGATGTGATGCGCAAGCTGGTGATTCTGGCGCGTGAAGCGGGTTACGACATTGAACCGGACCAGGTGCGCGTAGAATCGCTGGTGCCTGCGCACTGTGAAGCAGGTTCTATTGACCATTTCTTTGAAAATGGCGATGAGCTGAACGAGCAGATGGTGCAACGCCTGGAAGCGGCACGTGAAATGGGACTGGTGCTACGCTATGTGGCGCGTTTTGACGCTAACGGTAAGGCACGCGTTGGCGTTGAAGCGGTACGCCCTGAGCACCCGCTGGCGGCACTACTGCCGTGCGATAACGTCTTCGCCATTGAAAGCCGTTGGTATCGTGATAACCCGCTGGTCATTCGCGGACCGGGGGCGGGCCGCGATGTGACCGCCGGGGCGATTCAGTCTGATATCAACCGCCTGGCGCAACTGCTGTAGTTTTTGTTGCCGGAAAACATGTGTAAACATCGCCCTCAATGAGGGCGTTGTATTTATCTGCCAGCGACCTTATCGCCTGAAACACCGAATGGGCAGAGTAACGGGTACTTTGCTCAAATTCCGTCTGTTGCCGCAACCAGGCGAGAAAATGATGGCTTGCCGCCAGGGTTATTGACGCGCTTTCTTCAACCCGCCCCTGCGTTAATAAACACACCATTTTACGCATATCGCCTCGTTGCCAGATTTGCCACTGATTTCGCCACCATCCCTGATACGTTTTACCCAGCAATTGCCAGGGCAGCGTGCGCTGATCGCTATTCATTTCTTCATCAATAAACCACAGCGAGGCGCGATGATGGCGAAACTGTTCCGCCCATGCGGTAATCGCTGCGCCGCGCAGGAAGCATTCGTGGGCAATAATATGGGTTTTTACCTCTGGCCATAGATGGCTCAGTAGGCGGAAATGCCCATGGGCAGTAATGACCGGGCGTAAAATCGCGCCGCTGGCGTTCCGTTTAAGTATGGCGCTGCCGTACTGGATTTCATCAAACTGGCTGCGGCGTAAAAACTGGGTTTCCCGCTGACTCACTCGCTCAATGATATCGTCGTGAATGACTGTTGGCTCAGCACTGCCACGCCAGCGGTAAAGCAATGATATGCCGGCAGTGTGCGGCGTGAAGTTGCTGGAAATATGCAGAACATTGCCGCGAATAGCGTCAAAAGAGAGTAATACATAGAGTTGCTGGTCTGCACTAACGCCCTGAAAAGGGACGAGCAAGGGAATCGTCGCTATTTGTTCTGGCAAAACGATGCTGGTGGGAGGCGCCTGCTTTGGTGTCCACACTTTTTTGCAGTTTCGGCACTGGACGCGCTGGCTGCCCTGGGGATTATGCCCATAGCGGATGATTTCTCGTTGGTAGCAACATGGGCAAAACTGACCACGATTAGCGGCAAAATCCGCTAAATATGCCGACAACCAGCAACGGAACTGTTCCTCATCAAACAGCGGTGGAAGGCTGCCGCATGCCCGACAATGCAGTGCGGCATAACCCAGCCGATATTCTGGCCAGCTGTAATCAGCTGAACTCGCCAGCCCCAGATTTTTGCAGCCAAAGGATTTGCAGCAATTGATAGTGAACAGTGACGTCATCCTGTTACCAACGATTTTTAATGGTCGTTGATTTTGGCCTGCAACTATCACCGATGGATGTGAGTTTTCTCACATAAAAAAACCTTTCAGAACGTAACGTAGCGAATCTTTATATGACTGAAAGGGATTGGTTATGAAGCTAAAAATGCTTGCTGTCGGTGTTCTGGTATCTTTACCGCTCTGGGCGAGTGCCAAAGATGTCACGATTATTTATACCAACGATCTCCATGCCCATGTCGAACCTTATAAAGTGCCATGGATTGCCAATGGCACACGAGATATTGGCGGTTGGGCCAATATCTCGGCGATGGTGAAGCAGGAGAAAGCGAAAAATAGTGCCACCTGGTTTTTGGATGCTGGCGACTATTTCACCGGGCCATATATCAGCAGCCTGACCAAGGGGAAGGCGATTATCGATATCATGAACACCATGAATTTTGACGCTGTCACCATGGGTAATCATGAATTCGATCACGGTTGGGACAATACGCTGCTGCAGCTGAGCCAGGCAAAGTTTCCGATCGTGCAGGGCAACATCTTTTACCAAAACAGCAGCAAAATGTTCTGGGATAAGCCTTACACCATTATTGAAAAAGATGGCGTGAAGATTGGCGTGATTGGCCTGCACGGCGTGTTTGCTTTTGATGATACGGTTTCCGCTGCGACACGTGTCGGGATCGAGGCGCGGGATGAAGTGAAGTGGTTGCAACGCTATATCGATGAGCTGAAAGGCAAAGTCGATCTCACCGTGGCGCTGATCCATGAAGGCACGCCAGCGCGTCAGTCCAGTCTGGGGGGCACCGATGTACGCCGTGCGCTGGATAAAGACATCCAGACCGCAGGCCAGGTGCAGGGGCTGGACATCCTGATCACCGGTCATGCGCATGTGGGCACGCCGGAGCCGATTAAAGTAGGTAACACCCTGATTCTGTCTACCGACAGCGGCGGCATTGATGTGGGTAAACTGGTGCTGGATTACCAGCAAAAACCGCATCAATTTACCGTGAAGAACTTCGAGCTGAAAACCATTTTTGCTGATGAGTGGCAGCCAGACCCGCAGACGAAACAGGTCATTGATGGCTGGAATAAAAAGCTCGATAAAGTGGTGCAGCAGACGGTTGCCAACGCGCCGGTTGAGCTGACGCGTGCTTACGGTGAATCTTCTTCGCTGGGAAATCTGGCGGCAGATGCGTTGCTGGTTGCGGCGGGTAAAGATACCCAGTTAGCGCTCACTAACTCGGGCGGCATCCGGAATGAAATCCCTGCTGGAGTCATCACCATGGGCGCAGTCATTAGCACCTTCCCGTTCCCGAATGAGCTGGCAACCATGGATCTCACCGGGAAGCAGTTACGTAGCCTGATGGAGCACGGCGCGGGTTTAAGCAACGGTGTATTGCAGGTGTCCAAAGGACTGGAGATGAAGTATGACAGCAGTAAACCGGTTGGTCAGCGGGTTAGCGTATTGACGTTAAACGGCAAACCCATTGAGGATGCCACGGTTTATCACATTGCCACCAATAGCTTCCTGGCGGACGGCGGTGATGGTTTCACGACATTTACTGAAGGTAAAGCGCGTAACACATCCGGCGGTTACTATGTCTCTAATGCGGTCGTTGATTATTTCAAAGCGAGAAATACGCTGACGGATGAGCAACTCAAAGGCATGCGTGTGGAAGATGTGAAACCGTAGTGAGGTCAGGCCAGCAGATATTCCGCTGGCCTTTGTTTTAACCTCTGGGGGAGGCAAACACCTCTTTTGCGGCGAACAGGCCGTTTAGTGCTGCCGTTAACGTCGCTGAACCACCGACCGCTGTTCTGGTTCAAACGTGAACGTAACCCTGCTTTTTTTGATTACACTCGACACATTTTTCGTCGTGCCGGTTACTCTCCTGCCCTTATTGAGGAGCCGATGGAACATGACGTGTTGCTGGCACGGATCGCTCAGGGTGACGGTCTGAGCCTGGTTCCGGCCTCCTTTTCCGCTATCCAGCGTCAGGGCGTGATCTTCCTTCCGCTTACTGATACAGAATTGCGTCTTAGCATGGGGTTAGCGACACTGCCTGAGAACGTAACAAAAGTAGAGTGGCTACAGACGGTCGTGACGCAATCCCTCACCATTTCAAGCTGATGTGAATTTTTTTCACGTTGGCTGAGTATTCCTCACCTTTAACGATGATTTTTGTGTTGACGCCAGCATGCTTTTCCGTCATTTTTACATCTAGACGTCTAAACGTATAGCAGTTCACAACACAACATATAACGACAAAAGATTGATGAGGTAAGGTATGAGCTTTTTTCACGCCAACCAGCGGGAAGCCCTGAATCAGAGCCTGGCAGAAGTGCAGGGTCAGATTAACGTTTCGTTTGAGTTTTTCCCGCCGCGCACCAGTGAAATGGAGCAAACCCTGTGGAACTCCATCGATCGCCTGAGCAGCCTGAAGCCGAAGTTTGTTTCAGTGACTTACGGTGCAAACTCTGGTGAGCGCGACCGTACGCATAGCATTATTAAAGGCATTAAGGATCGCACAGGTCTTGAAGCGGTCCCGCACCTGACATGCATTGATGCGACCCGTGATGAGCTGCGTACCATTGCTCAGGACTACTGGCATAACGGTATTCGTCATATTGTTGCCCTGCGCGGCGACCTGCCGCCGGGAAGCGGTAAACCGGATATGTATGCTTCCGACCTGGTGACTCTGCTGAAAGACGTTGCAGACTTCGATATCTCCGTTGCGGCTTACCCGGAAGTGCACCCGGAAGCCAAAAGCGCTCAGGCCGATTTGCTGAACCTGAAGCGTAAGGTTGATGCCGGTGCAAACCGCGCGATCACCCAGTTTTTCTTCGATGTAGAAAGCTATCTGCGCTTTCGCGATCGCTGTGTGTCTGCGGGAATCGATGTGGAAATTATTCCGGGCATCCTGCCGGTTTCTAACTTTAAGCAGGCGAAAAAATTTGCTGACATGACCAACGTCCGCATTCCTGCGTGGATGTCGACCATGTTTGATGGTCTTGATGATGACGCGGAAACCCGCAAGCTGGTGGGCGCAAATATCGCCATGGATATGGTGAAAATTCTCAGTCGCGAAGGGGTGAAGGATTTTCACTTCTATACCCTCAACCGTGCCGAGATGAGCTACGCTATTTGTCACACACTGGGTGTAAGACCTAACTAAACAGATGCCCCAGCCCTCTACGGAGGGCTTTTTGTTGATCATTTTGATCTACATCTCTGCAACTTAAAATATAAAAGGAATTAGCTATCGAATCTGTGGGTTATTTCGACTATATCTTATCTCTGGTGGTGTATATCGTAGTCAGAACACTGTAAAGGGAGCATATAGATGAGCATGTCCGACGATAGCCAAAACGCATCAACTGCCGGTAAGTGTCCTTTTCATCAAGGCGGTCACGATCAGAGCGCGGGAGCAGGAACGAATAACCGCGACTGGTGGCCAAATCAACTCCGCGTTGATCTTTTAAACCAACATTCCAACCGTTCGAACCCGCTGGGTGAGGACTTCGACTACCGCAAAGAGTTTAGTAAACTCGACTATTCTGCCCTGAAAGGGGATCTCAGAGCCCTTCTGTCCGAATCTCAACCGTGGTGGCCCGCTGACTGGGGAACCTATGCCGGATTGTTTATCCGCATGGCATGGCACGGCGCGGGAACCTATCGCTCTATCGATGGACGCGGTGGAGCGGGTCGCGGACAGCAGCGTTTTGCACCACTGAACTCCTGGCCGGACAACGTCAGCCTTGATAAAGCACGTCGTCTGCTGTGGCCAATCAAGCAGAAATATGGTCAGAAAATTTCCTGGGCCGACCTGTTTATCCTCGCGGGTAACGTGGCGCTGGAAAACTCAGGTTTCCGTACCTTTGGCTTTGGTGCCGGTCGTGAAGATGTCTGGGAACCGGATCTCGACGTAAACTGGGGTGATGAAAAAGCCTGGCTGACTCACCGTCACCCGGAAGAGCTGGCAAAAGCGCCGCTGGGCGCCACCGAAATGGGCCTTATTTATGTCAACCCGGAAGGGCCGGACCATAGCGGCGAACCGCTTTCTGCGGCAGCGGCTATTCGCGCGACCTTCGGTAACATGGGAATGAACGACGAAGAAACCGTGGCGCTGATTGGCGGCGGTCATACGTTGGGCAAAACCCACGGCGCAGCAGCGGCATCGCACGTTGGCGCCGATCCAGAATCCGCACCGATTGAAGCGCAGGGCCTGGGTTGGGCCAGCAGCTACGGTAGTGGCGCGGGCGCGGATGCAATTACTTCCGGTCTGGAAGTGGTGTGGACGCAGACGCCTACCCAATGGAGCAACTATTTCTTCGAGAACCTGTTCAAATATGAGTGGGTGCAGACTCGCAGTCCGGCAGGCGCGATTCAGTTTGAAGCGGTTGACGCGCCAGAAATTATTCCCGATCCGTTTGATCCGTCGAAAAAACGCAAGCCGACGATGCTGGTTACCGACCTGACGCTGCGTTTCGATCCTGAGTTCGAAAAGATCTCTCGCCGTTTCCTGAACGATCCGCAAGCGTTCAACGAAGCGTTTGCCCGTGCGTGGTTTAAACTGACGCACCGCGATATGGGGCCAAAATCGCGTTACATTGGCCCGGAAGTGCCAAAAGAAGATCTGATCTGGCAAGATCCGCTGCCGCATGCGTTCTTCAACCCAAGCGAAGAAGATATCCTGAAGCTGAAGGCGACCATCGCTGCTTCCGGACTGTCCGTGGGCGAACTGGTATCGGTAGCGTGGGCTTCGGCATCGACTTTCCGTGGCGGGGATAAACGTGGCGGCGCTAACGGTGCGCGTCTGGCGCTGGACCCACAACGCGGCTGGGATGTGAATGCCACCGCGGCACGCGTTCTGCCTGTGCTGGAAGGTATTTATAAGTCTGCCCATACTGCCTCGTTGGCCGATATTATCGTGCTGGCCGGTGTTGTCGGTATCGAGCAGGCGGCTAGCGCTGCGGGTGTCAGCATCAAGGTACCTTTTGCGCCGGGTCGTGTGGATGCGCGTCAGGATCAAACGGATATTGAGATGTTTGAACTGCTTGAGCCGATTGCCGATGGTTTCCGTAACTACCGCGCTCGTCCTGACGTGTCGACCACCGAGTCGTTGCTGATCGACAAAGCGCAGCAGTTGACGCTAACCGCACCGGAAATGACCGTGCTGGTGGGCGGTATGCGCGTACTGGGCACCAACTTTGATGGTAGCCAGCACGGCGTCTTTACCGATCGCCCTGGCGTACTCAGCACTGACTTCTTCGTCAATCTGCTGGATATGCGTCATGAGTGGAAGGCGGTTGATGAGTCACAAGAGCTGTTTGAAGGTCGTGACCGTTCGAGCGGCGAAGTAAAATACACCGCAACTCGCGCCGATCTGGTGTTTGGTTCTAACTCTGTACTGCGCGCAGTGGCTGAAGTTTATGCCTGCAGCGATGCTCACGAGAAGTTCGTGAGAGATTTCGTTGCCGCATGGGTGAAAGTGATGAACCTGGATCGTTTCGATCTGCTGTAACAGACCATGCCGGAAGTCGCTTGCGCGGGTCCGGCATAGTATGAACAAAAAATCCCCGCAATTGCGGGGATTTTTATTGGCCGGTTATTCCCACTCTTGCAGGTAACGTTGACCGTACTGGTCAGCCACCAGCAGGGCGGCATACACCTGGTCCGGCGTTGCGCCGCCAGGCATGTTGTGGATGGTTTCGCCTTCGGCACAGGCAGCTTCAGCCACAATGCGCATTTTCGCCGGAATATCCTGTTTGATGTCCAGTTGCGCCAGGGTAATCGGCAGGCCAACGGAATGACACAGCGCCGCAACGGTTTCAATTTCATCGACCGGCGCGTTTTCCAGTACCAGTTGCGTCAGCGTGCCGAAAGCCACTTTCTCGCCGTGGTAATAGTGATGCGCATCCGGGATTGCCGTCAGACCGTTATGGATGGCGTGCGCCGCCGCCAGACCGCCGCTTTCAAAACCGACGCCGCTCAGATAGGTGTTGGCTTCAATAACGCGCTCCAGCGCAGGCGTTACCACGTGCTGCTCGGCAGCCAGCATCGCTTTTTCACCTTCTTCTATCAGCGTATTAAAGCACAGCTCAGCCAGCGCCAGCGCCGCCTGAGTGCACTGACCGCCCGCCATGGTGGTTGCGCCGCTGCGTGAACAGGCGCGCGCTTCGAACCAGGTCGCTAACGCATCGCCGATGCCCGCGGCTAACAGACGCGCCGGTGCGCCCGCGACAATTTTGGTATCAACAATGACCCTGTCCGGGTTATTGGGCAGCAGCAAATAGCGATCGAATTCACCGGCATCGGTGTAAATAACGGACAGCGCGCTGCACGGTGCATCGGTAGAGGCGATGGTTGGCGCAATGGCGACAGGCACGCCCATAAAGTGCGCCAGCGCTTTGGCAGTATCCAGTGTTTTACCGCCGCCAATACCAAGTACTGCGCCACATTGCGCTTTTTCTGCCACGCCACGCAGACGGTCGATTTCGTTTTGTGAACACTCGCCGCCAAACGGTGCAATCTCCAGCGCCAGTCCGGCATCCTGGAAGCTTTTTTCCAGTGCGCCCTGGGCAAAGCCTAAGACAAACTTGTCCCCAACGACCAGCCAGCGCTCTGCCAGTGGTTTGAGGTAGTTGCCAAGACGGGTAATAACATCGGCACCCTGGATGTACTTACCAGGTGATTGAATAATGCGATCCATACTTTATTTCCCTCACAGGTTGATGTGACCAAATGTATTGTTCCAGTCATGTTCAAACTTCTCTATTGCTGACTCTACCGCAGGGGTATTGAGCATTTGTTGCGCTACGTCTAATGGCAGGGTGATTGCTTCGCATCCTGCCAGTAAGCAATCCAGCGCCTGACGAGGGGTTTTAAAGCTGGCTGCCAGTACCATGCTGTTTGGCGCATGCAGTTCCAGTAACGTTTGCAGTTCTTGTACCGTGCGAATTCCGTCGCCGCCCTGCGCGTCAATACGGTTAACGTAAGGCGCGATATATTTCGCCCCCGCCAGCGCTGCCAGCAGCCCCTGAGAGGCACTGTACACGGCGGTTCCCAGCGTGGTGATGCCCTCTTTTTTCAGCATCTTGATCGCGGCCAGACCTTCGGATGTCACCGGGATTTTTACCACCAGACCGTGGACCGTGTTGCTCAGACGTTTGGCTTCCTCCACCATGCCTTGTGCGTCGCGGCTCATGGTTTGGGCAAACAGAATGCCCTCTTCGCCAATGGCGTTTTGCAGGCGCGGCAGCACATCCCAGATGGATTCTTTGCTTGCTGCCACAATGCTTGGGTTGGTGGTGACACCCGCGATAGGGAAGATGCGTGCCAGACGTTCGACTTCCGCGACGTTGGCGGTATCAAGGTAAAGTTCCATACAAAAACACCCTCTTTAAAGTTCAAGTTCATGTTGCAGCAGGCTGGCGATAGCGTCGGCAGAGGCGGCGTTAACCAGCGCGTTACGGAATTCTTCATGCATAATGCGCCGTGCCAGACGCGAGAAAATACGCATATGCTGGTCGCCCGCGGCGTGTTTGTTGAGCGTCAGCATAATAATGAACTGCGCATCATCATCACCCCAACGTACCGGCGCTTGCAGGCGCGCTACGCTGATAGTGGACTGCTCAATATGTTCTGATTTGCTGTGTGGAATGGCGAAGCTAAAACCTAATCCGGTAGAGAAGACCGCTTCGCGCGCCCACAGATCGGCTTCCAGTTTACGCGGATAGCGGCAACGACCTGCCAGCAGGAGGTTGTCGGTCATCCCTTTGATGACCTCCTCTTTACTACGCCAGTCGCTATCCAGCGTGATGCACTCGGCGGTAACCAGAGGGGTATCCTGTTGAGTCATGCGGAACTGAGCCAGCAGATGTTCGACCTCCAGCGACGTTCGACACGCCATTGCTTGATTCAGCAACTGACGGCAGGCGCGGCTGTCAAGTTGCGCCATCCGCGCTTTGGCGGCGGGAATGGAGGGAGCGCTCATGCTGATCTCGTCCAGACCCAGTCCCACAAGCAGCGGTAGCACTGAACCTTTAGCGCCAAGTTCGCCGCACAGGCCAATCCATTTTCCCTGACGATGTACCGCCTGTACGGCGTAATCCAGTGCGCGCAAGAAGGCTGGATTCAGGCTGTTGTAATGGCGGGTAACTTTGGCGTTGTCGCGGTCGACCGCCAGCAGATATTGCGTCAGGTCATTACTGCCAATACTAAAGAAATCAATTTCTTCGCAGCATTGATCGATGATGAACATCACTGACGGAACCTCCAGCATGATACCGAGCGGGATCTTCTCATCAAACGGGATGTGTTCAGTACGCAGTTGCTGTTTAGCTTCGGCCAGCTTCTCTTTGACCCACAGGATCTCTTCCATAGAGGAGATCATTGGGATCATGATTTTCAGGCTACCGTGCGCTGATGCGCGCAGGATCGATCGCAGTTGTGTGGTAAACAAAGCGGCGTATTCTTCATAGATACGCACCGCGCGATAACCGAGGAACGGGTTGGCTTCGGCAGGAATATTCAGGTAATCAACGGGTTTATCACCACCGATATCCATGGTGCGCACAATGATGCTGCGTCCCTGCGCGGGCTCCAGCGCCTGGCAGAAAATGTTGTATAGCTCGTTCTCATCCGGGGCGCAGGTGCGGTCCATATACAGCATTTCCGTGCGGAACAGGCCAACCGCTTCCGCACCGTTGCCAAAGGCTGCTTGCGCTTCCACGGAATGGGCGATGTTGGCGGCGACTTCCATGCGGATGCCATCACCCGTGCGCGCCTCCTGGGTCAGCCAGATACGTTGTTGTTCTCGAATGGCATCCTGGATACGGGCTTCCTGCTGGTAGTAACGTACGACGGATTCATCAGGGGCAACAATGACCGCTCCTGCGTTACCATCGATATAAACCGTTTGCTGCAGCCATGGCATTAAGGGTTCAATATCCACGCCAACCAGCGTAGGAATGTTGAATGACCGGGCGAGAATCACCGTGTGTGAAGTGGTACCGCCGCTTTTTAACAGCAAGCCTTTCAGCAATGTTTTGTCCAGTTCGAGGAACTGGCTCGGTGTGAGCTCGTCCGCCATACAGACCGTAGGCTGGGTTAGTTTTCCCGGCGCAGGGAAACGCTGCTCTCCATAAATTTGCTGCAGAAGCTGGAAGCAGACATCGCGCACATCCAGCGCACGTTCCTGTAAATAACTGCTGCTGGAGCGGGCGAATTCATCACAAAAATGTCCGGCACTTTCGACAATCGCCTGGGCGCAGCTTAACCCGCGAGATACTCCAGCGAGCAGGTGCTGACGCAGTGAGAGGTCGCTTGCTAGCGAGCGGTGTGCTTCCAGAATCGCACTGGTTGCGCCGTCGCTGTCGAGTAACCGAAACGCAATATTCTTCATCAGCAGCGTTAAGCCGTTATCCAGTGCCGCCTGCTCGGTTTCAATATCTTTAGCGGATGGGAGATTGTTAAGGGCGTTGAGATCCAGCGAAGAGAGCAGACTCAGAACGCCTCCCGCACTGCCGCTGCAGACGGTGCGAGCGCGAAAAAGCTGTGGGTTTAGATTGGTGAGGGATGCAGGAAGTGGCTCCAGCTCGTTGCTTTTGGCTTCCGCTAGTGGTGCATCGCAGTGTGGAAATTCATTACGTAACCATTGGGTTAAATGCTGGTGGGCTGCCTGTTCATCTGCACCGGAAATCAGCAACTGGCAGCTATCACCCGCCAGAGTATCGGTGCCAATCAGCGCCAATGCGCTCTTGGCGTTACCCCTACGTTCGGTACGCAGGTTGTGCCACTCAATGTTTGAAGTAAAGGTGTTGCACTGCGTTTCTATGTGACTTGCCGGGCGCGCATGTACGCCATTGGGCAGCTCACAGGTAAATTCCACAATCAGGGCCATAGCCTCATCTCCCATAACGATTTCTCGCTACAGGATAAAAGGGCAACGCCTGAACCTGCCATCTGACAAATCTGCCAAAAACTGGATAAATGTAATGTAACCATCAAAGTGAGATATCCCTCACAAGTCAGCATTTCCTCTATAAATTCCGAGAAACTACAAGTTATGAGGCGGATCGCATTTTTGCGCTGACATTACAAAAGTCCAGCAAATGGCCTTTTTATCCACTGTTTGCGCCGCGTCGGATTGCCTATTGTTTTCCGCAACAAGTTTATGGATATGGGCTTTAGGCAGCCTGGGAGCGACTTATGAAAGAGTTGGTACAAATCCTGAAAAATACCCGTCAGCACCTGATGACAGGTGTTTCGCATATGATCCCCTTCGTAGTCGCGGGTGGAATTTTGCTGGCGGTCTCCGTCATGTTGTATGGCAAGGGCGCGGTACCGGATGCAGCGACCGATCCTAATCTCAAGAAACTGTTTGATATTGGCGTCGCAGGGCTGACGTTGATGGTGCCATTCCTTGCCGCTTATATTGGTTATTCCATTGCTGAACGTTCTGCTCTCGCTCCTTGTGCGATTGGCGCATGGGTGGGAAACAGCTTCGGCGCAGGTTTTTTCGGCGCGCTAATTGCCGGGATTATTGGCGGTATCGTCGTCCATTATCTGAAGAAGATCCCCGTACATAAGGTGTTGCGATCGGTAATGCCTATCTTCGTTATTCCTATTGTCGGCACCTTTATCACCGCAGGCATCATGATGTGGGGCCTGGGAGAACCCGTTGGCGCGTTAACCACTAGCCTGACCGAGTGGCTGCAGGGTATGCAGCAGGGCAGCATCGTGCTGCTGGCGGTAATTATGGGACTGATGTTGGCCTTCGATATGGGTGGGCCGATTAACAAAGTTGCCTACGCCTTCATGCTGATTTGCGTGGCGCAGGGTGTTTATACCGTGGTGGCAATCGCCGCGGTAGGGATCTGCGTGCCGCCGCTGGGCTTAGGTTTGGCGACGCTGATTGGTCGTAAGAATTTCTCTTCTGAAGAACGTGAAGCCGGTAAAGCCGCGCTGGTGATGGGCTGCGTTGGCGTAACGGAAGGCGCAATTCCTTTTGCTGCCGCCGATCCGCTGCGCGTTATCCCATCCATTATGGTGGGTTCCGCCTGCGGCACGGTAACCGCCGCGCTGTTTGGTGCGCAGTGTTATGCCGGCTGGGGCGGGTTGATTGTTCTGCCGGTCGTTGAAGGAAAATTGGGTTATATCGCGGCGGTTGCCGTGGGGGCTGTAGTGACCGCTGTGTGCGTTAACGTACTGAAAAGTCTGGCGCGGAAAAAAGTGTCTCAGGTCGACCAGAAAGAAGACGACCTGGATTTAGATTTTGAAATGAATTAAGCGAGGAATGAGTCATGACCAAGATTATCGCAGTAACTGCATGTCCTTCTGGCGTTGCCCACACCTATATGGCCGCCGAAGCGCTGGAAAGCGCCGCTAAAGCCAAGGGGTGGGAAGTAAAGGTTGAGACTCAGGGGTCGATCGGTCTGGAAAACGAACTGACCGCGGCGGATGTGGCAGAAGCCGACATGGTGATTCTGACCAAAGACATTGGTATTAAGTTTGAAGAGCGTTTTGCGGGCAAAACTATCGTTCGTGTCAACATCAGCGATGCAGTGAAACGTGCCGACGCCATCATGAACAAGATTGGCGCACACCTTGCGCAAACCGCATAACGGTTTGTTTGCCGGAGGGGGGGCGACTTATCCGGCCTACTGATACGTAGGCCAGATAAGCACAGCGCCATCTGGCATCAGTTTTTCTACAGGAGTTCCTCATGACTAACCGTATCCAACGTTTAAAAAACGCTCTGTTTCAGAATAACCGCGAAATTTCGCTTGAGCGTGCGCTGCTATATACCGCCAGCCACCAGCAGACGGAGGGAGAGCCGGTTATTCTGCGGCGGGCGAAAGCCACCGCATATATTCTTGAGCACGTTGAAATATCGATTCGTGATGAGGAACTGATAGCTGGGAACCGTACCGTTAAACCGCGGGCGGGCATAATGTCACCGGAAATGGATCCTTACTGGCTGCTCAACGAGCTGGAGCAGTTTCCAACCCGTCCGCAGGACCGTTTTGACATCAGCGAAGAGGATAAACATCTTTATCGCGATGTGCTGTATCCGTACTGGGAAAAGCGGTCGATGAAAGATTTCATCAACGGTCAGATGACCGATGAGGTAAAAGCCGCTGTCCGTACGCAGATTTTTAGCGTTAACCAGACGGATAAAGGTCAGGGGCATATCATTATTGATTATCCACGCCTGTTGAATCTCGGGCTTGGCGAACTGGTAGCGCAGATGCGGGCGCATTGTCTGCAGCAGCCGGATAACCACTTTTATCAGGCTGCTCTGTTGCTGCTTGAGGCTTCGCAAAGCCACATTCTGCGTTACGCCCTGCTGGCAGAAAAAATGGCGGAAAACTGCCCGGATGCGCAGCGACGTCAGGAATTGCTGACGATTGCAGAAAACTCCCGCCATAACGCCCAGCATAAGCCACAAACCTTCTGGCAAGCATGTCAGCTGTTCTGGTACATGAACATTATTTTGCAATATGAGTCCAACGCCAGTTCGCTCTCACTCGGACGCTTCGACCAGTATATGCTGCCGTTTTATCAGACCTCGCTGACGCAGGGAGAAGATCCTGCATTCTTAAAAGAAATCCTTGAATCGCTATGGGTGAAATGCAATGACATTGTACTGCTGCGATCCACCAGCAGCGCGCGTTATTTCGCTGGCTTCCCAACGGGTTACACCGCACTGCTTGGGGGATTGACGGAAAATGGTCGTAGTGCGGTAAACGTACTGTCGTTTCTCTGTCTTGATGCTTATCAGAGCGTACAACTGCCGCAACCAAATCTCGGTGTGCGCACGAACGCGTTGATCGATACGCCGTTCCTGATGAAAACGGCACAGACCATTCGCCTCGGGACCGGCATCCCGCAAATCTTTAATGATGAAGTGGTGGTGCCTGCATTTCTTAACCGTGGCGTCTCGCTGGAAGATGCGCGAGATTACGCGGTAGTCGGCTGTGTCGAGCTGTCTATTCCAGGCAGAACATACGGTTTGCACGACATCGCCATGTTTAATCTGCTGAAAGTAATGGAAATCTGCCTGCATGAGAACGAAGGCAATCGCGCGCTGACGTACGAAGACCTGTTGAAGCATATTCGTGCCAAAATCAGCCACTACATTACGTTGATGGTCGAAGGCAGTAATATCTGCGATATCGGTCATCGCGACTGGGCGCCGGTGCCGCTGCTCTCCTCGTTTATTAGCGATTGCCTGGATAAAGGGTGTGATATTACCGACGGCGGCGCGCGTTATAACTTCTCCGGCGTACAGGGGATCGGCATTGCGAACCTGAGCGATTCGATGCATGCGCTCAATGGACTGGTATTTGAACAACAGCGCTTAACTTTTGACGAACTTTTGTCGGTGCTAAAAGACAACTTTGCTACCGCGGAAGGCGAGAAAATTCGCGCCAGGCTGATTAACCGCTTCGAAAAATACGGCAACGATATTGATGATGTAGATAACATCAGCGCCGAACTGCTGCGTCATTACTGCAAAGAGGTAGAGAAATACCAGAATCCACGCGGCGGGCAATTTACGCCGGGTTCATATACTGTCTCTGCGCACGTGCCGCTGGGTTCGGTCGTTGGAGCTACACCGGATGGTCGCTTCGCCGGGGAACAGTTGGCGGACGGGGGGCTGTCGCCGATGCTGGGGCAGGATATGCAAGGGCCGACAGCGGTATTGAAATCGGTCAGCAAGCTGGATAACACATTGCTTTCCAATGGGACTTTGCTGAACGTGAAGTTTACGCCAGCCACACTGGAAGGTGAGGCTGGTTTACGCAAGCTGGCGGATTTTCTGCGGGCATTTACCCAGCTCAAGCTCCAGCACATTCAGTTTAACGTGGTGAATGCCGACACATTGCGAGAAGCGCAGCTGCGCCCACAAGATTTCGCCGGGCTGGTGGTGCGCGTGGCGGGTTACAGCGCCTTCTTTGTCGAGCTGTCGAAGGAGATCCAGGATGACATCATTCGCCGCACCGCGCATCAGCTGTGAGGTTATTGACCCACGTGGCGAGGACGTCGCGCGTATATTTAATATTCAGCGTTACTCACTGAATGATGGACAAGGTATTCGTACGGTAGTCTTTTTTAAAGGTTGTCCGCATACCTGCCCGTGGTGCGCCAACCCTGAATCTCTCTCCCCACGTATTGAAACAGTACGGCGGGAGAGTAAATGCCTGCACTGTACACCCTGTCTACGTGATGCTGATGAGTGTCCCTCCGGTGCGTTTGAACGTATTGGTCGTGATATCTCACTGGATGAGCTGGAACGTGAAGTGATGAAAGATGATATTTTCTTTCGCACCTCTGGCGGGGGAGTGACGCTTTCCGGTGGTGAAGTGCTGATGCAAGCGCCCTTTGCCGTACGATTCCTGCAACGTCTGCGGCGATGGGATGTTCGCTGCGCGATTGAAACGGCTGGCGATGCGCCAGCCAGTCGTTTGTTATCGCTGGCAAGAGAGTGCGATGAGGTGCTGTTTGACCTCAAAATTATGGATGTCCATTTGGCGCGTGAGACCATTAATATGAACCTGCCGCGCGTGCTGGCGAATTTACGACTAATGGTCGCTGAAGGGGTTAATGTCATTCCTCGCCTGCCGCTGATTCCGGGCTTTACGATGAATGTAGAGAACACGCAGCAGGCGTTGACGCTGTTGTCATCATTAGGCATAAAGCAGGTACACCTGCTACCGTTTCATCAATATGGCGAACCGAAATACAACCTGCTCGGATTACCCTGGTCGATGAAAGAAGTGCCCGTCCCGTCGGCGCAAGAGATAGGTTTTATACGTAAGATGGCAGAATGCGCCGGATTCCAGGTAACAGTAGGAGGATAGTATGGCCATCGCACCTGTACGATATCTGGTTGCTGTCACCGCGTGCGTAAGCGGCGTGGCCCATACTTATATGGCCGCTGAACGGCTGGAGAAACTCTGCCAGCAGGAGAAATGGAGCATCAAGATTGAAACTCAGGGCGCGTTGGGTACCGAAAATCGCCTGACGGAAGAGGATATTAACCGTGCTGATGCGGTGTTGCTCATTACCGATATTGAACTGGCAGGAGCAGAGCGATTTACGCAGAGCCGATACGTCCAGTCGGGCATTAGCGCATTTCTGCGTGAGCCGCAGCGGGTGATGAGCGCCGTGCGAAAGCTGCTTTCTGCGCCACAGCACACACATCTTACTTTGGATTAGCTTTTATCTCCGTCAGCTGGCTGTGGTATTGCCGACGATATTCTGACGGCGAACGTTCGGTATTTTTGCGAAACAGGCGGCAGAAATAGTTGCTGTCAACAAACCCACAGGTGTGCGCCACTTCTTTGATCTTCAGCTCATAACCCTTCAGCAGCGTTTTCGCGTGTTCCAGTCGCGTGTGATTCAGGTATTCGTTAAACCCGATAGAGCCCGTTTTTTGAAACAGGTGGGAGAGGTAATTAGGTGAGATGTAAAACGCCTGCGCGACGGATTCTCGGGTGAGCGGCGAAGCGTAGCGTTCATCAATATAGTCGCGAATGGCTTCGAAAAGCGCCTGACTGCGTGATGCGGTCTGGATCTGGCTGCCCAGCAGATCGCGGCAGTGGCTCAGTAAGCTCGCAACGATTAGCCTGGCGGTTTGTTGCTCCTGCGGTTGCATCTGCATTTCATTGAGCGTTTGCAGCAAGAAAGAGCCAATTCGTGGCCCACGCCGCGCGACGTGCTGGCGGGTAAGATTTTGATACTGCTTGCCGTCCCACTGGACGATGCTGAAACCCAGTTGCTGTTTGCCGAACAGAATGCTGAGCGTGGTGACCGGTGTGAGCCACTGCGGAAAGTTCCAGCCGCCAGCCGGAACGAATAGCACATCGCAAGGCAGTAACGTCGCGGATGCGCCAGTAACTCCGTTATCGGTGAACTCACCTTCCAGCACAATTTCCAGCCGGGGAAAATCGACCTGATACGCCAGCTCCGGCGTTGAGCTACTGGTGCTGGCAAAATAAACCTGTCGCAGCGGCGTGGGGCCGTTAATCAGGCGGGAGAGAAGATGGCTGACGTCGTGATACATGTTAATCCCTTGCAGGCAGCAGACAGGGGAAACAGTAACCGCCATCATAAAAAAAGGCCACTCTTTAAGAGTGGCCGATACGAGTATTACTGATTACCGATTTGATCGCCGTACGGCAGGCTATCGTAATCAATCAGGGCATTCTTTTTGTACGGATTGCCAATCCAGCGGGTCGTCTCTTTGAACTGCGGGCTGGTAATGGATCGGGTCGGATCGAAACCGTCGTAGGTGAATCCCGCTAAATCAGACCAGGTGTGGATAAGCTCTGAGCTGCTGTATTTACGATTCACATCCTGTGAGAAGTCACGCGGGTGTGCAGCCTGCCATTTTTCAGAGGTCCACAGCAGGAACGGTACCGTATACATATGGCGCGTCGGGTTGTCTTCATTACGACCCTGCGTTTTATGCGGTGGCGTATCGTATACCTCCTCCCCGTGATCGGAGAAGTAGAGCAGGAAGCCGTTCGGATCGGTCGCTTTATAGTCTTTGATCAGAGTGGCAATGATATGGTCATTGTAGACATTCGCGCTGTCGTAATCGTTGTATGCTTCCAGCTGATCATCATCCAGGCCGGGGGGAACGTTGTCGACATTGTTATCGAATTTACCCTGACCATCCGGATAGCGGAATTTGTACTTAATATGCGTACCCAGCAGGTGCACGATGATGAACTTTTTCGGTGCCGGGTCGGCCAGTACTTCTTTAAATGGCGCCAGCACATTGCTGTCATATTCGCGCGCACTTTGCGTACGCTGCTGATTCATATAGAACTGCTTATCCGTCTGCTTAGAGAACACGGTCAGCATGGTGTTGCGAGCCGTCATCGTCTGCTGATTGGTGATCCAGAAGGTTTTATAACCTGCCTGTTTCATCATATTCATCAGAGACGGTTGAGTCAGGTACAGGTCCGGATTCTTCTCGTTGGCGAAGGTCAGCGCCTGCTGCAGGATTTCAATGGTGTACGGACGTGAGGTCACGACATTATTGAATACGGTGAAGTTAGGATCGGATTTATGCAAGGCATCCAGTTCTGGCGTCGTTTCGCGCGGGTAACCATACAGGCTCATGCGACCACGCTGCGTTGACTCGCCAATGACCAGCACCAGCGTACGTGGAGCATCGCCGGAGTTATCTTTAAAGTTAGCCAGTGGCGGCAGGGCATTGTTCTCATTCAGCAGGCTATTGAGTGAGGTCAACTGCTGACGGTACTGATAATACCCGGAGATGAATTGCCACGGTGCGGCGGGCTCCATACGTGAGGCGAGACCATCCAACGTTTTTTCAAACGGCTTGTGTTTGATGAAAGTGTTAACGGCTATCGGATGCAGAATCAAACCGTACAACAACGCAAACGACACCAGATAGCGCCAGGGCGATGGAATATGAACAGGGCGCAGACGCGTCCACAGCAGAATAGCGATAGCTGTATAGGCCAGGGCGATAAGAACAATTTTTAGGCTGAAATACTGGCTGAGATATTCGCTGGCTTCGTTCGCATTGGTTTCAAACATCACGTACAGAACGCTTTGCGAGAACTCTTGTCCGTAGATGACGTAATAGCTCAGAGCAGCCAGCGAGGCTGCCCATAGCACCACGCCAATGACGGCAGCAATAATGCGGATACGGTTTGGAAATAAAAATACCGGGATCAACCACAGCGAACTGAATAGCAAGGAGTCGCGTAAACCTGTAGAACCGCTGTAGCCGCTAAAATAGATAACGCCCTGCAGTAATGAGGAAAAAAACCAAAAATAGAGGAGCGCCCAACCCAGGGCTTTCCAGCTAAATTTAGGTTTAGACTGGAGTTGTAAGGATTGCATAATGTGAGCCTGTCTTTAATCGTAGCGCCAAGAGTAGCGACTTAATATTAAGAGGAACTTAAGCATCAAGATCTTAGGATCGTGTTTTGCTGTTGATATATTCACAATGTGAATATATTCAGGCGGGAATATATTGAAAAAGAAGCGGTTATGACAGCAGTTTTTGTTGTCGCCTTCGTACAATAGCACGAAGGCGACGAGGGGGGACGAGGGGGGACGTTAGCCTGTATTACGCATGCCGGCTGCGACACCAGCGATTGTCACCATCAGCGCTTGTTCAACGCGCGGATCCGGTGCATTGCCTTGCTCTTCCGCCAGGCGTGAGCGGTGTAACAGCTCAGCCTGTAAGACATTCAGCGGGTCAGTATAAATATTTCTTAACTGAATGGACTCGGCAATCCACGGCAGGTCGGCCATCAAATGTGAGTCGTTGGCAATCGCCAGCACGACATCGATATCGGCTTCCAGGCGCTGACGCAGCTCTTCACCCAGCGGCCACAGCTCTTTTTTGACCAGGCGCTGATCGTAGTATTCTGCCAGCCACAGATCTGCTTTGGCGAAAACCATTTCCAGCATGCCAAGACGTGTGGAGAAGAATGGCCAGTCGCGGCACATTGCTTCGAGTTCGCTTTGCTTACCGTCTTCAACCACTTTTTGCAGTGCGGTGCCTGCACCCAGCCATGCCGGGAGCATCAGGCGGTTCTGCGTCCAGGCAAAAATCCACGGAATGGCGCGCAGAGACTCTACCCCGCCGGTTGGGCGACGTTTTGCCGGACGTGAGCCGAGCGGTAATTTACCCAGTTCCTGCTCTGGCGTTGCGGAGCGGAAGTAAGGGACGAAGTCTTTGTTTTCACGTACATATCCACGATAGAGCTCACAGGAAATATCGGAAAGCTCATCCATGATATGACGCCAGTTATCTTTCGGCTCTGGCGGCGGTAACAGGTTGGCCTCCAGAATTGCTGCGGTATACAGCGACAGGCTGCTGATGGTCACTTCCGGCAGGCCGTACTTAAAGCGGATCATCTCCCCTTGTTCTGTCACGCGCAGACCGCCTTTCAGGCTGCCTGGTGGTTGAGAAAGCAGCGCCGCATGCGCAGGCGCGCCGCCGCGACCAATGGAGCCACCGCGACCGTGGAACAGCGTCAGTTCGATACCGGCTTTTTCGCAGGTTTTGATCAACGCGTCCTGCGCCTGATATTGCGCCCAGGAGGCCGCCATCACGCCTGCATCTTTTGCGGAGTCAGAGTAGCCAATCATGACCATCTGTTTGCCCTGAATAAAGCCACGGTACCAGTCAATGTTCAGGAGCTGGGACATGACGTCATCGGCGTTGTTGAGGTCGTCCAGCGTTTCAAACAGCGGGGCAACCGGCATAGCAAAACCGATACCGGCTTCTTTCAGTAGCAGATGTACGGCCAGTACATCCGATGGTGTTTTCGCCATTGAGATAACATAGGCGGCAATAGAGCCATACGGGGCTTCGGCAATGACCCGGCAGGTGTCGAGCACTTCGCGGGTGTCGTTGCTCGGCTCCCAGTTACGTGGGAGCAGCGGACGCTTGGAGTTCAGCTCGCGGATCAGGAAAGCCTGTTTATCCGCTTCCGACCAGTTTTCGTAGTCGCCAATGCCCAGATAACGGGTCAGTTCGCCAAGGGCTTCAGTGTGACGGGTGCTTTCCTGACGAATATCAATACGTACCAGCGGTACGCCGAAACATTTCACGCGGCGTAGGGTGTCGAGCAATTCGCCATTGGCGATAATGCCCATGCCACAGGCCTGCAGAGACTGATAGCACGCATATAGCGGGTCCCAGAGCTGTTCGTTTTGGGTGAGAAGTCCCGCAGGTTTCGGTAATTTCTCGCCTTTCAGACGGGCTTCCAGCCAGGCCTGGGTTGCCATCAGACGTGAACGCAGGGTTTTCATCAGATAACGGTAAGGTTCTGCTGCGCCTTCTTCGCCCACCAGCGCCAACAGTTCCGGTGTGGCATCCACCATCGACAGCTCAGAAATCAGAAACTGAATGTCTTTCAGGAACAGATCGGTCGCTTTCCAGCGGCTGAGTAGCAGCACGTGACGGGTGATATCCGCCGTTACGTTCGGGTTGCCATCGCGGTCGCCGCCCATCCAGGAGGTAAAGCGAACCGGGACAAAATCAACGGGCAGCTTATAGCCCAGATGCTCTTCCAGTTGTTCGTTCAGCTCGCGCAGATAATTTGGTACGCCTTCCCACAGGCTATTTTCAACCACCGCGAAGCCCCATTTGGCTTCATCAACCGGGCTTGGGCGCAGCTTGCGGATTTCATCCGTATGCCAGGACTGGGCAATCAACTGGCGCAGACGGCGCATCAGCTGATGGCGCTCGTAATCGACGAGGTCTTTGTTATCAAGTTGCTTGAGACAGGCGTTCACTTCACCCATTTTATGGATCAGAGTACGGCGGGTGATCTCGGTTGGGTGGGCGGTGAGAACCAGCTCCAGGGAGAGAGATTCGACGGCTTTTTTGATGGTGGCTTCATCGAGGTTGGGCTGCTCTTTCAGTTTACGCAGAGTGCGAGCAATCACTTCCGGGTTGCTGGCTGCTTCGCCTTTTGGCGAAATGCTGTGGTACTGCTCGGCGGTGTTGGCCAGGTTCAGAAACTGGCTAAACGCGCGGGCAACCGGCAGCAGCTCGTCGTTAGACAGGTTTTGCAGCGTAGTGAGCAGCTCCTGGCGATTGACTTCATTGCCGGCGCGGGATGATTTGGACAACTTACGGATTGTTTCTACGCGGTCAAGAATGTTCTCTCCCAGCGCATCCTTGATGGTCTCCCCCAGCACTTTGCCGAGCATACTGACATTACTACGCAACGCGGAATATTGTTCGTTCATATTAACCCAGACACCCCATCTTTAATTTATGCGTCCTGTATCTTTCGCGCGACATCGGCGTTGGCTGCGCTTGCCCACCCGGTCACTTACTTATGTAAGCTCCTGGTATGAGCTCGCTTGCCGCCTTGCTGTGACACGAAATCTCTCGGACTTTGTTTGTTAGCCGTCTTTTATAAAGCCACGTAAAAGTCGTGACGTCAATTGCTGCGAAATCGGTTCAGCAAACGAAAAAATGACGGGAATTTACGTTATTTAATTCACATCGAATCAAATAAGCTTTGCTTATGGAAATGTTAATAAATTACCTCGCTTACCACTAAAGGGTTAGCGAGGCGATAAGCGGTTAATGCCAGCAGAAATGATGCACAACCTGGGTGATCAATTCGCGGGTTGGCTTAATAAAACGAGTTTCCAGATACTCATCCGGCTGATGCGCCTGATTAATGGAGCCAGGCCCTAACACCAGCGTCGGGCAAAGCGTCTGGATAAACGGCGCTTCGGTGCAGTAGTTCACCACTTCTGTCTGTGCGCCCAGCAGTTTCTCAACCACTTGTACCAGTTGATGATCCGGTGGGCACTCATAGCCTGGAATTGGCGGGTGCAGCTCCGACACCGTCAGGCGACCCGGCCAGCGCTCGCTGACCGGGGCCAGCGCGTCGTTAAGTAAACCATTGAGATCGTTAAGCGTCATGCCGGGCAGTGGGCGAATATCCATATGCAGCTCGCAGCAGGCGCAGATTCGGTTAGCGGCGTCGCCGCCGTGGATGTGACCCAAATTTAACGTCGGATACGGGACGGTAAAAGCATCATGGTGATAGCGCTCTTTCAGGTCATCGCGCAGATTCATGATATGACCGATGGCATCATGCATCAGTTCAATGGCATTCACGCCACGAGCCGGATCGCTCGAGTGACCCGATTGTCCCAAAATGCGAATCGCATTAGAGATATGACCTTTGTGCGCGCGGACCGGTTGTAGAGAAGTGGGTTCGCCAATGATCGCGCAGTCCGGGCGTAAAGCGGTGGTTTCAGAGAAATAACGCGCTCCCGCCATGCTGGTCTCTTCATCGGCAGTGGCCAGAATGTACAGGGGCTTTTTCAGTTGAGTGACGTCGACGTCACGCAGCGCGTCGAGGATAAAGGCGAAGAAGCCTTTCATATCTGCCGTACCCAGACCATAGAGCTTATTGTCATGCTCGGTCAGGGTGAACGGATCGCGCGTCCAGCGTCCGTCGTCAAAGGGGACGGTATCGGTATGGCCCGCCAACAACAAACCACCGGCTCCCTGTCCAATGCTTGCCAGCATATTGAATTTATTGCGCGTGTCGGGAACCGGCTGGACCTCCACATTAAAGCCCAAATCTTTGAACCAGCCCGCCAGCAGAGTGATTAAACCTGCATTACTTTGGTCGAGCGCTTCTTCGGTGGCGCTAATCGACGGCATGGCAATCAGAGCGCGGTATATCTCGATAAATGGCGGTAAATTGTTTTTCATTGTTGACACACCTCGGGTCATGATAGTATCAATATTCATGCAGTATTTGTGAATAAAAATACATTAACGTTGAGCGTAATAAAACCCACCAAGTGTAAGGTGAGGTGATAAAGGCTTATATCTGGCAACAGAATCTAAGAAGGTGAGCAGCCCCGATGTTGAATACGCTGATTGTGGGCGCCAGTGGCTATGCCGGCGCAGAGCTTGTGACCTATGTAAATCGCCATCCTGATATGACCATAACCGCTTTGACCGTCTCAGCGCAAAGCAATGATGCAGGAAAATTAATCTCCGATTTGCATCCGCAGTTGAAAGGCATTGTCGATTTACCGTTACAGCCAATGTCAGATATCAGCGAGTTTAGCGCAGGGGTGGACGTTGTGTTCCTCGCAACGGCACATGAGGTGAGCCATGACCTGGCCCCGCAGTTTTTGCAGGCCGGATGCGTGGTGTTTGACCTCTCGGGCGCGTTTCGCGTAAACGACGGCGCGTTCTATGAAAAATATTACGGCTTTACCCATCAGCATCCCGACCTGCTGGAGCAGGCGGTTTATGGACTGGCGGAGTGGAGCGCAGACCAACTGAAAGACGCGAATCTGATTGCCGTGCCGGGTTGCTACCCGACGGCGGCGCAGCTGTCGCTGAAACCACTGATTGATGCCGGGCTGCTGGATCTCAGCCAGTGGCCGGTAATTAACGCCACCAGCGGCGTGAGCGGCGCGGGACGTAAGGCGGCTATTTCCAACAGCTTTTGTGAGGTGAGCCTGCAGCCGTATGGCGTGTTTACCCATCGCCATCAGCCGGAAATCGCTACTCACCTTGGTGCGGAGGTGATCTTCACCCCGCATCTGGGCAACTTCCCGCGCGGAATTCTGGAAACCATCACCTGCCGTTTGCAAGCGGGCGTAACCCATGCGCAGGTGGCTCAAACGTTGCAACAGGCGTATGGCGATAAGCCACTGGTGCGTCTGTATGACAAAGGCGTTCCGGCGCTGAAGAACGTGGTTGGCTTACCGTTCTGTGATATCGGGTTTGCCGTACAGGGTGAGCACCTGATCGTGGTGGCAACTGAAGACAACTTATTGAAAGGCGCGGCGGCACAGGCGATGCAGTGCGCAAATATTCGTTTTGGCTTTGCTGAAACGCAGTCTCTTATTTAAGGGTGCAACGATGAATCCATTAATTATCAAGCTGGGCGGCGTTTTACTGGATAGCGAAGAGGCGCTGGAGCGTCTGTTTACCGCACTGGTGAATTATCGTGAGTCACATCAGCGACCGCTGGTCATTGTGCACGGTGGCGGCTGCGTGGTTGACGATCTGATGAAGCAGCTGAACCTGCCGGTGAAAAAGAAAAATGGTCTGCGCGTCACGCCAGCCGATCAAATTGACATTATTACCGGCGCCCTGGCGGGAACAGCGAATAAAACCTTACTGGCCTGGGCGAAAAAGCATCACATCGCATCCGTGGGTCTGTATCTTGGTGATGGCGATAGCGTAAAAGTGACGCCGCTCGATAAAGCGCTGGGTCATGTTGGACTGGCGCAGCCGGGTTCGCCTAAGCTGATTAACACACTGCTGGAAGGCGGTTTTCTGCCGGTAGTTAGCTCTATTGGTGTTACTGAAGACGGACTGCTGATGAACGTTAATGCCGATCAGGCGGCAACGGCGCTGGCGGCAACGCTGGGTGCGGATCTGATCCTGCTCTCTGACGTAAGCGGTATTCTGGATGGTAAAGGCCAGCGTATTGCCGAAATGACCGCCGCGAAAGCGGAACAACTGATTGAACAAGGTATTATTACTGACGGCATGATCGTGAAGGTCAATGCGGCGCTGGATGCCGCGCGCACGCTGGGTCGCCCTGTGGATATTGCCTCCTGGCGTCATGCCGAGCAACTTCCGGCGCTGTTTAACGGCATGCCAATTGGCACGCGGATTTTAGCGTAAACTATTTTGTACCCGATGGCGGTTACGCCTTATCGGGCCTACGTGAACCGAACCTGTACGCCGGATAAGCTAAGCGCCATCCGGCGTTGAAATTCAAGATATTAAGGAAGCAAGTTATGGCACTTTGGGGTGGGCGTTTTACACAGGCAGCAGATCAGCGGTTCAAACAGTTCAACGACTCGTTGCGTTTTGACTACCGCCTGGCAGAACAGGATATTGTCGGCTCTGTGGCCTGGTCTAAAGCGCTGGTAACGGTCGGCGTACTGACTGCCGATGAACAACTGCAATTGGAAGAGGCGCTGAACACTCTGCTGGAAGAGGTTCGCGTTAATCCGCAGCAGATCCTGCAAAGCGATGCCGAAGATATTCATAGCTGGGTGGAAGGTAAGCTGATTGATAAAGTCGGCCAGCTTGGTAAAAAACTGCATACCGGACGTAGCCGTAATGACCAGGTCGCGACCGATCTTAAACTGTGGTGTAAAGACACGGTTATTGAATTACTGTCGGCCAACCGTCAGCTGCAAAGTGCGCTGGTGGTGACGGCAGAGAATAACCAGGACGCCGTCATGCCGGGTTACACCCACCTGCAACGTGCGCAGCCGGTGACGTTTGCTCATTGGTGTCTGGCCTATGTCGAAATGTTGGCGCGTGACGAGAGCCGTCTGCAGGATTCGCTCAAGCGTCTGGACGTCAGTCCACTGGGCTGCGGCGCGCTGGCGGGTACGGCGTATGAAATCGATCGCGAGCAGCTGGCCGGTTGGCTGGGCTTTGCCTCGGCGACGCGTAACAGTCTGGACAGTGTTTCTGACCGTGACCACGTGCTGGAGTTACTCTCCAACGCTTCTATCGGCATGGTGCACCTGTCGCGTTTTGCTGAAGACCTGATTTTCTTTAATACCGGCGAAGCGGGCTTTGTCGAGCTGTCCGATCGTGTAACTTCGGGTTCATCTCTGATGCCGCAGAAGAAAAACCCGGATGCGCTGGAGCTGATCCGTGGCAAATGCGGTCGCGTGCAGGGTGCGCTGACCGGCATGATGATGACCTTAAAAGGTCTCCCGTTGGCATACAATAAAGATATGCAGGAAGACAAAGAAGGGCTGTTCGATGCGCTCGACACCTGGCTGGACTGTCTGCATATGGCTGCGCTGGTGCTGGATGGCATTCAGGTGAAACGTCCGCGTTGTCAGGAAGCGGCGCAGCAGGGTTATGCTAACGCCACCGAGTTGGCGGATTATCTGGTAGCAAAAGGCGTCCCGTTCCGCGAAGCACACCATATTGTGGGTGAGACGGTGGTCGAGGCGATTCGTCAGGGCAAACCGCTGGAAGCGCTGTCGCTTGCTGACTTACAAAAGTTCAGTCAGGTGATTGGCGATGACGTTTATCCGATCCTCTCGTTGCAATCGTGCCTGGATAAACGTGCGGCGAAAGGCGGCGTGTCGCCACAGCAGGTGGCGCAGGCGATCGACTACGCGAAGGCGCGGCTGATTTAACGTCGGTAATAAAAGAGGCCATCCTGAGGGATGGCCTTGTCATGTTTCTATTCTGGATAGCAGTTTACGGACGATAAATCTCAAATTCCTGCGCGACGTTATTGTCGGTGCAGGTACTTAAGGTGACATAACCGTCGTTACCCACCGTCATACAACGTTGCGTGCCTTCCTTCTGTGAGACGAACTTGTTGTTTTGCCAGGTCCATGTCTGATTTTTGTTGGTATCAGTCGGGGTGTGGCAGGTGTAAGAAATAATATTTCTGCCTTCAACATTATAACCGTTTTGAATATCCAGGCAGCTCTGGCTATTGCCAATTACCAGACGTTCACGGGCATCAAATTTAAAGGTCTGGTTGTTGGAGCCGGAGCAAGCATAGGTGAACAAACGATCGCCATTCCGGATTTGACCGTTTTTGACATCCAGGCAGAGGTTGTTTTTCCGTGATTTATAAACACCGGTGACGACCTCTTTTTCATCTGCGTGAGTAAACGGCGCAAATACCTGGCTGTATGCGTACATCGGTGCCTGCTGTGCGGTCATACCGCTGTGCTCCGGGCTGACCTGCTTCGCCACGCTCGGCTGATCGCGTGCCATTGACCACGCGCCAATCATGCCGAGGTTGCGTTTTTTCGCGTCGTCCATCACCAGTTTCGCATCGGACAGATAGAACACTTCGCCCTGTACATCGTTGTAACCGATCATCGGGGTGGTGCCCATCATGGCGTTGATCTCTTTGTCAGATTTCTCTGGCCAGATTTTTTTCAACTGGGTGAACATGTTGTCGATGGCGGACGTGGCGCATTTACCGTGGATGTTCTGCCCTTCGGTACCGTCTGACTGGCAGACGGCATTACCGTAGTCCATGGTCATTACGTTAATACCAGCCAGCTCAACGCCGACATGGCGCGCATTTTCCAGCACATACAGACCTTCAGCCGTCAGACCGGTCGGCAGAATTGGCAGGGTGTACCAGATCCCGACTTTGCGACCTTCCTCTTTCCACTGAGCCTGAACCTCTTTTACTGCCTGGTTGCGGCGATCGATGGAATCCTGATCGGCCACCCATGTGCCTTCGATGTCAAAATCCAGCACGTTCAGGTTCAGGTTATCAACAATGTCGTAGTAGAGTTTTTGCAGATCTTTCACATTCTTACAGGCAGCCGCCAGCGGGGAGTTATTCGCTCCGCCAATGGAAACCATCACATCGCCACCGGCTTCACGCAGCGCTTTTATTTTGCTGTACTGTGAGTAATCCTGCAGATTATAGGCCGTACCCCAGGTTGGGATGCACTGCTCGCCGCTTTTCGCGACGACAAACGCCATGGTAAAGTGGGTAATGTTTTGCTCTTTCGCCAGTTTCGCCAGATCCGGAATGCTGTTCAGGCTAAAGTCGACGTATGGTGCATAAACGTGGGCAGGCCATGGATTCTTCGGCGTCCCTACGCGCTCTTTGGTGCCAGTCCAGTTGGTATAAATCGCCCATGGGTTTTTATCATACGGCATAACGCCTTTGACTTTCGTCTGAGCGACATAAGGTATCCCTTTGTACACCGCCAGTTTGCCAGGTTCGTAAAGCGCAATGGAGTTGATCTGTGGGGCATTATTAAATTGTTCCTGGGTGAATTCGACCGTTGGGCCTAACGGTTTCCACGGACGGCCATTGGTGCCGGTCGGGTTCTGGTTACCTGCAATAGAAGGGTTATCGCCAACGGTATAGTACAGTGCTTCATAAGACTGTCCGTCAACTTTGACCTCATCCCCTTTGTTGTAAACCTGGCTGGAACGCCAGTCGGATACTGGCGTATAGTGTTTCCACGGATTGTCGGCACCTGGGGTAAAGGAATAAGCCGGAATGGGCCTGGACGCTTCATATGTCACATCCTTATAAGCGACAATATCATCTTTGGCATAATCTTTTTCTGCGCTGAATGCGTCGTGGGCAACAGGCGTGGCGCTCCCGGATTCACAAGTGGTTGGGTTGCCATATTGATCGATTTCCGCTTTTGTGGCATCGCGCACGTAATTCCACGGATTATCCCAGTTTTCAGCTGACGCGCCCTGTGGGCAATTATCGGCATTTACATACCAGCGGTTACTATAAACTTTACTGTCAAAAATAACTTCAATGGTGTTTCCACCTGCCTGACCGTTCCAGGCTTCCAGGGCGAATGCGTTTGCGGCGCACGACATCAGGCCTGCCGCGAGAAAATATCGCGAAATAGTATTGAGTTTCATAAAAGATTCCATTCGATAAATATTAGAAAAATATGGGTGAATATACTCTAAATAATTAGAGTGGCGAAGAAACGAGTGTTCTTGCGATTTGCCATATATTGAATATCGCGCGGTTATTATTTATGAACCTGATAGGGCGTCAAATATATAAATGATACAAAATGTTTTTGATTATTTTAATTTAATATGGTTTTAATTTAAATAATCTGATGGGAATATGTAATTTATATTTTGTATATATTTTTTTGAATGTATTCGCGCCGGGCGCAAAAAAAATGCGGACTCAAGGTCCGCAAAAGTTCACGTTGGCTTTAGTTATTTCGAGTATGAGAGAAACTCTCAAAACGGACAGTAGCTTCAAGGGTTAAAGGGGTACCGTTCCGTTTCTGTGGTGCATTATTAAACAGAAAGCTTGATAGGGATAATCGTTCGTTGCTATTCTACCTATCGCTACGAACTATCGTGGCGATGGAGGATGAATAATGAATATTCGTGATCTTGAATACCTGGTGGCGCTAGCCGAACATCGTCACTTCCGACGAGCGGCAGACTCCTGTCACGTTAGTCAGCCAACGCTGAGCGGACAGATCCGCAAGCTGGAAGATGAGCTTGGTGTCATGCTGCTGGAGCGTACGAGTCGCAAAGTGCTGTTCACTCAGGCAGGTTTACTGCTGGTGGATCAGGCGCGCACCGTGCTGCGCGAGGTCAAAGTGCTCAAGGAGATGGCAAGCCAACAAGGCGAGACAATGTCTGGACCGCTGCATATTGGTTTGATCCCAACGGTGGGGCCATACCTGCTGCCGCATATTATTCCTATGTTGCACCAGACCTTCCCAAAACTGGAAATGTATCTCCATGAGGCGCAGACGCATCAGCTGTTGGCGCAACTGGATAGCGGTAAGCTCGACTGCGTCATTCTGGCGCTGGTGAAAGAGAGTGAGGCGTTCATCGAAGTACCGTTATTTGATGAGCCTATGCTGCTGGCGATCTATGAAGATCACCCATGGGCAAACCGCGACTGTGTGCCGATGTCCGATCTGGCGGGTGAGAAACTGCTGATGCTAGAGGATGGCCACTGCCTGCGCGATCAGGCGATGGGCTTCTGCTTTGAAGCGGGTGCCGATGAGGATACCCATTTCCGGGCGACCAGTCTGGAAACGCTGCGTAACATGGTGGCGGCAGGCAGCGGTATTACCTTACTGCCTGCGCTGGCCGTGCCGCCGGAGCGTAAGCGTGATGGCGTTGTCTATCTGCCCTGCATCAAGCCTGAACCGCGCCGTACGATTGGCCTGGTGTATCGTCCAGGTTCGCCGCTGCGCAGCCGTTATGAACAGCTGGCAGAGGCCATCCGTGGGTCAATGGATGGCCATTTCGACAGAGCGTTAAAACAGGCGGTTTAAGCCATTTAGCGCTGCTACCCGATAGGCTTCCGCCATGGTTGGATAGTTAAAGGTGGTGTTAACGAAGTATTCGATGGTGTTACCACCACCTTTTTGCTCCATTATCGCCTGACCGATGTGAATAATTTCGGCCGCGCGTTCCCCAAAGCAGTGGATCCCCAGAATCTCTTTCGTTTCGCGATGGAACAGGATCTTCAGCGTTCCGACACTCATACCCACGATTTGCGCACGTGCCAGATGTTTAAACTGGGCGCGGCCAACCTCGTATGGAACTTTCATGGCCGTGAGCTGCTGCTCGGTTTTCCCGACGGAGCTGATTTCCGGAATGGTATAAATTCCGGTCGGGATATCTTCGATCAGATGCGCGGTAGCTTCGCCTTTTACCAATGCCTGGGCGGCAATGCGTCCCTGATCGTAGGCCGCCGATGCCAGACTCGGATAGCCGATCACATCTCCTACGGCATACACGTGCGGCAGCGCCGTCTGGTACATGCTGTTGACCTTCAACTGTCCGCGGCTGTCGGTTTTCAGCCCAATATTTTCCAGCGCCAGCGAATCGGTATTCCCGGTACGGCCATTGGCGTACAACAGGCAGTCGGCTTTCAGTTTCTTACCGGATTTCAGATGCATGATGACGCCGTCATCGCAACCTTCAATCTTCTCGTACTCTTCGTTGTGGCGAATGACCACACCGCTGTTCCAGAAGTGGTAAGAGAGCGAGTCGGACATCTCTTGATCGAGGAACGCAAGCAGGCGATCGCGAGTGTTGATTAAATCGACTTTGACGTCCATTCCACGGAAGATCGACGCATATTCGCAGCCAATTACTCCCGCGCCATAAATCAAAACATGGCGGGGTTCATGGTGCAGGCTCAGGATAGAGTCGCTGTCATAAACCCGGGGATGGGAAAAGTCGACATCTACCGGATGATAGGGGCGTGAACCACAGGCGATGATGAACTTATCCGCGGTCAGCGTTTCCACCGTGCCGTCGTGGCATTCAAGGGCGAGTGTGTGTTCATCAACAAAACGGGCATTTCCCTGCAAAATTTCACAGTGGTTGCGCTCGTAAAATCCTTGCCGCATACGCGTTTGCTGATTAATAACGTTATCAGCGTGGTTGAGAATATCGGCGAAAGAAGAACGAAGGAGTCGGGAGTGGTCGCTGTAAAGTGGGTTCTGATTGAATTCAATAATACGGCTGACGGCGTGGCGGAGGGCTTTCGACGGGATGGTCCCCCAGTGGGTACAGCCTCCGCCGACGTTATGATAGCGCTCAATCACCGCGACGCGCGCTCCTTGCTTAACCAGACCCATTGCAGCGCCTTCGCCGCCGGGACCGGAACCTATTACTATTGCATCGTAATCGTAGGAATGTGACATGGTCAGGCTTACCTGTTCTTATACATAAAAGCAACAGAATAGTAACATCGTTGTCGGGATAACCCAATTATCGTTGTGCTTTTTTGCGAACTCGAAGCACAAACTGCGCGTAAACAATCATTCACAAAGCCATGCCAACCGCCTAATCTCTGGTATAGTGCCAGCAAGATATGTGGAAGGATTCAGACATCGTGATGGGCGTTAGAGCGCAACAAAAAGAAAAAACCCGGCGTTCGCTGGTAGAAGCCGCATTTAGTCAACTCAGCGCTGAGCGTAGTTTTGCCAGCCTCAGTTTACGCGAAGTCGCTCGTGAAGCGGGCATTGCGCCAACCTCGTTTTATCGCCATTTCCGCGATGTGGATGAACTCGGCCTGACGATGGTGGATGAGAGTGGTTTGATGCTGCGTCAGTTGATGCGTCAGGCGCGTCAGCGTATCGCGAAGGGCGGGAGTGTGATCCGCACCTCGGTCTCAACATTTATGGAGTTCATCGGCAACAATCCCAACGCCTTCCGTTTATTATTGCGCGAGCGTTCGGGAACCTCCGCGGCGTTTCGCGCAGCGGTCGCTCGTGAAATTCAGCACTTCATTGCGGAACTTGCGGACTATCTCGAACTCGAAAACCATATGCCTCGTGCGTTTACTGAAGCGCAGGCCGAAGCCATGGTCACCATTGTGTTCAGCGCCGGGGCAGAAGCACTGGATGTTGGCGCCGAGCAGCGTCGACAGCTGGAAGAACGGCTGGTATTGCAACTGCGCATGATCGCGAAGGGCGCATTTTATTGGTACCGCCGTGAACAAGAGAAGATGACGCATCACTCCGAGTAACGAGAAGGACGAGCAATGAAACAGTCAGGTCAAGATAAAGGTACGCTGCTGCTGGCGCTGGTTGCTGGCTTATCGATCAATGGCACATTTGCGGCGCTGTTTAGCTCCATTGTGCCATTCTCAGTATTCCCAATTATTTCGCTGGTGCTGACGGTTTATTGTCTGCATCAACGCTATCAAAATCGTACGATGCCTGTGGGGTTACCGGGCCTGGCCGCCGCCTGTTTTATTCTCGGCGTTCTGTTGTACAGCACTGTGGTGCGCGCTGAATATCCGGATATTGGCTCAAACTTCTTCCCAGCGGTTCTGTCTGTGATTCTGGTGTTCTGGATCGGCTTTAAAGTGCGTAACCGTAGACAGGAAATCGTGGAGTAATATTTGTAGGCCGGGCAAGCGAAGCGCCCCCGGCCAGGACATCATTTACTTGGCGGTCAGTAATACTCCGCACTCCATATGGTGCGTATACGGGAACTGATCGAACAGAGCCAGGCGTGAAACATTGTGCGTCTGGCTTAACGTTTCCAGGTTCTTACACAATGTCTCCGGGTTACAGGAGATGTACAGAATTCGCGGGTACGCCTGCACCATTTTCTCTGTTTCGCTGTCCAGACCGCTGCGCGGTGGGTCAACGAAAATGGTTTCACACTGGTAACTCTTCAGATCGATTCCCTGCAAACGGTTGAACTCGCGAACCCCGTTCATCGCCTGAGTAAACTCTTCGGCCGCCATGCGGATAATTTGTACGTTATCAATATGGTTAGCCGCAATGTTGTATTGCGCAGCAGCCACGGACGGTTTAGCGATTTCAGTGGCCAGCACGCGGTTGAAGTTTTGTGCGAGGGCTAACGAGAAATTGCCATTGCCGCAGTACAGCTCAAGCAGGTCGCCTTTTGATCCCCTGGTGACATCAATCGCCCATTCCAGCATCTGAATATTCATGGCGGCATTCGGCTGGGTGAAGCTGTTCTCAACCTGGCGGTAGATAATCTCTTTACCCGCAACCGGCAAGCGTTCGTCAATGTAATCCTGGTCCAGCTCGATTTTGGTTTTGGTTGCCCGGCCAATCAGATGCACGTTCAGGTTTTGCGCCCGTAACGCATCCCGCAGCGCTTCAGCTTCCTGACGCCATTCATCATCCAGCTTTTTATGGTACAGCATCGATACCACCGCCTGATCGCTCAGGGTAGTGAGGTAATCAATCTGGAACAGTTTGTGGCGCAGGACGTGGTTGTTGCGAACACCGTCGATCATTGCCGTCATCAGCGTGTTGATAAGCTCGCTGGCCGCCGGGAAACTGTCGACGCGGATACGGCTTTTGGTCTGGCTGTCGAACATGATGTGGTACAGATCATCCCCGTCATGCCACAGACGAAATTCCGCGCGCATACGGTAGTGGCTGACCGGCGAGCGAAACACTTCCGGAGCCTGTGCATAAAATGGCGTCATTAAGCTCTGCAGACGCACTACTTTTTCAGCTAACTGGGCGTCGTACTGTTCTGTCGGAAGGTGTTCGGGGGTCATGATGCGTCCTGAAAAATAAAAGTACGCGGGGATTGTAGGGATTGCTCAACAGATGTCCAGTCATTGATGATTTCCGATATTGTGATGCGCGGTCTGGACACCAGGTTGTAACAAACTGTAGCATCCGTTTTCCGGTCCTGTGAGTTAAAAGGGAATCCAGTGTGAATCTGGAGCTGACGCGCAGCGGTAAGGAAGGTAGGGGATGAGCGCACCTGGTGCAGACACTGCGGCTTGCCGTGGGAAGTCATCATCTCTTTAAGTTGCCTCCAAGCCCGAAGACCTGCCGGCTAACGTCGCATCTGGTTTTCATCATCGCGTACTATCGGTGGGACCTGCGGCATCCTTCTTATATTGTGGATGCTTTACAATGATTAAAAAAGCTTCGCTGCTGACGGCGCTCTCCGTCACGGCATTTTCTGGTTGGGCGCAGGATTCAGGCCCGGATACCCTTGTCGTTACCGCTAACCGTTTTCAACAACCGGTAAATACCGTGCTTGCGCCAACGGATATTGTTACCCGCGAAGATATTCAGCGCTGGCAGTCAAAAGATCTTAATGACGTGATGCGCCGTCTTCCTGGGGTAGATATCTCACAGAGCGGCGGAATGGGAAAAAGTTCCTCTCTGTATGTTCGCGGCACCGAAGCGCGGCATGTCCTGGTACTGATTGATGGTGTGCCGATGGCACGGGCGGGCATTAGTAACGCTATTGATATTGGCCAGCTCCCGGTATCGTTGGTGCAGCGCATTGAATACATTCGCGGACCGCGTTCAGCGGTGTACGGCTCCGGCGCGATTGGCGGCGTCGTCAATATCATTACGATGAGCAATGACGATAAATCGCAGATCAATGCCGGTATGGGAACGGATGGTTACCAGACCTATGATGGCATCATAAATAAAAGGTTTGGCGATACGATCGTAACGGCTGCCGGGGCATATGAGACGACCAGGGGCTTTAACATTCAGCCTGACTCTCCCTATCGCGGTGACAGTGACCGGGACGGCTACCGCAACAAGCTGTTCTGGGGAGGCGTACAGCATAAGTTTAACGATAACGTCTCTGGGTTCTTTCGCGGCTATGGCTATACGGCGAATAGCGATTACGATCAGGGTTCATATGGCTATGTTGGCGGCAATGATGAAGCTCAGAATTACACTCAATCCTGGGATACTGGCCTGCAATACAGTTCTGGCATCTATTCTTCTCAGCTGATCGCCAATTATCAGCACCTGAAAGATTACAACTACAGCAACGAGCTCGGTCGGTATGCGGGGGATGCCTCGCTGGATAACATGGAGCAACGTTATATTCAGTGGGGTAATAGTGTTGAAGTTGGGCACGGGGCGGTTAACGGCGGGGTTGACTGGAAACAGGAAAAGCTGACCTCCAGCAGTACAACGAAGGCCGATACTTACAAACGTGATACCACCGGACTCTACCTGACCGGGCAGCAGCAAATCGATAGCGTCACGCTGGAAGCTTCTGGCCGTGAAGATCATGATGAGCAGTTCGGCTGGCATGGGACATGGCAGACCGCTGCGGGCTGGGAGTTTGTTGATGGCTATCGGGCGACTCTCTCCTATGGCACGGGTTTCCTGGCGCCGTCCCTTGGGCAGCAATATGGCGCGACGCGTTTTGCATCGTCTTATGGGCCTGGCATTGCCGCCAACCCAAATCTGAAGCCGGAAGAATCCAGGCAGTGGGAGGCCGGTATTGATGGACTGACCGGGCCGCTGGATTGGCGTCTTTCTGCATATCATTATAAAGTTCAAAACCTGATCGATTATAAAGATAACCAGTACGTCAATCTGAAGTCAGCCACCATTAAAGGTCTGGAGTGGACTGGAAATATCACCACTGGTCCGGTAGATCACCACCTGACGCTGCAATATGTCGATCCGCGTGATGATGAAACTAATAAGGTTCTCTATCGCCGTGCTAAGCAGCAGGTAAAGTATGAGCTGACCGGGCAAATCTTTGAACTCGGCTGGAATGTAATGTATCAGTACCTCGGCGAGCGTTACGATAACGACTACGACAATAAGAGAGATGTAAAAATGGGTGGGGTTAGCCTGTGGGATCTTGGTGTGTCATATCCAATCACCTCACAGCTGACAGTTCGTGGTAAAATCGCCAACCTGTTCGATAAAGATTACGAGACAGTTTATGGCTACGCAACTGCAGGACGGGAATACACCTTGTCTGGCAGCTACACTTTCTGATCCGCGCCCCACTGTGCTGGTGTTTGATTCCGGCGTCGGTGGGTTGTCGGTCTATGACGAGATCCGGCGTCTTCTGCCGGATCTCCACTATATATACGCTTTCGACAACGTCGCCTTTCCTTATGGAGAGAAGAGCGAGGAGTTTATCGTCGAACGTGTTGTTGAGATTGTGACTGCGGTCCAGCAGCGCTATCCCCTCTCTCTTGCGGTCATCGCGTGTAATACAGCAAGCACGGTATCGCTCCCTGCATTACGTGAGAAATTTGCCTTTCCGGTTGTGGGCGTGGTGCCTGCTATTAAACCGGCGGCGCGACTCACGGCGAATGGTGTGGTGGGACTGCTGGCTACGCGTGCAACGGTGAAGCGTTCATATACCCATGAGTTGATTGCACGGTTTGCTAACGAATGTCAGATAGCGATGCTGGGTTCCGCTGAACTGGTGGAACTGGCGGAAGCGAAGCTGCACGGTGAAACCGTTTCTCTGGAAGAACTGCGTCGTGTCCTGCGCCCTTGGCTGCGGATGTCGGAACCACCTGACACGGTGGTGCTCGGATGCACCCATTTCCCTCTATTACGGGAAGAACTTTTACAGGTCCTGCCTGAGGGGACGCGGCTAGTAGATTCTGGTGCCGCGATTGCGCGTCGTACGGCCTGGTTATTAGAACATGAAGCGCCAGACGCGAAATCAACTGATGAGAATGTCGCATTCTGCATGGCAATGACGGCAGAAGCCGAACAATTATTGCCCGTGCTGCAGCGTTATGGCTTTAAGACGCTCGAAAAACTGGCTGTTTAGGCTGTTTTGGTGGAAAAGTAGGCACTCGGAAGATTATTTTAAATTTCCCCTTGTCAGCCTGAAATAACTCCCTATAATGCGCCTCCACTGACACGGAACAACGGATTACACGCCGCCGGGTCAGCGGGGTTCCACTGAGGATCTCGCAGAGAAAAGCAAAAATAAATGCTTGACTCTGAATGAGGAAAACGTAATATACGGAACCTCGCGACAGAGCGCTAAAGCGCGTCGCAACCGCTCTTTAACAATTTATCAGACAATCTGTGTGGGCACTCGAAGATACGGATTCTTAACGTCGCAAGACGAAAAATGAATACCAAGTCTCTGAGTGAACACGTAATTCATTACGAAGTTTAATTCACGAGCATCAAACTTAAATTGAAGAGTTTGATCATGGCTCAGATTGAACGCTGGCGGCAGGCCTAACACATGCAAGTCGAACGGTAGCACAGAGGAGCTTGCTCCTTGGGTGACGAGTGGCGGACGGGTGAGTAATGTCTGGGAAACTGCCCGATGGAGGGGGATAACTACTGGAAACGGTAGCTAATACCGCATAACGTCGCAAGACCAAAGAGGGGGACCTTCGGGCCTCTTGCCATCGGATGTGCCCAGATGGGATTAGCTAGTAGGTGGGGTAACGGCTCACCTAGGCGACGATCCCTAGCTGGTCTGAGAGGATGACCAGCCACACTGGAACTGAGACACGGTCCAGACTCCTACGGGAGGCAGCAGTGGGGAATATTGCACAATGGGCGCAAGCCTGATGCAGCCATGCCGCGTGTATGAAGAAGGCCTTCGGGTTGTAAAGTACTTTCAGCGAGGAGGAAGG
>NZ_JAOWCZ010000026.1:0-132714 GCF_030336705.1 Citrobacter sp. Cb028 | reverse complement strand
GATAGAGTACTCGGCTACGAACCGAGCGGTCGGAGGTTCGAATCCTCCCGGATGCACCATCTTCTCCGAGATAACAGCAACACTGTTGTTTCATGGTCTGCGAGATAATCGTGAGCACCAGGGATGATAACGTTGCTTCAGCAACGGCCCCAGGGCGAGGCGCAGCCGAGTAATCCTCCCGGATGCACCATCTTCTCTCCTTTGAATCATTTCCACATACTCCCGGAACACCCCTTAATTCGCTGTCAGCGACAAAATCAATCAATTACGATAAAATAACGTCTGGTCATTCGGCTTGTGAGAAGACGATGTACGAACGTTATGCGGGTTTGATTTTTGATATGGATGGCACCATCCTGGATACCGAGCCAACGCACCGTAAGGCGTGGCATGAGGTATTGGGGCATTATGGATTACGTTTTGATGAACAAGCCATGGTCGCCCTCAATGGCTCCCCAACGTGGCGTATTGCCCAGTCGGTAATTGAATTGAATCATGCCGATCTTGACCCTCATGCATTGGCGCGTGAAAAAACCGACAAGGTGAGAAGCATGCTGCTGGATAGCGTCCAGCCTTTGCCATTGGTTGACGTCGTGAAAGCCTGGCATGGTCGTCGTCCTATGTCGGTAGGTACGGGGAGTGAAAGCGCGATTGCGGAAGCTCTGCTCGCACACCTTGGGCTGCGTCGCTATTTTGATGCTGTAGTCGCAGCCGATCACGTACAACACCATAAACCTGCTCCTGATACGTTTTTGCTCTGTGCCGAACGTATGGGTGTTGCTCCGGCACGCTGTGTCGTGTTTGAAGATGCCGATTTTGGACTGCAGGCGGCGCGTGCCGCAGGAATGGACGCGGTGGATGTCCGGTTATTGTGAGTGATGGACTATCGCTCCTGTCACTGTTTGCCAGCAGTTTTCTCAGCGCTACGCTATTACCCGGCAATTCTGAAGTTGTTTTAGTTGCTTTGCTGGTCTCTGGGGTAAGTCATCCCTGGGTCTTAGTCTTAACAGCAACAATGGGTAATAGCCTTGGAGGGTTAACTAACGTTATCCTTGGGCGTTTCTTTCCATTGCGTAAAACATCGCGCTGGCAAGAAAAAGCCACTGGCTGGCTGCGGCGCTATGGCGCTGTCACACTATTATTAAGCTGGATGCCGGTTGTGGGTGATTTACTGTGCCTGTTAGCTGGATGGATGCGCATCTCGTGGGGTCCAGTACTTTTTTTCTTATGCCTTGGCAAGGCGCTGCGCTATGTAGTTGTCGCAGCGGTAACGACGCAAGGCATTATGTGGTGGCACTAATTGTGTTGTGAGATAGCCTTCAGGGTAACCAATACCATTATGCTAATTAAAACGATTTTGACAGGCGGGAGGTCAATTTGATCCCGGACGTATCACAGGCGCTGGCCTGGCTGGAAAACCATCCTCAGGCGTTAAAGGGGATTCAACGTGGGCTGGAGCGCGAAACGCTGCGCGTTAATGCAGATGGGTCATTAGCAACGACAGGCCATCCTGAGGTGTTAGGCTCAGCGCTAACGCATAAATGGATAACCACTGACTTTGCCGAAGCACTACTGGAGTTTATTACGCCTCCAGGCGACGACATTGAGAAAATGCTCACGTTCATGCGCGACCTGCATCGGTATACCGCCAGGAACCTGGGCGACGAGCGTATGTGGCCGTTGAGCATGCCTTGCTATATTGCCGAAGGTCAGGATATCGAACTGGCGCAGTACGGTACGTCGAATACTGGTCGTCTGAAAACGCTGTACCGTGAAGGCCTCAAAAACCGTTACGGCGCGCTGATGCAGACTATCTCCGGCGTACACTACAATTTCTCATTGCCGATGGCTTTCTGGCAGGCGAAATGTGGCGTAACGGACGGCGAAGATGCTAAAGAGAAGATCTCCGCGGGTTACTTCCGTCTGATCCGCAACTACTACCGTTTTGGTTGGGTGATCCCGTATCTGTTTGGCGCCTCTCCGGCCATTTGTTCCTCTTTCCTGCAAGGAAAACCGACAACCCTGCCGTTTGAAAAAACCGACTGTGGGATGTATTACCTGCCGTATGCGACGTCGCTGCGCCTGAGTGATTTGGGCTATACCAATAAGTCGCAAAGCAATCTCGGAATTACGTTTAACGATTTGCATGAGTATGTGGCAGGATTAAAGCGCGCGATTAAAACCCCTTCCGAGGAGTACGCGGCGATCGGTCTGGAGAAGGACGGTAAGCGTCTGCAAATCAACAGCAACGTTCTGCAGATTGAAAATGAGCTGTATGCGCCTATTCGCCCGAAACGCGTCACTCGTCGTGGCGAAACGCCTTCTGACGCGCTTCTGCGTGGCGGTATTGAGTACATCGAAGTTCGCTCGCTGGATATCAACCCGTTCTCACCGATCGGCGTGGACGAGCAGCAGGTGCGTTTCCTCGATCTGTTTATGGTCTGGTGTGCGCTGGCCGATGCCCCGGAAATGAGCAGCGATGAATTGCTGTGTACGCGTAAAAACTGGAATCGGGTGATTCTTGAAGGTCGTAAGCCTGGGTTGACGTTAGGTATTGGCTGTGAAACAGCCCAGTTCCCGTTGTCTAAGGTAGGGAAAGATCTGTTCCGTGATCTGAAACGCGTGGCACAAACGCTGGACAGCATCGATGGGGGAGAGGAGTATCAAAAGGTCTGTGATGAACTGGTTGCCTGTTTTGACAACCCAGAACTGACTTTCTCTGCCCGCATCCTACGGTCTATGATTGATGAAGGCATTGGCGGCACGGGTAAAGCGCTGGGTGAGGCTTACCGAAATCTGCTGCGTGAAGAGCCGTTAGAAATATTGCAGGAAGCGGAATTTATTGCTGAAACCGAGGCTTCAAAGCGTCGTCAGCAGGAGATCGAAGCGGCTGATACTGAGCCGTTTAGCGTGTGGCTGGAAAAGCACGCTTGATACAAAAGAAAAAGGCCACTCGGGAGTGGCCAAAATTTCATCTCTGAAAACAGGGATGATGATAACAAATGCGCGTCTTTCATATACTCAGACTCGCCCCGGAACAAAGAGTTCAGATTATTTTCAAAAAATTTATCGGAGGTGGCTAAATGCCGTTGTTAGATAGTTTTACTGTCGATCACACCCGGATGGAAGCTCCCGCGGTCCGGGTTGCAAAAACGATGAACACCCCGCATGGCGACGCAATCACCGTGTTTGATCTGCGTTTCTGCATTCCGAACAAAGAAGTGATGCCTGAGAAAGGTATCCACACGCTGGAACACCTGTTTGCAGGTTTTATGCGTAACCACCTCAACGGCAACGGCGTGGAGATTATCGATATCTCTCCGATGGGATGCCGCACTGGCTTTTACATGAGCCTGATTGGTACGCCAGACGAGCAGCGTGTTGCCGACGCGTGGAAAGCGGCGATGGCGGACGTGCTGAAAGTGCAGGATCAAAACCAGATCCCGGAGCTGAACGTTTACCAGTGTGGTACGTATCAGATGCACTCTCTTAGCGAAGCACAGGATATCGCACGTCATATTCTGGAGCATGATGTACGCGTTAACAGCAATGAAGAGCTGGCGCTGCCGAAAGAGAAACTGCAGGAACTGCATATTTAGTCATACTAATTAGTTGTTCCAGTATTTAAATTAACCCCGGCTTATAACCGGGGTTTTTTATTGTCCCTCCCGTAAACCATATCCCTGGGAGGTGGTTTACGGGGCAATAAAAAAGGGATCCGCAGATCCCTTTTATCAGATATTTAGTGCGCGCCACCGCCGCCGCCGCCCGCACCGAAGGGCGGTTTGGCAAACCACACCAGGCCAAGCAAGACCAGAAAGATCCCCGCCGACATCCAGAAGATTTCGTTGGCGGAAATAATCAGCCCCTGATTGGTGATCTGCTGGGCTATCCAGCCTGACGCCTGCTGGTGCGTCATCCCTAAATCCTGCAGCTTATCGTACATTGCCTGCGCGTTTGGATTGTAGGGATTAACGGATTCCGTTAACTGCGCATGGTGAAGTGACTCACGGTTAGTCCACATCGTCGTCGTAATTGATGTGCCAATAGAGCCGGCCAGCGTTCGCGTAAAGTTCGACAAACTTGATGCCGCGGCCAGACGCTCAGGCGGTAAGCCGGACAGCGTGATAGTCGTCAGCGGCATAAAGAAGCAGGCTACCGCGAAACCCTGAATAAACTGTGGCCAGGCCGATGCGCCAAAGTCCATACCCGGTTCGAACGTCCACGCACGCCAGTAGAAACAGACGGCGTACATAATAAAACTGAACGTGACTAACCGACGCATATCAAGCTTGTGCGCGAAGCGGCCGATAATCGGCGATAAGATCACCGGAATCACCCCAACCGGCGCTGACGCCAGACCGGCCCAGGTTGCCGTATAGCCGTATACCTCCTGCAACAGCTGCGGCAGCAGGACGATTGCGCCGAAGTAGAGCATATAGGCCAGACTGATACACAGACAGCCGATGGTAAAGTTGCGCGACTTAAACAGCGAGAGGTCGACAATGGGGTGCTCGTCAGTAAGCTCCCAGACGATCAGGAAGCTGATGGCGACCACGGCGACCACCGTCAGGATGATAATCTCCTGAGAGGCGAACCAGTCCAGCTCTTTGCCGCGGTCGAGCATAATCTGCAAGCTGCCGATACCAATGACCAGCAGGGCCAGACCAATGGCATCGATGCGCCGCTGCTCGGTTTTGGTTTCCCGACCGCGCAGGGTTTGCAGGGTCATCAATACCACCGCAGCACCGATTGGCACGTTGATGAAAAATATCCAGCCCCAGTGATAGTTGTCGCTGATATAGCCCCCAAGAATAGGGCCACATATCGGGGCAACAATCACCGTCATCGACCATAGCGCCAGGGCGATGGAACGCTTGGCGGGAGGATAGTTATTCAGCAACAAGCTTTGTGACAGTGGAATTAATGGACCGGCGACAATCCCCTGGATTACGCGGAAGAAAATCAGCATGTTCAGGCTGGTGGACATCCCGCATGCCCATGACGCAATGACGAAGGCGATAGTTGACCACATGAATAGCCTTACTTCGCCAAAGCGCTTTGCCAGCCAGCCGGTGATCGGAATCGAGATAGCGTTCGCCACCCCGAATGAGGTGATCACCCAGGTTCCCTGGCTCAGTGAAGAGCCGAGGTTCCCGGCGATAGTGGGGATCGCCACGTTAGCAATGGTGGAGTCCAGCACCTGCATGAATGTCGCCAGGGACAGCGCGATCGTCATAATGACGAGCTGCGCGCCTTCCAGCGGTTTTTGCTGTTGCATCACACGCACCTTTGAATTAGCCCGCGTTGGCCTGCACGATCTCTTCGATCATCTTATTGACCGGAGCAAGGTTGATTTCCCGTGCATTACTTTCTGATACCGGCGTGGTGCGAACCTGGCTTGCCAGAATTTGTCCGTCACGATTTGAGGTATCTACCGTAACCAGCGTAGATAAACCGATACGCAGCGGATGCTGCGCCAGCTGCTGTGCATCCAGTTCAATACGCACCGGCAGACGCTGGACGACTTTGATCCAGTTACCCGTTGCGTTTTGTGCTGGCAGCAGGGAAAAGGCGCTGCCCGTACCCATATCCAGCCCGACAACCTTACCGGTATATTTCACGTCATCGCCGTAAATATCGCTGATAACGGTCGCAGGTTGACCGATACGCATGTGCGCGAGCTGTGTTTCTTTGAAGTTGGCATCCACCCACAGGTTTGTGGCTGGAACGACCGCCATCAGCGGCGTGGTCGGGCTAATTTGCGCTCCCGGCTGCACGGAACGACGGGAAACATAGCCAGTCATTGGGCTGACGATTCTGGTTCGTTCCAGCGCCAGCCAGGCATTGCGCACTTCAGTGGCAGCCTGTTGCACGGCGGGCTGGTCTTCCAGCTTACTGCCGAGAATCATCGCCTGGTTGGCATTATATTGTTGGATAGCGACATCAAGCTGAGCCTGAGCGCTGGCGACGGCATCACGCGCATGTTGCAGCTCTTCGCGGCCAATCAGGTTGGCGTTGCCCAGCGGGACACGGCGATTAAAGTCGCTTTGTGCCTGCGCCAGCGCGGTTCTCTGCACTTCAATGCTTGCCTGCAACTGCTTGCTGTTGATCATCAACTGGTGCGTCTGACGCACGCTGGAAGCCAGCGCAGTTTTGGCTTTTTCAAATGCCTGCTTTGCGTCCGTCTGGTCGAGGGTGACCAGCACATCGCCTTGTTTTACAAAGTCAGTGTTATCAGCCCAGACTTTCGTCACGCTGCCTGATACCTGCGCCATGATTTGAACCTGGTTCCCTGCCACGTACGCATCGTCTGTCTCTTCGACATGACGCAGTACTAAAAACCAATAAATCCCATATGCCACGGCAATGATAATAAAGAGCAAGGTCAGAAGGAGCAGCATACTTTTACGTTTGCCATTCTTCTTGACCGGTTGCTGCGGGGTTTGAGTCTCCGCATTTACGCTCATGTTGTTCTCCACGATCTTCTTTTTTTCACATCGGCTGAGCCGACCTGTTTATCAGACAGGCCAGCAGTATGCGTGCTGGCCTGTCGGTTTTTTCATTTATAAATCTGGATTTCTGAGCGAGTCGGCGCGTTAGCGCAACGCTTCTAATACCGCGCCATCCTGTTCCATCTGGTCAAGACGGGTCAGAAGTTTACGGGTAATTTGCTCAAGCTGATCTTTTTCGGTGGTGCTGAGAGATGACCAAAGCTGATGCAGGCAGTTATGCTGAGGCGGTAACACCTCTTGCAAAAATGCGTGGCCTTTCTCGGTCAATTGCAGATGCAGACAGCGGCGATCGTTATCGCTTTCGCGACGTTCGATCCAGCCACGTTTTTCTAACTCATCCGCAATGCGGGTTGCGTTAGTGCGTGACGAGCCAAGCGCGCAACTCAGTTCAGAAGGCTGAATACTGTGGTTTTCCTGAGACTCCAGCGTAATCAACGCCATAAACAATGTCTCGTTAATCCCTTGAGCTTTCAGCATCTTATTGCGGTTTTCCAGCAGCTTGCCCTGCATGTGCATGCATAGACGAGTCAGAAGCACTTCCTGATAAGGGAACTCTTCGTAGCGGCTGGCGCGAAATTTTAGCATTTGTTCAATGGGCGTAAACGAACTATCCATTTGGGTATAACCTCATTAATTTCAGCCGATATAGTAACGACAGTGACAAATAAAGTAAATGTATTATTTATTTAAAATGATTGTTTTTATCTATAAGACAATCAGCATTTTCCAGGCTAATCCATAGCCCAGAGCACTCAGTAAGGTTGGAATGATGATGCTGCGGGTCTTATAGAAGCTTGCGCCCAGTATGACAAACCCCACCAGCGTAGGCACGAACCGACGAGAATCGTGCATCACTTCTGGCGCGGTAGACACCACCAACAGGGCGCAAATTGATGCAATGCCAATGGTGTCGAGTAATATGCCCGTCGCGCCGCGCTTCGTCGGGCGAACATTGCCCACTCCAAGACGGAGCGGCAAATAACGAAAACAGTAGTTAACGCAGCCGACCAGCAGGCCAAGCAACAAGACCTCATAGCTCATCGGGACCTCCCTGCCAAAATGACTGGATAAGAGCCGTCAGACATCCGCAGACAATGCCTGCAAGGATGGCGGCAGGAATGGAAAACAGCATGACGCCAGCCAGCGCGCCGGCCAGTGCTGCAGTTACACAAAGTGCTTGTTGACGCTGGAAAGAGGCGAGCAGGAAGCTCATGAACAGCGCCGGGAGCATGAAGCCCAACGCCGCTTCAACTGCCGGGTAATCCTTGAGTAAACCACTACCGGAAAACGCGCCGATCACCGTGCCAAACACCCAGGAGGCCCAGGAGCATAGCGCAATGCCGATCATCCAGTTTTCACTCCAGCGCCGGTTATCCCGTACCAGCTTCGCCGTGGCGGCGGCAAAGACTTCATCGGTGAGGCCAAAGGCCCACAGCGCGCTTTTGGGTTTACTCAGTCGCTGGGCGATTCGGCTACGCAGGGAAGGTCCGTACAAAACATGGCGTACATCCATGGCCATGACGGTCAGTGCGGCGACCCACAAAGAACTGCCTGCGGCGAGCATTGTGGTGATGACAAACTGGCTGGCTCCCGCATAGATAATGCAGGAGAAAAACACGCTTTCAACCGGAGTAAAGCCAAGGCGAGTGGCATTGAGACCAAATGCAAAAGCGACCGGAATATAGCTGATGACTATTGGCAGGCTGTCTTTGAATCCTTCAGTTAGCGTCGCAGAACTGGGTTCAGACTGGGATATCGGGCTTTCCATAGGGTTATAGGTTTCATTACCGAAATTAATATAACTTGGTTCAATGAGTTATAACCTTAGCAGACTGATGGGCTCCTTAACACCCTGCGGAGCCCAATCAGCGGTAAACATACGCTATATGCTTAATTTACGGCTTCCTGACGGTGATATCCTCGCCACCAGACCAACAGGTTGAGTAGGGCAACGGTCGTACCGGCCAGACAAACGCCAGCCCAACCGGCATGCTGCCAGGCGGAGGCCGAAATCAGCGAACCTGCCGCCCCGCCAATAAAATAGCTGGTCATGTATCCGGCGGTCAGGCGATTACGCGCGTCCGGATGAATGCGATAGATAACCGTCTGGTTGGTGATATGTACACCCTGAACGGTGAGGTCCAGGACCAGGATACCGATAATCAGCATTGGCACGGAACTATGCCCTAACCAGATAGCCCACCAGGAGAGCAGCAGTAATAACAGACCTGTGGTCGTGGTGAGATGTGATTTTCCCTTATCGGCAAAACCACCTGCCGGACGCGCGCCTAACGCCCCTGCGGCCCCTGCCAGGCCAAACAGCCCGATCGTTCCTTCGGAGTAGTTAAACGGCGGCGCGGCGAGCAAAAACGCCATAGAGGTCCAGAGAATACTGAAATTGGCAAAGGTCAGGCAGCCCAACATCGCGCGGGTACGCAGCAATTTATCATGGATAAACAGGCTGAATACGGAGCCTAACAGTTGCGGATAGTTGAGATGAGTATCTGATTTCATCTTCGGCAGACCGCGCCACAGCGCAATCGCCATCAGCGCCATTAATATCGATGCGACCCAAAATACGGTGCGCCAGCCGCCAAGATTGGCCAGTAATCCCGCCACGGTGCGCGCCAGCAGGATACCCAGCAGCAGGCCGCTCATAATGGTGCCGACAACTTTACCGCGCTTATCCGGCGTGGCAAGCGTCGCCGCCAGCGGAACCAGAATCTGTGCCACTACCGAGAACAACCCGGTCAGGGCGGTGCCGAGGATCAGCATGCCCAGCGACTGGCTACTGGCGGTAATAAGCATGCCGCCTGCCGCTAACAGCGTCATGGAGACGATCAGCATCCGACGTTCAAACATATCGCCAAGCGGTACTAAAAATAGCAGGCCGGCGGCATAGCCGAGCTGGGCCGCGGTGACGATAAAGCCAGCGGTGCTGGCCGATAGCGAAAAGTTACGTGCGATAGTGTCGAGCAGCGGCTGCGCGTAATAGTTACTGGCGACGGCGAGGCCGGTGGCGATAGACATTAACAGGATCAGCGAAGGGCTAAGTCCCTGAGTGGTTTTCGTCATGGTTTTCAACTGAAAAATGGGTTGCAGAAAACAATCATAACGTAAGTGATTAAATGTTGCTGATTTGTTGGGTGATGGATTGTGCGGTTGGGAGGAAGGCGTGTAGGCCGGATAAGGCGCATCGCGCCACCATCCGGCATTGGTGTGATGGCGCTACGCTTATCAGGCCTACGAGGGGGTTATTTCTGCGCAGCCAGCGCTTCTTTCACCCAGCCATCAAACTGTTGCTGGTGGGCTTTGATCCAGCCGTCAACGTGACCCTGCACGTCGGCTTCAGATGCTTTCCCGTCGTGCATCATCGCGTTCTGCGCGTTGATATCCGCCAGCGGCAGCTTCATGACGGCAAACAGTTTCGCCGCAGCCGGGTTTTTCTCCGCCCAGGCTTTGTTGGCGACGATATGCATAGTGTTCACCGGGAAGCCGTAGTTGGCGCCGTTTGGCAGCTTGGTATCAATGTCTTTCTGCTCGCCTGGCAGGGAAGAGAACGGTACCTGCAGCCAGACCACATCTTTACCCGGTTTCATTACGTCGCTCACCCAGTACGGTGTCCAGGTGTAGTAAAGAATGGGTTTGCCTTCTTTAAAGCGGGTAATAGTGTCAGCCATCATCGCCGCATAGTTACCGTGGCTGACCTCGACGGTTTTTTCCAGATCGAAGGCTTTGTTCTGGTGGTTGATCACCGCTTCGCAGCCCCAGCCCGGCGAGCAGCCCATCATGTCTGCTTTTCCGTCGCCGTTGGTGTCAAAGATTTTGGCGATCTTCGGATCTTTTAACTGGGCAATGTTGGTGATTTTATACTGCTCAGCGGTTTTTTTATCGATCAGATAACCTTGCGCGGCACCCGTAACGAATACCCCCTCGCGATAGAACTTTTTGTCTCCGCCCGCTGCGGCATACATATCATCATGCAGCGGCTGCCAGTTCACAGCGGTAAAAGTTGCATCGCCAGAGGCAATGGAGGTATAGCCGACGTTGTAGTCAACTTCGCTTGTTTTGTTAACGGTATAACCCAGTTTCTCCAGCGCACGGGCGACCAGTTGCGTCTGGAAGGATTCTTCAGAGATAGTGCTCTGGATTGGCTGTACAGTGATGCCTTTGCCTGGCAGATCGGCAGCGAAAGTGCTGGTGGAGACAAGGGTGGCAAACGCTGTGGCAATAATGACGTTCTGTCGCATCGTTGTTCCTTAATTATTGGAGGGACGTATAGGCCCGGTAAGCAATACGCCACCGGGCAGCGGGTGAATTACTTCGTGAATGGGCGAGTGATAAGCCCAACTGGACCGGTGGTGTACCAGCGACGGTTGCCACGGCTACGGGCGTCGCGACCGACAGCCTGCGTCAGACGGTCGAGAATGATGGCGAGGATCACGATCCCAACCCCGCCGACGGTGGCAAGCCCCATATCCAGACGACCGATTCCGCGCAGAACCATCTGACCCAGTCCGCCGACGGCGATCATCGACGCGATGACGACCATTGAGAGCGCCAGCATCAGCGTCTGGTTGACCCCGGCCATAATGGTAGGCATCGCCAGCGGGAGCTGGACTTTAAACAGCATCTGACGCGGGCTGGCGCCAAATGAGCGCGAGGCTTCAATCAAGTCGGCTGGCACCTGGTTAATCCCCAGAATGGTCAGACGCACGATTGGCGGCAGGGCGAAGATAATCGTCACCACCACGCCCGGGACGTTGCCGATACCAAACAGCATGACGATCGGCACCAGATAGACGAACGCCGGTGTGGTTTGCATGGCGTCCAGCAGCGGACGAACAATTTTTGCCGCCCGTGGACTGCGCGCCAACCAGATCCCCATCGGTAGACCGATCACCACGCAGAACAGCAGCGCGGTTAGTACCAGCGCCAGGGTGATCATGGCCTGCGACCACGCGCCGATGGCCCCGATTGCAATCAATGAAATCAGCGTAGCAACGCCCATTCCAACGCCGGAAATCTGCCAGGCAATCAGAGCGAACAGGATAATCGCCACCGGGGCTGGCATACCCAACAGAAGCTGCTGGAAGCCGTTGAGAATATAATCCACCGGGACTCGAATGCCCTGGAAGACCGGACGGAAATGGGTAACGACCCAGTCGATCCCTTCTGTGACCCAGCTATCCAGCGGGATCAGCGTTTTATGGAACGGATCCATAATATTGAAATGCTCTGGCGCCGGCGCGGGTGCGCTGGTCAGCCAGTCTGCGCCACCGCCGTCAGCTGGCGCGCCTGATGGCGTACTCCAGGCATCGGCGGTTTGTGCGGCACTGTCGGCCGCTGGTGTGGTATCCCACGGATTGGTTTGATCAGCCATTGTTTGCCCCCTCACGATCTAAAGCCTGTAACAGCATGCGTTTTGAAATGATGCCCACATACTGCTGTTCCTCATCAACAACCGGCACCGCGCACGGGGCCTGGCCGACATGAGAAAGCAACTCGCTGAGAGGAGTTTGTGCATCCACGGCTAGCGGCTCATCGATCAATGCCGCTTCAATACCTTGCGCCTGACTTAATGCTGTTTTTAAAGAGTCGATAGAGACAACGCCGACGAATTTATTGCCGCGCTCGATCACGTAACCATATTCGCGATCTTTGTCCTGCAATAATTGCAGCGCTGAACGTGGACCGACCCCGGGCGTTTTACGAATTAAACCTTCAGGGCTACGACGCGAAATATCTTTGGCACTAAAGACCTGGCTAATATCAACGCCGCGGAAGAAGGTGCGTACATAATCATTGGCCGGATTATTCAGGATTTCATCTGGCGTGCCGACCTGGACCACTTCACCGTTTTGCATAATGGCAATTCTGTCGCCAATACGCATAGCTTCGTCGAGATCGTGGGAAATAAAGACCACGGTACGTTGATGTTTCGCCTGTAGTTTTACCAGTTCATCCTGCATCTCGGTACGAATTAACGGATCGAGGGCAGAAAAGGCCTCATCCATTAATAAGATGTCAGGGTTTATGGCTAATGCACGGGCGAGGCCCACACGCTGGCGCATCCCTCCGGAAAGTTCATCCGGGTATCCGTGAGCATAATTCTCCAGACCAACCTGACGCAGCGCATCTAACGCTTTTTCACGACGTTCATCCGCGCCAACACCGGCTAATTCCATGCCGAATGCCGTATTGTCCAGGACCGTCATGTGCGGCATCAGGGCAAAGGACTGGAAAACCATCGCAATCTTTTTTCTGCGCACCTCGCGAAGCTCAGCATCGGATATCCGGGCGATGTCTACGCCGTCAATCAATACTTGCCCGCGGGTGGGTTCAATCAGGCGATTGAGAAGGCGTACCATTGTGGATTTACCCGAACCGGATAATCCCATGATGACAAATATCTCGCCTTCTTCAATGGCCAGACTGGCGTTCTTAACGCCAAGCGATAGCCCTGTTTTATCCAGAATCTGCTCTTTTGAAAGTCCTTTTTCAATATATTTGAAAGCTCTCTGCGGATGCTCTCCAAATATCTTATAGAGATTTTTAACTTCTAATTTAATTGCCATGCAATAGAATGATTCCTGTTATTTGTTTATATCGATATATTACCTGATGGAAATAGTGACCTTTTTCTACCCTAACATACTGAGAATCTGAGACAACCCTGAATTTGTTTGTGGCACGAATATTGCCGAAGGCCATGTGGCGGGACTTCCCGTGATATAAGGGCTGAGCGCGAATGTGAATGGGGTAATATTTTTTGTAAATGGCAATGAAAAGTCGCCTGAATTGCTGAAATGCAGGCGAATAATGCGTCTGATATTGAGTGTAGATCACACAATTATATTTGCACGACAAAAGTGTGATCCTGTTAAAATATTTCCGCGAAAAATGTACGGTATTTCCCGCGGAAATGAGTGCTAGAAATTCCAGTCGTCGTCTTCGGTTTCGACAGCTTTTCCCATCACGTATGATGAGCCGGAACCCGAGAAGAAATCGTGGTTTTCGTCAGCGTTGGGCGACAGCGCGGCAAGGATTGCCGGGTTAACCTCCGCCATTTCTGGCGGGAATAATGCCTCATATCCCAAATTCATTAATGCCTTATTGGCGTTGTAGCAAAGGAAGGCTTTGACGTCATCCACCCAGCCGGTTTCTGCATACAATTCTTCCGTATAACGCGCTTCGTTATCATACAATTCCATCAGCAGATCGAGGGCAAAATTCTTTAACTCCTCGCGTGCGGATTCAGAAATGTGCTCCAGACCTTTTTGATATTTATAACCAATGTAATACCCGTGAACGGCTTCATCACGAATGATCAGACGAATGAGATCGGCGGTATTGGTCAGTTTTCCGCGGCTGGAGAAATACATTGGCAACCAGAAGCCGGAATAGAACAGGAAGGATTCCAGAAACACGCTGGCAATTTTTTTCTTCAACGGTTCGTCGCTGGCGTAATGTGTCAAAACGATCTGCGCCTTGCGCTGGAGTGGGGTATTTTCTTCACTCCACGCGTAAGCCGCATCCACGTCTTTGGTCTGGCAAAGAGTGGAGAAAATTGAGCTGTACGAACGGGCGTGCACCGCTTCCATAAAGCTGATATTCGATAGCACCGCCTCTTCATGCGGCGTTAACGAATCGGCCATCAATGCTGGCGCACCGGCTATGTTCTGAATGGTGTCGAGCAGCGTCAGCCCGGTAAAAACGCGGATAGTCAGCTGCTGTTCGGCGGCGTTCAACGTTTGCCAGGCCGGGATATCGTTGGAGAGCGGGACCTTTTCCGGTAACCAGAAGTTACTGGTCAGGCGATTCCAAACCTCGAGATCTTTATCATCCTCAATCTTGTTCCAGTTGATGGCACTCACGCGGGATAATGTCATGTTGTCCTCCTTACAGCGCGCATGACACGCAACCTTCGATTTCGGTTCCTTCCAGCGCCAACTGGCGTAGTCGGATGTAATACAGCGATTTGATGCCTTTACGCCAGGCGTAAATTTGCGCTTTGTTGATATCGCGAGTGGTGGCGGTATCGGGGAAAAAGAGCGTCAGTGAAAGCCCCTGATCGACATGCCGCGTTGCTTCAGCGTAGGTATCAATGATTTTTTGTGGACCAATCTCGTAGGCATCCTGATACAAGGCCAGATTCTCATTGGTCATAAACGGGGCAGGGTAGTAAACGCGCCCGGTTTTGCCCTCTTTGCGAATCTCCACTTTTGACACGATCGGGTGAATGCTTGATGTCGCATGGTTGATGTAGGAGATAGAACCCGTTGGCGGAACCGCTTGTAAATTCTGGTTATAAATGCCGTAGCGCATGACATCTTCACGCAACTGCGACCACATTTCACGCGTTGGCAGCGTAATGCCGCTGGCGGCAAACAGTGTGCGAACCTTGGCGGTTTTTGGCTGCCAGTCGCCCTGCAGATACTGGTTAAAATACTCACCGCTGGCGTAGCGGGACTGCCTGAATCCGGCAAAGGTTTTGCCGCGTTCCCGGGCGAGCTTCATCGACGTATTCAGCGCATGCCAGGTGATGGTGTAGAAATAGAGATTGGTGAAATCCAGCCCTTCAGGTGAGCCGTAGGCGATACCTTCCCGTGCCAGATACCCGTGCAGGTTCATCTGCCCAAGACCGATAGCGTGCGATGCGCTGTTCCCGGCCTCAATTGAGGGTACACTGCGGATATGGCTCATGTCCGAAACGGCCGTTAAACCGCGAACCGCCGTTTCCACGGTCCGCCCAAAGTCTGGAGAATCCATGGTATGAGCGATATTCAACGAGCCGAGGTTGCAGGAGATATCGTGCCCTGTTTGTGCGTAATTGAGGTTTTCATCGTAGGTGGAAGCGCTGTTAACCTGCAAAATCTCTGAGCACAGGTTGCTCATATTGATACGACCGGCAATTGGATTAGCGCGATTCACCGTGTCTTCAAACATGATGTAAGGGTAGCCGGACTCGAACTGGATCTCGGCCAGCCGCTGGAAGAAATCGCGGGCGTTAATGTATTTTTTGCGCACTCGTTTGTCGGCAACCAGTTCGTCATACCGTTCAGTTACGGCGATATCACCGAATGGTTTGCCGTAAATGCGTTCCACGTCATACGGTGAAAACAGCGCCATTTGGGCATTTTCTTTGGCTAACTGGAAGGTGACATCCGGGATCACCACACCAAGCGAGAGCGTTTTGATACGGATTTTCTCGTCGGCGTTTTCACGTTTGGTATCGAGAAAACGCAAAATATCCGGATGATGCGCGTGCAGATACACCGCGCCTGCACCCTGACGCGCCCCTAATTGATTCGCATAAGAAAACGCATCCTCCAGCATTTTCATTACCGGGATCACCCCAGAGGACTGGTTCTCAATGCGCTTAATGGGGGCACCTGCCTCACGCAGGTTAGAGAGCAAAAATGCCACGCCGCCGCCGCGTTTGGAGAGTTGCAGCGCCGAGTTGACCGCCCGTCCAATTGACTCCATGTTGTCTTCAATGCGTAACAGGAAGCAGGAAACCAGCTCGCCGCGTTGCTGTTTACCGCAGTTTAAAAAGGTTGGCGTGGCGGGTTGAAAACGCCCGGAGAGTATTTCATCGGTCAGTTGCAGAGCGAGCGCTTCATCGCCCTGCGCCAGCGTGAGCGCCACCATCGTTACGCGATCCTCAAAGTCTTCGAGATAGCGCTTCCCGTCGAACGTTTTCAGCGTATAGCTGGTGTAGAACTTCCATGCGCCGAGGAACGTCTGGAAACGGAATCCGCTGGCGTGGGCGTGGGCGAATAGCTTCAGCACAAACGCGCGATCATAGCGGGCTAACACGCTGGCATCGTAATAGCCTTCATCCACCAACGTGTCCAGACGCGCCTGCTGGCTGGCAAACGCCACCGAGTTGGGGCGGACGTGGGCGGTAAAGAATGCCTCCACCGCCTGATGGTCTTTGTCGAACTGAATGCGCCCGGCCTTATCGTACAGATTCAGCATGGCGTTCAGGGCGTGATAATCCAGCGTCTGCTGTTCTACACGTTCTGCGGTTGTCGTTGCCAAAATTCGCTCACTCCTTTTTGCACGTTGTCGATATCGCTTTGGGTGCCCATCAGCTCAAAGCGATAGAGCCACGGCACGCCGCATTTTTGTGAGATGACATCACCCGCGCGACCGTAGGCATCCCCGAAATTGCGATTGCCGGAGGCGATCACTCCACGGATTAACGCCCGGTTGTGCGTATCGTTTAAAAAGCGGATCACCTGTCTCGGGACCGCGCCAGCTGTACCGCCGCCACCGTAGGAGGGCACGATTAAAATGTAAGGTTCGTCTACCCGGATCCGCTCGCGTTCGTTAAGCGGAATGCGGATGGCAGGCAGCCCCAGACGCTGCATGAAGCGGTGCGTATTTTCGGAGCTGCTGGAAAAGTAGACGAGCTGACTCATGCGCTGGCCACTTGAGGAGCCGGGCGCAGACGGTTGATCATGTCCGGGCGAAATCCTGACCAACTGGTTTCCCCTGCGACCACGACCGGTAACTGACGAAAGCCTTGATCGCGCAGGCGATCAGCCATATCGGGGTGTAAATCGACGTTTACCATCTCAAAGTCAAACCCGCGGCTTTCCATCGCCCGCTTAGTGGCGTGGCACTGAACACAGTTGTTACGAGTGTAAATAACAATGCGCATGATTCGTATTTCCATCTAAAAGTAAAAGAATGACGCGATAGAGGGCGTCAGGTTGTGTGTGTCTTGATAGAGGAGATACTAGATGTAGTTTTAAAAAGATTCAACCATACAAGATATGGTAATTTTAGATTGATGAGGGCATGGGTGATGAGCGTGACGGAGGAAGTGATAGAAACTATGGCAGGTTGCCGGATGGCGTTTATGTCGCCATCCGGCAGCGCAGAATCACATGCGCATCCCTACCGCCAGACGGTTAAAGCAGTTCATCAGGCTAATAGCAAACGTCAGATCGCTAATCTCTTTCGCGCTAAAATGGTTGAGCAGCGGCAGATAAACGTCATCTTCGGCATGGGTGCTGGCTATATGGGTGACGGATTCGGCCCACGCCAGCGCTGCACGCTCCTGCTCGCTGAAGTGATGACTCACCCGCCAGCCTGCCAGCGCGTCCAGTTTGGCCTGCGCAACACCGGATTTGCGCAGCGCCTTACTGTGCATTTCCAGGCAAAAGGCGCAGCCGTTGATTTGCGAGACTCGCAGGTAAATCAGTTCCGTCAGCGTAGGTTCCAGCGCGCAGTTTTCCAGCGCTTTGCTGGCCTGAACCAAAGCGTTATAGATTTCAGGACTGAGTTCATAATAGGGCTGGCGTAACATTGTCATGGTATTTCTCCTCGTTTGGATGACCCGCAATGTAGCACTATAATGGACTGCTACAGAGAGCCATATTGTTGCCAAAAAAGCAGACCATAAATGCCACGCTATCAGCAAATCGCCCGTCAGTTAAAAAACGCCATTGAGAAAGGTGAACTAAAACCAGGCACAAGATTGCCCTCCAGTCGGACCTGGGCCCAGGAGCTGGGGGTATCACGTTCGACGGTGGAAAATGCCTATGCAGATCTGGTGGCGCAGGGCTGGCTCGCGCGACGCGGGCAGGCAGGAACATTTGTCAGTGAGCAACTGCGACCGGAAAACGCACCTGTGTCTCCCGCTATCTTCGCCGGAGAAAACCCCAGGCCGCAGCCTTTTCAGATGGGATTACCCGCACTCGATCTCTTCCCGCGGGATGTCTGGGCGCGGGTGATGGGGCGGCGTTTACGCACCCAAACGCGTTTTGACCTGGCCGTGGGCGATATTTGCGGCGAACGGGTTTTACGTCAGGCGATTGTCGATTACCTGCGCGTCTCACGCAGTATTGAGTGCCAGCCGGAGCAGATTTTTATTACTTCAGGTTACGCGGCATCAATGACGTTAATCCTGCGCGCTCTGTCTCAACCCGGTGAGGGGATGTGGGTCGAAGATCCTGGCTTTCCGTTGATTCACCCCGTGGTGGCTCAGGAGCGCATTGAGCTGATGCCGGTGTCGGTTGATGCCGATGGTCTGGATGTCTGTGCTGGGATCCGTGACTACCCGCAGGCGCGTTTTGTGCTGCTCACACCCGCACACCAAAGTCCGCTGGGCGTCGCCCTGTCATTAGACCGTCGCCACCAACTGCTTGAATGGGCGACTCGGGCGCAGGCGTGGATCATTGAAGATGATTACGACAGTGAATTTCGCTACCACGGTAAACCGTTGCCGCCGCTAAAAAGTCTGGATGCGCCCCAGCGGGTGATTTATGCCGGAACGTTCAGCAAATCGATGTTTCCGGCTTTGCGCACGGCATGGCTGGTGGTACCCCTGACTCAGGTCGAACATTTTCGTCAGCAGGCGGCGCTAACGGCCTGTAGCGTTCCGGTTTTATGGCAGCAAACGCTGGCGGATTTTATGCAAGATGGCCACTTCTGGCGGCACTTAAAACGTATGCGCCAGAATTATGCCCTGCGACGTCAATGGATGGAAAACGCGCTGAGCGAACAAGGATTTAACGTCATTCCTCAGGAAGGAGGGATTCAGCTGGTGATAACTGTCGACGGAGATGATGTTGCGCTAGTGCGCAAAGCGAATCAGGCCGGGCTGGCGGTTCAGGCGTTAAGCCGCTGGCGAATAACTTCAGCAGGAAAGGGGGGAATATTGCTGTCGTTTACCAACATCAGCTCGGTGGAAATGGCGCAGCAGGCGGCGTATCAACTGCGGATGTCGCTGACATAATTCTGCGCGGTTCTTAAGATATTAGTCCCACCATCGCCACTCGTTTATGGACTTTTCTGAAAGCGTTGCTAATGCTGAATCAGGTAAGGTAAGCCCGCAGTAAAAAAGATAACGAGGAAAATATATGTATTTACGACCTGATGAGGTGGCGCGCGTACTTGAAAAAGTGGGCTTTACCGTCGATGTAGTGACGCAAAAAACGTACGGCTATCGTCGTGGCGAAAATTATGTGTACGTTAACCGTGAAGCACGTATGGGACGTACCGCATTAGTTATCCATCCCACGCTAAAAGAGCGCAGCTCTTCGCTGGCGGAACCTGCGACGGATATTAAAACCTGCGATCACTACCAGCAATTCCCGCTATATTTAGCCGGAGAGACTCACGAACATTATGGTATTCCGCACGGCTTCAGTTCGCGAATTGCGCTTGAGCGTTATCTGAGTGGGTTGTTTGGCGACGTTAGTTCAAACTAATAATGCGACTGGCAGGGCCAGTCGCGAAGAGATCTGTCAGGCTTTAGCCTGGTGATAGCTGCTGACCTTAAACAGGCGGCGGCAATAATCAAGAAAGTAGCCATAGACCGCGCCCATCAGCATTGATACCACGATGTTCGAACTTACTGCAGCCGTAATCTGGTGCCAGTCTGCGCCAACCGTCAATAGAATAATCACATACACTGGTGACTGGAAGGTGACATAAGCCAGCACGTCCGCCAGGTTTTTCCCCCATCCTGCTTGCGTGGCTTTACGCGCCGCGCGCATAAACAAATCGCGATACATGCCGTATGGCCACGCGATCAGTATGTTGACGGGGATAGCCACCAGTCTGGAGTACAGAGACTGTTCGAAGCTCATTCCTGAAAGGAATATTTCGATCAACATGTTCACGACAGAACAATAAACAACCATCGCGAACGTGTCTGCTACTGCATGACGCAAGCGTGACTGCGGAGAGAACATGTTAATGCTCCTTGTAAAAAGGGAAAAAAAGGTTTTGAATACCTTCTTGCTAGTGATTTGTCTTGCTGCTTTCGCGTTTGAATAGGATATCTGCCTGGATAATAACTAGCAACTAGCTTAAAATTTTTATTTATTACCTTTTTGTCGATAAAATGCTCTGCAATGGTTTGTTTTTTGTTCGTTTTGGTATTTTCGTTGCTGATTTAATTAAAGGCATTTTAGATCAATGGGTTATGGAAATTTGTTTTTCTGAATTTTTTGCGCTCCTTTTCTCAATGTTGACTAATGTGCAATATGTATACGCACCGGCTCCGCGCGATGTTGTGGCCTGTTTCTCGACTGATACCCTGAGACTCCTTGCAGGTATATTTATAGCGACTAGCAGAGGAATAGAATATATCGCATAGGCGATGTCAAAATGGATGCTATAAATACACGAATTAGCTTTTTTGATTAGTAATATGCGAATAAATTAGACTGGAAATATAATAAGCAGTTGCATACAATATTTAGGGTAATACCGTTTTTATGTTTTACGTTAAAGAGGTTTTGTTAATATGAGTTCAATGTTAAAAAACTTAAATAATATCCGCTCGCTGCGTGCAATGGCTCGTGAATTTTCCGTTGATGTGCTGGAAGATATGCTTGAAAAATTCAGGGTAGTGACCAAAGAACGCCGTGATGAAGAAGAACAACTACAGCGCCAACGTGCAGAACAGCAGGAAAAAATTAATACTTTGCTGGCGATGATGCAGGCAGACGGGATCAATCCGGAAGAGCTACTGAGCATGACGCCTGCGACGGCAGGTTCAGTTAAAAAACGTCAGCCGCGCCCGGCGAAATATCGTTTTACCGATCTCAATGGTGAAACAAAAACATGGACCGGACAGGGTCGCACACCGAAGCCAATTGCCCAGGCACTGGCTGCCGGTAAATCTCTTGATGACTTTTTGATCTGATTATTAATGCGGTGAGGGCGACCTCACCGCTTATTTTCAGCAAACGCCAAAATCACCCTCTTCGGTATATCGCGTCACGTCAGCTGCTTTTAGCGTGAATTTTTCGCCGCTTTCATTACTGGCGTGTACCGCCACAATGTGATCGCCATTGACTTCGACAACTTTCAGTTTAGGTCCACCCATGCGTGGTTGAACCAGATCGCCAGGTTTAAACATATTGCTCTCCTTTATTTATCGCAGAACTCACCATAGATCACGTCAATCAGCGGGTACAGCGCAGTTTCAATGATTACCGCTTAATGAGTACGTCGGTTCCAGGGCATGATATCCAGCAATCGCGCCATGCCGCAAAAGCCGGTCACGCCAGCGAGTATTAGCCCGGCGCCCACAAAACCGCTCAGCAGGAAGAAGGCGCTGCTAACGGTGTAGCCCAGAATGACGCCGAGTAAGGCAAGGCTGCCTGCGGCTATCTGCACCTGGCGCATCAGCGGTAACGGTTGTGAACGATCTTTTGCCACCGGAAAACCTGCGGCTTTCCAGCCGTCAATGCCACCTTCCAACAACCAGACCTGCGCAGGCGCGGCAATAGCGTTCAGTTTTGTCGCCGCGTTTTGTGTACGTTTGCCTGACTGGCAGTGAAAAATCACCTGCCCGGCGCGTAAATTCGCAGGCAGCGATCCCTGCTCTAGCGTAGGTAATGGCGCCAGATGCGCCTCCGGAATATGCTCGTACAGATACTCGTCAGCATCGCGGATATCAATCAGTTTTGCGCCTTGTGCGACCAGCGTCTGCGCCTCGCGCGGGGAAATCGTCCCAATGGTCATGATGGCTCCTTATGGGCAATACAGTGTTTTTAATGTGGCGATCAGTGAATTCACGGCCGCATTTTTGATGGAGTACAGGATGCGCTGGGCATCGCGTTGGCTGTCTATCAGGCCCTCTTCACGCATACGCGCCAGATGCTGCGAAGTGGCGGAAGGACTCAGGCCGGTAACACGGGCTAATTCGCCCGCGCTGGTACCGGGTGAGCCGCAGAGCATGCACAAAATCAGCAACCTTTTCGGGTTACTCATCGCTTTTAGCAGGGCGGCAGCCTGCTCAGCGCTGGCCTGGAGTTGTTCAAGTTCAGTCATATGTATTTAAGCATGTTCTAAATTAAGCTTATTCTAAAATAAACGGTCAACGTACGCCAGCGTAAAGAGCGTAAAGGAGGGTAAAACAGCAGGGGAAGGCTGGCAGAGTTAGGTACACTGACTATGCTTAGAGATAAAATCTCTTTTTAAACAATGAGTAACTTTTTGCTTGTATGGAGTGTGTATGGGTTTCTGGAGAATCGTTTTTACTATTATTCTGCCCCCGCTTGGCGTGCTGCTGGGGAAGGGGTTCGGCTGGGCATTTATCCTCAATATTGTTCTGACGCTGCTGGGCTACATCCCGGGTCTGATCCACGCCTTCTGGATACAAACGCGTAACTAATTACCTTTCTACTACGGCGCTCTGGCGCCGTTTTCTTTTCGCTTCTTTCTCCTCTGCTACACTTCCTGGTGTTGATTGTTAACTACCGAGGTGGATATGGGACTCTTTAATTTTGTAAAAGATGCGGGTGAAAAACTGTGGGATGCGGTTACTGGCAACCATGACACTGCCGATCTGGCAAAAAAGGTACAGGAACACCTGAACAAAACGGGCATCCCGGATGCGGATAAAGTGAACGTCCAAATTAACGAAGGTAAAGCCACCGTTTCTGGCGATGGATTAAGTCAGGAAGCGAAAGAAAAAATCCTGATTGCGATTGGTAATATCTCTGGTATTGCCAGCGTCGACGATCAGGTAAAAACTTCTGCGCCGGCGAGTGAAAGCCAGTTTTATACCGTAAAATCAGGAGATACCCTGAGCGCTATTGCCAAACAGGTATACGGTAACGCCAACCTGTATAACCAGATATTTGAAGCGAATAAACCGATGCTGAAAAGCCCGGATAAAATTTATCCAGGGCAGGTTTTGCGTATTCCAGAACAATAAGAAAGTTCAGGCTTATTGCGTCAGCAATTTGCCGGACATCGCTTGTTGAATAATCGGAATGGGCGTCAGCAGGTGCTGGCGCATTAATTCGCTGGCACGTGCGGCATCGCGTGCCAGAATTGCTTCGGTCAGCGTTTGGTGCTGATCGTGTTTATCTTCCAACATCTCCACCGACAGCACCGTTTTTCGCAGCCAGATAAACCGGTAGCGCGCCGCCAAATCGAATAGCCGTTCGCGCATTTGCAGCAGATACTGTGAACCGCAGCCAGCGACAATTGCCGAGTGAAAAGCCTGATGGCGCTGATCCCACTCGTCGAGCATCTGTTCACTGGCGTCAACGGCTTCAAGCTTGCCGAGCATATGCGCCCGCGCCAGAATTTCAGCTTCCCAGGCGTCGCCGCCGCGTTCAATGGCCAGCGCGACCAGCATGGCTTCCATATTTGCGCGGGCATCGAAAATATCGAGCAACTCCTGTTCGGACATTGGGGCGACACGATACCCTTTCTGATTGACCACCGTGACCAGCCGCTCGGCAACCAACTGCGAAAGCGCTTCGCGTAGCGGTCCCACGCCAAGCTCATAGCGTGAGGTCAGCAGGCTCATACGCAGTTTTTCATCAGGCTGATACACACCGCGGATGATGTCGTTTTTCAGCCAGCGGTATCCATCAATGGCCGTCGGTTGGGGAATGGCGGTCATGGTCTTACTCCTGAACGGTTTTCCCGGCCTGCGCCGGGAAAAGGTTTAATGCGTATTTTGCAACGGTGCTTTTTGCCACGATAGCAGTTTTTTCCAGCGTGACATAATAGGCACGGTGCAAATAATTCCTATGGCTAACAACCCGGTAGAGATAACTTCCAGCTGTTGAGCCGGGCGAAAGAGCATCACCACCAGCACAAAGATAATAAAGGCGATTACCAGCCAGGTAAGCCACGGATAGAGCCACATTTTCAGTTTAATTTCACCGCCTCGCGCCAGCAGGATTTTGCGCATCCGCAGTTGGGAAATTGCAATCACCAGATAAACCAGCAGGGCGATGGCGCCGGAGCTGTCGATCAGGAATTTGAACACCTTGGCCGGGGCGTAATAGTTGACCACCACGGTGAGGAACGCGGCACCCGTAGACAGCAACACCGCCACATAAGGCGTTTTACTCCGGTTCGTTTTACCCATAAAGGCGGGAGCATCGCCACGACGGCTCAGGGAGTAAAGCATACGCGAGGACGTATACAGCGCGGAGTTCAGACAACTGGTTACCGAGAGCAATATGACACAGTCCATGATCAGCTTCGCGTGTGGGATATGCAGTAACTCCAGCACCGAGCGGTAAGAGCCCACCTCTTTCAGTCCCGGCATGTTCCACGGAATCAGCGCGACGACCACGAAAATAGAGCACAGATAGAAGATGGAGATACGCCAGATAACCGAGTTGGTGGCGCGGACGATGTGCTTATCCGGGGTATCGGACTCGGCGGCGGCGATGGTAACAATCTCTGCGCCCATAAAGGAGAACATGGTGATTAGCATCGCGCTGATCACCGCGCCAAAGCCATTGGGCATGAAGCCGCCCTGATCCCACAGGCGCGAAACTCCGCTGACCTCGGCATAGGGGTAGAAACCGCTAATCGCCACCGCGCCGAGAGTGATAAACGCCAGAATGGCAATCACTTTGCACAGCGCCAGCCAGAACTCGAACTCACCGTAATTTTTGACGCTCAGCAAATTACTGCCGGTTAATGCCAACGTGATAACCAGAGAAAACAGCCAGATAGGAATGCCTGGAACCCAGGAGTGCAGAATGATGGCGGCGATATTCGCTTCCAGCGGGATAACCAACACCCAGAACCACCAGTACAGCCAGCCGATGGTATAACCCGCCCACGGCCCGATGGCCTTATCGGCGTAGGTGGAAAAGGAACCGGTATCCGGGGTGGCAACGGCCATTTCGGCCAGCATGCGCATAATCATCACCACCAGCAATCCGGCGAACAGATAGGCCAGTAATACTGCGGGACCGGCTTCTGCAATCGCCACGCTTGAACCCACAAACAAACTTGCGCCGATAACCCCGGCAATAGACAGCATGGTGACGTGGCGTGATTTCAGCCCGCCCCCTAAATCATGTGATTGTGACACTTGCCCCATCTTTTAAACCTCTCGAAAGTATTTCACTTGGGAGAGCACCCCGGCATTCCCGCGCCGGGGCACGCGTATTTATTGTTATTGACCCTGTCTGCCGGATGGCGGCTCCGCCTTATCCGGCCTGAGGATTGCGTTTTTTATTGGTCGAATGCGGTGTTAACCCTGCTTCGCTTCGGCAAAACACTGAGCGATAATGTCCAGCCCCTGGCGGATTTGGGCATCTTCAATGGTCAGTGGGACAAGAATGCGCAGTACGTTGTAGTAAGGTCCGCAGGAGAGCAGGATCAGCCCTTTATCGCGCGCACGCGCGACGATTTCCGCAGTCAGTTTGGCGTCTGGTTTCGTGTGATCGCCGTCTTCAAACAGTTCGATTGCGATCATCGCTCCCAGCCCGCGTACATCGCCAATCTCGCGGTGGCTTTCCGCGATAGCCAGCAGGCCTTCGCGCAGGGTTTGCCCCAGGTCGTTGGCTTTTTGCAGCAGATTTTCCTGTTCGAAAATATTCAGTACCGCCAGCGCGGCGGCACAGGCAATCGGGTTACCGGCATAGGTACCGCCCAGACCGCCCGGTGGGATTGCGTCCATGACTTCGGCGCGTCCGGTCACTCCCGCCAGCGGGAAGCCACCGGCGATAGATTTGGCGAAGGTGGTGAGATCGGGCGCAACGCCCATCTGCTCCATAGCGAACAGCGTACCGGTACGGCCCGCGCCGCTCTGTACTTCATCGGCAATCAGCATGATGCCGTGCTCGTCACAAATGGCGCGCAGACGTTGCATAAAAGCAGGAGAGGCGGCGTAAAAACCACCTTCGCCCTGGACGGGCTCAATCACGATGGCGGCAACGTCTTCCGGAGCGGCATCATTTTTGAAGATACGGTGAATGCTGGCGATAGCATCGTCTTCACTGATGCCGTGCAGCGGGCAAGGATAAAGCGCACGATACACGTGGCCCGGCATCAACCCCATTCCGGCAGAGTACGGGTTTACTTTCCCGGTCAGCGACAGGGTGTAGTGGGTTCGACCGTGGTAAGCGCCGCTGAAGGCGATAGTGCCGGTTCGTTTGGTGGCAGCGCGGGCGATTTTCACCGCGTTTTCCACCGCTTCCGAGCCGGTTGTCACCAGCAGGGTTTTTTTGGCGAAATCGCCCGGCACTTTCTTATTCATGATTTCGCACAGCTCCAGGTACGGCTCATAGGCCAGCACCTGGAAACAGGTATGGGACAGCTTTTTCAACTGTGCTTCTACCGCAGAGACGATCTGCGGGTGCAGGTGGCCGGTGTTCAGCACCGCAATACCGCCAGCAAAATCGAGGAATTCACGGCCTTCAACGTCCCAGACTCGACAGTTTTCTGCACGCTCGGCAAAAATAGGATGGATTTGTCCTACGCCACGGGGAACGGCGTTGCTGCGACGTTGCATAAGTTCTTTGTTGGTGCTCATCAGGTGTTCTCCAGTATTTATTTTATTAAAGGCCGATGCACATATATTTGATTTCTAAGTAGTCTTCGATGCCGTATTTCGATCCTTCACGGCCAAGACCGGAGGCTTTGATTCCCCCAAACGGGGCGACTTCGTTGGAGATAATGCCGGTGTTAATCCCGACAATGCCGTATTCCAGCGCTTCGCCAACGCGAAAGACGCGGCTCAAATCACGGGCGTAGAAATAGGCGGCCAGACCAAACTCAGTGTCATTAGCCTGAGCGATGACGTCAGCCTCGTCCTTAAACCGGAACAGCGGAGCCAGCGGGCCGAACGTCTCTTCTTTGGCGACCTTCGCGTTGTCAGGCACATCCACCAAAATGGTGGGCTGGAAGAAGTTGCCGCCGAGTGCGTGAGGTTTGCCACCCGCGATAATGCGCGCGCCTTTATCCAGAGCATCGGCGATGTGTTCCTGCACTTTGGCTACCGCTTTCTCGTCGATCAGCGGCCCGGTGGTGACGTCAGGTTGCAGACCATCACCGAGGTGCAGTTTGCTCACTGCCTGCTGGAGTTTTTCGGCAAAACGGTCATACACGCCGTCCTGCACGTACAGGCGGTTGGCACAGACACAGGTTTGGCCTGCGTTACGGAACTTTGATGCCAGTGCGCCTTCCACGGCTTTATCAAGATCGGCATCGTCAAAGACGATAAACGGCGCATTGCCGCCCAGCTCCAGCGACACTTTTTTGATGTCTTTGGCGCACTGCTGCATTAACTGACGGCCAATTTCGGTTGAGCCGGTAAATGACAGCTTGCGTACCAGCGGGTTGCCAGTTAGCTCGTTGCCGACCGCGCTCGCTGAACCGGTCACCACGCTGAAAACGCCTGCCGGGATCCCGGCGCGATTGGCAAGCTCTGCCAGCGCCAGTGCGGAGTAGGGAGTCTGGCTGGCCGGTTTAAGCACCATTGTGCAACCAGCCGCCAGCGCCGGACCGGCTTTGCGGGTAATCATCGCCGCGGGGAAGTTCCACGGCGTAATCGCGGCGGTAACGCCGATCGGCTGTTTGATGACGATTAGGCGTTTGTCGGCCTGGTGGCCGGGGATCGTATCGCCATAGATACGTTTGCCCTCTTCGGCAAACCACTCAATAAAGGAAGCGGCATAGGTGATTTCACCTTTGGCTTCTGCCAGCGGTTTACCCTGTTCCAGGGTCATCAGACGGGCGAGATCGTCCTGATGCTCAATCATCAGGTTGAACCAGCGGCGCAGGATGTTGGCCCGCTCTTTGGCGGTCAGCGCACGCCAGGCGGGCAGAGCGCGGTTAGCGGCGTTAATCGCTTCGCGGGTTTCATCCGCCCCCATTTTCGGTACGCTACCTAATTGCTGACCATTGGCGGGGTTGGTCACCGCGATGGTCTCGCCGCTGTTGGCGTCACGCCAGTTGCCGTCGATCAGTGCCTGCTGGCGAAATAAGGTTGGATCGTTAAGTTGCATAATTGCGTCCTGTCTAAATCGTTTTAACGGGTGAATGCGGCGTGTAATGTTTCCACGCTACGTGCCGCACGCAGCGTGCGTCCGGGATTACTCTGGTTCTCCAGCAGCGCATGAACTTTGCTGACAATATGCGCGCCGATAGGGATCGCCGACGTTGCTGCCGGAGAAGGCGCGTTACAGGTGTGAATTGAGCGTGGCGTGGTGACAAACAGGAAATCGTCGATTAGCTTGCCGTCCGGTGATACAGCCTGTGCCCGCACGCCTGCAGGCCAGGGCTGCAGATCCTTGAGCGTCAGACTCGGGCAGTACTTTTGTACCAGCCGCAGATAACCGCTTTTGCACAGCGAATTCTTCATTTCGCCAAGTCCTGAGCGCAGGTTGTTTTGCAGCACGCGACGAATGCCGGAAGAGCTGAGGATCTCCAGCGTATCGCTGAGCGAGAAGTCGCGTTTACGGTAGCCTTCACGTTTAAATGCCAGTACCGCGTTGGGGCCCACGGTGACGCTGCCGTCAATCATCCGGGTCAGATGAACGCCGAGAAACGGCATCGCCGGGTCGGGGATGGGGTAGATCAGATGGTTGACTATCTGGTTATGTTCTGACGCCAGACGGAAATATTCGCCACGGAACGGACAGATGATAAAGCCGGGTTCAACGCCGAGCATTTTCACTAGTCGGTCCGCCATCAGGCCAGAGCAGCTAATCAGCGTCGCTCCCTCAAATTCCTGACCCTGACGGGTATGTACGACAACGCCCGCAGCGTGCTCTTTTAGCGCGCTGACCTCAGCGTTGTAGATAATCTCACCGCCTTTGGCCTGAAATATCTTCGCCATCGCGGCGGTGACTTCGCGGTAGCTGACGATCCCGCTCGACGGAACAAAAATACCGCCCAGCCCGGTGATGTTGGGTTCACGCTCGCGAAGCTCCTGCGCATTCAGCCATTCGCGCTCAAGGCCGTTAGCGGCGGTGCGATCCCACAGCGCACGCATGCGCTCCATTTCCAGTTCGGAGGTGGCAACCAGCATTTTTCCGCAGACGTCGTAGCGGATGCCGTTTTGATCGCAAAAGGCTTTTGTGGCGCGATTTCCGGCCAGGCAAAACTGCGCCTTCAGGCTGCCGGGGGTGTAATAGACCCCGGCATGAATTACGCCGCTGTTGTGGCCCGTCTGGTGACAGGCCGGGCCGGACTCTTTTTCCAGCAGCGCGATTCTGGCGTCCGGATAGACATCAATCAGCTGCATGGCGGTCGACATGCCGATAATGCCGCCGCCAATAATCACAAAATCATACATCCGCTTTATTCCTTCGCGCTTACTGATGGGTCTGGTAGTGGTTTGTCGCGTAAGCGAAATAACCACGCTGGCGCATCAGTTCGCGGCGCAGGTCAGGATGCGAGGTAAAGCGATCGCGACCGTGCAACCAGAACAGGTTGTTGATTAGCAGGAATTTACCGACTGAAACCGGAACGGAAATAATGGCCTTGCTGGTTTCCAACGCATCGGACAAATCGCTCAGCCAGACGCCTTCTTCATAATCTTTTGGCTGGACGAACTGGTCGATGTAGCGCATCACCGGACGGCCTTGCTGGTCAACGTCAAACACCGGATGGAACACTTCCTGGCTGACGTTTTTGCTTGGCGGTGCGGCAAAGCGCATGGTGCGACGGGCCAGCGGGTGGGTAAAGTACTGATCCAGATGTTCCCAGTCGTCGAGGTGCAGCAGCAGCGAGTTACCGCCGGTCATGTTCTGCTCGTCAATCTTCATCATCAGCACATAGTCGGTGATTTCTTCGAGGTAGGTTCCGTCGTTATGCAGCTCCATTACACGGTGCGGCTGGCGCAGATAGCTGTCTGAGTTATCAACGTTTTTCACCACAAAACGGGCATAGTATTGACCGCTCATCGCGTCAAAATTGGAGCGCCCGATAAGATGCGCTACCGCCGTCGCCAGCTTGACCATCTCTTCAGCCTGTGCGACATCATCCACGCCAACGGCGTTGATCAGCAGTGCGCCTTCGGCACGATCGAGCAACGTTTTCAGCAGCAAAGGCTGCAACTGATTACCGCACAGGTCGTCGAGGATCTTGCCCACTTTGAAGCGCAGGAAGGATTTGTATTCCAGTGCCTGCACCGGCCACTGCGCTACGGCTTTCAGAAATTGCTCAGTGGTCTCAGCGGAAAAAGTCAGCTCCAGCAGGCGTGGGGACTGGGCTGATGGTTTCAACGTGAAACCGCTGTAGTGCTGGGCTGGATCATCAGCGTTCGGTTTTACGGCAGTCAGTGCGTTCATCAAATCGTTCCTCTCAGTAGATTGTCAGGGAGATATGGCGCAGCTCGTTTCGTAGCCATAAATTAAAAATATCTACATTTTTGAAAAACGCGCACAGAATGGGCTTATTTGTTTATTATTTGTGATCAAAAACAACAATTATTTAACATTATAAAAAGTAAGTATTTAGAGGCTGGATGGATACTGAGTGGCTATTTCAGGGGCGAACCCCCCTGATTTTAAAGAAGAATATAAGGTGTATTAATGTTCAAGTGCGATGGCGCAGACGTGTTCAACATGAGTCAGATCGTGGTATAAGTCGGGCAAGGTCATCTTTTTACGTATTACGATTTTGAGATTAACCTCAATTTTGCCCTTCTTGATATCCCTGATCGTGATGTTTTCAATAATGTTTTTCTGTTGATGAATGCGGGTTATCAGATTTTCGAGAGCGTCGCGTTGATCAAGAATGACCCGCACTTTTACTTTTCCGGGAAACTGGTTTCTGGTCTGTAAGAAAATAATGAATGGGCTTAGTTTGATGGCGAGTAAAAATAAAGCCGTGGCAAAAAAAGCATGAAAATAAAAACCGGCTCCACAGGTGATTCCCACCCCTGCAGATGCCCAGACAATTGCTGCTGTAGTAAGACCAGAGATAGCATCGTCATGTCGGTGCAGAATGACTCCCGCACCGAGAAAACCAACGCCGCTGATAATCTGGGCCGCCAGGCGCATAGGATCGCTACGGATATTCATCGAAATTTCAGCATAGTATTCAGCAGATTGTATTGATACGACAGTTAACACACAGCTGGCTACGGATAAAATAACGCAGGTTTTGAAGCCGACCGGTTTCCCTTTCGATTCCCTTTCCAGGCCAATAATGCCACCCAGAATAAATGCAATGCTGATTTTGATGATCGTAGTTAAAGGCAACAATCCTTGCTCATTGATGATGGCGGCCAGATTATTCATGCAATTACCTTAATGAGAGAGTCTTTAACGATCAGGAGTTTGCTTTTTTCAATGTGAGGTCCGTTTTGCGTTTGGAAATATCGTCCCGGAAGAAAATCAGGAAGAATACGCTGACCACTGCGGCAACGCCTGCTGAAACTAGCCAGAATGTTTCCCATTGGGGTAACGACTCTGGACCTTGTTCCGTCACGGTGTTATTAAAGATTTGCCCGCATACGGTAGAAGCAAATAGCAGACCAACGCCGTTGGAGACGATAAATCGCAAGCTTTGGGCTTGTGCTTTGATCTCTGGCGCGGCTTTACGGTCAACATAAATGTCGCCCACGGTAAAGAAAAAGTCCCAGCAGAATCCTTGTAACATCAGGCCGATCAGCACAAACATCATGTTGGCATCCAGCGAAGCATTAGCAAATAATAGTGTGCGGATAATCCAGCAAACGGCGCCTAACATTAGAGTTATTTTGAAGCCAGCTTTCAGTAAGAAAAATGACAGCAGGAACATGAAAATGACTTCACAGGCGATGCCAACCTGCATCATTGAAGCGGCGTTATCGAATCCAAGCGCTTTTAAAAAGACCGGGATATAGGCGGAATAAGCCGTTTTGGGGATCATCAGGACAAAAATACTGAGCATCAAAACTGAGAAACTACGGTCTTTGAAGAGCGCCAGAGCATCCAGACATAACAGATCGCGAAGCGTAAACACGCTTCCTTTTGCTTTCGGTGGGGTATTTGGCAACGTAAAACAGTACAGGCCGAGAACGACACCTGAGGCCGACGCAATATACCAGGTGATGGTATTTCCAGAATAACCCATTTCACCAATGATAAAGCCGATGACCATAAAGCCAAATGTGCCGAATACACGAATAAATGGGAAGTATTTTACCCCGTTAATGTGGCTGAAACTGATACTGTTAGCCAGCGCAGTTGTAGGATAAAACAGCAGACCAACCAGGAAAATCATGGTCAACGTCATACCTGTGTTGTGTGCCTCAATAAATTGTGGAACAAACAACAGTACACCAGCATTAATTAAATGCAGGATCGCCATGACTTTTTGTGACGAAAAGAAGCGGTCGGCGACCATGCCAATAAATAGCGGGGAAAGAATAGTCGCCAGGCCAAGCAAGGCATAGGATGAGCCAATAATTGTCGCCATACCATAGGTGCTCAATACCAGCCCCATGGTCATATTCCAGGCACCCTGCATGAAATATTGTATGAACATCATAATCAACAGGCGTGGTGTTTTATTAAGGTCCATATTGCATATCCTTATTGATTGATGCTCAGGTTAAGCCCGTCCCAGGCGACAAGAATGTTTTCTTTGTCGCATGCCGCAATGAGATCGTCGTGCAGCAGACCTCCGCTGTGTGAAATATGCGAGACGATAAGTTGGCTATTTTTCTCAAGGCAACCCAGTTCCGCAAGCCTGTCTCTGGCGGCGAAGACTGTTTCCAGACTCATGTGGTTATTAGTACGATTATCACCATTAAAACCGTAGGTGCATTCCAGGACAGCCAGATCGATTTTTTTCCCTTTCAACCACTGCCATGTGAGCTCAGGAAACCAGCCTGAATCATGTCCGTAGAAAATGGACTGACCTTCCTTTTCGATAAACCAGGTATAACAAAGCTCCCACTTGGCATGGTTAGCCAGTAGTGGAGTGATGCGGTATCCGCGAGTTTCAACGGTCACGAAGGGAACCAGACAATGAAAAGCAAATCTTTCAGCGCTGTAGCCCGGTAACACTTGGGCGGCACCGTTAATTGCACGGTCATTACCAAAAATGTGCAACGGATGAGTAATCTCAAATCCGTACCCTTCCATCCGGCTAAAAAGATCGCCGACGTTGAAATGATCGGGATGAGTATGTGTGAACAATAGCGATCTGATCTCTGTTGCGTCCAGGCCATCTCGCAGCAGTTGCTGGCTGAATTCAGGCGCGACATCAATGAGTAGTTCATCGTCGATAATCGCTGAAGAGTGTGTGCGTAAGTCTTTGCCTTTACGAATGCGGGCTTGCTGGCAGTGCTCACAACGGCAAAAAGGATTGGGGATCCCTTCAGATGCAGCGGTTCCCAGAAAATGAATCTTCATGTTTCCCTCTTAATGACAAATGTGATTGTTGTTTTTTTAAGCGTTAGTGTAATGAAACGTAATTGGAACGTGTCAATTATGATTCCAGCGTTTTATATGAACAATGATCTTTTGCTTTAGAAGTGATCCTCTTCAAATATTATAAAATTTATATATGCATTTCATTGTGTTAAGAATTTAATGTCATGAGTTTTGTCTATGGATAGCGTCAGGCTTTTATTTTGATATGATTATAAAATGCACATTTTTGTTTTGTAACGTTCAAATTATTGTGCTGAAGATAGTTTCCTGATGAGTGCCGTGCTAGCATCAAAGCATCAGGGGAAGGATGTAAAAATGCCAACTATCAAAGACATAGCAAGAATTGCCGGTGTGTCGCATGGGACTGTTTCGAATGTGCTCAATGGCAGAGGGAATGTAAGCGTCGAGAAAATTGAAGCGGTTCAACGTGCAGCCCGGGAAGTTGGCTATCAGTTGAATGCGCAGGCGCAATCGTTGAGAGCCAGCAAAAGTCAGGGAGTGGCATTGATTCTGCCCGACATCAATGCCGAGCAGTATTTTCAACTCTATCGGGGATTGCATCAGGTCTGGCAGCCTTCATTAAGCGAACCGATTGACCTTTACCTGACCAATGATCTGCCCAATCTTGAGCTGGAGATCCTGCAAACGCTGGCGGCAAAGTCTTACCAGGCCATTGTCTCAGTCAGTTGCCTGAATGACAGTCAGCCCTATTACGACTTGCTCAGACTCTCTCCGGAGAATGTTTTGTTTGCCTATCGCCAGCCTGTCGGCGCAGTTTGTTATTTTAGCCTTGACTATGTGACTGCCGGCGAAGAAATAGCGAGAAGGGCGCTGGCACAGCAGCCGGGCCATATTGGCGTTTTCTGTGAACGTCTGGAATTTTCCCACAGCGCGCGCTTTACTCAAGCGATACAGGAAACCTGCCGGGAATTAAGTCCGCATACAAAGCTGACGATTTTACCTGCACATGCCAGTGAAGCTAACACCGTCGCTTTTGACTTTTTTCGTGGGGCAATTCCCGATCTGTTTATTGTCCAGGACTCTGAGAGAACGCGAGCACTAACGCAAGCAGCCTGGTTTGGTAGCTCCCAGTCCTGCCCGCCAATATTGCAACTGAGTGATAATCTTCCTGCATCTTTCGACGGGATCACAAGCTACCAAATGGATTATGGTCGTTTGGGGACAACAATTGCCTCCAGAATTCGCCAGCCCAAAAGTAAAGAAAAGCATCGTATTCTGACGAATTGCGGTTTTTCCTGGAATGGTCAGTACGTGCCGCCGCCTGAGAAAGAGGCGACGCTGAATATGTTAATTTTACCGAGTCCTTCGACTGATGCGTTGAAGAAACTATTACCCCATTTTTATCGCCAGACCGGTATTAAGGTAAATCTTGCGGTTTATCCCTATGATGAAGTTTTTGAAATTCTCTCCCATCTTCATCTACATCCTTATTACGATTTACTGCGAATCGATATGGCGTGTTTTCCCTGGTTTGCAGAGAAAGCACTATTACCACTGGAGTCCGTCTCTTCTGAGCTTCCGTTACTGCTGGAACACTTCTCTGAGCAAATTCAACAGCACTTCAGCATAGTAAATGGGACGGCATGGGCAATACCTTTTGATGCCAGTATGCAGCTTCTGTTTTATCGACGAGATCTGTTTGAAGATGCGACGATTAAACGGATGTTTTATGAAGCAACGGGAAAAGAGTTAACGCTTCCAGAGAGCTTTGCGCAATTTGATGAGATAGCGGCTTTCTTTAGTCAATTACATCAGCCAGAAAACAAGCAGCGCCCGATGGGAACGGCGGTGACGCTAGGAAGCTCAGGGCTTATCGCTACTGAGTATCTGCTACGTTACTACGCGCTCGGTGGGCGTTTGGTGCGTGAAGGCGAGCCGGTACAACTCGAGCCTTCACTTGCCACTGCTGCACTCGAACAATATCTACAACAACTTTCTATCGCCGTGAACCTGCCCGGAGAGTGGTGGAGTGACGCGGTAAAACAGTTTGAGCGTGGAAATCTTGCCATGCTGATCATGTATCTCAATTTGTTTAACGATGTGGCGCACACCGCCATAGCTCCCACAATTGGCTATGCGCCCGTTCCGGGGCAACTTCCACAATTGGGGGGCGGCTCCATCGGAATGTCCCGCTACAGTAAAAAGAAAAAACAGGTTGAGCAGTTCTTTCATTGGCTCTATTCCGATGAAATTGCCCGGCATCTGGTTCTGCTGGGAGGGAATAGCGCCTGGTCTGGAATATGTCACGACCAAAACGTTCTCAATCTCTACCCGTGGTTTAATTTATTGAATGAAAAAGGTATGACGGGAATAAGGGAGTCTGAGGGAAGTAAAGGTGAACCTTTCAACCTGCGCCAGGCAGAGATTATTATCGGGCAAGGTGTGACGAATGCGATTAACGGCATTATGGATGTCACCCAGGCCGTGGAATATATCAATGCGCGAATAAGAAACGAAACGGGTGCCTGAAAATAGGCTGCGCCTCGCCTCTTAGTGATGACGTAAGAGGCGAGGTAATGCTTTGATCAGTAACCGACTTTATAAATGCGTCCGGTTTGGATGCCTTCCACGCTGCGGCGATAGGCATTGGCAACGGTAGCGGCGGGGACGCTTTCAAAGCCTGGGAAGAAACCATCGTATGCTTCGGCGGATTCACTGAGTACGGTTGGGCTTATCAGGTTGATGCGCTGACCACGACCTAGCTCACAGGCAGCAGCGCGCACAAATCCTTCCAGTCCGGCATTGATCGTTGCCGCATTCGCCCCTTGTGCGATGGGTTCATGGGCGATAATGCCGCTAATCAGCGTAATCGAGCCGCCATCATTGAGGAAATGTTGCCCGGTTAATGCCAGACGTATCTGGCCTAACAGCTTATCCTGTAATCCCTGATTAAAGTCCTCGTCGGTCATTGTCGACAGCGGACCAAAGAACAGGTTGCCGGTGGCGGAAACGATCGCATCTACCCGACCGACTTTTTCAAATAATGCCCCGACACTCTCCTGCGAGGTGATATCGACCTGGTAATCTCCCTGCGTGCGACCTACGCGGATCACCTCATGTTTACGGCTTAACGTTTCTGTGACTGCGCGCCCCACTGTACCGCTGGCACCAATAATGACGATTTTCATAACCACCTCCAGAATAGTGTGAGCCACTATTCTTTAATGAAAATGAAATCGGATAAACTGGCTATAAGTTAAATGATTGCTAACCAGAGGTTTGTAATATGGATAAGCTGCGCGGCATGGAAACGTTTATCGCCGTGGTGGAGAGCGGCAGCTTTACCTCCGCGGCAACAAGACTCGAGATGTCTGCGGTGATGGTGGGAAAATATATCACCCAACTGGAAGCACAGCTCGGCACGCGTCTGCTGGAGCGCAATACTCGCCGCCAGAGCCTGACCGATGCCGGGCGTGTCTATTTTGAAGAAGCCCGCCGCGTGCTGGAGCAGGTGTCGATAGCCGAGCGTTCGGTAGAGCGTCTGCGGCTGGCCCCTGCGGGGACGCTGCGCATTAGCGCGCCTACTTCTTTTGGCGCTTGCGTTATCTCGCCGCTGGCCGCTGCGTTTTTACAGGCCTGGCCAGAGGTGCGCATTGAGCTGGATCTGACCAACCGGATGGTTGATCTGGTGAATGAAGGCGTCGACCTGGCGATCCGTATTGGCGATATCCATCAGACTGAAGTGGTGGCGAAATACCTGTGTCCTTACCGTATGGCGATCTGTGCATCAAAGGATTATCTTGCCCGTCATGGCACGCCCCTTACGCCAGCGGATCTGGTGGATCATCTGTGCCTGTCCCATACCGTGTGGACGGCTCGTAACGAATGGATACTGCCTGGCGTGACGGGCGAAGTCAGATGGAAGCGCGATGCGATCCTGCGCTGTAACGATGGTCATGGCCTGCGTATGGCGGCGGTAGCGGGGGCCGGACTGTTATTACAACCGGAGGTGCTGCTGGCGCAAGAGCTGGCTACCGGGAAACTGATTCGGATACTGGAAAAGTTTACGCCGCAGCCGCGGCCGATTCATCTACTGTGGCGACAAGATTTGCGTCCGCTGCCCAAGCTGACGCGGTTTGTTGAGCACGTACTCAGTGCCGTTCAGGAATTAAGATGAAAATGCCGGATAAGGTGCGTCAGCGCCGCTATCCGGCATATTATTAGCTGATATCCACCTGCGGTTTGCTGTTACGTTTACGAATCAGGCGTAGCACTGGCGGGACCACGATAACCAGTACCGCCATCACCAGCAGCACTTTCGCCACGCCGCTGGCCCACAGAATATCCATATTACCGTTACTGATAGACAGCGCCCGACGCAGGTTCTGCTCCAGCATTTCCCCGAGAACGAAGCCTAAAATCAACGGCGACATCGGGAAGTGCATTTTGCGCAATATGTAGCCCAGCACGCCGAGGGCAACCATCAGCACCAGATCGAAAGTGGTGCTGTGGACGGCATACACGCCCACCGCGGAGACTGCCGCGATAGCCGGTACCAAAAACCACAAGGGGATGGTCAGCATACGGGTAAACAGGCCGATCAACGGGATGTTCATCACCAGCAGCATTACGTTAGCAATCAGCAGCGCCGCAATCAGCCCCCAGACGATGTCCGGCTGTTCGGTGAACATGGCCGGACCCGGGGTGATATTGTACAGCGTCAGCGCGCCCATCATCACCGCCGTGGTGCCGGAGCCCGGTACGCCGAGCGTCAGCATCGGGATAAAGGAGCCACAGGCCGAGGCGTTGTTGGCGGCTTCGGGGGCCGCCACGCCGCGTATATCCCCTTTGCCGAAGCTGTCGCTATTGCCGCTGAGCTTTTTCTCGGTCATGTAGGTGATAGCGCTGGCAATGGTTGCGCCCGCGCCGGGCAGGACGCCGACGAAAAAGCCAATCACCGATGAACGCAGGGTTGCGCCAACGCACTGCGCACCTTCTTTGGCGTTAAATAACATGCGGCCCGTTTTACGCACCAGCGTCTGGCCACTACTGGTATGTTCCAGCATTAACAGTATTTCAGAGACTGAGAACAGCCCAATCACTACCACGATAAACTGCACACCGTCGGAGAGATGAACGCTGTCAAAGGTAAAGCGATAAACCCCGGTATTGGCGTCTACGCCGACGGTCGCAAGGCCGAGACCGATAAGCGCTGCCAGAAATGATTTCAGCGGGTTTTGCGCCATCATGCTGCCGAGGCAGGCAATGGCGAAAACCATTAAGGCAAAGTATTCCGCCGGACCGAAGGCCAGCGACCATTGGGCTAACGCCGGGGCAAACAGAATGATGCCGCCGATAGCGATAAGCGAACCAATGAAAGAGCTGACCGCCGAGATAGAGAGCGCAACGCCGCCGCGGCCTTGCTGCGCCATCGGGTAGCCATCCAGCGCGGTCATAATCGCCGCCGCATCGCCGGGAACATTCAGCAGGATGGAGGAGATACGTCCGCCGTATTCACAACCTATGTAGACCGTAGCCAGCAGGATCAGCGCAGATTCTGCAGGCAGATGCAAAGCGAAGGCCAGAGGCAGGAGGATCGCCACGCCGTTAATGGGTCCAAGACCAGGCAACAGCCCGACAATGGTACCGACAAAACAGCCAATCAGGGCGATGACCAGGTTTTCCGGCGTCATGGCCACCGCGAAACCCTGAGAAAGATAAATCCAGGTATCCATCGTTTCTCCGTTAACCCAGCCAGGCGCCGAGTGGTAAGGTGACGTCAAGCAGTCGGTCAAAGGCATACCACAGCAGAATGCCGAGTACCGCGCCGGAAATACCCGCAGCCGGAATCGTTGCGCCGAACAGCATGCCAATCACCACGGTGAGAATGGCGGTGGAGATGGGAAAACCGAGCCATTCGAAACCCCAGGCGTACATCAACAGAACAATCACCATCGTCAGCAGCTTTTGCAGCACGTGACGGCGGGGCCAACTGATGGTGTCGGGATGGCGCAACAGCAGCGCCACGGCGCATACCAGCATCAGGCTGATAATGCCAAGCGGAAAGGGACGCGGCCCAACCGGCTCATAGCTGTATTCGCTGGTGATTTGCCAGGCCACGAACAGCCCGGCTATACAGAGCAACAGCCAGATACCTGCAAAAATACGATCGCTCATCATCTTTGCCTCTGCGCTTATTTCGCCAGACCGAAAGCTTTCGCCTGCTCACGGTAATCCGTGACCTGCTTTTTCACGTATTCGTCGAGCTGCTTACCGCTCATGTTGAATTCAAACAGGCCGCGCAGATCGCGCTGCTTTTTAAACTCATCGGTCTGCTGGAGTTTGTTAAAGGCATCAACCCACCACTGATACTCGGCGTCGCTGACTTTTGGTCCAACGTAGAAGCCACGAATGATGGGCCACACGAGGTCGTAACCCTGCTCTTTGGCGGTTGGTACGTTAGCTAACTGGCCTGGCAGACGTTCATCAGAGAACACGGCGAGCACGCGGATTTTGTCGCCGCTAAGATAAGGCACCATCTCGCTGAGATCGCCGGAAACCACCTGGACGTGATTCCCCATCAGCGCGGTGACCGGTTCGCCGCCGCCCTCAAAGGCCACATAGCGCATCTTGTGTGGATCGACGTTGGCTTTTTGCGCCAGCAGCGCCGACTTCATCCAGTCCTGACTACCGATAGAGGCGCCTGCGCCAATGACCACGCTGTTAGGATCTTTCTCCATTGCCGTCAGCAGATCTTTCAGCGTTTTCCATGGTGAGTCCTGGCGTACGGCAATCATGCCGTAGTCAGTGCCGACGCTTGCCAGCCAGCGGACATCATCAACGCCGTAGCGACCAAACTTCCCTTGTGACAGGTTCAGCAGCGAGCCGCCGGAGAATGCCACTACGGTACCCGCTTCAGCCGGACGTTGCGCGACGATCGCGTTATAGGCCACGGCGCCAACGCCGCCGGGCATGTAGGTAACGCGCATCGGTTTTTCGATAGCACCGGTTTCCATCATGCTCACTTGAATCAACTTACAGGTGAGATCGAAACCACCGCCAGGTTTAGCAGGGGCGATACATTCTGTGCGCGATGGCGCTTGTTCCGCCAGAACAGAGGTACTCATCAGTAAAATGCTTGCAGTAAGGGTACGAAGTAACTGTTTTTTCATTGTTTATCCTCACGCCGGAAAACCGGATTTTCGGGTACGGAAGAAGATTTTTGTGATTATGTGAGCCGATGTGTAGCAGTTCGGTTGCATGATTGTTAAAACATTAACCTTTCAATTCCCTTTCAATGCGGCAGAAACTTTACAGGATGTGATATGCGTCTCTTATTAGCGGAAGATAACCGTGAGTTAGCTCACTGGCTGGAGAAAGCGCTGGTGCAAAACGGTTTTGCCGTCGACTGCGTTTTTGATGGCCTGGCGGCCGACCATCTTTTACATAGCGAAACGTACGCGCTGGCGGTGCTGGACATCAATATGCCGGGACTGGATGGTCTTGACGTCGTTCAGCGCCTGCGCAAACGCGGGCAGACGCTTCCTGTGCTGCTGCTGACGGCGCGCAGCGCGGTGGCCGATCGGGTGAAAGGATTGAACGTCGGGGCCGATGATTATCTGGCAAAACCGTTTGAAATCGAGGAGCTGGATGCCCGGCTGAGGGCTTTGCTACGCCGCAGCGCGGGGCAGGTGCAGGGCATACAGCAACTGGGAGAACTGGCGTTTCACGATGAGGGCTATTTTCTGTTGCAGGGGCAGCCGCTGGCGCTCACGCCGCGCGAACAGGCATTGCTGACGGTGCTGATGTACCGTCGATTGCGACCGGTTTCGCGTCAGCAGTTGTTTGAACAGGTCTTCAGTCTAAACGATGAGGTCAGCCCCGAAAGCATTGAATTGTACATCCATCGTCTGCGTAAAAAGCTACAGGGAAGCGATGTGCGCATCGCCACGCTACGCGGGCTGGGCTATGTGCTGGAGCGTAGCGATGAAGTGGGTTAAACCCCAATCGTTGTACCTGCAACTGCTGATGTTTCTGGGTTTGCCGCTCATGTTGTTGTGGGGGCTGTCGGCATTTAACAGCTATGTCAGCGCGCTACAGGCGGCGACGCAGGCGTATGACCGGACGCTGCTCTCGTCTGCCAGAACCGTCTCCGAGCGACTGGTGGTGCACAACAAACAGCTGGAAGTGAATGTGCCGTGGGTGGTGCTGGACAGCTTTGAGCTGAATATGAACGACAGGTTGTATTACAAGGTGGTCGATCCGGCGGGGAAGGTTATCTCAGGTTATGACGATTTACCTGCGATGCCGCCTGCGACATCGCGTACGCGGCTTTATCCGGCGCTGGCGTGGTTTTATCACACTGAATATCGCGGGGAGGCAATTCGCGTGGCGCGTCTGCTGCAGCCCGTCAACGAGGGCGGCATTATCGGCATGGCCGAGATTTATGTCGCCGAAACGCTGCAATCGCGACGTTACCTGGCGCGACAGCTGCTGTTTTCCTCGTGGGTTTCGCAAGGGCTGCTGGTGCTGCTCACGCTGGTGCTGGTCGGCTGGCTGCTGCGTCGGGTGTTACGCCCGATGCGCCAGCTGTCATCGCTGATGGTGCGTCGCGAGCCTGGGCTGCTGACGCCGCTGCCGGAGCTGCTGCCGTGGTCGGAAACCCGTCTGTTGATTGTGGCATTCAACCGTTATCTGGACCGACTTCGCGGCCTGATCTCTCGCCAGGAGCGCTTCAGCGCGGATGCTTCCCATCAGCTTAAAACGCCGCTGGCGGTGCTAAAAACTCAGGCGTCGGTGGCCCTCGCCAGCCAGCAGCCGCAGCAATGGTATGAGAGTCTGCAAGCCATGAGCTCCACGCTGGACAACACCATTCAACTGACGGAAAGGCTGTTACAGTTGTCGGCTGTGAAGCGCAAAGAGCAAGGAGAAAGGCACTTCTCGCCGGTTAATTTGTATGAGGTGGTGCAAAGCAGTTGTTTCACGCGACTGGCGCAGGCACGCAGTAAAGGGATCGATCTGGGCTATGAAGGGGAGCAGGATGCGGTGTGGATTGAGGGCGATGAAGTCCTGCTTGGCGAACTGTGCGGGAATCTGCTGGATAACGCACTGAAATACACGCCGCCGCATGGTGTGGTAACCGCCCGTCTGCTGCGAAAAGGAGAGGCGGTGGTGCTGGTGGTTGAAGATAGCGGGCCGGGCATCGATGAACAGATGGTGCACCAGGCGCTGCTACCGTTTCATCGCCTTGATAACGTCGGTAATGTCCCTGGCGCCGGGATAGGCCTGGCGCTGGTCAACGACATTGCTCGTCTGCACCGCACGCACCCTCAGCTATCACGGAGTGAAGCATTAGGCGGGTTAAGCGTACGGCTGCGGTTTTTATGCCTGGTGCGAGACGCGCAGGACGATCAGCATCGTCCTGCGCCTGTTATTTAAAGGTCACCGTCGCATTGACAGGGATACTAAATGTGCCGGGTTGGGGAGGATTCTTCAGCCAGAACAGGGTTGCCATGAACTCTTTGCGTCGGCTGTCGCTCTGGTTGGTAAACGCGCTGCTGGCAAAATCGATACGGTTGCCGCTGATAATGTCCCCGGAGCCGGGGTGTGCAGCATCCTGGAGCGTAATGCCGATATCTGGCGTCCCCTGACCGGTAAAAACTGCGCCGCTGTTGCTCGTGGTGCCGGTAAACGTTACCGCGTAGTTGATACCGCGACATTCATGCTTCCCGGCGGCTTCTGCGGCAATAACGGCAAACTGTTTACTGTGGCTGTTATCTTTTCCCACTTTTGCTTCGGTAATGCTGATCCTGCCAAACTCGACGGTATCCGTTCCTTTGTCAGAGCTGATAGAGACGATCGGTTCGCAGTTGATATAACTGATGTTATTCAGGCCATTAAGCGCGGGGCCAAAGTTTTTTGCCGGATTGCTGGTGGAGCAATGCGAACCGCAGGCGTTAATGCTGCCAATACCGTCGACGACGAAAACTTTGTTGATGGTGCGACCGGCCAGCGCAGGCAAAGGATCCGGGAGTTTTCCGGTAGCGACCAGACTAAGGTTAAAGGTGAAAGAAAATGTTTGTGGGCGCGCCTGGCAGTCACTGGTATGGCTGTGGTTATTACTCCTGCAGTAGTTGTCTGAACCTGCTCGGGGCAACGTTGCCTGATATTGGGTGGTGACGGCCTGGGCGCTTTGATCGTAGGGGCGACCATCAATGCTCACTACCAGTTTCATATTGGTTCCCTGCAGAAAATGCGCAAACTCATGATCAGGGTCGATGTAGATTCTGGCGGCTTCGCCGTGGGGCATATAGTCTGTGTCGCGGCAAGTGACGCTAACGGTTTGTGGATTGGACACCCAAACGGTGTCCCCAGCGGTGGTACTGTGGCTGATTTTAATGGGATCAACGTGTACGGAGACGCTGTTTGCTGTACAGGTAACCGCATAGCTTGCACTACTGAATATCGGCAAACAAAGCAGCACCACGAGTTTAACTATTTTTAACGGATTCATTGATTGCACCTTACGAGCCGACGCACTGGGCGGTAATTTGTGTATATCCGATTTTCTTCACCGGCTGGTTATGGTTATCCGGCATTTGAATAAAGCAGTGTTCATTTGCATGGGAGCCCCAGCGCACTTCCAGGCGAGAATTGTCCTCCACGCCGCTGGCATACAGTGCGCCATGCATACCGACCAGACCGTGGCTACGACCTTTGGTATCTCGTACGTTCGCGCCGACCGGGGGGGCAATGTTGCCGGGCATGACGGCATTGACCAGATAGTTGCGGCCGCTGAAGGTTTCAAACACCACTTTGCCGATGGCTTTCTCTGTTGGAACAATTTTTTTCTGTGCCTGCGGAATATCCAGCCCGGCACCAATATCAGCGGTATTCAGACTCACCACGTTGTAATGCCATGCGTCTGCGGCGGTAAGGACCGCATAGCCGTTACCGTCAATTGCCACGCCATTTTGTTGCTGAATATGGACACCGTCGGCATTTTTGGCCTCGACCAACACCATGGTATCGCCAGGAGAGTGCATGAGCGTCACGCCGCCTGCGTGCAGCATTGCCCCGCCGCTGATGCCCATATTCATATTCTGGTAGTTGCGTCCTGCGCTGTAGCCCCCCTGAACATTCATCTTGTCACCTTGCCAGGCGGCGTTAACCCCGGCAGAGGAATCCTGTCGATCGGTGGTACTGCCCTGAACGCCCCAGCTCAGACGATCGTCAAATGCTGTATTGCTGTAGCTGGTGGAGTAGCTGTCGCCATTCTGCTGGCTATGCATGAGGTTGGTGGAGACAAAGCCGCGGCTATCCATGAAATCGAATGGAATGGAAAGCGTCAGGTTGATACTGCGGTCCTGGTAGTCGTACTGGTTACGGGTATCCTGTACATAAACGCTCCAGTTGATTTTCCCCAGTGTATCGTTGTAACCCAGCTGTATCGTGCGGTCGTGACTCCCGTTGTGCCAGTAGTTTTGCTGGCTGGCGCTGACGTAAAGAGAGGCGTTATCCCACAAACGCTGGTTAACAGAGACCTCAAAACGTTGGCGGCGATTATTGTAGTTAGTGGTGTAGTAATGCTTTTTGTTGTGCTCTTCGCCAGGAAAACGCAGCTGTTGATTCGGGTCGTCATAGGCGATGTCGTAATAGCCCGAGGACCAGCTGTTATGCTCGTTAATGGTGTCGCTAAAGCTGTAATAACCGGAGGTATTGTAGCGGTAGCCTACCAGACGGAAATCCGTACCGTACTGGTTCAGCGATTTGGAGTATAAGAAACGATAACTTTGTCCTGTGGACGCATCTCCACTGGCGAGCTGCGCTCTGGCGGTAGTGATATCGAAAGAGATCGCGCCGAACTGGTGCAGATCCTGCGCGATCCCGGTGGCAATCGCATTATAGCTTTCTGCGGTCAGGAAACCACCGTACAACGTGGAGCCAAAGCTGAGACCATAACTCAATGTGCCTTGAACAAAGCGGGGCCGCCAGCCGCCGCTGTAACCGTCGCGGTATTCCCCTGCCGTAAACTGAAAGCGGTTGTTACCTGCACGCAGCATGTTCGGGACCGCTGAATAAGGCACAGTGAAATTACGCCGACTGCCATCGGCTTCAATAACGCTGACGTTCAGGTCGCCGCTTTGGTTGCTGGGGTTGATATCGTCAATGTCAAACGCGCCTGGCGCGACGTTTTTACTGTAAATCAGATAGCCATTTTGACGGATTTCGATTGTGGCATTGCTATTGGCGACGCCGCGAACGACTGGCGCAAAATCGCGTTGGCTATCAGGCAACATGTTTTCATCGCTGGTGAGTTGTGCCCCGGTAAACTGGATGCTGTCAAATACATCGTCGTCCGTATAGGTTTGCCCGAAGCGCAAGCGGCTACGCAGCGCAATAATATTACGTTCCACCCACGTGGAAACCGCCTGCCATTGACGGCCTGAACCGCTGGCATAGCTGAAAGTAGACTGGTTACGAAAATGCCATCCCGCCAGGTTTATACCGTTGGCAAAACTGGCAAAAACAGAGTCATGATCCTGGCCCTGTTCAATCAGGTGCGTCGTATTGGCGTTGTAGCCGACAAAAGCGGCATTAATCCCATCGTCATAGGCCGATTCAGGCACGGCGTCATGCGCAGTCGAAAGCAGAAAAGCTTCTGGCACTGAAATATCAATGCGCTGGTAGTTTGCATCTGCCGTCAGGCGGCTGTTTGCGATCAGCGCCGTGAGCTCCACGCAGGTATCGGCGTTACCTTCGGGGATTTTAATCCCGTATTTGCGCAGATCGTCCGCGCTCAGGCAAGGTTGCGGCTTGCCTTGTGGTTGACGTCTTTTAAAGTCAACATTGCGCGTTTCGACGAAGCTATGGTCAAGATATATATCGTATTCAAACGTGCCTTCGCTAAGTCCGTCATTACGGGCTATTTGCACTACGGAGGTAATATTTTGCGTACCATGTACAAAACGGGTATTAAACTGCGGCGTGCTGCTGGCGTATGCAGGTATGCACACGGCCAGCGTTGACAGCGTAAAGAGGGTGTACCGTTGCGGGTGCTTATTTTTTTTCATCATGTGCAACCCTAACTTAATTGCAAGATACCGGGACGTTATTAACCGCGTTAGTGCCGCCGTAATCATCTACCCAGCTAAAACCGATATGGCTGACTTTTTGCTGTGACAACGCAAACGTGCGTTCGCCATGCGGATTAACCATGTCGGCATCGATGTTTTGGCCGTTAATATGTAATTGCGTCAGGGAGATATGTAACGGCGTCGCATTGACCGCCCGCAGAGTATGACCGTGGCACTGCCACTGTAATTTCTCAACGGCTTCAGGTAGCGTCATATTCAGCCCAACAGGGCGATAAAATAGTTTGATGCGAATACGCTGCGCCAGCTGTAAGGTATTTTCTTCATTCTCGATGGTGGGGATTTCCTGCACATTAATCCACACTACAGATTCAACATCCTCAGGAAAGCCATTGCCCTGATAAATAGCTCGCAACACGGCTGATTTATGGCCATCAAGTTTCAGGATCGGAGGCGTAATTAACATTGGCAGATTGGCTGGCGTCTCATCCGGATTACCATTATCCAGCCACGTCTGTACCATATATGGCTTGTCTGTATTATTATTGACGTCAAACATCGCCGCTTTATCGTTCTCATTATAAATAACGCGCGTTTGACCCAAATTAATTGCGCTGTGAGCGGTGCTAACCACACACAGCAACAGGTAAAAGAATATTTTATTCATCAGGTGCACTTTCCAGGTTCAGGGAAGAGTGCCATCCATAGCAATCAACGTCCGTTATTTATAAATGACGGTGTAATTCATATCCGCAGTGATCGTGCCAGCTGCAGGCAGCGTTGCGCCAATTTGCTGATATTTGGCGACCAGAGTGATTTCTGCATTGCCATTTGCGCCAGTTGGACTCAGAACCACTTCGTTATTACCACTGGAGAAATCGAGGGCTTGACCTGCATAATCCACTTCGATGCCTACATCGGTGGCAGGAGTTGAACCACGATTCGCTTCCAGAAGTGTTGTGTTACTGCCAGGGTTTTTACCGGTAAAGACCACCACATAGCCGCTTCCTCCAGTTGACCCCTGGCAGTTGGTAAATTGCAACTTAAACGAAGTATCACCGGTGCTAGAACCCGCGCTGCCAAATAACTGGTTGGTGACTTGCGGTAATGTAATATCTTTATCTGTCGTAGCGGTATTAACCACGCAGGTACTGGCAACAATTTCACCGGTAAAATGGACCGTCGCGGTGGCTTTAGAACCTGTTGCGGCAGTGGTAACGTAATTCGCTGCTGCGCCAGCATTAGCGGCAAACAAAGCGACCAGTACACTGCTGGTAAGTGCAGTTTTCATCATCATAACTCCGTTAAATTTATTATTTACCCAGAAAAGTACTTGTCAGAGGCACAGATTCAGCTGGAGTTCATCAACGTCAAAAAATGATGTAGGACTTCATTTGAAAGAAATGATTAACGTGCGTAAATTGCTCAACAAGTAATCCGGCGCGGATATTATTTATTTGCGAAAAATAAGTAAACAAAATTTTTTGGCATGATTGAATGGCTTTGGAAGGTGTTTTTATATATATCTTAACAAAACTGTATACATTGTTATCAATAATTCGTTGGGTCGATTTACGCTGCTTTTAACAAAATTTTAATGCTGTCATTTATTCACTTCTCTTTATTTTAAATCGATATGTTGGTAAGCGCTGAAAATTCTGATGTTAAAGGTGTGTTCATGCAGAATGTTGATATTAGTAATATGTAACACGCATTTTCTCAATGATTGGCTATAGTTTTAATTTAAGCCATGCTTACCGCTTCTACTCATCGGAGTTGCTACAATTATTTAAACTAAATTTTTTTTACTATTCGTTTTTTTTGAATTTTGAGCGTGAAAATGAAAGCAATCGCATACTCTTCGTAAAATACCTTATTTATAATAAGGTTGCTAATCATTGCTTTGTAAATGTGTTACTAAGTTATTTTTATGGTGGGAATTATAAATAGACTTATTGATTTCTTCTTGTCGCTCTCCAGGACTCTCATCACTGACCATAGCGCAACGAGGTTTGGACAAAGTATTGCTTTTTGTAAGGTTAACGCGTTGTCAGGCGATCATCATGTGATTCTACCCGTGGTAGCTTATGAATTGTGAACTGTCAATGACGTTTATGTTGCAATTAATCATGTTTTTTAAGGATGAAATTAAAAAACATTACCAATAAATAATCATCTAAATCATTGGGTTGCATTTGTATGGTGCGAAACCCATCACATTGTATTACATTGTTTTTTACATTTAATGACTGTGTGCCATTGCGTTTTTAAGACTTGTGATATAATTAGCAACATAAATGAGGAAAAAAACAATTAAAAATCAATAAATAATGGGCTGAGATATGCTTAAAAAATCGCTAAAGATTAGCAGCCACGGATATCCAGTCTTTTTAAAGCTGGTCGATTTCATTGTGATCAATGCGACGTTAATTTTTAGCGCCCATCTGTTAGGTCTGGCGCCATTTAACACCATTGCCATTCTGAGTATTCTCTTCTCAGTCTTTTTCTTACTGTTTGCTGAATACATTAAAATGTATCAACAAAAGATTAAGACGATCGGTTTACGTAATCAAAAACGGTTGGTTTTTTGTACGCTACTGGCGATTTTTTTTAACGAACTGGTCAGCATGACGGTGGCTGAACCCGAGTCTCTCGGCTACTTAGACAAACTGCCTTCCCCCTTTTATTCAGCGATTATTTACTGGTACTTCATCCCATTACCTTTTCTTTATTACATTCGCTTTTTCATTTTTAAATATTCAACGAAAAAGAGTATGCGCGTGGCGATTATTGGTCTGACCGACAATGGTCTGGCGGCAGAAAACGCGTTAATGGATGAATACGCTAATATCACATTAGATCTGGCTTTTTATGATGAGCGCGCCTTATCCCGCTGTGGCGATATCGTCGATAAGGTTAAAAGCCCCTTTCGTGGGCCGGTGATCAATCTGGTTGAGGAAGCCCGGCAGGGAAATATAGACGAAATCTACATCGCTTTACCGATGGTAGCTTTACAGCGCATTCGTCATTTTTTGGCGATGATGTCAGACACTACCGTAGATACGTATATTGTTCCTGACTTCTATACCTACAGTAACAACATGTCCAAGCTGCGCTCCATTCACAACCTGCAAACTATTGGCATTTTTAGTTCGCCGTTTGAAGGGGCGGGTTCGTTTATCAAGCGGGCGGAAGATTTGGTGCTTGGCAGCATTATTATGGTGATGATTTCTTCGCTAATGTTGGCCATTGCCATTGGAATCAAACTTACTTCCCGCGGGCCAGTCTTTTTCAAACAAGATCGGTATGGTCTTAGCGGGCAAAAAATTAAGGTCTGGAAGTTTCGCTCGATGCGCGTTATGGAGAACGCCGATACGGTTATTCAGGCTACTAAAAACGATCCGCGGGTAACCAAATTCGGTAGTTTCTTACGCCGCACCTCACTGGATGAACTGCCGCAATTTATCAATGTGTTGCAGGGAAGTATGTCGATTGTCGGTCCCAGACCTCATGCGGTTACGCATAATGAGCAGTACCGTAAACAGGTCGAAAATTACATGATCCGCCATAAAGTTAAGCCTGGGATCACCGGGCTTGCGCAGATCAACGGTTTCCGCGGGGAAATCGATGCGCTTTATAAGATGGAAAAAAGGGTTCAGTACGATATTGAGTACATTCAAAACTGGTCTTTATGGTTGGATATAAAAATTATTATTAAAACTATTTTTAAAGGATTTATCGGTAAGAATGCATACTAAATTACTCGTGATTACCGGAATCGTGATATCGCAGCCCGTATGGGCTGATTTAACACCGAAATCACACATTGGCTTTGCGGGGATCGACTTCCAGGGCAAGGTCGCTGTGGACTATGGTTATAATGATAACGTGTCTTATCAGCCACATAGCAGAGATGCTATCGGTTCCTCGTTTCAGAGCGCAGCGCCCGTTTTGAGTATGATCGGAGAGCGCGGTCAGGATAAGTATTTACTGATGTACTCCGGTGATTATCGTAACTACTCAAGCGATTCCGCTGATAACTATAACGATCATTTTTTCCGTTTTAACGGTGCCTGGCGCTATGGGCTCAAGCACGGCTTAACACTCAATCTGGAGGATACGCTTGGGCACGAATCCCGCGGTCGAGGGATCACTGAGGGGTTTCTACCGGGTCAATTCGAGCAGTATGGGATTAAATCTCCGCTGACGACGAATTTTATTAACAGTGAATTGCGCTATAGCTATGGCGCGCCGGATGGGCGCGGGAAAGCGGAACTGGCGTTGTTATACAAAAAACTGACGTTCGGCAATACGTCCGACGCCCAGGAGAGTAGTGAAGATTTCTACAATTATATTCAGGAACAGGAATGGCACGAAAATAGCCTGGTGGCAGAAATTTTTGACCAATACACATCCAGAACGCGTTTTCGCTATAGCTTTATTACTAACCAGCGTCACTATGATAACAACTCAGAAAAAGACACTAATGAGTATTATTTGCTGTATGGCCTGAAGTCGCAGTTGACGGGAAAAACCAATGTCGACATGAATATTTCATGGTTGTACAAGACATTTGAAAACAACGCAAACTCGCATGATTTTAATGGTCTAAACTGGGATATAAAAGGGGAGTGGAAGCCGTTACAGCAGTCTGTTTTCACGGTGCACTCAGCGCAAAGCATTAAAGACCCATCGGAAGTTGGGGGATATATTTTAGTCACCCAGTATGGTCTTTCTTACCAGCACTTCTGGTTAGGCAACCGTTTTTCTACCTTGCTGGATTACTCATACACTTCAGAAGACTATAAAAAACAGAATAAAGATCGGCATGATAAAGATGGGGTATTTAGCGTAACCATGAGCTATGACTACACGCCGTCTGTCAATTTTGAGATTAAATATCAAATAGATACGTTGAATTCGAATAAGGATACTGATTCGTTTTATATCGGTCCCAACGACAATCAGGAAGTCATCAGAACGTTGGGTTATGATAATTCTATGATTATGCTTAAAGCTAAGGTTCAGATCTAAAATGAAAATAATAGAACTGTGCGCGGTTTTGCTATTCAGTATCCTGATGGTCGGATGCACAACGTCCAGCCCGAGATTAATGGACGATCCTGCTACTGTTCAGCAGGATTACCGACTTGGGGCAGGGGATACTGTCAATATCGCTGTTCATGGTCAACCCGATATGACGATGCGGTTTATTTTGGATAAGAGTGGGGAGATTAATTTCCCGTTTGTTGGTGCTCTTATATTAAAAGATAAAACTGTTGAACAGGTGACTAACGAATTAACTCAACGCCTGACCGGAGATTATTTTACTACTCCGATGGTGACGGTGAGTATTGCCGAGTTCCGTAAATACTATGTTTCTGGCGAGGTGAAAAGTCCGAATGGATTCGCTTATGAGCCAGGACTTACCGTCGAGAAATCTATTGCGCAGGCGGGGGGATTTACAGATCGTGCTGACCGTCAAGATATCAACATTCGCCTGTCAGGTAGCAATCAGCTGCTTGAGAATGTTGATTTAACGCACTCTGTTCATCCTGGGGATGTTGTGATTATTGGCATGGGGTTCTTCTGACGATGAAACTATCAATAGTGGAAAACGGCAAAAAACGAGAAAGCACTGTTGAATTCTCCCGCTTTGCCAAAGCGCTGAAAAAGAACGCCTGGAAAATCGCGCTGGCCGGTATCGTTGCCGGGGTCGTGGCTTATCCGTTAATCAGCATGATGTCCTCAAAGTATGTATCAACGGCGACGGTGCTGATTAAGGCGCAGGCCGATAACGTTTCTCCGTTCCCACAGGTTGATGGTTTCGATTCAACGCGCAGTGGTTACTACGAAACGCAATATGCGTTGATGCATTCACGAATTGTGCTCGAGCAAGCCGTTCGCGATATGAAGCTGGATGAAAACCCGGCATTTACCGGGGAAAAAGCCGATGCTCAGGGCGCTGATAGCAATGAAAGTCGGCAACTGAGAATGGAGCTGGCGCTGAAAACGTTGTCGAAAAACCTGAATGTCATCGGTATTCGGACAACGAACCTCGCCTCTATTACCTATGAATCGACTTCGCCCCAGGTTGCGGCTGATATCGCCAACGGCGTCGCGCAGGCTTTCATCAACTATACGCTGGAGCAAAAGCGTCAGAAAGCAGAGAAAGCCCGCGAACTGAATTATGAAAAAATGGAAGAGATTCAGAAGTCGATAGCGAAGCAAAAAGAAGAGATGGAAAGCTATCTGAAAAATGCCGGGCTGTTGACCTTTCGCGGTATCGATGGTTTTGAAACCGAGCAGTTAAGTATCGTGACCAATCGCCTGGCCGATGCGACCCAACGTCGTATTGCCGCTGAATCCATTTATAACGAGGTGAATGGAGCAGGGAAGTCCGCCGAGAGCGTTATCTCGCTGCCTTCGGTCTCTAACCACGCTCAGATTCAGGATCTGCGCATTGCGTTGATTCAGGCGCAGCGTACGTTGTCTGAATTGCGCAAAGTTTATGGGCCAAAAAACCCTGCCATTTTAAAAGCAGAGGCCGATGTTCAGTCGATCCAAAGCCAAACCGGACGGGTGTTGGGTGAGCTGAAAGTAGGCTTACGTCAGCAATATCTGGCGGCGCTGGCGGATGAAAAGAACTATCAGCAACAGGTGGAACAGCAGAAAGAGATCTTCCAGAAAATAGCGTCAAAACGGGATGCCTGGAACGGCCAAAAACTGTCGTTAGATAAAATGGAAGACCTGTATAAATCGCTCTTTCAGCGTACTCAGGAGCTGTCGCTGTCCGACGTGAATGCCGATGCGGTGTTATACGATCCCGCAGTTCCCGCATTAAACCCGGCGAAGCCGAATAAATCACTGCTGTTGGTGATGGTGGTCATGCTGGTGGTCGTGTTCAGCATCATGTATTTCATTGTCAAAGCGGCAATGGATAACTCAATCGCCAGCCTGAGTCGCATGAAAAAGCGCCTCAACGTTACCCCGCTGGGCGAAATCCGTCGTTTTAGTGGAACCTCAGGGCGTGCGCAAGTGCGCGACATGATCCTGAAGAACCCGCTGAATGCCGATATTGTGCACGGTATCCGTACCCGGATTATGCTGGATAATCGTCCATTACAGACGCTCGCCGTGGCATCGACGGAACACGGTGATGGGCGTTCTTTGTTGGCGAATCTGTTAGCGAACTCCTTTAGTTTTGACCAGAAAACGCTGCTTATTGATGCGGATTTCTTTAATACGGGCGGGCTTTCTTCTGAACTGGCATCAGCCACATCCGCAGGCCTGGCTGAGCTGCTGCGCGGAGAGACTCAGCTGGAACAGGCGCGGATCACGCTCAGTGATAATCTCGACTTTATTGCGCACGGCAAGAGCACCATCTCTTCTTTACTGATGTTGTCGTCGGAGCACGTTGAACCCTTAATGCGCGAACTGAAATCGCATTATCAGCGCATCATTATTGATGTTGCTGCTGTGAATCAGAGTCAGGATGTTCAACTGATCAAACGTGCCGTCGATGGGGTTGTTTTCATTGTGAAAGCCGGGATGGGGTCGGCGGGACACATCGCCAGCGCACTGGATAAGATTGAGGAAAATAACGGCGTGGTGATTGGCGCGGTGCTCAATGCGGTTGAAGAAAGAGATCTTGAAACCCAGGAGGGTCTGCGTTCACTTAACTTCAGTACCGATCAACTGTTGACGACGCCAGGCCGGGTATGAGTCTACTGAAGAGCGCTTCCACGATAGCCGGTTCATCAGTCATCTCGCAGTTGATTGGTGCGCTGTCTATCTGGTTGATTTCGCACAAGTATGATATGGCTGAGGTGGGGCTTTATGCGCTCAATTACAGCATCGCCGTGGTGGGCGCGCAGGTGTGTACCTTTGCATCGCAGCTTTTAATTCCAAAACAGCACGACGACGAACTGGTACAGAACGTCGTATTTTGCCTGCTCCAAAGCACGATCATTGCCTTACCGTACGCCGTACTGACAGCGTGGCTGTTTCACCAGAACATCCTGTTTCTCTATTTGCTGACGCTGGCGACGGCGTGGGTTTTAATCTCGGAAAACCTGTCGCTGCGCACGGCCAATTTTCGTTTTCTGATTTTCCAGCGCATCTCTGTCTCTGTGGTGGTATTACTTTCGGTTCTGGTTACGCATCAGGTGCAACTGTTTTATTGGTCATGGGCCTGCGCGACGATGCTGCTGACCATAAGCTGTATTTTGCATTCGTTTGATATTCGCTCTGTGGCGGCCAGACATTTGCGACCTGCCAGTAACTGGCATTTTTTCAAACAAAATATCCATCACATTACCAAAGTCGGTAGTGCGGAAGTGCTGGCGATGGCCAGCAGCAATTTGCCGATTATGTTGATTAACTTTTGGTTCTCGGCGCTGACGGCAGGTTATTTTTCCGTGGTTAGCCGCTTTTGCCTGGCGCCGGTGGTGATCATCGGCAACGCAGTGCGCAATACTATTTTTTCCAAGTGGTCTATCGACTTCAGAAATAATACCTTTAATTTTCATGAATATACCAGGGTACGGATGCTATTGTTGGTTCTGGGGGTTATCTGTACTCTCGGGGTGTTTATTTTCTATCCAATAGTGATGCGTCTGGGCTTTAGCGAAGACTGGATTAACTCCATTGAAACGTCGCGCTACATGTTGCCCTATTTATTCCCGGCGCTGGCGATAAGCCCTCTGACGGTGATTGAGCTTATTTTTGGTTCCCACCGCTATTTTCTGCGTATCCAACTGGAACAGCTGGCGATTGTGTTATTCGCATTTGTCGTCATTCCCTATTTTCATAAAGATTATGCCACGTCGGTTATCCTGTTTTCTTCACTGACATTTATTCGCTACGCCTTCATTTATCTGAAAATGAATAAGCGAGCCAATCTTCTGAAAGATAAGCCGGTGATACTATGACGCTGAATACCGGATACTATTTACAGGTTTTTAGCTTTGTCACGCTGATCCTGTGTGGCCTGGTGCAATACTTTACCGGTATGCAGTCGGTGCTGTGGATCCCCTTTTTCCTGACCCTGTTGATGGTGGGATTATTGGTGATGCAGACGCGTGATGGCTCGCTGCAGCTGGATGCGCAGGAGACGATTGTCCTGGCGTTGTATTTTTCGTTCCTGATACTGGCCGGAACATCGACGCTGATTCAGGGCGGAATCACCGTCGCGATTGTGGCATTTAAAAATGAAATCGCATTGTCACTGGTGATGATCTGTTTGCTGCTGGGATTTTGCCGGGAGTCGCAGATTTACCGTGCAACGCGCTATCTGTACTGGGTGTTTTACGCGCAAATCCCGGTAATGATTTATCAGGTTTTACTGGTCGTTCCCCAGCGCGTTGCGGTGCGTGGCGAAGATGAGAAATGGGACTCTGTGGTTGGCACGTTTGGCGGTGACCCCATGGGGGGCGGTAACACTGCTGCGATGGGCCTGTTTTGCCTGTTGATTATGTTGTTAAAAGTCTCTGAGTATAAGCACGGGTTGACCACGTTCAAGTCCATGGCGTTGCACATTGTTCTTGGGATCGGGCTATGTATTATTGGTGAAGTGAAGTTCGTCATTCTGCTGTCACCTCTGTTCCTCGCGTGGGTGTGGATCTCACCGAGCTACGTCAAAGACGTCAGTAAGGTTAATCTGAAGACGCTGTTGGTTATTGTGGCGGGCATGCTGCTGCTTATTAGCCTGTCGATAGTGATCCTCGCGTACTATTATTCTTCCGCGTTTGGCGGCGATCCGTCGAAAAGCTCGTTAAGCATTTTCATCGACTCCTTAAGCTATATCTTTGACCCGAACTACATCATGTCTACCGGGGAGTTAGGGCGCTTTACGACGTTCCTGTTCTGGTTGAAAAATAACGATCTGTGGGGGCTTTCAGGAACGTTATTTGGGTACGGGCTCAACGCCACAAACAGCGGGAGTACGGTGTCGCCGGGCTTTTTGAATATCATTTATAACTTAATTCTCGACTCGACTTCCCTGAGTATGCTGCTGTGGGAAGTCGGGGTGATCGGCACGTTACTTTTTATTAGCTTATTCATTTATATCCTGAAAGTTTGTCAGCCAAAGCCATTACTGACGCTTGAACAACTGGACCAGCAGGATCTTCAGTTGCTGAGCTTTGCACCGGCGTTTAACGCTTTTGCTATCAGTTGCTTAATTAGCTTACCTTACAGCCAGATACTGATGATTACACCGATGTTACAATTCCTGTTCTATTTATCACTAGGATCAAGTTTAGTGATTCGTCGAACCGTCCTTCGCTGTGTAGGGTAATTGTATGGACCAAAAACCGTTTATTTCAGTGAGTATTAAAACACTCAATGAATCTGAATGTATTGAGAAAACGATAGACAGTATCCGCAGGCAGCTTGTTGATTATCCACATAAAATTATAGTGGCAGATAGCCTGTCAACGGATAACACCCAACAGCTTGCGATCGATAAAGGGGTGACCGTGGTCTCTTTAACTGACCCTGGCGATCGCTGCTGCGGCGTCGGGCATCAGTTAGGTTATCTGTATAGTGAAGGGGAATATCTGTTGCTGATGGACGGCGACATGGAGCTGGAAGAGGGCTTTGTGGATCAGGCTGTCGCTTTTTTGCAGGTTGAGCCGGAATATGCAGGTGTCGCGGGAACCGTTGAAATGGACGATGCCGTTAACTATGAATTTAAATCGCGTAAGCAGCGTATTAGTAAAATCTATCCGCTTGGAGATAGCGACCATTTAGGCGGTGGTGGGTTATATCGCCGCTCTGCGATTGAGAAAATTGGTTATCTCACCAACCGTAATTTGCACGCTTATGAAGAAGCTGAACTTGGCCTGCGTTTGCTCGATGCGGGTTATAAACTACGCCGTCTGAATATTCCATATTTTTTCCATACTTCGCATACCATGCCGACCTTTCAGATGCTGAAGCACCGCTGGAAAAGTGGATACTATCAGGCACCGGGCGAGCTTTTACGTTGTGCATGGGGAAAACCTTATTTCGGCAAAGCGTTAAAAATGGTTAAGAATGAGGCGATTTTTTCTGTGTATCTGATTGCCTTGTTTATTGCGGCGGTGACCTTCAATCTCGAACTTTTCGATATTGCATTTCTACCCTTGCTTGCCTTTATTATCTTGAAAACCGTGCAGAATCGATCGTTATTGAACGGATTGCAGAGCGTAATGAACCTGGCCGTGCTTTCTGCGGGACTTGTTAAAGGGTTGACTAAACCAGTACGCGATCCGTTGACTCCGCCTGACAGTAAAATCATTCATGAATAACTAAGGCTGGCGCAATGAAAGTTTTATTAGTGAATAAGTTTTTTTTCATTAAAGGCGGCGCGGAAACCGTTTATTTTCAAGAGCGCGAGATGCTGAAACAGGCCGGAGTACAGGTTATTGATTTCTCGATGCAGCATGAGAACAATTTCCCTTCGGACTATGCGGATTATTTCGTCGGCAATGTGGACTACCACCAGGAGAGCAATCTGCTGGGCGGGCTCAAAACGGCGGTTAACTTTATTCATAATTCGCAGGCCTGCAAAAAGATGCTGGCGCTACTACAAAAAGAGCGTCCGGATATCGTCCACTTCCATAACATTTACCATCAGTTAACGCCGGCGTTGATTAAAGTGGCCCGCAATTTTGGCTGCAAAACGGTGTTGACCGCGCATGACTATAAAATCGTCTGTCCTGCCTATTCCATGCTGCGCGACGGTAAAGTGTGTGATTCCTGTATTACCGGGACGGTTTTCAATGCCTTCAGGTATCGTTGCCAGGAAGGCTCTGCTTCAAAAAGCCTCCTGCTCTCTTTAGAGGCGACCTGGCAGTATATTGCGCAAAATTACCAGGCGCTGGATGTGATCGTTTCGCCGAGCGTCTTTTTACGCGGCGTATTGTTGCGTACGCTGCCGAATTCGCGCATTGATGTCATCGTCAATGGCGTTGATGACAGCCGTCCTCTGGGTGAGGTAAGCGATGCGGGCTATATGCTGTACTTCGGTCGCCTGAGCCGTGAAAAGGGCGTGGCAACGTTATTGGCGGCGCATGAGAAAATGCAGAACAAAGCGCCGCTGAAAATTGTAGGGCACGGTCCACTGCACGATGAATTAGTCGCCCAATACCCGGGCGTTGAGTTTTTAGGTTATGTGCAACAAGGGGAAGCTCTCGATAACCTTATTAAGCATGCGCGGGCAGTGATCCTTCCTTCAGAATGCTATGAAAACTGTTCTATGGCGATATTAGAGGCGATGTCCTTAGGCAAGCCGGTGATCGGATCGCGCATCGGTGGCATCCCGGAACAAATTCGTGACGGAATCGAAGGGATTTTATTCGAACCTGGCAATGCGCAGGAGTTAGCAAATGCGCTGGATGCACTGGCCGACTCGCCAGAGAAGGCGCGGGTCATGGGCTTACAGGGTCGTGCGCGATTGAGTGAAAAATATGCGCTGAGTAAACATATGGATACTCTACTGGCGCTCTATAAAGAACTGCTGAGCAGGCCATAGTATGAGTAAAAAAATAACGGTTTTTGGTACGCGTGGTATTCCCGATGTATTGGGCGGGGTGGAGACACACTGTCAGAATCTATATCCTGCCATTAAGCAGCAGTTGGACGTTGATATTTGCGTGATTGCACGCTCGCCGTATGTAAATTACAAACGATCGTTATATAAGAAAGTTGAAACCTACGCGCTGTGGGCACCAAAAAAGCGCTCGCTGGAAGCGATTGTCCATTCCGTTTTAGCGGCATTCAGGACAAGTATCGACCATTCAGATATTGTGCATGTCCATGCTATCGGACCTGGGCTTGTGATCCCATTATTACGCATGTTAGGGAAGAAGGTGGTTTTCACCCACCATGGACCTGATTACGATCGTCAAAAATGGGGATTCGTTGCCAAAAAAATATTGCTGCTGGGTGAGCGTTGGGCAGTGAGATATGCCAACGAAGTGATTGTGATTTCTGAGGTTATTAATCAACTGATCCAGAAAAAACACGCTCGCTATGATGCGCATTTAATTCACAATGGCGTCAACGAGCCGCGGTCGTTATCTGCGCTGACCATCGACAATACGCTCTCCCGCTTTGGGCTGCAGCCGAAAAACTACCTCGTGGTGGTTGGGCGATTTGTGGAAGAAAAAGGGATGCATGATGCCATTGCCGCCTATCAGCACAGCGGTTTAACTATGCCGTTAGTGTTAATTGGCGATGCGGATCATCCGACCGAATACAGCATTCGCCTCAAAAAGCTTGCCGCGGACACGCCTGGCGTTGTGATGACGGGGTTCTTGCGTGGTGATGAGCTTCAGGCGGTGTTTTCCCAGGCACAGCTGTTTATGATGCCTTCATACCATGAAGGATTGCCCATTGCGCTGCTGGAAGCGATGTCATTTTCTCTTCCTGCCGTCGTCAGTGATATTCCGGCTAACCTCGAAGTTCAACTGCCGTCCGAGGCCTATTTTAAGGTGGGGGATGTGACCAGCCTGGCCGAAAAACTAACCGAGTGGGCGGCAACCAATAGCGTGGACTATCGTGTATATTTGCAAAACTATAACTGGCATGAAATCGCCAAAAAGACGATTAACGTCTATCACTCAATTGATAAAGATATAGGTTAATTTTGACCAGTCCTCAAAATCGTCCTCCCGTCATCGAACGATTTTATGCTCATCTTGACGAGCCGATTGCGCAAGGGTTGACCCCTGAACAAAAAGAAGGGGTGGAAAAAGCGATCCTGGCCTCGACTCTGACTTCGCGGCATCAGATCGATATTCGCCGAAGCTTTCCCTTTTTCAGTAAACGCTATTATCTGGTTTTTTTGTTTGGCAGAGATTTGCGTCGGCAGCATCGTCAGGAATCGACCCTGTCGAGAATATTGCTCACTTTTTTGCTGCTGATAGCCGTGTTGTTCGTTACCTGCTGCGTATTGCTGACGCTGTATATGATCAAATCAGCATTAGGTATTGATGTGTTCCAAAATTTTCATGTGGGTATATGGGACTGGTGGTTAAGTCTGAAAAACCGCTAGCGTAAACAAACCTGTGGAGGGCGTCACTGCGATGAAGTGTAAATGGGTTTCTGCGCTGTTGTTGATGTCCTTTCCGTTGGCGGTTATGTCCGCATTAACGACCGTAACCCCCAAAGCATTAACGGGCCCGCTAACCAATCCGGGGATTGGCGTGGCAAGTTTCCATCAGGGGTACGGTGAAACGCTGGGTCTGGCGGATTATCCCAATACCGGATTTGAATACGAGCGATTTTACTGGCGAGAGCTGGAGCCTGTTGAAGGTCAGTATAATTTTGCGCTGGTGGATGATGCCTTCAAATACGCGGCAGCGCATCGTCCCGCGATGAATGTCGGGCTGCGGTTTATGGTGCTTGCCGATCCGGGGGATGGCACCAAAATTCCCGATTGGCTGATTAAAAAAGGCGTGAAAGGTAGCTGGACGCCCGATAATAAAACATTTATTCCGGATTTAAGCGACCCGCTGTTTATTGAGTACAGCCAGCGTCTGCTGAACGCATTCGGAAAACGCTACGACGGTAATGCGAATCTCGCTTTTGTGGATATCGGCATGGTGGGGGCCTGGGGGGAATGGCATAACAGCAATTTCCCTGAGCTGAAACCACTGTTGGAGCAGTACTCCACCGCGCAGTTAGACCGCTACGTCGCAATGCACTTTTCTGCCTTCCCTTCGACGCCGAAAATAATGTTGATGAGCGGTGGGCAAAGTCTGGCGAATGCGGTGGCGCGAGGGGCTGGATGGCGGGCGGATTGCTGGGGTGACCTGCGCGTATTTTCGGACTCCTGGAGCCATATGGCCGATGATTACCCGCAGCGATTACTGGCAGCACAGCAGAGCTATTCGGGGTTTAACGATGCCTGGAAACGTGCGCCGGTCAGTCTGGAAATCTGTTCATATATGCAGGACTGGAAGAACACCTTCCACTATACGCGTGCCGAAGTGCAGGGCATTTTTGACTGGGCGGTCAAGCAGCACGCCAGCACGATCAACCTGAAATCGAGAGCGATACCCAGCGATTATCGACCGATTGTTGATGATGCGCTGACCAAACTGGGCTATCGGTTTCGCTTAGCGTCTCTGAGCCATGAGTCCGTGTGGGACGGCGGACAAACGTTGAGGTTGAACAGTACCTGGTATAACGAAGGTATCGCACCGATTTATCTGCCCTACACGCTGGCATTTCGTGTGGTGGATAGCGCCAATAAGGTGGTGGCGCAGGGGAATGCGGCGGATGATATACGACGTTGGCTCCCGGGCGTTTATCAGGTTAGCTACGCATTGCCCATGCCGGGTCGACTGGCGAAAGGGCAATACGCCATTGAGGTTTCGATGCTGGATAAATCCGGGGTGGCAAGAATTAACTTTGCCAACGAAGGAAAGCAGAGCAGCGGCTGGTATCGCGTATCAACGATAACTGCACACTAGCCCGTCACGGCAACGAGCCTGAGGCTCAGGCTCGTTGCCGGGTACATCAGATGTTATAACCATTCGGGTTGTTTTTTTGCCAGTTCCAGGTGTCACGCATCATTTCATCAAGGTTGTAGATGGCCTTCCAGCCCAACTCTTTGTATGCCAGTGACGGGTCAGACCAACATTCGGCAATGTCGCCGGGCCTTCTGTCGACAAACTGATAGCTTATTTTTTTCTGCGCCGCTTTTTCAAACGCCTCAATCAGATTAATCACAGAATAACCGACCCCGGTACCGAGATTAATCACCTTATAGGCAGCGCCTTTATTCTGGCTATCCAGCGCGGCTAAATGGCCGGTCGCCAAATCCATGACGTGGATATAATCACGAACGCCGGTGCCGTCGGGGGTTGGATAGTCATTACCGTAAACCGACACAGTTTTCAGCTTACCAATCGCAACCTGGGAGATGTACGGCACCAGGTTATTGGGGATACCGTTGGGATCCTCACCAATCCGACCCGATGGATGGGCGCCTACCGGGTTGAAATAGCGCAGGCAGGTAATGCGGAAATCGGGCTGCGCGCGGGAGAAATCGGCCAGAATCTGTTCGACCATTAATTTAGAGGTACCGTACGGATTGGTGGTTCCCCCCGTACGCGATTGCTCGCTCAGCGGCACGCTTTCCGGATTACCGTATACCGTAGCTGATGAGCTAAAAATGAATCGATTAACGCCTGCGGCCAGCATCTCATCCAGTAAAACCAGCGTTCCAGTGACGTTGTTTTCGTAGTAAGCAAGGGGTTCTTTTATCGACTCGGAAACCGATTTGAGGCCCGCAAAATGAATGACATCGGTGATGTTATGGTTGGCGAAAATGTTTTTTAATGCCTGCCTGTCGAGAACATCAGCGATATAGACAATGGGTTCCCTTCCTGTGAGTTCCGCGACCCTGTCCAGCGAGATTCGGCTGGCGTTTGCCAGATTATCGATGACAACGACATCATCGCCTCTTTCCAGTAGCGTTAAAACAGTATGTGAACCAATATAACCTGCACCACCAGTGACAAGAATAGCCATATGGACTCCAGAAAAATGCTAAAAACCCGAGCGATTTTCCACCAATACCACCCAAGGATCCAGGGGATCAGTTATTTTGCCGGGAAAGGTATACGTTTCTATATTTTATCATACACTTATAGGATATTTTTTTAAAGATTGCCAACAGACTGAACTTATTTATTTTTGTATCATAGGCAATATAGTTACTTGAAAAATTTAGCGTGTGAACGCCGTCACTGTGGTTGATCGACGAATTGATTTGTTCGATCAGATTCTCATCAAAAGTAGCGTCATTCAGTGTGACTAATTCTTTGATGTAGATAGATTTTCCATATGTTTCAGGTGTGCATTCCTGGGTTAAGAAATACATTTTGTTATCGACAAGATAAGGCGCACCCGCTCCCCGATGATGATGATTGCTCACCTTCAATGCAGGAGTAATTCTCTGCCACTGTCCGTGAAGATGCTCTGCCGAATGAATAATTATTTTATTATCCATGGTGGTCGATATAAGATAGCAGGTCTCATTCATTGAAAGAAAAATGTTATCTGTCACTTCGGTGTCAGAGATTAGAACTTTAATTTTCTTCCAGCGTGTAGGAAACTCTACTGACTGAAACAGTATCACTTCTTTTCTTTCTGATGATTCAGGAATCATGAAGAGCTGATCGTTAATATTGATCAGGAACGGAAATGACAAATGACACATCAGGTCGTCAAAACCTTCAAGTTTCACGTCATCAATTTCAACCAGTTCACGATCAAGAATACGGCATCGGAGCGTGCCTTTCGAGTTGCGAAAGCTAAAAGCTTCATAAAAAACATACAGTTTATCATCTTTTTCAATAAGAAAAGGATCGGCTTGAAACGTATATTCCTTTTTTAACTGCTGTGCAGCGGATTTATTTAATATATCCAGTGTGTTATCTGGGAATTGGTGTGTACCATGATCCTTAATAATCATGATATCCCATGATTCATGATAGAATAACATGTTTATTATTCGTTTTAATTTCGCTTGCATTTGCGTCAGCTCCTTTTTATCGCCTGCACCATTATCAGAATTGATATCGCTGCTAGATAATTTTGATAAAACACTCAGGTGAACAGCTGTTTTAACTCTAAATACATGCAATCTGTTGCAATACTGAATGGATGAGCTAAGGCCAATGCAAAAGCAAAACATCAACGGCTATTTAAAAAACTAGCTGCAAGTGCGTTTTTTGTCTATAGCACAAAAGTAGGTAAAAGCTCTCCAGAGCATCCTTGCTCCAGGGGAAAATTTACTCGAAATGCACCTGCGGGTTATCTGCAAGGGAAACATAGGTTTTGCTGTTTTTATCAAGGGTACGGATTTCACCGCTTTCGATGTCATATACCCAGCCGTGCAGACGAAGCGCATTATTTCGCAGCCCAACCGCGACGCAAGGATGCGTTTTAATATTATTGAGCTGTGCGATAACGTTTTCTTCCACCATGGCGTTAACTTTATCGATTGGGTTATCCCAGGTTTTCTTCTCAACCACGGCTTTCGCGGCATCGGCATAGTGCAACCAGTGAGCCACAGCGGGCATCGGATCCAGAGGCTGGCTATCAGCAATGGCTTTCATCGCGCCGCAGTTGGAGTGTCCGCAGATGACGATATCCGTCACGCCAAGTGCGACAACCGCGTATTCAATCGTAGCAGATACGCCACCGGGTTCCGGTCCAAAAGACGGAACGATATTACCGGCGTTGCGGATAACGAAAAGCTGTCCGGGCTCTTGCTGAGTAACGAGTTCTGGCACCAGGCGGCTATCGGAACAGGAGATGAAAAGCGCTTTGGGATTCTGGCTGGATGCCAGGCTGCGAAAGAGTTCCTTACGTTGAGGGAAAATCTCTTTTTGGAAGTTGAGGAAGCCCTCAATGATATGTTGCATAGCAGTGTCTCTTTTCTCTGTTTAAGCAGGTTATGATGAAGATCACACTTTCCAGTTTAACACCAGCCGACAGAACGGAAAAACTTTATAGCAGTTCTGCAACATCTTTGTATAGTTTTGCCCCACCGTGGCGGGGCAAAGAGTGTGATGCGCGCTACGCGTTCTGTCGTTTTTGGTACGCGGCTTTCAGTCGGTTCATCGCTTCTACCAGTACCGAGTGCGGGCACCCAACGTTGAGTCTCATGTGACCCTCTCCGCCGGGGCCATATTGCGCGCCTGGTGACAGACCCAGTTTTGCTTCCTGCACAAAAAATGCGCTTAGCTGTTCATCGCTAAGATTCATTTTTTCCGCGTTCAGAAACATAAGATACGATGCGCCGCCATACACAATGGAGATTAAGGGACAGTGCTTTTCAATTTCACTTTTAACAAACGCCACATTGTCGGCCAGGTAGGCTAATAATTTTTGGTGCCAGTCGCCACAATGGGTAAAGGCGCTGTAAATGGCCGCCTGCTGTAATGAATGTGTCTCGGCCAGGTAGCAGTTATCCAGGAAACCATAGAACTGATGGCGTAATTCATCATTTTTAATAATGGCAATTCCGCCCTGGATCGCCGCCGTGTTGAAGGTTTTACTGATTGAGGTCAGCACGATTGACTGGCTCCCTGTCGCTTCGTCTAAAGTAAAAAACGGCAGATGGCGCTTGCCTGGCAGGGTTAAATCACTATGCACTTCATCGGAGAGAATAATGACGCCAGCTTGCTGACAATAGTGACTTACTTTTTCCAGCGTTTCCCGCGACCACACCATACCGCCCGGATTATGCGGCGAAGGGAAAAGAAACATTTTGCACTGCTTGAGTTTTTCGCTGAAATCATGCCAGTCAAATTCGTAATGACCATCTTTCTCAATGAGGCGCGTTTGAATCAAATTCCTGCCGCTGGTATTTACCAGATTAGGGTAGGGGTCATATATTGGCGTACAGGTTAAAATATTATCACCTGGTCGGGTAAACACCATCAGAGAGAGCACGATAGTTTTTATGACGCCGGGAATAAAATGCAACCAGTGTGGCTTTATGTCGACATCATACTGTTGCGCATACCAATGAATAACGGACTCTTGCCATTGCGGATAATCCAGGTTGTAGCCTTGTACCGGCTGCGACACCACTGAACGCAGTGTGCTCATGATTGGCTCTGGCGTCACAAAATCCATATCTGCAATCCACAGCGGTAATACTTCGGTGGTGCCGTACATCTGTTGTAATTGACCGTATTTACGGCAATTAACATCCCTTATGACAATATCATCAAACAAAGACATTGCTGACTCCTGGACAGTCTCTGAAAAATAGTTTAAGCAACGCAACAGTGAAGAATATTTCTGTATATCTAATTGATATATTAAATTTACCCTGGTGGTAGCCAATATTTAGCTATTTATTAGCCTATGATTTTTGCTCAACCATATGCTCTGTAGCTTCATTTGGTTCATATTTAGCAATACCAATACCGGTGGCCGCCCACAGCAGGGCAAAGATGATGCCGCTGTAGCAGAGGATTGCCCATGGCAAATAATCAAGCGTCGCCACGCCCAGCATCGTGGCGCAATAAACGCCTGAGGCAGACCAGGGGATAATCGGTTCGACAACGGTTCCCGCATCTTCGGTAGTACGCGAGAGGTTCTTTGTCGCAAGCCCTCGTTTTTTATATTCTTCTTTAAAGGCATCGCCGCACAGCAGCAGTGGCAAGGTTCCATTTGCCGTACAGGCACAGATGGTGAACGTCGTCACAATCGTGGTGGCCACCAGGCGGAATGTGGATTTAACGCCTTTCGTGAGCGCGTTTATCACGGTGTGCAAAGAGCCTGTCGCACTCATTGCGCCGGCAAAGCTGAAGGCGCTGAAGACGGTGACGAAGCTGCTAAACATTGAAATGGCGCCGCCTCGTTCCAGTAAGCGCGAAACATCTGATGACAGTGTTGGCAGGTTATCTCCGGTGAGCATCGCGAGCTTAAAACCGCTAACCACGGATTCGCCAACCGATGATGCGGTAAATTGCTGAAAGGCTAATGCCAGAATCATCGAGACTATTGTGGATAAAAAGAGCATCGGGATTGGCGGTCTTTTTGACAGTGAGCCATACAAAACGATGATCGGTGGCAACAGTAGCAGAATGTTAAAGTGATAAATCTGGCCGATAGCGTTCATCAAGTTGGTGATATTGGCTGGCGCGCTGGATGAGGCATCAATGCCCATGCCCATATAGCTGTATACGACGCAGCAAATAATAAATCCCGGGCCGGTGGTCCACAGCAGATGGCCGATATGCGAGTACAGGTTTACACCGGCAGCCAGCGCCGCCATGTTGGTTGAGTCAGAAACCGGAGAAAGCTTATCACCAAACCAGCAGCCGGAGACAATAGCGCCAGCAGCAATGGGCAGCGAAACATTCAGACCAATCGCTACGCCAATCATGGCGATCCCGACGGTTCCGATGGATCCCCAGGAGGTGCCGGTACAGACTGAGATCAGCGCTCCCAGCATAAATGCTGAAATATAGAAATACTGCGGGTTAATCCACTTCAGACCATAATAAATCATCATTGGAATAGTGCCTGACACCATCCATGCGCCAATTAAGAAACCGATACTGGCGACGATTAATATGACAGGAAGCGCTTCAGATATTTTATTGCAAATAGATTGTAGAATGTCATCCCACGTGTAGCCGTGAGCGATGGCGATAAACGAGGCGGTTGCGGTTCCCACGAGGATCATGGGTTCAGCTCGAATATTGAAGATAAAATATCCGATGCTAATGCCACCCAGCATGACTATCATGGGTAAAACTGACCAAAAGAAAGACAATGGCTTTCTGTTGTTGGCGGTGCAGCTATTTAATTCCATAATTACATCCCAATCGTTAATGGTTGAACACGTCAAATAAATACCTGCTACAGGTCACCCATAACTGAGTAACATAGTTGCCAGAGTTCATGTCTGAACCCTATTTTATTAACTGCTGCAGATTATCTATTTTGACCTGCTATTCTGATGCTTATATTTTGGTTGTAAGGTAAGAGTGAGTTTGACGAATAAATTACCCCTCGGCATAAGGTGAATGATTTCGGCGCTGTTGGCTCAGTTTGCGATACTGCTGCGGCGGCATGCCGACGTATTTATGAAATGAGCTATAAAAACGGCTGCTGGATCGGAAACCTGCAATTGTAGCGATATCCAGAATTGTTTTATCCGTATCGCTGAGCAAAGCCCGCACATGGTTGATGCGCATTGCGGTAATATACTGTTTCATGGTTAGTTGCATCACGCGATGAAAAATGCCCATCGCATAATTTGGGTTGAGCTTAACGTGTTCGGCAATTGCATCGACCGTAAGCTGTTTGTCGCAGTTTGCGGCAATAAACTCCAGCATCTGGCTGACGTAAAACTGTGAATGCCGTGAAATACTGTTTTTCTGGGTGCGCGATGTTTTGTTACCCAGCACTGGCCGCCAGCCAGCGAGGCTAAATCGCTTGAGCATCAGGGCAATCTCATCAATGGCTAATTGACGAATTTGCTCATTGTCGCTGTTGAGTTCAATCTGCCAGCGCTGCACTTCAAAAGCACTCAATTGCTGCGAGGCAAGCGACGTGATCACCATCCCATGCGTCACGTGGTTAATCAGTTCCCTGTCCAGCGGCCAGGACAAAAACAGATGCATCGGTAAGTTGAAGATGGCCATCTGTTTACAGTGCCCGGCATCCGTCAGCTGATGGGGTGTGCAGGCCCAGAACAGCGTGATAAAGCCCTGTTTGCTTTTCACTACTTCGTCATTGAAAAGGTACTCCACATCGCCATCAAACGGCACATTCACTTCAACCTGACCGTGCCAGTGGCTGTAGGTCATGGCCAGCGGAGCCCGCAGCTCGACGTCCATCCGCTGATACTCTGAGTAGAGCGCCAGCGGACTTCGCGACTTTTTTTCATAGCTGCGACACATATGTGGGTCGAGCGGCAGCTGCGGGGTACTTTTTGCCATTATGGGTGGGTTCCTGAATAGTGAATCTGACCATGGGTAGCGCCAAAGCATGAACATAGCTTAACCGAAAAAAAACGCCGTTTTCTCTCCATTTTCGCGAAGTTATTCCCAAAAACTCAGATCCTGTGCCTGTCGCTTGCCGATCTGAGTTAACGGGAATGGCGGTTTTTAATTTAAAAAACGGTCAATCAAAGCTGCTCACTTTGCAAAGCGACAGCGTTTTTCTGCCAATAAATCGGATTCATAGCGATAGCCAATATTCACGCAATACCATACATTTTGTATGTATCCATATCTTAAGGAATCATCATGTCCAGGCTCCGTACTTTAGCAACGGCTTTAGTTGCCGTTGCCGCGATGTCGATGTGCGCTATCCCCGTTTCGGCTAACCCCGGCAATGGCAACGGAAATGGTAATAGCGGCAACCATGGTAATAGTGGGAATAAGGGTAATAGCAGTCATAGCCAGAAAGGAAATCCAGGCCCAAAAAACAACTCGCAATCGGAACAGCGTAAAAATTATGGCAAGCCGGACCATGTTGATAGTGATATTAGCTATAACATGGCCAGGCAGTACGCCGTCAGATATGGTTTGACGGGATATAAGTCACTGCCTCCGGGCATCGCCAAAAATCTGGCGCGAGGAAAACCACTTCCTCCGGGGATCGCTAAGAAAAGTGTCCCATCCTCGATGCTGAATCAACTGCCATATTACCCGGGTTATGAATGGCAGGTTGTTGGCGACAATCTGGTGTTGATTGCACTGAGCACGGCAATTGTCACCGCGGTTATCAATGGTGTGTTTGATTAAGTATCCCTGTACTTAATTTGCTCTGTTATACCCACCACAAGCCCGCGCTACGCGGGCTTAATTGTTAAAAAAATGGGGCTCACAAACCATACAGTTTTATTTTTCGATAGAGCGTGGCAATACTGACTCCCAGTTCTGATGCAGCCTGTTTTTTGCCCTCCACGCTTGAACCAAATCGCTGAATGGCATTTTCGATGGCGTCCCTTTCCGCTTGTTTTCCTTGGTTCGCCAGCTGTCGGGGTTGTGCGGTCATCGTGGTTTTCCTGCTGTCAGCCGGGGAGAGTAAATAAGGGGGCAGATGGCTGGCGTTGATCCCGGCGGCTTCTCCGCGCATCACAAAAATGTATTCGATGACGTTGCGTAATTCACGAATGTTCCCCGGCCAGTGCCAGGCATAAAGGCGATTAATAACGTCATCGGGCAGTTTTTGCGGTGCACGTTGGTAACTGACCGAAAACTCATCGGCAAAGTATTGTGCGAGGACGGCGATATCAGCTCTGCGTTCACGCAGGGAAGGAAGCACCAGAGGGACGACATTCAGGCGATAGAAAAGGTCTTCGCGAAACTGATTATTCTCGACCATCGCGCTAATATTTTTGTTGGTCGCGGCAATAATGCGCACATCAATATTAATGATGTTATTAGAACCCACGCGGGTGATCGCTTTTTCCTGCAACACCCTGAGCAGCTTGGCCTGCAGGTGCAGCGGCATATCGCCGATCTCATCCAGAAACAGGCTGCCGCCGTTGGCCAGTTCAAATTTCCCCATTCGTCCTTTGGGATCTGCACCGCTAAATGCACCGCGTACATAGCCAAACAGTTCGCTTTCCAGTAGTTGCTCGGGGATTGCCGCGCAGTTGATTGTCACGAAAGGGGCTGCTTTACGGGGGCTGTTTTGGTGAATGGCAAATGCCACGACCTCTTTACCCGAGCCGCTTTCCCCGGTGATGAGCACGCTGGCGTAGCTGTTGGCAATTTTGCTAATGGTGCTTCTGAGCTGCTCCATTGAGGAAGAGTGACCAATCAGCCGCACCTGCGTGTCAGACTCGTAAGGGGATGGAGTAAGGTTACTCAGGTAGTCGTGCGCATCACGAAAGATGACCATCGTTAAGCGATCGTTATCCAGCGAGGAGAGCGAAATTTGTTTGCACAGTACATGGTGTTTCTGGCCTTCAAGCGTCAGCCATGCTTCTTCATCGCCATACAAACTGTCCCCGGTTGTTTCAATGGTCAGCGGTAATCCTTGAACTTCGCGGTTGAGAATGCGATCGGCTGAATGATTGGCATGCCAGATAAGACCATTGCCATCAATTGCTACAACGCCGCGGTCCATGGCATCGATCAGACGCCGAAATGCGCCGAGGGTTTCCTGCGCGCGTAAACGCTCCAGACATTCAAAGACCTTACTGGAGATCATCACCGCGATTTGCTCAATAAAAGTGACAAATTTATCAATCTGGCTCAATAACGCGTCACGCTGCGCCTGGGTTGAGCAAATAATTCCGATCACGCCAATCACACGATTGTTGAGAAAAATTGGTGCGTTCAAATCCAGCATTTCAGAACAGTAGTGGTGTTTTTCACATAACTGACACAGCGGATGTTCGCCGGGGTTTTTGATAAGAACTGTTTCTCGGACCTGCAAAACGTGGTGGTAGATGTAGCCATTTTTTGCCACGTTTTCATTGAGCATATGTCGGTATTTACCGGTGCCAGCGATGCGCATTAAGGATTCATCGATGATTTCAACATCCGTTCCGGTTATGCCAGAAATAGCGTCGGCATAATTGCAGATATCATCCTGGATATTGCTGAGTACTGAAATCATGGTACTTCTCCGGCAGTGAGTGGCATTTCTCAAGGGAGATGATAAATATGCGAAGCAATGCAAAAATGATTTGCGAAAAATCAATCTACCGCTCTGTTTTTGGATGTTTTTTTTATTTTATCTTCCGCGATCACACTATTTATCAATTGTGAGAATTTATCAAACGAGGCGATAAACTAACGCTGTGGTATTTTTCAGTGCCCATCTCGGTTTCTTTTTAATTATTTGAAAATAAAGACTTTGTTAAAATATTTATAAGGTTTTACTCGATTAATAAAAAACTGGTAAGCATTTTGCTCTATTGGCAATACCGATAGCGTAAATATCTCTGTATACGTCTATTACAGGGAGCGAAATACCAGAACAATGAGGTTTTATGATGCAGGAAAACTTATCATTTTTTATCAACCAGACACCGTTTACTGAACATCCAAACGCGCCGCTGGCACCGTTTAGTCGCCAGGAACTGGTAAAAGCGTTGAATTTTCATCGGTCTATTCCGGGTTATGCGCCGACGCCGTTATATACGCTGCCGGCTCTTGCACAAAAGTTGGGTGTTAAAAATATCTATCTCAAGGATGAGTCTCAGCGTTTTGGCCTGAAAGCCTTCAAAGCGTTGGGCGGCTCCTATGCGATGGCGTGCCATATCGCGGAATTAATCGGCAAGGATATCAGTGAACTGCCGTTTAACGTGATGACCAGCGAAGAGGTACGCCGCGATCTCCAAACCGTCACGTTTGCCACCACCACCGATGGCAACCACGGTCGCGGTGTGGCGTGGATGGCGCGCCAGCTGAAGCAAAACGCCGTGGTTTATATGCCGAAGGGCTCTTCGCAGCAGCGTTTGACCTCCATCCGTAATGAAGGCGCTACCGCTGAAATCGTCGATATGAACTATGACGATGCGGTTCGCATGACCGCGGAACAGGCACAAAAGCATGGCTGGATTGTGGTGCAGGATACCGCCTGGGAAGGGTATGAAAAAATCCCGCAGTGGATTATGCAGGGCTACGGCACGCTGATGCTGGAGGCGATAGACCAGCTGCATCAGGTTGCGCCGACGCATATTTTTGTTCAGGCAGGCGTTGGCTCGTTTGCCGGAATGGTGCAGGGAATGGTGACGGCAGCCTGGGGTGAACACCGCCCGAAAGTGATCGTCGCTGAAGCGTTAATTGCCGATTGCCTTTACCGCTCTGCCCGCTCTAAAGAGGGGGATGCAATTGCGGTGGGCGGCGATTTGCAAACCGTGATGGCTGGTCTCGCCTGCGGTGAGGCGAACAGCATCGGCTGGAAACTGCTACGTGATTATGCCAACGCATTTGCCTCTTGCCCTGATGAAGTCGCAGCGCTGGGCATGCGCATGCTGGGTAATCCGTTGGCGGGCGATCCGCAGATCGTATCTGGTGAGTCCGGCGCGGTCACTTCCGGTCTGCTGGCGCTGCTGATGACCTCACCTGAACTGGCGCAAATGCGTGAACAACTGGGGCTGGATGCGCATTCCCGCGTGCTGTTGGTCAGTACCGAAGGCGACACCGACCCGCAACAATATCTGGATATTGTCTGGGGCGGTCAGTACCCGGGCATCAAATAACACATTTCCTGATTGAGAGAAATAACGGAGAAACCCATGTTATCTGCAAAACGTATTGATGAAGTTATTAAAAACTGTCAGGCGCTGATCCAACAAAAAAGTTATTCCGGTCAGGAAGGGGAAGTGGTTAATGCCATAAAAAAAATGATGCAGCATTACCAGTTCGATGACATCCACGTTGATAAGTACGGCAACATTGTGGGCGGCATTGTCGGCAATCAGCCGGGGAAAACGCTGGTTCTCGATGGACATATCGATACCGTGCCGGTCAACGAAGAGAAGTGGAGCCGCAACCCGTACGGCGGCGATATCGACGATGGCAAAATTTATGGTCGCGGTACAACCGATATGAAAGGTGCCGTGGCGGCGATGATTTCCGCCGTGGGTTTTTTCGGCCAGGACAATCAGCGTAATTTTGCCGGCAAAATCTACGTTGCCTGCATCGTGCATGAGGAGTGCTTTGAAGGTATTGCTGCCCGGCTGGTCAGCGAGCGCTATAAGCCGGACTACGTGATCATCGGTGAAGCTTCCGAGTTAAACCTGAAAATTGGTCAGCGTGGCCGCGCTGAAATTGTGGTCGAAACGTTTGGTAAACCCGCGCACTCCGCCAACCCGCAGGCAGGCATTAACGCGGTGTACAAAATGGCGCAATTGATCGACAAAATTCGCACAATCACTCCGCCAACGCACCCGGTACTGGGGCCTGGCATTCTGGAGCTTACCGACATTAAATCTTCGCCATACCCGGGAGCTTCGGTAGTGCCGGATTATTGTCGCGCAACCTACGATCGTCGTTTGCTGGTGGGTGAAACCAAAGAAAGTGTTATTGCCCCACTGGAAAATGCGCTTGCGGAACTTACCGCACAGGATCCGCAGTTTAAGGCCCGTGTCTCCTACGCGGTAGGTCAGGAGTCTTGCTATACCGGTGCCACGATTGAGGGCGAGCGCTTCTTCCCGGGTTGGGTGTATGACGAGTCTGACGAATTCGTGCAGGCCGCTCTGGCTGGCGTTCGCGAGGCCGGGTTTAATCCAACCATCACACAGTACTCATTTTGCACCAACGGCAGCCACTATGCGGGCGAAGCGGGAATTAAAACTATCGGCTTCGGACCTTCACGCGAAAACCTGGCCCACACCATCGATGAATATATCGAGATTGATCAGTTAACCGGCTCGGCCAGCGGCTATTACAGCATCATTCAGACACTCTATCGCCAATAAAAAGAAAGATAACAACCTCTTACCTTACAAGTGGTGTCGTGAAGCGATACCGCTATGGAGAATAACGATGAAAACCATTTTCAAAAACGGAAATGTAATCGATGGGACGGGCAGTAAAGGCAGAATTGCCGATGTGATGGTTGACGAAGGACGCATTGTCGCAATCGGTCAAATTGACGTTGGCGTTAATGAACAGGTTATTGACGCAACGGGAAAAATTATTTGTCCTGGTTTTATTGATACCCATACGCACTCTGACCTGTCGGCCATTATTAACCCCGCGCTGTCGGCAAAAATTCGTCAGGGTATTACCACCGAGCTGTTAGGGCAGGATGGTGTCGCCCTGGCGCCGTTGCCTGAAGAATATATTCCGGCCTGGCGTAAAAATATCGCCGGACTGGATGGCGATACCGACAAAATAGACTGGAAATATAAAAACACAGACGGCTACCTCAATCTGCTGGCATCGCGTCATCCGGCGACAAACCTCGCGTATTTAGTTCCGCATGGCAACGTACGCATGGAAGCCATGGGCCTGGATGGGCGCCCCTCTACTCGTGAGGATGTGGCGAAGATGTGCGAAATCCTTGAGCGGGAGTTACAAGCGGGGGCGTTTGGTCTTTCCACTGGGCTCATCTACATGCCTTGCGCCTTTGGCGATACCGCCGAAATGATTGAACTGTGCAAAGTGACGGCGAAATATGACGGGATCTTTGTGGTGCATCAGCGCAGTGAAGCAGACGATATTATCAACTCAACGCAGGAACTGATTGATATCGCCACCGCCACCGGTGTCTGGCTGCATATTTCACACATGAAGGTTTGCGGTAAGAAAAACTGGGGGCTGATTGACCAGATGCTGGGCATGTTGGAACAGGCGCAGGAAGAGGGGATTCGTATCTCTTTCGACCAGTATCCGTATGTGGCGGGCAGCACGATGCTCGGCGTGATCCTGCCGCCGTGGGTCCACTCCGGTGGCACTGACAAATTACTTGAGCGGCTGGCCTCGCCTGAACTGCGCGCCAAAATGATCGACGATATTCAGCAGGGCATTCCCGGCTGGGATAACTTTATCGATTTTGCCGGGCTGGACCAGATTTTTGTCACCAGCGTGAAAACGACAAAAAACCAGGATGCCGTCGGTCTGAACCTCGTTCAGTTGGGCGAGCTACGCGGAAAAGATCCGTACAACGCCACCTTCGATCTGCTGTTTGAAGAAGAAAACGCCGTTGGGATGGTCGACTTTTACGGTACTGAAGAGCATGTGATTAAGTTCCTTTGCCGTCCTGAGCAAAACGTCTGTACCGACGGTTTAATGGGGGCTGGCAAACCGCATCCGCGCGTGTTTGGCGCATTCCCTCGTGTGCTCGGTAAATATGTGCGTGAAGAGGGATGTCTGAGCTGGGAAGCGGCAATCCGTAAGATGACTGGCAAACCCGCTGAGGTATTAGGCCTGCAGGATCGTGGGCTGCTGAAAGTGGGTTATGCGGCGGATATTGTGATGTTCGATCCTAACACCATTGCCGATAAGGGCACTTTTGTTGAACCCAATCAATATCCGGAAGGGATTGAAATTGTCATGGTTAATGGGCGCATTGCCTTAATCAATGGCACTGAAAGTTATGCCTGTAGCGGTACGGTTATTAGAAAACAATATTAATAAATAACGCTAAACACGCATTGATTTATCGCGACCATTTATGGCCGCGGTAGATCACTACACCCTAAGGACATCACAATGAACCTACAAACGTCTTTACCTTCAGGTAAACCAAAGACCTGGAAAGCAAGGTATACCGTCCTGACATTGATCTGGCTGGCGTGGCTGCTCTCTTTTCTCGACAGAATGGTGATGAGCGTTTCGCTCCCTTATATCGGCAAAGATTTAAATCTGGATACGACCCAACAAGGGTTAATTATTAGCGCCTTTTTTATTGGTTATGCCGCGTTTCAAATTCCCGGCGGTTTACTGGCGGATAAGTTTGGTTCGCGCAAAATCATGGCCATCGGTATTGCCTGGTGGTCTGTTTTCACCAGCTTAACCGGCGCCGTGTTGACGCTGCCGCTAATGCTGGCCGTTCGCTTCTTCTTTGGTGTTGGTGAAGGTTGTTTCCCGTCGGCTTCCTGGAAGATGATATCAACCTATTTCCCGTCGAAAGAACGTGGCCGCGCCACGGCGATTCAGTCAACGGTAAACACCTTAGGCCCGGTGCTGGCGGTAGTGGTAGCCGCAAGTATAATCGGGGCCTTTGGCTGGCACATGGTCTTTATCGTGCTAGGTATTCCGGGTCTGTTTATCGCGGCGGGGATTTACTTATTTACCCGTGACAATCCGAAAGATCACCCCGCAATTACGCAGCAGGATCTGGCGGAACTGGCTGCTGACGAGCAGGGAAGCCTGCAAAACACCAGCGGCATCGCGTTTAAAGACGTCCTCAAAATGCCGGTGCTCTGGCAAATGGCAAGTATCTGGTTTTTGTTTGATATCACCTTCTGGGGCTTTTCAACCTGGCTGCCAAGCTACCTGATCACCGTTCGTGAGTTTTCTCTGGCAAAAACCGGCGTCATGGCGGCCATTCCCTTCCTGTTTGGCGCAGGCGGAACGTTGTTAGGCGGCTATTGCTCAGATAAATTTAAACCCCAGCGTAAAACGTTGTATGTCGTGACCTCCGTTATCGCCGCGGGTTTCCTGTACCTGACCTTCAGCGTGAGCAGTGCAGATATGGCGGTGGTTTATCAGTGTATTTCAGCCCTGTTCATGTTCTTCGCCATGGCGACATTTTGGGGCATTCTGATGGACACCATTCCCAGCAACATCATGGGGCGGGCATCCGGGATCGTTAACTTTGGCGGTCAGATGGCGGGAGTCGTTTCTGCACCTATCATCGGCTGGCTGATTCAAAGCAGTGGTGGAAGTTATAACAGCGCCTTTATCTTTATGATTGCCGCGCTGTTATGTTCTGCCGTCGTTACGCTGACCGTGAAAAGCTCTCATGCTATTGGGGCGTTGCCCAGTAAAGCCTGATTAATAGCTGACTCCTGTGGCTCTGCTGTTTCCTGAGCCACAGGGCGTTTTACTATCAAATCAGCAGGTTTATTATCTTTTTCTCCAGATTTGACCTGGTATAAAAATGATTCTTAGATAGCTATTCTGCATATACACCTTTGCCGTTGTGATGAAAACTCCCCCCTGGTTATATGACCCCGGCCATTAAGAATGAATCATAATAAATGAGGGATTTATCCTACGCATGTAGGAATATTCCTTTTGGTTGTGTTAATGGTTTGATATTTAGATAGGCTCAAGGTTTAAAATTTGTAAAATACAGTGTTGCATTTATGCCTTATTCTTCGTTTTTATAAAAAACTAATAAATATACGTGTGAATGTGTTAGGATTTACCTGATAACGCCTTATTTTTATAAATTATAATGCTTAAGGCTCACCTGCTCGATAGCCATCGCCTCTCTTTATTTATCGGGATTCTTATACGCAATGAACGCGATAATCGTTGATGATCACCCATTAGCTCGCATAGCCATCCGCAACTTACTCGATACTAATGGTATTACCGTAACCACCGAGCTCGACAGCGGAGAGCATGTGGTCCAAACCGTTGAGAAAACTAAGCCGGAGCTACTGATTATTGATGTGGATATTCCGGGCATCAGCGGCATCGAAGTGCTGGAGCAACTGCGAAAGCGGCACTATGCTGGTGTAATCATTATCATTTCAGCCAAAAATGAATTTTTTTACGGCAAACGTAGCGCCGAATACGGTGCCAACGGATTTGTGAGTAAAAAAGAGGGTATGAATAATATTCTTGCCGCAATCGAAGCTGCAAAAAATGGGTATAGCTATTTTCCCTTTTCCCTTGAGCATTTTACTGGCTCATCTGTCAGCGAACAGGATAAGCTTGATACGTTGTCGACCCAGGAAATGAGAGTGTTGCGTTATATTCTTAACGGTATGGATTACAGCACTATTGCCAGCAAAATGAACATCAGTAATAAAACGGTAAGCACCTATAAAAGCCGTTTGATGGAAAAATTAGATTGCTCGTCATTAATGGAAATTTATGATTATGCGCAAAGAAATAAAATAGGATAGAGTAATGCTGGAACGCTTGTTTATTTTTTTGATGGTCATATTTACCATCGGGTTTTCTACGGGTGTAAGCTCAGCCCGGCAAGTTGAGCTAAAAAGTAACTATAATACCTCAGTACAACATATCGGCTTGAACAGGGAAGAAACAAACTGGTTAGCGCATAAAAAAACCTTGGTTGTTGGCACCTGGTTACCGGAAGTCTCCCCTATTGTTTATCAAAATAGCGGTGAATATTATCGGGGCGTCAACGCGGATTATCTTGCGCTAATGCAAAAGAATCTCAATATAAAAATTGTTATAAAGCAGTATGATAATGAGCAAGAAGCGCTGACCGCACTTGCCAGTAACGATGTAGATACATTGATAACTCAGCTGTCCCGGCGACAAGATGTTGGCGGCCATTTATTGCGCACTTCGGCATTACTGACGACGTGGCCGACGCTTGTGACCTCGCTAAAAAACACCATGCTGCCGCTGACCTCGGAGCATCCGGTTAGCGTCGCGTGTGTGCGAGATTGTCCTTTTCTTGATGTTATCCAGGATGCTTTTCCTGAAGCTAAAGTCTCATTTTACGACGACGAGTATCAGGCCATGGCATCGGTAGTGAACGGTGATAACCAATATTATATTGGGAACAATATCACCAGCAGTCATTGTGTCTCCCGATATTTTTCGCAATCACTGGTTATTACGCACTACTTTGATAAACAAGAGCAATATAATTATTTTGTGGTGAAGGACGACCAGCCGGTATTAAGAAATATTCTTGATGGTTTCATTACGTCAATCAGTAATGAAACTCATATGCAGGTCATGCAGAACTGGCTGAACCGCGGTAACCTTGCTTTTCTGAATGCGCCTATTCCTTTTACCGATCAGGAAAAAGCGTGGCTGAAGAAGAAACATACTATTCGCATTCTTATCAATCCAGATTATCCGCCTTACACGCTTGTCGATCGCAGCGGTGAGTTACGTGGAATTCTTGGCGATTTGCTGAATATTATTCATCTGCAAACGGGGATTGATTTTGAGCCGGTTTTGGCCAACACCAAAAGTGAACAGACAAAACAAATAAGCGGCGAACGATGGGATATGTATCCCACTATCACCCTGACAAATCAAAATCAGCACAATTCGACCTTTAGCGATCCGCTGATGAATGTGGCGTTTGTGATTATCACTTCCCGCGATGAAACGGCCGACTCGTTACTGAATACACCGATCCGTATTGCGTTGCCCGCCGGACATGTTTTGGAAAGTGACCTGAAACAACGCTACCCGCAGGCCACCTGGGTGGATGCTGATACTGGCAGCGTCGCGATGACTATGCTCAGGGATGGCAAGGTTGACGCGGCAATTGCTACCGAATTGTCGGCAAGGTTCATGGTCGATCATGACTACCAGAAAAACATGCACTTTTTTAGGCTACCAGATATGCCAGGCGCGTCGGTGAGCTTTGCGGTTTCTCCCCACGAGCCCATGTTGAAGTCCGTAATGGATAAAGCGCTGCAGGCGATACCGCCGCGTGAGATTTTGCAGATGACGGAGAAGTGGTCGAAAATTTCTAATACGCAGGTCGATCTCTGGAGTCGGTATAGCAAACAGTTCTATCAACTGGTGGTGTTTGCGCTGTTGCTAATAGCAATTAGCCTGATCTGGGGGATCTCACTCTCCCGTGAGGTAAATAAAAGAAAACAATCACAGCGGCAGCTGGAAGAGCAGCTTCATCTCAAAGAGGCATTGTCTCAAGAACTGGAAACCGAAAAAAATAAAGCGATTGAAGCAACCAAGGCCAAAAGTCGCTTTCTTGCGAGCATGAGCCATGAATTACGTACCCCTGTCAGCTCGATTGTGGGCTTTCTGGAATTACTGTCGAGCTCAGAACTCAGCCCGGCACAACGAAAAGAGGCGATTGCTCTTACCGCAGCGACAGCCCAGTCACTGCTTGGGCTGATCGGTAAGATTCTGGACGTTGATAAGATTGAGTCTGGTAAATATCAGGTTGTTCCTCAATGGACGGATCTCTCGCAGCTCATTGAATTGCAGTGTCACTCTTTTGATGCCTTAGCCAGACAGAAAGGCGTTACGCTTGCTTGCGTAAGCCAGTTGCCGGCAAACGAGCGGGTGTTTGTCGATCAACAAGCTTTGCGGCAAATTCTCACCAACCTGGTGGGCAATGCGCTCAAGTTTACCGAGCAGGGTAGCATTCATGTGACAGCCCGTTTAACACCTGACGGGGAGAATCACGGTACCCTGACCATCGCCATTAGCGATACCGGTTGCGGGATTAGCGAAGAGGAGCAGGCCGGGCTGTTTCGTCGCTACGCTCAGGGGCGCTGTGGGCGTCAACAAACGGGGTCTGGTCTGGGATTATTTATCTGCAAAGAGCTGGTGACGCTGATGGGCGGTACGCTGGAGCTGATGAGCGTCCCGGCGCAAGGAACCACGTTTACCATAACGCTGCCGGTTGAGACTGCCCGCCAGTCAATTGTACCGGATAGCAACACGCCGGGGGCGCTGTTGCCGCTGCCGTGTCTGTCTATTTTGATAGCAGATGACAACCCGACCAATCGCCTACTGCTTAAGCGACAGTTGAACGCCATTGGTTACAGCGTGGATGAAGCGTGTGATAGTGAGGAAGCCGAAGCCAAACTGGCTAAAAAATCATATGACCTGTTGATAACCGATGTGAATATGCCGAAGAAGGACGGGTTTGATGTTGCGGCTTCGTTACGTCGTCAGCAGCCTCATTTACAAATATGGGGACTGACGGCCAGCGCGCTCCCACAGTCACGTGACAGGTGTCTGCAAAACGGCATGAATTTGTGTCTGTTTAAGCCCGTGTCGATTCAGACACTGACGCATGAATTAAGCAAAATCGAAACCGGTTATTCGTCTCCTTGTGCAATCCGGCATCTGAAATTCAATGTCTTGACGGAAAATACTGGCGGCGATCGCGCATTAATGAACGAGATACTCGAAACATTCCGCGAGGCAACGTTTAGCGATTTACAGGCGGCCGAGAAAGCCGTTGAGCAAGACGAACCCCAGCTGTTTTTGCGAGCCCTTCACCGGTTGCATGGTTCGGCGCAAATTCTGGGCATTACTGCTCTTCAGACGCTATGCGAACCTTTTGAATCGATGCGACATGACGATCTTCCTCTGGCAGTACGCCAGGAAGCATTACAGAAGATTGTTGCCGTCATGCGGGAAATTGAGATTGAGATTAACAGTCTGATTAGCCATTAACCCCCCTGATCGGGTTGCCGTAGCAACCCGATCAGGAGAGAAAGTCCTGGTTCAACACTCCGTAGTGCTGAGTATTACTGGCCTGCGCCCAGCATCTCGCTATCGATCACAATGCCTTCTTCAGCACCCTTTAACACAAGGTTTGCTTCATAGTATTTACCTGAAGACAGCAGTTTTTGAGCGCTGGCAACGGCTTTACGCGTCTGATTCAGGGGCATCAGGTATTGGGTCTGAAGCACGCTGATACCCGCCAGTTGCAAGGTATCCACAGCACCTTTCCAGTCGCCTTTAGCCATTTTGCCATTCGCTGTATTGATAGCAGATTCTTTAGCTGGGGTGGCAATATAGTCTTCTGACAGCGCAATCGTAGCGTTAATAATCACGTACTGATCGTCAATCATCTTGGCTTTAGGCGCAGCTTTTACAAATTTCGCCCAGTCGTGGCTGTCACCTGCAAGCAGGGAAGCGGCGTCATCGGTTAATTTTTTAGCACTGTCAGGCTGTCCATGAAACAGGGCCAGACGGGCAAGCTGAATATCACGCATCGCGTTTGCACCTTGTACTGCGACCTGCATAATATCGGCAGCTTCTTTTTGTACATTGGCGGTAGCAGTTTGTGCCGGCGTGGTAGTGGTAGCAGCCAGTACCGGGGCTGAGCCCATCATGGTTGCAAGCAGACCTGCAAGAATAATCTTTTTCATTACTTTCTCCTGAATAAATTTGGTATATCTCACCAAACGAAATAAGCATATTAAATAACTTCGAAGAGTGGAATCAGAGCCAGGATAGAATAATGAGCGTTTAATCTTACAGGTGTCAGACGTCTGACACGTGTAGGATTATACGGATAATGACATTCCTTTATTCTTATATACGAATTCGGAGTGAAAGTCTTATCATCCCATTGTAAGTGATATGTATTAAGTGAATATTACTCTTTTATTAGTAGGTTACATTGCGTTTCTATGTAACGGAGGATGTATGTTTGTTTTTAATCAGCGTAGCCTGAAAGCATTTAATGAAAAAACACTATTTCATTATAAAAGACACGCCACAATCATGGCCGTGCTGTTGTTGGTTTGCGGCATCTGCTGCTTAATCTATCCAATCGCTGCAGGTGTTTACTTAAGCTATGCAACAGGTTTTATGTTCCTGGTGTGCGGCTTCTATTCTATTTACAGCCTGTTTTCCTCGGGTAAAAAGCAGTTGAAAGCCAAATTTACCTATGCCTTTTTTGCTATCGCATGGTTGCTGCTAGGATACTGTTTCCTCGAAAATCCTGTGATAGGTATGAATTCATTGGCAATGGTTTTTTGCTGCCTGTTTATTCTTGGCGGGATTTTTCGTGTTGCTTCCGGCGTCAAAATGTTCCGCAGTCCGGGCTATGGATGGAATATTTTTATCGGTATTTTTGACCTGCTTATTGCAGCCGTGTGGCTGAATATGGATCCCGACCGCTCTTATGTGTTTACCTCTATCTTTATAGGCGTTGAGATGATCTTTAGTTCTTTGGCTTTTATCAGTCTGCGCAGAAATGCGTCGTTGGTACAAACTGAAAAACTCGCCGATAAAAATTAATGCTACTTCTGGAGCGCATTGTGAATATTAAATTGATTGTCTCTACAGCTATTCTTATGGCCTCTGTTATGGCGCCGATGAGCCGTGCTTTTGCTACACAGGCAACGGAAGCGGCGCCACAAGATATGACCTGTAAAGAATTCGTTGATATGAGTCGGCAATACATGACAGCAATTGCCTTTGTGATTGTTAATAAAAATTCGGACTTTAAAGGCGATGATTATGTTCCCCTACATGAGGTGGAAACTGTCGCTGTACCGAAGATGATTAAAATGTGTCATCGACACCCTGATACTAAATTGGGCGAGCTGGCCGTAAATCTGAAGGGTTCCGGTCTGCACTATTGATTACCCGTTTTGATAGCCTGGCATGAGTCAGAATTGACAACCTCTGTACCTACCTTAGTTGTTACCCTACAAGAAAAAATCCCCGTAATGTTTACCCTGCTATCCACGAGAAATTCGCTGGATAGCAGGGCCCGCTAACAACCGTAGACCTGATAAGCGAAGCGCCACCGGGCATTGATTACCCGCAGAGCAGAGGGACTCAAGTGTGGTGGAGAATGCCACTCTTAACGTAGTCACAGTATCGTCGCTGTAATGAAATGAAGAACTTAAGGTGAACGGAACCCTTTCTCTGAGAGAGCATTGAGAATCCCTGGGATTTAATAAACTTATCCCAGGGATAATCACGTACGAGGGCAGGGAATCAGCGCCGTGTTTTGAATCGCGCCAGCATGTTTTCTACGAGAACAAAGAACAGCGGAACAAAGTAGATCGCCAGCACTGTCGCGGCCAGCATCCCACCAATAACACCCGTACCGACGGCATTTTGCGCACCAGAGCCCGCGCCGTTGCTTATTGCCAGAGGGATAACCCCTAAGATAAAGGCCAGTGACGTCATCAAAATAGGGCGTAAGCGCATTTGCGCGGCCTCTACTGCGGCTTCAAGCGGCGTTTTTCCTTCCTTTTGCATGATCTCGACGGCGAACTCGACGATCAGAATGGCGTTTTTAGCCGAGAGCCCCATGGTGGTGAGCAGGCCTACCTGGAAGTAAACATCATTGCTCAGGCCGCGCAAGTCGGTCGCCAGCAAAGCGCCGACCACCCCGATTGGCACAACCAGCATTACCGAGAACGGTATCGACCAGCTTTCATACAGTGCCGCCAGTGCCAGAAACACGACGATCAGCGAAATGCCGTACAGCATTGGTGCCTGGTTTGTGGACAGCGCCTCCTGATAAGACAGACCGGTCCAGGCATAGCCGACGCCCGCGGGCAGTTTATTTATCAGCGATGCCATAAATTTCATCGCATCGCCGCTGCTTTTCCCTTCGACCGGCTGGCCCAGAATTTCCATTGCAGGCTGACCGTTGTAGCGTTCAAGGCGGGGAGAACCGTAGGTCCATTCGGTGGATGAGTAGGCCGAAAGCGGCGTCATAGCGCCGGAGGCATTACGTACGTACCAGTGATTAATATTATCCGGCAACATACGGAACGGCGTATCGGCCTGGACATACACTTTTTTAACGCGTCCCTGATTCAGGAAATCATTGACATAGCGACTACCGAACGCCGTGGAGATGGTCTGATTGATATCCGATAATGCAACGCCCATGGCTTCTGCCTTCGTGGCGTTGACATGAATGCGGAACATCGGTGTATCTTCCAGACCATTCGGGCGCACCCCGTCGACCTCACCGGACGACTGGTTGGCCAGCGCCAGAAGCTCGTTTCGGGCCTGCATCATTTTTTCATGCCCAAGGTTACCGTTATCCAGCAGCTCCATGTCAAAACCTGAAGCTGTTCCCAGTTCTGCAACAGCGGGTAAATTAAACGGATAAACGACGGCATTATTGATGGTGCTTAAGGCCATCATCGCCCGTCGAATAATGGCGGTGACTGAGTTTTCTTCACCAATGCGTTCTGACCACGGTTTCAGGCTGATAAACGCCAGACCGTTGTTTTGCCCCTGGCCGCTAAAACCAAATCCGCCTACGGTGAAAACCGAAGCGACATTTTTCTGTTCTTTCGTCAGGTAGTAATCCGTTATTTCCCCGAGCACTTTGCTGGTGTTCACCATCGTCGAGCCCGAAGGCAATTGCGCGGTGGTCATGAATACCCCCTGGTCTTCTTCAGGCAAAAAGGAGGTCGGGGTACGTAGAAACAGCACAATCATGCCCGCGCCAATCACTAAGTACACGACCATATAACGGCCTGTGCAACGTAGCAGTTTACGGGTGCTATCCGTGTAGTGCTGAGTACATTTCTCCATAAAGTGATTGAAACGGGTAAACAGAAAATGTGTGTTTGCTTTTTCTCCCTCGTGGGATTTCAACAGCATGGCGCAGAGTGCTGGCGTCAGGCTCATCGCCACAAACACCGACAGCAGCATGGAGGAGATTAAAGTGATAGAAAACTGACGGAAAATTTCACCGGTTGCTCCGCTCATAAATGCCATCGGCATAAATACGGCGGATAACACAACGGCAATACCGACCAGCGCTCTCTGCAACTGGCCCATCGCTTTGTGGGTCGCCGCTTTTGGTGACAAGTTTTCTTCGGCAATAATGCGTTCTACGTTCTCAACCACCACAATGGCATCATCGACTAGCAACCCTATCGCCAGCACCATGCCAAACATCGTGAGCGTATTAATCGAAAAACCCGCGACGTCGAGTATCGCAAAGGTGCCAAGGATCACTACCGGAACGGCGATTGTGGGAATAAGCGTTGCGCGGAAACTTTGCAAAAACAGATACATGACGAGGAATACCAGAATGATTGCCTCGATCAAAGTATGAAAAACCCCCTGAATCGAAATTTCGATAAACGGAGTGGTGTCATAGGGATAAACGGTTTTCATGCTGGCCGGAAACCAGGCCGATAATCTGTTCAGCTCCTGTTTGACTGCCTGGGATGTTTCCAGGGCATTCGCGCCAGCGGCAAGTTTAATTGCAATCCCGGCGGCGGGTTTTCCGTTGTAGCGTGCAACCGTTGCATAATTTTCCGCACCCAGCTCAATTCGCGCGACATCGCGCAGCAGAACCTGGGAACCATCTTGCTGAACTTTAAGGAAGATCTTGCCAAATTCATCGGTAGTTTGCAGGCGCGTCTGGACGATTATCGACGCATTTAGCTGCTGATCGGCTGACTGAGGCATGCCTCCCAACTGCCCACCCGATATCTGATTGTTCTGAACTTTGAGCTGGGTAATGACGTCCTGAGGTGTGAGGTTATACTTGTCGAGCTTTTGCGGATCCAGCCAGATACGCATGGCGTATTGCGAACCGAATAACTGTACGCTCCCCACCCCGGCAGTGCGGCTTATTGGGTCTTTGATGTTTGAAGCCACATAGTCGGCAATATCATATTGGCTCAGGCTGTTATTATCAGAGATAAAGCCGGCGACCATCAAAATATTGCTGCTGGATTTATCAACACTGATCCCTTGCTGCTGTACTTCCTGCGGTAAAGAAGGCATTGCCAGCTGCAGTTTATTCTGTACCTGAACCTGCGCAATATCGGGTGACGTGCCCGTTTTGAAAGTCAGGATAATCGACGCATTACCTGCCGCATCGCTGGTGGATGACATATACATCAGGCCATCAAGACCATTCATATTCTGTTCAATCACCTGAGTTACGGAGTCTTCAACGGTCTTTGCGTCTGCCCCTGGGTAGGCAGCGCTGATGGTAATGGTTGGGGGAGCAATTTGTGGATACTGGGCGATCGGCAGGTTCATTATCGCGATACCGCCCGTAAACATCATGATAATGGCGAGCACCCAGGCGAAAACCGGGCGCTCAATAAAAAAGTTGGCCATGAAGAAAGTGTCCTTAATACCTGAAATATTACTGTTCAGTTCCCGCGTCAGGAGTGGTCAGTTTTGAAGGGAGGACCCGGGCTTTGATTCCCGGACGAATTCTTTGTAATCCGGACACAATGACCCGATCGCCGGGGCGTAATCCTGCGGTCACCAGCCATTGATTGCCAACGGCCTTCACGGCGTTTATTTCGCGCAGTTGCACCACGTTTTGCTGGTCAAGGATCAACGCGGTGGCTTTTCCTTGTTCGTTATGCGTAATCCCTTGTTGGGGGACCATCAAAACATTCTGCTGGCTGCCTTCGTCCAGCAACGCCGTGACATACATGCCGGGTAAAATTTCACCTTCAGGATTGGGGAACACGGCGCGCAAAGTCACCGATCCGGTGGTCTCATCGACGGCGGGATCGGAAAACTCAAGCGTACCGGTATGGCGATAGGGTTTGCCGTTTTCCAGCATCAGCTCAACAGGAATTTTGCCTTGTTGCTGGGCAATTTTGCCGTTGGCTTTCTCTTCTTTCAGGCGTAAGAAATCTTGTACTGACTGTGTTAAATCAACATAAATCGGATCCAGCCGCTGAACGGTGACCAGCGCGTTTTCCTGATTTGCGGTGACCAGGGCACCCACGGTTACGGAGGATTTACCGCTGATGCCATCAATCGGTGAGGTGACATTAGCGTAACGAAGGTTGATGGTGGCCTGCTCAAGATCCGCTTTGGCGACGGCGACATTGGCTTCTGCTTCATTAAGCTGTGAGCGTGTCGTGTCGTAGTCCTGTCGGCTGACGTAATTGGATTTTATTAACGCTGACTGCCGATTTAATGTCAGACGCACATTATTGGCCGTCGCCAGTGCCTTTGCCAGCGCGCCTTTGGCTGAATCCAGTCGTGCCTGCAGCGGGGCAGGATCAATTTGATACAGTGACTCTCCTTTGCTGACTTTATCACCTTCAATAAAGTTGCGTTTTATGATGATCCCACCAACCTGAGGGCGGATTTCGGCGATCTCGAATGAAACCGCGCGACCTGGAAGTTCACTTTTAATATTCACGGAAGAGGGCACTAAGGTAACAACGCCGACCTCGGGCTCCATCGCGGTGGTTTTTACTGCAGGTTTATTATCGCAGGCGGTGATGATGACGCTACTAAAAAATAATGGTATCAACAGTAAGCATTTTCTGTTCATAGTAATCCCTGAATAAATCGTAAACACCAATGTTCTTTTATTACAGGCAGGGTGGGAGAGTTATCGGTAAATAACAAAAGATGCTCAGGCATGAGATGGCTAAAGCCCATTTTTTCGCTCAAGTGTTAGCGGGTAAAATTATATGTAACAGGAAGAGTGCGTGCTAAGTGAAGGATCTCATGAAGCAGGATGGCGCAATAAGGTCAACGCGGGGTGATGTGGTGGGCGTTTGTCAGTACCCGACTCCGGTATATATTCGCGCCATCTTACTACAGAGATTATTTCACTAGCTCCGGAGTTACCTGAGTTACTGTATTAGCGTAATAGGGGGCGCCCCACATGGGTTCAGGCCAGAACGCGCCATAGCCGTAATCCCACATATTATAGGTGGTGTTGACTGACTCCGTTAAATGCCAAACCTGAATACCTTGTAAATCAACTTTAACAAAGTTGTACGGGACTTTGTTGATGAATCCTGGTTCATCTCCTTGAATTGTCCCCAAAATAGTAACGAAATGGTTTCTGTAGTTTACCGGATCGAGAAAACCTTTCTGCTGGGCAAGAATGCGCCCCTGATAGCTCGCGTCTATTTGCGGTTTAGCATAGTTGTTCAGTGGCAGAACGGCGATTTCCAGTAATGTATCCGTTTTGGTGTTAATCACATTGATGACTTTACCCCCAAAGCGGGCCTGCTGACCGGTATATAATCCCGGTTGGTTATGCACGGAGATAAAGTTTTTTTGTATATCTGGTTGATTATTACCTTTGATATTCTCAGGAATTGAAGCACATGACGCCAGGGTGAAAGCAAGGGCAACAATTATCAACCCTTTTGTTTTTTTCATTTTACTTTCCTGCTAAAAAAAGACAGGCCAATAATAACCCTTTGCTCATTATTGTCAGCAAACGTGCCGTTGATTATCTAAAATTAATATTATTGTAGCTTATGGTAATAACAGGCTGTATTTTATCTGGTCGCTGGATAGGGCGAAAGCGTGTGGCGACAGGGAAAGCGATTTACTGTCGCCACACGTGGAGTCAGGGCCAATGCGTTACCGTGCCCTGCTCTGGTTTAGCCCGGCGGGTAGGCAATCCTGGATTACGGCTCATTACTTATAAAAAAAACCGCGAAAGCGGCTTTTTATTATTGAATGGCTGGAAGATTACTCGCTGACTTTTTTCTCAACGGAGGCAGCACCTTCTTTGGTCTTATTCCAGCCTTTCTCGGTACCTTCTTTTGTTGCATTCCAACCTTTTTCAGTACCTTCTTTGGTTGTATTCCAGGCTTTTTGTGAGCTTTCACTCACTTTACTGCTCAGGTCATCTTGTTTACCTTCAGCAGCATGTTTTGCTTTTAACTTTTTCTCTTCGCCCTGATTCTGCGCCTGATGCAGTTTTTCTTTTGCGGTATTAGCATTTTCGTGTGCGGCAGCTACATCATTATCAGTTGCGTGTGTCGTCGCGGCAATAACGGGAGAAGCCAGCAGAATTGCAGATAATGCGATAATTGTCTTTTTCATAATATCCTCGCTTAGCGTTATAAGTTATTAGCGTGATTAAGCATGGCACACGAACGAAGCGCTGGCTTTAGGAAAAAACTGTAAGTGCTGATGACGGTATTTATCCATTTTGTGCAGCTGTGAGCGATCAATACGGTAATTTTGTGGTGGGTCAAAAAGCCGCATTCAGTGTTAGGTTAAATAATAATTAGTTGTCGTTATTAAGCATGGATATATTAAGTATATGTAAGTCTCCCTGCAAAACGAACCATCAACTTTTAGAGAGTCTCTTGCACTCCAACTTCCGCTTCTGGCTGTGAGTTCAACCGATGGACGCAACACACTTATTGAACCGCTCTGCGGGTGATTCAAGTCTAGCGTTTTTCTCAGCCTCTCGTTGAGTTGTCTGGCAACACTGTTAAGTCTTTGCTGGCTCTGAACCGATAAGTCAGTTCCTTTTGGAAAATATTGTCTGAGCAATCTGTTCGTATTTTCATTTGAGCCACGTTGTCGGGTTTCCATAGTTTTAGGCACCTCAAAAACAATAATGCTTTATGAGGTGCCTAACAAGGTGCCTAAAAGGATCGGATTTAATTAGTTGGCATCAGACTTCGCGGGACAAATTGAGGGCACAAAAAAGCCCGCAGGGCTTGCGCCGTGCGGGCTCTTAGGACTTCATCGGATGACTCTGGTAATCACCGATGGAGAATTTTGGTGGAGCTGGCGGGAGTTGAACCCGCGTCCGAAATTCCTACATCCTCGGTACTACATGCTTAGTCAGTCTTTACATTCGCCTGGCACCTGCGGACAGACACGCCACTACCAGACTAGCCTGATTAGATTTAACGCTTCAACCCCAGGCAGGGCCTCCACGCGATCTCTTTTGGGTTTGACCTCTCTTTGATCCCCGTCTTAAGAGCGGAAGCTAGGGAGAGAGGGCTCAGAGCAGGTTATTAAGCTGCTAAAGCGTAGTTTTCGTCGTTTGCGACTATTTTTTTGCGGCTTTTTACGAGGCCAACCGCCCCTCGGCATGCACCTTGGGTTTCGCGAATCCCGTCGAATCCAGAATCAGCCCCAATGTGTTAGAGCAAGTATAACAGACTTGTGACACGCGTGACCAGCCCCCGCAACCCCTAATCCTCAAGGATTTACCGCTCGCGCAGCGCTTCTTTTGCGCGATTAAACGGTTTGATTAAATAGTCGACGATGGTTTTTTCACCTGTTTTTATATCCACTGTGGCAATCATTCCCGGTACGATGGAGAAATGGCGTCCCAGTTTGTTCTGTAAGAAGTCCTGATGGGTGCGGATAAACACGCGGTAGTAGAATATTTCCGGTTTCACTTTGTCCTGAATAGTATCCGGGGAAATAGTTTCGACTACGCCTTCCAGACCGCCGTAAATCGCGTAGTCATAAGCGGTTATCTTCACCAGCGCCCGCTGGCCGGGGTGGATGAACGCGATATCGCGCGGAGACAGGCGGGTTTCAATCAGCAGATGATCGTCCAGCGGTACAATCTCCATCATCTCGCCATTGGGCGGGATAACGCCGCCAATGGTAGTGACCTGGATGTTTTTCACAATACCGCGCATCGGCGCACGCACGGTCAGGCGGGTGACGGAATCCTCGCGTCCTTTCAAAATAGCCGCCAGCATATCCACTTCGGCATTGGCTTTTGACAGCGCTTCCCGCGCCTGCACGAAGTATTGTGAGCGCAGATCGGTGATTTTTAATCCTAAATCGCTTTTTTGTCGTTGCAGACGCAGCACTTCAACGTGGCTGGCGGCACCACTTTTTTCCAGCCGTTGGGTTATGGCCAGCTCTTTATTTACCGAGACCAGCGCATCCTGCAGTTCTGCCATAGAATCAGCGAGCTGCGCGCGACGGCTTTTATACAAGCGCGTTTCGGAGGCGATGAGATCCGGCCAGGCGCGTAGTGAAGCGGGAAAAATGAGCGGCAGATCGTTAACTTCGGCATTGAGCCTTGCGCTGGAAGCCAGTGAGGCGCGATAGCGGGCGGCGCTCTCCCCAACGTTGGACTCAGAGCGAGTGGGGTCGAGGCGCGCGACAATCTGATTAGCCTGTACTTTATCTCCTTCGCGTACCGTGAGCTCGGCGAGAATGCCGCCATCCAGCGACTGCAAGACCTGCTCGCGCGAGCTGGGGATGACCTTCCCGCTGCCGGTCGAGACTTCATCCAGCTTGCCGAAATACGCCCAGATACCCAGGACGGCAAACAGCAGTGTGCTGAGCAGAATAATGCGGCTGGACCCGGAAAAACGGTGCTCGCGGCGGATATCGAGGTCGTCCATGGCAGCGTCATGCGGATTGGTTTTCATTTTTCCACTCCCGACCGTGAGTAGGGGCTGGTGCCCGGCTCGCATTCAGCGCCTGCGCTTTCGGGGCATCCATGACCAGTTGACCTTCTTTTAACACCACTACGCGCTCGACCAGCTCCAGAACCGGCACGCGATGGGTGGCGACAATCAATGTTCGGTTGCCCAGCCACTGGTTCAGGCGCTGAATAAACTCTCGTTCGGTATGTTCATCCAGCGAGGCACTGGGTTCGTCGAGCAGCACGATATTGGGCGATCGCAGCAGCATTCTTGCCAGCAGGATCGACTGCCGTTGTCCACCGGACAGACCGTTGCCGCCCTCCATAATGGGGTGTGCCAGCCCTTTGGCGAGTTGTTTAACGAAAGCCGCCGCGCCGCTGACCTCCAGCGCTTCGAAGATCTGCGCGTCACTGGCATGCGGTGCGCCGAGGGTCAGGTTCTCGCGCAGGGTGCCGAAAAACAGCCGCGCATTCTGACTGAGAAAACCGATATTGCGGCGTAAATCGGCCATATCAATTTGCGCCAGGCTCAGGTTATCGAGTCGGACATCGCCCTGGACGATCTCCACGCCGCCCGCCATGGCCTGTAGCAGCGTTGATTTCCCGGCGCCGTTACGCCCGAGGATCGCCACTCGTTCGCCGGGCATGACCTCCAGACGCGAGATGCGCAGCGGAACGCGTTGATCGTCGCTGTGGTAGCGAAAGTGCGCGTTTTCAAACAGATAATGGCCGTGAAAAATCTCCTGATGCACCCGGTCTTCATCGTACTGCGTTTCGGTGGGAAGCTGCATGATGCTGTCTAACCCCATCTTCGCCGCCTTGACCTGTTGCCAGCGGGCCAGCACGCCGCACAGGTTCGCCATCGGGGCAATCATTCTGGAACCGAGCATCGACGCGGCCACCACCGCCCCGGTGGTCATTGTGCCTTCAATGACCATCGGCGCGCCGAACATAATGATGGCGGCGTAGACCAGGCTTTGTACCGACATGCCCCAGCCAATCAGCCCCTGAGTCAGCTTGCGCGTGCGCAGTCCGGACTCTCCGGTAATACGGATGTAGCTGTTCCACTGTTGTAAAAAGCGGTTTTCCGCCTGCATCAGCTTGATATCTTCCAGCCCCTGAACGCTCTCGACCAGCACCGCGTTGCGCAGGGTGGATTCATGCGCTGCCTGGTTGGCGAGCACCGCCAGTTTCTTCTGTAACAGCAAACCAGGCAGGATCATCAGCAGGGCCGCGACGGGGGCTATCCACGCCAGCGGCGGGGCGATAAAGGCCAGCACCACGATAAACAAAAAGAAAAACGGCAGATCGACAAGGGTCGACAGGGTTGAGGAGGTGATCATCTCGCGAACCTGTTCCAGCTCGCGAAGTTGAGAAATAAAGCTCCCCGTCGAGCGGGGAACGGCGCTGTTGCGCAGCCGCAATGCGTGGCTGAACACGCGATCGGAAATGCGCATATCGGCGCGTTTGCCGAGCAGGTCCATTATGTGGGTACGCGCTTCGCGCAGCAAAAAGCCAAACAGCACCGCCACCAGAACGCCGGTGGAGAGAACATACAGCGTTGGATAAGACTGGGCGGGGATCACCCGATCATAGACCTGCATCGAAAAGATAATCCCGGCGAGCGACAGGACGTTAATCAGAAAGGCGGCAATCATGACCGGCAGGTAAGGGCGGATGTCCTGTAACACCAGTTCGCGCATCCAGTCGGGCCTGAAGCGCGAAATATAGCGGTCTACCCGACTGTCCTTCAGCGCCGACAGCGGGCGCAGCGCGGTAATGCTCACGATCTCCGGCAGAAGTTCTGCAACTGTGAGTCGGTTACGCTGGCCCTCTTCGGCGATGATAAAAACATCCAACGTATCTTCACCGTTGAAATGTTCTATCACCATCAGTTGGCCGTCGCGCAGTTCGGCCACCACCGGCAGACGCCACTGGCCGAACGCCTGCGTGGCGGTATCCAGCGCATGAAATGACAGCCCCGCCTGACGCGCCAGCTGCGACAGGGCCATAGCTCGGCTTTTTCCCGCAAACCACGGGGCGTTGGCCTGGATTGCACCGGGCGAACAGGCAACGCGATAGTGGCAGGCAATATGCGTCATTGCCTGCGCCCACTGGCTCAGGGCGTGTTCGCCAATCGCATCTTCCGCATGTGTATCGACGTCGCTCATAGCTTTATCTCCACCGATTGAATACTGCGGTTATTTAAGGCGAACGCCTGGCGAAGCGAGCCGGTGTTATAGAGGCAGTTCAACTGGAGCTGGCGCAGCTGGTTTTGAGTCTGGAGTTCAGCAAAACGGGCCTGATATACCTCCTGCTCGGCGTTAAGCACATCGAGCAGTGGGCGTGACCCGAGGTCCAGATACTGCTGTTGATAAAGCTCGCGCGTTTGTTCACTCAGCCGTTGCTGGCGACGCAGGATCTGCAGGGCAGTGGCGAGGCTCATCGCCTGGCTGCGGGATTCCAGTAATTTCTGCCGCACTTCAAGTCGGGTACGCTGGATGGAGTACTGTGCAGACTCTACCGCGTGACTGGCGGCGTTGCGTCTGGCGGTGAGTCCGCCCCCCTGATACAGCGGCATCTCGACTTTTACCCACGTGGAGTACTGGGTTTTGTCGAGCACCTCATGGCTGGGGTATTTGTCGTTGAGATAGTGCTGAACCGACGGCTCCAGGGAGATAGTGGGCGTCATCTGCGCGTTGGCGTAATCGAGATTTGCCTGTGCCACATTCGCCTGCGCCCATGCCGCCAGCACCGCGGGAACCAGCTTATCGTCCGGTTTGACCACATCACAACTGCTGTCCAGTTTGACCGGAAATTCGTTGCTGATGCCGTTAAGCGAGTTCCAGCCGAGGAAGCTCATCAGCGTTGCCTTGCTGCTGTCGAGATTGGCCTGATACTGCGCCAACTGAGAACGTGCAGACTCGATACGCGCATCGGTTTGCACCACGTCGGATAGCGAGGTTGCCCCTTCATCATTGCGTTGACGGGTCAGCCGACCAATACCGTTCAAGGCGCTGAGCTGCTCTTCGGCGGCGTCCACCATTTGCTGCCACGTCTGCACCTGGACTATCGCGTTGGCGGTTGCGTGGGCGATGGTATCAATACTGAGTAACACATTCGCCTGCTGTTGTGCGGATCCGGCGGTTTCAGCGCGGACCTGGCTTGCCACTTTGCCGAAGTCGTACAGCATTTGCGACACTGAAATAACCAGGGCCGGGCTAAAGCCGTGATCGGTGTAAGTATTGCTGTAACCGTTATTCATCCCGGCAGAAACCTGCGGGTAATATTTTGATTTCGCAACATCGATCTGCTCATTTTGTGAGAGCAGTTTGCCGATGGATTCACGAATAGAAGGATGCCAGCTCACGGCGCGGCTCACTGCGTCGTTGAGCGTCAGGCTGCCGGGGGCGGCGGCGCTCAGCGGCAGATCGGCAACCGCGCCGTCCAGCGAGGGCAGCATCTGGCTGGTGGCCAGTCCTTCCGGCGTAATAATTTGCGGTTCATCTTCGGCATTCACCCGCAGGGGACAGAGCGTTAATGCCAGCAGTAAGGCAACAGGCGCGACATTTCTCATAGTTTATCCCTTACAAAATACGGCAGCGACGACTGTTATTGCCCCGGACGTCATGGCATCCGGGGCTGTAGTTATGGCACTTTAACGTTATGCGTTAGCTTCAGGGCACAATGTGATTTTGTTGCACCAGCTCATCGAGCGTGGTGTGTACGTTCTCCAGCGTTATGAGATTGGTTGAGTGCCAGGTGTTGCCGGTACCGTCGCGGTCGATAGCAATCACCGTGTTGTTACCGTTGGTGGTCACGGTGAGGTAGTTGCCGAGCGTAGCGTTCTGCCCGTTCCAGCCCACCAGCAGGTCGCCGATATCGATTTTGTCGCCCTGGGCCAGCGAGAAGTTGGTCCAGTTGTCGGTAGCGCCATTGCTAATGTTGCCGCCGGTAGCGTCGTTGGCGTTGAGCAGGTGATAAATCAGCGTATCGCCGTAGACCGATCCGGTGATCACCTCATGCTGTGCGGTGCTTACCATCTGCGGATTCATATTGATGGTCAGCGTAGCGGTGTCCGTATGCCCGTTTTGGTCGTTAAGCGTATAGGTAAAGGTCTCTTTGCTGGTGATCGATGCTACGGTTGCACCCGGCTTCAGCGTGTAGATGTATGAGCCATCCAGGTTCATGGTCAGTGATCCATAATGACCCTGAATTATTGCGCTACTGGCGCTGCTGGCCGGATTGAGGGTGGCAGTACTGCCGTTAAAGCCGGTGACGGTGAGCTGGGTATGGACGGTTGAGAGCTGATCGTGCGCGCCGGCGGCATCACTGCCATCAAAAATATTGCCATTCACCGTGGTGGCGTTAACGTCATAGGTATTGAGGTGCCATGTCGTGCCCGTGACGTTTGGCGTAATGCTGACGTTGCCAACTGCCAGTCCTCCCATTGTTCCGGTGAAGCTGATGTTGTAATGGCCTGCGGCCAGCTCGGCATTACCCAGCGAGATGGCAATTGAACTGCCTAACAGGCTGATGGAACTGGCGGGTACAGAGCCAGAAAGCGAGAATCCGTCGGGACCGGTGATTGTCCAGGCAATGCCCAGCGTACCGACGGTGATAAGCGTGCCGATGTTGAAGTTGAGCGTGGCGCTTTTCAGTACGTCATTTGTCGCGATATCAAACGAACCTGTACCGGTTGCTTTGTTCCCAAGCGTCGGAATTGTCGCTGTTCCCAGCGCGCCGCTTCCGTATGCAGCAGAATCCTGAACGGTACTTACCGCCATCGTGCTACTGATGTCATTTACGGCGTCCAGCGGCTGCGGCGTTGGTTTGATATTCAGCGAGGCGCTGCCGGTATCGCCGTTTGGTGCTCTGACCTTATATACGAAGCTGTCCGGGGTGTTGATACCGTCTGCACCCAGTCCGCTTCTTAGCGTGTAGGTGTAGTTCCCCTTCGCATCGATAGTCAGCGTGCCGTACTGCCCATTAATAGTGGTAGTGCCCGTCCCGTTAACGACGATACCGTTTACTTCGGTGATAACGGTATTGGCCGGAGCCGAGTCGTTGACCAGCAGATTGCCATTGGTTGTCGCACTCAGGCTGTCGACGGCGTAGGTGTGATCGGCCTGAATATTCAGGGTATAGCTGGTCAGCAGCGTCAGACCGCCGGAAGCGTTAAGCAGGAACAGATAATCGCCACCCGGTAGCGTAATGGTATACGCTGACGAACTTCCGCCCAGTAGGGCAGTGACCCAGTTTGGCTGTACCCGGTACTGCTCATACTGCTGAATTGACTCGTTGAAGCGATAAACATAGAGATCGAAGCCGCCAAGCGTCACGCCGAGAACATTAGCCTGTACGGTCAGCGTGCGGGTTGCGCCATCGTCAACGTTGAACTTAATCGGGTTAGTCAGACCGTTGACCAGACTGACGTCCAGCACATTGCCGAGTCCGACGCTGGCGAGCGTGAAGCCGGTTTGTTGTGATGGCAAGTGGTCAACCGCGATGACCTGCGTTCCGTAAGTCAGCACTGCTGCATCGTCTGCCGCGGTTACCGTGCTGGTGGTTGGAGCCTGACCGAGCGTTACCACCAGTTTTGCCGAGGAGTGATCGCTGCCATGCGTCAGCGTGTAGGTGAAGCTTTCGGAGCGCCCATACACCGAGATTGACGTATTGGTCAGGGTATAGGTGTAGCTACCGTTCTGATTGATATGCAGGATGCCGTATTTCCCCTGCACATCAATGCCGCCCGCCGGGATATTCACGACGTTGCCGTTACCGTCGGTGATGGAGGTGACCAACGTGCCGGAAGGCGCATTATCCTGCCCGTTGGCGGGATCGGTATCCGTGATGATGTTCCCGGATTCCGTGGTACCGCCGATGATGGTCCCTGCGCTGGCTTTTACCACTGAGACATCAAGGCTGGTGTATGCCCCGGTCGCCAGCAGGTTGGTGTTGTAACTGACCACGCGGTAATCACCGCCAGTCAGTCCGCCGTAATTGAGCGTTACGCCCGAGGCGCCCAGGGTGAGCAGGCTGGCGAAGTCTGGTTTCCCGGTATCCACCACCGTTACCCAGGCATTCAGCCCGGTGTCAAAGCGCTGGATAACGACTTCAAGCGTGTTTAACAGCGACAGCACCACGCCGGTCGCGGCGGCATTGATCGTAATGGACCCACTGCCGCCAGAAGCGATGCTGAAATTAACGCTTGCCGTATCGTTCCCCAGCACGTTGGCGACATTCCCCAACGCATTAACCAGCAGGAAACCATAATCGCTTTGATGATCGGTGCTGACGATAACATCGGTTTGCAGCGGCAGACTGGTGACATTGTCTTCAGCCAGCAGCGGTAATACCGGTGCGATAGCGCTTGTCGGCGATGAGGTATTGCCCGCCGCATCGGTCGCCGTGGCGGACAGCGACTGGCCTTCAATCTGGCGAACCGGCAGGTTGACGCTGTAGACACCGCTGCTGTTGGCGATTGCCGTCACGCTGGTGCCGCCGGGCAGGGAGATAGTGACCGTGCTTCCCGCTTCGGCGACGCCGCTGACGGTGCCGCCATCGGCGCTGATCAGTATCGTTGGCGCGGTCGGTGGCGTGGTGTCCACAATCACGCTGAACGAGCTGGACAACCCGCTTGCGCCGTTGGCGTTTGTTGCAGTGGCGGTAAACGCGTGGTTACCTTCGCTGAGCGCCCCGGATGGGGTAAAGCTCCAGATCCCGTTACCGTCTGCGGTCGTGGTGCCCATGAGCACGCCGTTGTTGTACAGGCTGACGATGGCGTTAGCCTGCGCCGTTCCGCTGAGCGTTGGCAGCGTATCATTGGTTGTTTTACCGGGGGCGACGGGCCCCGTGATCGTACCGACGTCATCAAGTACGCTGGCAATAACTGGTACAGGCGGTACGCCGGTAAACGGTGCCAGAACGTTACCCGCCGTGCCGATGTTGCCTGCGGCATCCTGGGCGCTGACCTGCAGCGTTTGCCCACTGATTTGCGGTGGGTTCAGCGTGAAGGTGAAATTACCGGAGGCGTTGGCGGTTGCCGTGCCGAGCACCGTTCCACCGCTGGAGGTAATAATGACCGTGCTGTTTGGCTCGGCAACGCCGGTGAGCGTGGTACCGTTGGCGTTTACCGCCAGCCCTGTAGGAATGCCCGGGGCGACGGTATCGACCACGATCGCTGCCGCAGACGATATGCCACTAGTATTACCCGCACTGTCCGTTGCGGTGATGGTAAAGGAGTGGGTACCTTGTGCCAGCGCGGTGGTTGGGGTGTAACTCCAGTTGCCGCTGCCGTCCGCCGTCACGCTGATGACAAAGCTGCCGTTATCGTAAATATCGACCCGCGCGTTGGCTTCTGTGGTGCCGCTTAACGTTGGGCGTGCGTCGTTGGTTGGCTGATTAGCGCCAATCGCCCCGGTGTTTGGCCCGACATCGTCAATAATGCTGCTGATTGAAGGCCGCGTCGGCGCCGTGGTGTCGACCACCACGCTAAAGCCTGCCGTCGCACTGCTGGTGTTGCCCGCCGCATCAGTCGCGGTGACGGTGAAGGTGTGCGATCCATTCGTCAGCGGCGTAGTTGGGGTAAACGACCAACTGTTATTACTTTGCACCAGCGCCGTACCCAGCAGGGTGCTTCCATCATAGATGCTGACGGTGCTGCCTGCCTCGGCGGTACCGTTCAGCGTCGGGCGCGCATCGTTGGTCAGTTGTCCGTTGTTGAGCGCCGCATTGAACACGCCGCCTGCGATATCATCCACCACTGAGACCAGCAGCGGGGCGGATGGCGCAATGGTGTCGACATTAATAATAAACCCGCCGGAGGTGGGACTTACGTTTCCGGCGGCATCGGTGGCGATAGCGGTAAACACATGCTGACCGTTACCCAGCGCGGCAGGCAGATATTCCCAGGTGCCGTCTATCGCCGCAGTTACCGTTGCCAGCAGCGTGCCATTATCGTAGATGGCTACCCGGGCACCGGCTTCCGCCGAGCCGTTGAGTACGGGACGGGTGTCGTTGGTAAAGGCCCCGCTCGACAGCGTTCCGGTTCCCGGTAGCACGTCATCAAAAGCCTGGATAATCGTTGGCGCAAGCGGGGCGACGGTATCAACAACGATGTTAAATCCAGCGGACGTGAGGCTGACGTTTCCGGCAGCGTCGGTGGCTGTCACCGTCAGCGCGTGGTTACCGTTGCCGAGCTCGGTTCCTGGCGTGAAGCTCCAGGCGCCCGTGCCATCCGCTGAGGTAAAGCCGATAAACGATCCGTTATCGTAAACTCTTACCGTGGAATTGGCTTCAGCCGTGCCGCTAAGCGTCGGGAGTGGATCGTTCGTGGCCTGACCGTTGTTCAGATTACCGATCAGCGGGCCGACATCATCTGCAACCTGAGTAATCGCTGGCGTACCAGGCAACACGGTATCCACGATAAGCGCGAAGCCATTGGATGGCTGGCTGGTATTACCGGCGCTGTCGGTGGCGGTGACGGTCAGCGTATGCGGGCCGTTACTGAGTGCATCCGTTGGGGTTAAGCTCCAGGTGCCGTTTGCCCCAACGGTGGTGGTGCCGATGGGCTGACCATCGCTCAGGACGGTTATGGTCGCGCCAATTTCACCGGTGCCGCTCAGGGCCGGACGGGATTCATTCGTGGTCTGCCCGTTGGTTATCGGGCCTGTTGTCGGTGCGGTGCTGTCCTGAACTGAGCTGATGACTGGGATTGACGGGGCAACTGAGTCCAGCTCAATAGTAAACGATGATGATACTCCGCCGGAGTTACCTGCCCGATCAGTGGCAAAGGTGGTGAATATATGTTGTCCCTGTCCCAGCGGTGCATCCGGTGTGAAGCGCCAGTTGCCTGACTCGTCCACCTGCGCTGTACCGATGGCGACGCCATTATCACGGATCGTGATGATGGTACCGATCTCGCCTTTGCCGTTCAGCGTAGGCTGCGCATCGTTTGTCAGTTGTCCGTTGGTCAGCGCTGTATTGCCAGGCTGATCGTCAATTACGGAGGTAATGGTCGGTGCCGCTGGCGACAGCGTGTCGACGACAACCACAAACGGCGGCGTTGCCGGGCTGATATTGCCCGCGCCATCTGTGACAGTGGCAGTCAGCGAGTGGCTGCCTTCACCGAGAGCAGGCGCAGGCGTAAAGCTCCAGTTGCCGTTTTCATCGCTGATGGTTGTGCCGATGACCGCCCCGTTATCGCGGATAGTAACAATCGAATCCGCCTCGGTAACGCCAGCAAGCGTTGGAGTATTATCGTTGGTCAACTGTCCGGAGGTCAGGATTTGGGTTGTACCAACGTTGTCCGTGACTGTCACAATAGAGGGGGCATTCGGCACCAGGGTATCGACAATGATCTGGAAATCACCGGATGGATCTCCCTGGTTGCCTGCGGCATCTGTTGCGCGAGCGGTAAAGATATGGTCGCCTTCTCCCAGCGGAGCGGTCGGGGTAAAACTCCAGAATCCGTTGCTGTTTACTGTGGTAGTGGCATAAGCGATGCCATTATCGTAAAGGGTGATGGTTGCCCCCGCTTCGCCGGTTCCGTTAAACGTCGGGCGTGAATCGTTGGTAATTTGCCCTTTATCCAACGATCCGGTGCCGGGGGCAATATCGTCAATAATACTGGTGATAGTTGGCACCTGCGGGGGCGTGGTGTCGATGGTGATTGCGTAGTTGGGCGACAGACCACTTGGGGTACCGTCTACCGTTTGTGAAACCGTGAAGTTATAGGTTATGCCGTTAGTCAGCGCAGTGGGTAGCTGATAACTCCATGCGCCAGACACGGCATCGGCGGTTACCGTGGCGATGGATGCGCCATTTTGATAGATAGTCACCGATGCCCCTGCAGTGGCGGTCCCTTGCAGCAGCGGTAAGGTGTCGTTGGTGGTTTTACCATTGCCAATCACCCCCATGATGGGCGCGATGTCATCAACGATCTCAAGAGTCGGTGGATGCGGAACGCTGGAGGTAGCGGCGTTAAACGTTGTCGGATCGCTTTGATTTCCGGCGGTATCCTGAGCGATGGCGTTGAGCGCCTGACCGGTTGTTTGCGCTGGCGAAATGGTGACAGCAAAGTTACCAGAACCGTCTGCCACCCCCTGGCCGAGAATGGTGTTACCGCTGCGAATAATCACGGTGCTGCCGGCATCGGCCGTACCGCTTACCAGCGTCCCGTTAGGATCTACGCTGGTAACCGTAGGCGTTGCAGGCGGCAGGGTATCGACAATCAACGTCAGCGGGTTATCTGCAGCCAGTGAGTTACCTGCGGCATCCACTGCGCCGAACGTCAGTGTGTGAGTGACGTTCGGCGTGAGGGGAACATCCACACTCCAGGTGCCGTTAGCAGCAACCGTAGCCGTAGCAATTGCGACGGGATTATTGCCATCGAAAATTAACACCGTACTGCCCGGTGTGCCGGTCCCACTAATGGTCGGGGTGGTATCGTCCGTGACGCTGCCACTGGTTAGCGAACCGGTAAAGATTCCAACGTTATCCTGGATATCCGTTACCTGCGGCAACGTCAGCTTCGTGTTGTTAACCGTAAACGAAATGCTGTTTGAATTGTTGCTGATGTTACCTGCCGGATCGGTTGCGGTGGCGCTTAACGTGTAGCTTCCATTCGCCAGCGCAGTCCCTGGCGTAATACTCCAGGTTCCACCAGCCACCGTTGTAGTACCGATTACCGTCCCCCCGTTATACAGGGTGATGGTATCCCCGTCTGTGCCAGTACCGCGAATGGTTGGCGTGGTGTCATCAGTTACGGCATCTGGCGCAAGGTCGCCCGTGACATCACCGACATTATCGTTGGCGGCGATGATCACCGGTGGTGCAGACGGCGTCGTGTCGATGTTCAGTGTTATGGCGTTAGATGGCAGGCTGACGTTGCCTGCTGGATCGGTTGCGGTGAGAGTTACCTGATAACTACCAGGAGCAACCGGTGCTGACGGAGTGAAGCTCCAGGTACCGTCTGCACCTACTGTTGCTGTTCCCTGCAATGGGGGAGTACCAGCAAGATAGAGGGTAATCAGATCCCCGACGTTCCCCGTGCCGCTAAAAGTTGGCGTGGTGTCATTGGTGTTGCCATTAGTGACCACACCCGTTACCGGAGCCACATCGTCGGTAATGATTGGCGCGGCTGGTTGTGCGGGAGGCGTATTGTCTACTGTCAGAGTAAAGCTTGCCGACGGGATCCCCGTGTTGCCCGCGACGTCAGTCGCCGTGGCGGTAAATTTATGCGGCCCGTCGGCGAGTGAGGTTGGGGTAAATGTCCAGGTGCCGTCTGGCTGTACGGTGACGATGCCAATAGAACCGCCATTATCATAAATCGTAATCTTCGCGCCGGGCTCGCCGGTTCCGGAGAGTTCGGGATTCGAGCTCTTGGTACTGCTGCCGTTACTCAGCGTTTGTAGATTTGTCCCAATCAGACCTTCTGCAGAGCTGATAACCGGGGCAACTGGTGGGGTGGTATCAATCGTCAGCGTAAAGTTCCCTGCATTGCTGGCGTTGCCTGCAGCGTCCGTGGCGATAGCGGATAAATTGTGTGCGCCTTCACTGAGCGGTTGGCTGAGTTGAATACTCCAGGTGCCGGCGGGTAAAACCGTTGTGCTGCCAATTGGCGTGGAACCCTCATAGAGGGTGATTGTAGAACCGGCTATTCCGGTTCCTTTCAGCTCTGGTAAGGTATCGTTTGAACGGCTTCCGGAAGGCAGATCGATCGGCGCATTCCCAACGTCGTCGGTGGCAGCCAAAATGACAGGATCGCCTGGCGGTTGAGTATCTACGGTAACGCTGACCACAGTGGGTGAGGTGATGACATTACCGGCGGCATCGGTTGCCGATACCGTAAACTGATGAGTGCGATCGCTGAGCACCTGATTTCCCGGAACGGTATAGCTCCAGGTGCCTGAACTGTCGACAAGAATAACCGTCATCAACAGACTGCCATCGTACAGGCTCACCAGTGAACCTGGTTCACCGGTACCCGAGAGGGTTGGCGTGTTATCGTTGGTGACCCAACCGTTATTTGCAACGTTGCCCGTAATGCTGCCAACATCATCGTTAACCAACGTTATTACTGGAACGGTTGGGGCGATGCTATCGACAATAATTTTCCAACTGGCCGCGCTGCTGGTGTTGTTGGCAGCGTCTGTTGCCGTCACCGTAAATACGTGCGCGCCCTGGCTTAGTGCTGCGGTGGGCGTATAGTTCCAGTTACCGTTGTTATCAGCGGTAACGGTCGCAAGCAGGGTGCCATTATCATAAATTTTGACCCGCGAACCTGCTTCGGCGATGCCTTCAATTTTCGGTTTATCGTCGTTGGTTAACCCATTGTTATTGATGGGGCCAGTGAAATCGTCAACATCATCAGTAACGGCAATAATAACTGGCTGGTTTGGTGCAGTGATATCCGGAGCCAACGCGGAGGTAGGCTGACTCTCGTTATTGCTGCTGTCCGTTGCGGTGACTTTTACCGTTTCGCCGTTCTTTTGCGACGGCGCTATAGACACGGTGAAATTGCCGCCGCTGTCAGCCTGGCCTATGCCAATCGGGTTACCGTTGCTGTCTTTAACGGTGACGGTGCTTCCCGCTTCAGCATGTCCGCTTACAGAACCGCCGTCTCCGGCGACGGTGACGCCGGTTGGCGCATCAGGTGCCGTGGTGTCCGGTGCGGTGACAGAGGCGTTGTCGCCCTTGTTGCCTGCGGTGTCGGTCGCATTTGCCGTAAGGGTCTCGCCGTTGGTTTGCGGCGGAACCAGCGTTGCGGTGAAATCCCCATCCGTATCGGCAGTTGCCGTACCAATGATATTGCCATCTGGATCCAGAATATTGACCGTACTGTTGGGTTCGGCTTTGCCGGTGACCTGGTCGCCAGTGCCATTAACTAGCAGGTTTGTTGGGGGCTGTGGCGCGGTAATGTCTGGTGCAAGCGCCGTTTCTGGCAGGCTTGGGTTTCCTGCCGGATCGGTTGCGATGGCTTCAATGGTTTCGCCATTGGTCTGTGGTGGGTTAATGGTGATGGTAAATGAGCCGTCCGTTCCGGCGACGCCGCTGCCGATCTGAGTTCCGCCACTGCCGGTGATAACCACGGTATTGCCCGGCTCGGCCGTCCCGGTAACAACAGTGCCATCGGCAGATACGTTCAGATCGTCCGGCGCTGACGGTGGTTGTGTGTCGATGCTGATATTGAACGCTGGTGACGTTCCTCCCGTACCCAGGTGGTTGGTCGCCGTGGCGGTGAAGGCGTATAAGCCGTCCTGCAAATTGGTGTTGGAGGTCCAGGTCCAGTTGCCGCTGGCATCAGCTAGCACGCTTATGACAAACACCCCATTGTTATAAATGTTAACCGTGCTGTTGGCGTCGGCAGTGCCAGAGAGCGTGGGGGTATTATCGTTGGTGGCCTGATTATTGCTCAATGGTCCGGTTGAGGGGGCAAAATCATCCATTATGCTGACGATAACGGGCACGCCCGGGTAGCCAGAGTTGGTGGCATTGAAAGAGGTATCTGGCCCGATGTTGCCTGCCTGGTCCTGAATTTTCGCGATCAGCGCTTCACCGTGCGTCTGTGAGGGCGAAATCGCGATGACGAAATTGCCGGTTTGACCGACCGTTGTTGAACCCAAAACCTGATTATTACTGCCGATGATAATGACCAGGCTTCCCGCCTCAGCGCTACCGGTTACCGTTGTACCTTCCGGATTAACGGAGGAAATGACTGCGGCTGCAGGCGGGGTGGTATCAACGATGAATGTCGGCACGCGCGTTTCCGCGCTCACGTTACCTGCGGCGTCAGTTTGCGTCAGCGTCAGATTGTGAACACCATCGCTGAGCGGAATGTCCGGTGTAAATGTCCAGTTACCATTGCTATCTACAGTTTGCATACCAATCAGGATGCCATTGTCATAGATGTTGATGGTACTACCTACTTCGCCTGTGCCAGTGAGCGTCGGCGTGGCATCGTCGGTTACGCCGTTATTGGCGATAAGGCCGGTAATGGAACCGACATTGTCGGTTTCCTGAGTGACCACGGGGGCGTCGGGGGCAAGCGAATCGACAATAATTTCCCAACTGTCCGACATGCCGCTGCTGCCAGCACCGTTTGAAGCGCTGACGGTAAACTGGTGTGTGCCGTCTGCCAGAGGAGAGGATGGCGTAAACGACCAGTTGCCGTTGGCATCGATTGTGACCTGGCCTATTTCGACGCCGTTATCAAAAATATGTAATGTGGCATTCGCGGGGCCGGTGCCCTGGAGTGTCGGCGTATTATCGTTGGTGGATTCCTGCTGATTGACAGGGCCAGTAATCAGGTCCTGGTTATCGATTATGCTGGTGATAACGGGGACGTCTGGCCTGTTAGGAGTTGTCGTTGGCGGTGTGCCGCCATCACCGTCACCGTCGCCATCGCCATCACCGTCGCCATTACCGTTACCGTTACCGTTACCGTTGCCGCCGTTGCCATTGCCGCCGCTACCATTGCCGTTCCCAGCATTACCGTTTCCAGCGTTACCGTTTCCAGCGTTATTATCACTCCCACCGCCGCCGCCACCGCCACCACCCGCAGCGAGGCCAATCCCGCCAGCGACAGCGATCCCGCCAAGAACCCACGGCCAGACGGCGCCGCCTTCATGACTGCCTTCGGCCGTCATCAGCGGTGTGAGATCGTCCAGGTGCTGGAAATTGAATGCTCCGTCAGTATCCTGAACCCACCACAGTGCGCCATTACTGTCCTCCAGAACAAGTTGGTTTTGCGCTTCGCCTTTTCCGAGGTAGAAATTTTTAATGGTGATGGTTTCACCTGAGCGGAGTGTGACAACCAGATCCTGATTAACGCGCGTGAGTTGACTCACCTCCTCACGCGACACAGACAGTTTCACGATAGAAGGTGAACTGAGCGTAACTTCAGAGGCTTCAAAATTTGTGGAAACGCCAGTTAATTTTGATACAACGGCGAGTAGACGCATATGTTCACTCCTGATGGCATGCCGGGAGTATTAATCCGCAACAGCGCGCTGGGAAAATGAGCAGACAGGGGCTCCGTTCATCATAAAGATGAATTTACACATGTAATTTCATTGATTAGGTCACATAGATGTTAGTTTATTGATTAAATACGTCCGGGCCCTTTCGGCTGAATAGTTCTTTCGTATTAGATGATATAGTCAGAAAGAAAGTATTCTGCAACTTATCCATATTAAAAAAGTAATTAGTCATTTGAAAAGGATACTTTCCAGTTTGCTTTTAATGGTTGTTTTTATGGTAAATAATTGTATTTAAATGGGTTTGTTTTTATTGAAATAAACATCAATATAATAAACAACAGTAATAATAGTGTTATTCAATAAATGGAAATATGAATGCTATGGTCTTGAACTTTTATATTATTGGACTATAGACCGCTACGGTAATGACAGGGGGGTTATTTCATATCTGAACGATTCAGCATAAATAAACTATAAACGCGGTGAATGTATTGTGTGGGTTTCGATAACTAAAAAATAAGAACCAGTCTCAGGAGGGGAGACTGGTCACAGGGGAGTAGCGTTTAGCGGCCAGCATTTTTCATGATACGCGCTTTATCTAACTGCCATTCGCGTTCTTTCACATCAGAGCGCTTGTCGTGCTGTTTCTTACCTTTCGCAACGCCAATTTTCACTTTGCACCAGGCATTCTTCCAGTACAACGAAAGCGCAACGACGGTATAACCATCACGATTCATACGACCATACAGGGAGTCGAGTTCACGCTGGTTTAACAACAGTTTACGGGTCCGAGTGGGATCGCATACCACGTGTGTTGAGGCCACCGCCATTGGCGTGAAGTTGGCGCCAAACAGGAACGCTTCGCCGTCTTTGAGTATGACATAGCTGTCGCCGATGTTGGCTTTACCCGCGCGCAGGGATTTGACTTCCCAACCTTGCAGGGCGAGTCCTGCTTCGAACTCTTCTTCAATAAAGTATTCGTGTCGTGCGCGCTTGTTTAGCGCGATTGTGGCTGAGCCAGGTTTGTGTGCTTTTTTCTTCGTCATAATGCCGCTCAGTATAGGTAATCTGGAATCGAAAAACACCCCATTTCATCCAGCGGGGCGCAAGGCGCTATCTTAGCACGAGTTAGGCTATAGCGTTTTTTTTAGCGGGTGATAAATGGTATTATTTGTGTGATTGATATTGATGGGAATTGTTATGCCTCAGATTAGCCGGACCGCTTTAGTACCCTACAGTGCGGAACAGATGTATCAGCTAGTGAATGACGTTAAGTCCTATCCTCAGTTTTTGCCGGGTTGCACCGGTAGCCGCGTACTGGAGTCGACTCCGGGACAAATGACGGCCGCTGTGGATGTCTCGAAAGCAGGGATCAGTAAAACGTTCACCACGCGCAATCAACTGACCAGTAATCAGAGCATTCTGATGCATCTGGTCGATGGGCCGTTCAAGAAGCTGATTGGCGGCTGGAAGTTTACGCCACTGAGTCATGAAGCGTGTCGTATTGAATTTCACCTCGATTTTGAGTTCACCAATAAGTTAATCGAGCTGGCGTTTGGCCGTATCTTTAAAGAACTGGCTTCAAATATGGTGCAGGCCTTCACGGTTCGCGCGAAAGAGGTTTACAGTGTCAGCGTCGGCTAAAATTGTCGTTGAAGTGGCGTACGCGCTACCCGAGAAACAGTATTTACAGCGCGTAACGCTGCAGCAGGGCGCAACGGTGGAAGAGGCTATCCGCGCTTCCGGGCTGCTGGAATTACGTACCGATATCGATCTCAGTAAAAATAAAGTGGGTATCTACAGCCGTCCGGTAAAGCTTGCTGATGTTCTGCATGACGGCGATCGGGTGGAAATTTACCGGCCACTGATTGCTGACCCAAAAGAGCTGCGCAGACAGCGAGCAGAGAAATCCGCTAAAAAGTAACAGACAATAAAAAAGGTGCTCATTGAGCACCTTTTTTTGATCTCTCAAACCTACTTGTTATCGGTCAAAGCGGGTTTGTTATCAATGTTGGTCAATACGCCGCTGCTGTTAAAGGTCAGCGTCAGCGTTTGCTGGGTTACGCCTTCATGTCCAGGTTGCTGACGGAACACATAAAACCAGGTATTAGTGCCAAAAGGATCGGACATCATTGGTGTACCCAGAGCATAAGCAACCTGCTGTTGCGTCATACCCGTGCGCACTTTAGCGACATCGGTAGGTGTCAGATAATTTCCCTGGTTGATGTCAGGGCGGTAAACCACTCGCTCCAGAGTGGAACAGCCTGCAGTCAACATCAGTAGTACTGCTGCAGCAGCAGTCAGCGTTTTACAGCGCATAGTGATTTGATTCCTTTTCGGGCCCGAGCAGTACGCGGCTCATATGTAATATGCCGATGATAATAGACCTTTCACCACTTTAAAACCTTTTGCTGTCGGGTCGGTCGGCGATTTTATGTTGAACTCAGACCTTCACAAGGTAAAAAAGTTTATGCCGCCAGCAGTTCTTTTGCATTTGCGAGGGTATTGCGCGTCACTTCGCTACCGCCAAGTAGACGGGCTAATTCCTGCAGGCGCGCGCGTTTATCAAGCGGCTGCATGTGTGTTTCCGTCATCGCGCCATCTGTTTCTTTGCTGACATAGAAATGTTGATGACCACAGCCCGCAACCTGCGGCAGGTGAGTAACACACATTACCTGCGTTGACTCGCCCAACTGTCGCAACATTTTACCCACTACCGCAGCCGTCGGGCCGCTGATACCAACATCCACCTCATCGAAAATTAGCGCAGGCGTTTCCATCTTACGTGCTGTAATGACCTGAATAGCCAGCGCAATACGTGACAGTTCCCCGCCGGAAGCGACTTTCGCAATTGGCTGTAACGGCTGACCTGGGTTAGTGGTTACTTTAAACTCCACGCGATCGGCACCGTCTGCGCTCAGATGGTGCTCCTCAAATTTCACATCAATGCAAAAGACACCGTGCGGCATCGAGAGAGCATGCATGCTCTCTGTAATAAGTTGTCCCAGTTCCTGCGCATAATGCTGACGCTGTTGGTGCAGCATTTTTGCCGTTTCCAGCGCCTGCTGGTGGTGATTGTTCACCGCCAGGGTTAAGGTTTCGAGCGAGTCGGCCTGATCGTCCAGTTGCTGTTGTTCATCCAGCAGCGACTGATAGAACTGTGGCAGCACTTCAGGGGCAACATGATGCTTACGCGCCAACGAGATTTGCCTGGAGATACGCTGTTCGAGTTCGAACAAGCGGTTAGGGTCTAAATCCAGACGATCGCAATAGTGGCGCAGCTCGTCGCTGGCTTCGCTGAGCTGGATGGTGGCCTCTTCCAGCATATCCAGAATACCTGAAAGTTTGCCGTCCATGCCTGCCAGTTCAGTGACCAGGTGTTTTGCGGTGTACAGTTGGCTTTGCAGATTGATGTCTTCACCATCTGCCAGGATAGCCAGCGCCTGTTGGCTGGTGGTGAGTAATTGCCCACTGTTAGCCAGGCGCTTGTACTCTTCATCAATTTGCTCAAACTCACCCGGCTGCGGATTGAATTCGTTCAGTTCCTTTAACTGGTATTGCAACAATTCCGCCCGGGCTGCGCGTTCCAGGCTTTGTTGCTGATGATGCGCCAGGTCACGGCAACTTTGGTGCCATAGTTGGTAGCGCGCAGCCATTTCCTGGGTCAGAGACGCTTCATTGGCGTAACCATCAAGCAGGGATTTTTGGTGTTCTGATTTTGTCAGGAGCTGATGCGCATGCTGGCCATGGATTTGAATAAGTAACTGGCCCAGCTCGCGCAACTGCGATAACGGAACGGCGGTTCCGTTAATAAACCCACGGGAGCGGCCATCGCTGCTGATAACGCGACGCAGCAAACACTCACGGCCTTCCTCAAGCTGGTTCTCTTCCAGCCAGCGCAGGGCTGCGGGGGTATCTTTTAAGGCAAAACGGGCGCAGAGGTCGGCTCGCATGGCGCCTGCACGCACCATGTCTGCGTCTGCGCGTCCGCCCAGACACAAACCGAGAGCATCAATGGCAATGGACTTACCCGCACCGGTCTCACCGGTGATAACGGTCATTCCGTTCTGGAAATCGATCTCAAGTTCACGAACGATAGCAAAATTGCTGATGGTCAGTTGTGCCAACATAGCTGTTTTCCTGTATGAAAAACCATAACTGTAATTTCATACAGTATAAACTGGTTTTTTATACAGTAAAGAGGTTGGCGTTAAATTAGAATAATTTTTTTGACCAACCAAGCTTAGTGCTTAATGTGTTGAAATAGCTGTAATCTTTTGGATGTATCAGGTTCAGATGATAATCACAGCGGCGAATCAATACGTCTTCACCTTCCTGTATAGGCAGGGCGATTTGGCTGTCACAGCTGATTTCCAGATCGTTACGGCGATGGGAAAAGCGCAGGCGAATGGTGCTGCTACTGTTGATCACCAGCGGTCGCGCGGAAAGCGTATGCGGAAACATGGGTACCAGCGTAATGGCATCCAGAGAAGGCGTCAGAATTGGGCCTCCGGCAGAGAGCGAGTAGGCGGTAGAGCCGGTCGGCGTCGAGATAATCAGCCCATCTGAACGTTGGGAGAAGGCAAAAATTTCATCGATATAGACTTCAAATTCAATCATGTGCGCCACTTTCCCGGGGTGCAGCACAACTTCATTGATGGCAGTGCTAATGCGCTTCTGGCAATCCTGTTGACACACCTGAGCTTCGAGTAAAAAGCGCTTTTCGCTGATGTAGTGGCCTTCCAGCACGTCAGCTAACTGTTGCTGGGCATTGTCTGGGTCAAGGTCGGTCAAAAAACCGAGGTTGCCGCGGTTAATGCCAATAACCTTGATGTCATAACGTGCCAGGGTGCGAGCGGCGCCCAGCATATTGCCGTCGCCGCCGACTACCACGGCGAGGTCTGCCTGTTGGCCAATTTCTGCGAGCGTACCGGTTTTCACATTTTTCAGCTGCAGCTCGTGAGCGATTTGTTGCTCAACGATAACCTCATAACCTTTGGTGCACAGCCAACGGTAGAGCATTTCATGTGTGGTCAGTGCAGTGGGGTGACGTGGATGCCCCACAATGCCAATACACTTGAAATGTTTGTTCATTTTCTCGAGGTCCTTGTAACGAAGATTAGTGACAATGTGAGTACTTCCCTTGAATCCCTGAATCTGATCCCCATAATAAGCCAAGTTAGCGAGATGAATGCGAAAAAAACGCGGAGAAATTCATGAGTAGTAAAGAACAGAAAACGCCTGAGGGGCAAGCCCCGGAAGAAATTATCATGGATCAGCACGAAGAAGTTGAGGCGGTTGAATCAGACGCTTCTGCTGAGCAGGTGGATCCGCGCGATGAAAAAATTGCGAATCTGGAAGCTCAGCTTGCTGAGGCCGAAACTCGCGAGCGCGACAGCGTGTTGCGTATCAAAGCGGAAATGGAAAACCTGCGTCGTCGTACCGAACTGGACGTAGAAAAAGCGCATAAGTTTGCGCTGGAAAAATTCGTCAACGAACTGCTGCCGGTGCTGGATAGCCTGGACCGCGCGCTGGAAGTGGCGGACAAAGATAATGACGCTATGGCGGCGATGGTTGAAGGTATTGAGCTGACCCGTAAGTCAATGCTGGATGTCGTGGCGAAGTTTGGTGTACAGGTGGTTGCGGATATCGATGTGCCGATGGACCCGAACGTGCACCAGGCAATTGCAATGGTAGAGTCCGACGACGTTGCTGCCGGTAATGTGCTGATGGTAATGCAAAAAGGCTATACCCTGAACGGACGTACCATCCGCGCCGCGATGGTCTCTGTGGCGAAAGCCAAAGGCTAATCAGCCTTCAGGCCGGGTAATGCTCACGCGCTACCCGGCCTGAATTACTCTCACTGGTCCGACACGCTTTCCCGTAGCGGTTTGACCGGCAATACCTGCACCTGTTTAATCATATTGTCCTGCACGTCGAGAATATCGATATCGTACTGTCCGATGCGCACACGCGTGCCGGCAACCGGGATCTCTTCCAGCGCTTCAAGAATAATACCATTCACGGTACGTGCGTCATCTTCCGGCAGGTGCCAGTTAAACGCCTTATTGATTTCACGAACGTTGGCGCTGCCGTCAATGATCACCGAGCCATCATTCTGCGGCGTTACCTCTTCGGCAAGCGTGGGTGACATTGAAGTGGTGAAGTCGCCGACAATCTCTTCCAGAATATCTTCGACCGTGACCAGCCCCTGAATATCGCCATATTCATTAACAACCAGACCCACTTTCTTCTTGTTTCGCTGAAACTTAATGAGCTGGGTGCTGAGAGGCGTACCTTCCGGGACGTAATAAATTTCGTCGGCGGCACGTAACATGGTCTCTTTGGTGAACTCTTTTTTCTCTGCCATCAATCGCCAGGCTTCACGTACGCGCAGCATACTGATGGCGTCGTCCAGCGAGTCGCGGTACAGCACAATACGGCCATGTGGAGAGTGCGAAAGCTGACGCACGATTGACTTCCAGTCATCGTTAATATCAATGCCGATGATTTCGTTACGCGGGATCATGATGTCATCGACGCTGACTTTTTCCAGATCCAGCACTGACAGCAGCATATCCTGGTTACGGCGTGAAATTTGCGAGCGCGATTCATTCACCAGCGTTCGCAGTTCATCTTTACTCAGCGAACCGCTCACCACGATATCCGTTTTGATGCCCATCATGCGCATAAGTAGCCGCGTGATGGTGTTGAGTAGCCACACCAACGGCATCATCAGAATCTGCAGTGGAGCCAGCAGTACACTGCTCGGATAGGCGACTTTTTCTGGATACAGCGCGGCAATAGTCTTGGGCAGTACTTCGGCAAAAACCAGCACGACAAACGTCAGTACCCCAGTGGCAATAGCGACACCCGCATCGCCATACAGGCGCATACCGACAATGGTGCCGAGCGCGGAGGCCAGAATATTCACCAGATTATTACCGATGAGCACCAGGCTTATCAGGCGGTCCGGCTTACGAAGTAGCTTTTCAACGCGTTTTGCCTGACGATTCCCCTGCTTGGCCCGATGACGTAGACGATAGCGATTCAGGGTCATCATTCCGGTTTCAGAACCGGAAAAATAGGCGGAAATGACCACCATGATGAGAAGCGTGATAATGAGCGTGGTGGTGGAGATGTGTTCCACGTAGGGTTCCTTAAAGATTTAACTCACGAACTGCTGCAGGATACGACTGCCGAAATAGGCCAGCGTTAGAATGCCTGCGCCTGCGACGTTAAACCATACGACGCGACGTCCGCGCCAGCCTTCATGGTAATGCCCCCACAACAGAACGATATAGACAAACCATGCCACGATAGAGAGAACGGCTTTATCAATGTTCTCGGTACTGAACAGGTTATGCATGTAAAACAGGCCTGTGCACAGGGTGAGCGTCAGCAGAACCACGCCAATTTGGGTGATATGAAACATTTTCCGCTCAATACTCATTAGCGGCGGCATCTCATTGCTGAAGGCCAGTTTTTTGTTTTTCAGCTGGTAGTCGATCCATGCCAGTTGCAGCGCATACAGTGCGGCGATAATCAGCGTGGCGTAAGCGAATAGCGATAGCCCGATGTGAATCATCATGCCCGGCGTAGCTTCGAGATGGGTGATGAACTCGTTAGGCATAAACGTGGCGAAGGCCAGGTTGATCAGCGCAAAGGCGTAGACAATGGGCAGTAATAGCCAGCCACGATTGCGGGAAGCGACAATAGTCATTACCGTACAGATCATCAGGCTAACCAGTGAGCCGACGTTCAACAGACTCAGGTTTTGTCCGCTTTCACCGCCGGGCAGAATTCGCGCTTCCAGGGCGATAGCATGACTTACCAGCGCGACGACCGCGGAGAGAATAGCCATACGCCGCCAGCCGCTGTTTTTTTGCAGCAGAGCGGGAATAATCAGCGCAAGGCTGACTGAGTAGGCGACAAGGGCGAGCAGAGCAAAAACGGGCATATAGGTGTCGACAGTTGGCCAGTGATAAAGAAAAGCAGTATAGCGTTACGTGACCGCTGCTCCAACCGTTGCATAACAACAAAGGCGGCTTCATGTTATACTGCGACAAATTTCTGTTGATGTGTCGCTGTCGCGACCGACCGTTTCCACCCCAGGCGAGAGACAATGTTTGATAATTTAACCGATCGTTTGTCGCGCACGCTGCGCAATATCAGTGGCCGTGGACGCCTTACTGAAGACAACGTTAAAGAGACGCTGCGCGAAGTGCGCATGGCGCTGCTGGAGGCTGACGTAGCGCTGCCGGTAGTGCGTGAGTTTATCAATCGCGTAAAAGAGAAAGCGGTTGGTCATGAAGTTAACAAAAGCCTGACGCCGGGTCAGGAGTTCGTCAAGATTGTCCGTAACGAACTGGTTGCGGCAATGGGCGAAGAAAACCAGACCCTGAATCTGGCTGCACAGCCGCCAGCCGTTGTGCTGATGGCTGGTCTGCAGGGGGCGGGTAAAACGACCAGCGTCGGTAAGCTGGGGAAATTCCTGCGTGAGAAGCACAAGAAGAAAGTGCTGGTGGTCTCCGCGGACGTTTATCGCCCGGCGGCGATAAAACAGCTGGAAACGCTGGCCGAGCAGGTCGGTGTGGACTTCTTCCCGTCGGATGTCGGCCAGAAGCCGGTCGATATCGTTAACGCCGCGCTGAAAGAAGCCAAACTCAAATTCTACGACGTGCTGCTGGTGGATACCGCCGGTCGCCTGCACGTTGATGAAGCGATGATGGACGAAATCAAACAGGTCCACGCTTCTATTAAGCCGGTTGAAACGCTGTTTGTGGTCGACGCCATGACCGGTCAGGATGCCGCGAATACCGCAAAAGCCTTCAACGAAGCGCTGCCGTTAACCGGTGTCGTGCTGACCAAAGTTGATGGTGATGCTCGTGGTGGTGCGGCGCTCTCTATTCGTCATATCACCGGTAAGCCGATTAAATTCCTCGGCGTCGGCGAGAAAACCGAGGCGCTGGAGCCGTTCCACCCGGATCGTATTGCTTCGCGTATTCTCGGCATGGGTGACGTGCTGTCGCTGATCGAAGATATCGAAAGCAAGGTTGACCGCGCGCAGGCAGAGAAATTAGCCAGCAAGCTGAAAAAAGGCGACGGCTTCGATCTCAACGATTTCCTTGAGCAGCTCAACCAGATGAAAAACATGGGCGGCATGGCAAGCCTGATGGGCAAGCTGCCGGGCATGGGGCAGATCCCAGACAACGTGAAATCGCAGATGGACGATAAAGTGCTGGTGCGTATGGAAGCCATCATCAACTCGATGACGATGAAAGAACGCGCTAAGCCGGAAATCATCAAAGGTTCCCGTAAACGCCGTATTGCTGCCGGCTGCGGTATGCAGGTACAGGACGTAAACCGCCTTCTGAAACAGTTCGACGACATGCAGCGCATGATGAAGAAAATGAAGAAAGGCGGTATGGCGAAGATGATGCGTGGCATGAAGGGTATGATGCCGCCAGGCTTCCCTGGTAGATAAATATATCGGGCTACCTAATTTGCCTTTTTGACGTCGGGGTGGGCTCGAAATGCTCACGTACTGCATGTACGTTCCGCTTTCTGCGTGCACACCGACGCCAAACTGGCTGCAACGGTAATGCCCAAGTATAAAGCCTCATCACATGTTGATTGCTTTTTTCCCAGAAATCAGTAAAATTTTCGGGCTTTTAATATGACACTCGGGCTCCGTTCCTCGATGGGGCCTGGGTGTTTTATTCACACAAGAGGATGTTATGGTTACTATTCGTTTAGCTCGTCACGGCGCTAAAAAGCGTCCGTTCTACCAGGTTGTTGTTACCGACAGCCGTAATGCACGCAACGGTCGCTTCATCGAGCGCGTTGGCTTCTTTAACCCAATCGCTAGCGAAAAAGAAGAAGGCACTCGCCTGGATCTGGATCGCATCGCTCACTGGGTTGGCCAGGGCGCGACTATTTCTGATCGCGTAGCTACGCTGATCAAAGCAGCAAACAAAGCAGCTTAATCTGTCACGGTGGTCATGATGAGCAAGCAACTCGCCGCGCAGGCTCCTGTGGAACCCATCGTTTTGGGGAAAATGGGGTCTTCTTACGGTATCCGTGGTTGGCTCAGAGTGTTTTCTTCCACTGAAGACGCCGAAAGCATTTTTGACTATCAGCCCTGGTTTATCCAGAAGGCGGGTCAGTGGCAGCAAGTACAGCTGGAAAGCTGGAAGCACCACAATCAGGATCTGATCATCAAGCTGAAAGGCGTTGACGATCGTGATTCGGCGAATCTACTGACTAATTGCGAAATTGTCGTGGATTCCTCGCAGTTGCCAGCGCTGGAAGATGGTTCCTACTACTGGAAAGACCTTATGGGCTGCCAGGTAGTGACCACTGAAGGTTACGATCTCGGTAAAGTCGTCGATATGATGGAAACCGGTTCGAATGACGTCATTGTCATTAAGGCAAACCTGAAAGATGCGTTTGGTATCAAGGAACGTCTTGTACCGTTCCTCGATGGGCAGGTTATCAAGAAAGTCGATCTCGCTACTCGTACTATCGAAGTAGATTGGGATCCTGGTTTTTAAACCACCGGATAAACGGTAAAAGTCGGCGTTATGGGGATTGGCTTGTGTTTATAGGTATCGTTAGCCTGTTTCCAGAAATGTTCCGCGCAATTACCGATTACGGGGTAACTGGCCGGGCAGTAAAAAATGGCCTGCTGAACATCCAGAGCTGGAGTCCTCGTGACTTTACTCATGACCGGCACCGTACCGTGGACGATCGTCCTTACGGCGGCGGACCGGGGATGTTAATGATGGTGCAACCTTTACGGGACGCCATTCATGCAGCAAAAGCTGCGGCTGGTGAAGGCGCAAAGGTGATTTATCTGTCACCTCAGGGACGCAAGCTTGATCAAGCGGGCGTTAGCGAACTGGCCACGAATCAAAAGCTGATTCTGGTGTGTGGTCGCTATGAAGGAATAGATGAGCGCGTGATTCAAACCGAAATTGACGAAGAATGGTCAATCGGCGATTACGTTCTCAGCGGTGGTGAGTTACCGGCAATGACGCTTATCGACTCCGTATCTCGGTTTATTCCGGGAGTTCTGGGTCATGAAGCTTCGGCAATCGAAGATTCGTTTGCTGATGGGTTGCTGGATTGCCCGCACTATACCCGACCTGAAGTGTTAGAACAGATGGAAGTACCGGCAGTGTTACTGTCGGGGAACCACGCTGAGATACGTCGCTGGCGTTTAAAACAGTCGCTGGGCCGGACCTGGCTTAGAAGACCTGAACTTCTGGAAAACCTGGCTCTGACTGAAGAGCAAGCAAGGTTGCTGGCGGAGTTCAAAACGGAACACGCACAACAGCAGCATAAACATGATGGGCTGGTCTGAGACCCCCAAATATCAGTTTACCCAGGATAAGAGATTAAATTATGAGCAACATTATTAAGCAACTTGAACAAGAGCAGATGAAGCAGGACGTACCTTCCTTCCGTCCGGGTGATACCGTGGAAGTGAAAGTATGGGTTGTTGAAGGTTCCAAAAAACGTCTGCAGGCATTCGAGGGCGTGGTTATCGCTATTCGTAACCGCGGTCTGCACTCTGCATTCACTGTTCGTAAAATTTCCAACGGCGAAGGCGTTGAGCGTGTCTTCCAGACTCACTCTCCGGTAGTTGACAGCATTGCTGTTAAACGTCGTGGTGCTGTTCGTAAAGCTAAACTGTACTACCTGCGTGAGCGCACTGGTAAGTCTGCTCGTATCAAAGAGCGTCTTAACTAAGATTCGCGCAAGCGACATCCTGTTAGAAAAGGGCTGGCCGAAAGGCTGGCCCTTTTTTTATTCCGACCTTACTCTTTTGTTTTATTGCAATTGGATGGCTGCGCGGCGCGCAGCCAGTTGAGGACTTTTACGGCGTAGCGATCACGACTGCAACCCGGCGGTTTTCAGCACGACCTTTTGACGTCTGATTACTGGCAATCGGGTATTTTTTCCCGAGTCCCTGAGTTGTCAGGTTAGAGCGGGGAATATTGGCGCCCTGTGCCCAGGCATCGGCGACCACATTCGCGCGTTTGAGCGACAGCGCTTCGTTGTAGCTGTCTTCGCCGTAGTTATCGGTATGACCATCCATACGCGCATGGTTTAACCCGGTAGCTGCCAGTTTGGATGCCATTTCCTGGATCTGCTTTTCACTTTCAGGGCGGAGCTTATAGTCGTTTTTGTCAAACAGGATGTTGTCAGACAGACCAAGAGACCAGTCTCCGGAAGCTTCGGTAAATCCGTACGATTTCATGGCTGCAATTTGCTCCGGGGTAAATTTTCCCTGAGGTGCCTGACAGCCTGCCAAAATCAGTAAAAGCAGAAGAAACGGGGATGATAGACGTTTTAGCATGTGTAAGTCCTTATTTTTTAATAATGCGTTCAGAACGCAAATTTTTGGCCTGATACATATTTTTATCGGCAAGTTCTTGTAATTTCTCGGCAGAGGCATGTTCCCACGTCAGCGCAAAACCAATGCTGAGAGTCATGCTTGCCTGATGACCGTTATGCAGGTCAAAAGGTCGGTTAAACTCGTGTGACAGTGCCGCACAGATCCGCTGAACTTCGTATTCAGAGTGAACGCTGTACAGCACCATAGCGAACTCATCGCCGCCAAGTCTGTAGGGGTGATGTCGATTACCACCAAACTCGGACAGCCTGTTTGCAACTTCAATCAGGACCCGCTCCCCCGCTGCGTGGCCCCAGGTATCATTAATAAATTTAAAATTATCACCATCAAGGAATAACAGTGCGGAGCTGCTGTGGGCGGCATGGTCATTCATCAGGGCGTTAATGCTGCTGCGAAATGCGGCGCGATTCGCCAGTCCGGTCAGCGGATCGTGTAGCGCCGTACGCAAAAGCTGGGCGTTCTTTGCCTGCAGTTTAAGTTGCCACTCCTCCATCTCGTCCAGAAGACTATTAAAATCCTGGGCAAAAAGGTGAAACTCTTCAATGCGCTCTTCTGAAACGCGCCGTGAAAAGTTACGGTTGGTACGAACATCATGTACCACCTCGGTTATATTTTGCAGGGCTTCCACGACGCCATTATGTAAATAACGAGTGAGCATTAATGCAATGCCAGAGGCCAACAGAATGCACCCGGTAAGGACGGCCAGCGACAAATAGATGAAATGGCTGATAACACTATCGCGCGCAGTCAATCGTACTTCGCCGATGACGTTGCCATTATGCAAAATAGGTTGAGTGACCGGTTGTGGGAACAGCCAGTGGCTGATAAGTCCGCTGATTTTTTCAGTTGTATCCTGCGCGTTATAGCGCCAGGTGGCGATCACCTTCTGGTTTTTATTACGAACTTCTGCAACGGAAAATTGCCCCTGCTGGCCCAGTGCTGCCAGCGTTTCAGTTGCTGCGACGCCATCAGAAAAAACTAATGCTGCTTCAAGCGTGCGGGTCATGGTTGCAGCGGTCAGATCCAGGTTCTTTTGCGCATACTGTCTCAATGCCAGCACCGAAGAAATGCTGAGCAGCAGCCAGATCAGCGTCATAGTTACCAGAACGCTGATTATGCTGATACGCCGTAATGTCCGCTTAAACGTCGGGCGTGTTATGGGAGAATGGCCCTTATCCATGCTTCTGATTCCGTGCAAGCATTAATACGTCCGGACTGACCCTTACGCCACTTCGTGAAAGGGAATCCATATTTACGGAAAATCTCACATCTTCATCTTTAATTATGAGGCAAAAGGCGCTGCCAATAACGCATTCGGGGTTCTGTTCGGCAATTAATAGCAATGCCTTAGACGGATATTTATTCTTTAATTCCACCTGATAAGTAGGGGATTCTTTTCCAAAATAAAAACCGTCACACTGCGAAACTAATATTTCTTGTTCCGTACGAATGATGACGGGAAGATAGGGTAATGCTCCGGCACTGGTATCTCCCAGGACACTGGAAAAACGCGATGAAGAGAAAATACACAGTTTGGGGGGCCCGGACAGTGCAGGCCAGCGCGTATAACTGACGATGCCGGAAACCATAGCGCGTACAGATTTTGCTTCTTCCGTAACGCTTTGGGCGTACAGCGGTAATCCGGTCAGGAGCAGTGCCAGTAGAAGTATGAGTCGGTAAGAATAGCTCATGAATAGTTACCTACCAGCGTTTGCCGTAAAACGTCGAAATACATTCAAGATTATTTAGGACAAAATAACATTATTTTACTAAGCCGTCATTATGCCAGGTGGAAAGCCATTAGTAATTTAAGTTAAATCTTAGTAATTTATAAAATATAAGCTATTGTTTAATTTAATCTTATTGAGGTAGCACCTTCGTTTGCTCCTTTTTGCCAGGCACTGCGTAACTGGTCAATATTTTCGACCGTATCACAACTTGGGGGAAAGGTTTTCCCGGTCAAACCTCTGGCGTAAACAAAATCCGGCTGGCAGATTTTACGTTGTCCCTCGGCATAACCCTTAAGATATTCCTTACGATCGACTTCGGGGTCATTGTAGTTGTCGGCAAGAGTTTCATTATCTTTAACGGCATACCCCGAAATGGCATCTTGTATTCCGGCGTCGTACTAGGCGGTTCCCGTCCATGTGGGGGCGTGGGTATAAGGATCTATCTGACATCCGCTAAGAAGTAATAGAAATAGAGTGCTGATGAGTTGCTTCATTGCCTGTACTCCCTCGTTTTTTTAAGCATAGTGGATCTCAATACTGGATGGTGTAAATTTTAATGTACGCAATAGAGGGCGTATTCTGTCATTAAAGTGTGTGTTGTAAATTAAAATTTACGGTTTGTGGATTGAAATCTTTACCTGTTGTGTTATCGTTATCACCTCCTCGCTGAGGATCAACTATCGCAAACGAGCTAAACAGGATCACCACCATGCAAAAAGACGCGCTGAACAACGTACATATTACCGACGAACAGGTTCTGATGACTCCGGAGCAGCTGAAAGCTGAATTCCCGCTGAGCCAGGCGCAAGAAGCGCAAATCTCCCAGTCGCGTAAAACCATTTCAGATATTATCTCTGGTCGCGATCCGCGCCTGCTGGTGGTATGTGGCCCGTGTTCCATTCACGATCCTGAAATGGCTATTGAGTACGCTCGTCGGTTTAAAGCCCTTGCCGCAGAGGTCAGCGATAGCCTCTACCTGGTGATGCGCGTCTATTTTGAAAAACCCCGTACCACCGTCGGCTGGAAAGGGTTAATTAACGATCCTCATATGGATGGCTCTTTTGATGTTGAAGCCGGCCTGAAAATTGCGCGTCAGCTGCTGCTTGAACTGGTGAATATGGGACTTCCGCTGGCAACTGAAGCGCTGGATCCCAATAGCCCGCAATACCTGGGCGATCTGTTTAGCTGGTCTGCAATCGGTGCGCGTACCACGGAATCGCAGACTCACCGCGAAATGGCTTCCGGTCTTTCGATGCCGGTCGGCTTTAAGAACGGTACTGACGGTAGCCTGGCGACCGCCATTAACGCGATGCGCGCGGCGGCACAGTCGCACCGCTTTGTTGGTATTAACCAGGCTGGACAGGTTGCACTGCTGCAAACTCAGGGTAACCCGGACGGTCACGTGATCCTGCGCGGTGGTAAAGCGCCGAACTACAGCCCGGCGGATGTCGCCCAGTGCGAAAAAGAAATGGAGCAGGCGGGACTACGACCTTCTCTGATGGTAGATTGCAGTCATGGTAACTCCAATAAAGATTACCGCCGCCAGCCTGCCGTGGCTGAATCCGTGATTGCACAAATCAAAGATGGCAATCGCTCGATCATTGGCTTGATGATTGAAAGTAATATTCACGAAGGCAACCAGTCTTCTGAACAGCCGCGTAGCGAAATGAAATACGGCGTGTCTGTAACTGATGCCTGCATTAGCTGGGAAATGACGGATGCGCTACTGCGTGAAATTAGCCAGGATTTAAACGGCCAGCTGTCGGCGCGTGTAGCATAAGAGGTTGGTTATGGTTGCTGAATTGACCGTATTACGCGATCAAATTGATGAAGTCGACAAGGCACTGCTGGGTTTACTGGCACGTCGTCTGGAGCTGGTGGCCGAAGTCGGTGAAGTAAAAAGCCGCTTTGGGCTGCCTATCTACGTGCCGGAACGGGAAGCCTCTATGCTGGCCTCCCGCCGGGCGGAAGCGGAAGCCCTTGGCGTGCCGCCGGACCTGATTGAAGATGTGCTGCGCCGGGTTATGCGCGAGTCTTACTCCAGTGAGAACGACAAAGGATTTAAAACGCTTTGTCCTTCTCTGCGACCGGTGGTGATTGTCGGCGGCGGCGGTCAGATGGGACGTCTTTTCGAAAAAATGCTCACCCTGTCAGGTTATCAGGTACGGATCCTGGAACAGCAGGACTGGGATCGTGCGCCGGAGATCGTCTCTGATGCGGGCATGGTGATCGTCAGCGTGCCGATCCACGTCACTGAGCAGGTGATCGCCAAATTACCGCGTCTGCCGTCCGACTGCATCCTGGTGGATCTGGCTTCGGTGAAAAATGGTCCTTTGCAGGCGATGCTGGCGGCGCACGACGGCCCGGTGGTGGGATTACACCCCATGTTTGGCCCGGACAGCGGCAGTCTGGCAAAGCAGGTCGTCGTCTGGTGTGACGGACGTCAGCCGGAAGCTTATCAGTGGTTTCTGGAACAAATTCAGGTGTGGGGTGCGCGACTGCATCGGATCAGTGCTGTTGAACACGACCAGAACATGGCATTTATTCAGGCATTGCGTCACTTTGCGACCTTTGCTTACGGTCTGCATTTAGCGGAAGAGAATGTTCAACTGGAGCAGTTACTGGCACTCTCTTCGCCAATTTATCGCCTTGAACTGGCGATGGTCGGACGTCTGTTTGCCCAGGATCCGCAGCTCTATGCCGATATCATTATGTCGTCTGAGAGTAACCTTGCGCTGATCAAACGCTACTACCAACGTTTTGGTGAGGCGATCGGTTTACTGGAGCAGGGCGATAAGCAAGCGTTCATCGACAGCTTCCGTAAGGTGGAGCACTGGTTTGGTGATTATGCGAAACGCTTCCAGAACGAAAGCCGTACTTTGTTGCGCCAGGCTAACGATAGTCGCCAATAAATACGATGCTTGATGGCAACGCTGATGCGTTGTATCAGTCATACAAGGATCGGCTAAATAGAATGCCGGATAAGCGTAGCGCCATCCGGCATTGTCAAACGTTAGCTTGGATCGACCGGCACCACATTCTCACTTGGATAGCAGCCAAGTACTTTCATCGAGCGCGTAATCTCACCTAACTCCTTCAATGCTTTTTGCATCTGGGGTGATTCCAGGTTGGCCTGGATATCAAGATAAAACATTTCTTCCCACGGATTGCCGTGAATCGGGCGTGACTCCAGTTTAGTCATAATCAGATTATGGTTGCGCAGTACCAGCAGCGCTTCTACCAGCGCACCGGCTTGTTGTCCTGTCGCCATCAGCAACGTGGTTTTTGCTGGCACCTGATCGGAAACATTGATTGCCTTGCGCGCCAGTACCACGAAGCGGGTGATGTTTTGCGTCTGATTAGCTTCGATATGCTCGAGAACCTGCAAACCGTATAGTACGCCTCCGGCTTCGCTCCCCAGAGCCGCCACGCGCGGTGAGTTAGCCTGCGCAACTTTTTCCATCGCCGCCGAGGTGCTTTCGGTGTACTCAATCTTCCAGTGCGGGTAACGACTCAGGAATTTGCTGCACTGCTGGAATGGCTGCGGATGGCTATATACCGTTTCAATGGTCTCGAGATCTGTCGTGCCGGACACCAGTAGGCAGTGGTCAATCGTGATAGTCATCTCGCCAACGATAGACAGGCTGGTGTGCTGTAGCAGGTCGTAAACGTCGTTAATCCCACCGGAACTGGTGTTTTCAATCGGAACCACTGCGTAGTCAGCTTGTCCGGTTTCGACCTGATTAAAGATATCGGCAAATTTCGCGCAGCCGCTTTCTATAAATTGTTCAAAATGGCGGGCAGCATACTGGCGTGCGGCAAGATGAGAATATGACCCTTTTGGCCCAAGGAAAGCAACGCGTGCTGAGTGCGGGTTAATTTTGTTCAGATGCTGCTGGAGCAGTGCCTGCTGAGTCAGGACGGAGTCTTCGATTATGAGCTGGAACAGGCGAGTGATGTAGTGAGCATCAAGATGATGTGCTTTGCCAAGCTGAATCAGTCGGTCCAACAGATCGCGCTCACGGTCGATATCACGAACTGGACGATGTGAAAGGAGCTTAGCTTTGCCAACTTCTACGGCCAGTCCACGTCGCTCAGCCAGCAGGGCCAGTAATTTTTCATCCAGCGTGCTGATCTTATCGCGCAGCGCCAGCAATGGGTTTTCCGATGTCATAGTGTTGCCTTTCTTGTTATCAATAAAAAAGGCCCCCCGTTGTGGGAGGCCTTATTGTTCGTCTTCGCATTCTTTATCACACGACGAAACGCCTCCCATTCAGGGGAAGGTAAAAAAGAATGCGAAGAAGAACGGGACAAGTTTCATGTAATTTTCCTTTGGCTACGTCAGTAAAGTACCCGTACTGTTTTCACCCTGTCAACAAAAAACGCGCCCGGAGGCGCGTTGGCGATACACTCAATGTAAGGGACTACTCTTCTTCTGCTTCGACGAAGTTGGCGTCTTTGACTGAAGTTGTTGCACGACGGGCTTCGCCTTTGTGCTGCACTTTATTGAGCTGCCGTTCCAGCTTGTTGATCAAATCGTTAATTGCGGTGTACATATCCTCGTGTTTTGCGCTGGCGACCAGATGTCCGTTCGGTGTATTGATGGTGGCATCAGCAATGAAACCCTGCGGCTCCTTAGACAGAATGATATGTGGATTAATCAGATGAGTTTGCCATTTTTCGAGTTTGGCGAGACGGTCTGCGACATGCTGGCGAATTGCCGGAGTAATTTCCATTTGTTTACTGGTAATGTTCATTGTCATAAATTTTACCTCTTGTCTTTCCCGTCTTGGTGATTCCAGCATACCGTTCCTAATGTCAAAATGTGTGATATTAATCACATTTTTTTGTCGCTTTTTGTCAAGAAAACCTTTTTGTGAGGCACCGCAGGAACAAGCGATTTTTTACTTGAGGAATACCTGAAAGCAGGCCATATTTGATGAGATGCGTTGCAGCTAAACCGCTTCAGTTGTGGCGTTTACGGATAAAAAAACGGCAGCCTTTGGGCTGCCGTTTGCATTCTGAGATAAATCAGGTATTGCTGCTGTTGGCGGCAATGATTTTCGCTACTTTTTCTGCCTGCGCATTCATCTGCATCTGGCGATAAGCATTTTCCATTAACGGCAGGGCATTGCGTGTTGCCTGGGTATCCGGGAAGTCGCGCAGCATGCCTTCCACACGGTTTACCACGGCAACCCATGCACCGCGGGCAGTGTAGTATTCCACAACGGAATATTCATACTTCGCCAGACGGTCTTTCAGGAATACCAGACGTTTGGTGGCGTCAGTGGTGTACTGGCTGTTCGGATAGCCACGTACCAGTTTGGAAAAGTCATTAAACGCAGCTCGGGCATGTTGCGGATCGCGATCGCTGCGATCAACACCAAAGAATCCTTGCAGTGCGCTATCATCCAGCGCCATATTGGTCAGGCCACGCATATACATGACATAATCAATGTTAGGGTGTGTCGGGTTAAGACGAATAAAACGATCGATGGCAGCCTGAGCAAGTGGCAGATCGGCGTTTTTGTAGTAGGCGTAGATGAGATCTAATTGCACCTGCTGAGAATACGGTCCAAATGGATAACGGTTATCCAACGCTTCTAATTGCGTTATTGCCTGTTTCCAGTTACCGTCCTGCAGCTTTTGCTGAGCAGTCGCGTAGATTTCATTTGGCGGATTATCGGGCACCTCTTCCTTTGAACCAGAGCAACCCGCCAAAAACAGGCTCAACGTGGCTGCTGCCACCAGATATTTCATGCGCGTCATGACGTTTTGACTTTCCTCAAAATGTTTTACGGGAGATTCTCTGTTCCTGCTCCCGGTTAAGACCAGCTACAATAGCACACTATATTAAACGGCAAAGCCGTAAAACCCAACGTTAAACGAAGAAGCAGTTTATGGCACAACGAGTAGAACTCACCGCAACAGTCTCCGAAAATCAGCTCGGTCAACGCTTAGATCAGGCTTTGGCCGAATTGTTCCCTGATTATTCGCGATCGCGCATAAAAGAATGGATCCTTGACCAGCGCGTACTGGTAAATGGCAATCTTTGCGATAAACCGAAAGAAAAAGTGTTGGGTGGAGAGCGCGTCTCCATCACTGCAGAAATTGATGAAGAGGTTCGTTTTGAACCTCAGGATATCCCACTGGATATCGTTTATGAAGATGATGATATTCTTGTCATCAACAAACCCCGTGACCTCGTAGTGCATCCGGGCGCCGGTAATCCTGATGGCACGGTATTGAATGCATTACTGCATTACTACCCGCCAATCGCGGATGTTCCACGTGCTGGTATCGTGCACCGTCTGGATAAAGACACGACCGGATTAATGGTGGTGGCAAAAACCGTTCCGGCGCAAACGCGTCTGGTGGAGTCGCTGCAGTTGCGTGAAATTACCCGTGAGTACGAAGCCGTGGCGATTGGTCATATGACGGCAGGCGGAACCGTTGAGGAACCGATTAGCCGCCACCCGACCAAGCGTACGCACATGGCGGTACACCCGATGGGGAAACCGGCGGTGACGCACTATCGCATTATGGAACACTTCCGTGTGCACACGCGTCTGCGGCTGCGTCTGGAAACCGGACGTACGCACCAGATCCGCGTGCACATGGCGCATATCACCCATCCGCTGGTGGGCGATCAGGTCTACGGCGGTCGTCCGCGTCCACCGAAAGGCGCTTCTGACGAATTTATCTCCGTGCTGCGTAAGTTCGATCGTCAGGCGCTGCACGCGACTATGCTGCGTTTATATCACCCAATTTCAGGTATCGAAATGGAATGGCACGCACCGATTCCACAAGATATGGTGCAATTGATTGAAGTGATGCGCGCTGATTTCGAAGAACATAAGGATGATATTGCCTGGCTATGAGTAAGCTAATTGTCCCGCAGTGGCCGATACCGCAAGGTGTTGTTGCGTGTAGTTCTACCCGTATTGGCGGTGTTAGCATGCCGCCTTATGATTCGCTGAATCTGGGCGCCCATTGCGGCGACAACCCGGAGCATGTTGAAGAGAACCGCAAGCGGCTGTTTGCTGCGGGCAATCTGCCGTCAAAGCCAGTCTGGCTGGAGCAGGTCCACGGTAAGGATGTCCTGAAACTGACCGGCGAGCCTTATGCCTCCAAACGTGCGGATGCTTCTTACAGCAATACGCCGGGCACCGTGTGTGCAGTGATGACGGCCGACTGTCTGCCGGTGCTGTTTTGCAATCGCGCAGGAACGGAAGTCGCGGCGGCACATGCGGGTTGGCGCGGATTATGCGCCGGCGTGCTGGAAGAGACGGTGGCGTGTTTTGCCGACAAACCTGAAAACATTATTGCCTGGCTAGGCCCGGCGATTGGCCCGAACGCGTTTGAAGTGGGAGCAGAAGTTCGCGCAGCGTTCATGGCGAAAGATCCGCAAGCGGTCCTCGTATTTGTACCGCATGGCGATAAATATTTGGCGAATATTTACCAGCTTGCGCGTCAGCGTCTGGCAAATATCGGAGTAGAGAACATCTACGGCGGCGACCGTTGCACCTTCAGCGAAAGTGAGACGTTCTTCTCTTATCGTCGCGACAATACCACGGGTCGTATGGCAAGTTTTATTTGGCTGATATAACCTAAAGAATCAAGACGATCCGGTACGTGTAATTTTCTTTTCACATAATTCAGGTCATTCACCTTGAATAATTGAGGGATGACCTCATTTAATCTCCAGTAGCAATTTTGACCTGTTATGGGAGGAGTTATGCGTCTGGATCGTCTTACTAATAAATTCCAGCTTGCTCTTGCCGATGCCCAGTCACTCGCATTGGGGCACGACAATCAATTCATCGAACCACTTCATCTAATGAGCGCCTTGCTGAATCAGGAAGGGGGATCGGTACGTCCTTTATTAACGTCTGCTGGCATTAATGCTGGCCAGTTACGTACAGCCATTGACCAGGCGTTGAGCCGGTTGCCGCAGGTAGAAGGTACCGGCGGTGATGTGCAACCTTCTCAGGATCTGGTGCGTGTACTGAATCTTTGCGACAAGCTGGCGCAAAAACGTGGGGACAACTTTATTTCGTCAGAACTGTTCGTACTGGCGGCGCTTGAGTCACGCGGTACGCTGACCGATTTACTAAAATCAGCAGGTGCGACGACCGCGAATATCACTCAGGCAATTGAACAAATGCGTGGAGGTGAAAGCGTGAATGACCAGGGGGCTGAAGACCAACGTCAGGCCTTGAAAAAATATACCGTCGACCTGACCGAACGTGCCGAGCAGGGCAAACTCGATCCGGTTATCGGGCGTGATGAAGAAATTCGCCGTACCATTCAGGTACTGCAGCGTCGTACTAAAAATAACCCGGTGTTAATCGGCGAACCAGGTGTTGGTAAAACGGCCATCGTTGAAGGGCTGGCCCAACGAATTATCAATGGTGAAGTGCCGGAAGGCTTAAAAGGTCGCCGTGTGCTGGCGCTGGATATGGGCGCGCTGGTGGCTGGGGCCAAATATCGTGGTGAGTTTGAAGAACGCTTAAAAGGCGTGCTGAACGATCTCTCGAAACAGGAAGGCAATGTCATCCTGTTTATTGATGAGCTGCATACCATGGTTGGGGCGGGTAAAGCCGATGGCGCAATGGACGCCGGGAACATGCTGAAACCTGCGCTGGCACGCGGGGAACTGCACTGTGTAGGCGCAACAACGCTTGATGAATATCGCCAGTACATCGAAAAAGATGCGGCACTGGAACGTCGTTTCCAGAAAGTATTTGTAGCCGAACCTTCAGTAGAAGACACCATCGCGATTCTGCGTGGCCTGAAAGAACGTTATGAGCTGCACCACCATGTGCAGATCACTGACCCGGCGATTGTTGCGGCAGCTACGCTGTCTCACCGCTATATTGCCGATCGTCAGTTGCCGGACAAAGCTATCGACCTTATCGATGAGGCGGCATCCAGCATTCGTATGCAGATTGACTCCAAGCCGGAGGAACTCGACAGACTCGACCGCCGTATTATCCAGCTCAAACTGGAACAGCAGGCATTAATGAAAGAGTCTGATGAGGCGAGTAAAAAACGTCTCGATATGCTCAACGAAGAGCTGGACGATAAAGAGCGCCAGTATTCTGAATTAGAAGAAGAGTGGAAAGCTGAAAAAGCATCCCTTTCGGGAACGCAAACTATCAAGGCTGAGCTGGAGCAGGCGAAAATCGCCATCGAACAGGCGCGTCGTGTCGGCGACCTGGCGCGGATGTCTGAACTGCAGTACGGCAAAATTCCTGAACTGGAAAAACAGCTGGAAGCAGCCACCCAGTCTGAAGGCAAAACCATGCGTCTGCTGCGTAATAAAGTCACGGATGCAGAAATTGCAGAAGTGCTGGCGCGCTGGACCGGGATCCCGGTTGCTCGCATGCTGGAAGGCGAACGGGAAAAACTGTTGCGTATGGAGCAGCAGTTGCACAGCCGCGTGATTGGCCAGAACGAAGCGGTGGAAGCCGTTTCTAACGCCATCCGTCGTAGCCGTGCTGGCTTGTCCGATCCGAATCGCCCGATTGGTTCGTTCTTGTTCCTCGGCCCAACCGGTGTCGGTAAAACTGAACTGTGCAAAGCGCTGGCAAACTTTATGTTCGACAGTGATGATGCCATGGTACGTATCGATATGTCCGAGTTTATGGAGAAACACTCGGTGTCTCGTCTGGTCGGGGCGCCTCCGGGATATGTCGGCTATGAGGAAGGTGGATATCTGACAGAAGCGGTACGTCGTCGTCCTTACTCTGTCATCCTGCTGGATGAAGTGGAGAAAGCGCACCCGGATGTGTTCAATATTCTGTTGCAGGTGCTTGATGATGGTCGTCTGACTGACGGGCAGGGGAGAACGGTCGACTTCCGTAATACGGTTGTCATCATGACCTCGAACCTGGGGTCCGATCTGATTCAGGAACGCTTCGGTGAGCTGGACTACGGCCACATGAAGGATATGGTCCTGGGCGTCGTGAGCCATAATTTCCGCCCGGAATTCATCAACCGTATAGATGAAGTTGTTGTATTCCATCCGTTGGGTGAGCAGCACATTGCTTCTATTGCACAGATCCAACTGCAACGTCTGTATAAACGTCTGGAAGAGCGTGGCTATGAAATTCATATCTCTGACGAGGCGCTTAAACTGCTGAGTGCGAATGGTTACGATCCGGTGTATGGCGCACGTCCACTCAAACGTGCTATCCAGCAACAGATCGAAAACCCGCTGGCGCAGCAAATTCTGTCTGGTGAGCTGATTCCTGGCAAAACGATTCGGCTGGAAGTGAATGACGATCGCATTGTGGCAGTGCAGTAAGTCACAAAACGACAATAAACGAGCCCTGCGGGGCTCGTTTTTGTTTAAAAACAAAGCAAAAATCAATGTAATGGTTGAAAAGTAGTCGCTTGATAAGTTTTTTGTATTTTTAACTTGTCAGCCTGAAATAACTCCCTATAATGCGCCTCCACTGACACGGAACAACGGATTAAAAACCGCCGGGTCAGCGGAGAAAAGCGAAAATAAACGCTTGACTCTCCAGCGGGATGGCGTAATATGCACACCCCGCGCCGCTGAGAAAAAGCGAAGCGGCACTGCTCTTTAACAATTTATCAGACAATCTGTGTGGGCACTCGAAGATACGGATTCTTAACGTCGCAAGACGAAAAATGAATACCAAGTCTCTGAGTGAACACGTAATTCATTACGAAGTTTAATTCACGAGCATCAAACTTAAATTGAAGAGTTTGATCATGGCTCAGATTGAACGCTGGCGGCAGGCCTAACACATGCAAGTCGAACGGTAGCACAGAGGAGCTTGCTCCTTGGGTGACGAGTGGCGGACGGGTGAGTAATGTCTGGGAAACTGCCCGATGGAGGGGGATAACTACTGGAAACGGTAGCTAATACCGCATAACGTCGCAAGACCAAAGAGGGGGACCTTCGGGCCTCTTGCCATCGGATGTGCCCAGATGGGATTAGCTAGTAGGTGGGGTAACGGCTCACCTAGGCGACGATCCCTAGCTGGTCTGAGAGGATGACCAGCCACACTGGAACTGAGACACGGTCCAGACTCCTACGGGAGGCAGCAGTGGGGAATATTGCACAATGGGCGCAAGCCTGATGCAGCCATGCCGCGTGTATGAAGAAGGCCTTCGGGTTGTAAAGTACTTTCAGCGAGGAGGAAGG
>NZ_JAOWCZ010000025.1:0-315757 GCF_030336705.1 Citrobacter sp. Cb028 | reverse complement strand
GTCAGCTTCTTCTTCGCGATGATTTTGATTTCATCCTCCGTGCTGACAATGCTGATTTCTTTACGGGCCAGCAATTCCATCAGGTCGTTCTGCGCCTGTATCTGCACCGGCCCCTGATTCGCAATGAGCTTAATACCGAGCTTACGCACAAATACGCTCAGGGCATTACCCACCCCGATGAACAAATTTTTCACCACGCTGACATCAACATTTTTACCGGCAGTGGCTATCAGGTTCTGCCCGGCAGATACCTGCAGATGTTGTCCGCTGGTCAGTGCGATGCCGTCCGGAGCACTCAGCAGCAGCACCGATTTTTTGAGGTCTGTCAGCTGTTGTTCCAGCAACGCTATCTGCGCCTGCAGATCGGCCGGATTCGCGGTCGCCTTCTGCGCGTCACCAGAGATGGACGTCATCTGCTCCCGGGCATCGCCCAGATTGCTGACCGCTGGCTGCATCTCCAGCACCTGGCCCTGTGCTTTCGTCTGGCCATCAGCGCTGATGAACATCCCTTTCTGTGCCCGGATGGCTCCCCAGCTGTCGGTTCTGAGCTCAAAACCCTCACCGCGCTTCTGCTTCTCCGCATCCACTAAATGTCCGAGATTCAGCTGACTCTTGCCGCCGTACTCGGTGCTGACCTTGATATGCTCTTTCCCGCGCTCATCGTCGAGGCGGATTTTGTTGTTCGCCGGTGTGCGCAGCACGTTACGTTTGTAGTTGCGGATGGTGACGTGGTCGCTGTGGGCCGAGTCGTGCAGTACGCCAGAAATGTTCGGTCTGTCCGGGTTACCGTCCTCAAAGCCAATCGCCACTTCGGTGCCCGCCAGCAGCGGCAGGTGCAGGCCGTAGGTATCACCCGCATACGGGCGGGACTGCCGTACCCACAGGCTCTCGAATCCGGTTTCCCAGTTATCACGGTCAAACAGCATGTTGACGCGATAGCGGCCATCTTTATCGATATGGCCGTAGGTATCGTTCTCGGTAGTGCTGGTGACGCGGGCCGGCAAGGTGCCGGCCATCACCGGGCGTGAGCCAGGCTCAGGGCGGAAACTAAAATCAGTGCTGTCCGGGATACCGTCGAACCTGACGCCGAAGTCTTCATCACGGCGCGCATGGCTGTGCATCGCTGTGACGACCACGCCCTGAGCAAACACCTCTGCCACTTCGTACCCGCCGGTGACTTTCAGCACCTGCCCAGGAGAGAGGGTCGGGCAGCTGGTGATGGCGCGGGTCTGCGTCTGACCATTCAGGTAGCGCTCATGACGAATGCGGGCGTAGAACGCCCCCGATTCCGGCGCAGGATTGCGGTCGTATGCGCTGCCCGGCGTCAGATAATTGTCGGCATAGTGGTAGGCATCACCGTAGGTGGTGGCATCCCCGCGAGTCGCATCGACCCGGGTGTTCATGTCTTCCGTCGCCTGACGGTAGTTGTAATCACGGGTGCTGACCTGCTTCTGCACCACGTTATGATGGCTCTCCATGCCCCAGACCGAGTCCACGCCTTTTGAATGCTGTCCTGATGGCGGAACCGATGGCAGCGTCAGGCCTTTCTCATACCCCTGCTGGCCGTCATAAAATTCCACCACGTCGATGTTCAGGCGCGTATCAGTGGTAAACCGGAACCAGATGCCCACCTCACCCAACAGACGGGTAATAAAGTGCAGGTCATCCTCGCCGTACTGCATCACCTGCTCACGACGCGGGTACTCTTTTGCAAGCGAGAACAGAAAATCCTGACCGCGCATGTTGTGGCGCTCGCGCAGAATTTTTTCCACGATTTGTGGGACCGACATGTCCTGATAAATGGCGTTCTGATGCGAACGGTCAAGCAGCGCCAGGCGTGGCTGGAGCGTCAGGGCATAATGGGTTTCATCTTTGGAGGTACTGAGGCGCTCAAAGCCGCTCACCACTCCCTGAAGGGTGCGCACGGCCTGTTGCATTTTGATGCCGTAACCCTGGTCTACCGGGGCCTGCAGCGTCAGGGAGGCCGCTTTCATCAGCATCATTTCTTTGCTGATGGCATGATCAGCGCTGGTGAACTCAATCCGGTAGCTGAACGGCAAGCTCAGGGCTTCATCGCCTTCAAACGCCAGCACATCGAGCTCTGCTGCGCAGCCCTTCACCGCCAGCTGGTGATGGTTGTGGCTGAATCTGATCGGGGGATTGTTGCTCATGCGTGCACTCCTTGTGTACGGTCAAACTCCAGCCCGATACCCTCTTCCTCACTCCAGCTAAGGCATAGCGACTGTGGTTTCTGTTTCGCAGCCATGTGGGTCAGCAACTGCTGGCTCAGCACCGGCAGAATTTGTTGATTGAGCAGGCTGTCGACGTTACGCGCCCCGGTATCCGGCAGCAGGCAGGCGGCAGTGAGTGCGTCATACAGGCTCTCATCAATCTGCGTGATCAGGCCGTAGTGACGATGTAAGCGCTTGCTGACCTGTGACAGCTTCATTTCCACGATGGTGCGCATGGCGGCCTCATTCAGCGGGCGGTAAATCACAGTCTGGAAACGGGCCAGCAGTGCCGGCTGGAAGTGGTCGCGTAAAATCGGGCGCAACAGCTCGTGCAGATCCGCTTCGGTCGCTTCCGGCTGTTCGTCCAGCAGCTGCATCAGATGATCGCTGCCGAGGTTCGAGGTCATCAGGATAACGGTGTTACGGAAGTCGATTTCACGCCCCTCGCCGTCGCGCATAAAGCCACGGTCGAAGACCTGGTAGAACAGGTTCATCACGTCGCGGTGCGCCTTTTCCACTTCATCGAGCAGCACCACGCTGTACGGACGCTTGCGGACCGCTTCGGTCAGAATGCCCCCCTGACCGTAGCCGACGTAGCCCGGCGGCGAGCCTTTCAGCTGGGATACCGTGTGCGGCTCCTGGTACTCGGACAGGTTGATGGTGATGAGTGACTTCTCGCCACCGTACAGCACATCCGCCAGCGCCAGTGCGGTTTCGGTCTTGCCGACGCCACTTGGACCGACCAGCAGGAACACACCCTGCGGACCATTCTCTGACGTCAGCCCGGTCTTCGCCGCGCGCAAGCGCTGGGCGATAGCGTTGAGTGCCACGTCCTGACCCACCACGCGTTTGCTGATTTCATTTTCCAGGGTCAGCAGCTCAGTCTGCTCGTCTTTCATCAGGGAAGAGAGCGGCACACCGGTCCAGTCGGCAATCACATTGGCGACGGTGCGGACGTCCACATCCACCGACAGCAGCGGGTTGCTGTGCTGTATGCCGTTCAGCGCCTGTTGCAGCGCGTGCGTCTCACTCTGGCGGGAGATGTCCTGGCGGCTTTCCAGCAGTTGTTCGGTGAGTTTCAGCTCCTCGCCGTACCGGGCTTCCAGTTCGTCAAGTTCAGCGATAAGGTCCTTCTCTTCCTGCTCAATGGCGGTCAGGCGTTCGCCGTGGCTCTGATTACCGACTGCGATATCTTCCAGCAGCGCCTGCTTCTCTATGTCCAGCGAGGTCATCAGCGCGCGAATACGGGTCAGCGGCTCCGGCACGGTGTCGAGGCTCATGCGCACGCGGGCGCTGGCCGTATCGAGTAAATCGACGGCCTTGTCCGGCAACTGGCGGCCCGTCAGATAACGGCGGGACAGCGTGACGGCGGCGCGTACCGCATCGTCAGTAATATGCACGCCATGGTGTTCGGCATAGCGTGATTTCAGACCACGCAGCATCAGGCAGGCCGTATCGTCATCCGGCTCGTCGACTTTCACCATCTGGAAGCGGCGCTCAAGAGCCGCATCACGTTCAAAATATTGTTTGTATTCAGACCAGGTGGTGGCGGCGATGGTGCGCAGTTCACCGCGCGCCAGCGCCGGTTTCAGCAGGTTGGCCGCATCCGCGCCACCGGCTGAATTCCCTGCACCGATAATGGTGTGTGCTTCATCGATAAACAGCAGAATGGGTACGGGCGAATGCTGCACTGCATCAATCACGTTTTTCAGGCGCTGTTCAAATTCGCCCTTCACGCCAGCCCCCGCCTGTAACAGGCCAAGATCAAGGGTACGCAGTACCACGGTTTTCAGGCTTTCCGGAACGTTACCTTCTGCGATACGTAAAGCCAGACCTTCCACCAGCGCGGTTTTGCCGACACCCGGTTCACCGACCAGGATCGGATTGTTTTTGCGACGCCGCGAGAGAATATCCACCATCTGGCGGATTTCCGTGTCACGGCCGAACACCGGGTCAATCTTGCCCTCTTTCGCTTTAGCAGTGACGTCGAGCGTGAATTTATCCAGCGCGTTTTGCAGCGCCGGGGTCAGTTCCCCCTCTTTCAGCTCTGCACCGACCGGGCGGCCGACAAATTCCACCTCACTGCCATGCTCCTGGGCCAGTTCAGCCTCAAACTGCAGCTCCGGGCGTTCATCAGATTGTGCATCCAGCAGCGGGCGTAGTCGGGACAGCTGACTCATCCCGAGCGTCAGCAATGGCCACAGACCGTCGCAGTGAGCAAGTCGTGGATTTTCCGTCAGCGCCATCAGCAGATGCACGCTGCGGATGTGTTCTTCGCCAGCGAGGGAGGCCAGTAGCCAGGCCTCCTGCAGCAGGCTCTGAATGTTGTCAGAGAGCTGTGGACGGCTGCGCACCGAACGCGACAGATTGTCGAGCCACGCCAGCAAATCCTGCCACAGTGCATCCATATCCCACTCATAACGGCGCGCCAGCACCGTCAGGTCGCCCTCGCCCTGCTCCAGCAGTTTCAGCAGCCAGTGCTCAGGCAGAATTTCCGCATGGGCACGGGTCTGGCAGAGCGAGGCAGCCCCTTCCATCGCGCGGGCACAGTACGGATTCAGACGACGTAACAGGATGGCTGGATTTTCCATTTTTCTCTCTCTTGATGGCTTCCGGGCACGCTACCGCCCTTCGCTGTTTCCCGTTCAGGGGACCAAAGCGCATGCGGTCGGGCTGGCGGCTTGTGTTTTTTTTGCTCAACGCCCGCACAGGCAGACGCTCAGCAAAAAGAAAAGCGGACAGAGAAGCTCTGCCCGCTCGTGACTTACGCGGTGGCGCGTTCGTTCCAGGAATCGGAATGAATGATGTTGCCGTCTTTGTAGGTCCAGGTGATTTTTTCGTAACGCAGTTCAATGCGCTCAAGGTGGTTGTGCTTCTCTTTAGAAGGATCCTTGATGTCATACATTTCAGGATTCACTTTCACCACTTTCACGTTTTCCAGTTTGGTGTTGAAGTACTCCACTTCCTGGCCCGCGTCGTTGATTTTGTACCACTTGAATTCCGCAGACTTGAGGGTCTGACCGGTAGTCACCGCCTTGTACAGATACGGGCTGGACGAGTCGATTTCCTTGGTGAACAGGAACGGGGTGTGGATACGGGTACCGGTCAGCTTGCCGGTGTTGTTATCGGTCGGGATGTACAGGTTATGCTCCTGAGCGACAACCTCGATGCTGCCTTCACGATCCTGAACGTCCACAGAACCTTTAATGTCCGCGCCGCCGTCGTCTTTCAGCCAAAGATAAACAGGAATTGCCATGTGATTTACTCCATTACAGTTTTATCTGCGCCATCATCCGATGACGCCTGGGGATTGCCCGGTATCTGACAGGCATCGGCCTGCGGTACCAGACTGATTTCGACACGACGGTTAAGTGCGCGCCCTTCCGGGGTGTCGTTCGTTGCGATCGGGCGGCTTTCGCCATAGCCCTGCACCGCAAAACAGCTTTCCGGTACATCACCGGTATCACGCATCCAGTTGCGCACCGCTTCGGCACGCTGAAGTGAAAGCGTCTGATTCAGTTTTGGATTGCCGGTGTTGTCGGTGTGACCTGACACCACAATCAGCCAGCCCGGTTTAGCTTTGATGCCAACCAGGGAGGTCACCAGCATTTTGGTGGAGCCCGGCTTGAGGTCGGATTTACCGGAATCGAACAGCGACATGCTGTCGAGGCGGACAATTTTCGGTACCGGTTTGGGTTTCGGCTGTGGTTCAGGCGGCGGAGGTGGAGGCATCCAGGAACGGATCGCATCCAGCACAGGCATTCGCAGACGCTCCCCCTGATACAGACCGAGCCCCATCCGCATCGGTACGCCATTGCGCGACCAATCATTCAGCTCTGCCGCATCGTCACGCAGGACAGCAACGGCATCGGCTTTGGGTCCGAAATCATGCTTCGGGATACGGTCATAGCGGGCAATATCGAAGCTCACACGCTGCAGCAGTTGGCGATTGTTCCAGCCACTACTGAGCAGCGCAGCAATGGCCGCCAGCGTGAAAATCCCGAGCGCACAACGGAAGGCTCGCCCACGCGGCGTCAGGCCTCGCCCTTCGGGCAGCAGTGGCAGGATAAAATCCGGGAAGGGGGAGATAACCGTACTGTCCGTTCCTACCGGCTGCCAGCCCGCTACCTGCTGCATCGCAGTGTGACGGGAAAGCCACGCAGTCCAGGCAGATGTGGCCAGACTTCCGGCAAGGATCGGTCCCATTCCCCACAGCACCGCGGTAGGCGCAATGACAGGAACGTCGGGGTTCTTATCCATAAAGACAGCTTTGACGTGCTGATGGAACCAGCTCATCAGGCTGTTCATCAACACCTGTTGCTGCATCGCAGGCGACCCACCGGTGGTAACCCATGTAGCGATTGAACTCGGCGCTGAAGATTCACGCCAGACCCTCACCCCTTCCCCCGGGATAGCCGCCTGCCAGAGCAGATCATTCGTCATCGCACTGCCAACCTGACCATTCAGAACCAGCGGCACGGAATGCCCGGTTTCTTTACGCAACTGGCTGATTTGCCAGCGCAAGGCCAGCAGACGACTGGTAAGGCGCTCGCTGTCGGCGTGTTTCTGTGGACAGACGCTGACCATCACCGACAGCTGGCGACCCCAGTCAGGTCGCAACCACAGTACCTGGCGGGCTGCCTGCTCCAGATCCTGATGATCCTCCACGCGGATCCAGCATCCCTGCGTGACAGTGAGCACCGGTGACTGCTGCATACATGCCAGCGGCAGATCGCCACAGACCAACACCACGGGCTGACGATAAGTGGCTTCCGGGAGGTCATCCAGACGCAGGGTGACGTCATGCTCCACACGACGACTGGCGACATACCAGAACGCCAGGATAAGCCCCAGCATCGCCAACAGAACAAGCACAGAAACCAGTCGGGACACCGGCAGGAAACCCAGGCAGACCACTGCACTCAGCAGGGCGGCCCATAACGCAAGCCCGCGCTGTTGTTCAGGACTCATTTCACGGCTCCCGGTAGCAGGGTCAGCAGCGTCTGATCCAACCAGTGATCCAGTCCCCACCAGAGTGCGGCGACTACCATCACGCTCAGGCCGATACGCACGGGCCATGACGCCAGCCAACCACCCATTCCTCGTCCGGTACGGCTTTCTGCCAGTATCGGGTGAGCCTGCGGATAGCTGAACGGCGTGACATGTTCACTGAGCGCGTTGACGAGTTTCTGGCGCTCCGGATCGTTCAGCGAGCGGAAACTGCCGAGAAACCCCAGCATCATGACCCGTTGGAAGCAGGTCACAACAGCGTGGTCGGGCGCCGGTTCACGCAGCACATCGCGCATCCGATCGCACAGCGTATCACCGGCATCCATGGTGCCAAGGAAGTGCCCCTGCAGAGGAATGTCATACCACTGCAGGCAGGCATCATCCTCCACACCGCGACCTTTGACGGCTTCATCAAGCAGCGCACACTGTGCAGTGAGAATATGCTGACAGCTGGCTTCATCGAGTTCGCTCGCTTTCAGCTCACGCTGCACGCGTTCGACATCAGCAATGCAGCGCTCCCACAACGTGCGCCCTTCTCCATCCTGAAACTTCGGACCGTGACGCAGGCTGATCACCTGCAGCCAGGTGTCCTGCAGCAGGGCATCAATATCAATCGACGCAGCAGTGCTGCGTTTAGGCTCACTCATGTTCTCAGTACCGCAAAGAGTTCAAGTTCAAGCTCGCCGAGCATGCCCGGAACGTAAAACATACAGGTGCCGCCCTGAAGCATTTCGCTGGCCAGAGGATGAGAGACATCGAGGCTGAAATACTGGTTTTCCAGACGCAGTGGGATGGCGGCCGGCACATGACGCAGGGGCATCAGGGGCACACCCACCCGTGATGAATTGACGATACTCCTGACATGATCCGGACTGCCGACCTTGCACTGGCGCGGGAACTGTTCCTGCAGCTGTGCCACCGGTATCGGTGAACGCACGGAGAGATAGTAATCCGCCCCTTCGCGCAGGCGTGGGTCATGCAGACGGGCCTGCCAGAAGTGAAGCCGGGCATCATGCTCAAGCTCAATCGCTACCACCCGCGACGGCAGGCTGGCTTCCAGCAGGTCGCCCAGTAGGTCAAAGAGCGGCGGGAAGACGTTATTCAGTTGCTCATGCTGCCAGACAGGAATAGCACTCACTTGGTGTTCCAGCGAGAAGGTCAGCAGACTGCCCGCGAGCCTTGCCAGCTCCGGATACAGACGCTCCGGCGGACTTTGCGGGTGTCGCTGAAACTGTCCGAGCACGGGTTCTGCGCTGTTCAGGGCATTGAGCAACCAGAACAGAGACACGTCAGCCACGGCAAAATCGGCCATGCGCTCGTTACTTTCACGACGCATGTCCATCAGGCGACTCAGACGGGCACGCAGTTGCATCATCAGCTGTTCCAGCTGGGTCACCAGCCAGCGGCTGCCCTGCAGAGCCAGCAGTGGCGGAAGAAAGGTTTCATCGAGTGCCCAGCTCCCCTGTGAATCCTGCTGTAGACGGGCGACCGGACAGGTCAGGTAATCACTGTTGTTCTGATGGGCGAAACGCAACGTCAGCTCGGGCTGCATCACCGCAATCTGGCGGGTATCGTCCCCAAAGGCGTTACGGACATCCCGCCAGCGCTGGCGATAACGCACAGGGCGCTCGGCCACCTCATCGGGTTTAAGACAGTTGCCGCCATTTGCCCGCAGTAGCGGAAGCGCCAGAACCACCGCCACTTCCTGTGATTCGCCCTCAAGCGCCAGCACCGGCGGCAGGGAGTCGGCATTATCCGTGTCGATAAGCGTGCCGTCGGGGAAACGGATGTGCAGATGACGGGCCTGCAGGCGGCCCAGTTTCAGTGCATCCGGTTCGAAAGTGGCATCAATCATCCCCCAGGGATGGGAGAGGCCCAGTCGGGCAATGCATTCCGCAGACCAGGCCGCGTATGCGGCCTGTTGCTGGAAGTGCTGGGGAGAGACCATAACGCCCCTGCCCCATAACGGTTGTTCCGTTTTCATTGGCTTCCTGCCTTAGCTTATGACTTGGCTTTCGGCATCTGGGAAACCAGTGACAGGTTGACGTCCATCCCTTCGACCTGGAAGTGCGGTACGGCGTACAGCTTCACGCGGAAGAAGCCCGGGTTGTCTTCGATGTCTTCCACCACCACTTTTGCATCACGCAGTGGGTGAGAGGCCTGCAGCTCGTCGCCCGGATCGGTCATTTCGGTCACCAGACTGCGCACCCAGGTGTTGAGCTCAAGCTCCAGCAGACGACGGTCTTTGGTGGTGCCGATGTTTTCGCGCTGGATAAGCTTCAGGTAGTGCGCAATACGCGACAGCAGGAAAATGTACGGCAGACGGGCATTGATACGGCTGTTGGCCGTTGCATCCGCAGTGTCATACAGTGCCGGCTTCTGGGTGGAGTTAGCGCTGAAGAAGCAGGAATAATCTCTATTTTTATAGTAGGACAGCGGAATGAAGCCCAGATTGGCAAACTCAAATTCGCGGGTTTCCGGGATCATCACTTCTGACGGGATCTTGACCTGATTGCCGGTGCCCAGATCGTACAGATGAATAGGCAGATCCTGCACGGCACCACCGGCCTGCGGGCCACGGATTTGCACACACCAGCCGTTGTTGATGAAGCTGCGAACCATGTTAGACGCAAAAGCAAACGAGGCGTTAGTCCACAGGTATTTGTCGTGATCCGGGCCTTTCACTTCTTCCACATAGTTGAAGCTGCGCACTGGCACGGTGTCCGGACCATAAGGCAGACGACCCAGTACACGCGGCATCACCAGACCGATATAGCGTGCATCGTCCGTCTCGCGGAAGGATTTCCACTTGATGTACTCCGCACGGTCAAAGTAGTTACCAATATCTTTGATGGCCGCCACTTCCTCCATTGAATCCTTGAGGAAAAATTTCGGGCCGGCTGAGCCGATAAACGGCATATGCGCTGCGGCAGACACTTTTGAAATATTGCGCAGCAGAGCGACATCCTGCGCAGAGGCATCGAATTCGTAGGCAGAAATCAGCGCGGCAATCGGCTCACCGCCCGGGGTGTCATACTCATCAATGTATGTATGTTTATACAGTCCACTCTGGATGATTTCCGGGCTGTCTTCGAAGTCCTGACGCAGGTCTTCTTTGGACATATCCAGCAGTTCAACCTTCACGTTCTGACGGAAATCAGTTTTGTCGACCAGGGATTTCACGCCGCGCCACAGGCTCTCCACAGCCTGGAATTCTTCGCTATGCATTACCGCATCCAGCTGACGGCTAATCTGGTAGTCCAGCTCTGCGATATGGTGGTCAATAAGGTTTTTATCGAGTTTTTCAACTTTTGAGCCCGCTTTCGTCAGGCATTCGAGAAATACCTGCATCCCCGCCGTTAGACGCTCATCCGCAGTCGCATCCGACATCGCCTGCGCGTCCTGCCAGATATCCAGCGCACTCAGCTCAGAGACCGGGTTCAGATTGATTTTTTCAAACAGGGACGCATAAACCCCGCCCGCAACAGGACGTTCCAGCACCACGCTTTCGCCACCAGTCGCATTCTCATTTTTTACAGACATCAGCATCTTCCTTTTTAATCCGTTAAATCATCGTGACCGTTATGGCTGTTTAGGTGCCAGAGCAGACAGCTCTGAGCGGAGTTCTGCGCTTAACGCCGGGTCGAGCAGAATTTTTTCCAGCTCCTTTCGGAAAGCCTGATTGTCCAGCAGGTTCGCTTTTAAATCGCGAAGCAGGTTACGCATGGAAAGCATTGCCTTCAGCTGAGGGATCTGTCGGGAACCTGCTCCGGGGTGAAATCTTTCATGCTCTGGAATATCAGACTGATATTGTCTTCGCTACCATCACTGGCGAGCGTGTTTTTAACGGTCAGATTGACTTTTGGGGCATATTCGGAAAGAACTGAGTCGAAATTATTCTTGTTCAAGTTAACTTTTTTGCGCTCAGACAGTGGTGCAGATTCCTGACCATTACTGAAGTCGCCCGCCACCAGTAATTTCAGAGGGAGCTCAGTTTTCTTGCTGGCTCCCCCTGTATGCAGGTCAAGCTTTAGATTAATACGTGCCTTTGGCACTTCATTCTGGAAACTATCAGCCATCTCATCATCCCTCGGTTTATCGCTGCGTGCATCTTTCAAACGAAAGTTCTTTACATGTGATAATAGAACAATGATCGACAATAGATCAAATTTACCGATCTTTAATCTATTTTAAGTAAATTCTTAGGAATTTTCCTCTAAATGTTAATAGTGAATAGTGCTGAGATGTCAGTAAAATGGACTATTACCAGCACACAAAACAAACATTTATGTCGCAGCAGTTAAAATGAACGGATAATTATTAATAAAGCGATCTTGAATTGATCTACATCAATATAAGAAAGTTAAAAACACCAATGTGCTTTCAAGGAAATGGTTTGAGATCAGAAAGAAATAAAAGGGGGCAGTAAGTCATAGCCTTGCTTCATGTGGGAAACACCGCAATAGCCATAAGGAAAGCATCAGGAACATAATCGTTTTTATGTCCCGAAAGAGAGCGTTTCATTTAATGTCAGGGCTGTATGGCGCTCCTGTCAGGCTTCAGCATGACGGCCAGGAGTGCACGGACATGGAAAACCGCCATACACGATGACAAATCGCCAGTCACAAGAAATTCAATCGGTGCAATCAGCTTGCCCTCATCCGGAAGCCTCTCAGCGTTGCCATGGTCACGATACTTCTTGCGCCAGCAAAACATGGTTGATGTTATGCAACGCCAGAACCTGACGGCGTAATACAGCCCGTCTGCCGTCTGGTTTTTCAGGGGGGTTAACTGCTGCGATGAACCCCGAACACGTGGCAGAGTGAGCATATCACCTCTATTCAGGTGGCCAAATTCAGTGTTCCACTACAAAATCCAGAGAATGTGCATACCATTTTATGGATTTTTTTATGTCCGCACTTTACCCGTTCAAAAGCCAGTATCTAGCCCTTTCTCTCGTTCTGATCGCTAACGCTGCAACTATTTTCCGGTTCCTCAAATTCACGACAAATTAATGTGGTGCTTTCCATGGGAATTGGCTCTTCTGTTAGACCACACCAGGGATGCCCATTTATCGACTGATGAAACCGGCAAAAACGGCACTCACCAAACATTCTGGCCCCCTGATTTTTCTGCATACTCCGCAGATGGGCCAGAAAAACTGTTTTCAGTTGTTCCTCAGAAAAAGCTAATGAATCCCAAGGCTCCTGCAGTGTCTTCTGCATGATGGTATGCATCACTTCACTCGCTTTGGATGTCAGAACCAGATGGACAACCCGTTTATCCTTGCCGTCATTTTCTCTTCTAATCCAGCCTTCACGCTCTAGTTTATTCAGGGACTGCGATACCGTGCCTTTAGTCAGCCCGAGGTATTCCGTTGTTGCAGCGGGCGTATTGGAATAACCATTGCATCGCGTTAAATAGAAAAGAATCTGAACCCATGTTGTGGGGAGTCCTTTCAGTTGCGGATGGCGATAAAAGCTGCCCATTTGCAGGCTCACCAGGCGTTCAAGAATATCAAAGAGTGTCACAGTTACCTGCCTCTGCTTGCCGGGATACGTGCTGGATAAGCAAACGTCCAGACTTTCTAACGATGGGGATTTACTGTCATAAATAGTATCGATTCAAAACCATATTGACAATATTTTCAGTGTGTGTGTAATATCAAATGGTATCGATTCGATACCATTTGATATTACACAAGGAAAGTCATCATGAGTAAAACAGCCGTTTTCTTTCATGCAGGTTGCCCGGTATGCGTAGATGCAGAACACCAAATCGCACTGGCACTGGATCCCGCTCAATACACGGTAGAAATCATTCATCTCGGAAATGATAAAACGCGACTGAATGAGGCCATCGAAGCTGGTGTGCAATCTGTTCCAGCCCTGGTACTGGATGGCGGTATCCCGCTTCACATCAACTTTGGTGCGTTTATTAAAGATCTGCTTTAAGGATAAAAATGAAACGTATTGCGATTGTATTAGCAATGGCTATCGCCACCTCTGCCGGTGCACATGGCAATGAGCCTCATCAGGGCGGTATTAAAACCAGCACCGACAAGGCTGTATTGGCTGAGTTTGATATTGTGCACACTAAAGTCACTACCGAAGGGAATGTTGCCACCTTCCATATGGCAGTTTCCGGCAAGGCAGGTAAAAGTAAGCCTGCAGTAACAGGTAAGCTGGCGGGAACGGAAATTTTCTCTTATGTCTGGCCGACAACGATCGATCCGTATGAAGTGGGATTTGAACATAAGGCCGGTATCCTGGCGCTGGCGGTAACATCCCATTCTGATCTGGATGATACGCCGCTGTATGATGAAAATGGCGATGGTAACCGCAACAATGATGGCGATCTGTGGCATACCCACTGGGTGGTGCTGAAGCCTAACGAGGTCTGCGGGCCTGGCGCACTGGCCGTAGTTGATATTCCTGAGGGACAAAAACCCCGGCTGCCAAAAACCTGGCCTGGCTTGCCGGTACTGTTGGACAGTCCGGGCTGGAATCCTACGCTGACAGGTGAAACTGTAGAAGTGAAAGTTCCTTTCGATAATATTGGCGTGGTCACTGCCAGCCAGTTTGATGGTGTAACTGCCGGGCTACGAGTTAATGCCTCCGTTCATGCGCCGCTACTTTGCGTCGAGGATGTATTTAAAGTGGCCTCTGGCAAGCTGACGCTGCCGGGGAAAGTAAACCAGTAACGGAAATTAACCCGCACCACAGTGCGGGTTCTGGAGTTAACATGAATATCATTCGTCATCCGCGAGCACCAGCATTGACAATTGAACGCTGGTTTAATACGTCACAGCCGATAACCCTGGAATCATTACGCGGCAAGGTCGTGGTAATGGAATCATTTCAGATGCTGTGTCCTGGCTGTGTTTCCCATGGACTGCCGCAGGTTTCACGTGTGTATGCCACTTTTCCACCGGATAAAGTGGCCGTTATTGGCCTACATACGGTTTTTGAGCATCATGAGGTAATGACCGCACAGGCACTGGAAACCTTTCTATCAGAATACCGCATCCCTTTCCCCGTCGGGGTGGATATGCCGTCTCCTGACAATGATGTCCCCCAGACCATGCTGTCCTACGCTATGCGCGGTACACCTACGTTGACGTTAATTGATCAGCAGGGATACCTACGCCAGCAATATTTTGGTCAGGTAGACGACCTCGCGCTGGGAGCAGAAATCGGGGCGTTATTGAATGAGTCGTTGTCTGTTTCCGAGGACGCGTCTATGGCATCAGGGTGCAGTGATGGGCAGTGTGCCACTACATAATGAGATACTGGATATGGCGGAGAGTTTTTTCCTGCCCGTGGGAAGGGTGAAACATTATCCCCGGGCAGTGAAAAAGAAACCGCAACGCTATGCATTACGGTTTCCATCAAAAGCTAAACTGACAAGCATTAGGAGATATACTCCGGGTTTTCGCATTTCAATCAAGCACTCGCAAAAAGATTACTCTTCCTTCACTACAATCAGCGGCTCGATATCGCTCTCTTTTTTAATCACCAGCGACTCATCGCCGCGCAGGCAGGTCCCCCCATAGTTACCGCCTACGGTGAAGGTACAAACCTGAATATATTTACCAGCAATTTTTGGCAGACACCAAAGCTGCTGATAAATGTTCTTCTGCTCGGCAAACTTACCGCTGGTTTTATCCAGTAACTCTTCCTGATGGCTCACCAGATCGATGTTGCTGCCACAACGTCCTGCAATAGGTTTCACTGCATAACCGGTTTGCGCCAGCTCTTCATTAACAGTGAAATCAGTATCAAGCAGATAGCGGTGGTGTGGGAACAGTTGCCACAGGATCGGCAGAATCGCTTTATTACCAGGGATCACCGTCCACAGAGGTTCAAAGACCAGCACTTCCGGGCGCAGCAACACGTCGATTAAACGCACTTCCTGATTCGTATGCCCGGTACGAATTGGTACCGCGGCGTACTCCGTTTCACTGACCTCTCGCACCTGCTCAATCGCGGTTTCCCACGCCCAGGTTTTCCAGACGCAGTTCACCAGACGACCGTCCCCGTCAATCAGCTGACCGGCGTCATCCCAACGTAGCTCATCGAGGCCACGCAGAATTTTACTGTCAAACCCGGCCTGACGTAGCGCCTGCTGCATAAACTGAGCGTGGTAGTTTTCCTCTATATCTTTATCCTGCATGATGTGGACAAAAGGACGCGCGCGGCTGTGCTTCCAGGCCCCCGCCAGTTCGTTGATCAATCCTTCAGCTGGGTTGTGTCCCTGTCCTGTATAGCCCTGCTCGGCCCATCTTTCGAGGATCAAACCAGCTTCGGTATGGCACGATGCGGAATCGGCGTTGTACTCATACACCTTCAGTCCGCGTTCATCCATACAGAAATCCATACGTCCCGTAATCATATGATGCCGACGACGCTGCCAGGAAAGGCGCAGACGCGGCCAGAGGATTTTCGGGATATCGAACAGCGCCAACAGGTTGTCATCTTTCAGCACTTTGTCGGTCGCGTGCAGATACATCAGGTGCAGCTCGTTGGTGGCTTTGATCAGCTCCTGCTCTGCACTCTCGGTAATGGTGAAGTACTGATGCGGATCCTGATTAATAACGTGGCCGTTCGCCAGCACGTAGGCTTTCTGCAGCGGGTCCTGTTCATCAAGCCATTTACCGTCAAACTGCCCGTTATCTTCCAGTCGCGCGCCGCCAATTCTCAACGAGTCGTTGGCGATCTCCGGCTGCGGCAGGCTGTCACGGGTATCATCGGTCTGGATCATCCAGCCAAGGATGGTGGTGTCGTCAAAGGTATCACGCAGGGTGTAACAACCGTTTTCAACCACCATCTCCAGTTCGCGGGTCCACTGCTGTCCGGGAGGCAACGGCGTATGGAGCACGTTCTGTTCGGCAATACGGATTTTGTTTTCCAGCAACTGGGTGACGACCGCCACATGGCCGGTATCGTTAAACTCACCGCCTTTTTGCCAGATAAGCAGAGCACCGGCTACCGGCGCGCGGGGTGAACCATTCGGAAATGCCTGTAACGGCAGGATATTGTCATTCACCACTTCGCGTAGAAAGCGTAAGGAAAAGATCTCCCAGGCCATGCCCACATCGGTGAAAACCACGCCATAATTAAGGAAGAGAAAGCGGCGTGCGAACTCTACGCACTGCCATTTGTGGCCCATGTATTCGTCGTCGATATAGCTGCGAAATGCCGCATCATCGTCGTAGTCCCGTGGGTCGAGGGAGCTGTAATCTGAAGAGTAGATTGCTACGCCGCCTGGGGCGTAGCCCAATAATGTCCCGAATGGGGCATCCTGACTGGTCGTTCCTTTGCTCATGCACCTTACCTCAAAACAATACAGCCTGAGCAGGTTGGCGTGAATTTTTCGCTCTGATTGCCTGCTCTGCGACACTAACCGGACAGAGGTCAACATCATCATACACCTCAACGCAGCGGCTGGCGCTCAGAGGCGAAAAATTCACAGCAGGAACTACGCTTTTGTCACGGTGACCGGTACGCTTTTATACGCCGGAGTCAAACTTTGTGTGTCCACCGCATCCAGCGAAAGCAGGACATTCGCTTCTGGCAGATAAGCGCCTATTGAGCCCACCGCCATGTTGTAAATCACCACCGTCAAGCCGCACATAATACGATCCGCACAGGGCTGGCCGCGGTCGTCCAGCGCCTGAACGTTGACCACATCTCCCTGGCTCAGATCGCGAGTCGCCGCTTCTTCAGCGCTTAAAAACACCACATCCCGACGACCGGTAATGCCACGGTAGCGATCGTTCATACCATAAATAGTGGTGTTGTATTGATCGTGGCTGCGCAGCGTCGCCAGAACCAGTGCATCGGCAGGCTGATTCTCTCGCTCTACCGCCCGCTGATGGCTGACGATAAAGTTGGCTTTACCATTCGCCGTTCGCCATTCACGGCGCGAAGCGGGCGTATCCATACGAAATCCGCCCGGCTCGGCAATACGGGCATTGTAATCGTGGAACGCCGGGATCACGGCTTCAATGGCGTCACGGATCAGCGCGTAGTCCCCGGTTAACGCTTCCCAGTTGATCGGCGAAAGCGGCAGAGTAGCGTGTGCCATGCCCGCCACAATCGCGGGCTCCGATTTTAACCAGCGGGAAGCTGGCTTCAGCGCGCCGCAGGAAGCGTGGACCATCGACATCGAGTCTTCGACGGTCACCGACTGGATCCCCGTCGCCTGAATGTCGCGCTCCGTTCGACCTAATGCAGGCAGCAGATAATTATGCTTTGCCAGCAGCAAATGCGATCTGTTCAGCTTGGTCGCAACATGGACCTGCAGATCCAAATTTTTCATCGCCGCAAAGGTACGCTGCGGCTGCGGCATCGCCACCGCCAGATTGCCACCCATGCAAATGAGCGCTTTTGCCTCTCCCCGTTCGATGGCCCGAATACTCTCCACGCTGGAGCGGCCATGTGTACGCGGCACACGGATAGAAAAATGCGTCTCAAGGCGTTGCAGGAAGTCTTCGGATGCCGCTTCGTTGATCCCCACGGAACGGTCGCCCTGCACGTTAGAATGACCGCGCAACGGGCAGATCCCCGCCCCCGGCTTACCCATATTGCCTTTCAGCAGCAGCAGGTTTACCAGTTGCTGGACGTTCTCAGTACCGTTTTTATGCTGGGTGATGCCCAGACCATAACAAATAATAGTGGCACGAGATTTACTGTAGCTGTGTGCCAGGTCCTCCATCTGACTGCGCGTCAGGCCCGAGTCCTGTTCCAGCTCCGCCCAGTTATGCTGACGTAAGTCATCATACAGCGCTGCATATCCAGCGGTATGCTCATCGATAAACGCATGATCGAGTGTCGGTTGCTGATCCAGTAAGATCCGCGCTTCATCCATTTCGATCAGCGCCTTCATGATGCCTTTGAGCAGCGAGGCGTCACCGCCCATTTTTACCTGGTAGTAGTCGTTGCTCAGCTGCGTCGACTGACCAGTGAACATCTCTTTCGGGCTTTGCGGGAAACTAAAGCGCTCAAGCCCCCTTTCGTTCAGCGGATTGATAGAGATAATTTTAGCCCCGCGTTTGGCAACGTCGCGTAAGGTGGTCAGCATACGTGGATGATTAGTGCCAGGGTTATGCCCGATACAAATCACCAGATCGCAATGGTCAAAATCGTCAAGTTCAACGGTCCCTTTTCCAAGGCCAATGGCCGGCGTTAGCCCTGCGCTGGTCGGTCCGTGGCACATGTTTGAGCAATCAGGAAAGTTGCTGCTGCCATATTCGCGGGCAAAAAGCTGATACAGGAACGCCGCTTCATTTGACGTTCTGCCGGAGGTGTAAAACTCAACCTGCTGGGGTGAATCATAGCTGCGCAGACGCTCGCCTATCTCCTGGAAGGCGATATCCCAATCCACCGCCTGCCAGGTATCTGATGCTGCATCGTATTTCATCGGATGCGTCAAACGACCGATATTTTCCAGCTCATAATCGCTGTAGTGCCAGAGTGTGGAAACCGGGTGACGGCTGAAAAATTCCGGTGACGCTTTTTTACTGGTTGTCTCCCAGGAGACCGCCTTAACGCCATTTTCGCACAGCTCCATTGGCGCACGGTGCCCTGGGTCCGGCCACGCACAGCCCGGACAGTCGAACCCTTTCACCTGGTTCATTTTGAACATCGCGATAATGTCGCGGGCGACAGCCTTTTGCGAAAACACCGAAGCAGTGACGGCTTTTACCGCGCCCCACCCACCCGCCGGGCCCTGATAACCGCTTACTCCTGGAACACCATTTTTCATTATTACTGCTTATTCACCGCCAATTTTTAATGGTGAATACGGTAGCAATTTCCGTCCAACATTGATTTCCTCTTCATGGAGTACGGAGCGGGTACAATGAACGGGTTAGATTTATCTTCCCCTTTCAGCACAAAGCGACATAAAGTCCCAATCTGTTAAATTGAGTTCTACCTAACTGCTACACTGCATCAACACAACCACTCAGAAGGCAGGTCAATATGTCAGACAATACCTATCAGCCCGCGAAAGTCTGGACGTGGGAAAAATCGAACGGGGGCGCATTCGCCAATATCAACCGCCCGGTTTCCGGAGCCACCCACGAGAAAACGCTGCCGGTTGGCAAACATCCGCTGCAGCTCTATTCGCTGGGTACGCCAAACGGGCAGAAAGTGACGATCATGCTGGAGGAGTTGCTGGCGCAGGGGGTGAAGGGCGCGGAATACGATGCCTGGATTATCCGCATTGGCGATGGCGATCAGTTTTCCAGCGGCTTTGTTGAGGTGAATCCGAACTCGAAGATCCCAGCGCTACGCGATCACTCGCAAAACCCACCGGTTCGCGTATTCGAATCTGGCGCAATCCTGCTCTATCTGGCAGAGAAATATGGTTATTTCCTGCCGCAGGATTTGGCAAAACGCACCGAAACGCTGAACTGGTTGTTCTGGTTACAAGGCGCAGCGCCGTTCCTCGGCGGAGGCTTTGGCCACTTCTATAACTATGCTCCGGTAAAAATTGAGTACGCTATCAATCGCTTCACCATGGAAGCCAAGCGCTTACTCGACGTGCTGGATAAACAATTGGCGCGACATCAGTTTGTGGCCGGAGATGAATACACCATTGCCGATATGGCGGTCTGGCCATGGTTTGGCAATGTGGTTCTGGGCAACGTCTACGACGCAGCAGAGTTCCTTGACGCAGGAAGCTACAAGCACGTACAACGCTGGGCAAAAGAGATTGCAGCGCGTCCGGCGGTTAAGCGTGGTCGTATTGTAAACCGCACTAACGGACCGCTGAACGAGCAGCTTCATGAACGCCATGACGCCAGCGACTTCGATACCCATACCGAAGATAAGCGTCAGAACTAAAATAAATCGCCGGATGGCAACCGCTATCCGGCAATTTCATTCAGGATTTGTCACGCGCTGGTGACGTCGTACTCCATGCGGCGAAGTGCGTCTAACGTGGCTTTAGCTTCATCTTCATCAATGATGCTCATGGCGAACCCTACGTGCACCAGTACCCATTGCCCGACCAGCTCAGCTGTATCACCTTCACAAATCAGGGCAATATTGACATCACGTTTGATGCCGCACACTTCAACCTGCGCAAGCTGGTGAATATCTTCACCAACGGCCAGAACCTGACCAGGGACTCCAATACACATATCTGACTCCGCCCCATAGCAACCTATGGGTTATTCGACTTCAATACTTTTCACTTTCAGTGAATCGCCAGCATCAACCCGCAGGCGATCGCCCTGACATTGTGGACACTGCGCATCATGCTGGGTGATTTCCACAACCTGACTGCAATCCCAGCACCATGCCTGGGCTGGCTTGTAATCAATATGCAGCTCACAACCCTGAGCCAGCGTCCCCTGACAGACGATGTCGAAACTGAAACGAACGGCGCTCTCTTCAACGCAGGAGAGCGCCCCGATTTCCAGCCAAACACCGGTTACACGTTTGACACCGTGCTGCTCTGCCTGCTGTTGAACAATCTCAACCGCGCTCTGACAAAGGGACAGCTCATGCATTTTCGCAGTTCCGACGACCCAGCAGCAACGCGCGGCGATTAAGCTGCGGCGCATTCGGATCGCTAACCGGCAGCGATAACAGCATTCGCGCGCAATCGTCAGTCAGACGCATGCCTTCTTGCGCCGACATACTGTGCGAAAGCGGCGACATCAGTGAGCAGGAAAGGTATTGCGATACGCCCTCCAGTTCACCAACGGTAAAGGTCATCTCGCCATACGGCAGACGCAGTCCGATTTTTTCGCTGACTTTACGCACCGGCCAGATCTGGTCCGGTCCGGGGAAAATCAGTGCGCTGAGCATCCAGGGCGTGATAACACACCCCGTCCACTGTCCTTCAAACAACGTAAATTCAGAGACATATACTGGCATGTTCGGATGCAGGAAAGAGAGATCGTGCATTGAACGCCGGGCAACCTCTTCAAACGCTGCCTGAATTTGCATCTTCGGGGCCGTCTGAAAACCGACAAACTCCTCAGACATGAGCCGCCTCCCGCGGGATCGCTTCAACACCTGATTCGCGAAGCGCGGCAAGAACCTGCTCAAGCGCAGGTTCAATCATCGCTTCAACCGTTGGCGTTAGTCCGATATGCGGCTCCAGCGATTCCGGAATAACACCGACTAACGTCAGCTTTTTCGGAAACTCGCCGGTGAAACGCATGGCCGACAATACGTCGGCCAGACCAAGCTGGTGCGGTGAGATTTTGTTAGTAAACAGCGCCGGGATCTCTTCATCCCGCAGGACCATCATCGTTCCTGGCGTGTTTTTCTTCGACACAATGGCGTCAGCAATGATCAGATGATCTCTGTTCGCCATATCACCGAGAAGCTCCATCCCAGCCGTACCACCGTCCAGAACATCAACAAAGTCTGGCAGGACGTACCGTTGTTCTAATGCTTCAACGATACGTACCCCGATGGCTTCGTCGGTCAGCAAAATATTGCCGACCCCTAAGACTAATATCCGCATTACAGAACCTTAACTGAGACCACTTCGTTCCCATCAACGTCCACCACATGCACCGCACATGACATACAAGGGTCGAAGGAGTGAATGGTACGAACCACTTCCAGCGGTTTGTTTGGATCGGCAATCGGCGTACCTACCAGCGAGCGCTCATACGGTCCCACTTCATCATTAAAGTTACGTGGGCCAGAGTTCCAGGTTGACGGTACTACCGCCTGGTAGTTGCTGATAATGCCATCTTTGATCACCATCCAGTGAGACAGCATACCGCGCGGCGCTTCGAGGAAACCGACACCTTTAAATTCACCCGTTGCCGGGATATCCGGTTTCACGAAGGTGGTGTGGTCACCTTTACCGATGTTCACAATCAGCGCGTTGTACTGATCCTGCAGAACGTTCTGCAGTTCACAGCAGTGAACGGTACGGCCAATAATACGGCCCAACGTAGAGTGCAGCTGTGACACTTCGATAGTTTTACCGGTCAGCTTGGTGTAAATCGCGATGATTTCATTCAGCTTGGCATGGGTAGACTCGCGTTTGGCCGCCAGTTTACACAGCATGTTGGCCAACGGACCCACTTCAACCGTTTTACCGTAGAAGGTCGGTGCTTTAACCCAGGAGTACTTGCCGTCATCTGACCAACCGGTGTAATCAGGAACCGTTGTGCCTTCCCACGGAGCCTGCGGCGCTTCGTCTTTGTACCACGCGTGTTTCGCACTCTCCTGAATCCCTTTGATCAGGTACTCATCGGAGTGAGAGGTGATCGGACGATAGGTCGACAGATCTTCATTGGTGATGTAACCCCCCGGGAACAGGAAGCTGCCGTTTTTACCGTCAGTCGGGAATTCCGGTGCGCTCAGATAGTTAACCGCACCTTGACCACGTTCCAGCCACTCAGGGTAGAACGCAGCAATAACTGCGGTATCAACCTTGTAAACCTGCTCAACGAAGTCGCTCAGCTTATCGATAAAGGACTTGATATACATCAGGCGCTCGAGGTTCAGCACGCCAAGGCCGTCGAGGTTAATTGGGTTAGCAACCCCGCCTACCGCCAGGTTCTGAATGTGCGGCGTTTTACCGCCCAACAGCGCCACAACACGGTTAGCATCACGCTGGCATTCCAGCGCCTGCAGGTAGTGAGCGACCGCAATCAGGTTCACTTCTGGCGGCAGCTGCATCGCCGGGTGACCCCAGCAACCGTTGGCAAAAATGCCTAACTGACCGCTGGCAACAAGGTCTTTGATCTTGTTCTGAACCTTAGTGAACTCTTCTGCGCTGTTCAGGTGCCAGGAGGACACGCCGTCCAGCATGGCAGACGCTTTCGCTGGATCTGCTTTCAGTGCAGAGGTGATATCCACCCAGTCCAGCGCAGAGAGCTGATAGAAGTGAACAATGTGGTCATGCGTGGTGTGCGCGGCCAGAATGATGTTACGGATATACTGTGCGTTCACCGGAACATCAATATTCAGCGCGCTTTCTGCTGCACGAACGGAAGAGATAGCGTGAGTGGTAGTACAAACGCCACAGATACGCTGCACAATCATCCAGGCATCGCGTGGATCGCGGTTTTTCACGATCTCTTCCATGCCACGCCACATGGTACCGGAAGCCCATGCTTTAGATACCACGCCATTTTCGATTTCGCAGTCGATGCGTAAATGACCCTCAATACGGGTTACCGGATCAATAGTAATTCTCTGGCTCATGCTTTGCTCGCCTCATGACGATTTTGATCGTTTTGTTTTAAAGGAGGAAGTATCGGCAGTAGACGAATGAGTACGATGTATGCACAAATCTCAATAGCCACAAAACCAATAGAAATCAACAGTTCTTCCCAGGTCGGGAAGTAGTGGTAGCCACCACCAGGATTGAACGCCACCAGCGAATAGGACAGACGCCATGTCGCACAACCCAGCAATGCGCTCAGCGCAGACAGATACAGCATACGCGAGTCGTTACGCAGCTTAGTGACGCGCAGCACCACCAGCGGGAAGACCATCAGCACGACTTCAATCCAGAACATAAGGGAGTAAAGATCGCCTGAGAACGCATAGGACAGCTTGTCGCGATAGATCAGTTCGCCAAAGCGCAGAACCACGAAAATCGCCAACAGCACGCTGATGGTATTCGTCAGCTTGATGAACAAACTTTTCTCATCCGGACCATTACCTTTCAGCCCGGCTTGTACCAACGAGCCTTCAAAGATGACGATCGAGAAGCCCATAATAAAAGCGGTTAATACGGAGAAAAGCGGCAACATTTCATAAGCTTGCCATAGCGGATGCACTTTATAGCCCGCAGAAATCATCAATGAACCCATTGAAGACTGGTGCATAGTTGGCAGCAGCGCGCCAAGGGCAATAATAAAGAACATCACTTTGTTCAAACGCTTGAGAGAGACTTTCCACCCCAGACGTTCAAACAGAGCCGGAGCAAATTCCAGCGCCATGATGCCGATATAGATGGTCATACAGACCGCCGTTTCGAACAGTACCGAGTTCACGTTGAAGTGGCCCGGAATGTAGAAATACGGCAGGTTCCAGTAACGACCGACGTCAATGGTGATCGACAGACCACCCAGCGAGTAGCCAAACAGGCTCGCCAACAGCGCCGGACGTACCAGTGGATGGTATTGTCCTCTGTTGAAAACATACACCGCCCACGCCAGAGCCCAGCCACCGCACGCGAAGCCGGTACCAATCAGCAGGTCAAACGCGATCCATACACCCCATGGGAAACCGCCGTTCAGATCGGAGACTGAGCCCAATCCGAAGACCAGACGTTTCACGATCAGGAGCATACACAGGACGATAAGCGGCCCAAAAATAATGACCGGTTTGCTGATTATTTTTCCGCCCAGCGGTTTAGGATCATGACTCATGATCGTCTCCTCCATCGTGATGGTCGTTTTTCGTGTTACGACGAACCAGCACGGTTAAGCCCGCCAGCGCAGCCAGGGGTAATATCATGCCCTTGTACAAGGAATGTTGAACATGTTCGGAACGCGCACCGGTTGAAAGATCATCCAGTTTCGGCAGATCCAAATCCTCGTAAGGAACGCCCGTCAGTACCATAACCTGTGTGCCACCACCCTCTTTCTCGCCGTACAGATGGGGGTAATACTTCGGTACCGTATGCAGATAGGTATCGCCTGCTTTCACCGTCTGACGCGGATAGTGGTATTCGCTGCCAGGCTTCAGCGCGAGACGTTTTTTCGCCTCAGCCATCAGCTCTTCACGCGTACCAAAAATCACCGCACCAGCAGGGCACACTTCAACACAACCCGGTAAACCGCCTTTATCCAGACGCTCAACACCTTTCTGGTTACACAGTTCACATTTGTGAAGCGCACCAAACGGGTTGTTGTAGTCATACTTAGGCACATTGTACGGGCAGGCGACCATGCAGTAACGACAGCCCGTGCAGACATCTTTGTCATAGTGGACGATGCCAGTTTTCGGATCTTTCTTCAGCGCGGAGACCGGGCAAACGGAGACGCAGTTCGGATCGACACAGTGCATACACTGCTTCTTAATGTATGCGTAGCCGTTTTCTTCCTGGTCTTTGTTAACGCCTGTTCCGCTACGCCACACCTGGATGATGTTATTGGTATACGGTGACAGTTTGTCGTTGTTCGACCAGGTCTGCTCGCCTTCCGGGTTACGCGCCGGGAAGTTGATATCCTGACACTTGGTGACACAGGCCTGGCAGCCTACGCACAGCGTCGAGTCATAGAGCATCCCAAGAGAACCAGGGATCGGCGGACGGTTTTCTGCAGCCGCATGGCTGATGGACGGCGCAGCGCCCAACAGCAATGCCCCGCTGGAGGCTGCTTTAATAAAGTTACGTCTGTTCACGGTTATTCTCCCCGTGAGTCAGCGTTATCTTTCTTCTGCTGACGCCCCAGTTCACGAACCGCCATCACGCTGACACCGGCAACCAGTCCTACTACGCCACCAAGCAGCCCAATCGCCCCGGCAGAAATATTGCCGCCTTCTTTCATATTGACGTCAGGTTTCTCGGAACGCGGTGTTTGGTTTTCCACATGAGCAAGCTGGTGAATACCTTTATGGAAACCGACACCTTCTTCGTTACAGCCGTAGCAAGGGTGACCGATAGCCACCGGCCACACGCCGCCAACATCGCAGAATTGCAGCGTTGAGCAGTTGCCGTAGGTTTCTGGTCCTTTACAGCCCAGATGGTAGAGGCACCATCCTTCACGGTGACCTTCATCGCCAAACTCTTTAGCAAAACGACCTGCATCGAAGTGCGGGCGACGTTCGCAGTGTTCGTGAATCAAACGACCATAGGCAAATGTCGGACGGTTTTTGGTATCCAGCTTCGGCGGCTTACCGTAAGTGATGATATGCGCGACCGTTGCAAGGAAGTTGTGCGGGTTCGGAGGACAGCCGGGGATGTTGATGATGGTTTTGCCTGGCAGAACTTCCTGCAAGCCGACGGCACCCGTTGGGTTAACGCCAGCAGCAGCAACACCACCCCACGCGGCACAAGAGCCGATGGCAATGATAGCGGCAGCGCCTTCTGCGGCCCGGCGGATGTGATCTACGATCGGCTCACCGGCAACCATGCAGTAAATACCATTGTCTTTCAGTGGGATAGAACCATCTACAACCAAAACATATTGCCCTTTGTACTTCTCCAGAGCGTTATGTTTATTCTCTTCGACCTGGTGGCCGAAAGCGGCAGAGAGTACCTCATGGTATTCCAGAGAGATTGTCTCCAGAACGAGGTTTTCCACTGTAGGGTGTGTCGCGCGAAGTAGCGATTCAGTACAACCCGTACACTCCTGCGCACCAATCCAGATAACCGGTGGACGCTGAGGACGAGAAACTGATTCGGCCATTTCTGCGGCGGCTTTGCTACTGAGCCCCATGGTAGCGGCCAGTGCTGCACAAAGCTTCATGAAATCACGGCGATTGATGCCGTTCGAATTGATGAGAGAGTTATCTCCAGTCATTTTATAGTTATTCCGTTGCGAAGACCTGGCTTTTATTTTGCACCTTTCGCATGTTGCATATTGCGATCGGCGCGCCATTTACCACACTTTTTATATGGTTATGTGCATTATAATACTTCGGCGGAGCAACAAAACGAAGGCGTAGGTCAATAGTGTAATTAATTAAAGCAAGATAATACCCCTTTCGGATCAAGCTTCGAGACGATAGCCAGCCATGAAAAAACGAATTGTTGTACTGGACTGGTTCTCTTTAAAGAAATCCATAACCATCTCTTTATCCAGCCCATAGCGACGCGTGAGGATCCCCGCTTCCCACGCGCTGAGCTGTCGATCGCCCGTTTTTTCAAACATTCGATGAGAAAATCCCAGCACAAAACCGCGTTTATAATCAGCACAAAAATTGGCCGCCGTGCGTGCGCTATCCGCACTTGACGCGTTTAATCCGGCCATCAAGCCTTTTCCAAAATGGTTGTTCATGCATAACCTCCAATCGCTATATAGTAAATTATATAGCGATTTTTTAAGCAAAGACCAGAGGTATCACGTACTTTTTTATGCCCGCTTAAAAGGACACCCATTCATCCTTTTTAGCGGCTGCAGACGTTTTGCTGTCTGCTGAAGGGGAAGCGGTGCTGGCGGCGGCGTACTGCACATCGTTTGCTGAAAGGCGGAACTGTTGTACCGAGCGTTGCAGCTCTTCCGTTTGCCGTTCAAGCGCCACAGCTGCGGCGGAAACTTGCTCTACCAGCGCGGCGTTCTGTTGCGTTACGCTGTCCATCTGCGTGATCGCCACGCTCACCTGCGAAATGCCCTTATTCTGTTCTTCTGAGGCAGAAGCAATTTGCTTCATGATAACGGTCACTTCGGTGGCTCCGCGCAGAATCGCCTCCATGGTTAATCCCGTCTCTTTAACCAGTCGAGCGCCCTGATCGACGCGACGCGACGATTCGCCAATCAGCGTCTCAATCTCTTTCGCCGCCCCGGCGCTACGGCTGGCAAGGTTACGCACCTCACCGGCAACAACGGCAAAACCACGCCCCTGCTCACCTGCTCTGGCAGCTTCAACTGCCGCGTTCAGCGCCAGAATATTGGTCTGGAAGGCAATACTATTAATAACAGACGTAATTTCCGCGATCTGTTTAGAGCTGGCGGCAATGCCGTCCATCGTCTCAACCACTTCTGAAACCAGGCTGCTCCCTTTACCTGCCGTCTCTGTCGCCGTATCGGCAAGCTGGCTGGCTTCACGCGCATTTTCGGCGTTCAGTTTTACCGTTGCGGTCAGTTGCTCCATGCTGGCAGCGGTCTCTTCCAGCGCCGCAGCCTGCTCCTCAGTACGCGATGAGAGATCGTTATTGCCGGTGGAAATTTCCGTAGCCCCTCGCCAGATGTTGTCACTACCTGAGCGAATTGTACTGACGGCTTCGCGCAGGCTGTCCTGCATCGCGCACAATAACGGCACCAGTTGGCCCACGCAGTTACGGCCAAAATCTTCGATTGGATGGCTGAGATCGCCCTGAGCAATCTGCTGGAACTGCTGGCGGATACGTCCCAGGGGTTTCACCATCATGGCGACGAGGTAACGATCTGTGAAGAACAGGAGAGCAATACCGAGGATCACTGCGGTAATAATTAGCGTCCGGATGATAGACGTTTTGCCATCGACCATGACACGCGTGGTATCAAGCCGCTCACCTGCCGTGGCGTTAAAACGTTCGGCACTGGCGCCAAATTCACGGCTCAGCGCTGGCGTAACGGTGCTGGCATGCTCCGCAAAGGCCGTAAGCGTGCCCTGCTGCGCCAGTTGCATTTGCGGAACCACCCCGTTATCCAGCAGCGCCTGCCACTTCGTCAGTACCGCCGCGGCAACATCCGGATCCATAGGCCCCGGAGACAACGTTTTCATCTCCTGGAGTTTTTTGCTCATATTCTCCAGGGACTGCTGCGCTGGTGCAAAATCAGGCGTTCCGCCGCTCATTTTGACATCCATGGCGCGACTTAAGCGCGTTACGAAGCGAAAATACTGATCGTTCCCCTGACTGAGCACCGTCATCTGATGGACAAGATGACGGTCAATATCATTGCCTTCAGATATTTTTGATAAAGAATGAAGACTGAATAAACCCACGCCCGACCAGAGCAGGCAAAAAAGTCCCAGTATTGCCAACATGACAATACGAATAGTGAAGTTTTTCAGCAAACGCATAATAATTTCCTTGCCGTTGATGAGGAATTCGCCATCAGGCGATACTTATCCTTGTTATCGGCAGGCAACAGAGAAGATATAATGCATTCTTTATTTTTTTACTTTCTTAAGTACATCCAATATTATTTACACTATATCAACATGAATGCTAATGAAATTAGCTAGCATTATTATTCAGATAATTAACCTGAAGCATTAAATAATCCCTTGTTTTCTATCGTAAATATTTGTTAAACCATGCAAGAGTACGTTCCCAGGCCAAATCAGCGGCAGCATTATCATAACGCGGTGTCGAGTCATTATGAAAACCATGATTAACGCCGGGATAGATATATGCCTCATAGACTTTCTTATTGGCTTTGAGCGCCGCTTCATAGGCGGGCCATCCCTCATTAATTCGGGTATCTAATTGCGCATAGTGCAGTAATAAAGGCGCTTTTATTTTAGGGACATCTGATGCAGGAACCTGACGCCCATAAAAAGGCACTGCGCAGGCCAGTTCAGGAAAAGCAACGGCTGCGGCGTTCGACACGCCGCCACCGTAGCAAAATCCGGTGATACCCACCTTTCCCGTCGCGCCTGAATAACGCTGCATAAATTCAATGGCGGCAAAAAAGTCATTCATCAGCTTTACGGGGTCAACCTGCTGCTGCAACTCCCGACCTTTATCATCATTGCCAGGATAGCCCCCCACTGAACTTAAGCCATCAGGCGCGAGCGCAATATAGCCCGCCTTTGCCACCCGCCGTGCCACATCCTCAATATACGGATTCAGCCCACGATTCTCATGCACCACCACTACCGCCGGAACTTTCCCCGTCGCTTTCGCAGGTTTGACCAGATACCCACGCACATCACCATGCCCTTCAGGTGAAGGGTAAGTCATGTATTCCGCCAGGATATCAGGATCGGTGAACTCCACCTGCGTTGCGAGGGCATAATTGGGTTTCAATACATTGAATAAAGCCAGCGCCGTCATACCACCGACTGCATATTTCGCAGCAAGATTGAGAAACTCGCGTTTCGTTATTTTGCCATGAGCGTAATAGTCATAGTAGTCGAGCAATTCTTGCGGAAAGTCTTTGGCAGTTAGACGCGACATGGCAGCACTCCGGATCGATGTTTTTTTAAGCAAAGCACAGTGGTCTGTTTTTGCCCAGTTTTTCATTCCAGTGTGACCTGGTGAACGGGATATTCACCATGAACCCGCTAGAATAGAAACGTTGTTTCGAAATTCACCTGCACTAAGGAGATCTCATGGACTGGTTTGCCAATCCTGAACGTTACGAGCAGATGCTCTATCGCTACTGTGGGCGCAGCGGTTTACGTTTACCCGCGCTATCGCTGGGTTTGTGGCACAGTTTTGGGCACGTTCAGGCGCTGGATTCACAGCGCGCTCTGCTGCGTAAAGCATTTGATTTAGGCATCACGCATTTTGATTTAGCCAATAACTACGGGCCGCCTCCGGGCAGCGCAGAAGAGAATTTTGGCCGATTACTGCGCGAGGATTTTGCACACTATCGTGATGAACTGATCATCTCCACCAAGGCAGGCTATGACATGTGGCCAGGCCCATACGGTTCTGGCGGTTCGCGCAAATACCTGCTCGCCAGCCTCGACCAGAGCCTTAAACGCATGGGCCTCGACTATGTCGATATCTTCTACTCTCACCGCGTTGATGAAAATACGCCAATGGAAGAGACCGCCTCAGCGCTGGCCCATGCGGTGCAAAGCGGTAAAGCGCTGTATGTCGGCATCTCATCCTATTCCCCGGAGCGTACGCAGAAAATGGCCGAGCTGATGCGGGAATGGAAAATTCCGCTGCTGATCCACCAGCCTTCTTACAACCTGCTTAACCGTTGGGTAGACAGCAGCGGTCTGCTGGATACGCTGGAATCCAACGGCATGGGCTGCATCGCATTTACGCCGCTGGCCCAGGGGCTGCTGACGGGGAAATACCTCAACGGCATTCCGGAAGGTTCACGCATGCAGCGTGAAGGGAAAAAAGTTCGTGGGCTGACGGAAAATATGCTGACGGAAGAAAACCTTAACAGCCTGCGTTTGCTCAATGAAATGGCGCAACAGCGCGGACAGTCGATGGCGCAAATGGCCTTAAGCTGGCTGCTGAAAGACAACCGGGTGACGTCGGTATTAATTGGCGCCAGCCGACCGGAGCAACTGGAGGAGAACGTTCAGGCGTTGTCTAACCTGACGTTCAGCGCCGAAGAACTGGCGCAGATCGATAAGCATGTCGCGGATGGTAAGCTGAACCTGTGGCAGGCCTCATCTGACAAATAGCCGTTTGTAACTCTGTGCCGGGAAGCGGCGTTAGCCTCCCCGGCACGTAACAGGGCCAGCCAATCCCTTCACACCTCTTCCGCTTTGATCTCTGGACGTTGAAATTCCGGCCACACCAGCGCGACAAGCGCAGGATAAGCCTCCAGACTGAACTCCCTGAAGCACTGGCGTAAGTTAAGCACATCCAGATCGGCATGCGGGACTTTCTCACCGCTCAGACAGCGCTTTTTTATATTGTCGTAATATTTATACACCGCAGAGTTGAGATCGCTACAACGCCGCTGTGCATCAAATAGCCCTGGCGTCTCATTTAGCTCTACCATTGTCATCCGCTTGATCGTGGAGTGGATAAAATCGATATATTCGTGATTAACGCGCCAATACCATACTGGGGTAATCGAATTCATCAGTACCGAAAAATGATCTTCCCCCTCTTCTTTACTCAGCATTTCCGGCTGGTTTTCAGAGTGCCCATTTTCTGCATATCGGTTTTTATTTGCACTGCGCATCAACAAAAGTACCCCGCAGGTAAGCAATAGCAGGGTAATAACAGAATAAAATATACTGTTCATATACTGGCTCCATTTTTTTTGATTTTAAAATTACGCCATGCTATTGTCAACGCAGCCTGGTTTATTTAGAACAACATATCATTGGCATCAAAGGATATTTCAACATGCTTCCCGAGCATCTTGTTCCCTCGCGTTTTCACTTATCCAGCTCATCTACTAATACCCGTCCCACAGATAATAGTGAAAATTTGACTCAGGGAAAGAGAACATTAAGCGATTACGAACCCGATATTTTGATTAGCTCTACAGCTAACGGCCAGGCGCGCAATATGTTATTTGAAGAGTGCGATCGCCATTTAAAAGAGCGCCTGTTTCGTGCCGCGAAAATTGAGTCCTTCACTCGCCTGCTCAATTCACTACAAGCGGAAGGCGACATTAACGCTCAAGAATTAAGTAAAATTTTATCGACAAAAACAGCCAGCGTAAATGAACAGGGCAATAAAATTTGGCTTAATTTAATTACGCGTGAGACCAGCGATCCTATTTTTTATTCTCTGGAAGAGAAATAAAATGAAAGATGTTGAGGATAATAATGTTTATTTGGCTTTAGATGACCATAAAAGCGATGAGTTTGTCTTAAAGCAAAATTTGGCCGTATTGATTGCCAATAAAAATGCGACGTTGGAAAGCGTTGCCCAGGAGATGGTCTCTATTCCCGCCGCGCTAGTGCGGATGAAATGGCAAAATCGTCGCGAAATTTATGCGCTACAGGCTAAAGAAGAGATCTATGGCGCCGCGATTGAAGCCATTATGGAGCAGCAACCAGAACTACGGGACAAAATCATGGCCCGGCTGGAGAGCACATACCAGCATATACTCAAGCAAGAAACAGCCACCTTACGCCTGACGCGTAAACTGTCTGAAGGGAACTACGAACCCACCAGGATAACGGCAGTCGCACTGGATGAGGACAGATAAGGGCGTCTGGGGAGAGCTGAATCAGGAGAGGAAGGCCGGGTAAGGCAACAACCATTACCCGGCAATCAGGATTACTTCGCTTTCACGGTCTCTTCACCGACCAGACCAATCTTCAGGAAACCCGCCTGATGCAACGTATCCATAACTTTCATCATGGTTTCATAATCGACGGTTTTATCCGCACGGAAGAAAATCGTGGTGTCTTTCTTCCCATCGGTCAGCGTATTTAATTCGCTAATCATGGTGTCATCCGTCACCTGATTGTTGCCAATAAACATACTCTTATCGGCTTTAACAGACAGGTAAACCGGTTTTTCTGGACGCGGCTGCGGCGTGCTGGTGGAAGCCGGGAGATTCACCTTCACATCCACCGTTGCCAACGGTGCGGCCACCATAAAGATGATCAATAAAACCAACATAACATCGATAAACGGTGTCACGTTGATTTCATGCATTTCACCGTTATCGTCCAGGTTTTCATTAAAGCTCATTGCCATGGAACATTATCCTACACGTAATTTCTGCGCTGCACGTACCGGATGGGCAGAAGCGCTAGCGTTCAGGTCCAGATCGCGACTTTGCAGCAACAGTACCTGTGCCGCGACATCGCCCAGCATCGCTTTATAGCTGCCAATCTGACGTGCGAAAATGTTGTAGATAACGACCGCTGGAATTGCCGCGACCAGACCGATCGCCGTCGCTAACAGTGCTTCTGCGATACCCGGCGCAACAACGGCCAGGTTGGTCGTTTGGGTTTGTGCAATCCCGATGAAGCTATTCATGATGCCCCACACGGTACCGAACAGACCCACAAATGGAGAGATAGCCCCGATGGTGGCCAGGTAGCCGTTACCACGTCCCATATGACGACCTACCGCCGCCACACGACGCTCCAGACGGAAGCCGGTACGCTCTTTAATACCTTCGCTGTCGTCGCTGCCTTCTGACAATTCCAGTTCGTTCTGCGCTTCGTAAATCAACTGTGCGCCCAGGCTTTTGCCATCGAATCCTGCAGCAATCTCATTTGCCTGGTCTAAAGAGCGGGCGTCCGCCAGCAGTTGCTGTTCACGCTTAAGGCGGCGTTTCTGAGTAAAGAACTCAAGGCTCTTACTAAAGAAGATAGCCCAGGTGACCACTGATGCCAAAATCAGCCCAATCATCACGCACTTAACCACGATATCGGCGTGCTGATACATACCCCAGACGGAAAGATCCGTCTGCATCAAATTATTACCCACTCTGTATCTCCAGGACGCAAATCACAAAATCTGAGCGTAATGATATCAAAACGACGTCGAATTGATAGTCGTTCTCATTACTATTTACATATTGCCGCACCTTTGGTTTCTTTTCCTTGCGCTTACGCAGTAAAAAAGTCACCAGAAGCATTTTGAGATTATTTTCTACTGTATGACCGTTCTGCAGGATGCGTCATCTTTGATTCATGGTAGTTTAGACATCCAGACGTATAAAAACAGGTAAGACGACATGGCAGATAAGCAACTTGAAACCAAACTCGTTCACGCAGGACGCAGTAAAAAGTACACGCTGGGCGCGGTAAATAGCGTGATCCAGCGCGCTTCTTCGCTAGTGTTTGACACCGTAGAGGCCAAAAAGCAGGCTACGCACAACCGTGCTAACGGTGCGCTTTTCTATGGACGTCGCGGAACCCTGACGCATTTTTCCCTGCAGGAGGCAATGTGTGAACTGGAAGGCGGCGCGGGTTGCGCGTTGTTCCCCTGCGGCGCGGCGGCCGTTGCCAACACCATCCTCGCCTTTGTGGAACAAGGGGATCATGTGCTGATGACCAACACCGCCTATGAACCCAGCCAGGATTTCTGCACCAAAATTCTCGGCAAACTCGGCGTGTCCACCGGATGGTTCGATCCGCTGGTTGGTGCCGATATTGTGAAGCACATACAGCCGAACACTAAAGTCGTATTTCTGGAATCTCCCGGCTCTGTCACCATGGAAGTACATGATGTTCCTGCTATTGTTGCCGCCGTCAGAAGCGTCGCGCCGGATGCGATCATCATAATTGATAACACTTGGGCTGCCGGGGTGCTGTTCAAAGCGCTGGATTTTGGCATCGATATTTCTATTCAGGCTGGCACCAAATATCTGATTGGCCATTCCGACGCCATGGTCGGCACTGCGGTAGCTAATGCCCGTTGCTGGGATCAACTGCGCGAAAATGCCTATCTGATGGGGCAAATGCTGGACGCCGATACCGCCTATATGACCAGCCGCGGACTGCGTACGCTAAGCGTTCGCCTGCGCCAACATCATGAAAGCAGCTTAAAGGTCGCCGAGTGGCTGGCCAGCCATCCGCAGGTCGCCCGCGTGAACCACCCCGCGCTGCCCGGCAGTAAAGGCCACGAATTCTGGAAGCGTGATTTCACCGGCAGCAGCGGACTGTTCTCATTTGTATTGAATAAGAAACTAAATCATGAAGAGCTGGCCGCGTATCTGGACCACTTCAGCCTGTTCAGCATGGCCTACTCCTGGGGCGGTTTTGAGTCGCTGATTCTCGCTAATCAGCCGGAACACATTGCGGCAATCCGTCCGCAAGGCGAGGTGGACTTCAGCGGAACGCTCATCCGTTTGCATATCGGTTTAGAGAATGTTGACGATCTGATTGCCGATTTGGCCGCAGGATTTGCCCGAATCGAGTAAAATTGCCATAGATGGACATATATGCAGACACTTCTGGTGGAAAAGTCTGCAATTGTTGCGTCCGGGATCAAGGCATCCCGGACAATTCAGGAGTACAATCCACACATAAACGCTGTTCCACAGGAAAGTCCATGGTAGTCATTCAAGATATTGTCTCCGCGCTTTGGCAACACGATTTTGCCGCGTTGGCGGATCCGCACGTTGTGAGCGTGGTGTACTTCGTAATGTTCGCCACACTGTTTTTAGAAAATGGCCTGCTGCCTGCCTCCTTTTTACCCGGAGACAGCCTGTTATTGCTGGCAGGGGCGCTGATCGCTCAGGACGTGATGAGTTTTATACCTACCATAGCTATTCTGACTGCCGCCGCCAGTCTGGGCTGCTGGCTAAGCTACATTCAGGGACGCTGGCTGGGCAACACGCGGACGGTAAAAGGCTGGCTGGCGCAATTACCTGATAAATATCATCAGCGCGCTACCTGCATGTTTGACCAACACGGGCTGATGGCACTGCTGGCTGGGCGTTTCCTGGCATTCGTTCGTACCTTGCTGCCAACAATGGCGGGAATTTCGGGCCTGCCAAACCGTCGGTTCCAGTTTTTTAACTGGCTGAGCGGTCTGCTGTGGGTCACCGTCGTCACCGGCTTTGGCTATGCGCTGAGCATGATCCCGTTCGTCAAACGCCATGAAGATCAGGTGATGACCTTTTTAATGATCCTGCCGATTGTCCTGTTAACCGCGGGTCTGTTGGGTACCCTGTTTGTAGTGATTAAAAAAAAATACTGTAGCGCCTGAGTATTAACCGTAGGCCGGGGTTCCCCCGGCATTTTCGCCTGATGACGTTTCGCTTATCAGGCCAGCGCTGAGTAAGTTTAACTCCCCTGCATCATTCGAATTCTGGCCGCATCCTCCCCCGGCGTTACGCCAAAGAAACGTTTGAATTCCCGACTGAATTGCGATGCGCTCTCATAGCCGACGCGCATGGCAGCCGCACTGGCCTTCATCCCGTCGTGGATCATCATCATCCGTGCTTTATGCAGACGATAGCTCTTCAGGTATTGCAGCGGCGACGTGCTGGTCACCGCTTTAAAATTATGATGAAACGCCGACACGCTCATGTTCGCTTCTGCCGCCAGTTGTTCGACATTAAGATTTTCGGTGTATTTGGTTTCAATGCGCTTTAGCACACGACTTATCAAACTGAAATGCGTCTGGCGACTGACCAGCGCCAGTAATGCGCCGCCGCGCGGCCCGGTCAGCACATGGTAGAGGATCTCGCGAATAATCTGTTTCCCCAGAATACGCGCATCCAGCGGTCGCTCCATCACATCCAGCAGGCGCTCAGCGGCGCACAGTATTTCGTCAGAAAGCGTCGCGGAGTTGATCCCGCTGGCCGCCATGGCGGGCTGGAACAGCTCATCTTCCCCAATGTCCATCAACAACTCCTGCAATTGCAGAATATCGACATTCAGGTAGATACCGGCCAGGGGAACCTCCGGCGTTGCATACGTTTCACATTCAAAGGGTAACGGTACGGTTAGCAACAGGTATTCGTTGGCGTCATAACGAAATACACGTTCATTGATATAACCAATTTTATGTCCCGAAAAGAGAAATATGATTCCTGGCTGATACATTACCGGTGTGCGCGCTGCCGGCTCAGTGCCGTGCAGCAGGCGGACATCTGGCAGCAGTTCGCTGAGTTTATTTTCATTGTTTTTCAGCTGCTTAATTTTATCTGTCAGCAGAAGGCAGATCTCATCACGGTTCATAGAGCACCATTTCATCATCGGTTTGCAACCATGACATAATGCGCAGATTTATCCGTTTTCTCCAGCAGTCTGTAGAAATGGGCAAGACATCGGCAGAAATGAGCATTGAGAGCAGCGCGGCTGACGACCACAATGTTCATCATCCGGCAGACACTCTCCTGCCCTCTTTTTTTACCCACATAAGGGAACGAGCAATGAACAACTTTAATCTCCATACCCCAACCCGCATTCTGTTTGGTAAAGGTGCGATTGCTGAGCTGCGCGATCAAATCCCTCAGGATACTCGCGTGTTGGTTACCTATGGCGGCGGTAGCGTGAAAAAAACCGGTGTCCTGGCACAGGTTCAGGATGCGCTGAAAGGCCTGGACGTGCTGGAGTTTGGCGGTATTGAGCCGAACCCGTCTTATGAAACGCTGATGAACGCGGTAAAAATCGTGCGTGATGAGAAAGTGACGTTCCTGCTGGCGGTAGGCGGCGGTTCGGTGCTGGATGGCACCAAATTCATCGCGGCTGCGGCACAATACGCTGACGGCATCGATCCATGGCGCATTCTGGAAACCCACGGCAACGACGTAACAAGCGCTATCCCGATGGGCTCCGTATTAACCCTGCCAGCAACCGGCTCTGAATCTAACTCCGGCGCGGTCATTTCGCGTAAAACCACCGGCGATAAGCTGGCCTTTATGACCCCATTTGTGCAGCCGGTATTCGCCGTGCTGGATCCGGTTTATACCTATACCCTGCCGCCGCGTCAGGTTGCGAACGGCGTCGTAGATGCCTTCGTACATACCGTTGAGCAGTATGTGACTTATCCGGTAGACGGGAAAATTCAGGATCGCTTTGCTGAAGGTATTCTGCTTACGCTGGTAGAAGAAGGCCCGAAAGCATTGCAGGAGCCGGAAAATTACAACGTGCGTGCGAACGTTATGTGGGCGGCAACCCAGGCGCTGAACGGTCTGATTGGCGCAGGCGTACCACAAGACTGGGCAACGCATATGCTGGGCCACGAACTGACCGCAATGCACGGTCTGGATCATGCTCAAACATTGGCTATCGTTCTGCCAGCGCTGTGGAATGAAAAACGCGATACCAAACGTGCCAAACTGCTGCAATACGCAGAGCGTATCTGGAATATCACCGAAGGTTCCGATGACCAACGCATCGACGCCGCTATTGCCGCAACCCGCGCTTTCTTCGAACAAATGGGCGTACCGACTCGTCTGTCTGACTACGGCCTGGACGGTAGCTCCATCCCAGCGCTACTGGAAAAACTGCAAGCGCACGGCGGTACGAAACTGGGCGAACATCAGGACATTACGCTCGAGGTCAGCCGTCGGATTTACGAAGCTGCCCGCTAAGGTTTTTTCACCTCCGCCTTTCATTTTTGGGTATTTATATTCTAAATATTTCGAGTTGCATAAAGGCAGCAAAGGAGAGAATCCCCAGGAGCTTACATAAGTCAGTGACTGGGGGTGAAACGACAAACCTGCCGGGAGCAGATTTGAACGCTGCTTGCAGCGGACCTGAAAGGGCGAGGCTCATGGATGGGCCGCGTAATAAAGCCAACGCATATGCAGCTTGAAGTATGACGAGGATAGGCCAGACTTAAGTCACACCTAACTTACCGGGGCTTGCCTCGGTAAACTCAATTCAGGGGAGGAATTATGACCGGTCCAACCATTATTAAACTACAGGATGGTAACGTCATGCCGCAGCTGGGCCTGGGGGTCTGGAAGGCAAGTAACGAAGAGGTCATCACTGCCATTCATAAAGCGCTGGAAGTGGGGTATCGCTCAATTGATACCGCTGCGGCGTACAAAAACGAAGAAGGTGTCGGCAAAGCAATACGCGATGCGGGCGTACCGCGGGAAGAGTTATTCATCACCACCAAGCTATGGAATGATGACCAGAAACGCCCTCGGGAAGCCTTGCACGAAAGCATGGAGAAACTCCAGCTCGATTACCTTGATCTTTATCTGATGCACTGGCCAGTTCCGGCGATCGACCACTACGTTGAAGCGTGGGAAAGCATGATCGATCTGCAAAAAGAAGGGCTGATTAAGAGCATCGGCGTGTGTAACTTTCAGATCAATCATCTCCAGCGACTGATGGATGAAACCGGCGTACCACCGGTGATTAACCAGATAGAACTTCATCCGCTTATGCAACAGCGCCAACTGCACGCCTGGAACGCAACGCATAAAATCCAGACCGAATCCTGGAGCCCGCTGGCGCAGGGCGGCAAAGACGTCTTTGATCAAAAGATCATCCGCGATCTCGCGGAGAAATATGGCAAATCACCGGCGCAGATTGTCATCCGCTGGCATCTGGATAGCGGCCTGGTGGTTATTCCGAAATCAGTCACTCCTGCGCGTATCGCAGAAAACTTTAACGTCTGGGACTTCCGCCTGGATAAAGATGAATTAGGCGAAATCGCAAAGCTCGATCAGGGCAAACGTCTGGGACCAGACCCGGACCAGTTCGGCGGTTAACCCCTTCTCTCCTGCCCGACCTCTCGTCGGGCCTTTACTGATTTGAATTTCGGCGTAGACCACGTGCACAGCTAATTGAGTCCCATGCGATCTGCCCCACTGGAAGCCGACTGAATCGCAGCAGAACAAATTTTTCGAGCAGTATGAAGGATATCTGTCGTCACACGATCATGAACGGGCGGATGATGCAAAACTGGCCGCATTAGCGGCCAGAATTCGTGAGGCATAATTACTGAGCACTTCTGCCAGATGGCACCTTATCCGGCCGACTGTCTTTCAGGCCCGGTAAACATTTCACTCCCGGGCAAGACAGATTAGCGCCCAGCTACTTTCCCACGTTTTTTGTTCGCGGCGGGCGTCTGGCGCTGATGCGCCACAGGCGTGTGCTTGGTCAACGCCGGACGGGTATGACGGTTCTGGCGACGCGCTTCGCGCATCTCTTCCAGCGTAGGCGCCGGAACCAGACATTCTCGACGACCACCGATCAGATGCTTTTTACCCATATCTTCCAGCGCCTGGCGGATTAACGGCCAGTTGGCTGGATCGTGGTAACGCAGCAGCGCTTTATGCAGACGACGCTGTTTATCACCTTTCGGCACCACCACGTCTTCACTCTTGTAACCAATTTTACCCAGCGGGTTTTTCCCGGTGTAATACATGGTTGTGGAGTTCGCCAATGGTGATGGATAGAAGTTCTGCACCTGATCCAGACGGAAACGACGTTGCTTCAGCCACAGCGCCAGATTCACCATATCCTCGTCACGCGTCCCAGGATGCGCAGAAATAAAGTACGGGATCAGGTACTGCTCTTTACCGGCCTGTTTAGAGTAGGTGTCGAACAATTCCTTAAAGCGATCGTAGCTGCCCATCCCCGGCTTCATCATCTTCGACAGCGGGCCTTCTTCAGTATGCTCTGGCGCAATCTTCAGATAACCGCCCACGTGGTGGGTCGCCAGCTCTTTGATATAGCGCGGATCTTCGACCGCGATGTCATAGCGCACACCTGAAGCGATAAGGATCTTTTTAATGCCTTTCAAATCACGCGCACGGCGATAGAGGTTAATCGTCGGCTCGTGGTTGGTATCCATATGCGGACAGATATCCGGGTAGACGCATGACAAACGACGGCAGGTTTGCTCCGCACGCGGTGACTTACAGCGCAGCATATACATATTCGCCGTTGGGCCGCCGAGATCGGAAATCACGCCGGTAAAGCCCGGAACGGTGTCGCGAATAGCTTCGATTTCATTGATGATCGAGTCTTCAGAGCGGCTCTGGATAATGCGGCCTTCGTGCTCGGTGATCGAACAGAACGAGCAGCCGCCAAAACAGCCACGCATAATGTTGATCGAGAAACGGATCATCTCATAGGCCGGAATGCGGCTGTCGCCATACGCCGGATGCGGCACGCGCTTGTACGGCAGCGCAAAGACGCTGTCCATTTCTTCGGTAGAGAGCGGAATGGCTGGCGGGTTGATCCAGATGTAGCGATCGCCATGCTTCTGCATCAGCGCGCGCGCACAGCCTGGGTTGGTTTCGTGGTGCAGGATGCGCGACGCATGTGCATACAGCACTTTATCGCCCTTCACTTTTTCGAAGGACGGTAGCAGCACGTAGGTTTTTTCCCACGGTTTCGGGCGCGGCGGCTGTACAGTTACCGCTTTCGCTTCCTGCTTTTTCGGTGCGACAGGTTTGTTGTCGGCACACGGCAAATCCTCGCCGTATGGATGCGGGATCGGGTCAATTTTGCCCGGCGTGTCGAGACGCGTGGAATCCACCCCACTCCAGCCCGGCAGCGCTTCTTTAACCATAATCGCGGTGTTACGCACGTCGCGGATCTGATCGATAGTTTCACCCATCGCCAGACGATGCGCCACTTCCACCAGCGGACGTTCGCCGTTACCGAACATCAGCATGTCGGCTTTTGAATCCACCAGCACGGAGCGACGAACGGTATCAGACCAGTAGTCGTAGTGCGCGGTACGGCGCAGGCTGGCCTCAATACCGCCGAGAATAACCGGCACATCTTTCCATGCTTCCTTACAGCGCTGGGTATAGACCAGCGTCGCGCGGTCCGGGCGTTTGCCCGCCACGTTGTCTGGCGTATAAGCATCGTCATGGCGCAGTCGGCGATCGGCGGTATAACGGTTGATCATCGAATCCATGTTGCCTGCGGTTACACCAAAGAACAGGTTCGGTTTACCCAAACGCATAAAATCGTCTTTGTTGTTCCACTCCGGCTGGGCGATAATCCCAACACGAAAGCCCTGCGCTTCCAGCATACGGCCGCAAATTGCCATGCCAAAGCTGGGATGATCGACGTATGCATCGCCGGTAACCAGAATGATGTCGCAGCTATCCCAGCCAAGTTGGTCCATTTCGTCACGTGACATCGGCAAAAATGGTGCCGGGCCAAAACAGGCAGCCCAGTACTGCGGCCAGGAGAAAAGGTCTCTGTCCGGCTGGATCAGGGATATTGCGCTCATAGTGCTTCCAAAAATGGTAAAAAAATAATCAAAGGCCGGGGATTATACGCTGTATGTCGGCAAGAAATGAAGTGGAGTCTGAGTCGGACAAGTAGAAAGTGATTTAAATTGTTAAATTTTACGACGCCCATTTTTATCATTCATAATTAACACCATGCCGGCCAGCTGAGATAACTCTTTTTCGGCGGGGGATTTTTCATTGCGACTCAACGATTCACTGCATATTTCCCAGTTACGGGTAGTTGTTCACCTGTGCGGATTTCTGGTTCTTCTCTACAGCTTCTCCATGCTGCCGCCGATGACCATTGCTCTGTTAAATAAAGAGCGGAGCTTTTTCGCTTTTTTCAGCACATTTATGACGTTCTTTACCCTCGGCGGTGGAGCGTGGCTGGCAACCAAACATGCAGGAATTCAACTCCGAACCCGGGATGGCTTCGTCATTATCGTCCTGTTCTGGCTGCTGTTTTCGTTTATCAGCGCCATGCCGATGTGGATGGACGATGGCTTAAATCTCTCCTTTGCCGATGCCCTGTTCGAAGGGGTTTCCGGGATAACCACCACTGGCGCTACGGTAATTGACGACGTCAGCGCCTTGCCGAAATCGTATCTGTACTATCGGGCTCAGCTCAATTTTATTGGCGGCCTGGGGGTTATTGTCCTTGCCGTGGCGGTACTACCCCTGCTGGGTATTGGTGGTATGAAGCTGTATCAGTCTGAAATGCCAGGTCCCTTTAAAGAAGAACGCCTCACGCCAAGGCTTGCTGATACCGCACGTACGCTGTGGCTGACCTACGTCATTCTGGGCCTTATTTGTACTCTGGCCTACTGGGTTGCCGGGATGTCGTTTTTCGATGCCTTATGCCACGGGCTGTCGACGGTCTCTCTCGGCGGATTTTCTACCCGTAGCGAGAGCATCGGCTTTTATAACAGCCACGCTATTGAGTTAGTCGCCGGACTGTTTTCACTGCTGTCTGCGTTTAACTTCACCCTCTGGTACGTAGCTATTGTGAAACGTACCTTTAAGCCCTTTCGTCGTAATGCCGAGCTGCGTTTCTTTCTGCTTATTGCGCTGGTTGTCACCTTGATCGCCACCTGGCAGGTCTGGCGGGCGGGTATGTACGGGATAACGGACAGCCTGGTGCATGCCTTTTTTCTGGCCAGTTCGATGCTGACAGATAATGGCCTGTCGACGGCGGATTATGCGCAGTGGCCTTCGCACACGATATTCATGCTGCTCAGCGCCAGTTTCTTCGGCGGTTGTGTCGGCTCGACCTGCGGGGGGATTAAGGTGCTGCGTTTTTTGATTATGTTCAAGCAATGCCGTCAGGAGTTACATCAGCTCGCGCATCCTCGCGCCCTGCTGAATATCAAAGTGGGCAATAACGTGGTAAGCGACCGAGTAGTGCGTTCGGTATGGAGCTTTTTCTTTCTCTACGTTTTATTTACCAGCTTTTTTATCTGGGCGCTCAATCTGATGGGCTATGATCTCTTCTCCTCTTTCGCCACCGTTGCCGCCTGCATCAATAACATGGGGCTGGGATTTGGCATCACCGCAACGACGTTTGGCACCTTAAACGAGGAGGCAAAACTTCTGATGTGCGCGGCCATGATCATGGGGCGTCTGGAGATTTACCCCATACTGATCCTATTCTCGCGCATGTTCTGGCGGGCGTAACGGAAACTCCGGCGCATTACGGCGCCGGGTTCACCAATATCTGTCCGATCGAACCACGATCCGCCATTTCCAGCGTCTGACTGTTAAAGTAGAACGGGAAATGAGCCCAGGAAGGTTGTCCATAGTAGACCAGTAATTCAACCTGGCCGTCGACCCAGACGGTATCTTTCCAGCCCCGGTCTTCCGGGAACGGCATTGCGCCATTCACATTACGGATCAGGAACGAGACGCCTTCGATATGGAAAGACTGAGGCATATCCGCTCGTACCGTCCAGCGCTCCCAGGAGCCCTGCTGAGCGGTAATATCCATGCGGTTGACGTCCCACAGCTGACCGTTGATGCCGGGATCGTCATCCAGACTGATATCACGGCTGCGAATCGGTGAACCACTGAGGATTTCCGTTGGCAGCAGGCGCATTGGCAGACTGTCGGTCACCAGCGGCAGGAGACCCGTCGGGCGCAGCGTCAATACCAGCGTGGAGATGAGAATACTGGAAGGCTCAAAGAATCCGCGGATCCTGTCGACAATGCTGGCCGCCTCACCACAGGTGATAGAGACCTCATTTCCGTTAGTCATATCCACCAGGATCTCACGGCGCTCGCCAGGCGCCAGCGAGAGCTGCTTCACCGAAACGGGCGCAGGTAAAAAGCCCTGATCGCTGGAAATCACATGCAGCGCGCGGCCATCGCTCATTTGCAACTGGTAACGACGCGAGTTTGAAGCGTTCAGCAAACGCAAACGCACCCAGCCGCGAGAGACTTCGACATATGGGCTTTGCGCCCCGTTGACCAGCAGGGTATCACCGACAAAACCACCGCTGCCGGGTTCGCTATATTCCGGCGTACCAAAGTTGTCCAGACGCTTGTCCTGGATAATGATCGGAAAATCATCCACGCCGTAGTGGTTGGGAATAGACAGTGATTTACTCACTTCATCTTCAATCAGCCACATTCCGGCAAGACCGTTATAAACCTGCTGGGCAGTACGATTTGGCGTATTGGCGTGATACCACAGCGTAGCGGCATTCTGACGAATCGGCAGCACTGGTGCCCAGTCTGCATTAGGGGACATCATGCGCGCCGGGCCGCCCATCAGCGGGCCTGGCACCTGTAATCCAGCGACAGTCATCGAGACATTTTCAGTCAGACGGTTGCTGTAGATAAGTTTGACGTCATCCCCTTTCCAGACGCGGATCGTCGGTCCCAGGTAGCGACCGTTAATCCCCCAGACAGGTGCGCGCGTGCCTTGCGTGAAGGACCAGTGGGCGCGTTGCAGCGTCATAAATAACGGCTGCCCCCGACGGGACTCCAGCAGCGGAGGTACGGGTAACGGTTGTTGCTGACCGGCAGCATTAGCCTTCAGCGGAACAGCACCTGCACACAGTGCGATCCCCGATGCCTGAATGAACTGACGCCGACTGAATGACATATAAACTCCATGAAAAACTGGCGATTAACACGCAGGAAATCTTTTCCTGTAACAAACCCGAATTGCGCGGATTAAACCTTACCGGCGGCTTCCCGCTCAGCAACTTCTTTATCGAGTTCTGCGATTTTTTGTTCCATCAGCGTGCGGCAATGTGCTGCCAGTTCACGAACCTGATCTTTGCCAAAGTGGCTAATATCCACCGGCGGCAACATCTCGACAATCGCCAGACCATTATTGAGTCTGTTTAATTTTATCTTGTTCGAGGTGGTTGAAACGCACACCGGAATAACCGGGACACCCGCCGCAATCGCCGCATGAAACGCGCCGGTTTTAAACGGCAACAGACCGCGACCACGACTACGCGTTCCTTCCGGGAACATCCAGATAGAAATACGACGTTTTTTGAAATGATTCACCACCGCCGCAATGGTGCTGTGCGCTTTGGTACGGTTGTTTCTGTCAATCAGCAGGTTGCCGGTTAACCAGTACAGCAGCCCGAAGAATGGGATCCACAACAGGCTTTTTTTGCCGACTGTCACCGTCGGCGGCTGAACGATATTCGCAGCGGTAACCATGTCATAGTTGTTCTGATGATTACAAATATAGATAGCATTACCATAGTTCTGCGCGTCTGCCGGCATGCGGCACTCAACCTTCAGGCCATAAAGGGGAGCCAAGCGGCCAAACATATGACCGAACGTTGCGACGTGTTTTGGATTTCGTGGGCTGAACAGACAGTATATGCAACCGAAAATACAGACCAGAACGCAGTAAATAACAGTAATGATTAAACGAAAAATATATAGCATAACAACCTCTGAGGCCTAAGAGCCTGGCATTTTACGTCACCTGATTCATCACGCAGTATCAGGTTAGGGCTTTGTTAAGGGCGGCTCTCTGGAAAAGCGTATTGTTAATCGCAACGCACGAATAAACAACGGTTTCACGGGAATTTTTAACCTTGGCTCTCCCCGGGCTAAAACAGGGAGAGCCGGACGGTAGCGTTATTCTTCGCTGTCGCCGTGACTGGCGCGTCGAGGCGAGTCAATGTCAATGCGATCGATACGCTGCAGACCACGCATTAGCGTACCGCGACGGCCACGCTCGCCGGTCACTTTCTGCAACTCTTCAGGACGCAGTTTAATTTTGCGCTTACCAACGTGGATAGTCAGCGTGCTTTGTGGCGGCAGCACGTAGAGCTGCGCCAGGCCATCTTCACCTTTCGCCGCTTCCGCTGAAGGGATATTGATAATCTTGTTCCCTTTGCCTTTTGACAATTGCGGCAAATCGCTTACCGGGAACATCAACATGCGACCAGCTTGGGTGATTGCCAGCAGCATATCGGTTTCATCTTCAATCACAACCGGCGGCATAACGCGCGCATTTTCTGGCAGCGTAATCAATGCCTTACCAGCACGGTTACGAGCTACCAGGTCGTTGAAGGTGCAGACAAAACCGTAACCCGCATCGGATGCCATCAGCAGTTTCTGATCGTCGCCTTCCATCAGCATGTGCTCAACCGTCGCGCCCGGCGGCAGCGTGAGCTTCCCGGTCAGCGGTTCACCCTGTCCACGCGCCGACGGCAGCGTAATCGGGTCGATGGCGTAGCTGCGTCCGGTCGAGTCCACGAACACCACCGGCTGGTTGCTCTTACCCTTCACCGCAGACTTAAAGCTGTCGCCCGCTTTATAGCTTAATCCCGGCGCATCAATGTCGTGGCCTTTCGCGCTACGCACCCAACCACTCTGGGACAGCACAATGGTCACTGGCTCTGACGGCAGCATGTCGTGCTCGCTCATCGCCTTCGCTTCTTCACGTTCCTGCAGCGGAGAGCGGCGTTCGTCGCCATAGGCCTCGGCATCAGCCTGCAGCTCTTTCTTCAGCAGGTTACTCATTTTACGCTCAGAAGCCAGAATGCCTTGCAGCTGATCGCGCTCTTTCGCCAGCTCATCCTGCTCGCCGCGGATTTTCATCTCTTCGAGTTTGGCAAGGTGGCGCAATTTCAGCTCAAGAATGGCTTCAGCCTGGGTTTCAGAAATGCCAAACCGCGACATCAGCTCGGGCTTAGGTTCATCCTCATGACGAATAATTTCGATTACTTCGTCAATGTTGAGGAACGCCACCAGCAAACCTTCAAGGATATGCAGGCGTTTAAGCACTTTTTCCAGACGATAGTTCAGGCGACGACGTACGGTATCGCGGCGAAACGCCAGCCATTCGGTGAGGATCTCCAGCAGATTTTTCACCGCCGGACGACCATCAAGACCGATCATATTCAGATTGATGCGGTAGCTTTTTTCCAGATCGGTGGTGGCAAACAAGTGGTTCATCACCTGCTCCATATCCACACGATTGGAGCGCGGGACAATCACCAGACGGGTCGGGTTTTCGTGATCCGATTCGTCGCGCAGGTCGTCTACCATCGGCAGCTTTTTATTGCGCATTTGAGCGGCGATCTGCTCCAGCACTTTTGCCCCGGAAACCTGATGCGGCAGCGCGGAAATCACCACCGCGCCGTCTTCTTTCGTCCATACCGCGCGCATACGTACGGAGCCGCGCCCGTTTTCGTAAATCTTACGAATCTCTGCCCGCGAGGTAATGATCTCCGCTTCGGTCGGGTAATCCGGCCCCTGCACGATGTCCAGCAACTGATCCAGCGTTGTTTTCGGCTGCTCAATCACGGTAATCGCCGCTTTCGCCACTTCACGCAGGTTATGTGGCGGAATGTCCGTCGCCATACCAACGGCAATACCGGTCGTGCCGTTCAACAGAATATTTGGCAGACGCGCAGGCAGCATCTTCGGCTCCTGCATGGTGCCGTCGAAGTTTGGCACCCAGTCCGACGTACCCTGGCCGAGTTCACCCAGCAGAACTTCCGCATATTTAGACAGGCGGGATTCGGTATAACGCATCGCCGCGAAGGATTTCGGATCGTCCGGCGCCCCCCAGTTCCCCTGCCCGTCAACCAGCGGATAACGGTAAGAGAACGGCTGCGCCATCAGCACCATCGCTTCATAACAAGCGCTGTCGCCGTGTGGGTGGTATTTACCCAGTACGTCACCGACGGTACGGGCGGATTTTTTAAATTTGGCGCTGGCATTCAGCCCCAGTTCGGACATCGCGTACACGATGCGACGCTGAACGGGTTTCAAACCATCGCCAATAAACGGCAACGCCCTGTCCATGATGACGTACATGGAGTAGTTCAGATAGGCGGTTTCCGTGAATTCATGCAGCGCCAGGCGCTCTGCCATATCGCTCATTAATCGTGGTTCCTCAACTTTGTACCCCTCTATTGAAGGGCAATATTGCCGCAGATACTACCCTATCTGGCGTGTTGAGTCACAAAGAAAAGGGCCACGAGTGCGGCCCAAATGGGGATTATTTGGCAACTTTGGTAATCTGTTTCACGTCGATTTCAACGGAGTTCCAGTCTTTATCCACTTCACCCTGGATTTCAACCACATCCTGCGGTGTGACGGTTACGCCGTTCCAGCGCTTGTGGTCGATATCCACATTCACTGTGCCGGTCGCATCTTTAAACACATACAGGTCGTCGGAAATACGCTCAACGATGTTCCCGCGCAGGGTAACCCAAGTGTCATCACGCAGTGATTTGGCGCTTTCTACCGTCGCGCTGCTACCATTCGGGCCGACAAATCCGCCATTTTGGCTTTGCGTGGTGGTTGTCGGTCCAGAGAAACCGCCCTGCTGCGCTGCCAGAACAGGTGCGGAACACAGTGCCATTACGGCAACCATTGCAGCTAATTTTTTCATCGTCATGTCTCCCTTTCATTTTGGTTTACGACTATTAAATAAGTTAATCCTTAACAAGTTCTTAAGGCAAAAAAAGATACTTTTTTTGCTGTACAGAGGCTGTAGTCACAAGGTTTACTGACGCTAATGAGAGCGGCTGCAGGGAAGAACATATGCGTATTTTACTGATCGAAGATGACACATTGATCGGCGACGGCCTGAAAACAGGTCTGAGTAAAATGGGTTTCAGCATCGACTGGTTTACCGAGGGTCGACAGGGGAAAGAAGCGCTCTACAGCGCCCCTTATGATGCGGTGATCCTCGACCTGACGCTGCCAGGCATCGACGGACGGGACATCTTGCGCGAATGGCGAGCCAACGGAAAGCAGGAGCCAGTGCTGATTCTGACCGCTCGCGACGCGCTGGCGGAACGCGTTGAGGGTCTGCGTCTCGGCGCGGATGACTATCTGTGCAAACCCTTTGCGCTGATCGAAGTTGCCGCCAGGCTGGAGGCGCTGGTGCGCCGTGCCAGCGGCCAGGCGAGCAACATATTGCGCCATGGCCAGGTGACGCTCGATCCCGGTGCGCTGGTTGCCACGGCGGCAGATGAGCCTTTGTCTCTCAAACCCAAAGAGTTCGCTCTACTGGAGCTGCTGATGCGCAATAAGGGTCGCGTCCTGCCCCGCAAACTGATTGAAGAAAAACTGTATACCTGGGACGAAAACGTCTCCAGCAATGCGATTGAGGTACACGTCCATCACTTACGCCGTAAGCTCGGCAGCGACTTTATCCGTACCGTGCATGGCATTGGCTACACCTTGGGTGACACATGAAACTCACACAACGCCTCAGCCTGCGCGTCAGGCTAACGCTTATTTTTCTGATTCTGGCATCGGCAACCTGGGCCGTTTCGAGCTTTGTAGCCTGGAAGCAGACCACCGACAATGTCGATGAGCTGTTTGATACCCAACTGATGTTTTTCGCCAAGCGGCTTAGCACGCTGGATATCAGCGACGTCACCACCTCAAGCAATATGGCTCGCACGCCGAAGAAGCTCAAGCACGGCCATATTGATGACGACGCGCTGACGTTTGCCATCTTCACCATCGACGGCAAAATGGTATTGCACGATGGCGACAACGGCCAGGATATTCCCTACAGCTACACCCGCGAAGGCTTTACCGATGGCCAACTCAAGGGGGACAACGACGCATGGCGTTTTCTGTGGCTGAATTCCGCTGACGGCAAATACCGCATTGTGGTAGGCCAGGAGTGGGAGTATCGAGAGGATATGGCGCTGTCGATCGTCACCGCCCAGTTAACACCGTGGTTGATTGCGCTGCCGCTGATGTTGCTAATCCTGGTGGTCATGATTAGCCGTGAACTCTGGCCGCTGAAAAAACTGGCGCAGGCTCTGCGCTGGCGCTCACCGGAATCGGAGGAGCCGCTCGACCCGAAAGGTGTGCCAAGCGAAGTACGCCCGTTGGTTGAATCGCTCAATCAGTTGTTTACCCGCACCCATTCCATGATGGTCCGCGAACGGCGCTTCACTTCTGATGCTGCCCACGAGCTGCGCAGCCCGTTGACCGCGCTGAAAGTACAAACTGAAGTGGTGCAACTGTCAGACGACGACCCGCAAACGCGGGAAAAAGCGCTGGTACAGTTGCATGCGGGAATTGAACGCGCCACCCGGCTGGTCGATCAGTTACTAACGCTTTCACGCCTCGACTCCCTCGACAATCTTCAGGATGTGGCGGAAATCTCGCTGGAGGAGCTTTTACAATCCGCGGTGATGGATATCTACCATCCAGCCCAGCAGGCGCATATCGACGTGCGTTTGCAGATTAACGCGCACAACATCATGCGCACAGGACAGCCGCTGTTGCTGAGCCTGATGGTACGAAATCTGCTGGATAATGCGATCCGCTACAGCCCGCGGGGTAGCATTGTGGAAGTGACGCTCAACGCCCGTAATTTTAGCGTCAAGGATAATGGTCCTGGCGTTGCGCCAGAGGTCCTTACGCACATCGGGGAACGCTTTTATCGTCCACCGGGACAAAGCGTGACTGGCAGCGGTCTCGGCCTATCGATTGTCCGCCGTATCGCAATATTGCATGGAATGTCAGCCTCGTTTGGCAACGCTCCGCAAGGTGGCTTTGAAGCGAAGGTCAGTTGGTAATTGCGTTATTATTGCTCAAATAGCAAAAGACTTTGCACATTTTGCTAATTTCACCGCGTCGCTGGTAGGGGTAAAATCGTCTTCAAACGTATTTCCCTGAGGACACAAAATGAGCAACATTCTGATTATCAATGGTGCGAAAAAATTCGCCCACTCCAACGGTCAGTTAAACGACACCCTGACCGAGGTCGCGGATGGTCTTCTGCGCGACCTCGGGCATGATGTTAAAATCGTGCGCGCCGACAGCGACTATGACATTTCTGATGAAGTACAGAACTTCGTCTGGGCCGATGTGGTTATCTGGCAAATGCCTGGCTGGTGGATGGGTGCGCCGTGGACCGTGAAAAAATACATTGATGACGTGTTTACCGAAGGTCACGGTACGCTGTACGCCAGCGATGGTCGCACGCGTTCAGATGCGTCTAAAAAATACGGCTCCGGTGGGCTGATTCAGGGCAAAAAATACATGCTGTCACTGACCTGGAACGCACCGATGGAAGCTTTCACTGAAAAAGATCAGTTCTTCCATGGCGTTGGCGTTGATGGCGTTTATCTCCCGTTCCATAAAGCAAACCAGTTCCTGGGAATGGAAGCGCTGCCGACCTTTATCACCAATGACGTGATTAAAATGCCGGACGTCCCGCGTTATATCGCAGAATATCGCAAGCATCTGAGCGAAATTTTTGGTTAACTGGTAACCTGGAATTAGAAGGAGTTAACCATGCTTACCGTTATTGCAGAAATCCGTACACGTCCAGGTCAACATCACCGCCAGGCGGTACTGGATCAATTCGCTAAAATCGTTCCAACCGTACTGAAAGAGGAAGGCTGCCACGGCTACGCGCCGATGGTCGATCATGCAGCTGGCGTTAGTTTTCAGACCACAGCCCCGGACTCAATCGTGATGGTTGAACAGTGGGAAAGCATTGCGCATCTTGAAGCGCATTTGCAGACACCGCATATGAAAGCCTATAGCGAAGCCGTGAAAGGCGACGTGCTGGACATGAGTATTCGTATTCTGGAGTCTGGCATTTAAGATTGTCGATTTGCCGGATAACGCCATAAACAGACGTATCCGGCTTATATTGCAATCCTCAGGCCTGGTAAGCCCAGCGTCACCAGGCATTCACGGTCAATTACCCTTCGAGATCCGCCAGGTCGCCTTTCTCCTGCAACCAGTTACGGCGATCTTCAGAACGCTTCTTGGCCAGCAGCATATCCATCATTGCGTTGGTACGCTGATCGTCTTCGTCATCGATGATGAGCTGCACCAGGCGGCGGGTGTTCGGATCCAGCGTGGTTTCACGCAGCTGCATCGGGTTCATTTCACCCAGACCTTTAAAGCGCTGCACGTTCGGCTTGCCTTTCTTGCGTTTTAACTGCTCCAGCACGCCCGCTTTCTCTTCTTCCGTCAGCGCGTAATACACCTCTTTACCGAGGTCGATACGGTATAACGGCGGCAGCGCCACATAGACGTGACCGTGTTTCACCAGCGTACGGAAGTGTTTCACAAACAGCGCGCACAGCAGCGTGGCGATGTGCAAACCATCGGAATCCGCATCCGCCAGAATACAGATCTTACCGTAGCGCAGCTGGCTCAGATCATCACTGTCCGGATCGATGCCGATCGCCACCGAAATATCGTGAACTTCCTGCGAAGCCAACACTTCATCGGAAGAGACTTCCCAGGTGTTGAGGATCTTACCTTTCAGCGGCATGATCGCCTGATATTCACGATCGCGCGCCTGTTTAGCCGATCCGCCCGCCGAGTCACCTTCGACGAGGAACAGTTCGGTGCGATTAAGATCCTGTGCGGTACAGTCCGCCAGTTTCCCCGGCAACGCCGGACCGCTGGTCAACTTTTTACGCACCACTTTTTTCGCCGCACGCAGACGACGCTGGGCACTGGAAATCGCCATCTCAGCCAGCAGTTCGGCTGATTGCACGTTCTGGTTCAGCCACAGGCTGAAAGCATCTTTCACCACGCCAGAGACGAATGCCGCGCACTGCCGCGAAGAGAGGCGCTCTTTGGTTTGTCCGGCAAACTGCGGATCCTGCATTTTTACCGACAGCACGTAAGCACAGCGATCCCAGATATCTTCCGCCGACAGCTTCACACCGCGCGGCAGAATATTGCGGTATTCACAGAACTCGCGCATTGCATCCAGCAGACCCTGGCGCAGGCCGTTAACGTGCGTACCGCCCTGCATGGTTGGGATCAGGTTCACATAGCTTTCAGTCAGCAGCTCGCCGCCTTCCGGCAGCCAGAGCAGCGCCCAGTCCACAGTTTCTGTTTCACCGCTGAAATTACCGATAAACGGTTTTTCCGGCAGCGTCGGCAGGCCATTTACCGCTTCGCTCAGATAGTCATTCAGGCCATCCTGGTAGCACCAGCGCTGTTCACTGTTATTGACCTCATCCTTAAAGGTGATCTCAACGCCTGGGCACAGCACAGCTTTGGCTTTCAGTACGTGCGTTAAGCGCGAAACGGAAAAACGCGGGCTGTCAAAGAAGCTTTCATCCGGCCAGAAGTGCACGCTGGTTCCGGTATTGCGTTTACCGCAGGTACCGACAACCTGTAAATCTTGCACCTTATCGCCGTTCTCAAACGCGATGTTGTACACCTGCCCGTCGCGGCGCACGTTCACTTCCACACGCTTCGACAGGGCGTTGACCACGGAGATCCCTACTCCATGTAAACCACCAGAGAACTGATAGTTTTTGTTGGAGAACTTACCGCCTGCGTGCAGACGACAGAGGATCAGCTCTACCGCCGGAACGCCCTCTTCAGGGTGAATGTCTACCGGCATGCCGCGGCCATCATCAATAACTTCCAGAGACTGGTCGGCATGTAAAATCACGTCCACGCGTTTTGCGTGGCCTGCCAGTGCTTCATCCACACTGTTATCAATCACTTCCTGTCCAAGATGGTTCGGACGGGTTGTATCGGTGTACATCCCCGGGCGACGGCGTACCGGCTCAAGCCCAGTGAGTACCTCAATGGCATCAGCGTTATAAGTTTGCGTCATGGTTTAAATAAGCAATTCGAATTGATCGTCAGAAACTGTGCAGTCCAAGGAAATCGACAATCGGGTTGAAATAATCTTCGAAGCCCGTGAATGCGTGGTTTCCGCCCTCAATAACTGTCTGGCGGCAGGAGGCGTAATACGCCACCGCCTGGCGGTAGTCCAACACTTCATCGCCCGTTTGTTGAAGCAGCCAGATCAAATCCGGCGCTTCCAGCGGGTCAATCTGCATGACTTTAAGATCGTAAATATGGCGTGACTCTAGCACATATTGCTGCCCCGTGTAGGGGTTCTCGTTTTGACCGAGATAGTCGACCAGCAGTTCATAAGGTCGGACAGCAGGGTTCACCACCACCGCGGGCAGCATAAAACATTGCGACAGCCAAGTGGCGTAATAGCCTCCTAGCGAGGAACCGACAATTCCCAGCGACTCTCCGCCATGTTCGAGAATGATCGATTCCAGCATCTCTGCGGCCTGGGCCGGATACGGTGGCAACTGGGGTACGATCATCTCAACGTGCGGATGATGCTCCGCCAGCCAGTTTTTCAGCAAACATGCCTTCGCCGAACGAGGAGAACTATTAAATCCGTGAAGATAAAGAAGCGTAGACATCAGTAGCCTTCTGAAGCGGTATCAGGGTGGAACCGATTACCCTGCAGACGGCGTACCTGCGTCTGCAACGTCCCGTCAGCAAAAAGCTCCAACGTCCGCCAGCCGGGGCTGATGGTATCTAACGTGAAGTTGGAACAGTGTGGCTTAAACTGCACACAGGTCGACGGCGTCGCCAGCAGGCGGCGTCCGTTCCAGTCCAAATCCAGTTCCTGATGAATATGCCCACACAACAAATACTTGGCACGAGGATAATTCACCAGCACGTTATCCAGCTCTGCGGCATTACGCAGGCTATGCTGATCGAGCCAGCTACAACCTGCTGGCAGAGGATGATGATGCAGAAGCAGCAAAGTATTGCGCTCAGGCGCATCGGCAAGTTTACGTTCCAGCCATTCGAGCTGAAATTCGCTTAATTCACCGTGGGGAACGCCGAACACCTGGCTGTCCAGCAACAGGATTTGCCACTGTTCACCAATAAAGACGCGTTTAGCGGGTGAAATCCCCGCGTCCTGTAGCGCGCTGTACATTGCCGGCTGAAAATCGTGATTGCCCGGTAGCCAAACGCAGGGCGCACGAAAGCTTGCGATGCCCTCAGCAAAATGCTGATAGGCCGCAGCGGATTGATCCTGCGCCAAATCACCAGTCGCGACGATCAGATCGTATTCAGGCGACTCTGCATGTATTGCATCCAGTACGGATTGATAGCTGTCCCAGGTGTTTACACCCAGCAGCGTTTCATGCTTTTCGGCAAACAGGTGAGTGTCTGTAATTTGTAAGATCCTGACTCTGGCCTCACCAGCCAAAGGAAGGGTTAACAGGCTTTCCAAATGGTGTCCTTAGGTTTCACGACGCTAATAAACCGGAATCGCCATCGCTCCATGTGCTAAACAGTACCGTAACCAGTCGGCCAGAAACTGATTAATTTGATGCTTTTCGTCGCGTTGATGCAACTTTTTATTTGGATAATCATACCGCGCTTTGAAGCGAAAGATCTGCTGACTCGAACACACTTCGGCCACCCTCGCGTCATGATACAGGCGGACTGTCAATGACGGCAGGCTCCAGTAAGTGACCGCGGGTGCCGTTTGTTCGATCGCGACAAGCGTAGTGTATCGGGTCGATTCAACGATCGTTAACCGATATTGTGCGTTTGCTACCTGATAGCTCACTGTTTCACCGGCTGCATCATTACGTGGCAGCAGGCGGCGCAATTGCGAATAGTTGGTTTCGCACAGGCGCATCATTTCAGGGAAGTCAGGTGTGTAACGCTTCATTTTTTCCACTCAGTTTTTAACTCTTGATAGTGCAGCTGTAACCATTGCAAGGCGATGACAGAAGCCGCGTTGTCGATTTTCCCCTCTTCAACCCATTGATAAGCCTGCTCCCGGCTCACCACATGAACACGAATATCTTCGTTTTCATCAGCCAGACCGTGGATCCCGCTCGCGGTCGTGGCGTCCACTTCGCCAACTAAAATAGACAGGCGCTCACTGGTGCCGCCAGGGCTTGCCAGATAGCTCAGAACGGGCTTGGTACGTTTAACTTCCAGCCCGGCCTCTTCCATCGCTTCACGACGAGCCACATCCTCAACGGTTTCGCCCTCTTCAATCATTCCGGCCACCATTTCCAGGAGCCACGGGCTTTCGCTGGTATCAAACGCCGCGATACGGATCTGCTCGACCAGAACAACTTCGTCCCGCTCAGGGTCAAAGGGTAGCAAGACTGCCGCGTGTCCGCGCTCAAAAATTTCGCGCTTTACCTCACCGCTCATACCGCCGTTAAACAGGCGATGGCGGAACCGATAAAGATCCAGTGAAAAAAAACCGCGGTATAGCGTTTCTCGTGCAATAATTTCTACATCATTTTTAGTGAAAGTCATTGGCAAGTTGTCTGGTTTACGCATTGTGCTGTCCTGAAACCAATAGTGATTAAAATGTGAATTTCAAGGTCGTTTGACTGATGTTTGAACGCCCTTGTGTTAAATTGATGCAAATTAACGCCGTATGGCACGTAACGCCAACTTTTTGAAGTGGCGGATTCTGCTAGAATCAGCAAATATTTTTACAATTTGATCAGCGCTAAATACTGCTTCACAACAAGGAATGCAAATGAAGAAATTGCTCCCCATCCTTATCGGCCTGAGCCTGTCGGGGTTCACTACTTTAAGCCAGGCTGAAAACCTGATGCAGGTTTATCAGCAAGCACGCCTGAGCAACCCGGAATTGCGTAAATCCGCCGCCGATCGCGATGCTGCATTCGAAAAAATTAACGAAGCGCGTAGCCCATTACTGCCGCAACTAGGTTTAGGTGCCGATTACACCTACAGCAATGGCTACCGTGATGCAAATGGCGTCAACTCCAACGCAACCAGCGCGTCATTACAATTGACTCAGACGCTGTTCGACATGTCTAAATGGCGTGCCCTGACGCTGCAAGAAAAATCAGCAGGCATCCAGGACGTAACGTATCAGACCGATCAGCAAACGCTGATCCTGAATACCGCTACCGCTTATTTTAACGTACTGAACGCGATTGACGTGCTGTCTTACACTCAGGCACAGAAAGATGCGGTCTATCGTCAGTTAGATCAGACCACACAGCGTTTTAACGTGGGCCTGGTCGCCATCACTGACGTACAGAACGCCCGTTCACAATACGATACCGTACTGGCGAACGAAGTTACCGCGCGTAACAATCTCGACAACGCGGTAGAACAGCTGCGCCAGGTGACCGGTAACTACTACCCGGAACTGGCTTCGCTGAACGTTGATGGCTTTAAAACCAACAAACCGCAGGCGGTGAACGCGCTGCTGAAAGAAGCAGAAAACCGCAACCTCTCATTATTGCAGGCGCGTTTGAGCCAGGATCTGGCGCGTGAACAGATTCGTCTGGCGCAGGATGGTCACTTACCGACGCTGGGTTTGACCGCCTCTACCGGCGTTTCTGACACCTCCTACAACGGGTCGAAAACCAACACCTCCCAGTATGACGACAGCAACATGGGCCAGAACAAAATCGGTCTGAACTTCTCGCTGCCGCTGTACCAGGGTGGGATGGTTAACTCGCAGGTGAAACAAGCGCAGTACAACTTTGTTGGCGCGAGCGAACAACTGGAAAGCGCGCACCGCAGCGTGGTGCAAACCGTGCGTTCTTCGTTCAACAACATTAATGCTTCTATCAGTAGCATTAACGCGTACAAACAAGCGGTTGTCTCTGCCCAAAGCTCTTTAGATGCGATGGAAGCAGGCTATTCCGTAGGTACCCGTACCATCGTGGATGTGTTGGATGCCACCACCACGCTGTACAACGCCAAGCAGCAACTGGCGAATGCGCGTTATACCTATCTTATCAACCAGCTTAACGTCAAATCTGCGCTCGGTACGCTGAACGAGCAGGATCTGGTGGCGCTGAACAATACGCTGGGTAAACCGATCCCGACTTCTCCGGATAACGTAGCGCCGCAAAATCCGCAGCAAGATGCCGCTGTGAATGACTTTAACAGCAACGGCAATATGCCTGCGGCTCAACCAACGGCTGCACGTTCAACCAGCAGCAACGGTAACAACCCGTTCCGTAACTGATGCTGATGACGGGGCTTCGGCCCCGTCTGAACGTAAGGCAACGTAAAGATCCGCCCCTTCTTCCGCATTCTCGCCTCTTCCCGCTTCAATTTCGACCAGTCATCCTCTATTCTGAGCAGAGTTACCACTGGGTCCTGGAAGACATAAATGAAACGGACAAAATCTATACATCACGCCTCGTTCCGCAAAAGCTGGAGCGCGCGCCACCTGACTCCTGTCGCTCTGGCAGTTACCGCTGTTTTTATGCTCGCGGGCTGTGAAAAGAGTGACGAAACGGTTTCGCTTTATCAGAACGCGGACGACTGCTCTGCAGCTAATCCGGGTAAAAGCGCCGAATGTACCACTGCGTTTAACAATGCGCTGAAAGAAGCTGAACGCACCGCGCCAAAATACGCCACTCGCGAAGACTGTATCGCTGAATTCGGCGAAGGCCAGTGCCAACAGGCACCTGCACAAGCGGGCATGGCGCCGACCGGTGAAGGCCAGGCTCAGGCGCAGAATCAAAGCAGCGGCAGCTTCTGGATGCCGCTAATGGCAGGCTATATGATGGGCCGCATGATGGGTGGCGGTATGGGCGCTCAGCAGCCGCTGTTCAGCTCGAAAAATCCGGCCAGCCCGGCATACGGCAAATATACGGATGCCGGCGGCAAAAACTACGGCGCCGCAACGCCGGGTCGCACCATGACCGTACCGAAAACCGCCATGGCGCCGAAACCGGCTACCACCTCTACCGTAACCCGCGGTGGATTTGGCGAATCTGTGGCTAAACAGAGCACCATGCAGCGTAGCGCAAGCGGTACTACCACACGTTCAATGGGCGGCTGATCGTCATGGAAAGAGTCAGTATTGTTGAGCGCCCGGACTGGCGCGATAAAGCCACCGAATACGGTTTCAACTTTCACACTATGTACGGCGAGCCGTACTGGTGTGAGGATGCGTATTATAAGCTCACGCTTGCTCAGGTCGAAAAGCTGGAAGAGGTCACTGCAGAGCTGCATCAAATGTGTCTCAAAGTGGTGGAAAGGGTCATCGCCAGCGATGAGCTGATGACCAAGTTTCGCATTCCGAAGCATACCTGGGGCTTTGTCCGCCAGTCCTGGCAGACACAGCAACCGTCGCTCTATTCGCGTCTCGATCTGGCGTGGGACGGCACGGGCGAGCCTAAGCTGTTAGAAAACAACGCCGATACGCCAACCTCTCTGTACGAAGCTGCGTTTTTCCAGTGGATCTGGCTGGAAGACCAACTCAATGCAGGCAACCTGCCGGAAGGCAGCGATCAATTCAACAGTCTGCAGGAAAAGCTGATCGAGCGTTTCGCCGAGCTGCGTGAGCAGTATGGTTTTCAGTTGCTACATCTGACCTGTTGTCGCGATACGGTGGAAGATCGCGGAACGATCCAGTATCTGCAGGATTGCGCTGCCGAAGCTGAAATCGCCACTGAATTCCTCTATGTCGAAGATATTGGTCTTGGTGAAAAGGGTCAGTTCACGGATATGCAAGATCAGGTCATAGCTAACCTGTTCAAGCTCTATCCGTGGGAATTCATGCTGCGCGAAATGTTCTCCACCAAGCTGGAAGACGCTGGCGTTCGCTGGCTGGAACCAGCCTGGAAGAGCATCATCTCCAACAAAGCGTTATTACCGCTGTTGTGGGAAATGTTCCCGGATCATCCGAATCTGCTGCCTGCGTATTTCGCCGAAGATGACTATCCTCAGATGGATAAATTCGTCGTAAAGCCGATCTTCTCACGTGAAGGCGCGAACGTTTCCATTATCGAAAACGGTAAAACGATCGAAGCAGTGGAAGGGCCGTACGGCGAAGAAGGTATGATCGTGCAGCAGTTCCATCAGCTACCGAAGTTTGGCGACAGCTATATGTTGATCGGCAGCTGGCTAATCAACGATCAACCAGCTGGCATTGGCATTCGCGAAGACCGCGCGTTGATCACGCAGGATCTCTCGCGTTTCTATCCGCATATTTTTGTCGAATGACTGAGAGTGCCGGGTGGTAGCTGCGTCTTACCCGGCCTACAGCACGAACTGTAGGCTCGATAAGCGCAGCGCCATCGGGCATTTATCATCCGACCTGCACCGACAACATACTCAAACTTCCCATCTCAATCCCGTCAACAGGAATAGTCACCGGCTCTTTGCCATCCCAGGCACCTAATACATACAGCAGCGGCAGATAGTGATCCGGTGTCGGGTTCGATAACGATCCCCCTTCATGATCGAGATAGTTCACCAGCGGGTGCTGTTCAACCGGTCCCTGCCATGTCAGGTTTGCTTTAACATAATCGTTGAATGAGGTCGCCCACGGATATGGCGTGTTCTCACCGTGCCAACGCGCAGTGCGCAGGTTATGCACCACGTTACCGCTGGCTACCAGCATAATGCCCTCATCACGCAGTGCCGCCAGCTTGCAGCCCATTTCAAAATGCCAGGCCGCAGGTTTGGTACTGTCAATGCTCAGCTGCACCATCGGAATATCCGCATGCGGGTACATCTTGATCAGCACGCCCCATGAACCGTGGTCAAAACCCCAGGCCTCTTTGTCTAAGGTAACGGGCACCGGGGCCAGCAAGTCAACCAGATGCTGCGCCAGTTCCGGTGATCCAGGAGCCGGGTAATGGGTGTCATACAACGCCTGCGGAAAACCGCCAAAATCGTGGATCGTTTTAGGCGCTTCCATCGCCGTCACGCCCGTGCCACGAGTGAACCAATGCGCCGAGACCACCACAATGGCTTTCGGGCGCGGCAACGTTTCCCCCAGTTGCTGCCAGGCGCGGGTATAAACGTTATCTTCCAGAACATTCATCGGGCTACCGTGACCCAAAAACAATGCTGGCATACGAGTTGAAGACATGATGATATCCTTACTGAGGGAGTCATTTTGATACCACCACAATACGCTTATTCGGCTGATGAAGAACTCAGATAACCATGATGAAGATCATCAGTTATTTTGACGATCCGACCCGGACAGCAGATTGATAAGGAGTTTTATTTGTCGATGTCAGTACCTTTACTTCTGACTTTACTGGCAGGCGCCGCCACGTTTATCGGCGCATTTCTCGGCGTGTTAGGGCAAAAACCCTCCAACCGCGTGCTCGCCTTTTCGTTAGGCTTCGCCGCAGGGATTATGTTACTGATCTCACTGATGGAGATGCTCCCAGCCGCACTGGCTGCTGAAGGCATGTCGCCGGTATTGGGCTACGGAATGTTTATCGTTGGCTTACTGGGATACTTTGGCCTGGACCGCCTATTGCCGCACGCGCACCCTCAGGATCTGGTACAGAAAACCACGCGGCCTCTGCCCGGCTCCATTAAACGTACCGCGATTTTATTAACGCTCGGCATTAGCCTGCACAACTTCCCGGAAGGGATAGCGACGTTTGTTACCGCCAGCAGCAACCTCGAGCTGGGCTTTGGTATTGCCCTTGCCGTCGCATTACACAATATTCCTGAAGGATTAGCCGTTGCGGGTCCAGTCTATGCAGCCACGGGCTCCAAACGTACGGCGATATTCTGGGCCGGGATCTCGGGCATGGCGGAAATCCTGGGCGGCGTACTGGCGTGGTTAATTCTGGGAAGCCTGATCTCACCGGTAGTGATGGCGGCAATAATGGCAGCAGTCGCAGGAATTATGGTGGCGCTGTCCGTCGATGAGCTAATGCCGTTGGCAAAAGAGATCGACCCGAATAATAATCCCAGCTATGGGGTACTTTGTGGAATGTCGGTGATGGGATTAAGTCTTGTCATCCTCCAGTCCATGGGAATCGGCTAATTCAGAGGGCGGATGCCACCCTGCTAATTTACAGCATCCGCTCATCCATAGCAGAACGTGAAGGACTATTCCTGTTCCTTAACCGCGCTGTTATCTTCGCCAGAACGACGAAAGAGTTTGTTTCGCGCCTCGAGTAATGCATCCCGGTCTTGCCGAAATGCCCGACAATAACGCTTCATATGGCAATAATAACCAACTGCAACGAGTGCAATTAATACAATCCAGTACCAGGCGATAAACATTCTTTTACCCTTAAAATTTAACATCATTAAACATTTAACGTTAAAATTTTACACAACCTTATTCTTACATACTCCTATAGTGGCATATTCCAGAAACAAATATATGATTTCGATCATATAAACCAGCAGCTATGCAAATAGTTGACACCGTTATAAAAAATAAAACAATGTCGACAAGATCACACTGCGCAATAATAAATATTGCCCTTAAAATAACGCACTCATACCATCCAAAAAATAATAAAAATTAGCGCCTGCAAAATAATACACCTCATCAATATTAGTATATTCACCATAAAAGTAGCATCGGCAATACCATTTTTTATTATATTCACATCGTAAAAACATAATATATTCAGCACTGTTATATTTAAAGATAATATAAGGAGATATATCCATGTTTACACAGTACCGAAAAACACTTCTAGCCGGAACGCTTGCACTGACGTTTGGCTTTGCCGCAGGGAATTCATTTGCCGCAGGTTTCCAACCAGCCCAGCCTGCAGGAAAATTGGGTGCGATAGTCGTTGACCCATACGGAAACGCCCCTCTTACCGCACTGGTTGAATTAGATAGTCATGTTATTTCGGATGTTAAAGTTACCGTTCATGGTAAAGGTGAAAAAGGAGTCCCAATTACCTATACCGTCGGCAAAGAATCCCTCGCCACCTACGATGGGGTTCCTATTTTTGGCCTTTATCAAAAGTTCGCTAATAAAGTCACTGTTGAATATAAAGAAAATGGCAAGGCCATCAAGGAAGATTACGTGGTGCAAACATCTGCCATCGTTAATCACTACATGGATAACCGTTCTATTTCCGATTTACAGCAAACAAACGTTATTAAGGTCGCACCTGGCTTTGAAGACCGTCTCTATCTGGTGAATACCCACACCTTTACCGCGCAGGGCGCAGAATTCCACTGGCATGGTGAAAAAGATAAAAATGCCGGTATCCTGGATGCTGGTCCGGCCGGTGGCGCATTACCCTTTGATATCGCACCCTTTACCTTTATCGTTGATACGGAAGGTGAATATCGTTGGTGGCTGGATCAGGACACTTTCTATGACGGTCATGACATGGATATCAACAAGCGCGGTTACCTGATGGGCATACGAGAGACACCGCGCGGCACCTTCACCGCCGTACAGGGCCAGCACTGGTATGAATTCGATATGATGGGCCAGATTCTGGCCGACCATAAGCTGCCGCGCGGATTCCTCGACGCATCGCATGAGTCCGTCGAAACGGTGAACGGCACCGTACTGCTTCGCGTGGGTAAACGGGACTATCGCAAGGAAGATGGCATTCACGTACAAACTATCCGCGACCAGATTATTGAAGTCGACAAATCCGGTCGTGTTGTTGACGTGTGGGATCTGACAAAAATTCTCGATCCGATGCGTGATGCACTGCTGGGTGCGTTGGATGCGGGCGCGGTATGCGTCAACGTGGACCTCGCTCATGCCGGCCAGCAGGCAAAACTGGAGCCAGATACCCCCTACGGTGACGCCCTCGGCGTGGGTGCTGGTCGTAACTGGGCGCACGTTAACTCCATCGCCTTTGACGCCAAAGACGACGCCATCATTATCTCTTCCCGCCATCAGGGGGTTGTCAAAATCGGTCGCGATAAACAGGTTAAGTGGATCCTTGCACCGTCTAAAGGCTGGAATAAGGCGCTGGCAAGCAAGCTGTTAAAACCGGTTGATGATAAAGGCAACGCACTGAAATGTGATGAAAATGGCAAGTGCGAGAATACCGATTTCGATTTTACCTACACTCAACACACCGCATGGCTCTCCAGCAAAGGAACGCTTACCATTTTTGACAACGGCGATGGCCGCGGACTCGAACAACCGGCGTTACCAACAATGAAATACTCCCGTTTCGTCGAATATAAAATTGACGAGAAAAAAGGGACCGTCCAGCAAATTTGGGAGTACGGAAAAGAGCGCGGTTATGATTTTTATAGCCCTATCACCTCGGTTATCGAATATCAAAAAGATCGCGACACCATGTTTGGCTTTGGTGGTTCGATTAATTTATTTGACGTTGGACAGCCAACCATCGGCAAAATCAACGAAATTGACTACAAAACAAAAGAAGTCAAAGTCGAAATTAATGTCCTGTCCGATAAGCCAAATCAAACTCACTACCGTGCATTGCTGGTTCATCCACGCCAAATGTTTAAATAATTACGTTAGATTAAGGATTAATTATGTCATCTAAATGGATCACTTCATTATTTAAAAGCGTGGTATTAACCGCCGCGCTTGCCTCACCGTTTGCAGCATCAGCGTTTACTGAAGGCACTGATTATATGGTTCTGGAAAAACCAATTCCCAATGCCGATAAGACGTTGATCAAAGTATTCAGTTACGCCTGCCCATTTTGCTACAAATATGATAAAGCCGTGACAGGGCCCGTGTCAGACAAAGTCGCCGATGTCGTTACTTTCACTCCGTTTCATCTGGAAACCAAAGGGGAATACGGTAAGCAGGCCAGTGAAATCTTTGCCGTAATGATTGCCAGGGACATGGCTGCAGGTATTTCATTGTTTGACGCCAAATCACAGTTTAAAAAAGCCAAGTTCGCTTATTACGCCGCCTACCACGATAAGAAAGAGCGCTGGTCAGAGGGTAAAGATCCCGCCTCATTCATCAAAACAGGGTTGGATGCAGCGGGCATGAGCCAGGCTGATTTTGACGCGGCATTGAAGGATCCAGCCGTCCAGCAAACGCTGGAGAAATGGAAAGCAGCATATGATGTCGCCAAAATCCAGGGCGTTCCGGCTTACGTCGTCAATGGTAAATACCTGATCTACACCAAAAATATCAAATCTATTGATTCCATGGCTGAGCTTGTCAGAGAGCTCGCGAAAAAATAAACAGGGACCCGGCTATGGCTTTCATAAAAGGATCGTGGCGAGACTTACGCAATACACCGGTTGATACCCTGGTGAGATGGCAGGAACAGCGCTTTCTGTGGCTGTTGATGGCTTGCGCAATGGGTGGATTGATTATTCTGGCGCACTCGTTCTTCCAAATCTATCTCTACATGGCCCCCTGCGAGCAATGTGTCTACATTCGCTTTGCCATGCTGGTGATGGTTTTTGGCGGATTGATTGCGGCAATCAACCCCAAAAATGTTGCTCTGAAGCTCATCGGTTGTATCGCGGCATTTTACGGCAGCATCATGGGCATTAAGTTCTCCATCAAACTTAACGGCATTCATTATGCTGTACATAACCCGGACCCGGATTCGCTGTTTGGCGTACAGGGATGCTCCACCGATCCGACATTCCCTTTTAATTTGCCTCTGGCCAACTGGGCACCGGAGTGGTTTAAACCCACAGGAGATTGCGGCTATGACGCTCCCATTGTTCCCGACGGCGTGGCGCTCAGCAGTACGCAAAAGTGGTTTGTCGATCTGTACCAGCAGTCAGAAGGTTGGTATCTGATCCCGCCTTGGCATTTTATGAACATGGCGCAGGCCTGTTTGTTGGCCTTTAGTTTGTGCTTACTGTTGCTCGTCATTATGAGCGGCGCATGGGCATTAAAGCGGGTGAGAACCAAATAATCGGAGCAAGAAACAAAAAAACCGAAGCCTGGAAGATGGCTTCGGTTTTTTATGCTTACCGCGACTAACGTGGTAATTTGCGATTAGCTGGCTTTGCGCTCATGCGCCTGACGATAAGCCACCAGGTCTTCGATAGTAACTACCGCCATATTATGCTTGCCGGCAAATTCGATACATTCTGGCGCACGCGCCATGGTGCCATCGTCATTGGTCAGTTCGCACAGTACGCCTGCCGGTTTAAACCCTGCCAGCGTCATCAGGTCGATGGTTGCTTCAGTGTGACCACCGCGGGTCAACACGCCACCTGCCTGAGCACGCAGCGGGAAAACGTGCCCCGGACGGTTAAGATCGGAAGGTTTAGCGCCATCCTGAATTGCCGCACGTACCGTAGTAACACGGTCCGCAGCGGAAACGCCGGTGGTCACGCCTTCTGCTGCTTCAATGGTCACGGTAAAACCGGTACCGTAAGCGCTGGTGTTATTTTCCACCATCATTGGCAGATCGAGCTGTTTGCGTCGGTCTTCAGTGATGCACAGGCATACAATACCGCTGCCGTGACGGATGGTCAGAGCCATCTGTTCAACGGTCATGGTTTCTGCCGGGAAAATCATATCGCCTTCGTTTTCACGATCTTCGTCGTCAAGCACCATCACACCGCGTCCTTCACGCAGCGCAGACAGCGCAAGTTCAACACGTTCGAAAGGCGTACCAAAAGAGGAAAGTAGCGTCTGATTCATGGTAAAAAAACCTCACTAAAATTATGGTTACCAGAATCAGGGCAGTCTTAGGAGTACCGTATAAGCGGCAAAAAAATAACGTGAGCGGGTCCATGCCCGACTGGATCGTTACTCTCTCCCATCCGGACTCTAACCGTCGGCCCCGGAATTACACCGGATCTGCTGACCTTTGAGTTTGCACCCAAAGCGCTCGCGGGCTTTCAACCTGAGTTGATTTACCGCCGGTGGGGAATTTCGCCCCGCCCTGAGAATAAGCGGGTTAACTATAACGCTATTGATTACCTTCATCAACGCCTTTGCTCGTCTTAGCTTCACACAATTCTGGTTTATGCCTGTGCCAGTTCGCACTACAATAGGCAACAACACGTACCAGTTCAGGGAAACCACAATGATTGACCCGAAAAAAATTGAGCAGATTGCTCGTCAGGTTCACGAGTCGATGCCGAAAGGGATCCGCGAGTTTGGCGAAGACGTCGAGAAGAAAATTCGTCAAACGCTGCAGTCACAGCTGACCCGTCTGGATCTGGTAAGCCGTGAAGAGTTTGATGTACAGACTCAGGTTTTGCTGCGTACCCGTGAAAAGCTGGCGCTGCTTGAGCAACGTCTGACTGAGCTGGAATCGCGTGAAAAAACGGCAGAAGTTAAACCTGCTCCCGCGATCCCGTCAGTCGATCCGCAAGAGTAAAAACGACAACGGGCCGCAAGGCCCGTTTTTTCTGTTAGTGTTCCAGTTCTAGCTTCCTGGCCTCCGTCGCTTGCTGGCAGTACAGCGCATAGCGTTTGCAAAACCAGCTACGATGTTCTTCATCCATATTCCCAGTTATCGCCTGGATATCTACGGGATGGCCCTCAGCTTGCATCCTGGCAAAACTACGGGCCAGGAAATCGAAATTGTTCATTGAATACATATTGCTGTTCATGAGCATACCCTCCAGTTATTGAATATCTGTTAAGGCCATATGCTTTTTCTAATTTCAGTATTTCCCTGGATGCGAAGTTATTCTGTACATATTGTGCGCAAAACCACTGCGCTGGTTCACAGTTTCCCACGAAATCTAAGAGGGGTCGGATTTAAGGTCAGCGTGACGCACGCTTATTGTAACGTCATGTAAAAGTAAATCGGGGGGAGAAATCCCTTCTCCCCTTATTCCTTTACTCTGGGTTGAAGAAAACAGCAGCATCAACAGCAAGAAACGTATCGCATCCAAAAGTTCGATACGTTTCCAGCATTTGTTATTTATCGCTGTCTTTTTGGATCTTCTTGATGATATTGGTCGTTGAGCAGCCATCTTCAAAGTTCAGCACCAGCACTTCACCGCCGTTCGCCCACACTTCTTTGCTGCCCGCAATATCTTCCGGCTTATAGTCGCCGCCTTTTACCAGCAGATCCGGCAGGATGCCGGCAATCAGACGCTGTGGTGTGTCTTCTTCAAAAGAGACCACCCAGTCGACGGCTTCCAGCGCGCCCAGCACGATCATGCGCTGTTCCAGCGGGTTGACCGGACGCGTATCGCCTTTCAGACGTTTGGTCGAAGCATCGCTGTTTACCGCCACGATCAGACGATCGCCCAGCTTGCGCGCATTCGCCAGATAGGAAACGTGGCCAGCATGTAGGATGTCGAACACGCCGTTGGTCATCACCACTTTCTCACCGCGCTTGCGGGCGCTGGCTACGGCCTGTTTCAGCTCAGACTCGCTCATCACGCCAAAGCCAGTGTCGGCCCGACCGCGCACGGCGTTTTCCAGTTCAATCGGGGAAACGGTGGAAGTCCCCAGTTTACCGACGACAACACCCGCTGCGGCATTAGCAAAATAGCACGCCTCTTCCAGAGTGTTCCCCGCCGCCAGCGTCGCAGCCAGCACGCCGATCACCGTATCGCCCGCCCCCGTCACGTCATACACTTCCTGCGCCTGCGTCGGCATATGCAGTGGCGATTTGCCCGGTTGCAGCAGCGTCATACCCTGTTCGGAACGCGTGATCAGCAGCGCGGAAAGGTCGAAATCTGCAATCACTTTCATGCCGCGCTCAACCAGTTCATCTTCGCTTTTGCACTTACCGGCCACCGCTTCAAATTCAGACAAATTCGGCGTCAGCAGCGTTGCGCCACGATAGCGTTCAAAATCGGTCCCTTTCGGATCGATAAGCACCGGCACCCCAGCCTTACGCGCCAGAGCAATCATCTGCTGCACGCTTGCCAGTGCGCCTTTGGCGTAATCGGAGAGCACCAAAGCGCCAATGGAGCCCAGAGCCTGGTTAATACGCTCATGCAGCGGCTGCGGATCCACGCCTTCAAAACCTTCTTCGAAATCCAGGCGAATCAGTTGCTGGTTGCGGGAAAGCACGCGCAGTTTGGTGATCGTCGGATGAGTTGGCACAGAAACGAAGTCACATTTTACGTTCACATCCGCCAGCGTTTTGCTCAGCGCACGCGCCGCGTCGTCAATCCCAGTCAGGCCGACCAGACGCGAATTCGCTCCCAGAGAGGCAATGTTCATCGCCACGTTTGCTGCGCCACCGGGACGTTCTTCAATGGTATCAACCTTCACCACCGGAACCGGCGCTTCAGGTGAAATACGGCTGGTAGGACCGTACCAGTAGCGATCTAGCATCACATCACCGACAACCATGACTCCTGCACGTTCAAACTCTGGCAGCGTTACTTTCATTCCTGTCTCCTGAGAGATTCTCTGAGGGTCTTAAAATTTGCGCGCGATAATAGCACACTTCACTCGGCAACCAGCCACTTCTGCCAGCTGTCACGCACCAGCGTACGTTCAGCGTCGAAGTGCTCCGGTGCCACATGGCCCGGAAGTTCCTGCAATGCAAGATGATGAAGTTCATCGCGCAGCGTCGTATAAGCACGGGTAAGCGCCAGCGCTTCCTGCTCATCCATAATGTCGTTTTGCGCCAGTAACTCCAGAATGCGCACGTTATCCGACCAGCGCGTCAGCTTCGGTTTTTCATGCGCATAGCGCAGCACCAGGTATTGCGTAATAAACTCAATGTCGGTGATGCCGCCTTCATCCGCTTTGATATCAAAACGATCGCGATGCTTATTGCCCAAATGGGCCCGCATTTTCTCACGCATTTCGCGCACATCGGTCTGCAAGGTTTTCGCATCGCGGACGAGGGTCATGATATCGCGACGAATCGCATCAAACTGAGAGGTCAACCGTGGGTCGCCGTACACCACTCGAGCGCGCACCAGCGCCTGATGCTCCCACGTCCAGGCTTCGTTGCGCTGGTAATCAGCGAAAGCCTCGGTTGATGTCACCAGCATTCCCGCCGCGCCGGACGGACGCAACCGCGCATCCACTTCATACAAAATACCGGATGAGGTGCGGGTGCTGAAAAGGTGCATAATGCGCTGCGACAGACGCAAATAGAACTGTCGCCCGTCAATCTCACGCTCACCATCCGTCATCACGTCCATAGGACAGTCATGCAGGAAGATCAAATCAAGATCCGAACTGTAGCCCAGCTCCCAGCCGCCCAGTTTGCCATACCCGACGACGGCAAAACCGCGCCCCTCGCGCTCGTTAAGATGAGAGGGTTGCCCGTAGCGAGCGACCATCTGCATCCACGCCTGCTGGACTACCGCATCAATAATAGCTTCCGCCAGCCAGGTTAAGTGGTCGCTCACCTTCATCACCGGCAGCGTACCAGCGATATCTGCCGCGGCAATGCGCAGCAGCTGCGTTTGCTTAAACTGACGCAGCGCTTCCAACTGCTGCTCTTCGTCATCTTCCGGCACGCGCAGCAAATACTGGCGCAGTTCATCACGGTAGGCATCCGTCGCGGTGGGTTGATACAGGGTATTCGGATCCAGCAGTTCATCGAGCAACAGCGGATACCGCGCCAGCTGGCTGGCGATCATCGGCGAGGCGGCACATAACGAAATCAGATGCTTAAGCGCTCCGGGGAATTCGCTCAGCAGCTCCAGATAGGTCGTACGGGTCACTATGCCTACCAGCAGCGGTGTGATGCGCGACAGCGGGACTGAGGCGTCGTCACGCGAACAGACATCGCTCAGCAGATGCGGCATTAAGTGATCCAGCACCTGGCGTCCGCGTGGGCCAATGGTGCGTTTATCCAGCTCTTTGCGAAAATCGGCAATCAGAGACAGCACGCGCCGGCGATCGTCATCCGCCAGATGCGTCAGCACCGGCGTGGTGTCATCTTCCTGTAATGCGTCCTGCCACAGTTCACGCCACTGTTCTGAGAGCGACTCTTCCTGGGTTTCTGCTTCGTCATCGCCAATCAACTCGTTAAACACCCGGCGCACGTTGTCCATATGACTGGCCAGCACATCGGTTAGCTGCTGCCAGTCATCGACGTTCATCCCCCACGCCAGCCGCGCGCGGTTCAGTTCATCGCCTGGCAAGGTCTGGGTCTGCTCATCATTGATACTTTGCAGCAGGTTCTCCAGACGACGTAAATAGAGATAGGCTGCACGCAGTTGTTCCGCGTCGGTGTCTGACAGCAGGTGCAACGCATTGATGGCGCTGAGCGTGGGTAACAGCGAGCGGGATTGCAATGACGGCTCGCGCCCACCGCGAATAAGCTGGAAGACCTGCACGATAAATTCGATTTCACGAATACCACCCGCGCCCAACTTAATGTTTTCTTTCAGGCCACGGCGGCGCACTTCGCGGGCAATCATTCCTTTCATGTTACGCAGAGACTGGATCACGCTGAAATCAATATAGCGGCGGAAGACAAAAGGCCGCAGCATAGCGCGAAGCTCACTGACGTAAGTACCGTCGCAATCGCCCATAATGCGGGCTTTGACCATCGCATAGCGTTCCCAGTCGCGCCCTTGTTCCTGGTAATAATCCTCCAGCGCGGAGAAGCTCAGCACCAGCGGGCCGCTGTCGCCAAACGGGCGTAAACGCATATCCACCCGATAGACAAATCCATCCATTGTGGGCTGATCCAGCACTTTGATGAGCCGCTGGCCCATACGGGTAAAGAACTGCGCGTTATCCAGCTCGCGACGTCCACCCTGCGTACTGCCGTGCTCCGGCCAGGCAAAAATCAGATCGATATCAGAGGAAAAATTCAGTTCGCCGCCACCCAGTTTCCCCATGCCTAAAATCAGCAGCGGTTGCGCAACACCTTGTGGATTACAGGGCGTACCCCATTCACGACAGCAGGCGGCGTATAACCAGTCACGCGCGGCGACGATCAACGTTTCAGCCAAATGGCTTAGCTGCTGCAAGATACTCTCTTCCGTCACCAGCGACAGCGTCTGCGCCCAGGCGATACGCACCATGATGCGACGGCGAAACAGGCGCAGCTCACGCATCAGCGTGTTTTCGTCGCTAACGTCGACCAATGCTTGCTGTAACCAATCAGCATAGTGTTGCCATTCATCCGCCCCGGGTGGCGTGCTTTCCAGTTCGACCAGCCATTCGGGATGGGCAATAATGCTGTCGCGAAAAAAATCACTGAATGTAAGCACTGACTTCGCCTGAATACTAAGCGAGGACTCAGATATTGCTGCTGGCAGCCGCTCAACAACGGTCGGCCAGTAATGCTGTAACGGTGAAGAGAGCTGCTTCATTTATGGATTATCCTTTGAATAGTACCGGGCAGCGGCATGTTGCCTTATCCAGCCTGCATGACGCTTCCGCCCATCGCGTAGGCCTGATAAGCGCAGCGCCATCAGGCATCCCGGCCTCACCCTGATTATCGTTTTCCGCTGTGCAGCCAGAACGGTTCTAAAGCAATCGCCTCGTTGCGGAAGTGTTCAATTTCAATGTATTGGTTGGCCGCAATGGCGTGACGTAAACCCTGCCAGGTGGCGATCCATTCCGATGCGACATTTTCGTCGTAGTATCCCGCCAGCATCAGCATGCTATCAATGTTGCGCGTCAGGCGCGGAAGCTGATCGGCGTACTGATCGCCCAGCGGCTGAGCAAAAGCTGTTTTCAGTTCAGCAGCATGGCGCGAGAGATGGGTATCTGAGAAACGCTTAAAGGAGTCGGCTATTTTACCCTGCGCCTTCGCATCAAGGAACGGCTGCCACCCTTTGGTCACCAGCCATTCGGTCAGCGCCAGCTTGGTCATCGCCGTTTGCGTGCTGTAAACCGCGGAAACGGCAGAAACGTCAGACGCAATGATCGCTTCCGACTGGGTCAGCAAATCACGTAAGTGAGCACTCGCTTTTCGCGGCACATTACCGCCAAACAGCATCAGAATGTGACGCACCAGGCCCATCGCAGCCAGCACCTCGGCTTTCGCCCCTTTGACGCCGCGCACCCACAGCTCTTCATGGTACTGCCACTGTGATAATGCCAGCTCCAGCGCCGCTTCCAGCCCTTGCTCAATACTCGCTTTTGCCGGAACCTTCAAAATGCGCGTCGGTTTGAGTTCACGCGGTGCATTCCCCTGAGCCAGATGATAGCCGCGCGCCGCTTTACTCAGGCTGCCCTGGCGTAAACCGGTTTGCGATACCAGCTGGTTTGCCAGCTTCAATACTGCTCGGGTATCGCCGCTTAACAGCTCCAGTTCAAGCTCACAGATAGGTTCAGCCAACTCGCCCGCTTTCACTTCCCCGAGATCGAGGGCCATTTCAATGCGGCTACCGTCGATATCAAGGTGCCATTTCTCACGGTAAAAATCGGTGCTGAAGAGCGGCTGTACCTGAGAGGCAAGTTCAGCGGGCAGTTCGCCATCAGGCCAGACTTCCGTTGGAAACAGGGAGAGATCCAACTCTGGCGCGTTCAGCGCAACGTTAAACTCCGGCCGCTGATGCAGGCCGCCCGTCACTCGTCCGGCAATTTTCATGGTCATTTCGTAATGACCGTTCTCACCGCGAATACGCAGCCCCATATCGTGACCACGCAGCCACGCATCCGGCGTTTCGTAGTAGATATTCAGCAACTGGCTGGGCGCATGATGCTCTCCCCCCAGCGTATTCAGACGTTCACGTAGCGCATCTACAGCGTCACTATTGACGATAAATTTTAATTCGATTTCCTGGGCCATGGTCTTGTACTTATGGGTTATGTCACAGTTGAGAAAACTGACTGCGAACTAAGCTCGTTCTTTATGGTCAGTAGATAGTATTTTGCGCCAAATTGCCATGCAACGAGCAATTTGACGGGCGTAAAAGTTTTGAGTGGTGGCAAAAAGGACACAGATGATTCCGATTGATGTCGAATGCTTTGCGTAGAGACACTGATGCCACTACTATCGTTCCACTTTCTATGACAATAACGACAGCCTGATGCCAAAATTACGCCTGATTGGATTAACTTTACTCGCACTTAGCGCCACTGCAGTCTCTCATGCCGAAGAAAAGCGCTATGTTTCTGACGAACTGAACACCTGGGTCCGCAGCGGTCCGGGAGATAATTATCGCCTCGTGGGTACGGTTAACGCCGGCGAGGAAGTCACGCTATTACAGACCGATGCCAATACCAACTACGCCCAGGTGAAAGACAGCACCGGACGTACCGCCTGGATCCCACTGAAAGAGCTGAACAGTACGCCGAGCCTGCGTACCCGCGTTCCCGATCTGGAAAACCAGGTCAAGACCTTGACCGATAAGCTCAATAATATCGACACCACGTGGAATCAGCGCACCGCCGATATGCAGCAAAAAGTGTCGCAAAGCGACAGCGTAATCGACGGGCTGAAACAAGAAAACCAGAAGCTGAGGAACGAGCTTATCGTGGCGCAAAAGAAGGTCAGCGCAGCCAACCTTCAGCTTGATGACAAACAGCGCACCATCATCATGCAGTGGTTTATGTACGGCGGCGGCGTGCTGGGTCTTGGTTTGTTGCTCGGCCTGGTTCTGCCACACATGATCCCCAGCCGTAAACGCAAAGATCGCTGGATGAACTGAATCGCCTTCTCCGCCGCACTGACATATGATTAAGGGATCATAATTTCAAAAGGAAAGTGGCGTGAAGATTTATCTGGTCGGTGGTGCTGTTCGGGATGCGTTATTAGGGCTACCGATTAAAGATAAAGATTGGGTTGTTGTCGGCGCCACGCCGCAAGAGATGCTCGACGCGGGCTACCAGCAGGTAGGCCGCGATTTTCCCGTGTTTCTGCATCCGCAAACCCGGGAAGAGTATGCGCTGGCGCGTACCGAACGCAAATCAGGCTCGGGGTATACCGGATTCACCTGCTACGCCGCGCCGGATGTAACGCTGGAGGCTGATCTTCAGCGTCGCGATCTGACCATCAACGCAATGGCCCGCGATGACGACGGCGAGATTATCGATCCGTATAACGGACGCGATGATCTGGAAAACCGTCTGCTACGCCATGTGTCCCCCGCCTTTAGCGAAGATCCATTGCGCGTGCTGCGCGTGGCGCGCTTTGCTGCCCGCTATGCGCACCTCGGTTTTCGTATCGCTGAAGAAACCATGACGCTGATGCGCGATATGAACGCCGCAGGGGAACTGGAGCACCTGACGCCAGAGCGGGTGTGGAAAGAAACAGAAGGTGCTTTAACCACCCGCAACCCACAGGTATTTTTTCAGGTCCTGCGCGACTGCGGCGCACTGCACGTCCTGTTTCCGGAAGTAGATGCTCTGTTTGGCGTTCCCGCGCCCGCGCAATGGCATCCGGAAATTGATACAGGTATTCACACGCTGATGACGCTGTCGATGGCGGCCATGTTAAGTCCGGAGGTCGACGTGCGTTTCGCCACGCTGTGCCACGATCTTGGCAAGGCATTGACGCCAAAAGCGCTGTGGCCACGCCACCACGGTCACGGTCCGGCTGGCGTGAAGCTGGTCGAGCAACTGTGCCAACGCCTGCGCGTGCCGAATGACATCCGTGATTTAGCCAAACTGGTAGCCGAGTTCCACGACCTCATTCATACCTTCCCGATCCTGCAGCCGAAAACCATCGTTAAGCTGTTTGATTCCATCGATGCCTGGCGCAAACCGCAGCGCGTGGAGCAAATCGCCCTGACCAGCGAGGCCGACGTGCGTGGGCGAACCGGTTTTGAAGCGGCGGATTATCCGCAAGGCAGGCTGTTGCGTGAAGCCTGGCAGGTTGCGCAGGCGGTACCAACGAAAGACGTCGTTGAGGCGGGATTCAAAGGTCAGGCTATTCGCGAGGAACTGACCCGGCGTCGTATCGCGGCGGTAGCCGACTGGAAAGAACAACGTTGCCCGAAAGCGTAGACAGTGCATTGCCGGATAAGCGTTAACGCCGCTATCCGGCAAGCTAGTAAAATCAGAAGAACACGACGTAAACGGCAGCCGCCACAATAAAGCGGTAAATCGCAAACGGAATAAACGAGATGCGCTTAATCAGCTGTAGGAAGGTTTTGATCGCCACCAACGCCACGATAAACGCCGTCACGAAACCAACTGCAAACATCGGAATATCTGATGCGCTGAGGAACGTCCAGCTTTTGTAGAGATCCAGCGCCGTTGCGCCCATCATCATCGGCACGGCCAGCAGGAAGGAGAATTCGGAGGCCGCGTAACGGCTTACTCCCATCAGCATACCGCCAGAAATCGTCGCCCCGGAACGAGAAAAACCCGGCCACAGCGCCAGACACTGGAAACAGCCAATCATAAACGCCTGGCGATAAGTCATATCATCCAGACCCGGCGCACGCGGCTCTTTCGGCTTCAGGCATTCTGCGGCAATCAGCAGCACGCCCCCTACCACCAGCGCATACATCACGTTGATCGGGTTAAACAGCGATTTGATGATGTCGTGGAAAATCAGTCCCAGTACGACGGCAGGAACCATCCCCAACAGGATATGGCCCAGCGTCAGCCGACCTTTGCCAGTGCCTTCATGTGGGACCTTACCGAAGTGAATGCCAATCAGGCCAAACAGGCGTCGCCAGAACATCACCACGACCGCCAGGATAGAGCCCAACTGGATTACCACCTCAAATGTTTTTGCGGTGTCACCCTCAAAACCCAACAAGTGGCCAACAATAATCATATGGCCGGTACTGGAAACGGGTAAAAACTCCGTCAATCCTTCGACCACACCCAAAATTGCCGCCACCAGCAGCGAGTGCATATCACTCATTAATGAACCTCTAGATAGAGAAACCACGGCGAAAACGAGCCGACATAAAGACCCTTTTATACCCGTTTGGTTTAGATATTATTAAGTTAATTATTTTCTTTCAGATTATTGCCACGCTCAATGATAACCCCGACGTTCGCCGCACGGGCAACCGCGCCAGGTTTACTGAGTTTGATCCGCACCCATGGAGAATTAAAACGGCTCAGCAGCAGATCCGCCACTTCTTCCGCCACGCGTTCGACCAGCGCAAAGCGCCCGCCTTCCACATGATTAACAACCGTTTGAGCAATATCAGCATAGCTCAGGCAATCAGCCACATCATCGCTTTTAGCCGATTTACGGTTGTCCCACGCCATTTCGATATCGAACACCAACTGTTGTTCGATCGTTTGTTCCCAGTCGTAAACACCAATAGTGGTGATTACAGAAAGTTGCTCTATAAATACAATATCCATCACGACCTGCCTGCTTTTTGGCTAACCCGGATACCACTTCCGGCGAAATATGCGTATTATCCACAGAAGTAGCGTTTTACACGACATTTTCAAAACGGAACAGCTTATGAGTGCAATCGCGCCTGGAATGATTATCTTCGCGTACCTCTGTGGCTCAATTTCCAGTGCTATTCTGGTATGCCGCCTTGCTGGATTACCGGACCCGCGTGACAGCGGATCTGGGAATCCGGGCGCGACAAACGTATTGCGCATCGGTGGCAAAGGAGCCGCCGTCGCGGTGCTAATTTTCGACGTCCTGAAAGGTATGTTACCCGTCTGGGGTGCCTATGTGCTAGGCATTAGCCCCTTCTGGCTGGGATTGATCGCGATCGCCGCCTGTCTGGGTCACATTTGGCCGGTCTTCTTCGGCTTTAAAGGTGGGAAAGGCGTTGCCACCGCCTTTGGCGCAATTGCGCCGATTGGTTGGGACTTAACCGGCGTGATGGCCGGAACCTGGCTGCTGACCGTCTTATTAAGCGGCTATTCATCATTAGGCGCTATCGTCAGCGCGCTGATCGCCCCCTTTTACGTCTGGTGGTTCAATCCCCAGTTCACTTTCCCGGTGTCCATGCTGTCGTGCTTAATTCTGTTACGCCACCATGACAACATTCAGCGTCTGTGGCGTCGTCAGGAGCCAAAGATCTGGACCAAGCTGAAGAAAAAACGCGAAAGAGACCCAGAGTGATTTTAATGTCGGATAGCGACGCAACAGCGTCTTATCCGGCGTGGGGAATGTGATACCCCTCTACCGGTTTGCCTAATCGGTTCTGGCACCACGTCGCCAGAAACTCCACGCACACCCGAAGCTTCACGCTGCGATACAGCGGCTCCTGATAAACCGCCCAGATATTGGCGCTTTGCGCATAGTCCGGCAGCACGCGCACCAGTTCACCGCTTGCCAGAAACGGCTGCAGGTCCCATTCGGAACGCAGCATAATCCCTTTTCCCTGTAGCGCCCACTGCAACACAATCTCGCCGCTGTTAGAGGAGAGATGTCCCGCCACCTTGACCGACTTTTTCTCCTGGCCGTTATCCAGCTCCCACACCCCGTGGGTCATATCGCGTTCTTTAGTGACCAGGCAATCATGACTACTTAATTCCTGCAGCGTTGTCGGCTCACCGTATTTTTGTAAATACGTCGGTGCTGCACATAATATTCTTCTATTTTTCGTTAACAAATGCGCAATATAATAATCCGGAATCTCGTCATTAATACGAATATCCAAATCGATATTATCCTGCGCCAAATCAATTTGCCGATCATAAAGTTCAAAATGCACCTGTAATTCAGGATAGCTATGCATCAGTTCGGTAATAGCTGGTGCAATATAACTGCGCCCAAAGCCAAAGCTACAGCCGATACGAATCATCCCTGCCGGGCGCGTTTTGAGTTGCGTGACGTCATCGACCAGATGCTGATAGCCCGCAAGAATAGCCTGCGCATGTTCATAACAACGTTGACCACTCTCCGTGAGTGTCACGCCGCGCGCGGAGCGGCTTAGCAGCGTCGTCCCCAGCGTGGACTCAAGGATCTGAATGCGTTTCGTCACAAACGCGGGCGTTTGGCCGAGCGCCGCGGCGGCGGCACTGAAGCTACCGCTATGAACAATTTCAACCAGGACCTGCAGGTCTTTCGCGAGGGGATACGTGTTCAGCATGATCGGTATATCCGTAAAGTTGTTAACCGCAGTGTAATTCCCTCATGCGTATTAAACCCTGCCTTTGTGCAATTTTTATTGCTTATCTGAACATCATTCACGATCTGTTAATTGGATATTCACAGTGGCAAATAATATAAACCCACATTTTTAGTGGTAGTTTGTGGCGGAGAATTTATTTCCAGATAAATAAAAGAACTGGAGTTAACAAGATGAGCAATCAAAATAACCAAAATGCGATAACTACGCTGACAAACATTGTCGCCGATTTTACCGCCATGATTTCTACCCGCATGCCTGACGACGTCGTAGATAAATTAACACAGCTGCGTGAAGGCGAAACTTCGCCGATGGGTAAAATCATCTACCACACCATGTTTGACAACATGCAGAAAGCTATCGACCTGAACCGTCCGGCCTGTCAGGACACCGGCGAGATTATGTTCTTTGTGAAGGTCGGCTCCCGTTTTCCGCTGCTGGGCGAACTGCAAAGCATCCTGAAACAGGCCGTTGAAGACGCCACGGTAAAAGCGCCGCTGCGCCATAACGCGGTCGAGATTTTTGACGAAGTGAATACCGGCAAAAATACCGGTACCGGTGTGCCGTGGGTCACCTGGGACATCATCCCTGATAACGACGACGCGGAAATCGAAGTCTACATGGCAGGCGGCGGTTGTACGCTGCCGGGACGTTCAAAAGTGTTAATGCCTTCTGAAGGCTACGAGGGCGTGGTGAAATTTGTCTTCGAAAATATCTCCACGTTGGCAGTCAACGCTTGCCCGCCGGTGCTGGTGGGCGTAGGTATTGCCACCTCCGTGGAAACCGCCGCCGTCCTTTCTCGTAAAGCGGTGCTACGTCCTATCGGATCACGTCATCCGAATCCAAAAGCGGCCGAACTGGAACTGCGTCTTGAAGAAGGGCTGAACCGTCTGGGCATTGGCCCGCAAGGGTTGACCGGGAATAGCTCGGTGATGGGCGTGCATATCGAATCCGCCGCACGCCATCCGTCGACTATCGGCGTTGCCGTTTCTACCGGCTGCTGGGCACACCGTCGCGGCACGCTGTTGGTTCATGCTGACCTCTCCTTCGAAAACCTGTCTCACACCCGGAGCGCGTTATGAAAAAGATCCTCACAACCCCGATCAAAGCCGAAGATCTGGCCGACATTCGCGTTGGCGATGTCATCTACCTGACCGGTACGCTGGTGACCTGTCGTGACGTGTGTCACCGCCGCCTGATCGAACTGAAGCGCCCGATTCCTTATGACCTGAACGGCAAAGCCATTTTCCACGCGGGGCCCATCGTACGTAAGAACGGTGAAAAATGGGAGATGGTCTCCGTTGGCCCAACCACCAGCATGCGTATGGAAGCGTTTGAGAAAGACTTTATCGAGCAGACGGGCGTCAAACTGGTGGTCGGCAAGGGCGGCATGGGACCGCTAACGGAAGCAGGCTGCAAACAGTTTAAAGCGCTGCACGTAATCTTCCCGGCAGGTTGTGCGGTCGTGGCGGCAACCCAGGTTGAAGAGATCGAAGAGGTACACTGGACCGAACTTGGCATGCCGGAGTCCCTGTGGGTATGTCGGGTGAAAGAGTTCGGCCCGCTGATCGTTTCCATCGATACCCACGGCAATAACCTGATCGCCGAAAACAAAAAGCTGTTCGCTGAACGTCGCGATCCTATCGTCGATGAAATCTGCGAGCACGTGCACTACATCAAATAACCCTCCCGGAGAGGCGCTGCGCCTCTCCCTTTTCGTAGGGATACAACAATGGCACCTTTAGCTGGTTGGTGGCGATACCTGGCTCCGCTGGTGGTCATCGCCATTATTGCTGTACTGCCCGTCCCCAACGGTCTTGAGAACCACACCTGGCTCTATTTTGCCGTCTTTACCGGTGTGATTGTGGGCCTTATTCTGGAACCTGTACCGGGCGCGGTGGTAGCGATGATTGGCATTTCGATCATCGCCGTCCTTTCACCGTGGCTGCTGTTCAGCCCGGAGCAACTCGCGCAGGACGGTTTTAAATTTACCGCCAAATCGCTGTCATGGGCGGTATCAGGTTTTTCAAACTCGGTAATCTGGCTTATCTTCGCGGCCTTTATGTTTGGTACCGGCTATGAGAAAACCGGGCTCGGTCGACGTATCGCGCTGATGCTGGTGAAAAAGATGGGGCACCGGACGCTGTTTCTCGGCTATGCGGTGATGTTCTCTGAACTTATCCTCGCTCCCGTCACGCCGTCCAACTCCGCGCGCGGGGCCGGAATAATCTACCCGATTATCCGCAACCTGCCGCCGCTGTATAACTCGCAGCCCAATAGCGCCAGTTCTCGCTCCATTGGCTCGTACATTATGTGGATGGGCATTGTCGCCGACTGCGTCACCAGCGCCATTTTCTTAACGGCGATGGCGCCGAACCTGCTGTTAATCGGCCTGATGAAAGGCGCGTCCCACACGGCGCTGAGCTGGGGCGACTGGTTCTTAGGCATGCTGCCGCTGAGTATTTTACTGGTGCTGATTGTGCCCTGGTTGGCGTACGTGTTGTATCCACCGGTGCTGAAATCCGGCGATCAGGTTCCGCGCTGGGCGGATACAGAGCTAAAAGCAATGGGACCGCTCTGCGCACGCGAGAAAAAGATGTTGGTGCTGATGGTCGGCGCACTGGTGCTGTGGATCTTCGGCGGCGATTACATTGACGCTGCGATGGTCGGATACAGCGTAGTGGCGTTGATGCTGGTACTGCGCATCATTAGCTGGGATGACATCGTCAGTAATAAAGCCGCGTGGAACGTCTTTTTCTGGCTGGCCTCGCTGATAACGCTGGCGACCGGGCTCAATAACACCGGTTTTATTACCTGGTTCGGCAAGCTGCTGGCAAACGGGTTGAGCGGCTATTCACCGATGATGGTGATGGTGGCGCTCATTGTGGTGTTCTATTTGCTGCGCTACTTCTTTGCCAGCGCCACGGCGTATACCTCCGCCCTGGCACCGATGATGATTGCCGCCGCGCTGGCGATGCCGGAAATCCCACTCCCGGTCTTCTGCCTGATGGTCGGCGCAGCCATTGGTCTCGGCAGCATTCTGACTCCGTATGCCACCGGTCCTAGCCCTATCTACTACGGCAGCGGCTATTTGCCGACGGTGGATTACTGGCGACTCGGTGCTATTTTTGGCCTGATTTTCCTTGTGCTACTAGTGATTACCGGTCTGGTCTGGATGCCCCTCGTTTTACTGTAAAACCCCATTGGGGCGGCATATTGTCGCCCCTTTATCCATAAGCTTCTCATATGATCGATTTCCCGATGTGCTGAGGCATACTTTTTTGTATGCAAACACCCTCATGCTGATAAGGGAAACGCTCTGGACACGGTTGCGCACGAGACACTCACACGGGGCTGGCAGGCCGAACTGGATCTGCATTTCACCCGCACTGGGCACAACACGGTGCTCGCCTCGGCGCGTCATCAGGGTCCATTGACGGTTCAGCGCCCGTTTTACCCGGAAGAGGACGTCTGCCACCTCTATTTGCTTCATCCACCCGCGGGGATCGTCGGCGGGGATGAACTACACATTGCCGTAACTCTCAACGAAAACAGTCATGCGTTAATCACCCAGCCCGGCGCGGGAAAGTTTTATCGCAGCGGTGGCCCGCAGGCGTTGCTGCGCCAACATTTCACGCTCGCCCCGCACGCCACGCTGGAGTGGCTCCCCCAGGATACGATCCTCTTTCCTGGCGCCAACGCCACTATCCAGTCCGTCTTTCACATCGCGTCGGAGAGTCGACTGCTGGCCTGGGATCTGCTGTGCCTCGGGCGACCAGTTATGCAGGAGTCCTTCAGCCACGGCTCGCTGCAAAACCGTCTGGAAGTGTGGCGAAATGGGCAGCCGCTGCTGATAGAGCGCTTGCAGTTGCAGAAGGGGGAGTTGAGCGGCGTCGCGCACCATCCGTGGGTCGGCACGTTGCTGTGTTATCCGGCCACTGAAAACATGCTGGAAGGCACGCGCGAGCGGCTGACGCCGCTTGGCGATTACGCCGGGGCAACGCTTAACGACTCACTGCTGACGATCCGCTTTCTTGCCGACGACAACCTGATTGTTCAGCGCGTTATGCGAGACATTTGGCAATTTCTGCGCCCGCTTTTGACACACAAACCGCCCGTACTACCGCGAATCTGGCAAACCTAAGAGACCCCGTATGGAACTAACCCCCAGAGAAAAAGACAAGCTGTTGCTGTTTACCGCCGCGCTGGTGGCAGAACGTCGCCTGGCCCGCGGGCTGAAGCTGAACTATCCGGAATCGGTGGCGCTAATTAGCGCTTTCATCATGGAAGGGGCACGCGATGGTCAAACTGTGGCCTCGCTGATGGAAGACGGGCGTCACGTCCTGCGCCGCGATCAGGTGATGGAAGGCGTGCCGGAGATGATCCCAGATATTCAGGTTGAAGCGACGTTTCCGGACGGATCAAAGCTGGTCACCGTCCACAATCCGATCGTTTAAGGAGCGGCAATGATCCCAGGTGAATATCAGATAGCCAAAGGCAATATCGCGCTCAATCAGGGGCGGGAAACCTGTACGATCGTGGTGGAAAACCATGGCGACAGACCCATCCAGGTGGGATCGCACTATCACTTTTCCGAGGTGAACCCGGCGCTGCGCTTTGACAGGCGGGCTGCACGCGGCTTTCGTCTAAACATTCCTGCGGGCACGGCGGTACGTTTTGAGCCGGGACAAAAACGCGAAGTCGAACTGGTGCGCGTCGCTGGCGCACAAAGGATCGTGGGTTTTCGCAGCGAAGTGATGGGGGCACTGGAGGCAAATGATGAGTGAAATTTCACGGCAGGCGTACGCCGACATGTTTGGCCCAACCACCGGCGATAAGGTACGTCTGGCGGATACCGACCTGTGGATTGAGGTGGAAAAAGACTTCACCACCTACGGCGAAGAGGTCAAATTCGGCGGCGGGAAAGTGATCCGCGACGGCATGGGTCAGGGACAAATGCGCGCGCAAGCGTGTGTGGATCTGGTGATAACCAACGCCCTGATCGTCGATCACTGGGGGATCGTGAAAGCGGATATCGGCATCAAGGACGCCAGGATCTTCGCCATCGGCAAAGCGGGTAATCCTGATATTCAGCCCGACGTTACGATCCCGATCGGCGTGGGCACTGAAGTCATCGCCGGGGAAGGCAAGATCGTCACCGCGGGCGGTGTGGATACGCATATTCACTGGATCTGCCCACAGCAGGCACAGGAGGCGCTGGTTTCCGGCGTAACGACGATGATCGGCGGCGGCACCGGCCCGGCAGCAGGAACTAACGCCACCACCTGCACGCCGGGTCCGTGGTACATCGCGCGCATGCTGCAGGCGGCAGACGCCTTGCCGGTTAACATCGGTTTGCTCGGCAAAGGCAACGGCTCAAACCCTGACGCCCTGCGCGAGCAAATCACCGCGGGCGCCATTGGCCTGAAAATCCATGAAGATTGGGGCGCTACGCCAGCCGCCATCAACTGTTCCCTGGAAGTAGCAGAGGAGATGGATATCCAGGTGGCGCTGCACAGCGATACGCTCAATGAGTCCGGTTTCGTTGAAGATACGCTGGCGGCGATTGGCGATCGCACCATTCATACTTTCCACACCGAAGGCGCGGGCGGCGGCCATGCGCCAGATATCATCACCGCCTGCGCGCATCCGAATATTCTGCCCTCCTCCACTAACCCGACGCTGCCCTATACCGTCAACACCATCGACGAGCATCTCGACATGCTGATGGTTTGCCACCACCTCGATCCGGATATCGCCGAAGACGTGGCCTTTGCCGAATCACGCATTCGCCGGGAAACGATCGCTGCCGAAGATGTGCTGCATGACATTGGCGCGTTTTCCCTGACCTCGTCCGATTCACAGGCGATGGGGCGCGTGGGCGAAGTGCTCCTGCGCACCTGGCAGGTGGCGCACCGCATGAAGGTTCAGCGTGGTCCGCTGGCAGAAGAAACAGGCGACAACGACAACCAGCGCGTTAAACGCTACGTCGCCAAATACACCATCAACCCGGCGCTAACCCACGGCATCGCCCACGAAGTTGGCTCCGTTGAGCCTGGCAAACTGGCCGATCTGGTGCTGTGGTCCCCAGCCTTTTTTGGCGTAAAACCAGCGACGATCGTAAAGGGCGGGATGATCGCCTGTGCGCCGATGGGCGATATCAACGCCTCGATCCCCACCCCGCAGCCGGTGCATTACCGCATGATGTTCGGCGCACTTGGCGCGGCGCGGCATCGTACTCGGCTGACCTTTATTTCGCAGGCCGCTAACGCGCAAAACATCCCGCAGCAGCTCAATTTGCAAAGCGCCATCGCCGTCGTCAAAGGCTGTCGGACGGTGAAAAAGGCCGACATGATCCACAACGGCCTGCAACCCAATATCACCGTCGATGCTCAGACTTATGAGGTGCGCATTGATGGCGAACTTATCACCAGCGAACCGGCAGACGTTTTGCCGATGGCGCAACGCTATTTCCTGTTTTGAGGAGTGACGATGATCTACCTGACCCAACGCCTTGACCACGCCCACCGCGTCACCGCAAGCGTCACGCTACCCATTGATATTCGAGTAAAAAGCCGTGCCAGAGTGACGTTGAACGACGGTCGCGAAGCCGGGCTAATGCTTCCGCGCGGTTTGCTGTTACGCAGTGGTGATCTGCTGACCACCGAAGATGGCAGCGAGGTGATCGAAGTGATCGCCGCGCCGGAGTCAGTTTCCGTGGTGCGCTGCGCCGATCCTTTCCTGCTCGCCAAAGCCTGTTATCACCTCGGCAATCGCCACGTTCCGCTGCAAATTCTGCCGGATGAGTTGCGCTACCATCACGATCATGTGCTGGACGCCATGTTGCGCCAGTTCAGCCTGGAGGTGACGTTCGCTCAACTACCGTTTGAACCGGAAGCAGGCGCTTATGCCAGTGAATCACACGGGCATCATCACGCCCATGCGCACTGATGCATAACATCCAACAGCTGCGTCTGATGCAGCTCGCCAGCAGCGCTCTCCCGGTGGGGTCGTTTACCTGGTCCCAGGGTCTGGAGTGGGCGGTTGAAATCGGCTGGGTGAAAAGCGCCGATGACTTCTCTGACTGGCAAATCCAGCAGATGGAGCAGAACTTCTTTACCGTCGACCTACCGCTACTGGCGAGACTGTATCGCGCCTGCGAGCAGGACGATCTGGCTGCAGCACGCCGCTGGATCGCTTACCTGTTGGCCTGTCGGGAAACCCGCGAACTACGGGATGAAGAACGCAGTCGGGGCGCGGCGTTTACGCGGCTGGTCACCGACTGGGAAGCAGATTGCTCGCGGGAGTGGCGCGCGCTCTTTGTCGACAGCCAACTCTGCGGTATGGCCTGGCTGGGCGTGCGCTGGAAAATCCCCCTGACGGAGCTGGCATTAAGCCTCGGCTACAGCTGGATTGAGAGCGCAGTGATGGCTGGCGTCAAACTGGTCCCTTTTGGGCAGCAGGCGGCCCAGCGTTTGATCTTTGCGCTCTGCAACCGGTATGCACAAGGTCTGGCACAGGCGCTGGCGTGTCCTGACGCCAGCCTCGGCTCCGCAACGCCGTTGGCGGCCATCGCATCTGCCCGGCATGAAACCCAATATTCCCGATTATTCCGCTCCTGAGGAGAAAAAATGAGTAACAACAAGCATCCCCTGCGCGTGGGCGTTGGCGGCCCGGTTGGCTCCGGCAAAACGGCGCTGCTGGAAGCGTTATGCAAATCCATGCGCAGCAGCTATCAACTGGCGGTGGTAACCAACGATATCTATACCAAAGAAGATCAGCGCATTCTCACCGAAGCAGGCGCACTGGAGCCAGACAGGATCGTCGGCGTGGAAACCGGCGGTTGCCCGCACACCGCTATCCGTGAAGATGCGTCGATGAATCTGGCCGCCGTAGAGGCGCTGAGCGAGAAATTCGGCAATCTGGATCTGATTTTTGTGGAAAGCGGCGGCGATAACCTGAGCGCCACCTTCAGCCCGGAATTAGCGGATCTGACGATCTATGTGATCGACGTTGCCGAAGGCGAGAAGATCCCGCGTAAGGGTGGCCCGGGGATCACCAAATCTGATTTTCTGGTGATCAATAAAACCGATCTGGCCCCTTACGTGGGCGCCTCGCTGGAGGTGATGGAGCGCGATACCCTACGCATGCGCGGCGAGCGTCCGTGGACGTTTAGTAATTTAAAATCCGGAGAGGGTCTGGAAAAAATTATCGCGTTTCTGGAAGAGAAAGGGATGCTGCGGGAGTAGAGTATTGCCCGGTGGCGCTACGCTTACCGGGCCTACAATATTATGTGCTTATGCCGCCGGTAATTCCGCCAGCGGCCAGCGAGGACGCACGGTCACGCCAAGATCCGCCGTTGCACCCGCTTTAAAACGCACCATGCCCGCGTAGGCGATCATCGCCCCGTTATCGGTGCAAAATTCCGGACGCGCGTAAAACACTTCGCCACGACGCTTTTGCATCATCTCGGCCAGTTTTGCGCGCAGCGTACGGTTAGCGCTCACGCCCCCCGCCATCACCAGACGTTTAAAACCGGTTTGATCCAGCGCGCGTTTACACTTGATCATCAGCGTATCAACCACAGCATCTTCAAACGCACGGGCGATATCTGCACGCGTCTGATCGTCATTTTCGTTATTACGAATGGTATTCGCGGCGAAGGTTTTCAGGCCGGAGAAGCTGAAATCCAGACCCGGACGGTCGGTCATCGGGCGCGGGAAGACAAAGCGTTTTTCAACGCCTTGCGATGCAAGCTTTGACAGCATTGGGCCGCCAGGATAATCCAGCCCCAGCAGCTTGGCCGTTTTATCGAACGCTTCACCAGCGGCATCATCTATCGATTCACCCAGCAATTCATACTGCCCAATACCGGTGACGCTGATCAGTTGCGTGTGACCGCCGGAAACCAGCAGCGCAACGAACGGGAAAGCAGGGGGATTATCTTCCAGCATCGGCGCCAGCAGATGCCCTTCCATATGGTGCACAGGAATTGCCGGTACGCCCCAAGCGAACGCCAGCGAACGTCCTACGGTTGCGCCGACCAGCAGCGCGCCAACCAGACCAGGACCTGCGGTATACGCCACCGCATCAATCTCTTTTGCCGTCAGTCCCGCTTCTTTCAGCGCGGCCTGGATCAGCGGTACGGTTTTACGTACGTGATCGCGCGAGGCCAGTTCTGGCACTACGCCGCCGTAGTCAGCGTGTAATTTCACCTGACTATACAATTGGTTGGCTAAAAGACCTTTTTCATCGTCGTAAATGGCGATGCCGGTTTCATCGCAGGATGTTTCAATACCCAGTACACGCATGACTTGTTTTACCTCGCTCTATTACCGCGCAGTGTAGGACCAATGCGGGTTGATGTAAAACTTTGTTCGCCCCAGGAGTTCCGCTCGTGTATACTCCTTATCCTTATAAAAGTCCCTTTCAAAATCGCGTCGGTGCTTTACAAAGCAGCAGCAATTGCAGTAAAATTCCGCACCATTTTGAAATAAGCTGGCGTTGATGCCAGCGGCAAACCGAATTTATAAAGGTGAGAGTTACATGCCGGTAATTAAAGTACGTGAAAACGAGCCGTTCGACGTAGCACTGCGTCGCTTCAAGCGTTCATGCGAAAAAGCAGGTGTTCTGGCGGAAGTTCGTCGTCGTGAGTTCTATGAAAAACCGACTACTGAACGTAAGCGCGCTAAAGCTTCTGCTGTGAAACGTCACGCGAAGAAACTGGCTCGCGAAAACGCACGCCGTACTCGTCTGTACTAATCCATTGAGAGCCAAGGCTCTCAATTCAGACAGAGTTGTAGTTGTAAGGCCGTGCTTCCGGAAGGAATGCGCGGCTTGTTTTCGTTTATACGCGTCATCATTCAAGCTGCCTCTGCGTTGGCTGCAGTCGTTCCCTCCAGTCACGTACTGATGTACGCTCCTGAGGATTCGCTCCCTTGCCGTCTTGAAGCATCTTGAATGATTTTGTGTATATAAGTCATAAAAAAATAAACGGGGCATATGGCTGGACGAATTCCACGCGTATTTATAAATGACCTGCTGGCAAGAACCGACATTGTCGATCTCATCGACGCGCGGGTAAAGCTGAAGAAGCAGGGCAAAAATTATCACGCGTGCTGTCCGTTCCATAACGAAAAAACCCCCTCTTTCACCGTAAACGGTGAGAAACAGTTTTATCACTGCTTTGGGTGTGGCGCACATGGCAACGCCGTCGACTTTCTCATGAACTACGACAAGCTCGAGTTTGTGGAAACCGTCGAAGAACTGGCCGCAATGCACAACCTTGAAGTGCCCTATGAAGCAGGCAGTGGCCCTAGTCAGATAGAGCGCCATCAACGGCAAAGCCTTTATCAATTGATGGACGGCCTGAACACTTTTTATCAACAGTCTTTGATGCAACCCGCCGCTACCCCCGCGCGCCAGTACCTGGAAAAGCGAGGATTAAGTAGCGACGTTATCACCCGTTTTGCTATTGGTTTTGCGCCCCCCGGCTGGGACAACGTCCTGAAACGGTTTGGCGGCAATGCTGAGAATCGTAAATCGCTGGTCGATGCGGGAATGTTGGTCACCAACGATCAGGGACGCAGTTACGATCGCTTCCGCGAACGGGTGATGTTCCCCATCCGCGACAAACGTGGTCGAGTCATTGGTTTTGGTGGACGCGTGCTGGGCGATGCCCTGCCGAAGTATCTCAACTCCCCGGAAACCGATATTTTCCATAAAGGTCGCCAGCTGTATGGCCTTTATGAAGCCCAGCAGGATAACGCCGATCCGCAGCGCCTGTTAGTGGTAGAAGGCTATATGGATGTGGTGGCGCTGGCGCAATACGGCATTAACTACGCTGTGGCATCCCTTGGGACGTCAACCACCGCCGATCACATCCAGTTGTTGTTCCGCGCGACGAACAACGTAATTTGCTGTTACGACGGTGACCGTGCCGGACGCGACGCAGCATGGCGCGCGCTGGAAACCGCACTGCCCTATATGACAGACGGACGCCAGCTACGCTTTATGTTTTTACCTGACGGCGAAGACCCCGATACGCTGGTGCGTAAAGAAGGGAAAGAGGCCTTTGAAGCCCGGATGGAGCAGGCGCTGCCACTCTCCGCGTTTTTATTCAACAGCCTGTTGCCGCAGGTGGATTTGAGTACCCCGGACGGACGCGCACAGCTCAGCACGCTGGCATTACCGCTGATTACTCAGGTACCAGGCGAAACGTTACGCATTTATCTGCGACAGGAGTTGGGAAACAAGCTCGGCATTCTGGATGACAGTCAGCTTGAACGTTTAATGCCAAAACTGGCAGAAAATGGGGCTTCCCGCCCTGTTCCACAGCTAAAACGTACGACCATGCGTATACTTATAGGGTTGCTGGTACAGAACCCGGGTCTCGCCCCGCTGGTTCCGCCGTTAGGCGCACTGGATAGCAATAAGCTGCCTGGACTTGGCTTATTCAGAGAACTGGTCAACACTTGTCTGGCTCAGCCAGGTCTGACCACCGGACAACTTTTAGAACACTATCGTGGCACAAATGATGCTGCGACCCTTGAAAAACTGTCGATGTGGGACGATATAGCAGATAAAGATATCGCAGAAAAAACCTTCACCGACTCACTCAACCATATGTTTGATTCGATGCTTGAGCTGCGCCAGGAAGAGTTGATAGCTCGTGAGCGCACACACGGTTTAAGCAGCGAAGAACGCCGGGAACTCTGGACGCTGAATCAGGAACTGGCCAAGAAATAACAGAAAGACAAAAGTATTTAACGGCTTAACTGCCGAATATCGCTCGGGAAGCCCCCGACAGCCGCACGGAGAGGCAGCGGCAAAATATAAGTATGCCCTCGTTTTGCCGTTGGCGGTTTTACCGCCCAACACCAATCAAACGAATTAAGTGTGGATACCGTCTTATGGAGCAAAACCCGCAGTCACAGCTGAAGCTACTTGTCCAACGTGGTAAGGAGCAAGGCTATCTGACCTATGCCGAGGTCAATGACCATCTGCCGGAAGATATCGTCGATTCAGATCAAATCGAAGACATCATCCAAATGATCAATGACATGGGTATTCAGGTGATGGAAGAAGCACCTGATGCCGATGATCTGCTGCTTGCTGAAACCTCCAACAGCACCGATGAAGACGCGGAAGAAGCGGCTGCCCAGGTTCTGTCCAGCGTTGAGTCCGAAATCGGTCGTACAACTGACCCGGTCCGCATGTACATGCGTGAAATGGGTACCGTTGAACTGTTAACCCGTGAAGGCGAAATCGACATCGCTAAACGCATCGAAGACGGGATTAACCAGGTTCAATGCTCCGTTGCCGAATACCCGGAAGCCATCACCTACCTGCTTGAGCAATACGATCGTGTAGAAGCTGAAGAAGCGCGTCTTTCCGATCTGATCACCGGCTTTGTCGATCCGAACGCGGAAGAAGACATGGCGCCAACGGCGACACACGTCGGTTCTGAGCTCTCTCAGGAAGAGATGGATGACGATGCAGACGAAGATGAAGAAGATGACGACGACAGCAGCGATGACGACAACAGCATCGACCCTGAATTAGCGCGTGAAAAATTCGGTGAACTGCGTACTCAGTACGAAATCACTCGCGACACCATCAAAGCGAAAGGCCGCAGCCATGCTGCCGCGCAGGAAGAAATTCAGAAGCTGTCTGAAGTGTTCAAACAGTTCCGCCTGGTGCCGAAGCAGTTCGACTACCTGGTAAACAGCATGCGCGTCATGATGGACCGCGTGCGTACTCAGGAACGTCTGATCATGAAGCTCTGCGTTGAGCAGTGCAAAATGCCGAAGAAAAACTTCATCACCCTGTTCACTGGCAACGAAACCAGCGAAACCTGGTTCAATGCGGCAATCGCGATGAACAAACCGTGGTCTGAAAAACTGCACGACGTGGCAGATGATGTTCACCGCGGACTGCAGAAACTGCAGCAGATTGAAGAAGAAACCGGCCTGACCATTGAGCAGGTTAAAGACATCAACCGTCGCATGTCCATCGGTGAAGCGAAAGCCCGCCGTGCGAAAAAAGAGATGGTTGAAGCGAACTTACGTCTGGTTATCTCTATCGCCAAGAAATACACCAACCGTGGTCTGCAGTTCCTGGATTTGATTCAGGAAGGTAACATCGGTCTGATGAAAGCGGTTGATAAGTTTGAATACCGTCGTGGTTACAAGTTCTCTACCTATGCAACCTGGTGGATCCGTCAGGCGATCACCCGCTCGATCGCGGATCAGGCACGTACCATCCGTATCCCGGTACATATGATTGAGACCATCAACAAGCTCAACCGTATCTCCCGTCAGATGCTGCAAGAGATGGGCCGCGAGCCGACGCCGGAAGAGCTGGCTGAACGCATGCTGATGCCGGAAGACAAGATCCGTAAAGTGCTGAAGATCGCTAAAGAGCCTATCTCCATGGAAACGCCGATCGGCGACGATGAAGATTCGCATCTGGGTGATTTCATCGAGGATACCACCCTCGAGCTGCCGCTGGATTCTGCTACCACCGAGAGCCTGCGTGCCGCAACGCACGACGTTCTGGCAGGCCTGACCGCCCGTGAAGCGAAAGTTCTGCGTATGCGTTTCGGTATCGATATGAATACCGACCACACACTGGAAGAAGTCGGTAAACAGTTCGACGTTACCCGCGAACGTATCCGTCAGATCGAAGCGAAAGCGCTGCGTAAACTGCGCCACCCGAGCCGCTCTGAAGTGCTGCGTAGCTTCCTCGACGATTAATCTCGCCGCATAAGCATAAACGCCACCGCAAGGTGGCGTTTTTCTTTATAGTCCCCGTCTGGCCAGGGCGTCATTCACTTCCCGATACGCCTCCACCAGTTTATCCAGCGTAATCCGGCTTAACCCGCTGGGATTCGGCAAAACCCATATTTGCGTCGCGCCAATAGTCAGCGTTTGTTTTCCCCACTGCGCCCCACGCTGGCTGAGGCCCTGCTCAAATGCCTGCTTCCCAAGGATTGCGAGTCCGGCGGGCTGATACTCTTCTATTTTCTCAATGAGCTTACGACCGCCGTTGCGCATCTCCTGTAACTTCACTTCATTGGCTTGCACCGTCGGTCTGTCGACAAATTTAGTCACGCCGCAACGGAAGTCCAGCAAGTGTTGTGCCTCTTCGGGTTTGAGCTGGCGATCGGTAAATCCCGCCTGATGGATGACCTTCCAGAAGCGATTAGCGGGATGTGCAAAGGGGAATCCTGTACCTGCGGAAGACAACCCCGGATTGATGCCGCAAAACACCACCCGCAGCCCCGGCGCCAGTATGTCCTTAACCATAATTACTCCCATCAATACATCAGAGGAACAAGTATAACGGACTGAAAATACATTGTTTATAAAAACAGCATCCGTACGCTTATGTCTGGATTGCAACGCGGAGTTACTTTATAATCCACCGCCACGGCCCCTTAGCTCAGTGGTTAGAGCAGGCGACTCATAATCGCTTGGTCGCTGGTTCAAGTCCAGCAGGGGCCACCAAATATCAAGGGTTTGCGAGGAATCGTGAATTTAAAGAATCTCTAGGATACCTATAGGATACTTTAACTAGGTATTTTGGAGTAACGGTTTGGCTAAAAGCCTAAACGTCCAGTTGGGTCGTAGCGGCCTCTTTCACTGGAAGATGTTCTAAGAACACAAGCGCTACGGGTCTGTATTTCTTGCTCCCAACTCTTCATGAGACGGCAGGAACCCCTAATGGAGGTCTCAATGACTAACTCTATTAAGGGCTCAGACCTGCTGTCAAAGCGTATGCTTGCCTTGAGTGGCTTGCTAATGACGCTAAGCAATATTGGTCTAAGCCCATTTGTTGCTCTGCCAGTTAGTGTTGCTCTTGTCTATGTATTACGTAAGTAACAGCGTAACAAGCCCGGCCCGACGAAAGTCGGGCCACCCTTAATGAAGGCTAGCTCTACAAGTTAAGCCGCAGTCTCTCAAAGTTTGTAATCAGGTTCTCTTAAACACCGAACTTAAAATCCTTCATAAATAAATTATAAATCTCATTAAAATTATCCCAATTGGATGCCCCATTACTACGGCGAATTTGCAATGTTCCAACCTTTCCTACACGTTCTGTCAGTGTATTCGAAACTAATTTCCAATAATCTGTTAACTTCTCGTCGTCACAATCCCGAGGGACAGGATAGCGTCCCGACCAGATGATCACTTCTGTATAAAATTTCAGTAAGTCCGCAGTTGTCTTGTTGATTTTTATATCAGCCATACTAGCTAAGTGATTTAAATTATGACTGTTTGGCACTAGCTTATTTTTTTGAACAATAACAGCTTTAAGAATTAACTCTAATGCCAACCCGCAGAGCATTTCATAAACTGGGTGGCATGCAACCTTCAAAGAAAAACCTCCACCATATCCCATTTCTTTTTGTAAACTATCTGATTGCATAGTTAACCAAAGAACATGAGCGGAAGCTTTTAGGTCAGACGCCCGATTAAACCAATGGTTAGGATGTTTACGGTCATTTGTAATCCTATCTTTCATCTTACAGCCCCATTACTATCAACGAAATTAAGAAGATAATGCTCTTATACAATGGTTGATTATCTCAGTCATTAGCTCATTGCCGCAGGCCAACCATCACATGAATCACTTTCGGCAATTTTTCTCGCCATTTCATCCCGCAGATCGTCAATAATGGTCTGGACACGTGTAACGGCTGTTGGTGTAAGAGCGCAGTCACGTTCCAGAATATCTGGCAGGGTTTCCAGCATCATTACTACCGCTTTAGCCAGTGATGCATATTCGCGGGCCACTTCCTCTACAGGAATCAATTCTCGTGAGGCTGCTTCAAATTTCAGCCTTTCATTTTCTGACTGATACCAGGCTTTTCGGTCCTGCGGCGACATTTCACCATTTTCTTTCATTGATGGTGTCAGTAATGCCTGAAGCGCTGCCCCTAGTTCGTACAACTTGAGATTTTCACCATTACCGCCAGCCAGCTCCATATCGCGCAGACGCCGGGCAACAAGGTTTCGGTTCATGCCCACCAGCTCCGCCAGTTGCGTAACATTTACCTGCGTTTTACTCAGTTTCATTCTTACCTCTGCTGCACGGTCACTTTTGCAGCAAAAGCAACCTGAATCATTATTTTTCAGTTAGTTAACCTGTCGCTGCTGCACGCATAAAATGCGAAAAATCAGCCGTTTTCCGCGTGTCGTCGCCCCCTCGGTGTACATAATCGCCAGGAGGACCCGTAAAAAAGGCGGCCCGAAGACCGCCAAAAGGATTACCACCAGAATGTATTACGCCCCTTCTGATTTCACCATGCCACGCCAGTCAAGTGGGGCAACTCCCGCATCAATACGTACCTTGAACGTTACACCATCAACGGTAAAGCCCTGCTGCTGCTCCAGGTATGGCGTTTCAATGCCGTCCAGATAAGCCACCTCGATTGTGTCTTCTCCCTGCCCCGCCAGCATGTACCAAGCCTTAAGGCTTTCAGCATCCAGCCGCGGCTCCGTGATGACAGTCAGCGCATCGTTATATGGGTTGAATACTCCACTGTTCTGCGCTTCAGGTAACGAGGTGGAACGAATCAGTTGATTGGCCTTATCCTCCAATTCAACCGGAACCAGCAGGAAGCGTGGCGGGATATTAAGAACAGCACCAGCGCCGTTCTTCTGCATACGCATCGCTTTTCGCCCGGCACTCAGCCCCGGGATATCCAGTGCAATCTTCATCAGGTTGTTATGTACTGCATCGAAAATCGCTTTGCCATCACCCATTTTGGGATTGCCCAGCAACACGGCATAGACCAGATCCCCGACCGTACGGCTTGCGGCCGCGCCCATTTTTTGAGGAATGCTGGTTAAAGCGCTCATATCATCGTTAATGATGGCCTGGCGATCGATGCTGAACAGTTCGCCGTAAGTCGCTAGAGCAATTGGCTCGCTACGATCTGAGGTCGTGGCATATTTATATTCAGCCCCCGGGCGAACCTCTCGCAGCGACTTGAAGCCGTCCAGACCAGCCCGATGGGATACTTTGAAATCAGGCAGAGTCCCTTTTTTCGTCCACTGCTGGAATGTTTCAGGCGAGTTATCCCAGCCTTTCAACAGAGATTTATTCGCAACGTCCGCCAGGATGCCACCAAAATCACTGCTGCTGTGTGTAAACGCCATTCCGACCATACCCAGCGGATTCCCCGGAATACCACTTACTCCACGATCCACCAGCGAAGCTCGCGCCAGTTCCCGCAGCGTATAGCCGTTATAACGGTTATCTTTTTCAGCTTTTTCCAGCCCTGTACGCGCCAGCAATGCCGCCTTAACTGAGTCCCCTACAATGTTCCCGTTACCTGAGTACACGTTATATGCTCCTGGTCCGGCGCACGGTGTCGTTCCCGCAGCCAGATTGGTTAGAATTTTTTGTCGGGCCTGTGCCTCGGTGATGGAGCCGCTCACAAACTCAGCCCGGATACCGGCCGCCCACTCATGCCCCGTAAAAGCAGCAAAAAGAACATCTGCTTTCTGCTCTGTGTTTTCTGGCTGGCTGGTGGTCTTCATCGCTTCACGCAGTTGTTCCGGCGTTCGGGTAAATTTGGCCACCAGCGAATCACAGCCCGGCGCCATCGCGAACATCTGCCCTTCTGCCGGGTAGATTTCATCCACAAAACCTTTTTCTTTTGCCTCCGCTGCCGTCAGCCAGGTTTCTGCATCCATCATGGCTTTTACTTCCGCTTCGGGAAGACCGGATTTAGCTACATAGGTGGCCAGCATCGTTTTACCGATTTTTTCCAGCACTTCCGCATGCCGTTGCATGTCCCCAGCCTCACCCGCCATAACCCCCCAAGGATTGTGAACCATCCACCAGCCGTTATCGGCCATAGCAACACGTTTAGCTCCCAGCGCAACGATGGTCGCCATTGATGCGGCAATACCATCAATGCGGGCAACCGTATGGCCTTTGTAACCGCGTAAGGCGTTAAAAATCGCCATTCCGTCAGTAACGTTTCCGCCACCGCTATTGATTGCGACTGTTACCGGGCCTTGTGCCACCTGCAGGGCATCACGGAAGCGTTTCGCCGTCATCCCTTCTATCGGTTCATACAGTGATATTTCCATTGCAGACCAGCCTTACAGCGCACCGGGCGCGTCGTTTTTTGCAGGAGCCATCCCCAATTTTTCACGCAGCAGGGAACGAGCAAGCCAGCCAATGGTGGGGGCATTACCGGGGATACCTTCACGCTCATAGCGCTGGCGAATTTCTTCACGCAGACGATTGAGCACTAAGGTGGTTTCATCATCGATATATACCGACATTGCTTTCTGTTTAGTCACTTCTGGATCTCCATATGTACTAGATGTACATACAGTATTGATCAATAAATGTGGTAGTTAAACCATTATTTACCATTAAAAGTGGTAAATGAATTTTGGATGTAAAAAAACCGGCTAATGCCGGTTCATTCTTGTTGCCGATAGTTAATCTTTATTAACGAGATCAACTTCTGGGTCGACAATGATAAGAGAAAGTCTTGTTGCTAGTTTCAGATAACGTTCAGCTTCATCTCGTGTTAATTCGAAATCTCTTAAATGTGCGGCTGAATTTCGCAAATGCCGCATTTTTTCTACTAATTTAGCGGTGTTCTTATCTATTCTATGTTCACGAGCCAACCAATCTAAAAAAAGAGGAATGTTTATGCGAGGGATCGTCGCGCCCTGAACGAACCCAGCTTTACCTGCGGCTTCCTCAATTAATAGCCATGACTCCATTATTGCAGCTCGAGGAGAAACATCAGCGATTCGTTGTAGAGCAGATAATCTGCGAGAAAACTCGGTATCTTCATCGTGTACGGCATCTTGAATATTTACTACTGGAGTATCAACAGCCAGTGCCTCAGCCACATCAAGATTTTCAGCGAATTCCGCCTCAGCGCCCCCCATTTTGATACGAGATAATCTTAGTATGAGAGACTTAACATCATCACCGTATTTTTTAATAAACCAAATGGTTACTCCGGGCCAAACCAGAACCGACACCAAATCAACTATCGTAGACATTTATGTTCCTCAGGCACTCTCCATAGGCCTCATTTTCCCTCTTAGCTGCTTAATCTGAAAGTATAAAATTAAAAAATATACGTTTAAGTGTTCACCTGTTCACCATCACGGATTTTTTAATTAAATTCATGTAGTTATATGGTGAATACTCTTCTTTCAGGTATTCACTAGTGTTCACCCTACCCTTCACCATTTAGAACAAAAAACAGTCAAAAGGTGAACAGGTGAATACCTGGTGAATACTTAATAAATAAGTGTTCACCCCTTAACCCGCTGTTATAGATAAACTTTTTAACACGGTGAATACTGGTGAACACTTTATCCGTAACTTTACTCTATCCCACCACTGTCAGAAACACTGTTACATGATGGCATCCAGTCGTCTGAATCATCGTGCAGAGTTACGTTGGAACGTATCCCATGCTTTGTTTTCCTCTTCTGGTACTCCTTACCATATTCAGCCATTGCGCCAGGCATATCTGTTCCGAACCGCATCAACGAAACGGGCCTGTTGAGACCATTGGCGCGCATGTAGGCGAGGTAGGCGTGATACAGATACTTTCGTGGGCTGAATGGTACTATCTCGGCATTGCCGATAAACATCCCGTCACACACTACAGACGCCATGAGGTAACCGCAGAAGTCCACCAGCGAATCCCCCTCTCGTTTGATCGCCAGAGCCTCCTCTGATTTCTGCTGCTCATACAATAACCGCCTGGCTTCGTCCTGGTCTGCAAAACGTGTAAGCAGATGGCGGATAACTACAGCCAGTTCCCCTTCTATTTTCTCTGCCAGCATCGAGTCTCGCTCGTTTTCCGGTACAACCTCCGAAAAGTTGAATATCACCCGTCGCCGCGAGATCCCCCCGCTGCGATCGCTGAATGTCATAGCATTGTTGTTGACCGCCAGCACCACTGCCGGAATACGGGTTGAATATGGCGCTTTATGTTTCGGATCGATAGACACCTTGTCACCACCCGTTATGGCCTTAATACCTGCACCATCGCCCGCGTACCGGGTCATATCAGGCATAATGATCAGCGAGTAGCCCACCACCAGCGCCCTGTCCCTTGCATCCTCCAGCGCCTTCATGCTGGCTGAGACCGTATTAGCCTTACCTGCCAGCATGGTGCAGACTTCTGCCATCACACTTTTACCGCTGCCACCAGGCCCCGTTACCTCCAGGAATAATTGCCAGTCGTACCTGTTCGCCAGCACCATAAACAAGGCTGCCAGCACGCGATCTGTTTTACGGTCATTACTGGCCACGGAACGGCGGAGCCACTTCCAGAAGTTCGGTGCATGGCTGGCCAGCGTTTCTCCTTCTGCTGGTGGGCTGAACGGTAGTTCACTTGCGATCAGCAACCAGTCTGTTTTGCTGTGCTGCCTGAATTGTCCTGTTCGGGTATCAAATACCCCATTACTAAAGCCAATCAGATTTCGCTCTGTCACCCCCATAACCGGAAGGCTCAGTTTCATGGTTTCCACCGCCGATTTGACGGCGTTCTGCGAATAGGCGACCTCAGCATCAATGTAAATTTGCGCCATTTCGCGCTGCAGCTCTTTGTCCGGAAGCGGATTCCACACCACGCCGTTATAGTGGTGCACCGTGTCAGAGTCGGCGTGAATTGCCAGGTCGCCGTCATAATGCGCCAGTAAGACTTCACCGCGTTGGCTGGCCCCCATCTGGTTCAATGCCGGTGCTACTCCGATATGGGCTGGTTCGCGTTTTGTAACCGGAAGATCGACAACGATACTATCCGTTCGGATCCTCTCCAGATAATCATGCCAGTCCTCTGGCTGGCGATCCGGAATGCCCTTATATAATTTGGCGTCCTGCACTCCTGCCCACGCCAGCTTCGCACCAATGGCGTTAATCAGTATCGGCTCGATATCTCCGGCAATATATACACGGGCACTACGGCGACCTTTATCAACAATTTGAAGGTTATCCAGTTCCGCCAGTTGCTTTGGCCCCAGCCAGACAGGGGGCGTTGTATCTTCGGCAATTTGTTTACCCAGCCCCTCTTCCCATCCCTTTGCATGAGCGTAAGCATCAGTCCCGGCAAAAATGACTGCCTCTGTAAATTTTTCCTTTGGCAGAAATTTTAAGTTCGGTGCACGTTTCATTTGCCCGCTCTCTTAGCGGCAATCAACGCCCGCAGGTTCTGTATTTTTTCTGCTGTGTTATTCGATTTGCACCATTCGCTGAACGTCTGGCGTTTTACCGGGTTGAACTCCCTTTTGAATCGTTCAACAGGGAAAACGCACTCTCCGGAATACCCATCCCTGATATAGGTAATTCGGTTATCAGTAACCATTTTCACCGTTACCCGTTCGCCCCGGTTATCCTGGAAAATATCGCCCGGGAGGATTTCAGGCCGAGTCTGGCCACCAGCAGTTAAGCTGTTAATTTTCTTTTTCATGGCGTTAGTCCTTTTTGACTGGCGTTACGCGATAACCAGCGCGTTCAAGGATGTGATCAAAGAGTGATGGCGTACCTATAATTTCATCCGGACGTAATACCGTATCTCCTTTAACTAAACCATTTTCAACATAAAGCAAAATACGCCCGGAAAAATTAGGGGAGACATGCAGTGAGACATTCAGCATAGGGATTTGGTTATCCATGATGCCCACCCATCACATTCAGTTCGTAAGCGCCGTTGGCGTACTGGTACAGAGAGCACTCAGAGCGAATCTTCGCGGCAAAGGTTAGCTCCCAGCGGGAATACCATTCGCGGGCTTCTTCTTCAGTGTCGGCGGCAATGCGGATAACTACAGGCGTGCAGGTCTGCCCCTTCGGTATACCGAGGAATAGCCATGTAAATTTGGGGTGAGTTTGGGTATGCTGTATTCCAGCCATAACTGTTACTCCTATTAACGGTTTGGTCAGAAGCCCGGTTAGTGTTCCACCACTTCCGGGCTTCGTTAATTTCATGGTTGCATAAACCAAAAACGGTACGTACCATGATGTTTTGAGTTTAACCCTGTGGTACGTACCGATGCAAGATAAAAATTTAAAGGCAGCTTTCGAGCGTTCAGGCAGCACCAAAAAAAATATTCGCTTTGAAGATGAATTATTGGAACAAATCAACGATGCTGCTGGCCCGGGACAATTCAGCTCATGGGTTAAAGAAGCCTGCCGGGAAAAGCTTCGCAAATTAGGTATTGAGCCAAAAGCCTGATTTTGACCACCAGCGCTGGGCCTGGTACCTTGTATACGCTTCAATAAGACGTTGTAACTCTGGCGGCCCGGCATGGCCGCCTTTGTTTTATGTACCATATCCAGCCCCTTAAACCGTCTGCGTTCTGCGGGTGGAATCCAGATAAGCATCCAGATCAGACTTGAAGTAAATGACCTTCCGACCGACCTTATGAAAGGGAATTTTTACCTTGCCAGTATGCGCCCAGTTAGCCAACGTCTGGGGGTTCACACCAAGATGAGCTGCGGCCTCATTACGAGTGAGTCTTTTAGAATAATTCGATTCAACCAAATGCATAAGTAGCTCCGTGTATTATTGGTTAACAACGAGGCCACTCTAATGTTTTGATTTTTCGCCAATAAGGTGAGAAGCAAATATTCAGGATGGAGAGCTACTTATGGGGAGGGGTATCAGCTATTCCCCCTCCCTATTTTGTAATCTAGCGCTATGCGTACTCCGGTGGAAAAACCAAATCAGAATTAATGTATTTCTTAGGCTTAGGCGGTAATAACTTTTCTTTTTTTATCCAGCTATCCACCGTTCCTTCATCCACTCGCCCCTCATAACGATTCATCAACTTTGCGATCATTTTCTTTTTAGATAAAGCAGGGTTTTTCTCCCAGGTGGTTTTGATAATTGCCACAATTTCATCATGCAAATGATGTCGGTGTCCTGAGGCTGCGTCACTTCTATTTTTTTTCACCGCACCGTCAATAATGTGATTCATATAAACATCTGATAACGTCACACATCGCCCAACTCTGTCTGCCAAAGCGCCTAACTCCTTGGCTAGATCTGTATATCCAAGAACTGTTAGTACGTTCACAGCTTTAACCAACACATTTTCATCATCCGATAACGGCCTGTTTTTCTCTACCATTTGCATTTCGGTGAGGCTATTCGCTATCCATTTCTTTTCTTTAATAGTTTTCCCAGCTATTTCTTTTTCAATACGATTCACATGCTCATCGGCGTTTTCCGAAGAGTAACTTTTTACCAATTGCTGAAAGGCATACATTCTTGCCACATGCTCGGCATCCACTCGTTTTAAATAACTCATTTCTTAACCTGCATATGATTTTGGCTTAGTATTTCAAAAAGCATCTTACGCTTCTCTTCATCAGTCAAATTGCCTAAAGCAGACAATAATTGTGCATCAATGGCTTTCTTGCTTTCCACAAACCCAGCATGTTCCAGGATGGCCCGTTCAATTCGGGTAGCTGGCTCGCGTAGTTCATCAGCACCAAAATGAAGATAGCCCTGAGTAACATCTGCACTACGCATCGTTCGGTGGTTCATCAGTCGTTTGAGAATATAACTACCAACGCCCACCAGCTCGGCAACTGTACCGAATGTACGGCGGGCATCGTGCCATTTGAATGGGATTGGCTGGAGCAAATCAGGATTGGGGTCTGGAACGGTGGCGGCACTGATTCGATCAATTACATGGCGATATTCTTTAATGACTCCTTTAACTCCAGGAAATACTAAAGCCTCATTTCCGTTTTTCATTTTCAGTCGGCGCCGGAACAGATTCAGCAGAGTTTCAGTGATTGGCAGCTCGAGTGGATCGCCGTTCTTGGTGGTATCTATCCAGAAATAACGACCGCCAATATTTACTCGACTCCAGGTTAGTTCGAATATTTCAGATTTACGCAGCCCGGTGAACATCGACATTTCTACAGCGTCACATATTGCGGCCGCTACATCGTCTCGTCCTTCTTCGGCCTTATCACGAACTACAGCAACGGCATTTAACCAACGAGCAAAGTCATGGGTGCGGATGCGCTCCGTCTTTCTGATCGTGCCATGCCACTGACGTTTTGTACTCAGCACCAGTGTTGGCGGGTCAGGTAACAGCGTTATCCCTTCTTCGTCACGATAATGATCATGTGCAAAACGATAAACTGCGCGGAGTGCTCTGGCCCACAGGTCAGCCTGGGCTTTACTACCGGTTCCTACCCCTGCTCGGAGCGTTTCTTTATCAGCGCCAAACCAGACAGAACCATCAGTCACCGCTTTATGCCGATGTTCAACACGTTCACGCGAAATGGTCGCGAGTGATTGTTTCATCCAGTCGCCGGAGTAATTTTGCAAGATAGCGCGATACTGCTTTTCGGTTGTGGGTTTCAGGCGGTGGCCACGGTTCTTTATATAGGCATCCAGCGCATCGGCAAGCGTGACAGATGCCTTCTCATTGACACGCTTTTCCACATTAGGATTTCTCCCGGTGGTCGCTACGTCGCCCAGCATCTCGAGAGCCTTTGCTCTGGCGTTATCAATAGTAAGGTCCGGGAAACGGCCCAGCGTGGCACGAATGAATTTTCCATTTCTCTTACGTGAGATACAGAAGCTTTTCACACCACTGGTGCCAATACGGATGCGCAGGCCATTAACAATGGTATCGCCGTACTCAACCTGTCCACGTTCGGCTGGTGGGAGGTTTTCGAGCTTTGTTTTCGTAAATTTGAATGTTTCCACAAACACTCCACACCAAGCGATCGGGGTATCCTGCAAATCGCTTGTTTTGCTCTAGGATACCTATAGGATACCGCAAAGGAGTATTTTAGAGTATTTCTGGTTATTTATACAGTATTTCGGTATCAATTAAGTTACTGAAAATTATAGATAAGTATTTTAAGGTAAGAAATTGCATTCTAACTCATAATCGCTTGGTCGCTGGTTCAAGTCCAGCAGGGGCCACCAAAAATCAAGGACTTGCGAGAAATCGCAGGTCCTTTTTTTTGGGGGTTCTTCCGTAGCTGTTGGCGCGAGCCAAAAGGATTCCTGCTGGAACAAATCAATATCTGTTCGCACCAAAATGTGAAATAAGAGCCGGGAAGAATACGGCAGGCGGGGCCTGAAGATATATTACGGGATGCCTCTGTCCAGCAACAAGCTGGTCACTGTCCCCCTCTGGACGTCGCCATCCAGAGATGGAAACGTCCGTTAGAGTTTGATTCGATAGTCAGCTCAAACTAGCTCTTTGAGCTGCTCCTGCATATAGGTTGAAAAATACTCTGGGTTCTTGATAAGGATGCGGTTACCGGAGGCCACTTTTTCTGCCCATCCGGCCACTTTTTTCGTGAACTCGGGATTCCATCCCTCCTGCTCACCCCGTGCCATCACAGCTTCTGGACTTGCTGGCACACCTAAGTCATGCAAATACTTTAAGATTCCCTTAGCGGTACTTTCATCCATTGAATGGGGTACTGACGCCGAAGTGTTCATACCACCAATAAAATCCAATGCTTTCTCAATTGCTGTTGGCATGCTCTTATCCTTAAAATTAACCACGTGAGAGACACATTTATACTATGTACCCAACTCCGCCGGGATATCAAAGAGAACATCACCTTTATTTGATTTACCCCGCAGCTAAACGCTTGCGGCGGCTGTTTTCTGCACGATTAATTCGCTATCCCGGCCAAAACCAGCCCGGTCGCTACCGCATTACGCGGCCCTTCGGTACCACGGATGTTGCCCTGTCCGGCAACCACGCCGTAATGCGCCAGCGCGTCGGTGATCATCTGCGGGATTTCGAAATCCAGCGAGGAGCCGCCCACCAGCACCACAAAAGTCATATCGCGAATAGAGCCGCCGGGTGACACCTGGCGTAAAGCGCGCAGGCAGTTGGTCACAAAAACTTTCTCTTTGGCCTGTCGGCGCACCAACCGAATTTTTTCCAGCGAGGTCTGGTTATCTACGGGGATCAGCTCGCCGTTTTTCAGATAAACGACTTTGGCAAACACTGACGGACTGAGCGGTTCGCGAAAAAACTCCACCGCGCCGTTCTCGTGGCGAATGCTGAACAGGCTCTCCACTTTTGCCAGCGGGTATTTTTTAATTTCCTCCGCCAGAAACGGATCGCTTAAGCCCAGCTCGGTTTGAATCAACAGGCTGACCATATTCCCCGCGCCAGCCAGATGGACCGCTTTCACAACGCCATCGCTATTGATAATGGCGGCATCGGTAGAGCCTGCGCCTAAATCGAGGATCGCCAGCGGTGCAGCACATCCGGGCGTTGTTAACGCACCGGCGACAGCCATGTTGGCCTCCACGCCGCCGACTTCAACCGGGATGTTTAACCGGACGCTCAGTTCACTGGCGATGGCCTGCATCTGTAAGCGATCGGATTTCACCATCGCCGCAATGCCAACGGCGTTCTCCATTGAACACTCCCCGGCAATACCGCCCTGCACCTTGCGGGGAATAAACGTATCCACCGCCAACAGATCCTGAATATACACCGCGTTCATGTCGTGACCGGTCAGCGAGGCCATCACCTTACGCACTCGCTCCAGCATGCCGCCTGCATGCGTACCTGCTTCACCACGAATATCGCACACGGGCGCACAGGTGCTCATCGCCTGCATAATGGCCTGTGCGCCTTGCGCTACGTCGGCTTCACCGCCACGCTTTTCGCCGCGGATAAAGATCTTACCCGCCGGGATCACCCTTGAGCGCACATCACCCTGCGGGGTTTTCAGCACCACGGCGGAACGGTTGCCAATTAGCGCCCTGGCGATGGGGACGATGGTTTGCGTTTCCTCGGGCGTCAGGGTAAAGAAGGTCGCGATGCCATAAGGATTCGACAGCACACGCACCACCTGTCCTGGGGCCGCCACTTCCACCGCCGCCAGCACACCTTCCGGCACCTTCTCCAGCAGGGTGACTTCATCTACCACCGGCATTGTTCGACGCAGGCGATTGTTCACCAGCACGCCATCATCTTTTTTGAGGATCGCCGCTACCACGTTGACGCCGCGATCCAGTGCCTCATTGATAAACCAAACCGCCTCGAGGAAATCCCTCTCCTCGCCAACCAGCGGGATCCAGCCCTGGGTAAACCGATCTTCACTCAACGCCGCCAGCTTCTCCACGGCGATGGTAGTTCCCATTCCCACGCCAACGCCGCCGGGCGTTTGCGGGTTATGCCCAATCATTGTTGATTCGGTAATGATGGTTTCAGTGATGGTTTCCATCGCCACATCGCCAATCACCGGTGCCGCCTCGTTGATGCAGATTTTCGCCACGTCCTGAAGCGACCACAGGGTGTTATTCAGCGCCTGCTGCAGGGAGGCCACCACCCCGGCAATATTGTCCCGTGTACCTTTCATACCGGTCGTGGCGACAATCCCGCTGGCGATAAACCGGCCATGCTGCGCCAACGCCACTTCGGTGGTGGCGTTGCCGATATCAATCCCTGCAATTAACGGCATACAACCTCCGTCACTGGCTGCCTTTACGCAGCTTGTTTCTCTGCTGATACACCTCTGCCGACTCGCGGACAAACCCGGCGTTCACCGTGGCATGCCAGGTATGTTCCAGTTCATCGGCAATGGCCTGAAGCTCGGCGAACGAAGAACGAAACGGCCGCAGCGCGTTATAAATTTCAAGAATACGGGCATCCGGGATTGCTATAAGCTCTGCCGCACGACGGAAATTACGCGCCACGGCGTGACGCTGCATCTGTTCGGCAATCTGCGCCTGGTACTCCAGCGTTTGCTGAGAAATACGCACATCCTGCGGACCTACGCGGCCCGCCAGCACATTCTCAAGGGTAATATCGGTTAGCGGTTTGCCGGTAGGAGTCTGGATTTTCTCCGGGCAGCGGGTCGCTAATGGATAATCCTGCGCGGTCATGATGTTGTCGTTCATGGTCATTCCCTTACAAGTGCAATATGCAGCGTGACAGGCGCAGCATCCTGCACCACGTGTTTGGTTTCTTTGATATGAAACAGCGCGGCCTTGGCCATAAATTTGGGGCGTACCATCTGGTCATTAACCACTGGCACTGGCGAAGGCGACTCTTTACGTGCATAGCGCGCGGCGTTTTTACCAATCTGGCGATAGGTTTCCAGCGTCAGCAGCGGAGCCTGAGAGAACAGCTCAAGGTTGCTCAGAGGCAGCAGATCGCGCTGATGAATCACCGTGGTTCCTTTCGACTGGATACCAATCCCGATGCCAGAACCGCTGAGATTTGCCGCATCCCATGCCATAAATGAAACATCAGAAGTGCGCAGAATCCTCACCACCCGAGCATGCAGGCCCTCTTCTTCAATGCCGGCAACCAGTTCTTTCAAAATCGCTTTGTGCGGCATATCAATCAATGTTTTGTGCTGATACTTATCAAAGGCCGGGCCGACGCCTATCACGACTTCATCCACGCGTTCGTCCGCTTTAGCCGCCTCGCCTTCGCTCACCTGCAAGGTGAAAACCGGCTTACGTTCAGTTGTGCATTCCACTGTGTACCGCCTTATTCGATCGAGCCGGGCTGAACCACGCCCGCAATATTTTTAATTTCCGCCCAACGTTCGGCAGAGATGCGATAGCCGGTGCCGGGTCCCTGATAATCGTTGATGTCATTAACGGCGCTGACGACGTCGAACTGACGATCCAGAATGGCCGACGTTTGCAGATAATCACCAGTAACACGCTGCCTCAGCATGTTGAGGATATTGCTGGCGATGTCTTCGAAGCCGCTGGAACTCAACGCGCCGACGATATCCAGCCCGGTGATATTGCGTTTCATCATCTCTTCCACGGCAGCCAAATCTTCCACCACATTGCGCGCGGGCATATCTTTGCTGCCGTGAGCGTAAGTGGCGGCGTCCACCTCTTCATCGCTAATCAGCGGCAGGCCCAGTTCGCGGAACACCGCCTGAATGGCGCGCGCGGCCTTATTGCGGATGGCGATTGTCTCCTCTTCCGTGACCGGACGCAGGCCCCCGTCAACCATCAGATCGCGTTGCAGAATGTTGTAATCATCGAAGTCTTCAGCGTCGAAGTTCGACCCGGCAAACATGTTGTCGTAGTTCGGTACCGCGCTATAGCCGGAGAAGATAAAGTCGGTGCCCGGCAGCATCTGCATCAGGGTGCGAGCAGTACGACGAATATCGGAGTGGGAAAAGGTCTGGTCATTGGCGGAGGCCACTTCAAGGTCGAGCATCGAGGCAATCAGGTTTTCCGCCAGCACCGCGCGAATCCCCGACGGCACAGCGCCGGTCATGCCGATACAGCTGACCGCGCCGTTTTGTAACCCCTGTACGCCCGCGCCTTTGGTGATAAAAATGCAACGCGACTCCAGATAAAGCATCGATTTACTTTCGGAATAGCCCATCAGCGCTTCCGAGCCGGTGCCGGAGGTGTAGCGCATCTTCAGACCACGAGAAGCATACGCCGAGGCAAGAAACGCTTTTGACCACGGCGTATCATCGCCATCGGTAAACACCGACTCCGTGCCATATACCGACACCGTTTCGGCGTAGCTGGTTAGCCCGCGCATTCCCAGTTCCAGCTCCGTGGCCTCTTCAACGGAGCATTGCGTCAGCACGCCGGGGCGACCGCATTGGGACCCCACCAGCAGCGCCAGGGCGTTAAACGGCGCATAGCGGGCGATCCCGACCGTTGTTTCCTGTTCGGAAAAGCCACGGATCCCCGCTTCAGCAGCGTCGGCAGCAATCTGTACCGGGTTATCTTTCAGGTTGGTCACGTGGCACTGATTGGAGGGGGTGCGTCTGGCGCGCATTTTTTGCAGCGCCATCATCATCTCCACCACGTTCATTTGCGCCATCACCTCCACCGCTTTCGCCGGGGTGATGGCAGTCGTAATGGCAATGATCTCTTCCCGACTGACGTGGATATCCACCAGCATTCTGGCGATCTCCAGCGCGTCGAGCTGCATGGCGCGCTCGGCCTCGGGCACGTTAATCGCGTAATCGGCAATGAACCGGTCAATCATGTCGAACTCGGCGCGGCTCTTGCCGTCCAGCTCAACAATACGACCATTTTCCACCTTCACCGACGAAGCCGGATCGTAAGGGCTTTCCATTGCGATCAGCCCCTCTTCAGGCCATTCGCCAATTAGCCCATCCTGATTTACAGGCCGCTGGGCAAGCACTTCGAATCGTTTTGATCTTCTCATAGTTTATGGACTCAAAAGATAAAAAATAGGGACGCCGGGCCGTATTGCCGGGGACACAACACCCGGCATTCGCCTTTCATCAGCAATAGCCGAACTCTAAATGAGCAGGACAATAAAAAAATAAAATTAATTTCGTTCCAATTTGGCACGTAATAAAAAACCATCGTTTCATATTGAAACGCGGCTCAGGAATATTCACCGCGAATTGTGACGAGGTTAAATGATCATTATCAATAAACACCGCAACAGGAAACTGAACGTAATATTTTTGAAATTCCCACCCTATTGACTTAATAACGCGGGGCGAGAAAATAAGATAAAGCCAATGATAAAAATAGCTGTTGCGCGATATTTTCGTGACCTCAGCCCTACAACCTTTTCAGGAGAGACTGTGAATAAGAGCCAACAAATCGCCACCATTACGCTGGCGGCTGCAAAGAAAATGGCGCAGGCCGTCGAGGCTAAAGCGCTTGAAATCAACGTTCCGGTGGTGTTTTCCGTGGTGGATCACGGCGGGAACACGCTGCTAATGCAACGTATGGACGACGCGTTTGTCACCAGCTGTGATATCTCTCTTAATAAAGCTTATACCGCCTGCTGCCTGCGACAGGGTACCCATGAAATTACCGATGCGGTACAACCAGGTGCCTCTCTATATGGCTTGCAGCTCACCAATCAACAACGAATTGTTATTTTTGGCGGCGGTTTACCTGTCATATTAAACGGCGAATTAATCGGTGCCGTTGGCGTAAGTGGCGGTACCGTCGAACAAGACAGATTATTAGCAGAAACCGCATTAAATTGTTTCTCTGAATTATAATTTAAATCTAAGAAGGTATATTATGAGCTATCGTATGTTTGATTACCTGGTGCCAAATGTGAACTTCTTTGGCCCCAATGCTATTTCCGTGGTCGGCGAACGCTGTAAACTGTTGGGCGGTAAAAAAGCGCTGCTGGTCACTGATAAAGGTCTGCGGGCAATTAAAGACGGCGCGGTAGATAAAACCCTCACACATCTGCGTGAAGCCGGTATTGACGTCGTAGTTTTTGACGGCGTTGAGCCAAACCCCAAAGACACCAACGTGCGCGACGGCCTGGAGGTCTTTCGGAAAGAGCATTGCGACATCATCGTTACCGTTGGCGGCGGTAGCCCGCATGACTGCGGTAAAGGCATCGGTATCGCGGCGACTCACGAAGGGGATCTCTACAGCTATGCCGGAATTGAAACCCTGACCAACCCGCTGCCGCCGATCGTTGCGGTGAATACCACCGCCGGTACCGCCAGCGAAGTTACCCGCCACTGCGTGCTGACCAATACCAAAACCAAAGTGAAGTTTGTGATTGTCAGCTGGCGCAACCTGCCGTCGGTCTCCATTAACGATCCGCTGCTGATGCTCGGCAAGCCAGCCCCACTGACTGCGGCCACCGGGATGGACGCCCTGACCCACGCCGTGGAAGCCTACATTTCCAAAGATGCCAACCCGGTCACCGACGCTGCCGCTATCCAGGCGATCCGCCTGATCGCCCGTAACTTGCGCCAGGCCGTGGCGCTGGGCAGCAACCTGAAAGCTCGCGAGAACATGGCCTACGCCTCCCTGCTGGCGGGTATGGCCTTCAACAACGCCAACCTCGGCTACGTTCACGCGATGGCGCATCAGCTTGGCGGTCTTTACGACATGCCGCACGGCGTGGCGAATGCCGTACTGCTGCCGCACGTGGCACGCTATAACCTGATCGCTAACCCGGAAAAATTTGCCGACATCGCAGAGTTTATGGGCGAAAACACTGACGGACTCTCCACCATGGATGCCGCCGAGCTGGCCATTCATGCTATTGCCCGCCTCTCCGCCGACATCGGTATTCCGCAGCATCTGCGCGATCTGGGCGTCAAAGAAGCCGATTTCCCGTATATGGCGGAAATGGCGCTGAAGGACGGCAACGCCTTCTCCAACCCGCGCAAAGGGAACGAGAAAGAAATTGCCGAGATCTTCCGTCAGGCATTCTGATAACGTAGGGGGCGCAATGTCACTTTCATCACCGGGCGTACATCTGTTTTATCACTCACGCTGGCAGGGTACTCGCGTGCTTGATGAGCTGTGCTGGGGACTGGAAGAGCAAGGCGTTCCCTGCCGGGCAATCTGTTGCGACGATCATGACTGCGCGCTGGCTCTCGGCAAACTGGCGGCCAAAAGTTCGGCGCTGCGCGTGGGTCTCGGTCTCAACGCCACCGGAGATATTGCCTTAACCCATGCCCAGTTGCCCGAGGATCGGGCGCTGGTCTGCGGGCATACCCGCGCCGGGACAGCACAGATCCGCACGCTCGGCGCCAATGCCGGTCAACTGGTTAAAGTTCTTCCCTTCAGCGAGATAAAATAAATGTACCGCATCTATACCCGAACCGGCGATAACGGCACGACCGCGCTGTTTGGCGGCAGTCGTATCGATAAAGACGACATCCGCGTTGAGGCCTACGGCACGGTGGATGAACTGATTTCCCAGCTTGGCGTCTGCTATGCCAGCACGCGCCAGGCCGAGCTACGCCAGGAACTGCACGCTATGCAGAAGATGCTGTTCGTACTGGGGGCGGAACTCGCCAGCGATCAGAAAGGACTCACACGCTTAAAACAGCGTATTGGCGAAGAGGATATTCAGGCGCTGGAGCAGCTTATTGACCGCAATATGGCGCAAAGCGGCCCGCTCAAAGAGTTTGTTATTCCGGGGAAAAATCTGGCATCGGCACAGCTGCACGTTGCGCGAACCCTGACGCGTCGGCTGGAGCGGATCCTCATCGCGATGGGCAGAACGCTGACGTTACGCGATGAGGCCAGGCGTTATATCAACCGGCTGTCGGATGCGCTGTTCTCGATGGCCAGAATCGAAGAAACTACTCCAGATGTTTACGCTTAAACTGGCTGGCATCAATGTCGTACTGCTTCATCTTACGCCACAGGGTGGTGCGACCAATATTCAGCAGTTGCGACATCTCCTGAACACGCCCACTGGTCACGCGGGCGGCATGGATAATCGCCTCTTTCTCGATGGCGGTAAAGGTCAGGCTGGCGGGCAGCAGTGAAGATGCCGTCTCCAGACCCGGGCGTTCGGCAAACAGATAATCCGGCAGATTGCTCAGCCGAATATGGCCGTTATCACTGCTGATGGCGATATTTTCAATAATGCTGTTCAGCTCAAAATCATTACCCGGCCACGAATAGGCCACCAGTTGTGCCAACGCGTCGTCGTCGATCTTCAGGCTGGATGAAAAGCGTTTTTTCAGGCTATTCAACCGCGTATAAATCAGCGATGGAATACTGTTACGCCGCACCCGCAGCGGCGGGATAACGATCTCAAAAGAGTGCAGCGCGTAATACAACTGACGGCTAAAGCGGTTTTGCTCCACCAGATTCGCGAGATCAACCGTGGTGGTAGCGATCACTTTGACATCCACCGGAATCAGCCGCCGGGCATCCAGGCGTGTTAAAACCCCCTGCTTGATCACCTGCAGCAGCGCGGATTGTAACTCCGGCGCCAGATATTCAATTTTTTCCAGAAACAGCGTGCCGCCGTTCGCCAGTTCAAGACGGCTCAGCCGACCGTTTTCATCATCAGTAGGCGCACTGCCCATAAAATCCTGCCCCAGTACGCTGTTGGCATACAACTGGCAGTTCACGGCGATATACGGCCCGCTGGCGCGTTCGCTTTCATTGTGAATGGCCTGACTCAGTAGCTCTTTACCGACGCCCTCTTCCCCGCACAGCAGGATCGGGAAACTTCCCCTCGCCGCCTGACGACCAAAGTGGATCAAACGTCGGGTTTCTGGATCGTCTGTCGACATCTGCTCAAAGGTGTGGCTCACCTTGCCGAGCTGGCTGGTCATCAGTTGACGCATTTGCTCCACCGGATGCAGCAGCAGGATAAAGCTGTTGCCCTGCTCTTCAACAATCGGTTTCAGGGTGATGACGGCATCAACAAACTGGTGCTGGCTTTCAAAGGTGACTTCGACATGATTCAGGCCGCGGGCATGTTTGATCGCCCGACGCAGCAGCATGGGGAGATTGAGCAGGTCGTTAATATTCTTCCCCTGGCTGGCCTGCGCGTCGAGATGCAAAAGCAGAGCCGCGCGCGCATTGAGGAACTGCAATACGCCCTGTTCGTTCCAGGCCATCACGCCATCATCCATACTCTCCAGCAGCCCGTACATCTGGTTCAGATGGCGGTTGGATTCAGCCAGCAGGCTGTCAGTCAGCAATGAGTTGCCGACTTCTCTGGCAATCGCCAGCGTCAGGGATAAATCAGAAACGCACTCATGCTCTACCAGACAGCACAGCGAGATGGAGCCAAACAGTCGACCATGGTTATCGAATACTGGCGTAGAGCAGAACGACCACGGATGCAACGCCTGTTTAAAGTGTTGATCGCCAGAGGTTTTTGTCGGCTGCCCCGGCATCGTCGCCAGCGACAACGCGCAGCTGCCAATAATGCTTTCCGCACAGTAACTGCCGTCGCGAAAACCGAGCTCCGCCAGTTGCTCCACCGTCTGCGGATCGCCGCAACGGCTGAGAATACAGGCTGATTCATCCAGAATTAGCAACGCGCACGGACGGCCGTCCATAAACTCCCAGGCATCTTCCAGCGCGGCCTGAGCAATCGTCAGCAGCGCCGTTTTGCGACGACAGATCGACTCAAAGGTCAGGCCCTGCGCCTGATGCGGCGCCTGCCAGGTTTCCCGCTGCATAAACTTGCTGCAACGATGCCATGACTGGGCAATGACCGAAGAGACTTCCTTCCCAATGTCCTGAGTGTGCGTCGTCATATCCCTTTCCGCTGTTTTACCATAGACAACCCCTCCGGCAGAGACTGTCAGAGGGGGGAGAAGATGCCGGATAAAAACTTACCGACGACTGATTAACGCGCCAGCCACTGCTGTCCCAGCAGGTCTGCCGTCAGTATCGCGGCATGTACGCTCTCAGGCGTCACCGGGAACGGCATATTGTGGATGGTTTCACCTTCTGCGCAGGTCGCTTTGGCCACGGCCATGATCTTGCCGTCAATGTCGTCTTTTACGCCCATTTCCGCTAACGTTACCGGCAGGCCTACTTTCTGACAGAAATTCAGCACGGTTTCGATCTCTTCCATCGGGCTGTTTTGCAGCACCAGCTGCGCCAGCGTGCCAAAGGCGACTTTTTCACCGTGGTACAAATGGTGACACTCTTCCAGAATCGTAAAACCGTTGTGGATAGCATGCGCCCCTGCAAGACCGCTGCTTTCAAAGCCGATGCCGCTGAGGTAAGTGTTCGCTTCGACAATACGCTCCAGCGCATCGGTCACCACGCCAGCCTGCGCGGCAAAGCGTGCCTTTTCGCCTTCCGCCAGCAGGGTATCATAGCACAGGCGCGCCAGGCTCAGCGCCGCTACGGTGGACTGTCCGCCCGCCATGCTGGTCGCTCTGGCGTCATAACAGGCTTTCGCTTCAAACCAGGTTGAGAGCGCATCGCCCATCCCGGCCACCAGCAGGCGTACCGGCGCTTTGGCAATGATTGCGGTGTCCATCACCACCATATCCGGGTTTTTCGGGTAGATCAGATACTCTTCAAACTCACCGGCTTCGGTATAGATAACCGACAGCGCGCTGGTTGGCGCATCGGTAGAGGCGATAGTCGGGATCACCACCACCGGTAGCTTCTGGTAGTAACCAATCGCTTTGGCGGTATCCAGCGTTTTCCCGCCGCCAATCCCAACCACGCCGCGGCAACCATGCTGTTTCAGAATGGCAATCAGGCGATTAATTTCAATATGGCTGCATTCACCGTTGAAGCGTTCCGCGTGGCAGCTAATGTCGTGGCTGTGCAGGCCATTGAGTACCTTCTCTCCCGCCAGCTTCATCACGAAGTCATCCGCAATCACGAAAAAGCTGTCCGCCAGATTTTTAGCGTATTGACCAAATAAGGTGGAAGCGTCAGGGCCCTGGAGATATTTGGCTGGAGATTGAATAACTTTTAGCATTCCTTTCATCCTCAAATAAGTACATGTTTTTACATGGTGAGCCCTGGCGTTAACCTGTTTGGCCTGTTGCTGTCGGCAAAAACAGGAGGTACCGGAGCGATGCAATAACTGTATGGCGAGGCGTGAACAAAAAAATCTTTCGTCATTTTGTTCTGATATGAAACAGATAAAAACGACGCACGTTCCATTCTGGAACGCTTATCCACAAAAATGATAAGGTTTGCGATCCCGATCCGTTCATTTACCCCCAAATCTCCAGCAAACACGAAGCTCAGTTCCTCTTTTACTCATGCAGTTGTATTAAAACCGGCAAAAAAAGGCTGGCTGCGCCGTATGAGCGGCGCTGATCGCAGGAGAAAAAAGTCGAGCGAGCTCGCATTATGATCATTCCCCGCCTTTTTAAGTTTCATTTCGGAACAAAAAACAACGCCAGCGTTCCGTAATGAAACTCATTTTAGCGTTGTTTTTTTCCACGCTGACTTCGCCAGAATCTCTTCATTGCCTCCGCACCATGATCCTACATTCGGGGGTTTGTCTTTCACTCAACCTCGAGGAGCCGTTATGTCTCAATTCTTTTTTAACCAACGCACCCATCTTGTGAGCGACGTCATCGACGGGGCGATTATCGCCAGCCCATGGAATAACCTGGCGCGTCTGGAAAGCGATCCGGCCATTCGCATCGTGGTCCGTCGTGACCTTAATAAAAATAACGTAGCGGTCATTTCCGGCGGCGGTTCGGGACACGAACCCGCGCACGTTGGGTTTATCGGTAAAGGCATGCTAACCGCTGCGGTCTGCGGCGACGTTTTCGCCTCCCCGAGCGTGGATGCTGTACTGACTGCGATTCAGGCGGTGACCGGTGAGGCTGGCTGTTTGTTGATTGTGAAAAACTACACCGGTGACCGTCTTAATTTCGGTCTCGCCGCCGAGAAGGCGCGTCGCCTTGGCTATAACGTTGAAATGCTGATTGTCGGCGACGACATCTCCCTGCCGGATAACAAACACCCACGTGGCATTGCGGGAACTATCCTGGTGCATAAAATCGCAGGCTATTTTGCCGAACGCGGCTATAACCTCGCCACCGTCCTGCGTGAAGCGCAGTACGCAGCCAGCAACACCTTTAGCCTGGGCGTAGCGCTTTCCAGCTGTCATCTGCCGCAAGAAACCGACGCAGCCCCTCGTCATCATCCGGGTCATGCGGAGCTGGGTATGGGCATTCACGGCGAACCAGGCGCATCGGTTATCGACACCCAAAACAGTGCGCAAGTGGTGAACCTGATGGTGGATAAACTGCTGGCCGCCCTGCCTGAAACCGGTCGTCTGGCGGTGATGATTAATAATCTTGGCGGCGTTTCCGTGGCCGAAATGGCCATCATCACCCGCGAACTCGCCAGCAGCCCGCTGCACTCGCGTATCGACTGGCTAATTGGCCCGGCCTCGCTGGTCACTGCGCTGGATATGAAAGGCTTCTCACTGACGGCCATCGTGCTGGAAGAGAGCATCGAAAAAGCACTGCTCACCGAAGTGGAAACCAGCAACTGGCCGACGCCGGTCCCACCGCGTGAAATCAGCTGCATAGCGTCATCTCAGCGTAGCGCCCGCGTGGAATTCCAGCCTTCGGCAAACGCCCTGGTGGCCGGGATTGTGGAGCTGGTCACCGCAACCCTTTCCGATCTGGAGACTCATCTGAATGCGCTGGACGCCAAAGTCGGCGATGGCGATACCGGTTCGACCTTTGCCGCCGGCGCGCGTGAAATTGCCAGCCTGCTGCATCGCCAGCAGCTGCCGCTGGATAACCTTGCCACGCTGTTCGCGCTGATTGGCGAACGTCTGACCGTGGTGATGGGCGGTTCCAGCGGTGTGCTGATGTCAATCTTCTTTACCGCCGCCGGGCAGAAACTGGAACAGGGCGCTAACGTTGTCGAAGCGCTAAATACGGGGCTGGCGCAGATGAAGTTCTACGGCGGCGCAGACGAAGGCGATCGCACGATGATTGATGCGCTGCAACCGGCCCTGACTTCGCTGCTCACACAGCCGAAAAATCTGCAGGCCGCATTCGACGCCGCGCAAGCGGGAGCCGAACGAACCTGTTTGTCGAGCAAAGCCAATGCGGGTCGCGCATCGTATCTGAGCAGCGAAAGCCTGCTCGGAAACATGGACCCCGGCGCGCACGCCGTAGCGATGGTGTTTAAAGCGCTAGCGGAGAGTGAGCTGGGCTAAGATGTAACAAGGAGCGCTTCTCAGGTATTTACTGCCTGATGGCGCTTCGCTTATCAGGCAGAACGTTAACGATAAACGCGGATCCCGCCCTCTACGCCGCGACTAAACAGCACCTGCCAAAGTTCAATATCTCTGGCGCGGAAAGCCCCGGCGCAGGCGCATAAATAGTAGTTAAACATTCTTCTGAAGGTGGCGGAATAACGTGATGACAGCTCCGGCCATGCTTGATTAAAGCGCTCGTGCCACGCCATCAGCGTTTTATCGTAATCGCTGCCAAAGTTATGCCAGTCTTCCATCACAAACCGTGATTCGCTGGCTTCGGCAATATGGGAGATCGCCGGTAAGCAGCCGTTCGGGAAAATGTATTTATTGATCCACGGATCGACGCTCATCCCTTTTTTATTGCTACCAATGGTATGTAGCAGGAACAGTCCGTCCGGTTTTAAACAACGGTCGGCGATGCTGAAATAGGTGTCGTAGTTTTTTGGCCCGACATGTTCAAACATCCCCACCGAGACAATGCGATCGTAGTGTTTATCGAGGTCGCGATAATCCTGCAGCAGAATCTTAACGTCCAGTCCTTCACAGCGCTGCTGCGCCATTTTTTGCTGCTCTTTAGAAATGGTGACGCCTTCCACCGCCACGCCATAATGACGCGCCGCATATTCCGCCAGCCCACCCCAGCCACAACCAATATCGAGTAAACGCATACCCGGTTTAAGTTGTAGCTTCTCACAGATCATTTTTAATTTAGCATTTTGCGCATCGTCTAATGTGGTCGCATCTTTCCAGTAAGCGCAGGAATATTGCATATGCGGATCAAGCATCAGCGCAAAGAGATCGTTACCAATATCATAATGTTCTTTGCCGACAATCCACGCGCGGCTCCGCGACTGCAAATTAAACAGGCGTGCGCTGGCAATACGTAAAATATCTTTCAGGTTACCCGGCATCTGCTGGTCAAGTTTTGCTTTCAGGATTTTGCAGAACAGAATATCGAGCCGCTCGCAGTCCCACCAGCCTTCCATATAGCTTTCGCCAAGCCCTAACGAGCCTTGTTGCAGTACCCGTTTAAAGAAACCGGCATGATGAAGTTGAATGTCCCAGGCACGGGAGCCATTAATCCTGATATCCGCTTGCGAAAGCAGCTCTTTTCCCATTCGGGTCCAGTTATCATTTGTTTCATTGACGATGACAGCATCTGAACAAAGCGAGTTCATGGTATTTACCAAAGGTGGGCTAAAAATTCTTACGCAAGATTATTATGGAAAAAAGAGTGTATGTATTATGATCCGCGGACAAGATCTATCGAGCAGCGGACACACCATCGGGAGCATTGACGATCTATTTATGGAAACTCTCGTGCAAAAACAGTGGAACTCCTTCCCGGATAACTCCATGACGGAACTGCCGCAGGATGTTTACTTTCGCTCTTATGTCCTGGAAGCCAATCATCATGTTCCACAGCATTCACACTCTTTTATGCAGTTTCATTTCGCCCGCAAAGGCAGTATGCGTATTGATGTTGCCGGCAAGTGCTGGATAATCCCGGCGCATTATGGCATCTGGATCCCGAATAATACGGAGCATGCGGTTTGGGCATTGGATGATGTGTATTTAGAGAATCTGGATATTAAACCGAGCTTTCTTGAAGAGAGCATCAATGAATGTAAAGTGGTGGCTATCAGTGATTTCGCCAGAGAGTTTATTCATTACGCCACGAATTTAATTTCGGGCCATTATGATAGCCAGTCAAAAGAGGGCAAGCTGGTTAGCGTCCTGGTCGACATTATTCTGCAGCTTCCGGAAGTCGCTTTTGTATTACCCTGGCCGCAGGATCGCGAATTAACCAAAGTTTGCCGAACAATACAAGAATCCCCGGCGCTGGAGCATTCGGTTGAATACTGGGCGCAGCATCTGGGTATGTCTGCCCGTACCTTTTCACGCCATTTCAAAAAAGAAACCGGATTGCCTTTCAGCGTCTGGAAGCAAAAAATGCGTATTCTGGAATCCGTATTAATGCTGAAGAAAAATAAAAGCGTGACCGCCGTGGCGCTCGACGTAGGGTATTCAAGCACCGCGGCATTTAGCTACGCATTCCGCCAGGCGTTTGGCGTTCCGCCATCTAATTACTGATTAACGACGCTGATGCCAGTAAGCCGCTGCGCGAACAAGTTGCTGATCGAACGCCTCGCTTTCAAAGCGAGCACTCAGGTTTTTGACCACCTTACCTTCGCCGGTAATCCAGATGTAATAATCATCTGCAGGCACGCTTAGCTGCGATAAGTGTTCATTCACCGCCTGTTCGTCATGGCCGATAAACCACTGAATAGTAAATCCGTCGAGATGGGCAAAATAGTCCTGGTACGCGGCATCCTGCACGCTTACCAGCGCCGTGACGTTCGGACGTACCGCTAAACGGCTGAGCGACTCCAGGCGTCGGCGCAGCGCAGGCATTCCCGATTCATCACACACGTAAACCTGATACGCATAGTCCTCTGGCACCACCAAAGAACCGCGCGGTCCGCCTACCGTCAGCTTGTCACCCTCGCGGGCATTCATCGCCCACGTACTTGCCACGCCACCGTCATGAATATAGAAATCCAGTGCCAGCTCATGGCGTGCTTCATCATACAACGGCGTGTAATCACGGGATATCGGACGCACGCCGTCAGCCCAGACAATACCTTCATCGGTGACAACCGGCGGCACAAAGTGGCTGCCCGGTTCAGGGAAAAAGACCTTGGTATGGTCGTCAAAGCCGTGTGAGCTAAAACCATCCAGAGCGTCACCGCCCAGTACAATGCGCTGAAAGCCCGCGCTAATACGTTCTACGCGCAGGACGGTAAGTTCCCGAAAACGCAGTTCATTGCGAACGCGCTGCGGGTAGCGTGAGGTGTTTTTTGTCATTTTTTCGCCTTCGGAAAGATAATACGATATATCTAAATTAATTTTTAAATGATAATGATTGCTAATCAGAAAGATTGCAAGCACTTTTTTGATATAGTCGACTTCTGATTAACCGGCTAAAACAACCTCTTTAAAACAGATAAAAATCATAAAGTTAAATAAAAAATATTTTATAGCCTTGCGCAAAAATGATATTTAGATATAAATTAGATATATCTAAAACACATCAGGAGACGATGATGCAAAACCATCATGAAGGTTGCTGCAAGCATACAGAGCACCAACACGAAGGCTGCTGCAAGGGTGAAGGACATCACCACGAAGGCCGCCACAACGAACACCATGCCGGTTGCTGCAAAGGTGAAGAACATCGCCATGAAGGCTGCAACAAAGAACATCACCACGAACAGGGTTGTGGACACCGCCACGGTCGCGGCGGCGGTCGTCGCCAGCGCTTCTTCGGTCACGGAGAATTACGCCTGGTCATTCTGGATATCCTGACCCGCGACGCCAGCCACGGCTATGAGCTGATTAAAGCGATTGAAACCCTGACTCAGGGCAACTATACCCCGAGCCCGGGCGTCGTCTATCCGACGCTGGATTTCTTGCAGGATCAAGAGCTGATCACCATCAGCGACGAGGAAGGCGGGCGTAAACAGATTGCGATCACAACCCAGGGCCAGCAGTGGCTGGATGAAAACCGTGAGCATCTGGAACATATCCACGAACGTATTAAAGCCCGCTGCGTGGGTTTTGAATTACGCAAGAACCCGCAGATGAAACGCGCGCTGGAGAACTTCAAAGCCGTGCTGGACCTACGGGTCAATCATGGTGATACCAGCGATGCGCAGATCAAAAAAATCATCGGTATTATCGATCGCGCTGCGCTGGATATTACTCAACTGGATTAATCTACAGAGCAGGCGGAACGCGTTCACCCTGCGTTCCGCCTTTATCGTTAATATTAATGCAGCACCGTGACTGCATCTTCCAGACGACCAGCGCGATGTTTCACCATCGCGGAAATCTGGGCGCTCTCTTCAACCAGTTCGGCGTTTTTCTGCGTAATGTTGCTTAATTCATTCACTGCGCGAGTCAGGCTCGAAAGACCATCTGACTGTTCCAGCGTTGAGTGACTGATTTGGGCAATCAACTGCGTCACGTTTTGCACCTGCGCCACAATATCATCCATCGTGCGCCCTGCGGCGTGAACCTGGTCGGATCCGGACTGCACCTTATCGGCGCTGGCATCAATCAGCTTGCGGATATCATTGGCTGCACTGGCGCTGCGGCTGGCAAGATGACGCACTTCTCCCGCCACCACGGCGAACCCTTTCCCCTGCTCACCCGCCCGTGCGGCTTCAACAGCGGCGTTCAGGGCCAGAATATTAGTCTGGAAAGCAATATCGTTAATCAGCGTGGTAATGGTGCCGATCCGCTGGGTGCTGTTGGCGATATCGTCCATAGTTTTGATGACGGTATCCATCGCCTCGCCGCCGTGCGTCGCCGCGCTGCTGGCTGCAATGGAGAGCTTGTCGGCCGCGGCGGCGGTCTCTGAGTTTTGCTTCACCGATGCCGCCATCTGATTCATGGTGGTCACCGTTTCCTGCACGTTCTCTACGGTCTGCTGCGTATGCTTGTTTAAATCATCGCTGCCTTTCGCCAGCGTTTCGCTGTCGCTGCGCACACAGCTCACCTGACTGGAGACATCATGGATGAGCCAACGGCACATTAGCCCCAGTTGCCCAACCGCTCGCAGCATCAGGCCCAGTTCATCACTGCGGTTAAGATGCGACACGCTGTTTCGTTCACCGGTCGCCACTTTTAGCGCCTGACGAGCGACATTCTCAATAGGACGCACAATCTGCCATTCGAAAATAGCCGTTCCCAGCATCATCACCAGCGCGCTTATCAGCAGTAACGGCCATTCGGCGCCCATTTGCTGCAATGCGGCCGCCAGTACGATAAACATAATTGCCATTACGCTGCGCACTCGCCAGCGAATCGGCAGCGCCGGGAGTTTACCCAGCCAGCCTTTGCGTACCACCAGTCCTTTATGGATACGTCGGTTGCAACGCCCTTCATTCAGCGCTTTATATAAAGGCTCTACCGCCGCAATCTCCTCGTCAGTGGCCCGGGTACGAATCGACATATATCCGGTGACACGACCTTCCCGCACCATCGGCACCGCATTGGCCCTTACCCAGTAGTGATCGCCATTCTTACGCCGGTTTTTCACAATCCCGCTCCATGGCTCGCCCTGTTTCAGGGTGTACCACATATCCGCAAACGCCGCTTTTGGCATATCCGGATGACGAACCAGATTGTGCGGCTTATCGAGCAATTCATTCAGTTGATAGCCACTGACCTGGACAAAGGTATCGTTCGCGTGGGTGATATAGCTTTGTAAATCGGTGGTCGACATGAGGGTGATATCATCATCCAGCGGTGTATTTTGCTGACTAACGTAGGGATGAGAAGACATGATTGCGTCCTGTGCAGGTTATCTGGTTGTTAACTCTTTCGGCTTATGTTATTTCGGCGATAATTTTTTTATCTTTAGTTGTTAAATTTGATTTAGATCGCAATTTGCGATTAAACCTCAAAATCTGTACGCATTCTAATCCATTGATTTAAAATACTTTCATTCAGTAACTATTCAACTGCACTTCTACCAACGCACCGTCACAGTGCAAACATTGCTCACTTTTAGCGCAGAAAAGTGCTTTTCCGATCTGTTTTCGCGGTCTTAACCTGGGCAAAATGCCAGCAAATGTTAAACATTAGAATTAAATGTTGCGTGAATGAGATGTTTCCTGGTGTTTATCCCGATTTTTGCTAAGCGCGCCGGAATGGCGCAATCGCTGCAATACTTAAATCAGTATCATGTGATACGCGAGCTCCGGGAGCATATTTTGAACAGGTTACCTTCCAGCGCATCGGCCCTGGCCTGCAGCGCACACGCACTGAATCTCATCGAAAAGCGCACGCTTGATCATGAGGAAATGAAATCATTAAACCGAGAGGTGATTGAATACTTCAAGGAGCATGTCAATCCGGGGTTCTTAGAGTATCGAAAATCTGTAACTGCAGGCGGGGATTACGGAGCCGTAGAGTGGCAAGCGGGAAGCCTGAATACGCTTGTCGACACCCAGGGGCAGGAGTTCGTCGATTGCCTGGGTGGATTTGGAATTTTCAACGTGGGGCACCGTAATCCAGTCGTGGTTTCCGCCGTACAGAATCAACTCGCGAAACAACCTCTGCACAGCCAGGAGTTACTTGACCCTCTGCGGGCCATGCTGGCAAAAACCCTCGCCGCGCTGGCGCCAGGTAAACTGAAATACAGTTTTTTCTGTAACAGCGGGACCGAGTCGGTTGAAGCCGCTCTGAAGCTGGCGAAAGCGTATCAATCGCCGCGCGGTAAATTTACGTTCATTGCCACCAGCGGCGCATTCCACGGTAAATCACTGGGAGCACTGTCCGCCACGGCTAAATCAACCTTCCGCAAACCGTTTATGCCGCTGCTGCCGGGTTTCCGCCATGTGCCGTTTGGCGATATTAACGCGATGCGCACCATGCTCAGCGAGTGTAAAAAGACCGGTGACGACGTCGCAGCCGTGATCCTCGAACCTATCCAGGGTGAAGGGGGCGTGATCCTGCCACCGCAAGGGTATTTGCCCGCCGTGCGTAAACTTTGCGATGAGTTTGGCGCACTGATGATCCTTGATGAAGTGCAGACCGGCATGGGTCGTACCGGCAAAATGTTCGCCTGCGAGCACGAAAACGTGCAGCCCGACATTATGTGTCTGGCCAAAGCGCTGGGCGGCGGCGTGATGCCAATTGGCGCAACCATTGCCACCGAAGAGGTGTTTTCCGTCCTGTTCGATAATCCCTTCTTGCATACCACCACGTTTGGCGGCAACCCGCTCGCTTGTGCGGCTGCGCTAGCCACCATTAACGTCCTGCTGGAGCAAAATTTACCGGCTCAGGCGGAGCAGAAAGGCGATATGTTGCTGGATGGTTTCCGCCAGCTTGCGCGGGAGTACCCAGACCTGGTGCATGATGTACGCGGTAAAGGCATGCTGATGGCAATTGAGTTTGTCGATAATGAAATCGGCTACAACTTTGCCAGTGAGATGTTCCGCCAGCGGGTACTGGTTGCCGGCACGCTAAACAATGCAAAGACGATCCGTATCGAACCGCCGTTAACGTTAACGATCGAGCAATGCGATCTGGTATTGCGATCGACGCGCAAAGCCCTGGCAGCATTACGGGTGAGCGTGGAGCAGGTGTAATACATGTCGGATGGCGCTGCGCATCTCAGGCTTACGGGATCAAATGTAGGTCGGATAAAAGCGTAGCCGCCATCCGGCAATTAGCACAACTTAAACAATCCGCACACCCGCTGGCATAAGGCGTTCTGGCGTCAGCAGCACGCTTTCGCTGCCATCGTCCGTCTCAGCGCAGAGCAACATGCATTCTGACGTTTCCCCGCGCATTTTGGCCTTTTGCAGATTACACAGCACCACCACCGTTTTCCCCATCAGCTCCTCTTCGCTGTAATAAGGCACCAGGCTGGTCACGGTTTGCAGCGTACGCTCTCCCACATCCACCTGCACGATATACAACTTATCAGCATTGTCATGGCGTTTTACCTGTGCGATTTTTCCAACACGTATTTCCATTCGGGCAAAATCAGCAAATGCGACGGTATCCATTGTGTTCTCCTTTGGTAAAATTTTACTAAATACTAGCAAAATATTTTCTTGGCATGGTTCTCAAAAGCGGGAAAATGACGTAGTCATCACACTCTGAAAGCCCAGTTTTACCCCAGGCATGTCAATTAAACGTACTTTTTTTACTGAAAACAGATGAATAGATAAGCACTTCATTTACAATGCGCAGGTAACTCAGGGAAAAGGCAAACATGGCAACACTTAAAGACATCGCAATCGAAGCTGGCGTGTCCCTGGCGACAGTGTCCCGGGTTTTAAACGATGACCCCACGCTGAATGTAAAAGAAGAGACCAAGCATCGCATTCTGGAGATCGCGGAAAAACTGGAGTACAAAACCAGCAGTGCTCGTAAAAACCAGACCAGCGCGCTCGGCCCCCAGCATATTCTGGCGCTCTACAGCTACCAGCAGGATTTGGAAATCAACGATCCTTACTATCTCGCGATCCGTCACGGAATAGAAACCCAGTGTGAGAAGCTGGGGATCGAACTGACCAACTGCTATGAGCACAGTGGGCTACCGGAGAGCAAAAACATTACCGGCATTCTTATTGTCGGCAAGCCTTCTTCGGCTTTGCGTAATGCAGCAGCAGCGCTTACCGACAACATCTGCTTTATCGATTTCCATGAACCCGGCAGCGAATATGACGCCGTCGATATCGATCTGGCCCGCATCAGTAAAGAGAGTATCGACTACTTCATCGCCCAGGGCGTCACTCGCATTGGCTTCATCGGCGGTGAAGACGAACCCGGCAAGGCAGATATCCGTGAAGCTGCGTTTGTCGAATACGGTCGTCTGCAGCAGGTCGTTTCTGAACAGGACATCTATCGCGGCGGTTTCTCCAGTTCATCAGGGTATGAACTGGCCAAAAAAATGCTGGCGAAAGCCGACTATCCCGGTGCCCTGTTTGTGGCTTCAGACTCGATTGCTATTGGCGTTCTGCGCGCCATTCACGAGCGTGGCCTGAACATTCCGCAGGACATTTCGCTGATTAGCGTTAATGATATCCCGACAGCGCGCTTCACCTTTCCTCCGCTTTCCACCGTTCGCATCCATTCAGAAATGATGGGCAGTCAGGGCGTCAACCTGCTGTTTGAGAAAGCCCGCGACGGGCGTGCGCTTCCTCTGCTGGTTTTTGTTCCCAGCAAGCTGAAACTGCGCGGCACCACCCGCTAAAATCCCCAGTAAACACGCCCGGTTTCTTCTGATGCCGGGCGCGCATTGTCATGCATTATTTTCTGCGCCCCATTATTTTCGTGATCCAGTTAAAGTAAATCACCTCACTCGCTATATTTTAGTAAAACTTTTACTAAAATCACCATCAATTACACTTACTCACCATTAAAATGAATGGTTCCGATTTTTCTCCACCGGGAGGCCTTATGAATCGCTGGGAAAACATTCAGCTCACCCACGAAAATCGACTGGCGCCACGCGCATATTTTTTCTCTTATGACTCCGTTGCGCAGGCTCGCTCGTTTGCCCGCGAAACCAGCAGCCTCTTTCAGTTGCTAAGCGGTCAGTGGAATTTTCAGTTCTTTGAGCATCCGCTGCAGGTGCCGGAAACCTTTACGTCGCAGTTTATGAATGACTGGGGCAGCATCACCGTCCCAGGCATGTGGCAGATGGAAGGACATGGCAAACTGCAGTATACCGACGAAGGTTTTCCTTTCCCGATTGATGTCCCCTACGTTCCAACCAATAACCCCACCGGAGCCTACCAGCGCATTTTCTCCCTCAGCGAAGGCTGGCTGGGCAAACAAACGCTGATTAAATTTGATGGCGTAGAAACCTACTTCGAAGTTTACGTGAATGGTCAGTACGTCGGTTTCAGCAAAGGCAGCCGCCTGACGGCTGAATTTGATATCAGCGCGGTGGTAAAGACCGGTGACAACCTGCTGTGCGTTCGCGTAATGCAATGGGCTGATTCCACTTACGTTGAAGACCAGGACATGTGGTGGTCGGCGGGAATTTTCCGCGACGTCTATCTGGTAGGCAAACAGGCGACCCATATTCAGGATTTTACCGTTCGCACCGAGTTCGATGATGACTATCGCGACGCCACCCTCACCTGCGACATTGCGCTGGAAAACCTGGCTGCCACGCCAGCGATGGCGTCGCTCGAATACACCTTGTTTGACGGTGAGCAGGCGCTGCATAGCGGCGTGATTAACAATCTGGCAGTGGATCAACACACCCGCACCGCTTTTAATTTCAAGGTTAGCGCGCCGCAGCAGTGGTCAGCGGAATCGCCGTATCTTTATCATCTGGTGATGACGCTGAAAGATGCCAACGGCAATCTCCTTGAGGTCGTGCCACAGCGGGTCGGATTCCGCGATATCAAAGTTCGCGACGGTCTGTTTTACATCAATAACCGCTACGTGATGCTGCATGGCGTTAACCGTCACGACAACGATCATCTTAAAGGCCGTGCGGTTGGCATGGATCGCGTTGAAAAAGATCTGCTGTTAATGAAGCAGCACAACATCAATTCCGTGCGTACCGCTCATTACCCGAACGATCCGCGCTTCTATGAATTGTGCGATATCTACGGTCTGTTCGTGATGGCCGAAACCGACGTTGAATCTCACGGCTTCGCCAATATCGGCGATATCAGCCGGATAACAGACGATCCGCTGTGGGAAAACGTCTACGTTGAGCGCATCGTGCGCCACATCCATGCACAAAAAAACCACCCGTCGATCGTCATCTGGTCGCTCGGCAACGAATCCGGATACGGCTGTAACATCCGCGCCATGTATCACGCCGCGAAAGCGCTGGATGACACGCGTCTGATCCATTACGAAGAAGATCGTGACGCCGAAGTGGTGGATATCATCTCCACCATGTACACCCGTGTGCCGCTGATGAATGAGTTTGGCGAATATCCACATCCTAAGCCGCGCATCATCTGCGAATATGCTCACGCCATGGGCAACGGTCCCGGCGGGCTGACGGAATATCAGAACGTCTTTTATCAGCATGACTGCATTCAGGGACACTATGTCTGGGAGTGGTGCGATCACGGGATTCAGGCCAAAGATGACGACGGCAACGTCTGGTACAAATATGGCGGCGACTACGGCGACTATCCGAACAACTACAACTTCTGCCTTGATGGCCTGATTTATTCCGATCAAACCCCGGGGCCGGGTCTGCAGGAATACAAGCAGGTGATTGCGCCAGTAAAAGTACGCGCACAGGATCTGGCTCGCGGCGAGCTACGGGTAGAAAACAAACTGTGGTTTACCACGCTTGACGACTACACCTTGCATATTGAGGTTCGCGCCGAAGGAGATACGCTTTCTGCTCAGCAGATAAAACTGCGCGACGTCCCTCCTGACAGCGATACCCTGGTGCAATGCACACTGCCGGAGCTGGATGCGCGCGAAGCGTTCCTCAACGTCATCGTGACGAAAGATTCCCGTACGGCATACAGCGAAGCCGGGCACCACATCGCGACTTATCAGTTCCCGCTGAAGGCCAAAACGGCGGCTGCCGTACCGTTTAGCCTGAAAAACGCTACCCCTCTGACGCTGGAAGACAGCCGCCAGAGCTGCACCATACGCGGTTATAACTTCCATCTGACCTTCTCAAAACTGAACGGTAAGCCCATTAGCTGGACCGTTAACGGTGAGGAACTGATTACCCGTGAACCGAAGATTAATTTCTTCAAACCAACCATTGATAACCACAAACAAGAGTTCGAAGGCCTTTGGCAACCAAATCATTTACAGATTATGCAGGAGCATCTGCGCGATTTTGCCATTGAGCAAACCGATGACGCGCTGTTGATAACCAGCCAGACGATTATCGCCCCGCCGGTATTTGATTTCGGTATGCGCTGTACCTACCGCTGGCGGATTGCCGCAGACGGTCAGTTGAACGTGGAGCTTTCCGGCCAGCCTTACGGCGAGTACCGGGACATTATTCCGTGCATCGGCTTCACGATGGGCATCAACGGCGATTTGGGGCAGGTGGCGTATTACGGACGTGGTCCCGGTGAAAACTATGCCGATAGCCAGCAGGCCAACATCATCGATATCTGGCGCAGCAGCGTGGATGAGATGTTCGAAAACTATCCGTTCCCGCAAAACAACGGCAATCGTCAGGACGTGCGCTGGGCAACGCTAACCAACCGCCACGGCAACGGTCTGCTGGTGATTCCGCAGCGCCCTGTCAACCTGAGCGCCTGGCGCTATACGCCAGAAAATATCTTTGCCGCACAGCACTGTAATGCGCTGCAGCGCAGCGATGACATCACCCTGAATCTGGACCACCAGGTGCTGGGCTTAGGCTCCAACTCGTGGGGAAGCGAGGTGCTTGATTCCTGGCGCGTCTGGTTCCGTTCGTTCAGCTACGGCTTCACGTTGTTGCCGGTTTCCGGTAGCGAATCTAGCGCTCAAACCGCCGCCAGCCGCATCTTTGGTACCGGGTTCTTTTCCACGAATTTGCACAGTGAGAATACAAAATGAGGATCATCGACAACTTAGCGCAGTTCCAACAAATTTACGCATCCGGGAAGAAGTGGCAGCGCTGCGTCGAAGCGATTGAAAATATTGATAATATTCAACCAGGCGTCGCCCACTCTATCGGTGATTCCCTGAGCTATCGCGTGGAGACAGACTCCGCGACCGATGCGCTGTTTACCGGTCATCGTCGTTATTTTGAGATCCATTACTACCTGCAAGGACAGCAAAAAATAGAGTATGCCGCCAAAGAGGATCTCCAGGTGGTTGAATATTATCGCGATGAAACCGATCGCGAATATCTGAAAGGCTGTGGAAAAACCGTAGAAGTGCGCGAAGGACAAATGGTTATTTGTGACAACCATGAAGCCTATCGTTTTATTTGTAATAACGCAGTGAAGAAAGTCGTACTCAAAGTCACCATCGAAGATGGTTATTTTCATAATAAATAAAAACACAGGCGGCGCCGACGTTGCGCCGCCAGTACCCTATAATAATCAGGAATCGGAGATGTGCTATGTCTGATACCAAACGTAATACCATCGGCAAGTTCGGCTTACTTTCACTCACCTTTGCCGCGGTTTATAGTTTTAATAACGTTATCAACAATAATATTGAGCTGGGTCTGGCATCCGCACCGATGTTTTTCCTCGCGACGATCTTCTACTTTATTCCGTTCTGCTTAATCATCGCTGAATTTGTTTCGCTGAATAAAAACTCCGAAGCCGGTGTCTATGCATGGGTGAAAAGTTCGCTGGGCGGACGTTGGGCATTTATTACCGCCTATACCTATTGGTTCGTTAACCTGTTCTTTTTTACCTCGCTGTTACCCCGTGTTATCGCCTACGCCTCATATGCTTTTTTAGGCTACGAATACATTCTGACGCCGTTCGCAACCACTGTGTTAAGTATGGTGCTGTTTGCCTTCTCCACCTGGGTTTCGACCAACGGCGCAAAAATGTTAGGACCAATTACTTCGGTCACCTCCACATTGATGCTGCTGCTGACCCTGTCCTACATCCTGCTGGCGGGTACTGCGCTGGTTGGCGGCGTACAGCCTGCTGACCCTATCACCGTAGACGCAATGATCCCGAATTTTAACTGGGCCTTCCTCGGTATCACCACCTGGATCTTTATGGCGGCAGGCGGTGCGGAGTCGGTGGCAGTGTACGTCAACGACGTCAAGGGCGGGTCCAAATCGTTCGTGAAGGTTATTATCATTGCCGGGATTTTTATTGGCGTGCTCTATTCCATCTCCTCGGTACTGATCAACGTCTTCGTGAGCAGCAAAGAGCTGAAATTTACCGGTGGTTCGGTACAGGTATTCCACGGCCTGGCGGCATACTTTGGCCTGCCGGAACTGATCGTTAACCGCTTTGTCGGCCTGGTCTCCTTTACCGCGATGTTCGGCTCTCTGCTGATGTGGACCGCAACGCCGGTGAAAATTTTCTTCTCTGAAATTCCGGCGGGAATTTTCGGTAAAAAAACCGTCGAACTGAATGAAAACGGCGTTCCGGCCCGCGCAGCCTGGATTCAGTTCCTGATTGTTATCCCGCTGATGATTATCCCAACGCTCGGCTCCAATACCGTGCAGGATTTAATGAACACCATCATCAACATGACAGCCGCCGCATCGATGCTGCCGCCGCTGTTTATTATGCTGGCTTACCTGAATCTGCGCGCAAAACTGGACCACTTACCGCGCGACTTCCGTATGGGTTCGCAAAAAACCGGCATTATTGTGGTATCGATGCTGATTGTCCTTTTCACCATCGGGTTTATTGCCTCGACCTTCCCGACCGGCGGTAACATCATGACAATTATATTCTATAACGTCGGGGGGATTGTTATTTTTCTCGGTTTTGCCTGGTGGAAATACAGTAAATACATCAAAGGGCTAACCAAAGAAGAAAAAGCTATTGAGGCGGCTCCCGCGTCAGATATTAATTAAAATATTAATAACGATTAGAGCGGTCTGTTTTCTTGCTCACCTGAAATACAATGTGAAATTAAATATACAGACTTGCAGGGCATTTATTGCCCTGCTCTTCTGTTGTGTACTTTCATTATTTGCAGCAAAGATTCGTCCACCAGCGGCCGCAACGTGTGAATCGCCCCCTGCCAGAAGGAGGTTTAGCAACCCAGGACGCTCTGCGGCATTTATTCAACCCCCAGATGCCGCCACAGTTTGTCCAGCGGCATTGTCGCCAGCGCCACACACTCATCGGCGGCGCCGTACCAGACGTGCAGCGTCTCATCGCGGATCAGCGCCCCACAGGTGAACACCACGTTGCCGAAGAAGCCTTCGCGCTCGTAGGGCGCATCTGGCTCCAGCAACGGTACCGGTGATTTCGCCAGAATGCGGGTCGGCTCGTTGAGATCCAGCAGCAGCGCGCCAAGGCAGTAGCGCTGATCGGCATCCACACCGTGGTAGATCTCCAGCCAGCCGCGATCGGTTTTTAATACCGGCGCGCCGCCGCCTGATTTACGGCAGTCCCAGGCATCGCCGGACCGTCCCAGCAGGTGGCGATGGTTGCCCCAGTGCAACATATCCGGCGACTCGCAGATCCAGATTTCCGGATGACCGAAGTGGCACGGGGCCGGACGGGTCAGGGCGTGATATTTACCGGCGATCTTTTCCGGGAAAAAGCAGACGTCGCGGTTGTCCGGGCAGAGGATCAACCCTTTTTTCTCCACCGTGACAAAATCTTTGGTCACCGCTAACGCGGTAGAGATCCCCAGCGACGACACCGCCGAGTAGTTGATGTACGCGGTATCATCGATGCGGGTGATCCGCGCATCTTCGCAGCCGAACTCTTCATATTGCGTATCGGCGATGATAAACGGCTGGCTGTCAATCCGGAAGTTCACCCCGTCGCGACTGCGCGCCAGACGCAGATGCGACATAGAGGTCAGCCACACCCGCGCCGGATCGCTTTTCAGCACGATCACCCGCGGATCGCTGAAATCATAGCGTTCATCGCGACGATCGAAACTCGCGGTGGCCTGTACCCAGCCCGCATCGGTTTTTTCCAACAGCGGTACGACACGCTGCTGCGGGTCGGAATTGATCACGCTTTCCGCCACCCGCAGCAGCAAAACGATCTCCCCGTCACACTCCGTTACGCCAGCATTGAAAACACAATCGACCTTCCTGCCGGGCAGTGAAGGCGTCACGTCCGCCGGGGTAATCAACGGGTTTTTACTGTGCCTGTCCATGTACTCTCCTTTTGATCAAACATTGATTCTTGCCAATCCATTGCGCGTCCTCCCCGTACAGCACTTCAGCCTCAATCTCCTGCCACGGATTGCGAACGGGCGCACCAAAGTTGATGGCGACCCAGACCTGCTCCGCCGCCGTCGAACGGGTAAACCAGACGCATTCGTCAGTGAGGTCGAGCGAGTCCTGCTGTCCCTGATGCAGCGCCGCAACGCGGTGGCGCAGGGCGATCAGCCGTCGGTACTGATGCCAGAACGATGTCTCATCCTGCTGCTGGCGCTCCGCGTTAATCAGGGCGATATCGCCGCCGACGGGCATCCACGGCACGACGGAGGAAAATCCGCCAAAGGGGGCGTCGCGCCAGGGCAGCGGCGCACGCGAACCATCCCGCGAATGTTCAATAGCCAGCGCCAGCGCCTGCTGCGGGCTGCTGCCTGCGGCAAGGGCGGTGCGGTAATGGGTTATTCCCTGAATATCAAAAAGCTGCTCTGCCGTTTGCGGACGGTAGTCGGTCACCCCCAGCTCTTCTCCCTGGAAGATAAACGGCACGCCGCTCACCGTTAGCTGAAGCGCCAGCACCGCCAGCGCCCGCCCGGTATCGCGCTCGTTTTCGCCAAAGCGGCTGATCATCCGCGACATATCATGGCTGGAGAAAAACAGCGTCGGTAAACCCGACTGCGCAACCAGCGTGGTTTTTAACTGGCTGAAAAGACGGGAAACATCAAAGGTTTTCTGGCTGCCGATATTAAAATTAAACACCACGTCCATCAGCTGCGGACTTTGATAGCGGCTGAGCACGTCAGGGTCTTCGCTGCCGATTTCGCCAATCAGGAAATAGTCACCCTGCGCCCGAACATGGGCACACAGCCGTTGCAGCGTCTCCGGGAGTCGCGGCTGATTGATGTCAAATTCATGGCGCTGCTCGCCGTTCTCTTCCGGGTTATCAGGCCCAATGCCGTCGGTAGTAAGAAAGTTGATAACGTCAAAGCGAAAACCGTCCACCCCCTGCGTAACCCAGAAATCCACCACCCGGTAAATTTCCTGTTCCACCGCGGGGTTGGCCCAGTTGAGATCCACCTGGCCGGGCGCGAATTTATGGTAATAAAATTCGCCGGTGTCAGGCTCCGCGGTCCACGCGCTGCCGGAAAAGAAAGAACGCCAGTTATTCGGCTGGCGGCGAAAAAGGAAATAATCACGATAGCGGCTGCCCGGATTATTCCACGCATCGCGAAACCAGGGATGTTCTGAGGAGACGTGATTGACCACCAGATCGATAATCACCCGAATGCCTCTGGCGTGGCAGCCGTCAACCACCCGGCGAAAATCGTCGAGAGTGCCGAAACGGGCGTCAACGGCGCAGTAATCGCTGATATCGTAGCCGTTATCCACCAGCGGAGAGGGATAAAACGGCGTGATCCACACCGCGCCGATGCCCAGCGCCTGCAAATAATCCAGCCGGGAAATCAGGCCCGGAAAATCGCCCAGCCCGTCGTTATTGCCGTCGCAAAACGAAGGCAGATAAATTTGATAACAGGTACACGCCTGCCACCACGGTTGCTTTTTCACCGTCACGTTCCTTATTTCAGTGATAACGACATGCCTTCGAGGAAGTATTTTCTGAACAGAATAAACAGGACAACGATTGGCAGCATCTGCACCACCGACCCCGCCAGCACCGGTCCCAGGTAGATGCCATAGGATTTGCTGAAGGTGGCGAGCAGCACCGAAAACGGCATTTTGTCCACTTCGCGCATCACGATCAGCGGCCAGAGGAAGTTGTCCCATGAGCTGGAAAAGGTGAACAGCGCGACAATCGCCAGAATGGATTTATTCAGCGGCATCATCACATGCCGCAAGATCCCCCACAGGCTGGCGTGATCGAGCCTTGCGGCGTACAGGTAATCATTCGGCGTGCCTTTAAAGCTCTGCGAAACCATAAAAATGCCCCAGGCGCTCATCGCATACGGCAGGATCATCGCCCCGTAGCTGTTGATCAGCCCCAGTTCACGCATCAGGACAAACTGTGGAATGATGAACATAAAGACCGGGAAAACCATCTGCACAATCAACAGGTTGCGAAACGCATTTTTGCCGCGAAACTCGGTTTTCGCGACGGCATATCCCACCAGCATTGAGGTCAGCGTGACGCAGACGGTAATGGTGAGCGACACGAACAGCGAGTTAACCAGGGTGCGCAAAAAAGGTTTGTCCGCCCGGTTGCTGTTATCGAACAGAAAAGCGTAATTCTCCAGCGTCAGATGACCGGAAAACAGCCCGGTCGTGTAGATTTGCGCCGTCGGTTTCAACGAGGAGATCACCATCCAGATAAAAGGATACAGCCAGGTGAGCGCCAGCAAAAACATCACGGCGTGAATGAGCAGCGTTAAGGGAGTCAGTTTCTTCATTCACACAATCTCGATATGTTTTTCGAATACTTTGCGGAAGACCCAGATGGCGAGGAAACTGCATGCCGCAACGATAATCGACATGGTCGCCGCCCAGGTTGGCTTCATTTTCTGGAACGCCACTTCATACATCACCACCATCGGACTGGTGGTGCTGTTGAGCGGTCCGCCGCCGGTGATAAGATACGGCTCGGTAAAGATGCTGAACGCCACGGTAATCGCCAGCACCATCACCATCACGATTTGCGCGTTCATCATCGGCAGGGTAATCGCCCAACTTTGCTTAAACTTCCCGGTTTTATCCAACTGCGCCGCGCTGTAAATATCCGCGGGGATCGCCACCATCCCGGAATAGAGAATCAGCCCGTAATAACCGACGAATTTCCAGGTAACAATTAACGCAATGGATAACATGGCGCAGTCAGGGTTGGTAAACCAGGGCACAGAGATGCCGAAACTGGCCTGTAAAAATTGATTGACCGGCCCGTATTCGCTGAACAGTTTTGCAAAGACGATGGAATAGGCCACCCCCGAAGAGATATTCGCCAGTAAAAAGCTCAGGGCAATAAAACTTTTCCCGTACTTAATTTTTCGTAATCCCGCGGCAAACAGCAGCGAGGCAAGAAAGACAATCGGGATATACCACATTAAAAAACGGCACACGTTCCACATCGACTGCCAGAATAACGCGTCATGAAACACGCCAATGATATTCTGTAATCCGCTAAACGTCGGCGTGCCAATAAATTGCCAGTTCGTCACGCTAAGCACGACCAGCCAGCACAGCGGATAAAACCAGAACAGCAACGAATAACCGATCCACGTGGAGGCCAACAGGCCTCCGGTGCGGGATTCATATCCAGCCATTTTTTCCCCTTATTTCGCCAGCAACGTGTTAATTTCCTGCGCGGATTTATCGAGGGTGGCTGCCGGATCGGCGTGGTTGAAAATGACCTGCTCCAGCATCTGCGTCATGCTGCGCTGAATCTCCGTGGTTTGCGTAGTGGCCGCTGGCGGCAGCGCGACGTCCACGTAAGAAGCGATCGCCTTCTCCAGCGGGTTTTTCTCAAAGTAATTCACAAACAGCGGATTACTCATTAAATCACTGCGTGCTGGCGGCATACCGGTCAGCTCCAGCCAGCTCCGGTCGTGCTCGGCGTTGTTAAAGACCCACTGAATAAACGCCCACGCCTGCGCTTTGCGCTTGCTGGAACTGAAGATCACCACCCCTTTGCTGTCGCCGAACGTATACGGGTGCGCGTCGCCTTTCTCGGTGAGCATCGGCCCAATTTGCAGCGTTTTGAGGATCTCCGGATACTGCTTGTGATAGCGAGCGATATCCCACGGACCGCGCGCGGATGCCAGCACCTGTCCGGTCGCTAACGGATCGTCGGCGGCGGTGAAGTCGTAGCTGCTCCACTTGCTGTTAAAGACTTTCCCCATAAAGGTCAGTACCGCCTGTCCGGCAGGATCGGCAAACGTCGCCTGATGACCCGCGAGGTAAGGTTTACCGCCGTTTTGCGCATAATAAAGCGGAATAAAATCGAACCAGCGTTCCCACCAGTTTTTCCCGGCAGTCATCTGGATAACATAGCCGTTATTATCCGCCGCCCGGCGCTCTGCCAGTTGATAAAGCTCATCATAACGGGTCGGAACATGATCAAAACCATACTGCTTGAGTAAATCGCCCCGCCACCACCAGACGATAGGATTAATATAGATTGGCAGAACGTGTTGCTCGCCGTTTAATTGCCAGGCAGGAATAATTTTGCCCATCTGTCGGTTATTAACGAGTTCATTAAAACCACTCATTTTAGACAGGTCTTCAAGCTGACCAATTTCCACCAACTGGCTGGCAAAACCGATAAAGATATTACTGGAAATATCGGGTTCCGTGCCGGAAGCCAGCGCGTTCATTATTGCCTCTTCAGAACTGCTGGCGGCAGGAATGGGCGTAAATTCGACCGGGGTATGCGCCGGGTCTTTATTCCATTCTTTAACCATAGTATTCCAGAAGGCTTCTTCATTTTCGTTTGGTGCCACCCACATTTTAATTGGCGTTTTTGCTGTCTCTGCGGATTTTTTATCATCCGGACCGCAGCCAGAAATACAAAATGCGAATAGTACACAGGCTGTTAATTTAGCTAATTTTACAACTCTCACGATAACTCTCCATTTACTTTCAATAAGTATTGATTTACCGCTACCCTGCTATTGAATGGAGCGTAAATTAACACCCCCTTTTTATGTTTAACGTTAAACAAATCACAAAACGATTTTTGTTTAACGTTAAACTTTGCATCAACGTTCAACGCAATGGACGATTGAAATAAATAATTCACGCCAATATATAAACCAAGCAAATATATTAAACATGAAAATAAACGTTAATGATAATAAAGATAAGAAACGTATTACGATAAAATCATTGGCCAAGATTATGGGTATTTCCCATACCACGGTGTCGAACGCATGGAATAATCCGGAAAAATTATCTCCGGAGCTGCGCCAGCGAATTTTGCAATATGCCAGCGAGCTTGGCTTTCAGGGACCGGACAAGCTGGCGCGCGCGCTGCGTACCGGCAAATCTGACACCATCGGCGTGATATTCAACGACTCTATGAGTTACGTGTTTATCGATCCCCACGACATTGCGCTGATGCGGGGGATCGCCGTCCAGTGTGAAGAACAAAACGTCAATCTGGTCTTGATCCCTTTGCGTAAGCGGCAACAGACGCCGCTCAACACCCTGGTTGATGGCTATATTCTCAACGCCACGCATAACAATGCGGCCATGATCCAGCACGCGCTGGCTCATGGGCGTCCGGTGGTCACGCTCGATTTTCAGTTTCCCGACCACAGCAGCGTCTCCATCGATAACGCCTGCGCCATGCGCGATATTGCCCGCTATCTGGCCGATAAAGGTCATCGACATTTCGGCATCATCGCCTTTCCGTCACAGCCCTCGGCGCAGGGAATGTGCGATCTGACCGCCCCCGTCACCGGCGACAACCTGCTGATGCTCTCCCGCGTGAATGCCTGCCGGGAGGTTTTCCAGCAGCGCGGCTTCGCCCTTGATACGTGCTGGCTGTATCAAACCCGACACGATGAAGAACACGGCGAACAGGCGGCCAAAGCGTTACTGGAAACCCATCCGGAGATCACTGCGCTTATCTGCCTTTCCGATCGCTTCGCCGTCGGCGCGATCCACTACTGCCAACGGCAGCAGCTGGCGGTTCCGCAGCGGGTTGCCGTTACCGGTTTCGATAATCTCGCCGTTGAGGTGGCGGGAATACGCCTGACCACCATCGCGCAAGACGCGGAAAAGAAAGGGGAAATGGCCGTCAAATTGCTGCTCACCAGAGGACCGGTGACCCACTATGAATTGCCTTACCAGCTCATCATTCGGGAGTCAGCCTGACTCATTAATTACAGAAGAGTAGATTATGGATGAACTAACCTGTTTTAAAGCCTACGACATTCGCGGTGAGGTTGGCGTCAACCTGACGCCGGATATCGCCTTTCGCATCGGTCGCGCTTACGCCGCCTGGCGCCATCCGCGCCGGGTAGTGATCGGCGCCGACATTCGCCTTAGCTCGGAATCGTTAAAATCCGCCGTGACCGACGGGCTGATTTCCAGCGGCGTGGATGTTATCGACCTTGGGCTGTCAGGCACCGAAGAGATCTATTTCGCCACCCGGGAACTGCGTGCCGACGGCGGCATTCAGATTACCGCCAGCCATAACCCGGCGCAGTACAATGGTATGAAACTGGTGCGCGAAGAGGCGCGTCCGATCAGTAACGACAACGGCCTGCTGGAGATAAAAGCGCTGGCGGAGCGCAACGACTTTGCACCGATTGTCCATCGTGGCAGCCTCATCCCTTATGATAATCGCCCCGCCTGGATTGCCTGCCTGCTGCGCTTCCTTCAGCATCCGCCGACTCGCCCGTTACGTATTGTGACCAACGCCGGACATGGCACCGTCGGGCCTGCGCTTGACGCGATCGCCGACGGACTGGCCCGTGCGGGCGTTCAGATTGAGTTTATTCGCCTGCACCATCAGCCGGACGGTCATTTCCCGGCGGGCGTGCCCAATCCGATGCTGACGGAAAACCGCCTCATCACCCAGCAGGCGGTTATCGAGAATCAGGCTGATTTCGGCATCGCCTGGGATGGCGATTTCGATCGCTGCTTCTTCTTTGATGAGTGTGGCCGCTTTATTGAGAGCTACTACCTGGTTGGCCTGTTCGCCGAGCACTTCCTGCAACGCTCCGCAGGCAGTCACATCATTCTGGACCCGCGGCTGACGTGGAATACGCTGGACGTTGTAACTCGCTGCGGCGGAATCCCGGTCATCAGCAAAACCGGGCACGCCTTTATCAAAGCGCGGATGCGCGAAGAGGACGCGGTCTACGGTGGAGAAATGAGCGGCCACCACTACTTCCACGATTTTGGCTATTGCGACAGCGGGATGATCCCACTGGTATTGCTGCTGCAAATTATCGGCAGCGACAGCCGTCCGCTGTCGGCGTATATCGAACACGCCCAGGTGCGCTTTCCGGTTTCCGGCGAAATCAATCTGACGGTGGCCGATCCGCAATCGGTCATGCAATCCATCGCCGCTCACTATCTGCAAGCCGGCGGCCTGCGTGACGATTGCGATGGGTTGAGCATCGACTTCGTTGACTGGCGCTTCAACTTACGCGCCTCCAACACCGAGCCGCTGCTGCGCCTGAACGTGGAAACCCGCGCGGATACGGCACTGCTGGCGCGCAAAACCGATGAACTTTTAACGCTGATTGCAGCCTGGGATTCTGACAAGGAGAGGTTATGACCGCGCTAAGCCTGAGCAATATTCATAAAGCCTGGGGCAAGAACACCATCATTGAAAATCTGTCGCTGGAGATCGCCTCCGGGGAGTTCATTGTGCTGGTTGGCCCTTCCGGATGCGGGAAATCCACGCTGCTGCGGATCATCGCCGGACTGGAAATCCCCGACGGCGGTAAACTGGTGATGGGGGGAAAAGAGGTCACCAGGCTTGCGGCGGGCAAACGCAACCTGTCGATGGTGTTTCAGTCCTACGCCCTCTACCCGCATATGACCGTCAGGGAAAATCTGTCATTCGGTTTACGTAATATCAACACGCCCGCCGCCGAGATTGATAAGCGGGTCGCTCACGCCGCCAGCATGCTGAAGCTGGAAGAGATGCTGGACAGGCTGCCGCAGAATCTGTCCGGCGGGCAGCGCCAACGTGTGGCGATCGGGCGTTCTATTGTCCAGCAACCGGAACTGTTTCTGTTTGATGAACCGCTGTCTAACCTGGATGCCGCGTTGCGGGTCGGGATGCGCCAGGAGATCCAGCAACTGCATAACACCCTGAAAAACACCATGATCTATGTAACGCACGATCAGGTGGAGGCGATGACGCTGGCCGATCGCATCGTGGTGCTTTACAAGGGAAAAATTGAGCAGGTGGGCACGCCGCTGGAGCTGTATAACACCCCGGCAAACCTGTTTGTCGCTGAGTTTATCGGCACGCCGAAAATCAATGTTCTGCCAGCGGTATGGCGTGAAGGCGCGCTGCATATCGCCGATAACCTCGTCTTCCGCCTCACCCGTCAGCCCGCAGGCGTTAGCGACGGGGACAAACTGTTTGTCGCCATCCGCCCGGAGCATATGCAGTACCAGCAGACCGGGGATTTCACATTGCAAGGTCGTACCCGGCTGTGTGAATTACAGGGCGACTCTACGCTGGTGTGGTTGGATTTAGCCGGCCACCCCGTGTGCCTGAAGTCTTTTCAACAGCTTAGCTTCATGCCGGATACACCACTTACGCTCACCGTACAAGAGTCGCACCTGCATCTCTTTGACGGTCTGGGTAAACGACTGGCGTTCTGACCCACTTGCCCTTGCGTCCGCAGGGGCATTTTTTGAATCCCATCACAATCACGGCATTCCCCTTTTCCCTTTTACGCGGCGACGGCTAAATTATTAACTCATCCGACCACATAACAATAATTTTACATACTGGACACCTTTATGAGCTATCCGTCGCTGTTCGCCCCGCTCGATTTAGGCTTCACCACGCTTAAAAACCGCGTGCTGATGGGTTCAATGCATACCGGGCTGGAGGAGTATCCCGACGGTGCAGAACGGCTGGCCGCGTTCTACGCCGAGCGCGCCCGTCATGGCGTAGCGTTAATTGTGAGCGGAGGTATTGCGCCTGCGCTTTCCGGCGTGGGGATGGAAGGCGGCGCGATGCTGAACGACACCAGCCAGCTTGCACATCATCGCGTCATTACCGACGCCGTGCATGACGAAGGCGGCAAAATCGCCCTGCAAATCCTGCATACTGGCCGTTACAGCTACCAACCGCATCTGGTGGCACCTTCTGCCATTCAGGCGCCAATCAACCGCTTTACGCCGCATGAGCTGACGCACGATGAGGTGCTGCAGTTGATTGAAGATTTTGCCCACTGCGCTCAACTGGCGAGGGAAGCGGGCTATGATGGCGTCGAAGTGATGGGCTCGGAAGGCTATCTCATCAACGAATTCCTGACTCTGCGTACCAATCAGCGCAATGACGAATGGGGCGGCGAGTATGCCAACCGCATGCGTTTTGCCGTGGAAGTGGTGCGCGCGGTACGCCAGCGTGCCGGTAATGACTTTATTATTATCTTCCGCCTGTCGATGCTCGATCTGGTGGAAAACGGCGGAACCTTCGACGAAACCGTCCAACTGGCGCAGGCGATAGAAGCTGCAGGGGCGACCATTATTAACACCGGTATTGGCTGGCATGAGGCGCGTATTCCCACTATTGCCACCCCGGTGCCGCGCGGTGCGTTTAGTTGGGTGACACGTAAGCTGAAAGGGCATGTGACGATCCCACTGGTCACCACCAACCGCATTAACGATCCTCAAGTCGCCGATGACATTCTGGCCCGTGGCGATGCCGATATGGTGTCGATGGCCCGTCCGTTCCTCGCCGATGCCGAACTGCTGTCAAAAGCGCAAACCGGACGAGCGGATGAGATCAATACCTGTATCGGCTGTAACCAGGCCTGCCTGGATCAGATTTTCGTCGGCAAAGTCACCTCTTGCCTGGTGAATCCGCGCGCCTGCCATGAGACCAAAATGCCGATCGTTGCCGCCACTGTGCCGAAAAATCTGGCGGTTGTCGGAGCAGGTCCTGCAGGCCTCGCCTTCGCCATTAATGCCGCCGCACGCGGTCATCACGTGACATTGTTTGACGCGCATAGCGAGATTGGCGGGCAGTTTAATATCGCTAAGCAGATCCCCGGCAAAGAAGAATTCTATGAAACCCTGCGCTACTACCGCCGGATGATCGATGTGACTGGCGTGTCGCTGAAGCTGAATCACTTTGTCAGCGCACGCGATCTGTACCCCTTCGATGAAGTGATCCTCGCCAGCGGGATCGAGCCACGTATGCCACCGATCGAGGGGATCGCGCATCCTAAAGTGCTCAGCTATCTCGACGTCCTGCGCGATAAAATGCCGGTGGGCAAACGCGTGGCGATCGTTGGCTGCGGCGGGATCGGTTTTGATACCGCCATGTATTTGAGCCAGCCCGGTGAGCCCACCAGCCAAAACATTGCGGAATTCTGCGTGGAATGGGGGATCGACACCAGCCTGCAACAGCCTGGCGGCTTACGCCTGGAAGGCCCGCACTTATCCCGCAGCCCGCGCCAGATAGTGATGTTGCAGCGCAAAGCCAGCAAACCGGGACAAGGTTTAGGGAAAACGACGGGCTGGATCCATCGCGCAACCCTGCTCTCACGCGGCGTGAAAATGATCCCGGCAGTTAGCTATCAGAAAATTGATGATGATGGGTTACACGTCGTGTTGAACGGTGAACCGTTGATCTTTAACGTGGATAACGTGGTGATTTGCGCCGGACAAGAGCCGCGCCGTGAACTGGTTGATCCACTCCACGCGGCAGGTAAAACGGTACATCTGATCGGCGGCTGCGATGTGGCGATGGAGCTGGATGCCCGGCGCGCTATTGCCCAAGGGACGACGCTGGCGCTGGAAATTTAACAGTATGTATTTCGTAGGCCGGATAAGGCGGTCACGCCGCCATCCGGCACACACGATTAGCGGCGGCGACCGGTTTTGACCGCTTTTAGCACCACGAATTTATTATTGGTGGCGATGGTCACGCAGTTGCCGAAAATCTTCTTCAGCTTGTGGAAGTAGTCAAGGTGACGGTTAGCCACAATGTACAGCTCACCGTTGATTTTCAGGCAGCGGCGAGCGTGGTGGAACATCTCCCAGGCAATGTTATCCGTCAGCGCGTGCTTCTGGTGGAACGGTGGGTTACACAGCACGGCGTTAAAGCGGAACGGTTCGACGCCCGACAGCGCGTTGTTGATCATAAACTCACAGCGATCCAGCGCTTCAGGCATGTTACTTTCCACGTTCAAGCGGCTTGAAGCCACCGCCATCGGCGATTCATCAACAAATACCACGCTGGCTTCCGGGTTCTTCGCCAGCAGCGTCATACCGATGACGCCGTTACCACAGCCGAGGTCAACAATCTCCCCTTCGAGGTTTTCCGGCAGATGCTCGATAAAAAAGCGCGCGCCGATATCCAGTCCGGTACGGGAGAAGACGTTGGCGTGGTTATGGATAGTCCATTCGGTACCTTCCAGCTTCCAGCTTAGCGTTTGCGAGGCAGCGGCCAGCTCAGGTTTGCTGAACGTACAGTTGATTAAACGGGCTTTTTTCCACGCCAGCGTGGTGGTGGTTGGACCCAAAACTTTTTCAAACAGCTCCAGCGTCGAAGTATGCACATCACGCGCTTTTGCCCCGGCGATGATACGCGTTTGCGGCGTTACCACTTCGCGCAGCGCGCGCAGTTGCTGCTCCAGCAGCGCCATGGTTTTTGGCAGCTTAATCAGCACCACGCCCGGCGCCTGCGGGTAGTCAGCCGTACTGTCGAGGAACTTGACGCTCGACTCGGCAATATCGTTATGACGCAGGTTCTCGCGTGTGGCAAGCTCGCTGAGATAGGAGTCGCCAATGCTGTACGGCGAATGTTGCGCCAGCGCACAGCCCAGCGCGCCAAAGGTATCATTCAGGATTAGCACCGGGCCGCTAATCTCGGTATCGTCCAGCTGTTGCAGCAGATATTCATCTGCCGCTTCCCACGCCAGCAGCGGGTTAACGTCATCCGTTTCCGGGAAACGTTTAAGTGACAGCGAACGGAAACCGTTGTCTATGTGGCTCATCGGCCCTCCTGAATGGTAAAATTTCGGCGTATCCCTGAAAAGGGTGCGTGAGTATACACTTTTTATGATTGGCATGGGCAAAGATGAACCAACTAACTTATCTCCAGGGCTACCCGGAACATTTGCTTTCTCAGGTGAGAACGCTGATTGCTGAACAGCGTCTGGGCGCAGTGCTGGAGAAGCGCTATCCGGGGACGCATGATTTCGCGACCGACAAAGCGCTCTGGCAATATACTCAGGACCTGAAAAATCAGTTCCTGCGTAATGCCCCGCCGCTGAATAAAGTCATGTATGACAGCAAGATACACGTTCTGAAGAATGCGCTGGGGCTGCATACCGCCGTATCTCGCGTGCAGGGCGGTAAGCTAAAAGCCAAAGCGGAGATCCGCGTTGCCACCGTGTTTCGCAATGCCCCTGAACCTTTTTTACGCATGATCGTCGTTCATGAACTGGCGCATCTGAAAGAAAAAGAGCACGACAAAGCGTTTTACCAGCTGTGCTGTCATATGGAGCCTCAGTATCATCAACTGGAGTTCGATACCCGCCTGTGGTTAACGCAACAATCGTTAAAGCAAACTGCGTAGTTGCGCACTGGCTTTGTCTTCAGGGCATGCTAAATTGACGAAAGGATCCCTTTTCGCAGCCTGAAGGCCATTATGATACGTTTCGCAGTAATTGGCACAAACTGGATCACCCGCCAGTTTGTCGATGCCGCCCATGAAACCGGCAAATATAAGTTAACCGCGGTCTATTCCCGTAGCCTTGAACAGGCGCAGACCTTCGCCAACGATTACCCCGTCGAGCATCTGTTTACCTCACTGGAAGCGATGGCGCAAAGCGAGGCGATCGACGCCGTCTACATCGCCAGTCCAAACTCCCTGCACTTCCCGCAGACCGAGCTGTTTTTGCGGCACAAAAAGCATGTTATTTGCGAAAAGCCGCTGGCCTCAAACCTGGCGCAAGCCGAAGCCGCTATCGCCTGCGCGCGCGAAAATCAGGTCGTGCTGTTTGAAGCGTTTAAGACCGCCAGCTTGCCTAACTTCCTGCTGTTGCAGCAATCTCTACCCAAAGTCGGAAGAATCAGGAAAGCGTTTATTAATTACTGCCAGTACTCCTCGCGTTACCAGCGCTATCTGGACGGTGAAAATCCGAACACGTTTAATCCGGCGTTCTCAAATGGCTCGATTATGGATATCGGTTTTTACTGCCTGGCCTCAGCGGTTGCGCTGTGGGGTGAGCCGCAAAGCGTTCAGGCCAGCGCCAGTCTGCTGGAAAGCGGCGTAGATGCCCACGGCGTGGTGGTGATGAATTACGGTGATTTCAGCGTCACACTCCAGCACTCAAAAGTAAGCGACTCGGTGTTAGCCAGTGAAATTCAGGGTGAGCAGGGATCGCTGGTGATCGAGCATATTTCCGAGTGTCAGAAAGTGTGCTTCGTTCCTCGCGGGGGGAAAACCCAGGATCTGACGACGCCTCAGCACATCAATACTATGCTGTATGAGGCAGAGGCTTTTGCTCATTTGGTTGAATCCGGCGAAGTGGATCACCCCGCACTGGCCGTCAGCCGTATCACCGCCAAACTGCAAACAGAGATTCGCCGCCAGACCGGCGTGATTTTCCCGGCAGATGAAGCGGTAACATCGCTGACTGCGTAAAGGTATGTAAAACGAATGTTGCAGGTCATTGACTGAATGCATGGCCTGTAATATTTTGTAACCCGCAAAGGGGAGTAACTTCGTTGTCGGTTGATCGTCATTACGATGTGTGAAAAACCACATCCGGTCGCCGGGCGATAACAAAGGAATACGCCATCGTATTCCTTTGTTGTTGTAAGTGAGACCTTGCCGAATGGCAAGGTCTATGCATAAAAAGCAGCGGCTAACGTCATTCGGCGTTGGCCGTTTTTTTTATGCATGGGGAAATACAATGAATACTGTCGGCACACCGTTGTTATGGGGTGGCTTCGCTGTCGTGGTGGTAATTATGCTGGCCATCGACCTGCTGTTGCAGGGTCGTCGTGGCGCGCATACGATGTCGATGAAGCAGGCTGCGGCCTGGTCAATCGTTTGGGTAACGCTGTCGTTACTGTTTAACGCCGTCTTCTGGTGGTACCTGGCACAAACCCAGGGCCGCGCCGTTGCCGACCCACAGGCGCTGGCGTTCCTTACCGGCTATTTGATCGAAAAATCGCTGGCAGTAGATAACGTCTTTGTCTGGTTGATGCTGTTCAGCTACTTCTCCGTACCGCCTGCGTTGCAGCGTCGGGTACTGGTGTATGGCGTGCTGGGAGCCATTGTTCTGCGTACGATCATGATCTTCGCCGGCAGTTGGCTTATCACCCAATTTGAGTGGCTGTTGTACGTGTTCGGTGCATTCCTGCTGTTTACCGGCGTGAAGATGGCGCTGGCGAAAGAAGATGCTTCCGGTATTGGCGACAGACCGTTAGTACGCTGGCTGCGCGGTCATTTGCGCATGACCGATACCATCGAAGATGAAAAATTCTTCGTGCGTAAAAACGGCCTGCTGTTTGTTACGCCGCTGATGCTGGTGTTGATTCTGGTTGAGCTGAGCGACGTCATTTTTGCCGTCGACAGTATTCCGGCTATCTTTGCCGTCACTACCGACCCGTTCATCGTGTTGACCTCAAACCTGTTTGCTATTTTGGGTCTGCGCGCAATGTACTTCCTGCTGGCGGGCGTGGCAGAGCGTTTCTCCATGCTGAAGTACGGTTTGTCGGTCATTCTGGTGTTTATCGGTATTAAGATGCTGATCGTCGATTTCTACCATATCCCGATCGCTATCTCGTTAGGCGTGGTATTTGGCATTCTGTTTGTGACGCTGATTGTAAACGCCTGGGTCAACCACCAGCACGATAAAAAGCAGCAAATACAGTAAGTTTCATCTGCTAGCTGAAAAGCCCGACAGCACACTGCGTGCGTCGGGCTTTTTGTTTATCATGTCAAAATAATGTTAACTCAAAGTTATAAAATATGATCTCAACGCGAAATCCAGGATATTTCGCTTCCAGAACCCTGTTCTTTCCTTATACTCAGCCATGCAAACATTTGCCTCATCCTGAAAGATGCGTCTACAGAACGCACAAAGGCAGGGCAACAACACAATGAAAGGATTACTACATGACTACGCAACGTTCATCGGGGCTATTCTCGCGCTTGGCGCAAGGGAGCCTGGTTAAACAAATTTTGATCGGTTTGGTTCTGGGGATTTTACTGGCACTGGTGTCAAAACCTGCGGCAGAAGCCGTTGGTTTACTGGGTACTCTGTTCGTCGGCGCGTTAAAAGCCGTCGCGCCAATTCTGGTTCTGATGCTGGTAATGGCTTCTATCGCCAACCACCAGCACGGGCAAAAAACCAATATCCGCCCAATCCTGTTCCTCTACCTGCTCGGAACATTTTCCGCAGCGTTAGCGGCCGTTGTCTTCAGCTTCGCCTTCCCATCGACACTGCATCTTTCCAGCAGCGCCAGCGATATCGTACCGCCGTCCGGCATTATTGAAGTGATGCGTGGCCTGCTAATGAGCATGGTTTCTAACCCAATTGATGCACTGCTTAACGCCAACTACATCGGCATCCTGGTTTGGGCCGTCGGTCTGGGCTTTGCGCTGCGTCACGGTAATGAAACGACCAAAAATCTGGTCAACGATATGTCCAACGCTGTTACCTTTATGGTGAAGCTGGTGATTCGTTTCGCGCCGATCGGTATCTTCGGCCTGGTCTCCTCCACGCTGGCAACCACCGGTTTCGCCACGCTTTGGGGCTACGCGCAGCTGCTGACCGTGCTGGTAGGCTGCATGCTGCTGGTGGCGTTGGTGGTCAACCCGCTGCTGGTATTCTGGAAAATTCGCCGCAACCCATATCCGTTAGTGCTGGCCTGTCTGCGTGAAAGCGGCGTGTACGCCTTCTTTACCCGTAGCTCCGCGGCAAACATTCCGGTGAATATGGCGCTGTGTGAGAAGCTGAACCTGGATCGTGATACCTATTCGGTTTCTATCCCGCTGGGAGCCACCATCAACATGGCTGGCGCGGCGATCACCATTACCGTGTTGACGCTGGCGGCGGTAAATACGTTGGGTATTCCGGTCGATTTACCGACGGCGCTGTTACTGAGCGTGGTGGCTTCGCTGTGTGCCTGCGGCGCATCGGGCGTGGCGGGAGGTTCTCTGCTGCTGATCCCACTGGCATGTAATATGTTCGGTATCCCGAATGACATCGCCATGCAGGTCGTTGCCGTTGGCTTTATCATCGGCGTATTGCAGGATTCCTGTGAAACGGCGCTGAACTCTTCTACAGACGTCCTGTTTACCGCTGCGGCCTGCCAGGCTGAAGACGAACGTCTGGCAAATAACGCCCTGCGCGGCTAATCTCTGCCCCTCCGTCACCGGACGGAGGGGTTCTCTTCTTGTACGCTTTTTTCAATTTTGAATGGATCAATTCCGCGTTTTTGCATCCGCCGGAAGCGAATAATGTTCAGGCCGTTCATCACCAGAAAACTACCTTCGATCATCGTCCCACCAATCGATCCCAACCAGAAATTATGGATAACCCAACAGGCGGTTGCGCACCACATTACGCAGCGCACGGTCAGCCCCTGGCAGCGAAACAGCGCCCAGGTGCTGGCCAGCGTGCCAATAATCGGCAACAGCTCCATCGCATGCTGTAATTTCGCCAGCCCGAGAACCAGGGTGAGGATAATAAAAACGGTCATTACCCATAGTTTGCGGGTATGCATCGAGACGAGTGTGCGGATGGTGTTTAGCTCTGCACTCATTCCCGCAGGCCAGGCGCCCATCAGAAAAAAATGCACGCCAATGGTGGCGCTGTAGACGGCAAGTTGCAGCCGGAACCGGCGCTCATCTCGATTGAAAAAGGTGGTAATGCCGATCAAAAAGGCGATGACACCTACGCCCTGGGCCAGCCAATACGCGGTCATGGGAGATCCTTGTGAGGAAACGCAAATACAAACGGCGCCCCATATTATGAAACGCCGTTTTTAAAATCCACTCCATTTCGATTACCCAAAAGATTTCGTGCTACCGCAAGGCGGTAAGTTCAGACATCCCCGGGAGCTTACTGGAGTAAGTGACCGGGGTGAATGGACGCAGCCAACGCGGCTGTCACGCGAAAGATGAAGGGTAATTACAATGTTACGCCGCTTTTAAAGATAGCCAGTTCCCGGAAATCGTTGCGCTCGTTGCAGGTTTGCTTGCCATTGGCGAACTCAACGATCGTATCGACAAACTCGCTCAGTAGCTGAGGCATCGCTTTACCATGGATCAGCTGTCCGGCGTCAAAATCGATCCAGTGTTTTTTCTTGGCCGCCAGCTCGCTGTTGGTCGCAATTTTCACCGTCGGCACAAAACCGCCGTACGGCGTACCGCGGCCGGTGCTGAACAGCACCATATGACAGCCCGCGCCCGCGAGGGCACTGGTAGCAACCGCATCGTTACCCGGCGCGCTCAGTAAGTTCAGGCCGTGTGTCTTCAGGCGTTCGCCGTAGCGCAGTACGTCCACCACCTGGCTGGAGCCCGCTTTTTGCGTGCAGCCCAGAGATTTATCTTCCAGCGTGGTGATCCCGCCCGCTTTGTTGCCCGGCGATGGATTCTCGTAAATCGGCTGGTCGTGAGCAATGAAGTACTGCTTAAAGTCATTGACCATGGTCACCAGCTTGCCAAAGGTTTCTTCGTCACGGCAGTGGTCCATCAGCAGCTGCTCGGCACCGAACATTTCCGGTACTTCAGTCAGCACGGTGGTGCCGCCGTTGGCAATCACGTAGTCGGAAAAACGCCCCAGCATTGGGTTGGCGGTAATACCGGACAGGCCGTCAGAGCCGCCGCATTCCAGACCAAACTTCAGCTCGCCCAGCTTACCCGGCTCACGCTTATCGTTACGCATCACGTTGTACAACTGATGGAGATGTTCAATCCCCGCTTCCACTTCGTCTTCCTGATGTTGGCAGACCATAAAGTGAACACGCTCAGGATCGTACTCGCCTAAAGTTTCGCGGAAGGCATCAACCTGGTTGTTTTCACAGCCCAGGCCGACCACCAGCACCGCTCCCGCATTCGGGTGGCGCACCATATTTTGCAGCATGGTACGGGTGTTGATGTGGTCGTCACCCAACTGTGAACAGCCGTAGGTGTGACTGAAAAGATGCACGCCGTCGATACCCTCGGCGTCGTTGGTCTCTTTCAGAAAGCGGGTCTGCATCTGACGCGCCATGGCGTTGACGCAGCCGACCGTCGGCAGGATCCACAGTTCGTTGCGCACGCCGACCTCGCCGTTGGCACGACGGTAGATCTGTACATCGCGATCAGCGGGTTGAACAAGCTCTGCCTGAAAATCAGGGTGGTAGCTATACGTGTCCAGGTCGCTCAGATTCGTGCGCGTGTTGTGAGCATGAATATGCTCACCCGCCGCCACGTCCACCAACGTATGACCGATTGGCAAACCGTATTTAATGACGTTTTCGCCTTGCGCAATATCGCATAAAGCGAATTTATGGCCACGAGAAACCGCTTGGCGCAGGATTACCGCTTGCCCATCAACGGTGACTTCGGTTCCTTCAGCCAAATCAGCGAGCGCTACCGCGACGTTATCCAGCGTATGGATCTTGATGTATTGCATACCTTCACCCAGGCCTTAGTTCAGTTCAATGGCGAAATAATCACGCGCATTGTTGAAGCAAATATTTCTGACCATTTCCCCCAACAGCTGGATATCTGCCGGCGCTTCACCTGCAGCAACCCAACGGCCAATCATCTGGCACAGGATGCGACGGAAGTATTCATGGCGCGTGTATGACAGGAAGCTACGGCTATCGGTCAGCATGCCGACGAAACGGCTCAGCAGACCGAGCTGGGCCAGTTGCGTCATCTGACGTTCCATACCGTCTTTCTGATCGTTGAACCACCAGCCGGAACCGAACTGCATCTTGCCCGGCATACCTTCGCCCTGGAAGTTGCCGATCATGGTGCCCAGCACTTCGTTATCGCGCGGGTTCAGGCAGTAGAGAATGGTTTTCGGCAGCAGGTTCTGTTCGTTCTGCTTGCTCAGCAGTTTGGACAGCTCTTCGGCCATCGGGCGATCGTTGATGGAGTCGAAGCCGACATCCGCACCCAACAGTTTGAACTGACGCAGGTTGTTATTACGCAGCGCGCCGATATGGTACTGCTGTACCCATTCACGACGCGCGTATTCCGCACCGAGGAACACCAGCACCGCGGTTTTAAACTGGGCAACTTCATGCTCGCTCAGCGTTTCACCCGCCAGGCGGCGTGCCAGAATGCTATCCAGTTCAGATTCGTTAGATTCAGCAAACAGCACCACGTCCAGCGCGTGGTCAGAGACTTTACAGCCGTGAGCCGCAAAGTGATCCAGACGTTTGGTCAGCGCAGCTTGCAGGTCGCTGAAGCGGCGGATATCCGTGTCAGACACCTCACCGAGCTTCGCCATATAGTCATTAAAGGTCGCCTGCTCAATGTTAAAGGCTTTATCCGGACGCCAGCTCGGCAGCACTTTCACATCAAAGCTTGCGTCTTTAGCAACGGCCGCGTGATGCTCCAGAGAGTCGATTGGGTCATCGGTAGTACCGACCATTTTCACATTCATCTGCTGCATGATGCCGCGCGCGGAGAATTTGTCCTGCGCCAGCAGTTCATTGCACTGGTTCCAGATTTCGTCAGCCGTTGCCGGAGACAACAGCTTATCTGTAATACCAAACGGGCGACGTAATTCGAGGTGGGTCCAATGGTACAGCGGGTTACCGATTGTGTGCGGAACCGTGGCGGCCCAGGCGTCAAACTTCTCGCGATCGGACGCATCGCCGGTACACAGGCGCTCAGCGACGCCGTTAGTACGCATCGCACGCCACTTGTAGTGGTCACCCTTCAGCCAGATGTCATACAGGTTATTAAAACGGTAGTTTTCCGCGATTTGTTGCGGTGGCAAATGGCAGTGGTAGTCGAAGATTGGCTGGTCTTTGGCGTAATCATGATACAGACGGCGGGAAAATTCGGTGTCCAACAGGAAATCTTCAGTCATAAACGGGGTCATTATCGTCTTCCTCTCAGCGAGTGCGTCAGATTGCTTATGTTTTGATGTTGACAAAGTTATCACACCAATTTCCATACACTGAAGATATTTTCGTGAGTTAGATCAACAAATGGCTACAAAAAAATTACTCTCAAAGAGGTAAACCGCGCGCCAAGCCGCACCAGCACTGGCTTTGCTGAATCGAAATAATGACCACACGAAGATTCACACTTTTGTGATGGCACTCACCTTTTAAAGCTGTATGACAAGTTATCTTTTTGCCGTCGCGATACATAAGCCGACGGAATGCAAATTACCGATGTATCACCATCGGATTAACCGGTACGGAAACCGAATTAGCACAAATATTGACATGGCAGAGTTCGGGGAGTACCGGCTTTTTTTCGGTTACCCCCTCGTAAAAGAACATCCTCCTCCCTGAACTGGAAGATGACCGCTCGTTCGCGGACATAACAAAACGATGAGGTTTTACATGCGTAAAATTAAAGGGTTACGTTGGTACATGATCGCACTGGTGACGCTTGGCACCGTGCTGGGTTACCTGACACGTAACACTGTGGCGGCAGCTGCGCCAACTCTGATGGAAGAGTTACACATCTCCACCCAACAGTATTCCTATATCATCGCAGCGTATTCTGCTGCTTACACCGTAATGCAACCCGTTGCCGGCTATGTGCTCGATGTGCTCGGCACAAAAATTGGTTACGCGATGTTCGCCGTTCTGTGGGCCGTCTTCTGTGGCGCGACCGCACTGGCTGGTAGCTGGGGTGGACTGGCGCTGGCGCGAGGCGCAGTCGGTGCCGCTGAAGCTGCGATGATCCCTGCGGGTCTGAAAGCCAGTTCTGAATGGTTCCCGGCAAAAGAACGTTCAATCGCCGTGGGTTACTTTAACGTCGGTTCCTCTATCGGCGCGATGATTGCTCCGCCGCTGGTCGTCTGGGCTATCGTCATGCACAGCTGGCAGATGGCATTCATTATTTCCGGTGCCCTGAGCTTTATCTGGGCCATGTGCTGGTTAGTATTTTACAAACACCCACGCGACCAGAAAAAACTGTCTGATGAAGAACGTGATTACATTCTGAATGGTCAGGAATCACAGCATAAAAACAGCACCGCCAAGAAAATGTCTCTCGGTCAGATCCTGCGTAACCGCCAGTTCTGGGGCATCGCGCTGCCGCGTTTCCTGGCAGAGCCGGCCTGGGGTACCTTCAACGCCTGGATCCCGCTGTTCATGTTTAAAGTCTACGGCTTTAACCTGAAAGAGATTGCGATGTTTGCCTGGATGCCGATGCTGTTTGCTGACCTGGGTTGTATCGTAGGGGGTTACTTACCGCCGCTGTTCCAGCGCTGGTTCGGCGTTAACCTGATCGTTTCCCGTAAAATGGTCGTCACCATGGGCGCATTGCTGATGATTGGCCCAGGGATGATCGGTCTGTTCACCAGCCCGTACATTGCTATCGCCCTGCTGTGCGTCGGCGGCTTTGCTCACCAGGCGCTGTCCGGTGCGCTGATCACGCTCTCTTCTGACGTATTTGGTCGTAATGAAGTGGCAACCGCGAACGGTCTGACCGGTATGTCCGCATGGCTTGCAAGTACGCTGTTTGCGCTGGTCGTTGGCGCGCTGGCTGACACCATCGGCTTCAGCCCGCTGTTCGCCGTACTGGCGGTATTCGACCTGCTCGGCGCGTTAGTCATCTGGACGGTATTGCAGAACAAATCGGCCAGCGAGGTAGAGTCAGCTTCGCAAACTGGCGATCCCGCTGCGCAAAGTTAACCAGACACGATTTAACAAGGTTATGTAATGCTAAGCCGCCAGTCATCTGGCGGCTTTTTTATCGCCGCGAGTGGAGCCGTAATCGCAAAAGTGGTATAACAAATAGAGTCTGCCGTATCATGCCTGGAGCGCATATGGAAATCACCGAACCACGACGTTTGTACCAACAACTTGCCGCTGATCTGAAAGAACGCATTGAGCAGGGTGTCTACCTGGTGGGTGACAAACTCCCCGCCGAGCGCTTTATCGCCGATGAAAAAAATGTCAGCCGCACCGTGGTTCGTGAAGCGATTATCATGCTCGAGGTTGAGGGCTACGTTGAAGTGCGTAAAGGATCGGGGATCCACGTCATTTCAAACCAACCCAAACACTATGTCGCGCCAGATGAAAGTCTGGAGTTCGCCAGCTACGGTCCGTTTGAGCTGCTCCAGGCTCGCCAGCTCATAGAAAGCAATATTGCTGAGTTTGCCGCCACCCAGGTGACCAAACAGGACATCATGAAACTGATGGAAATTCAGGAGAAGTCGCGTAACGAAAAAAGCTTTCGTGACTCCGAGTGGGATCTCCTGTTCCATGTGCAGGTCGCGCTGGCAACACAGAACTCTGCCCTGGCCGCGATTGTTGAAAAAATGTGGACTCAGCGTATTCACAACCCCTACTGGAAGAAGCTGCACGACCACATCGACCTGCGTACGGTAGATAACTGGTGCGACGACCATGACCAGATCCTGCGGGCGCTGATTCGCAAAGATCCACACGCCGCCAAACTGGCGATGTGGCAGCATCTTGAGAACACAAAGCAGATGCTGTTTAACGAAACCAGCGATGATTTTGAATTCAACGCAGACCGTTATCTTTTTACCGATAATCCCGTCATTCATCTCGATACGGCAGCTAACGGCGCAAAATAAACAATCTTAACGATGCAGGCGCGACAAAGCGCCTGTTTCTGACGCTTGGTAAGCATTAGGTATAAAGTGTCAGCCTGTGTAAATCCTCTCGCCTCCCTCCATTGCGATAAGCAAAATCACAGGACAACACCCGTAATTTCTATAACGGACTACGTTGACCTTTGTTACAATTAGTTGTTATTTGAATTTTTGTGTTTGAGAGCTTGCTTACTTCACAACTTTACAGGGAATAGTTCAGGCCGTGAATTTGTGTCAGACCGCGATCCATGTAAAAAACACCAATAAAATTGCGGCGTTACAAACTCCAGAATACCGGCATGACGACAACCGATTCTCCAGGAATATTGAATGGAACTACTGACTCAATTATTGAATGCTTTATGGGCTCAGGATTTTGAAACGCTGGCCAATCCCTCCATGATTGGCATGCTCTATTTCGTACTGTTTACCATTTTGTTTCTGGAAAATGGACTGCTGCCAGCAGCCTTTTTACCTGGCGACAGTCTACTGGTACTGGTCGGCGTACTTATCGCTAAAGGCGCGATGGGTTTTCCGCAAACGGTACTGCTGCTCACCACCGCGGCCAGCCTGGGTTGCTGGCTCAGCTATATCCAGGGGAGATGGCTGGGAAATACCCGCACCGTTCAAAACTGGCTGTCTCATCTACCCGCGCACTACCATCAGCGCGCACATCATCTGTTCCATAAGCATGGCTTGTCTGCCCTGTTGGTCGGTCGCTTTATCGCGTTTGTCAGAACATTACTGCCGACCATCGCAGGATTGTCCGGTCTGAACAATGCGCGCTTTCAGTTCTTTAACTGGATGAGCGGACTGCTTTGGGTTCTGATTCTCACAACGCTTGGCTATCTGCTGGGCAAAACGCCAGTGTTTCTCAAATATGAAGATCAGCTGATGTCTTGTCTGATGCTGCTTCCCGTGGTGTTACTGGTGTTTGGTCTGGCAGGTTCCCTGGTTGTGCTTTGGAAAAAGAAATACGGGAACCGAGGGTAAATTATGCTGAAATCATGCATAACACTCCGACGACTGGCCTGGACGACTACTTTTATGCTGTTTATCGGCGCGCTGCTCCTGACCTGGTCGGTCATCCGCCAGCAGGAGTCAACGCTTGCCATTCGTGCTGTAAACCAGGGAGCCACCATGCCTGATGGCTTCTCTATCTGGCATCACCTGGACGCCAACGGCATTCGCTTTAAAAGCATTACTCCGCAAAATGACGCGCTGCTGATCACCTTTGATTCCAGCGCGCAAAGCGCAGCCGCAAAGGTCGTGCTGGACCGAACGTTACCGCACGGTTTCGTTATTGCTCAGCAGGATGATGATAATCAGGCGGTACAGTGGTTATCCCGCTTACGTGATACCCCGCACCGTTTTGGTTAATCTCCAGGAATCTGAATTAGATCACTCACTTTGGTGATTTCATCATTTAGCGCCTATGATTAATAAACTGGGTTTATGACCCATTGCTTTATTATTCTGGAGCATCGGCCAAAGCCACAAGGTCGAATCACAATGGAAGGTTCAAGAATGAAATACCGCATCGCTTTAGCAATTAGTCTTTTCGCTCTCAGTGCCGGCAGTTACGCCTCCACCCTCTGTCAGGAAAAAGAACAGGATATTCAGCGGGAGATAAGCTATGCCGAAAAGCACAACAATCAAAACCGCATCAATGGTCTGAACAAAGCGCTGAGCGAAGTTCGGGCAAATTGTACTGACAGCAAACTGCGCGCCGACCATCAGAAAAAAATCGCCGAGCAGAAAAATGAGATAGCCGAGCGTCAACGTGATTTGGCCGAGGCGAAGCAAAAAGGCGATGCGGAGAAGATAGCCAAGCGCGAACATAAGCTTGCTAAAGCTCAGCAAGAGCTGAAAGAACTCGAGACACGCGATTACTAAGTACGGTAACTAGCCACTCAACTGGAGAAAACTATGTCGAAAGATAATGCTACGGAAAACCTGCGCGCTGAGCTGAAATCTCTTGCGGATACGCTTGAAGAAGTACTTAGCTCCTCTGGCGATAAGTCGAAGGAAGAGATGAGTAAAATTCGCAGTAAAGCCGAACATGCGTTACGCGAGAGCCGCCATCGTCTGAGCGAAACCAGCGATGTGATTGCTAAACAGACCCGTGAGGCCGCGGCAAAAGCCGATAACTACGTACGCGAAAACCCATGGACAGGCGTCGGCATTGGCGCTGCAGTCGGTGTGGTACTTGGTGTACTGCTGTCGCGCCGTTAATAATGGCAGACTCTCAACACGCACAAGGTCCAGGCAAAGGCGTACTGGGTATTGGACAGCGGATCCTGACGATTCTCGTTGAGATCGTAGAGACGCGGCTGCGGCTGGCCGTCGTTGAGCTGGAAGAGGAAAAAGCCAATCTCATCCAGATCCTGCTGATGCTTGGGCTGACCATGCTGTTCGCGGCGTTTGGTCTGATGAGCCTGATGGTGCTTATCATTTGGGCCATAGACCCGCAGTATCGCCTTAACGCCATGATTGCCACCACCGTTGTGCTGTTGCTTTTAGCGCTTATCGGCGGGCTATGGACGCTGAGTAAAGCGCGTAAAACAACGCTGCTACGCCATACGCGCAATGAACTCGCTAACGACAGGCAGGCCCTGGAGGATGATGCATAATGAGCAGTAAAGTCGAACGTCAACAACGTAAGGCGCAACTGCTTGGACAGATCCAGCAGCAAAGGCTGGATCTGTCTGCCACTCGCCGCGACTGGCTGGAAGCCACCGAAGTTTACGATCGTGGCTGGAAGACGCTGCTGAACCTGCGTGGCTGGGTGTTGGTCGGAAGCAGTATTATGGCGGTTCGCACCATTCGTAACCCGAATCTGCTGGTACGCTGGGCTAAACGCGGCTTTAGCGTGTGGAGCATCTGGCGTCTGGTTAAATCGACCATCAGACAACAGCAACTGCGCGGCTAATCACCTCTCCCCCCTAACCTCAAATTTTTTGAAAATTTCTGACAGTTTTCCTTGCTAACAATTGTCATTAGCCGCGTTTATGATTCTCTCCATCGACAGCAACGACGCACTCTGCGACGTCGTTGCACAAAAAAACACAATAAGCCGCCTGAGTGGTTTCCTGGAGAGTATGATGAAGAAATTAGAAGATGTTGGTGTACTGGTAGCGCGCATTCTGATGCCAATCCTGTTTATTACCGCAGGTTGGGGAAAAATCACCGGATATGCGGGTACCCAACAGTACATGGAAGCCATGGGCGTCCCTGGATTTATGTTACCGCTGGTTATCCTGCTTGAGTTTGGCGGCGGTCTGGCCATCCTGTTTGGTTTCCTGACTCGTACTACTGCGCTGTTCACCGCGGGCTTCACGCTGCTGACGGCGTTCCTCTTCCACAGCAACTTTGCGGAAGGTGTGAACTCTCTGATGTTTATGAAAAACCTGACCATCGCAGGCGGCTTCCTGCTGCTGGCTATCACCGGTCCGGGCGCATTCAGCATCGACCGTGTACTGAATAAAAAATGGTAAGCGAGCTATACTAAACGCATCAAAAAGCGAGGAGACATCTCCTCGCTTTTGCTATCTGAGGAGGCGAAAACATGGGACAACTCATTGACGGCGTATGGCATGACACCTGGTATGACACCAAATCAACCGGGGGAAAATTTCAACGCTCTGCATCAGCTTTCCGTAACTGGCTCACCGCGGATGGCGCACCGGGTCCAACGGGTGAAGGGGGTTTCGCCGCCGAAAAAGACCGCTATCATCTCTACGTTTCTCTGGCCTGTCCGTGGGCGCATCGCACGCTGATCTTGCGTAAACTCAAAGGGCTGGAACCGTTTATTTCCGTTTCCGTTGTGCATCCGCTGATGCTGGAAAACGGCTGGACCTTTGACGATAACTTCCCGGCGGCAACCGGCGATACCCTGTATCAGCACGAATTTCTTTATCAACTCTATTTACACGCCGATCCGCACTACAGCGGTCGGGTGACCGTTCCGGTGCTGTGGGACAAAAAGAACCACACCATTGTCAGCAACGAATCTGCAGATATCATCCGTATGTTTAACACTGCGTTTGATGCGCTGGGCGCGAAAGCCGGGGATTACTATCCACCCGCTCTGCAAACTAAAATCGACGAGCTCAACGGCTGGATTTATGACAACGTCAATAACGGCGTGTATAAAGCCGGATTTGCCACCAGTCAGGAAGCCTACGACGACGCCGTAGAAAAAGTCTTTCAATCTCTGGCGCGACTGGAGCAGATCCTTGGGCAACATCGCTACCTGACCGGGGACCAGTTAACAGAGGCCGATATTCGCCTGTGGACCACGCTGGTGCGCTTTGATCCTGTGTATGTGACGCACTTCAAGTGCGACAAACACCGGATTAGCGACTATCTGAACCTGTACGGTTTCCTGCGCGATATCTACCAGATGCCAGGCATTGCGGAGACCGTTAATTTCGATCACATCCGCAATCACTACTTCCGTAGCCACAAAACCATTAACCCGACCGGCATTATTTCTGTCGGACCGTGGCAGGACCTCAACGAACCCCACGGGCGTGATGACCGTTTTGCCTGATTTACACGGGTCCCCTTTGGGGGCCAAATAATTAATACAGCAAATGTTTACCAGTATTTCATTCACGGCTATTCTTATTTTGATTGCTTTAAAAACAAGTAATTGAATACAGAACGAGGCAAAAATGGATTGGTATTTAAACGTATTAAAGAACTACTTTGGTTTTGGGGGGCCGCGCGCGTCGTAAAGAATACTGGATGTTTGTGCTGGTCAACATCATCTTTACGTTCGTGCTGGGCATTCTGGACAGAATGCTTGGCTGGGAACGCGCCGGAGGGGAAGGCATATTAACGACGATTTATGGGGTTCTGGTCTTTATCCCGTGGTGGGCGGTGCAGTTCCGGCGTTTACATGACACCGACCGCTCGGCCTGGTGGCTACTGGTGCTGCTGATCCCGATCGTAGGCTGGTTGGTAATCATCATTTTCAACTGTCAAAATGGGACTCAGGGGAGCAACCGCTTCGGCGCTGACCCGAAACAACTGTCCTGATGTAATACACCATCTTGTCGGCCGGATAAGGTGCATTTGCACCGCATCCGGCGTAACAGCCCTGCTATTTACCCGCAAACAGCTTGGGAATTTCCCGCAAACACCAGGATTTCGCTTCGCCCATGCTGTCTCGACGCCAGGCCATAATAATATCAATTTCGCTTGTCGATTCCGGGCTAACCACACGCAACCGACCCGCCGCAATGTCCTCTTCCACCAGCGGGTATGGCATCGTCGCCACGCCAAGGCCGGCCAACAGCGCCTGGCGTTTATCTTCTATCGAACTCACCGTCAGACGCGGCTGTTTATCCAGCAGTTGAACCGTCAGCACCGGACGTTCGCGGGCCGTGTCCGCCACCGCGATTCCACGGTACTTCACGCGGGTGACTTCCGATAACGGTTCCGGTTCCTGATGAATTGGATGATCCGGGGCCGCCACATATACGTTCATCAGCGAGTACAGCTTGCGCGAGTTGATTTCCGAAGATGAGCGAAAATGCATATCCGGCGCAATCACGATATCCGCCCGCCCCTGCTCCAGACGCTCCCACGCCCCGGCCAGAACTTCGGTAATAACGGAAAGCTGGGTATTGGCCTTCCCGGCAAGTCTGTCGATCAGCGGGAAAAACGCCGCCGTCGGCACCAGCGCTTCGGTGACGATGGTCAGATGCGTTTCCCAACCGCGAGCCAGCGCTTCGGCATCGGTGGTCAGCTTATCCGCAGCTTCCAACAGTACACGCCCACGTTCCAGCAGCATACGCCCGACGTTGGTGAATTTTGTGCGATGACCTGAACGGTCGAACAGCACGACGTCCAGCTCTTCCTCCAGCTTCTGCATGGTATAGCTGAGCGCGGAAGGAACGCGCCCCAGTTCGTCCGCTGCGGCGGCAAAGCTGCCACGCCGGTCTATTGCGTCCATGACGCGTAACGCCTCAAGCGTTAAAGCCCTTTCTTTGGCCATCTCGTTCTCATTCAGGAAATTTGAACATACCGGGCAGAATATCTGGCTAACAATGCAGCGTCTAGCCATTTAACATAAAAGGAAGTAAAGAGAGGTCAAGAACTATGATTACTACCCGTACAGCCAAACAATGCGGGCAAGCAGACTACGGCTGGCTGCAGGCCCGTTATACCTTCTCCTTTGGACACTATTTTGATCCTAAACTGCTGGGTTATGCCTCGCTGCGTGTTCTGAACCAGGAAGTTCTGGCACCGGGAGCCTCTTTCCAGGCACGTACCTATCCGAAGGTAGATATCGTCAATCTGATCCTCGAAGGGGAAGCGGAGTACCGCGACAGTGAAGGCAACCATATCCAGGCCAAGGCAGGAGAAGTTTTACTGCTCGCCACACAGCCGGGAATTAGCTACAGCGAACACAATATCAGCAAAGATAAACCGTTAACCCGAATGCAGCTCTGGCTGGATGCCTGCCCGCAGCGCGAAAACGCCTGCGTACAGAAAGCCACGCTGAGTGCCGGTAAGCATCAGTTGCTCGCCTCGCCGGATGGTGAACAAGGCAGCCTGCATCTGCGTCAACAGGTATGGGTGCACCACGTTGAACTGCAACAAGGTGAATCGCTGAGTTTTCAGTTACATGGGCCGCGGGCTTACTTACAGTCGATCCACGGCAGATTCCATGCGGTGACATCTGGCGCCGAAAAGGAAGCGCTCACCTGCGGCGATGGCGCATTTATTCGTGATGAAACTAACATAACGCTAGTCGCCGATACCGCGCTGCGCGCTTTGCTGATAGATTTGCCCGTATAGTCAGGGAAAACAATGGAGTACGACTATTGAGCAAGAAATCATCAAAAAAACGCCAGCCGCAGGTTGAGCCGAAAAAACAGGATACTGTGACCTTCGGCTATGAAGAAATGCTGACAGAGCTGGAAGCGATTGTGGCGGATGCCGAGCTACGGCTGGAAGACGAAGAAGCCGCCTGAAAAGGCGGCTTAGAGTTATGCCGGGGGCGATTCCACCTTACCCGGCCTGCAGATTAATGTGCCTTACTGGCCATGATCTCAATGATCTGCTTGTCGGTTTCCTGCATCGAGCGACACGCCAGCGCACACAGGTTCGTGATAGATTGCTCCACGTTGTGCGCCACAATCCCTTCATTGCCGGTCACAGCGGTGTCATCCAGCGCCATCAGCACCGCTTTCCACGCCGCAGATGCGCTGGTTGAAACTTTCATCGCGCAGCTGTTTGAGGCGCCATCGCAAATCATTCCGCTCACGTCGCCAATCATGCTGCTGATTGCCATCGCGATGGTGTTGTAGCGACCATCAACGATCCACGCCATCCCCGCCGCGGCGCCCATCGCCGCCGTGGTTGCCGCACACAATGCAGACAAACGCGGAAGCTGATGATGGATGTAGATAGCGCTCAGGTGAGACAACATCAGCGCACGCGCCAGTTTTTCTTCATCCGCACCAAAGTGCTCAGCCACCACCATTACCGGAACGGTCGCGGTAATCCCCTGATTACCAGAGCCCGAGTTGCTCATTGCCGGAAGCGTCGCTCCCCCCATTCGCGCATCCGATGCTGCACTGGTGCGGATCAGAATAGAGGTGGAGAGATCGTTCGCCAGCAGGCCACGCGCGCACTGCTTCTCAAGCGTGGTTCCGATGTGCAAGCCCCAGTTACCGCGCAGCCCTTCCTGGGACAGCGCACCGTTCAGTTTCGCCGCATCGAGAATAAAGCGGATTGACTCAAACGGTACCGCGTTCACGAACGCCAGAATCTCTTCCAGCGATGTGTGAGACAATACCGCCAACGGTGACTCTTGCTCCTCTTCCTGAGCGTTCTGTTCTGTCGTGAACACCACGCCCTTATTGGTCTCAATGTGCACAATGTTGGTATGACCACCAACAATCGTCACGCACGCCCATCCCTCAGCGCTATAAACCTTCGCACGGGAGAAGAGAATGTCCTCGCATGGCTCCTGCAGCATCACCGCGACCTTCCCGGCGGTAAGCATCGCTTTCGCATCGGCAATCGCTTGAGGCGAGGCGTCTTTCAGTACCTCTAAACCGGCGTGGGCATTTCCCCCCAGCGCACCCAGTGCCGCCGCGACAGGCAGCCCAACCATTCCGGTACCCGGCACGGTAACGCCCATGCCGTTTTTCATCAGGTTCGGTGAGACCCACGCATCAATGCGTTCAACCGCGCCGTCCAGCTCAGAGGAGGCGACCGCTGCCGCCAGAGCCAGAGAGATAGGTTCCGTGCAGCCCAGCGCAGGCTTAACTTCTTCCTGCACCGCGCGGATAAAACTATCCCATAATGGATTCAATGTAGTCTCAAACATAACAACAACCTTTGCTCAGATATCTCAGGAAAATGCCAGGAACGGAGAAACGCACAGCAGCAGGCCCGTGACAATAATCAGATACAGGGAGGCGCCTTTGTATTTGTGCAGTGCAGGAACTTTGTAGACCAACCAGGCCGGGATCAGACATCCCACCATGCCGAAGATAGGGCTACAAATAGAAGTGAAGCTCAGTACCGGCGCATTGAGCACAATGGCTCCCCACGCCAGCAGGATAGCGAAAACCATAATGCCGCGCTGAACCAGGGTCTCATTGATTTTCTCGGCTGGCATTTTGCGGCGCAGCACGTTCATCACGATCCCTTGAGTGGCTTCACGGAACCCTAAGTAAACGCCGAAGAAAGCGGTCATTACGGCAAAGATGTTCAGAATAACGCTGACGATTTTCACCCAGCCAGCACCCGCGCCGCTGATAAACTGCGCGGCAATCGCCAGAGCGGAAATGTTCTGCTCATAAGCTTTAACCGCTTCGTCATGGCCCATCGCCAGCGTGAAGGAAACGGCGTAGAAAAAGACGGTCACAAACAGAATACCGAACGCAATATTCATGGCTCGCAGGGCTTTATGGCGTGCCACTTCAATGGATTTATTGCGAGAACGATAGGAGATAACCATCGGGCTTAAGGTCTGAATAAACAGAATCGAGGTCAGGGTAAACGGCAGCGTGATAATCGCGTTTTTGATCAACAGTGCCATCGGCGGCAGTGAACCTACGTTATATAAATGCCACATCCCAACCATCGACACGCCAAGCGCCGCCACCACCAGCAGCTTGGTCAGTACCATACCGGTGGAGATTTTAAACAGCAGTTTTTCCCCGCGGGACGAGATAGCCACCAGGATGCAAATCAGCACCAGGCCATAGAACGGGCTGTCGGACAGTAACCCTTCAGTAACACCAAAAGTATGCAGGTAGGAGGCGCTATCGTTGGTGATGGCGGTGGAATAGACGAACATCCAGATAACCAGCATCACAAAATACAACGCACCTAACAGGATGCCCCAGTTCTTACCCAGATAGCCGCTGATTACGCTCGGGTAGTCTTTACACTCTGGGGACTCAGCCAGCGTATTAATAAACAGACGCTGGAACAGATACATGGCTGGGTAACCGATGATAGAGGAGAGCAAAAACACCCACAGCCCCATCAAACCCACCTGGACGGGAAGAAAAACAATCCCCGCACCAATTGCCATACCGATACTCATAATGACCCAGCCGGTGTCCATGCTGTCGAATTTAATGGCTTCGCGCCATTCACTTTCGGTCATTCCCGCCCGACGTGCCGGAGCAGATGCGTCGAGTATTACGCTGTTATTCGTTGCCGTTTCCATAATTTTCCGCTCAATGTGTAGGTAGAGGTTTTTATATTTTTTTCGTACTGCCTCAATGCGATACGCAGTACTACGGTGCAGGTGAGCTATTGGAGTAATGAGGAAATCATACGCGCAGGATCAGAGAAAAACTTCACAAACAAACCCCTGTAATTTCTAAAAGTTAAGAAATATTTTCTCTTTTATTTCCATATAAAGAATTGAATTTCTATATTTGAAGCAGATCACAACAAAAAAGGCGCACTAACGTGCACCTTTTTTATCATGCCATATTGATTAATTTATTGCCGGATAGCGCTGCGCTTACCAGGCACGGTTTTTCACCTCAGGTACAAACCACTTTAATTGCCAGCCCACCGCGTGAGGTTTCACGGTATTTGTCGTTCATATCTTTGCCCGTTTCATACATGGTCTCGATCACTTTATCGAGCGAAACGCGTGGTTCTGACGTTCGACGTAGCGCCATGCGCGCGGCGTTGACGGCTTTTACTGCGTTGATCGCATTACGTTCAATGCACGGTATTTGCACCTGTCCGGCTACCGGATCGCAGGTCAGCCCCAGGTTATGCTCCATGGCGATTTCTGCTGCGATACAGACCTGAGACGGGCTACCGCCCAGCAGTTCCGTCAGACCGGCAGCCGCCATTGAACAGGCTACGCCAATCTCACCCTGGCAGCCCACCTCAGCACCAGAAATAGAGGCGTTCATCTTATACAGCGCGCCTATCGCCCCCGCGGCCAGCAAATAGCGGGCAATGGAGTTCGCATTCACCGGACGGCGGAACTTGTCGTAATAGGCCAATACGGCGGGAATAATCCCACATGCACCGTTGGTCGGCGCCGTCACAACCCGGCACCCGGCGGCGTTTTCTTCGCTCACGGCCAGCGCGAACATGTTGATCCAGTCAATAACGTTCATCGGGTCGCTGGACAGATTATCGCTGGAAACCAGCAACCGGCGTAACGCCACGGCGCGACGCGGAACGTTAAGCGGCCCCGGCAGGACGCCTTCGGTGTTCATGCCGCGCTCAATCCCGGCGTGCATGACGTCCCAAATGGCGGCAAAGCCAGCATCGATTTCCTCTTTGCTGCGCATCGCCAGCTCGTTTTGCATCATCAAGCCGGAAACAGACAGCCCATTGCGCTCGCACAGTTTCAGCAGTTCGCTGGCGGAATGAAAATTGTAGGGCACGTGTGCTTCAACATCATGCACCTGCCCAAATTGCTCCTCTTCAATGATAAAACCACCGCCGACGGAGTAATAGGTTTTGCTTAATAGCCTCTCGGTGCCGTTCCACGCGGTGATACGCATGCCATTTTCATGGCGCGGCAGCGTTTCGGTATGAAAGAGAATATTTTCATCTGGAGAGAAATCGACAACATGCGTGCCCTCAGCAACCGGCAAACGTCCGGTACGGGCCACTTCCTGAGTAAAACCAGCGATTGAGTCTATATTAACGTTTTGCGGACTGTTACCGGCCAGCCCCATCATGATCGCGACATCTGTCGCATGACCTTTCCCGGTCAGGGAAAGCGATCCGTAAAGATCGACCACAATATGTGTGGTTCTGGGGAGTTCTCCGCTGCTGACCAACAGATCGATAAAGCTTTTACCTGCGTTCATTGGCCCCACGGTATGGGAGCTGGAAGGTCCAATGCCAATCTTGAAAATATCGAATGCGCTAATCATATCCACACCCTCGGATTGCCGTTCAGTGAAGACCAGGTTTCACACTCATTAAGGATTGGGGCGCTCCTGAGATCGCCCCGCAAGGGATTACAGCGTGTCGCCACGTACGGCGATGGCTTCAATCTCCAGCTTCACATCCTTTGGTAAGCGGGCGACCTGTACGCAACTGCGCGTGGGGTAGATAGCCTGATGCTCATCAAAGAACTGCTGGTACACCTGGTTAATGGTGGCGAAGTCGTTCAGGTCGGATACGAAAACGGTAGTCTTCACGATATCGCTCACTTTCAAACCTGCGGACTCGACGATCGCTTTCACGTTTTCCAGGCTTTGACGTGCCTGATCGGCCACGTTTTCTGCCACTTCACCGGTCTGTGGACACACCGGGATTTGACCTGACGTCAACACCATGCTGCCCAGATCCACGCCCTGTACGTAAGGCCCAATCGCCCCTGGCGCACATTCGGTTGCAATAACTTTTCTCATAATCCCTCCGGCGTCAGAGCGCCTGGGTGAAAGTACGTGAAATAACATCCTGCTGCTGTTCACGGGTCAACGCGTTGAAGCGCACCGCATAGCCAGACACGCGGATCGTCAGGTTTGGATAGTTTTCCGGGTGCTCAATAGCATCCATCAACATTTCACGGTTCATAACGTTAACGTTCAGATGCTGCCCACCTTCCACATGCGCTTCATGGTGGAAGTAACCATCCAGCAGACCAACCAGGTTGGTTTTACGCACCCCATCTTCTTTGCCCAGTGCAGCCGGCACAATGGAGAAGGTGTACGAGATGCCGTCTTTGGCATAGGTAAACGGCAGTTTGGCCACCGAGGTTAACGACGCAACCGCGCCTTTACGATCGCGACCGTGCATCGGGTTAGCCCCTGGTGCAAACGGCGTACCTGCGCGACGTCCGTCCGGTGTGTTACCGGTTTTCTGTCCGTACACCACGTTGGAGGTGATGGTCAGGATGGACTGCGTCGGCACTGCGTTACGGTAGGTTGGCAACACCTTAATTTTCTTCATGAAACGTTCAACCAGGTCGCAGGCAATGCTGTCTACTCGCTCGTCGTTGTTGCCGTATTGCGGATAGTCGCCTTCGATTTCGAAATCGACAGCCAGACCGTTTTCATCACGAATCGGTTTCACGCGGGCGTATTTGATAGCCGACAGAGAATCCGCCGCCACGGACAGACCCGCCATACCACAAGCCATCGTGCGATAGACATCACGATCGTGCAGCGCCATCAGCGAAGCTTCATAGCTGTACTTGTCGTGCATATAGTGGATGATGTTCAGCGCGCTGATGTACTGCACGGCCAGCCAGTCCATAAAGTGGTCCAGGCTCTCCATCACCGTATCGTAATCCAGCACGTCATCCATCAGCGGTGCCGTTTTCGGCCCAACCTGAATTTTCAGCTTCTCATCCACGCCGCCGTTGATTGCGTACAGCAACGTTTTGGCGAGGTTGGCACGCGCACCGAAGAACTGCATTTGTTTGCCGATAACCATCGGGCTTACGCAGCAGGCAATGGCATAGTCATCGCTGTCAAAGTCGGCACGCATCAAATCGTCGTTTTCATACTGCAAAGACGAGGTGATGATAGACACTTGGGCGGCGTACTTTTTGAAGGCAATCGGCAGCGCTTCAGACCACAGCACCGTCAGGTTCGGCTCAGGCGCCGGCCCCATAGTGTGCAGCGTATGCAGGTAGCGGAACGAGTTTTTCGTTACCAGCGTGCGGCCATCCAGCCCCATGCCGCCGATAACTTCAGTCGCCCAGATAGGGTCGCCTGAGAACAGGGTGTCGAATTCCGGCGTACGCAGGAAGCGCACCATACGGATCTTCATAATGAAGTGGTCGATCAGCTCCTGCGCCTGCTGCTCGTTTAAAATTCCCGCTTTGAAATCGCGCTCAATGTAGATGTCGAGGAACGATGCGGTACGGCCCAACGACATTGCGCCGCCGTTCTGAGATTTCACCGCAGCCAGGTAAGCAAAGTAAACCCACTGCACCGCTTCCTGCGCATTACGCGCCGGGCGGGAGATATCGCAGCCGTACTTCGCTGCCATTTCCTGCATCTGCAGCAGGGCGCGACGGTGCTCAGACAGCTCTTCGCGCAGGCGAATCGTGGCTTCAAGATTCTGGCCCCACTCCAGGTTCGACTGGAGATCGGCAAACTGCAGTTCACGCTCACGTACCAGGTAGCGGATACCGTACAGCGCGACGCGGCGATAGTCGCCGATGATACGACCACGGCCATAGCCATCCGGCAGACCGGTCAGCACGCCGGATTTACGGCAGCGCAGCATATCCGGAGAGTAGGCGTCGAATACGCCCTGGTTATGGGTTTTACGCAGTTCAGTAAACTGGTATTCAAAATCAGCATCCATCTCACGACCATAAGCATCAAAAGAGCTTTTGATCATGTTGATGCCGCCAAACGGATGCAGAGCGCGCTTGAGCGGCTTATCCGTTTGCAGACCGACGATTTTTTCCAGTTCTTGTTCAATATAACCCGCATCATGTGCGGTTATCGTGGTGGCAATATTGGTATCGAAATCAACCGGGGCGTGCGTCGAGTTTTCAATACGGATGCCCGCCATGACTTTTTCCCACAATGCAGTGGTCGCTGGCGTTGCTTCGGCGAGGAAAGATTCATCCCCTTCATAAGGCGTATAGTTGTGCTGAATAAAATCACGGACATTAATTTCTTCTTTCCAGTCCGTACCTTTAAAGCCATTCCAGGCTTCGGCATACAGCATATCGCTGGTATCGATATTTACCTTCATGAAAAATAATCTCTCTGCTGAAAATTAATTATGCAAATTCTACTGGTATATTAATTTTGCCTAACGCAATGGCATCACGCGCAATCATTTTCTCTTCATTTGTGGGAATAACCGCACAAATAACACGAGCATCTTTATTAGAGATAATTCTTTCGCCATGGGAATTTGGCAGGCTATTCATCTCGCTGTCGATATTCACCCCTAAAACGGCGAGATGTTCAATAACCAGACGACGAATTAATACCGAGTTCTCACCTATTCCACCGGTGAAAATAATCCCATCAAGACGATGCAGCGAAGCGGCATGTCCGGCGATATGGCGCGCGATACGATGCACAAACGTTTTAATCGCCAACTGCGCACGCTCATGTCCCTCGTGCCAGGCTTTTTCTAACGTACGTAAGTCAGAGGACAAACCGGAAATACCCAGTAAACCGGACTCTTTATTCACAACGCGCTCAAGGTCGCTCAGCGTCTGGTTGGTTTCGCTGGCAATCCACGCCATGGCGCCGAAATCGACGTCACCGCTGCGTGTGCCCATCATCAGCCCTTCCAACGGCGTCATGCCCATTGAGGTATCAACGCTCTGCCCGTTACGCACCGCGCAGATTGACGCGCCGTTCCCCAGGTGAGCCACAACCAGACCGGAGTCATCACTCTGCAGCTCAAGAAGCTCATGCGCTCGCTGAGATACATAGCGGTGCGACGTGCCGTGGAAGCCATAACGACGAACGCCTAACTCCTCAAAATATTTCCACGGTAGACCGTAAAGATAGGCCTCTGGGGCCATCGTCTGGTGGAAGCTGGTATCAAATACCGCAACCTGCTGCACGCCTGGGAAAAGGTGCTGTGCGGATTCAATCCCACTGAGGTTCGCATAATTATGTAACGGTGCTAAAGGCGATACCCGGCGAATATTATCGATAACGTCGTCAGTAATAATTGCTGATTCGGTAAAGATATTTCCACCGTGGGCAATGCGGTGGCCAATTAAGGCCACGCTGTCCATTAAATTACGTTTTTCCAGTTCAACGGCGATTGCTTTTAATGCGTCTTCGTAGCTGTGGTGAGCCAGCTTAGCTGGCTCTCCTCCATTAATTGCTATGAACGCATTTTCAGAGTTAATACCGTCCGCGATTCCCGCCATTAAAACTTCACAGTTCGCTGCATCCAGCACTGAGAATTTAATGGAAGACGAACCACAGTTAATAACCAGTACTACCGGAAACTCATTCATTTCACTACTCCGCTCATCCTGAGCTTAAGGATTAAAACAGTTTGTAGACAATGTTCAGGATAGTCAGCAGACCAATCACGGTAACAAACACGTTATCCAGACGGCCACGGTATTTCGCCAGTGACGGCGCTTTACGGATGGCATACATCGGCAGCAGGCAGAGCAGAGAGGCAATAATCGGCGCGCCCATTGCTTCAATCAGGTCCAGGATGTTCGGGTTGGCGTAAGCCACAACCCAGGTGGAGCCCATGATGAAGATCATGCTGATGGTATTAAGTTTGCCAGCAGAAACCTTAGTTTTATCGCCTTTGTAACCAAACTTCAGTACCAGACCGTTCAGACCTTCCAGCGTGCCCAGGTAGTGGCCGAAGAAAGATTTGAAGATAGCAACCAGTGCGATGATTGAAGCGCCGTACTCCAGAACGGTCGCGAAGGTGGACTTCGAACCGGACAGTGAAGCGAAGTGGTTCGCCAGGTAAGACAGTACTGGAATGTTCTGCGCTTTCGCATCCGCCATGTTTGCCGGAGAGAGCGTGAACAGGCAGCTAAAGGCAAAGAACATCACCACGGCAACCATCAGCATACTGGCGCGGGAGATGATTTTTGAACATTTCTGCTCGGTAAATTCGCGACCGTAATCTTTCTCATACTCTTCACGTTTAGAGACCACGAAGGAAGAAACGATAGGTGAGAAGTTGAAAGAGAACACCATGATGGAAATACCCAGCCACACGGTAACCAGGATGCCGTCATGGCCAGTCAGAGCGATATTGCTGAGATCAACCTGATCGATAACCGCAGAGTTCCAGTAAGGAATCAGAGACAGAGAGATCAGCACCAGGCTGGCAATAAACGGCCATACCAGGTAGCTCATCACTTTAACCATCAGATCCTTACCAAACCAGATGACGAATGCCATCAACAGCAGCAGGAACAGTGCCACGAAGCCACGGTTTAACGCTGGCATCTGCAACTGGTTTTCCCAAAAGGTCATAAAGGTGTTGGTAATGGTGACGCCATAAATCCACAGCAGCGGACAAATCGCAAAGAAGTAGAGGAACGTGATAACCACGCCGCCCGTTTTACCAAAGTGCTCTTCAACCGTTTCTGTGATGTTACCGGAAGGGTTAGAACCGGAAAGACACAGGCGTGCCAGCGCACGGTGGCAATAGAAGGCGATGGGGTATGCTAACACCAGCATTATCAGAATGGGGATCAGTCCGCCAAAACCTGCGCGGATAGGGAAGAACAGCACCCCGGCGCCGATGGCTGTACCAAATAAACCCAGTGTCCAGGTGGTGTCCGATTTGCGCCAGGACGACTGTTTTGTCTGGCTGGATACAATGCTATCAGTAGTACTCATATCCTATCCTCAACGAAGTATATTAAGCGTCAACTAAACCAGTAATTTGAGATACACGAGAAAGGTCGATATTACCGCCAGAAATAATGCTGACTGTTTTTCTGTTCTGGATATAGCTATCTAATTTCCCGCTTAATAATGCTGCGCAAGCCAGCGCGCCGGCACCTTCAGTCACAACTTTATTTCGCTGAATTAATGCTACCATGCTGTTGCGAATTTCATCTTCGCTGACCAGGACAATGTCATCCACCAACTCACGAACAATTTCATACGTTAAAGTACCCGGGCGGGAAACGTCACAACCATCCGCCAGGGTGCCGGTCGTTCGGTGCGTGGTTATTTCTCCAGCGTGGAAAGAAGCCGCCATGCCATGAACATTTTCAGACTGTACGCCAATAATTTTAATAGTCGGGTTAATAGATTTAATTGCCACCGCAATACCAGCAATCAGTCCGCCACCGCCAATTGGCACAATCACGTTATCGACATCGTACAGATCTTCCAGAATTTCCAGACCAATAGTGCCCTGACCAGCAATCACTTTCGGGTCATCATATGGCGGAATAAAGATACGGCCTTCAGTTTCCACAATCTCGCTAACCTTAGCGATGGTGTCGTTGAAGTTGTCGCCGTGCAGCACAACCTCTGCGGAATAATCGCAGGTTGCAGCAACTTTAGACTTCGGCGCGCCTTTCGGCATGACCACTTTGCCGTCGATTCCGAGCATGGCGCAGGAGAGAGAAACCCCTTGCGCATGGTTACCTGCAGAGCAAGCCACCACGCCCTTACATCTTTCAGCTTCGGTTAATGAACTGAGCTTGTTAAACGCGCCACGGATTTTAAATGAACCGGTACGCTGCATATTTTCAAACTTGAGGAAAATTTCCCCTTTGCAACGTTCACTAAAATAGTTAGAGCGAGGCATTCCCGTTTTATAAATTTTCCCCGCCAGTCTTTTTTTCGCTTCGAGGATATCTTCAATTGCAACTGGGAGATCGTATGTAATGTGCATTAGAACCTCTTACTAGGGTATTAAAGTAAATAGATAGCCATGACCATTGTCAGATATAGACAGATGGCGTTGATTTCGTGTTAAAAAAAATTCAATCTTTAATCAATTTCAATTAATTGCCTTCGTCTCCGACAATTATATGATGAATACTCTTTGGCTAATTCCACCAAAATAGATGCTGCTTTTTTAATTCGATAATTTTTCGACCATACGGCGGCATAACGCGCGACGGGTAAGGTTTCTTCTACCGGGATAGTAATAAACTGGTTTGAGCCAAACGGTGTGGTCATATCGCAGGGAATTACTGTTAAGAAATCAGCATTGAGAACAAGATTATAAATCGTAACGACGGAGTCTGTTTTAACGATGTTTTCACTGCTGATGCCATTATTTTGTAACGTGGTTAGAAGTTCACTGTAGTACCCCATATTCGTTTGTGGCAACACCCACTGTTCGTTTTTCAACGCGCTCAGCGAGGTGATGCCGGTGCATGTTCGGGACTTGCTGGCAACCAGGATGAAGTCTGACTCAAAGAGCGGCTCAACATGCAGATCGTGCAGTTTCATCTCATCACTCAGCGTACCAATCGCGAAGTCCAGACGCCCGTCACGAATCGCAGGTAAGAACGAGGAGAGCTGAGCTTCATACATGGAAACCTGCGCTTTCGGGAACACTTCTTTGAATTTTTTAATCATGCCGGACATGATGGTGAAGGCAATCAGTGAAGGAAAGCCAAACGACACATCAACGACCGCATTGCTCGTCATGCTGTTCATCTCATCAACCATGTTCTTCATTTCACGGGTAATAGATTCAGACCATGAGAGCATAACCTGACCTGCCTGAGTTAATGTCACACCAGTATTTTTGCGTACGACTAACTCAATACCGAAATAAGCTTCTACATCATTAATGATTTTGCTGACAGCCGGTTGAGTTAAACCTAATTCTTTTGCAGCTGAGCCGATAGAACCGCTTCTAATGACTTCCTGAAAGACCACTAAGTGCTGTGTTTTAGGGAGTGTAATAGTATTCATATCGACCTGCGCTAATTACTTTGTTGACGGCAGGAAGTGTACCAAATTAAGCGAACGAGGATATGTGCTACCACTCACAAATCCCCTTGACTTACATTTTGTAAGACTATTATTTAAATTTAAATCACTTAATAATCATATAGATATGAAATATCGATCTCACTTTATCCTGACTTTAATCAAAAAAAGATGGGGGGATAACGATTTTTTATGGCTATAACAACACCATTTCTCCTGCTATTTCTTAAAACCACGAAAGGCTATATTTCAATCAATTACAGAGTAATTACCAGGCAAAACAGTGCTTAAATTTAATAAGCAACTTATCAAATATAATTATATTTTATCGTTTATAGTGGTCAAATAACGTTATGCATCACGTTTTTTAGCCTTATTTGTTTGTAAAGAAACATTGCATTTATTAATATTTAAACCAAAACATACAAAGAACCATCAAATGCAACATTGCATTAACAGTAGTTTTGTACGATTTATCAGCCAGTAATTTTGTGATGGTGATCGATTGCGTTCGATTATTCTCGATAAAAACGTATCGCGCAGCGTTTTGTGCTAGTCATCACAAAAAAGGAAATATCCCGCAAGACATTCCCTTAGATAAAAGAAGTTCAGCGCGCAAATAAAGGTCAAATAACGATGAGATGAATGGGAAATAAAGGCCTGATTCGTGGTGAACCAACTACAACACGACAGGAAAAACGTCTGCCGGATGGCAGTGTAAACGTCTTATCCAGTCTATAAAGCAAAAAACCTCGCCGAAGCGGGGTTTTTATAAAGAGTGAAGTTGACCGATAAGCCGAGTTCTTTTGAGCATAGCGTCGTGGACAGTCTGCCTATAAAGCAAAAAACCTCGCCGAAGCGGGTTTTTTATAAAGAGGTGAAGCTGACCGATAAGCCGCGTTCTTTTGAGTATAGCGTCGTGGACAGTCTGCCTACAAAGCAAAAACCCCGCCGAAGCGGGGTTTTATAAGGAGGTGAAGCTGACCGATAAGCCGGGTTCTGTCGTGGACAGTCATTCATCTAGGCCAGCAATCGCTCACTGGCTCAAGCAGCCTACCCGGGTTCAGTACGGGCCGTACCTTGTGAACCCCTATTTGGCCTTGCTCCGGGTGGAGTTTACCGTGCCACGGACTGTTACCAGCCGCGCGGTGCGCTCTTACCGCACCCTTTCACCCTTACCTGATCCCACTTGCGTGGGCCATCGGCGGTTTGCTCTCTGTTGCACTGGTCGTGGGTTTCCCCCCCAGGCGTTACCTGGCACCCTGCCCTATGGAGCCCGGACTTTCCTCCCCTCCGCCCGTCTCCCCCGAAGAGGACGACGACGAAGCGGCGACTGTCTGGTCAGCTTCGGCGCGCAGTATAGAGGGTTTGCGGGGCATTGTCACCCCGCACTGCGCATTCCTATCGCCAACGTGGCGGCGATGTTTCTTGAAGCGCGATAAATATTATCAAATGCCCCACGAAAGGCCTCTTCCAGCGTGCTGATGGTGGTTAATACGCTAAACACCGCATCGATACCATATTGATGCACCACCTCCACATCGCGCGTCAGGCTGCCGCCAATACCAATTACCGGCTTGTGGTACTTCTTCGCGACATTCGCCACACCCACCGGCACTTTGCCGTGAATGCTCTGGCTGTCAATCCGCCCTTCTCCGGTCACCACCAGCGTACAGTCATGAATATGCTCTTCCAGATTGAGCGCCTGGGTCACAATCTCAATACCACTGCGCAGCTCCGCACCTAAAAAAGCCATTAATGCGGCGCCCATTCCGCCAGCCGCACCAGAGCCAGGAACGTCTTTCACATCAACCCGCAGCGATTTTTTAATGATGTCGGCATAGTGAGACAGATTGCGGTCCAGTTCGATAATGCGTTCTTCCGTCGCCCCTTTCTGCGGGCCAAAAATGCGCGAAGCGCCAGTATCACCGGTGAGTGGATTAGTCACATCGCAGGCCACGCGAATTGAGCAGGTTTTTAAGCGCGGATCCAGGCCCGATATATCGATGGTGTTCAGACTCTCCAGGCTTCCACCACCGTTGCCAATCTCTGTCCCGTTGGCGTCGCAGAGTTTCGCCCCCAGCGCCTGCACCATACCCGCGCCGCCGTCGTTGGTCGCACTGCCACCAATACCAATAATGATGCTCTGCGCACCGCTATCCAGCGCCTGCAAAATCAACTCCCCGGTGCCGCGCGACGTGGTGACTAACGGGTTACGCTTTTCAGGAGGAACTAACGCCAGACCGCTGGCTGCCGCCATTTCGATAAACGCGGTTTTACCATCTCCAGACATGCCCCAGCAGGCATTCACTTTTTCGCCCAGCGGCCCTGTCACCCACGCTGAATGTTCACTCCCCTGCGTAGCGGCAATCATGGCTTCGACCGTTCCTTCACCGCCATCGGCAACCGGGACAGAAACATATTGCGCATCGGGGAAAATTTCCCGAAATCCTTTTTCTATTGCCTGAGCTACCTCGGTGGCAGAAAGGCTTTCTTTATAAGAGTCTGGGGCAATTACGATTTTCATAGTTATGTAGCCTGACAGTGCCGCGCAAGGCAAGAAATACAGGGCGCGCATCCGCGCCCTTCTTGTTAGCGAGTGACTTCCACTTTCGCCAGTTTTTCGTAGTAGCATGCGAGTGCGCTATGATCGGCGGTGCCCAGCCCATCAGCACGTAGCGCCTGCATCATCTCCATGACTGCAGCAGTCAGCGGTAACTGAGCGCCAACGCCATGAGAGGTATCCAGCGCGTTCGCCAGATCTTTAATATGCAGGTCGATACGGAAACCCGGCTTAAAGTTTCTGTCCATAACCATCGGCGCTTTCGCATCCAGTACGGTGCTTCCCGCCAGCCCACCACGGATCGCCTGATACACCAGATCCGGGTTTACGCCCGCTTTGGTCGCCAGCGTCAGCGCTTCCGACATCGCCGCAATGTTCAGCGCCACAATCACCTGATTCGCCAGCTTGGTGACGTTACCTGCACCGATATCACCGGTATGTACCACGGAACCTGCCATCGCTTTCATCAGATCATAATATTTGTCAAAAATCGCTTTATCACCGCCAACCATCACCGACAGAGTACCGTCGATAGCTTTCGGTTCACCGCCGCTTACCGGCGCGTCCAGCATATCCACGCCTTTCGCTTTCAGCGCGTCGCTGATTTCACGGCTGGCTAACGGCGCGATGGAGCTCATGTCGATCAGCACTGTCCCCGGTTTCGCCCCTTCAATAATGCCGCCCTCTCCCAGCGCCACTTCTTTCACATGCGGAGAATTCGGCAGCATGGTGATGATCACATCGCACTGCTCGGCAATATCTTTCGCCGTGGCGGCGGTTTCTGCGCCTGCGGCAATCACTTCCGCAATGGATTCCGGGTTACGGTCAGCAACCACCAGCGAGTAACCTGCCTTGAGGAGGTTTTTACTCATTGGTTTACCCATAATACCGAGGCCAATAAAACCAACTTTCATTGTCATGTCTTTATCTCTCTCTACTGTCGAGGGGGGTTATTTCTTAAAAGAATCAGCCAATTTTTGCGTGGCTGAACGGAACACGCCAAGATCGCTGCCAACGGCAACGAACGTCGCGCCCCACTCCAGATAACGACGCGCATCCGCCTCTACCGGGGCCAGAATGCCGCTTGGTTTGCCGTGTGCTTTCGCGCGGGCAAAAATGTGCTGGATAGCTTTCTGCACATCAGGGTGTGACGCATTGCCGAGGTGGCCTAACGCCGCAGCCAGATCGCTTGGGCCGACGAAGACCCCGTCGACGCCTTCTGTCGCCGCGATTGCGTCAACGTTATCGACGCCCTGCTGACTTTCGATCTGCACGATGATGGTGATGTTCTTATTCGACTGCGCAAAGTAGTCCGGTACGGTGCCAAACATATTGGCGCGATGGGATACGGACACGCCGCGAATACCTTCCGGCGGATAGCGGGTCGACGCCACGGCGTTCACCGCCTCTTCTTCCGTCTCCACGAACGGGATCAGGAAATTGTAAAATCCGATATCCAGCAGGCGTTTGATAATTACCGGCTCGTTGGTCGGTACGCGCACTACCGGCGCGCTGGCGCTGCCTTTCAGCGCCATCAATTGCGGGATAAACGTCGATATGTCGTTCGGCGCGTGTTCCCCGTCCAGCACCAGCCAGTCAAAACCCGCCAGGCCTAAAACTTCGGTACTGATTGGGCTGGCTAATGCAGACCAGCAGCCAATCTGAATCTGTTGCGCCGCGAGAGCCGCTTTAAACTTATTCGGAAAAATCGTGTTATTCATCGCTTACACCTTTGTTTATTTCTGCAATTCCATACGTTTAATGTCACCGACAATAAACAGGTAGCAAACCATTGCCATCAGCGCCGAGCACCCTACAAACATCAGCGCAGCATTAAATGAGTGCAGCTCGCTCACCAGATACCCAATCACCAGCGGGGTGACGATGGAAGCCACATTGCCAAATACGTTAAATACCCCACCGCACAGACCGACAATCTCTTTCGGCGCAGTATCGGAAATCACCGGCCACCCCAGCGCCCCGAAGCCTTTACCGAAGAACGCCAGCGCCATCAGCGCCACCACCAGGGTGGTGTTATCGGTGTAGTTACACAGAATAATGGTCGAGGCGAGCAGCATTCCGAGCACAATCGGCAGCTTACGTGCCAGAGTGATGCTGAAGCCACGTTTAATCAGATAATCAGAGAACACGCCGCCGAGTACGCCACCGGCAAATCCGCACAGCGCAGGGATCGAAGCCACCAGGCCCACTTTCAGGATCGACATGCCTTTTTCCTGTACCAGGTAAATCGGGAACCAGGTGAGGAAAAACCAGGTAATTGTGTTGATAAAATACTGTCCGAAGAACACGCCGAGCATCATACGGTTAGTGAGCAACTGCTTGATATAATGCAATTTAGGACCGCCTGACTTCACATCACCCGGCTTTTTATGGTCCATATCCACGACCGCGCCGTTTTCAGAGATAAACTTCAGCTCTTCTTGCGACATACGCGGGTGATCGGTTGGGTTATGAATAAACTTTACCCACAGTCCGGTGAGCACAAAACCAATCACGCCCATCACGGTAAAGACGTGTTCCCAGCCCCAGGCGAAGGTCAGCCAGCCCAGCAGCGGCGAAAACAGCGCCAGAGAGAAATACTGTGCGGAGTTAAAAATTGCGGACGCCGTACCGCGCTCTTTCGTCGGGAACCAGGCCGCCACGATACGGGCATTCGCCGGGAAGGACGGCGCTTCCGAGAAGCCCAGCATAAAGCGCATGATGAACATTGAAATACCCGCCCAGGCCAGCGGGAACATGTCGACAAAGCCCTGCAGGAAGGTAAACAGCGACCAGAAGAACAGGCTGTAGGTATAGACTTTCTTTGAACCGAACTTATCCAGCAGCCAGCCGCCGGGGATTTGCATTAACAGGTAAGCCCAGCCGAAAGCGGAGAAAATGTACCCCATTGAGATGGCACTGAGCTGTAACTCTTTCGCCACTTCCGTGCCGGCAATTGACAGCGTTGCACGGTCCGCATAGTTAACGGCTGTAACGATAAATATTATCAGCAATATTAAGTAACGGGTGTGCGTACCTTTCTTTTTCTCGACAACTGTATCCAGAATCATTCTAATTACCTCGGGTACATTAAATTTTTATTATTATTGGGTAGATATTCCTGGTGATAAATTACTGATAATAAGAACGCATAATAATTTATCAGACGCTATGAAACCGTGATTTAGTATAATCAGCAGCGCAACGTTAATCATTGTGCAAGCGCTCATTAAACATGCGTTATTAAAATAATGTTTTGGGCATATGCACACATACATGGGCGCTAATGCACACATTTACGTATTGCTACCCCTGGTGGGGCGGCCTTGCTGAGTTTAAGTGATCATCATCACATTCTTGGCGATAAACTCCTGACATTCTTATTTCACGATACCGAATCTTTATTACTTATAATTAGATTCAAAATATAAATATCCACACTATTATCACCACCTTGTTGGAGAATACTGGACAATGGCCGACATCGAAATCAGACAAGAATCGCCAACGGCGTTTTATATTAAAGTTCACGAAACAGATAATGTGGCGATAATTGTCAATGACAATGGTCTGAAAGCTGGGACGCGTTTTCCAGACGGACTGGAACTCATTGAACATATTCCCCAGGGACATAAAGTGGCGCTCCTGGATATTCCTGTTCGCGGCGAAATCGTGCGTTATGGCGAAGTGATAGGCTATGCCGTTCGCGATATCCCACGCGGCAGTTGGATTGATGAATCAATGGTTGAGCTACCCAAGGCCCCGCCGCTGGAGACGCTGCCGCTGGCAACCAAAGTGCCAGAGCCGCTGCCGCCTCTTGAGGGTTACACCTTCGAAGGTTATCGCAATGCGGACGGTAGTGTCGGCACCAAGAATCTGCTCGGTATTTCCACCAGTGTGCACTGCGTGGCGGGCGTGGTGGATTATGTGGTGAAAATCATTGAGCGCAATCTGCTGCCCAAATACCCGAACGTTGACGGCGTGGTCGGACTCAATCATCTGTACGGCTGCGGCGTGGCGATTAATGCCCCAGCCGCCATCGTGCCGATTCGTACCATTCACAATATTGCGCTAAACCCGAACTTTGGCGGTGAAGTGATGGTCATTGGCCTCGGCTGCGAAAAACTGCAGCCAGAGCGCCTGCTGGAAGGCACGCACGATGTGAAAAGTATTCCGGTCGACAGCGCCAGCATCGTCAGCCTGCAGGATGAAAAACACGTTGGCTTTCAATCGATGGTTGCCGATATTTTGCAGGTGGCCGAACGCCATCTGGCAAAACTCAATCAACGCCAGCGTGAAACCTGCCCGGCGTCAGAACTGGTGGTCGGCATGCAGTGCGGCGGCAGCGATGCGTTTTCAGGCGTGACGGCCAACCCGGCGGTCGGTTATGCCTCCGACCTGTTAGTACGCTGCGGCGCCACCGTAATGTTCTCTGAGGTTACCGAAGTGCGCGATGCCATCCATCTTCTGACCCCACGTGCGATTAACGAAGAAGTAGGTAAACGCCTGCTTGAAGAGATGGCCTGGTACGATAACTACCTTGATATGGGCAAAACGGATCGCAGCGCCAACCCTTCTCCAGGCAACAAGAAAGGCGGTCTGGCAAACGTGGTGGAAAAAGCGCTGGGTTCTATTGCCAAGTCTGGCAAGAGCGCGATTGTCGAAGTCTTGTCGCCGGGTCAACGCCCAACCAAACGCGGCCTGATTTACGCGGCTACACCCGCCAGTGATTTTGTCTGCGGTACGCAGCAGGTCGCTTCCGGGATCACCGTGCAGGTGTTCACCACCGGTCGCGGTACGCCGTACGGCCTGATGGCCGTGCCGGTGATAAAAATGGCGACCCGTACCGAGCTGGCCAACCGTTGGTTTGACCTGATGGACATCAACGCAGGCACCATCGCCACCGGGGAAGAAACCATTGAAGACGTGGGTCTGAAACTGTTCGAGTTTATTCTCGACGTCGCCAGCGGGCGTAAGAAAACCTTCTCGGATCAATGGGGACTGCATAACCAGCTGGCGGTGTTTAACCCGGCGCCAGTGACCTGATTATCCACGTTTTTTCTTCATGAGCATGTCTTCGGGCATGCTTTTTTTTTCGCCATATACTTTCGCAATCCTCCCTTTTCTTTCGAAACTTTCATTTATCAGATCGAAATCACAAAAAAACGTTACGAAACCCTATACTTTATTTCGAAGAAAGCAATCGAAAGACTTCGGAGGAAGTATGTTTATCATCTCAAGCAAAATGATGCTGAAGAAGGCACAGCGAGAAGGCTATGCCGTACCGGCGTTTAACATTCACAACCTGGAGACCTTACAGGTTGTCGTGGAAACAGCAGCCGAACTACGCTCTCCGTTGATCGTCGCCGGCACGCCTGGCACTTTTAGCTATGCCGGTGTCGGTAATATCGTTGCAATCGCCAGTGAACTGGCAAGATGCTGGAACCATCCTCTCGCCATCCATCTCGATCACCATGAAAGCGCCACCGATATTGAAGAGAAAGTCGCTACAGGTATTCGCTCCGTCATGATCGATGGTTCCCATCTGCCGTTTGTCGACAACATTGCGTTAGTTAAACACGTAACAGATTACTGCCATCGCTATGACGTTAGCGTTGAAGCTGAGCTGGGACGGTTGGGTGGACAAGAAGATGACCTAATCGTGGACGGAAAAGATGCGCTTTATACCCACCCAGAACAGGCTCGGGAGTTCGTGGAAAAAACCGGTATCGACTCACTGGCGGTCGCGATTGGCACGGCTCATGGTCTGTATAGCACTGAACCTAAACTGGATTTTGAACGGCTAACAGAAATTCGTCAGTCCGTTGATATTCCACTGGTTCTACATGGCGCATCCGGCCTGCCAGCACATGATATTAAGCGCGCCATCTCTTTAGGGATCTGCAAAGTCAACGTCGCTACCGAACTCAAAATCGCCTTTTCTGGCGCACTCAAAACCTATCTGAGTACACATACCAATGCGAATGACCCACGGCATTACATGATGCCAGCAAAAGCCGCCATGAAAGAAGTGGTACGTAAAGTCATTGCCGACTGCGGTTGTGAAGGAAAGCTATAAGCAATTGATTAATATGAATTGTATGAATTCTGGCAAAGGTCTGTTTTAAAGCTGGATCACGAAAGCTGCTTTTACCCTTTGCCTTCAATCCAAAAATATTATGAAGATAAACAAAAGATATCGGAGATAGAAGTGAAAGAAATAATCTCTCGTCATAAAGCAGGTGAACATTTAGGTATTTGTTCTGTTTGTTCAGCACATCCGTTGGTCATTGAATCCGCATTACGCTTTGATCTCAATACGGACAGTAAAGTTCTGATCGAAGCAACGTCTAATCAGGTTAATCAGTTTGGTGGCTATACCGGGATGAAACCCGCCGATTTCCGTGATTTTGTCTATGGCATCGCACAAGAAATTGGCTTCCCTCGAGAAAGACTGATCCTGGGGGGCGATCACCTCGGCCCTAACTGCTGGCAAAATGAAGTAGCGGCAGAAGCGATGGAGAAATCCGTAGCCTTGATTAAAGCTTACGTCGCCGCAGGATTCAGCAAAATCCATCTTGATGCTTCAATGTCCTGCGCTGACGATCCGACACCGCTAGACCCGATGGTTGTTGCTCAGCGAGCAGCCATACTTTGCCAGGCAGCAGAATCAACAGCAACCGAAGAACAGAAACGCCAACTGACTTACGTGATTGGCACAGAAGTTCCCGTACCAGGAGGAGAAGCCACCACCATCGGTAGCGTTCATGTCACACGTGAAGAAGATGCCGCCCGGACACTGGAAACCCATCAGGTTGCCTTCAGTGCATTAGGGCTTGAAGAAGCGTTAACGCGCGTAATCGCCATTGTGGTCCAGCCCGGCGTCGAATTCGATCACACTCAAATTATTCACTATCAGCCACAGGCTGCAAAAGCGCTTTCCGCCTGGATCAAAGAGACCCCAATGGTCTACGAAGCGCATTCTACCGATTATCAAACCCGCCAGGCATACCGTGCGCTGGTACGCGATCACTATGCGATTTTGAAAGTAGGTCCAGCACTCACCTTCGCTCTGCGTGAAGCTATTTTTGCCCTTGCGCAAATGGAAAATGAACTGGTATCTCCGGAGCAAAGAAGCCGGGTATTGGAAGTGATTGACGAAGTTATGTTGAATGAACCGGACTACTGGAAAAAATACTATCGCCCAACCTGGAGTCAGGCGATGGTTGATATTCACTTCAGTCTCTCCGACCGTATTCGTTACTACTGGCCGCATCCCCGCATTCGTCAAAGCGTAGAGAAATTAATAACCAATCTTAATGACGTCGCTTTACCACTGGGGCTAATTAGCCAATTTATGCCCGTGCAATTTGAGCGTCTGTCTGAAGGAACGTTAACCGCGACGCCACACAATCTGATTATCGACAAAATTCAGGACGTTCTGCGCGCCTATCGCTTTGGTTGCGCACCAGCACTTGCCTGAAATCAGGAGAATATATGAGCCAACTTTTTGTCCGAACAGGAATCAACTTTAGCTCGTGTCAGCATGCGCTGACACATATTGGGGAGGAGATGCTGGCCAAAGGGGTCGTGCACGAAAGTTACCCGCAGGCCCTGATTGAGCGTGAAGCAACCTTTCCAACTGGAATAGCGCTGGAACGTCATGCCGTTGCGATTCCACATTGTGAAGCTGTTCATGCTAAATCTCCTGCTATCTATCTGATTCGCCCGGATACACCGGTCAACTTTCAACAAGCGGATGATGATGAAGAGATCGCCGTCTCTTTAATTATCGCCTTAATCGTTGAGAACCCGACGGCACAACTGAAGCTCCTGCGTCGTCTGTTTAGTGAGCTACAAAACCCGAACACCATTGAAGCATTACTGAATGCGCCCGATGCAGAACTGGCAATGCTCTTTCGGGAAAAAATCCTTGAGTCTGAGCTCTGCGCTCAGATTTGATAACAAACTGATAATAAAAGGAATACCCTATGAAACGTAAAGTAATTGTGGCCTGTGGCGGTGCTGTAGCAACTTCAACAATGGCTGCGGAAGAAATTAAAGAACTCTGTGAAACCAACAATATACAACTCGACCTGGTTCAGTGTCGTGTAACAGAAATCGAAACCTATATGGACGGCGCAGACCTCATTTGTACCACGGCTCGCGTTGACCGTACATTTGGCGATATCCCGGTGGTTCACGGCATGCCTTTTGTCTCAGGCGTGGGTATCGAAGCATTGCAGCAAAAAATCCTGACCATCCTCGTGGGGTAACGCCATGTTTAGCGAAATAATGCGTTATATCCTCGATTTAGGTCCAACGGTTATGCTGCCGTTAGTGATCATCATCTTCTCAAAATTGCTGGGAATGAAGCTCGGGGATTGTTTTAAATCTGGTCTGCATATCGGGATTGGGTTTGTCGGCATCGGTCTGGTAATCGGCCTGATGCTGGACTCTATTGGACCTGCCGCAAAAGCAATGGCAGAACAGTTTCAAATCAACCTGCACGTCATCGATGTCGGCTGGCCTGGTTCATCACCGATGACCTGGGCTTCGCAAATTGCGTTAATTGCGATTCCTGTCGCCATTGGGGTGAATATCCTGATGCTGGTTACCCGCATGACCCGCGTGGTGAATGTCGACATCTGGAATATCTGGCATATGACGTTTACCGGCGCCATGTTGCATCTGGCGACCGGTTCATACTGGTTGGGCATCCTCGGTGTGGTTGTTCATGCCGCCTTCGTCTACAAACTGGGCGACTGGTTTGCCAAAGACACGCGCGACTTTTTTGGCCTGGAAGGCATCGCCATTCCACATGGTTCCTCGGCATATCTGGGCCCGATAGCGGTCCTGGTTGATACGATCATTGAAAAAATCCCAGGTCTGAACCGCATTCATTTCAGTGCGGATGATGTACAAAAACGCTTCGGCCCCTTCGGCGAGCCCGTGACCGTCGGTTTTGTGATGGGGTTAGTGATCGGCATGCTGGCAGGGTATGACGTTAAAGCAGTGCTCCAACTGGCGGTGAAAACAGCTGCCGTTATGTTGCTCATGCCGCGCGTCATTAAACCGATTATGGATGGACTCACTCCCATTGCAAAGCATGCTCGCAAGCGCCTGCAGGCAAAATTTGGTGGCCAGGAGTTCTTGATTGGCCTGGATCCTGCGCTACTGCTCGGCCATACGTCGGTGGTTTCCGCCAGTCTTATCTTTATCCCGCTGACCATTCTGATTGCCGTTCTGGTACCAGGAAACCAGGTTCTGCCATTCGGCGATCTCGCGACCATTGGTTTCTTTGTCGCCATGGCGGTAGCCGTTCATCAGGGAAACCTTTTCCGCACGCTGATCTCCGGCGTCATCATCATGGGTATCACCCTGTGGATAGCCACGCAAACCATTGGTTTACATACCCAGCTAGCCGCCAATGCGGGCGCATTGAAAGCTGGTGGCATGGTGGCTTCAATGGACCAGGGCGGTTCCCCAATCACCTGGCTGCTAATCCAGCTCTTCACCTGGCAGAACGTGGTGGGTTTCATCATTATCGGTGCTATTTACCTGTTGGGTGTACTGCTGACCTGGCGTCGGGCGCGTAATTTCGTGGCGGCTGAAAAAGCGGCAGCCATAACAGAAAGCCAGACCGCATCTTAATTTCTGGGGAGCATTTGCTCCCCTTCACTTTTCTGGAGACACTTATGAAATCAGTGGTTATTCACGCTGAGGGCGACGTACGCGTTGAAGAACGTCCCATACCACAACTGCAAACTGATGAAGATGTACTGGTCAAGGTGGTCAGTTCAGGGCTTTGCGGCTCAGATATTCCCCGAGTCTTCAATCATGGCGCTCACTATTATCCAATCACACTTGGGCATGAGTTCAGTGGCTATGTTGAGTCTTACGGCGCGGGCGTAACCGATCTACAACCCGGAGATGCCGTTGCCTGCGTACCGCTGCTCCCCTGCTTCCACTGTCCTCAGTGCGAGCGTGGATATTTCTCATTGTGTAAGCAATATCAGTTTGTCGGATCGCGCAGCGAAGGCGGCAATGCAGAATATGTGGTGGTAAAACGCGCCAACCTGTTCCGCCTACCTTCAGAAATGCCGATTGATGATGGCGCATTCATTGAGCCCATTACCGTTGGCCTGCATGCTTTTCACCTCGCTCAGGGATGCGAAGGCAAAAACGTGATCATCGTTGGTGCAGGTACTATCGGTTTACTGGCAATGCAATGTGCTCGCGAACTCGGCGCAAAAAGCATCACGGCGATTGATATCAACCCGCAGAAGCTGGCGTTAGCAAAAGAACTGGGTGCAACCTATGTGTTTAACAGTCGGGAGATGAGTGCGACCGAGATCCACTCCGGTCTGGAGAACATTCAATTTGACCAACTCATCCTGGAGACTGCGGGAACCCCACAAACTGTTACTCTGTCGATCGAAATTGCCGGACCTCGCGCTCAACTGGCATTAGTCGGTACGCTGCATCACGATCTGGCGCTAGCTTCAGGTGTTTTTGGGCAAATATTGCGTAAAGAGTTAACCATCCTTGGCAGTTGGATGAACTATTCCAGCCCATGGCCTGGAGAAGAGTGGGAAACCGCTGCCCGTTTACTCACGGAGAAACGCTTACAGCTTGAGCCGTTAATTGCCCACAGTGGTGATGCCGACAGCTTTGCCAGCGCAGTCAAGTCACTCAATGGCGCGCCGATGCAGGGGAAAATTCTGCTCAAACTCTCCTGACCCAACGAGCCAGCAACCTGCGCTGGCTCACATTTACTTTCGAAATTTAGCGTTCACCTTTCGCAATCCTTCGATTAAACTAGTGGCAGTCAAATTATCAGGCAAATCAATATGAACTCATTTGAGAGAAGGAATAAAATTGTCGACCTGATTAATACGCAAGGTAGCGTACTGGTAATGGATCTTTCGAATACCTTTGGTATTTCTGAAGTAACCATTCGCGCCGACCTGCGGTTATTAGAAGAGAAGGGTCTGGTCACCCGTTTTCATGGCGGTGCGGCAAAACCAGGAAGCCATCTGGCTGAAGGTGACAATCAGGAAGTATTATTAGAAGACCGGTATCAGCTTGCCAGCGATCCCAAAAAGCGGATCGCTCAGGCTGCAACGGCAATGGTCGAGGAAGGAATGACCGTGATTCTGGATAGCGGAAGCACGACCTTACTGATCGCTGAGGCGCTAAACCGAAAAAGTAATATCACAGTTATTACCAATAGCCTGCCCGCTGCGTTTACGTTATCGGAAAACAAAGACATTACGCTGGTCGTCTGCGGCGGCACGGTGCGTCACAAAACTCATTCAATGCATGGCACTATCGCTGAACGTTCCCTTCAAGGGATAAGCGCAGACCTGATGTTCGTTGGCGCCGACGGGATTGATGCCACTAATGGTATAACGACATTCAACGAAGGCTATTCGATTAGTAGCGTGATGGCTGCTGCGGCACATAAGGTTATTGCCGTACTGGATGCAACAAAATTTAACCGACGAGGTTTTAATCAGGTACTTCCAATGGAGAAGATTAACTGCGTAATAACCGACGACAGTATCAGCAAACAGGATAAATCAGCGCTGGCCAAAACAGGGGTTGAACTGCTGGTCGTTTAAATTACCCTCCATAGCCCCCCTTTCGTCGCGCCAACGCGTTGCAGTTTGCCTTTTAGCTGCAACGCTTTCAGATAGCGTTCTACAGTTCGGGCTGAGATTTCACACTCATCAGCGATACTTTTGGCGGATCTGCCTGGCTGATTCGACAAGATTTGTAGTATGCGTTTTTCAATATCCAGTAAATCAGGCGACATTTCTTCCGACATTTCTTCCGACATTTCTTCCGACAGGGCTGATGATTTCCCCAATCCCTCTTGCAAAGCAGAGATGATGTTTTCAAGGATAAATTCTATAAATGGCGTGCAGCTACTTTGCCGATCGCACTGCCCTAACACCTGGTAGTAGCGATCCTGTTGGTAGTGGATCAGTGTCTCTACTGGTAACCACGCCAATTCCGATCGCCACTCACGGAGGATTAATGTCTGCCACAACCGGCCCATCCGTCCATTGCCGTCGGCAAAAGGATGAATGAATTCAAATTCATAATGGAAAATAGCACCAGCAATCAGTGGGTGGAGTTCTGTCGTTTTTAACCAGCCCAGTAGGTCATTCATCAATCGAAGAACTTGTGACGCCGGTGGGGCCATATGGATAAGCTGTTTCTCCCTGTAAACACCGACATTGCCGGATCGCAATTGACCCGGGTTATCGACAAGCCCCATCATCAGGATTTGATGTGCCTGTAAAAGATCGGAGAGTCTTTCACTTTTCCACTCTGACATTTTTTCATAGGCCAGAATCGCATTTCTGACTTCCTGTATATCTTTAGCCGGAGCCAGAATACGTTTCCCCTCCATCAGAGCGGTGACTTGTTCCGTAGTCAACGAATTATGCTCAATCGCTAAAGAGGCCTGAATAGTGCGAATACGATTCTCTTTGCGCAAAAGAGGAGATGCCCTACCAGCCATCGCCGCCCAATTCCCCATCAACTCCCCAATTTCAATGACTTGATTGAGGATCAATGGAGTGATGACGAAAGGTGGTTGGTAGGTGCTCACTGTTACTCCCCCTGCTGTTCCAGCGCGTACTTATACAGCGCATTCTTCTTCACGCCGTGGATCTCAGCGGCCAGTGCGGCGGCCTTTTTCAGCGGCAGTTCTGCCTGCAATAAGGCCAACGTACGCAGCGCATCAGCCGGAAGGTCGTCTTCTTGCGCTTTGTGTCCTTCGACAATCAGCACCATTTCGCCTTTACGACGGTTTTCATCTTCCTTGACCCACGCCAGCAGTTCGCCGACCGGCGCACCGTGAATGGTTTCCCAGGTTTTGGTCAACTCACGCGCCAACACCACGTAGCGGGATTCGCCCCAGACGGCAACCATATCTTCCAGGCTATCCAGCAAACGGTGGGTGGATTCATAAAAAATAAGCGTACGCGGTTCAGCCTCAATGGCTTTCATCGCATCACGACGCCCTTTCGATTTGGCAGGCAGAAAACCTTCATAGCAAAAGCGGTCTGAAGGCAGACCTGCAGCGCTCAGGGCAGCAATCGCCGCGCAAGGGCCTGGCAGGGGAACAACGCGGATCCCTGCTTCGCGACAGGTCCGTACCAGATGGTAGCCAGGATCGTTAATCAGCGGCGTTCCAGCATCGGAAACCAGCGCAATGTTTTGCCCTTCTTTAAGCTTCGCCACCAGCGTTTCGGCCTTTTGCTGCTCGTTGTGATCATGTAAAGCGAACAAACGCGCGTTAATCGCGAAGTGTTGTAACAAGAGTCCTGTATGACGAGTGTCTTCAGCGGCAATCAAATCAACGGCTTGTAAAACTTCGAGCGCTCGTTGGGTAATATCAGCCAAATTTCCTATAGGAGTAGGTACAATAAAGAGTTGGCCTTGAGAATTATCCGCCGATTCGTGTTGTTTCATTGTGTCGTCCGTATTGCCGATTTAATATTGAGCATTGAGTAAAAAAATATCACTGGATACAGTATGGTACCCTCAACATTTTCTCGTTTGAAAGCCGCACGCGCGCTACCAGTCATTCTGGCTGCACTGATTTTCGCAGGCTGTGGCACCCAGGCGCCAGACCAGAGTGCAGCCCATATGCAGGGCACTGCGCAGGCTGATTCCGGCTTTTATCTGCAACAAATGCAGCAAAGCTCAGATGATAGCAAGACCAACTGGCAATTACTCGCCATTCGTGCACTGCTGAAAGAAGGCAAGAGCCAGCAGGCTTTCGAGCTGTTCAACCAGCTACCACAGAAGCTAAGCGATACCCAGCGTCGTGAGCAGTCACTGCTGGCTGTCGAAATTAAGCTCGCGCAGAAAGATGTCGCTGGCGCACAGGCCCTGCTGGATAAGCTAACCCCCGCCGATTTTGATCAAAACCAGCAGGCGAGATACTGGCAGGCGCAAATCGACGTCAACCAGGGTCGTCCATCGCTGACTTTACTGCGCGCCCTGATCGCCCAGGAACCGCTGCTGGCCGCGAACGCTAAGCAGAAAAACATGGATGCCACCTGGCAGGCGCTGTCATCCATGACCCAGGAGCAAGCGCAGACGCTGGTCATCAATGCGGATGAAAACGTGCTGCAAGGCTGGTTAGATCTCCAGCGCGTCTGGTTCGATAACCGTAACGATCCAGACATGATGAAAGCCGGTATTGCTGACTGGCAGAAACGTTATCCACAAAACCCGGGTGCAAAACTGTTGCCAACGCAGTTGGTTAACGTGCAGAGCTTTAAACCCGCTTCCACCAGCAAAATTGCTCTGCTGCTGCCGCTGAACGGTCAGGCCGCTGTATTTGGCCGTACTATTCAGCAAGGCTTTGAAGCTGCGAAAAATATGGGTACTCAACCCGTAGCGGCCCCTGCTGTTACCGCGCCTGCTGCGGATACAGCGGCTGCGACGACCACGGAACAGCCGCAAACGACTGACGGTGTTGCCAGTCCGGCTCAGGCGTCAGTAAGCGATCTGACCAACGAGACGCCAGCACAGCCAGAAGCTACAGCTCCACAACCAACAGCGCCTGCGCAGCCAACAACCGCCAGCGCACCAGCGAATCCGTCCGCGGAGCTGAAAATCTACGACACGTCATCACAACCGCTGAATCAGATCCTGACTCAGGTTCAGCAGGATGGCGCCAGCATCGTGGTTGGCCCACTGTTGAAGAACAATGTTGAAGAGCTGATGAAAAGCAACACGCCATTAAACGTCCTGGCGCTTAATCAGCCGGAGTCGGTGAAAAACCTGCCGAACGTCTGCTACTTCGCTCTGTCGCCAGAAGATGAAGCGCGCGACGCAGCACGCCACATTCGCGATCAAGGAAAACAGACGCCGCTGTTGTTGATCCCGCGGAGTTCGTTAGGCGATCGCGTTGCCAACGCCTTTGCACAGGAGTGGCAAAAACTGGGTGGCGGCGTGGTGCTGCAGCAGAAGTTCGGCTCCACCACTGAGCTGAAAATGGGCGTCAACGGCGGCTCGGGGATCTCCCTGACGGGCAGCCCGGTCGCCTCTTCTGTACCCGCGCAGCCTGGCGTGACGATTGGCGGTCTGACCATTCCGGCAGCACCTACCGATGCGCAAATCACCGGCGGCAGCGGTCGTGTTGATGCCGTATATATTCTGGCAACGCCGGAAGAAATTGCATTTATAAAGCCGATGATCGCCATGCGCAACGGTAGCCAGAGCGGTGCCACGCTGTACGCCAGCTCCCGTAGCGCGCAGGGAACTGCCGGCCCGGATTTCCGTCTGGAGATGGAAGGCTTGCAGTACAGCGAAATTCCGATGCTAGCAGGCGCTAACGCCCCTCTCATGCAGCAGGCGCTGGGCGCGGTTCGTAACGACTACTCGCTGGCACGTATGTACGCGATGGGCGTCGATGCCTGGTCGCTTGCCAACCACTTCTCGCAGATGCGTCAGGTGCAGGGTTTCGAAATTAACGGCAACACCGGAGCCTTAACCGCAACGCAGGATTGTGTGATTAACAGGAAGTTATCATGGCTCAAATACCAGCAAGGACAAGTCGTCCCCGCCAGTTAACGAGTAAACAGACCGGTGACGCGTGGGAATCCACCGCGCGTGACTGGCTGCAGAGCAAGGGACTGCATTTTATCGCCGCCAACGTGCATGAGCGTGGCGGCGAAATCGACCTGATAATGCGTGAAGGCAACACCACCGTATTTGTTGAGGTTCGCTATCGGCGCTCAGCCCAGTTTGGCGGTGCAGCGGCGAGTGTGACCCGGAGCAAACAACACAAATTATTACAGACTGCCCGCTTGTGGCTTGCGCGCCACAATGGAAGTTTTGATACTGTGGATTGCCGGTTCGATGTGTTAGCCTTCACCGGAAATGATGTTGAGTGGTTTAAGGACGCGTTCAACGACCGCTCATAGTTGAAGATTCAGAGCCTGGTTCTTAAGGATTAGCGTGTTAGATAGAATTAAAGTCTGCTTTACAGAAAGCATTCAAACTCAGATAGCTGCGGCTGAAGCACTTCCGGATGCGATCTCCCGTGCAGCCATGACGCTGGTTCAGTCCCTGCTCAATGGCAACAAAATTCTCTGTTGTGGTAATGGGACGTCCGCTGCCAACGCACAGCATTTTGCTGCCAGCATGATCAATCGTTTTGAAACAGAGCGCCCAAGTTTACCTGCGATTGCACTAAATACTGATAATGTGGTCTTAACTGCGATTGCCAACGATCGCCTGCACGACGAAGTTTATGCAAAACAAGTCCGTGCGCTGGGACATGCAGGTGATGTTCTACTGGCAATCTCTACGCGTGGTAATAGCCGCGATATCGTAAAAGCCGTTGAAGCCGCCGTGACACGCGACATGACAATTGTCGCACTGACCGGGTATGACGGAGGGGAGCTGGCCGGGTTACTGGGGCCGCAGGATGTTGAAATCCGTATCCCTTCACACCACAGCGCCCGCGTTCAGGAAATGCATATGCTGACGGTCAACTGCCTTTGCGATCTCATCGATAACACGCTTTTCCCTCACCAGGATGATTAAGGAGTACACATGAAGGCATTTTCGCCGCTTGCTGTGATTATCGCTGCCCTGCTACTGCAAGGCTGTGTCGCTGCCGCCGTTGTCGGAACTGCTGCTGTCGGCACCAAAGCCGCGACGGATCCTCGCAGTGTAGGCACCCAGGTAGATGACGGAACCCTGGAATTACGCGTCAATACCGCGTTGTCGAAAGATGCCCAGATCAAGAAAGAGGCGCGTATCAACGTGAGCGCGTATCAGGGTAAAGTGCTGCTGGTCGGTCAGTCGCCAAATAGCGAACTGTCTGCGCGGGCAAAACAGATTGCGATGGGCGTAGAAGGTACCACTGAGGTCTTTAACGAGATCCGTCAGGGTCAGCCAATCGGCCTGGGCGATGCGTCTAACGATACCTGGATAACCACTAAAGTACGTTCCCAGTTGCTGACCAGCGATCAGGTGAAATCCTCTAACGTGAAAGTCACCACCGAAAACGGGGAAGTGTTCCTGTTGGGTCTGGTAACTGAACGTGAAGCGAAGGCTGCGGCAGACATCGCCAGCCGGGTAAGCGGCGTGAAACGCGTCACTACGGCTTTTACGTTTATTAAGTAAGACAAGCTACAAATGCCGGATGGCGACGCCAGAGCGTCCTCTCCGGCATTTTATTTGGCTCTTTCGCGCAGTTCGGAAGAGGTCAGGATCGAAACGCCCTCATGTCCAGGCGCCAGTGCCTCCGCCAGCATAGCCCGGGCTACATCACGCGCCTCAATCGACTTCCAGTTCCCCGGCAGCAGCCGAAATAACGGCGCTAAAAACCTCTCATTCGCCCGCTGTTTATCCCGTTCTCCGAGTAACATTGAAGGCCGAACAATCGTCAGCCGCGGCCAATTTTGCGCGATCAGCGCCTGCTCCATTTCCCCTTTCACCCGGTTATAAAAAAACGGTGAATTGGCATTGGCACCCATCGAACTGACCACCAGCATATGCTGAGCGCCCAATCGACGCCCCGTCAGGGCCGTGTCCACCACCAGCGTATAGTCAGCATGGATAAACGCTTCTTTGCTACCCGCTTCACGCCGGGTGGTTCCCAGACAACAAAAGACAATATCTACCGGATCGGTGACCTGCGCCAGCGCATCGGTTAGCTGCGGATCATAGGGATTATAGACGCCAGCCGTATCAGCCAGCGGTCGACGCGTCGGCGCCGTGATGGCATTGACCCGGGGTTCATTGAGCAGCATACGCAGCAAATTTCCGCCTACCAGCCCCGTTGCGCCTGTTATTAATACCTGACTCATCGCTAATCTTCCCCTGACTCTTTAATCACTCTATTAACTATAGATCACGTTGCCAGTGCATTTTTTTGCCAAAGCCCAGCGTGTTGTCCGTGAATTTGACTTCATCCAGTCGAATCTCCCACACGGGCGCTGGCAGCCTTCTCGCGACCGGGAAACGGCGGTTGTAGGCGTTACGCGCGGCTTCACCCTCCTGCCCTTCAAGACGCCGGATTTCCCCTTTAAACTGTACGCCACGAATCAGGGCGACCGTTTTGGGCTGACCATTTACCGTGCCGGCAATCGGCGCGCGCGGCCCGGACATCTGCGCATGGCGCGTTTTTTCTTCGGTCAGCACATAGAACACCATCTTCTGCGCATCAAACAGGTAAAACGCATTGGCGCACCATAATTCACCGTCATGATGTACACACCAGGTCACGACGTGCTGCTTTGCCAGCCAGCGGGTCACCGCAGTCAGTGTTTCCATTTCTGTTCTCTTTTATACTGTAGGCCTGAAAATTATCACGTCGATGGTGACAATGACACCCTGGTATCTGTACCTGATCCGTACTGCGGACAACGCCTTATACACCGGAATAACCACCGATGTGCAGCGCCGCTATAAGCAGCATCAAAGAGGGAAAGGCGCGAAGGCGCTGCGCGGAAAGGGGGAACTCACGTTGGCATTTGCGGCTCAGGTCGGCGACCGTTCGCTGGCCCTGCGCTTAGAATATCGCGTCAAACAGCTTACAAAGCGGCAGAAAGAGCGCCTTGTTGAAGGCGAAGGGCTTGAGGCACTACTGAGCAGCCTGCAAACCCCCGGCGCTTAAAAACGATTGAAGTAGTCGTGGTATTCCACAAGGCCCGTCACACCCTCCAGCGCATCTTCCGCCAGGCGATGAACCTGGAACGCGCTTTCGGTACCCGGCCAGCGGCAACGCAGGTCATGATGGGCAGCCAGCTCAAAACCAAAGCGGCTGTACAGCGCCGGATCGCCCAGCGTAACCACCGCGGCGTAACCAAACTCGTTCAGGGAATCGAGTCCTTCATAGACCAACTGACGCGCCAGGCCCTGCCCACGGTAGTTTTCATCCACCGCGAGTGGCGCCATGCCGACCCATTGCAGGTCTTCGCCCTGGACATCGACAGGGCTGAACGCGACGTAACCCACTACCTGACCTTCGTCATCGGTAGCAACCAGACCCAGCGTTATGAAACCGTCTTCACGCAGGTCGTGCACTAATTTCGCTTCCGCATCGCTCTCAAATGAACGACGCAGCAATGCATCAATACCTGGGGCATCAATGGGAATTTCAACTCGAATCAGCATGGCTCACCTACCGAAGTCTGTTTGGTTTCTGGCGACGTTTTCATCCCCGCCTCAACAAAATCCGCCAACTGCATCAGCATGACGCGCAACGCTTTAGGCATCTGATCCAGTTCGATGGCGTCCATCAGATTTTTTACATACAGCCCTAATTCTGTATCACCTTCAATCACCAGGCGACGCTGGAAGAACAGCGTATCCGGATCCTGCTTACGCGCCGCGATCATCAGGAGATCGCTGGCATCCGCGCTAAAACTCACATCCGCCTCTGCATTCTGGCTGACGATAAGTTTATCGTTCTCAACAGAGGTATACCATTTAAGGCCAATGTCACGCACATGAATGCTCAGCCAGCGACCGTCGAGAAACTCCAGCTCCCCATCGGCCAGCGCCTGACTAAACTGCCAGCTCAGGACCTGCTCCAGAACCTGGCGCTTCAGCGCAAAGGGCGTCAGTTTAACCGGTACACTCATCAGAGAAGGACCAAAATGTACTAAGCGTGAACGCAGTTTATCCAACACGAGCTTTACTCCCTGTTTCAATTATCCTGCTATTTTGCCATATCAAATAAACGACATAGCGGCATAAATCAACAATTCGCTACGAAATTGTTACCTCTTATTGGTATCACCAATACGACTTTAACTGCCTCAAATCAAAAATTGTCTCAGCAAGGTTAACTAAAATCCCTCTTCGTTAACATTTCTGCGCCCTTTACGGCGCAACGTTCAGGATAAATTATGGAGCTGCTCTGCCCTGCCGGAAACCTCCCGGCGCTTAAGGCGGCCATCGAGAACGGCGCTGATGCGGTCTACATCGGGCTGAAAGATGATACCAACGCCCGTCATTTCGCCGGCCTTAATTTTACCGAGAAAAAATTGCAGGAAGCGGTGAGTTTTGTCCATCAGCACCGCCGTAAGCTGCACATCGCGATTAACACCTTTGCGCATCCGGATGGTTACGCGCGCTGGCAACGTGCCGTAGATATGGCGGCGCAACTGGGTGCGGATGCGCTGATCCTCGCCGACCTCGCCATGCTTGAGTATGCCGCAGAGCGCTACCCGCATATTGAGCGTCATGTCTCTGTTCAGGCATCTGCAACCAATGAAGAGGCGATTAATTTCTATCATCGCAACTTTGATGTCGCCCGCGTGGTACTGCCGCGCGTACTGTCTATTCACCAGGTGAAGCAGCTCGCTCGCGTCACGCCAGTTCCTCTGGAAGTGTTCGCCTTTGGCAGTCTGTGCATTATGGCGGAAGGCCGCTGCTATCTTTCATCCTATCTGACGGGCGAGTCTCCTAATACGGTTGGCGCCTGCTCCCCTGCCCGTTTTGTTCGCTGGCAGCAGACCCAACAAGGGCTGGAATCCCGTCTTAATGAAGTGCTGATCGACCGTTATCAGGACGGAGAAAACGCCGGTTATCCGACGCTGTGTAAAGGCCGCTATCTGGTTGATGGCGAGCGCTATCATGCGCTGGAAGAACCCACCAGCCTGAATACGCTGGAGCTGCTGCCAGAACTGCTGGCGGCCAATATTGCCTCGGTGAAAATCGAAGGGCGTCAGCGTAGCCCGGCCTACGTCAGCCAGGTGGCGAAAGTGTGGCGCCAGGCGATCGACCGCTGTATGGCCGACCCGCAAAACTACGCCCCACAGGCCGCGTGGATGGAAACGCTCGGTTCAATGTCCGAAGGCACGCAGACCACGCTTGGCGCGTATCACCGTAAATGGCAGTGAGAGAAGCAATGAAATATTCCTTAGGGCCGGTGCTGTGGTACTGGCCGAAAGAAACGCTGGAAGATTTTTATCAGCAGGCCGCCACCAGCCAGGCCGACGTTATCTATCTTGGCGAAGCGGTGTGCAGTAAACGCCGCGCCACCAAAGTAGGCGACTGGATCGATATGGCGAAATCGCTCGCTGGCAGCGGTAAACAGGTGGTGCTGTCAACGCTGGCGCTGGTGCAGGCCTCCTCTGAGCTGGGAGAACTGAAGCGCTATGTCGAAAACGGCGACTTCCTGCTGGAAGCCAGCGATCTCGGCGTGGTAAACATGTGTGCCGAGCGTAAGCTGCCGTTTGTCGCCGGGCATGCGCTCAACTGCTACAACGCGGTAACCCTGCGTTTGCTGCTCAGGCAGGGCATGGTGCGCTGGTGTATGCCGGTAGAACTGTCCCGTGACTGGCTGGTCAATCTGCTTAACCAGTGTGAAGAGCTGGGTATTCGCAATCAGTTTGAAGTTGAGGTACTGAGCTACGGGCATCTGCCGCTGGCGTACTCTGCCCGCTGCTTTACCGCACGCTCTGAAGACCGTCCAAAAGACGAGTGTGAAACCTGCTGCATCAAATACCCGAATGGGCGCGATGTGCTGTCGCAGGAGAATCAGCAGGTCTTTGTCCTCAACGGCATCCAGACCATGAGCGGCTATGTTTACAACCTCGGCAACGAGCTGACATCGATGCAGGGTCTGGTTGATATTGTGCGTCTGTCCCCTTCAGGCAGCGACACGTTCGCCATGCTCGATGCCTTCCGCGCCAATGAAAATGGCACTGCCCCATTGCCGCTTGCTGCCCACAGCGACTGCAACGGCTACTGGAAACGGCTGGCAGGTCTTGAACTACAGCCGTGATTAATAGCTCACTTTGTTAACAACATTCGCTAATCTTTAATGCAGTATTAAAAGATTAACCGGTAACAAAGTGAGCCGTTATGACTGACAAAACTATTCCGTTCTCGGTGCTGGATCTGGCGCCGATCCCTGAAGGATCTTCGGCAAAAGAGGCCTTCACACACTCGCTTGATCTCGCTCGACTGGCCGAAAAGCGCGGCTACCACCGCTACTGGCTGGCAGAACATCACAATATGACCGGCATCGCCAGCGCGGCGACCTCTGTGCTGATTGGCTATCTGGCGGCCAATACCACCACGCTGCATCTTGGTTCTGGCGGCGTTATGCTGCCCAACCATTCGCCGCTGGTGATCGCCGAGCAGTTCGGTACCCTGAATACGCTGTATCCGGGACGAATCGATCTCGGGCTTGGCCGCGCGCCGGGTAGCGACCAACCGACCATGCGCGCGTTGCGCCGCCATATGAGTGGTGATATCGATAACTTCCCGCGCGACGTAGCTGAACTGGTGGACTGGTTCGACGCCCGCGATCCAAATCCTCATGTACGCCCGGTTCCCGGCTACGGCGAGCAGATCCCGGTCTGGTTATTAGGCTCCAGCCTGTACAGCGCACAGCTGGCAGCCCAGCTCGGCCTGCCATTTGCCTTCGCCTCGCACTTTGCTCCGGATATGTTGCATCAGGCGCTGCATCTGTATCGCACCCAGTTCAAGCCCTCAGCACGGCTGGCAAAGCCGTATGCGATGGTGTGCATCAACATCATTGCCGCCGACAGCAACCGCGATGCCGAATTTCTTTTCACCTCAATGCAGCAGGCGTTTGTGAAACTGCGTCGTGGCGAAACCGGCCAGCTACCGCCACCGGTAGAGAATATGCATCAGCTGTGGTCCGCTTCCGAGCAGTACGGCGTACAACAGGCTCTGAGCATGTCGCTGGTTGGTGATAAGGCGAAAGTGCGACACGGTCTCGACGCCATTTTGCGTGAAACCCAGGCCGATGAAATTATGGTTAACGGCCAGATTTTTGATCATCAGGCACGTCTACATTCGTTTGACCTGGCGATGCAGGTGAAAGAAGAGTTGGTGGGGTAATCGTTGTTTTGCCCGGTGGCGCTTCGCTTACCGGGCTTACGAGACCGTATAGGCCGGATAAGGCGCAACCGCCATCCGGCACTAAAAGGTTACTGGTACACAGGCAACAAATTCACGCTCGACAGAATATGGATAACCGCGTTGCCGATACCGAATACCAGGATCAGCGCAATCATCGGCTTGCCGCCCCAGACACGGAATTTCGGGCTGCCGAAACGTTCGCGAGATTTACGGGCCAGCAGCGCCGGAACAATGGCGGCCCAGATGGTCGCGGCAAGCCCTGCATAGCCAATGGCGTACAGGAAACCGTTCGGCCACAGCAGGCCACCGACAATCGGCGGGACAAACGTCAGCAATGCCGTTTTAAAACGTCCCATTGCCGAGTCATCAAAACCAAACAGATCCGCCAAATAGTCAAACAGACCGAGCGTGACGCCGAGGAATGAACTCGCCACCGCAAAGTTGGAGAACACCACCAGCAGCAGATCCAGACTGCGGCTGTTCAGCACGCCGCTCAGCGCCTGTACCAGCACATCAATGTTACCGCCCTGCTGCGCAATACCGATAAATTCCGGACGCGGGATGTTACCCATCGTCCCCAGCAACCATACGGTATACAGCACCAGCGCCAGCAGCGTGCCGTACACCAGGCACTTAACGATGGTCTTCGGATCTTTGCCGTAATACTTCATCAGGCTCGGGACGTTGCCGTGATAGCCGAATGAGGCCAGGCAGAACGGTAACGTCATCAGCAGGTACGGCGTATACGAAGCGTTGCTCTGCGCCACGTTAAACAGCGTCGTAGGCGTAACATGCCCCAGCAGACTGCCGAAGGTCAGGAAAAAAGTAATCACCTTCGCGCCCAGCACAATCGCCGTCATGCGGCTAACCGCTTTGGTGCTTAACCACACCACGAACGCCACCAGCAGCGCAAAACCAAGACCCGCCGCACGCGCCGGAACGTTCAGCGACATCTCCGAGAAGGTGTGATGCAGGATCGAACCACTCGCCGAGATATACGCATAGGTAAGGATATAGAGAACGAAAGCAATCGAGATGCCGTTCACAACGTTCCAGCCTTTGCCCAGCAGATCTTTCGTGATGGTGTCAAAGCTGGAACCAATGCGGTAATTGAGGTTAGCTTCCAGGATCATCAGCCCAGAGTGCAGCATGCAAAACCAGGTGAAGATCAGCGCTGCCATTGACCAGAAGAACCACGCCCCGGACATGACCACTGGCAGAGAAAACATCCCTGCGCCAATAATGGTGCCGCCGATGATCACCACGCCGCCAAGCAGCGAAGGTGACGTTTGGGTGGTGGTTAGTGTTGCCATTTAGCCATCTCTCCAGTCATTTATATTGTGACTACATTTCAATGTGCTGCACTGTACCAGTACACGAGTACAAATGAAATAAAAAAAGCCCCGATTGTTGAGATCGGGGCTGTATATTTTACTTTACGGTATTAAACCGTAATTTCGCATGGATTACGCATCACCACCGAAACGACGACGACCAGCGGAATCATCACGACGCGGAGCAGAAGAATCGTCACGACGCGGACCGCGGTTGCCTTCACGACGTTCGCCGCTGAAACGACGACCTTCGCTACGACCGCCTTCACGACGCTCACCGCTGAAACCACGACCTTCGCCACGACCACCTTCACGACGCTCACCGCTGAAACGGCCACCGCCACGACGCTCACCACCGGTGTGCGGAACTGCATCGCCAACCAGCTGCATGTTCATCGGCTTGTTCAGGATGCGAGTACGGGTAAAGTGCTGCAGCACGTCGCCCGGCATACCTTTCGGCAGCTCGATGGTTGAGTGGGAAGCAAACAGCTTGATGTTACCGATGTAACGGCTGCTGATATCGCCTTCGTTAGCAATCGCACCAACGATATGACGGACTTCAACACCGTCATCACGGCCCACTTCAATGCGGTACAGCTGCATATCGCCAACGTCACGACGTTCACGACGCGGACGGTCTTCACCACCACGGTCATTACGGTCACCACGCGGGCCACGATCGTTGCGGTCACGCGGACCACGATCGTCACGGTCGCGAAATTCGCGTTTCGGACGCATCGGCGCATCTGGCGGCAGGATCAGCGGACGTTCGCCCTGAGCCATTTTCAGCAGTGCGGCTGCCAGCGTTTCGATATCCAGTTCTTCTTCCGGCTGCATTTTCGCCAGCAGAGCACGGTACTGATCCAGATCGCTGCTTTCCAGCTGCTGCTGTACTTTAGCGGCGAATTTTTCCAGACGGCGTTTGCCCAGCAGGTCTGCGTTCGGCAGTTCTACTTCCGGAATAGTCAGCTTCATGGTGCGTTCGATGTTACGCAGCAGACGACGCTCACGGTTCTCAACGAACAGCAGCGCACGACCCGCACGGCCCGCACGACCGGTACGGCCGATACGGTGAACGTAAGATTCGGAATCCATCGGGATGTCGTAGTTAACAACCAGGCTGATACGCTCAACGTCCAGGCCACGGGCCGCAACGTCGGTAGCAATCAGAATATCCAGACGGCCATCTTTCAGACGCTCCAGAGTCTGCTCACGCAGGGACTGGTTCATGTCGCCGTTCAGTGCAGCGCTGCTATAACCGCTACGCTCCAGCGCTTCTGCCACTTCCAGGGTCGCATTTTTGGTACGAACGAAGATAATCGCCGCATCAAAGTCTTCTGCTTCCAGGAAACGCACCAGCGCTTCATTTTTACGCATGCCCCAGACGGTCCAGTAGCTCTGGCTGATGTCAGGACGGGTAGTTACGCTGGACTGAATGCGTACTTCCTGCGGCTCTTTCATAAAGCGGCGGGTAATACGACGAATCGCTTCCGGCATAGTCGCGGAGAACAGAGCGGTCTGATGACCTTCCGGGATCTGCGCCATGATGGTTTCAACGTCTTCGATGAAGCCCATACGCAGCATTTCATCAGCTTCGTCCAGTACCAGACCGCTCAGTTTGGAGAGGTCCAGAGTACCGCGCTTCAGGTGATCCAGCAGACGGCCCGGCGTACCGACAACGATCTGTGGTCCCTGACGCAGGGCACGTAATTGCACGTCATAACGCTGGCCGCCGTACAGGGCAACCACGTTCACGCCGCGCATGTGTTTAGAGAAATCCGTCATGGCTTCTGCAACCTGAACCGCCAGTTCGCGGGTCGGTGCCAGCACCAGAATCTGAGGTGCCTTCAGCTCAGGATCAAGATTGTTGAGCAGCGGTAAAGAGAACGCTGCAGTTTTGCCGCTACCCGTCTGGGCCATACCCAGAACATCGCGGCCGCCCAGCAGATGCGGAATGCACTCTGCCTGGATTGGAGATGGTTTTTCGTAACCCAGATCGGTAAGGGCTTCAAGGATAGGAGCCTTCAGGCCCAGATCTGCAAAAGTGGTTTCGAATTCAGCCATGTAGTACGTGTGCCTCAAAATTAATGGCGGCCAGTCTACATAACTCATCATGAAATTGATCTGCAATTTTCATTGAAAAGTGTGAACCGGCTCAAAGTAGGTGTATTAACGAACAACAACGCCCTCACCCGTGAAGGTGATGGCAATCAAAAAAGATTACGGGCTGATGTGTACGTCAGCTATTGCTGGTCCGATTCTGCCAGGTCATCTTGGTCCTGGCCCAGGAGCGATAATTCCAACAATGCGTATCGGTGCTCAACAAAGTTATGAACGTTGTTAGCCACCGCCAGTTTGAACAATGCCGTAGCGTTGTCCAAATCCCCCAGACTTAGGTAGTACTTACCTAAATAGAAGTTGGTTTCACTGAGATGCTCAGCGAGCGAGGTGTTATCCGTTGCGTCCGCCTTTAGGCGTTCCATCAGCGTTGCTTCGCTAATGTTGCCCAGGTAGAACTCGACAATGTTCCATCCCCATTGCTCTTTATCCGATTTCTCAAAGCGTTGCTTTAACGCTTCTTTAGCCTGCTTCTCATCGAGCTTCTGCTCGGCGAGATAAAGCCACAGACTACGGAAAGGATCATTGGGATCGTCTTGATAAAACGCTAGCAGATCATCTTGCGCTAACTTGTCGCGACCGCCGTAATACAATGCGATACCGCGATTTAAGTGCGCGTAGTTGTAAGTTGGATCAAGCTCAAGTACAGAATCAAACGCTTCATAGGCAGCATCAAAATTGCCTGCCTGCGTTAAATATATACCTAAGTAATTGAATACTTCAGGCATATCTGGTTGGATTGCCAGCGCTTGTGAAAAATCATTTCGCGCCAGTGCCCTCAGACCGAGACTATCATACAACACTCCGCGCTCATATAAAAGCTGTGCGCGTTCGTCATCGGTTAAAGCCCGACTGGCAAGAATTTGTTCCATACGTGCCAGAATCACTTCCTGCTGCAAAGTCGGTTGCAATGGTACTGCGAGGACTTCACTCTTACGCCAGGCGGAATTACTGCATCCAGCCAGCGTGAGTGCTGTCGCAACGAAACACCAGCGCAAAAAAGGCTTCATTTCCCACTCCCGAAGACAACGATTGAATGAACGTCCAGGTTCCCCGGTTGCTAACAAGGCGTCCTGCCGGGTTAAAAGCCCTCCGCTTTCACGGAGGGCAATGGCAACCTTACTCGCCCTGGCTTGCCGGAGCTTCCGGTTCGCCTGCAGGCTGAGACTGCTCAGTTGCTTCTTTAATGCTCAGACGTACACGGCCCTGGCGATCTACTTCCAGAACTTTGACCGGTACTTCCTGGCCCATCTGCAGGTAATCGGTCACTTTCTCAACGCGTTTGTCAGCGATCTGAGAGATGTGTACCAGACCTTCTTTCCCGCCACCAATGGCAACGAATGCGCCAAAGTCAACGATACGGGTCACTTTACCATTGTAGATACGGCCTACTTCGATCTCTGCGGTGATCTCTTCGATACGACGGATAGCATATTTCGCTTTCTCGCCGTCGGTCGCAGCAATCTTCACAGTACCATCATCTTCAATTTCAATGGTGGTGCCGGTTTCTTCGGTCAGAGCACGGATAACAGAACCGCCTTTACCGATAACGTCTTTGATCTTGTCCGGGCTGATCTTGATGGTGTGGATACGCGGAGCGAACTGAGAAATGTCACCACGCGGTGCGTTGATCGCTTGTTCCATCACACCCAGGATGTGCAGACGCGCACCTTTAGCCTGGTTCAGAGCAACCTGCATGATCTCTTTGGTGATACCTTCAATTTTGATATCCATCTGCAGTGCAGAGATACCGTCGCGGGAACCCGCCACTTTGAAGTCCATATCGCCCAGGTGGTCTTCGTCGCCCAGGATGTCAGACAGAACAACAAAGTTGTCGCCTTCTTTCACCAGACCCATCGCGATACCCGCAACGGCAGCTTTGATCGGCACGCCTGCGTCCATCAGCGCCAGAGAAGCACCACATACGGAAGCCATGGAAGAAGAACCGTTAGATTCGGTGATTTCAGAAACCACACGTACGGTGTACGGGAATTTATCCAGTTCCGGCATCACTGCCAGTACGCCACGCTTCGCCAGACGACCGTGACCAATCTCACGACGCTTCGGAGAACCGACCATACCGGTTTCACCTACGCAGTACGGAGGGAAGTTGTAGTGGAACAGGAAGTTGTCAGTACGCTCGCCCATCAGCTCGTCAAGGTTCTGCGCATCACGAGTGGTGCCCAGGGTCGCAGTAACCAGCGCCTGAGTTTCACCACGGGTGAACAGTGCGGAACCGTGGGTACGCGGCAGAACGCCAGTACGCACGTCCAGACCACGGATCATATCTTTTTCACGACCATCGATACGCGGCTCGCCTGCCAGTACGCGGCTACGAACAACATTTTTCTCGATAGCGTGCAGGATTTCACCCAGTTCGTTAGCGTCCAGGGTTTCGTCTTCAGCCACCAGAGTCGCGATGGTTTCAGATTTGATCACGTCAACCTGAGCGTAACGCTCTTGTTTGTCAGTGATACGGTAAGCATCGCTCAGACGAGCTTCTGCCAGTGCGGCAACGCGTGCGTTCAGCGCTTCGTTGACGGCTTCTGGCTGCCAGTCCCAACGCGGTTTGCCAGCTTCTTTCGCCAGCTCGTTGATAGCCTGAATAACAACCTGCTGCTGTTCGTGGCCGAATACTACAGCGCCCAGCATCTGGTCTTCGCTCAGCAGTTCAGCTTCGGATTCAACCATCAGTACGGCAGCTTCAGTACCAGCAACAACCAGGTCCAGCTTGCTTTCTTTCAGTTCGTCCTGAGTCGGGTTCAGTACGTACTGGTCATTGATGTAACCAACACGTGCAGCACCGATCGGGCCGTTGAACGGGATACCAGACAGAGTCAGCGCAGCAGATGCACCAATCATTGCCACGATATCCGGGTTAACCTGCGGGTTAACGGAAACAACGGTCGCGATAACCTGAACTTCGTTAACGAAGCCTTCCGGGAACAGCGGGCGAACCGGGCGGTCAATCAGACGCGCGATCAGAGTTTCGCCTTCACTCGGACGGCCTTCACGACGGAAGAAGCTACCCGGGATACGGCCAGCAGCGTAGGTACGCTCCTGATAGTTAACGGTCAGTGGGAAAAAGTCCTGGCCTGGTTTCGCTTTTTTCTGGCCAACAACGGTAACGAATACCGCAGTGTCATCCATGCTAACCATAACAGCGGCAGTCGCCTGACGCGCCATCATGCCGGTTTCCAGCGTAACGGTATGCTGACCGTACTGGAATTTACGAACGATCGGATTAAGCAAATTAATATCCTTTCTCTATTTTTTGACGACACATTTTTGCGCCATCGTTAATACCCGATCTTCTGCGCATCCTCGCGACTAATGACAACCCTAACCCATAAGCATGAGTAAAGCCTCTCATTAGCCGCGCGAACCTCTGCAACGGAAGATCATTCATAGCAACAATACATTAGTTTCCAGCGAATTGCTGCCATCTGCTGGAAAAAAGGGGCCATGAAGGCCCCCTCTTTCTGAAACTCGAAAGAATTAGCGACGCAGACCCAGACGCTCGATCAGCGCGGTGTAACGTGCAACATCTTTACGTTTCAGGTAGTCGAGCAGTTTACGACGCTGAGAAACCATGCGCAGCAGACCACGACGGCTGTGGTGATCTTTTTTGTGCTCTGCAAAGTGGCCCTGCAGGTGGTTAATCTGTGCAGTCAACAGAGCAACCTGAACATCGGTAGAACCGGTGTCGTTTGCATCACGACCAAACTCAGAAACGATTTTAGCGGTAGCTTCAGTACTTAGAGACATTTTAAAACTCCAAAGTGTTAAGAATGAAAGGATGCCGATCTCTAATTCAGCTATCCCAGTGTATACACGCCTTCTTCAAACTGACCCTGCGCTGGCTGTGTCCGCTCACCTCGGTCACTTACCTGAGTAAGCTCCTGAGGATCCTCAGACCTGCCGCCTTGATGCAGCTCGAATGATTTTGTGTACACGCCACGCAGATTGTTAAACAATTTACGCGACGTTAAGCGGCAGTATTCTACTCGCAGCGCCCTTTTATCGCAAGACAGAGAGCGCTATGCAGGATACTCAACCACCAGGCGACGAGGGGCGACACGACCTTCATCGTCCATCTCCCCCATGCCGATAAACTTGCCGTCATCGCCTTCCGTCACGCGCACCAGCCCTTCAAGCGGCGCACCTGACGTCCGTACCGGGTTACCATTTTTAAAGTAAACCGAGGATGTTAAAGGCAAATTAACAACAGGGTAGTCCGATGCAGGACTGTCCATTGGCATCAGCAAAGGATCAAGCAGCTGCGCCGCCGGAATGTTCTGCTGTTCGGCCTGTTCAACCAGCGCATGCAGATGTTCCAGCGTAACCATACGATCCACCGGATACTTGCTGACCGTCAGACGACGCAGATACGTTACGTGCGCGCCGCAGCCCAGCTTCTCACCGAGATCGTCAACGATGGTGCGAATATAAGTGCCTTTGGAGCAGTGAACTTCCAGCTCCAGCTCGTTACCTTCGTGGCGAATAAACAGCAGCTCATAGACGGTAATCGGGCGCGCTTCACGCGGCACTTCAATGCCCTGACGCGCATATTCGTACAGCTTTTTACCCTGGTACTTCAGTGCCGAATACATTGACGGAATCTGCTCGATATCGCCGCGGAAAGTCTCCAGCGCGCTCGCAAGCTGCTCTGCGCTGAAGGTTACCGGACGCTCCTGCACGATTTGCCCATCGGCATCGGAGGTGTCGGTACGCTGGCCCAGACGGGCAACCACACGATAGCGTTTGTCAGAATCCAGCAAATACTGGGAAAACTTAGTCGCTTCACCGAGGCAGATAGGCAGCATGCCTGTTGCCAGCGGATCCAGCGCGCCGGTATGTCCCGCGCGGTTGGCATTGTAGATGCGCTTTACTTTTTGCAGTACGTCATTGCTGGACATGCCCTGCGGCTTATCCAGCAGTAGAACACCGTGAATGTCGCGACCACGACGACGAGGACGACTCATCAGTCCTCCTTGCTGTCGTCCGCTGGGTTCACACGACGCTCATCGTCATGTTTCACCACGCTGGTCACCAGGTTGGACATGCGCATCCCTTCAACTAACGAATTGTCGTAGAAGAAGGTCAGCTCAGGCACGATACGCAGACGCATTGCTTTACCCAGCAAAGAGCGGATAAAACCAGAGGCTTCCTGCAGTGCCTTAATGCCGTTTTTCACGGCAGCTTCGTCCTGATCGTTGAGGAAAGTCACGAACACTTTAGCGTATGCCAGGTCTCGGGACATCTCAACACCCGATACGGTGGTCATCATACCAACACGCGGGTCTTTGATTTCGCGTTGCAGGATGAGTGCGATTTCTTTCTGCATCTCCTGCGCGACACGCTGTGGGCGACCAAATTCTTTCGCCATAATAAATTCTCCAGAATAAAGACAAAAAAGGGGCCATAAGCCCCTTTTTAAATTTCTTGCCGGGTGGCGCTTCGCTTCCCCAGCCTACACTTAATCATCTTCTAAGGATTTTGGTTTGCAGTAAGGCGGCAAACTCGTAAATCCCCGGGAGCATAGATAACTATGTGACCGGGGTGATCGAGCGCAGCCAACGCAGTTGCGGCCCAAAAGACGACGAAGATTATGCGATGGTACGTTTGATCTCGATAATCTCGAACACTTCGATCATATCGCCAACGCGAACGTCGTTGTAGTTCTTAACGCCGATACCACATTCCATGCCATTACGGACTTCGTTGACGTCATCTTTGAAGCGGCGCAGGGATTCCAGCTCGCCTTCATAGATAACCACGTTGTCGCGCAGTACGCGGATTGGGTTGTGACGTTTAATCGTGCCTTCGGTAACCATACAGCCTGCGATAGCGCCGAATTTCGGTGATTTGAACACATCACGAACTTCAGCCAGACCAATGATCTGCTGTTTCAGTTCCGGAGACAGCATGCCGCTCATCGCTGCTTTCACTTCGTCGATCAGATGATAGATGACGGAGTAGTAACGCAGATCCAAGCTTTCTGATTCGATAACTTTACGTGCAGAGGCATCAGCACGGACGTTGAAGCCAACCAGAATCGCGTTGGATGCCGCAGCCAGGGTCGCGTCGGTTTCGGTGATACCACCTACGCCAGAACCGATAATCTTCACTTTTACTTCGTCGGTAGACAGTTTCAGTAAAGAGTCGGAAATCGCTTCTACAGAACCCTGAACATCGGCCTTCAGAACGATGTTCACTTCGTGAACTTCGCCTTCGGTCATGTTGGCGAACATGTTCTCCAGTTTAGATTTCTGCTGACGAGCCAGTTTAACTTCACGGAATTTGCCCTGACGGTACAGTGCAACTTCACGGGCTTTCTTCTCGTCACGAACAACGGTAACTTCGTCACCCGCAGCCGGAACACCGGACAGACCCAGGATTTCCACCGGAATAGACGGACCCGCTTCCAGTACTTCCTGACCCAGTTCGTTACGCATCGCACGAACGCGGCCGTATTCGAAACCACACAGTACGATGTCGCCTTTGTTCAGCGTACCTTCACGTACCAGCACGGTAGCAACCGGACCACGACCTTTATCCAGGAAGGATTCGATAACCGCACCGCTCGCCATACCTTTACGCACAGCTTTCAGTTCCAGTACTTCGGCCTGCAGCAGGATAGCATCCAGCAGTTCGTCAATACCGGTACCCGCTTTCGCAGAAACGTGGACGAACTGGCTCTCGCCGCCCCAATCTTCCGGCATGATGCCGTACTGGGACAGTTCGTTTTTAACGCGATCTGGATCCGCTTCTGGTTTATCGATTTTGTTGACTGCAACCACTACCGGCACACCTGCCGCTTTCGCGTGCTGGATAGCTTCGATAGTCTGCGGCATCACGCCGTCATCTGCTGCAACAACCAGAACAACGATATCCGTTGCCTGAGCACCGCGAGCACGCATGGAGGTAAACGCGGCGTGACCCGGGGTATCCAGGAAGGTGATCATACCGTTGTCAGTTTCAACATGGTACGCACCGATGTGCTGAGTAATGCCGCCCGCTTCGCCAGAGGCAACTTTCGTGGAGCGAATGTAGTCCAGCAGAGACGTTTTACCGTGGTCAACGTGACCCATGATGGTCACTACCGGTGCGCGCGGTTCTGCCGCAGCGCCGGTGTCACGGTCGCTCATTACTGCTTCTTCCAGCTCGTTTTCACGACGCAGGATAACTTTGTGGCCCATCTCTTCGGCAACCAGCTGTGCGGTTTCCTGGTCGATGACCTGGTTAATGGTCGCCATTGCGCCCAGCTTCATCATCGCTTTGATGACCTGAGAACCTTTGACTGCCATCTTGTTCGCCAGATCGCCAACGGTGATGGTTTCGCCGATCACAACGTCACGGTTAACGGCCTGAGCCGGCTTCTGGAAGCCCTGCTGCAGAGCGGAACCTTTACGCTGCTTACCGCCTTTACCGCCGCGAACCGCTGCACGCGCTTCTTCACGGTCAGCTTTAGATTCAGCGTGTTTGTTACCTTTCTTCGCCGGACGCGCTGCTTTCGTGCTGCGAGTACGACCACGACCGCCTTCTACTTCGCGATCGTTCTCGTCTTCTGCCTGGCGAGCATGCTGAGAGGTGGTGACGTGATAATCGCTGGTATCTTCAACAGGTTCAGCGTTATTCACACCATTCTTCTCGTTTTCTTCCGCCATACGGCGAGCTTCTTCCGCTACGCGGCGCGCTTCTTCTTCAAGCTTGCGACGTGCTTCTTCTTCCGCTTTACGCTTCAGTTCTGCGGCTTCATTTTCACGGCGGGCTTTTTCGGCCTGGGCGGTTTTAGTCATATCGTCGGTCTGTTGATTGCTCACTTTGTCTTTTTCCGCAGCTTCACGTTTCGCTTTATCAGCGGCTTCACGCTTAGCTTGTTCTGCGGCCTCACGTTCGGCTTTTTGTTGCGCCTCGCGTTTGGCAGCTTCTTCTGCCTCACGACGGGCTTGCTCTTCCGCTTCACGCTGCGCCTGCTCTTCCGCGGCAAGGCGTTCAGCCTCTTGCGGATCGCGTTTCACAAAGGTGCGTGTCTTGCGGACTTCGATTTGTACCGATTTGCTTTTTCCACCGGTACCTGGAATATTGAGAGTACTGCGCGTTTTACGCTGCAATGTCAACTTATCGGGCGCTGAGCCGTTTTCACGGTTCAGATGCGCCAGTAAGGTTTGTTTCTCTTGTGCGGACACAGAGTCGTCAGCAGACTTCGGGATACCTGCATCAGCAAATTGCTGTACCAGGCGATCCACGGAGGTCTGTATCTCTGCAGCCAGCGTTTTTACGGTTACATCTGTCATACTGTTCCTTCCTGCTACAGTTTATTACGCTTCGTCGCCGAACCAGCAAATATTACGGGCAGCCATAATCAGCTCACCGGCTTTTTCGTCGGTCAACCCTTCGATATCAGCCAGATCATCAATGCCCTGTTCAGCGAGATCTTCCAGCGTACAAACACCACGGGCAGCCAGTTTGAAGGCCATCTCACGATCCAATCCTTCCAGATTCAGCAGATCGTCAGCCGGTTTGTTATCACCGAGACTTTCTTCCTGGGCCAGTGCCAGAGTGGTCAGTGCGTTTTTAGCACGCTCGCGCAGCGCTTCAACGGTCTGTTCATCCAGGCCGTCAATTTCCAGCAGCTCTTTCATTGGCACGTAGGCCAGTTCTTCCAGCGTCGCAAAACCTTCTTCTACCAGAACCGTCGCGAAATCTTCATCGATATCGAGATATTTGGTGAAGGTATCAATGGCTGCATGTGCTTCAGCCTGATGCTTCGCCTGCAGGTCATCAACGGTCATCACGTTGAGTTCCCAACCGCTCAGTTGTGAAGCCAGGCGGACGTTCTGACCATTACGTCCAATCGCCTGAGCCAGGTTACCGGCTTCAACCGCGATATCCATGGTGTGTTTGTCTTCATCCACCACGATAGAAGCGACGTCTGCTGGCGCCATTGCGTTAATCACGAACTGCGCCGGGTTATCATCCCACAGGACGATATCGATACGCTCGCCGCCCAGTTCGGTAGAAACCGCCTGAACGCGCGCACCGCGCATACCCACACAGGCGCCGACCGGATCAATACGCTTGTCGTTGGTCTTAACGGCGATTTTCGCACGTGAGCCCGGATCGCGAGCAGCCGCTTTAATTTCGATCACTTCTTCGCCAATTTCCGGCACTTCAATGCGGAACAGCTCTATCAGCATTTCCGGTTTGGAACGGGTTACGAACAGCTGGGCACCGCGCGCTTCCGGGCGTACAGAGTAAAGAACGCCACGGATACGGTCACCTGGGCGGAAGTTTTCACGCGGCAGCATGTCTTCACGCAGGATCACAGCTTCAGCATTGCTGCCCAGATCCAGAGAAATGTTGTCGCGGTTAACTTTCTTCACCACACCGGTGACGATTTCGCCTTCGTGTTCGCGGAACTGATCGACAACCATTGCGCGTTCGGCTTCACGTACTTTCTGTACGATAACCTGTTTCGCGGTCTGGGTGGTGATACGGTCAAAGGTGACAGATTCAATCTGATCTTCAACATATTCGCCCACGTTCAGGCTTTCGTCTTCGAAGCGTGCCGCTTCCAGCGTAATTTCTTTGGTCGGCTGAGTAACTTCTTCTACGATTACCCAACGACGGAAGGTATCGAAATCACCGCTTTTACGATCGATTTCTACGCGAACGTCGATCTCTTGCTCATATTTTTTCTTTGTTGCTGTAGCCAGCGCACTTTCCAGCGCTTCAAAAATTTTCTCGCGTGGCAGCGCTTTTTCGTTGGATACGGCTTCAACAACAGCCAAAATTTCTTTGTTCATCGCGGGCTTTTCACCTCAATCCAGACTGTTAAAAGTGGGGAACCAGGTTCGCCTTCTGGATATTACTCAGCGCGAACACTTCATCTTTACCTTCGACTGTGACCGTGATCATCTCACCATCCACCGCTTTGATAACGCCCTGCCATTTACGACGGTTTTGTACCGCCATACGAAGAACCAGCGTCACTTCTTCACCCAGGAAACGCACGTAGTGTTCAGCTGTGAACAGAGGACGGTCGAGACCCGGAGAGGAGACTTCCAGGTTGTAGGCAACGGTGATTGGGTCTTCGACATCCATCACGGCGCTTACCTGATGGCTCACATCAGCACAATCATCAACATTGATGCCATCTTCACTATCAATATAGATGCGCAGTGTGGATGTGCGACCACGAATAAATTCGATGCCGACCAACTCGTAGCCCAGGGCTTCAACTGGCGCTGTAATCATCTCTGTTAATTTTTGCTCTAATGTGGACAAGCCCACCCCCAAGACATAAAAAAAGGGCCTAAAGCCCAGTTATTCTGTAGTCAGATAACAAAAAACCCCGATAAATCGGGGCTTTATATAACTGAACCCTATAACCGCACCTGCGGTTCGGAAAACCTTCCGAAAGAATTTTTTTCAAATCCAGCTACGAAGGCCTAAGTCTTCACAGTATATTTGAAAAAGAACTCTAAGGGAAAGTGGTTGCGGGGGCCGGATTTGAACCGACGACCTTCGGGTTATGAGCCCGACGAGCTACCAGGCTGCTCCACCCCGCGCCTGAAACGTGGCAAATTTTACTCGTTTTGGGTAAAAAATGCAAATACTGCTGGGATTTGGTACCGAGGACGGGACGTAAAATCTGCGCACAGTATATTGATTCACTATGCGGTATGTCAACCTTGTTACGACTATGCAAATCAATGAATGCTGCCCAGCGAATGTTCGGCCAGATAAATGTGTCACCCGCGCCGTTATTTAACGAAATTATCACTAAACTCTTCCTGTCATCCAGAAAAGATGATTAAATGAAAACTCACTTATTTTGCATAAAAATGCAATTAGTATAATAAGCCGATCTCTTCACCAGTCTATCAAGCAGGGTTTTATTTTATGACGACGATTCTCAAGCATCTCCCGGTAGGTCAACGTATTGGTATCGCTTTTTCCGGCGGCCTGGACACCAGTGCAGCACTGCTGTGGATGCGACAAAAAGGGGCTGTCCCATATGCATATACTGCGAATTTGGGCCAGCCGGATGAGGATGACTATGACGCCATTCCTCGCCGTGCAATGGAATATGGTGCTGAGAATGCTCGCCTGGTAGATTGCCGTAAGCAGCTGGTTGCCGAAGGGATTGCTGCGATTCAGTGCGGTGCATTCCACAACACCACCGGCGGACTGACCTATTTCAATACCACTCCGCTGGGCCGTGCTGTCACCGGCACCATGCTGGTTGCGGCCATGAAAGAAGATGGCGTAAATATCTGGGGTGACGGTAGCACCTATAAAGGTAACGATATTGAACGTTTCTATCGTTACGGTCTGCTGACCAACGCCGAACTACAGATTTACAAACCATGGCTGGATACCGATTTTATCGATGAACTCGGCGGTCGCCATGAGATGTCCGAATTTATGATTGCCTGTGGTTTTGACTACAAGATGTCCGTTGAGAAAGCGTACTCCACGGACTCCAATATGCTCGGGGCGACCCACGAAGCAAAAGATCTCGAATTTCTGAACTCCAGCGTCAAAATCGTCAACCCGATTATGGGCGTGAAATTCTGGGATGAGAGCGTGAAGATCCCGGCAGAAGAAGTCACCGTGCGTTTTGAGCAGGGTCATCCGGTAGCGCTGAACGGTAAAACCTTCAGCGACGACGTTGAGATGATGCTGGAAGCCAACCGCATCGGCGGCCGTCACGGTCTGGGTATGAGCGATCAGATTGAAAACCGTATCATTGAAGCGAAAAGCCGGGGCATCTACGAAGCTCCGGGGATGGCATTGCTGCACATCGCCTATGAGCGTCTGCTGACCGGGATTCACAACGAAGACACCATCGAGCAGTATCACGCGCACGGTCGCCAGCTTGGTCGTCTGTTGTATCAGGGCCGCTGGTTTGACTCTCAGGCGCTGATGCTGCGTGACGGTCTACAGCGTTGGGTTGCCAGCCAGATTACGGGTGAAGTGACGCTGGAACTGCGTCGCGGTAATGATTACTCCATCCTCAACACCGTGTCTGACAATCTGACTTACAAACCAGAACGTCTGACGATGGAAAAAGGCGACTCAGTATTCTCTCCGGATGATCGTATCGGTCAGTTGACCATGCGTAATCTGGATATCACTGATACCCGCGAGAAGCTGTTCGGTTATGCGCAGTCTGGTCTGCTGACCGCCTCTTCCACAACCGGCCTGCCGCAGGTTGAGAATCTGGAAAACAAGGCGAAGTAAATATTCATCATCTTAAGGCCGCGAAAGCGGCCTTTTTTATGCGCAGAAAATAGGGATGTTCTGTGACCCTGAGGCCTGATAAGCCAGGCATCATCAGGTATTGTAATAGTCGGACGGCGTCCTAAATGTCTTATCCGACCTACAGAACTACCACAAATGACAGACGAAAAAAAAGACGCTTTGCAGCGTCTTTTTTTTGGAATTTGGTACCGAGGATGGGACTCGAACCCACAAGCCCGTTAGGGCACTACCACCTCAAGGTAGCGTGTCTACCAATTCCACCACCTCGGTACAGAATACTTAGCGTGGGATATCGCTGGTCGGCTGAGCCGGAGCAGCTGGCTGAGTTTGCTCGGTTTTCGCCGGTGCACTCAGATTTTCCCACTCACTTCCTTTATTGGTCTTATTGCTGTTCATGTTACCCAGCACCAGACTGATGATGAAGAACAAGGTTCCCAATACAGCTGTCATGCGGGTCATGAAGTTACCAGAACCACTTGAACCAAACAGAGTACCAGAAGCGCCTGCGCCAAAAGAGGCTCCCATATCAGCGCCTTTGCCTTGCTGCAGCATGATCAAGCCTACCAGGCCAATTGCCACAATAAGGAAAACTACTAAAAGAGCTTCGTGCATAATCAACCTGTTCCTTGCGGAGTTGCCGCGTACAATGCTTCGACCATTAAAGCGGGAATGTTTACTGTTTCCCACTGAAGCGGGTGTGAATACTAACCAAAGCGAATAACCTTCGCAAGGGCAATTTGTTGGCATTGTATCAACTGCGGAAAAAATCGCCATATCAATCAAAAACGCAGCAACTTCTCCCAGCATCTCTGCATGACGGTGCGTTGATCGTCAAGATTCGCCCATACCACAACGGGGATTTCACAAATCAGGTCAGCGTTTTCTGGCCAGCAGTGAATAATTTGCTGGTTCACCAACTCTTCCGCCACCATCGATTCGGGTAACCATGCCATCCCCATATGCCGCAGCACCATTTCTCGTATCGTTTCGCTTAAACCACTCTCAAACACTTTTTTCAGACGTGGGCGGACGCGTTGTTCAGCTGGCTCAATAATGCGTCTGACAAAGGTGTAGTCGCTATAGCATAGCCATGGGATCGGCGCATGCGGATCGTTAAGCGCATTAGCCAACTGCGCAGAAATAACCGGTATAAATCGCTCATACCGCCATAGTGAACGTTTTAACCCTCCGGCAATCTCCAGCCCCGGCTGCGAAGATGGTAAATCGTAGGTCACCAGCAGATCGATTTGCCGATCTATCAAGGCGTTAAAATGGTTGTCTATCCCCTGAATACTGGCATTAACCGTAAAATTTAACTGCGGTTCACTCTGTCGCAGATAGTTGATCATATCCGGCAGGATATTCACCGACAGCGTATGCAGGCTAACCATCACCAGCGTATTGTCCGTTGCTGGCGTCATCGCCGATAGCTCGTGGCGCGCCTCTGTTAGTGTACTGAGGACGTGCCGGGCATAGGGTTCAAAGCGTTCACCATAGCGTGTCAGCGTAACGGGGGTCGTGGTCCGGTCAAACAACGGCACCCCTAACACCTCTTCCAGCGCCTTTATACGCCGACTGAGTGCGGGTTGAGTAATATGCCGCTGCGCCGCGGCCTGAGAGTAGTTTCCATGCTGACTCAATGCCAGAAAATCTTCCAGCCACTTACAATCCACGTTGAACTCTCCACCATGCCATAACCGCATCCTCCAATACCAAATCGGTAATAGTCATAGTTATAGTAATGGCTTTATGGTGGGCATCATAACAACAATATTCCTTTTCACCTGCCGACTCTCACCCACGACGTTTGACAGGACCGATATGTTTACTTTATTGACCAATGCCCGTGTTTTTTCTCCCGAGGATTTAGGCCTCTGCTCCCTGCTCATTCATGCCGACCGAATTGTGGCGGTAGAAAAAGATCTTTCCCTGTTTGATGGCGTTGACGAGGTCATCGATTGTCATGGCAAATGGGTTATCCCAGGCATAATCGATCAGCATGTCCATCTTACCGGTGGCGGTGGCGAGGCTGGATTTGCCAGCCGAACGCCAGCCGTCAAGCTACGCGATCTGATTCAGGCAGGTATTACCACGGTTGTCGGCGTGTTAGGTACCGATGCCATTTCTCGTTCGCCCAAAGACCTCTACGCCAAAATGCAGTCTCTCAACCTTGAGGGATTACGCGCATTTATGCATACGGGAGCCTACGCGGTACCCAGCCCAACCATTACGCGATCCATCCGCGATGACATGACCTTTATTCCAGCGATACTTGGCGTCAAAATCGCCCTCGCCGATCACCGTGGTTCTTACCCCTCTTTCCAGGAATTGCTGAGAATAGTAAGTGATATCCGCGTGGCTTCCCTGCTGGCAGGCAAAAAAGGGTTACTGCATGTACATCTTGGGAATCTGCCGGAAGGGATGTCACAGCTTATTGAGCTGTGTGATGCAGACATTCCGATTCACCACATTTCACCGACCCATGTTGCGAGAACAGCGCCCTTGTTCGAACAGGCGATTGCGTTCGCTCATCGTGGCGGCCATATCGACGTTACGTCTGGCGGTAGTCGCTTTATGCCTCAGGAGCAGGCAATCCTCCACGCTCTGGAAGCCCAGGTTCCAGCCGATCGCATCACGATCAGCTCTGATGGTAATGGCAGCGTTCCGCGCTTTAACGCCCAGGGTATTGTGGAAGGCTTAAGCGCGGCACCGGTCGCAGGTAACCTTAATCTTCTTCCTCGTCTGATTGATGTGGGGATCCCAGTGCCACAAGCGATCGCGATGTTGACGGCAAACGTTGCGCGCTCGCTGGGTATTTCCGGCGGCGTGCTCTGCGCCGGGGAACGTGCCGATATCTGTGTACTCAATGATGACCTCTCGCTGGCCCATCTGTTCGCTGCGGGTAAGCCGTTGCTGCGGGATGGCGAGTGCCTGGTTACTGGCAACTTCGAGTAAGGGGGCAAGAATGTCATTATTACTGGCGCTAATTGCCATCATTTTTGCCGGACGTCTGATCCTCAAAAAATATCACCCCCAGTCAGTGTTGCTGTTGACCGGGATTGTGCTGCTGCTTATCGCGCATTTTAGCGGGATGACCACGCTCAGTAGCCTGGTGAAAAAAAGCACCGGATTCGGCCCCTTTGATGCCTTTGAGTTTATTCGCGATACCCTGAGCGTGCGCCTCGGCGGCCTTGGGCTGCAAATTATGCTGATTGGTGGTTTCGCTACATATATGTCGGCCATTGGCGCAAGCCAGGTGTTGGTTCGGGTGACGTCTCGCCCTTTGCAACGCCTGAACTCACCGTATCTGCTGTTGGGACTGGCGCTGTTGCTGGGTCAATTCCTGTCGCTGTTTATCAGCAGCGCCACCGGGCTGGGTCTGCTGTTGATGGCGACGCTCTACCCGCTGCTGACCCGTCTTGGCTGTAGCCGCGCTGCCGTTGCCGCCGTTATCGCCAGTACCTGTGCGGTTGAATTTGGTCCAGGTTCCGGCAACTCGGTTCTCGCCGCCAAAACCGCAGGCATCGAGGTGGTGAACTATTTCGTGCAGGATCAGTTACCGATCGTCGTCCCCGTTATTCTGTTCATCGCCCTGTTACATATTGTTGTGCAACGCTTTTTCGACCATCGGGAAAGCAGTGACGGTGTGGCTCAGCAGATGCAGACATTAACGTCGACCGATGAAACTGAAGCACCGATCGCCTGGCTTTTTCTGCCCATGCTACCTCTGGTGTTGATGCTGGTGTGCAGTGATTTAGTATTCAGTTCGCTCAAAATTACGCTGGATACCGCCGTACTGATAAGCCTCGCCATTACCCTGGTTTGTGAGTATTGCCGTCATCGTAAGGCACGCGAGGTGATGGCAGGCGTACAAAAAGTCTTTGACAGCATGGGCAGCGTTTTTGCCACCGTCGTCACGCTGATTATCGCCGGTGAAGTCTTTTCAGCCGGACTGAAAGCTATTGGCGCCGTCGATGCGCTGCTGTCGCTTTCCGGTGAATTTGGCCTCAGCGCCGCCTCTATTATCCTGCTGATGACCCTTATCACCTTTGCAATTTCAGCGCTAATGGGCTCCGGAAATGCGGCGTTTTTCTCCTTCGCCCCAATGGTACCGGACATCAGCCGTCATATCGGTAGCGACATCGCAGTCATGATGTTGCCTATCCAGATATCGGCGGGTATTGGTCGTACGTTATCCCCCATTGCCGGCGTCATCATTGCTATCGCGGGAATTGCAGGCGTCTCACCTGTGGACATTGTTAAGCGCACCGCGATTCCGATGCTGGGCGGTTGGTTACTGATGATTGCGCTGACCTTTGCCCGGTCAGGGCATTTGCTGGCGGTTCTGCCGTGGCTGGCAGTCCTTGTAATATTAATGATCGGTGGTTACTTCTGGCAGCGCCGACATAAACAATCGCTTCCCGTACAGTAAAAAAAACCGGAGTCCCAGACTCCGGTTTTCACTGTCTTTAGTGATTACACCGCTTTGACGGCATCGGCAATACGGTGAGCGAATTCAGTCACCTGCGCTTCATCTTCACCTTCAACCATCACGCGAATTAACGGTTCAGTACCTGACTTACGCAGCAGAACACGTCCGCGATTGCCCAGTGCAGCTTCAACTTCAGCCATCACCGCTTTCACGTTTTCATGTTCCAGCGGATCGCCGCTACCTGCGGTGTAACGTACGTTAACCAGCAGTTGCGGGAACATTTTCATGCCGCTGCACAGGTCGTGCAAACTCATATGGTTACGCACCATCGCCGCCAGTACCTGCAGACCTGCAACGATACCGTCACCGGTGGTGGTTTTGTCCAGCAGGATCACATGGCCTGAGTTTTCAGCACCGATACGCCAGCCTTTTTCCTGCATTTTTTCCAGTACGTAGCGGTCGCCGACTTTCGCACGGGCAAACGGAATACCCAACTGTTTCAGCGCCAGCTCGAGGCCCATATTGCTCATCAGCGTGCCTACCGCGCCACCGCGCAGTTGCCCCTGACGCAGGGCTTCACGGGCAATGATGTACATGATCTGATCGCCATCGACCTTATTGCCTTCGTGGTCAACCATAATGACGCGGTCGCCGTCACCATCCAGCGCAATACCCAGATCAGCTTTTTCCGCCATCACGCGCGCCTGCAGGGCACGGACGTCGGTAGCGCCGACTTCTTCATTGATATTCACACCGTTTGGCTCACAGCCAATAGCAATCACGTTTGCGCCCAGCTCACGCAGTACATTTGGCGCAATGTGGTACGTCGCACCATTAGCGCAATCCACCACAATTTTAAGCTCACTCAGACTCAATTCATTCGGGAAGGTGCCTTTGCAAAACTCGATATAACGACCGGCAGCATCAACGATGCGGGTAGCTTTACCCAGTTCAGCCGAGTCCACGCAGGTGATCGCTTTTTCCATTTCGGCTTCGATAGCTTCTTCAACCGCATCCGGCAGTTTGGTCCCATCGATGGAGAAGAATTTAATCCCGTTGTCATAGTACGGGTTGTGCGAAGCGGAGATAACAATCCCGGCTTCAGCACGGAAGGCACGCGTCAGATATGCAACAGCAGGTGTTGGCATTGGGCCTGTGAAAGAAGCCGACAGTCCGGCGGCAGCCAGACCCGCTTCCAGTGCGGACTCCAGCATATAGCCAGAAATACGCGTATCTTTGCCGATAATAATTTTACGTGAACCATGACGTGCCAGCACTTTTCCTGCAGCCCAACCCAGTTTGAGCACAAAGTCAGGGGTAATTGGGGCGTCGCCTACGCGACCACGGATCCCATCGGTGCCAAAATATTTACGATTACTCATAGCGTTTATTTTCCTTTGCAGACAATGTGGCTTCCACCACACGCATCGCTTCTACGGTTTCTTTGACGTCATGGACACGAATGATATGCGCCCCTTGCATTGCGGCAATGACCGCACACGCAAGGCTACCGCTCAGGCGTTCGGATGGCCCCACATTCAGCAACTGGCCAACCATTGATTTTCGTGACATCCCAACCAGCAATGGCAGATTAAAATGATGAAACTCAGCCAAACGTGCCAGTAATGTGTAGTTGTGAGTGAGATTTTTACCGAATCCGAACCCGGGGTCGAGCAACAATTTATCTTTTGTGATTCCAGCCCGCTCGCAGCGTGCTATTTGTTCAACAAAGTAACGATTTACATCAGCAAAAACATCCTCGTACTTTGGTGCTTCCTGCATGGTTTTCGGCTGACCCTGCATATGCATCAGACAAACCGGTAATCCGGTTTCTGCTGCGGCTTCCAGCGCCCCAGGCTCCGAGAGTGAGCGAATGTCATTAATGATATGTGCGCCGACTCTGGCGCACTCGCGAATCACTTCTGCTTTTGAAGTATCGACCGAAATCCACACTTCAAAACGTTGAGCAATCGCCTCCACCACCGGGATCACTCGCTGCAACTCTTCTTCCACGCTCACATCTGCCGCGCCTGGACGCGTGGATTCACCACCCACATCAATGATAGTCGCCCCGGCGTTAATCATCAGGTTTGCGTGTTTTACCGCCTCAACCAGAGAGTTGTGCGCACCACCATCGGAAAAGGAATCTGGCGTGACGTTCAAAATCCCCATGACGTGCGGATGGCTGAGATCCAGTGAAGACCCCTGAGCAAAGAGTTTCATAGTTTTATCCCTGATAACATCTTGAATATACAAATAAGAAAAACCCCGGGGCAAGCCCCAGGGTTTTAAATTAGAACACGGTCATCATCAACGATAACTTATTTGTCGCCCAGTTGCTCTGACATGGTGCCAGAGTCCGGCGCACGCGGTTCATCAACCGGACGCGGCGCACTCGGCTTGCCGGTGCTGCCAGAGTTGTTGTTAGAAGAACCCGGTTCTTCCCAACCCGCTGGCGGACGTACCTCGCGGCGAGCCATCAGATCATCAATCTGCGGCGCATCGATGGTCTCATATTTCATGAGCGCATCTTTCATCGAGTGCAGAATGTCCATGTTTTCGTTCAGCAGACGACGCGCACGGTCATAGTTACGCTCAATCAGAAGTTTAACTTCCTGATCGATAATACGAGCCGTTTCATCGGACATATGTTTAGCTTTCGCCACAGAACGTCCCAGGAACACTTCGCCTTCTTCTTCAGCGTACAGCAACGGACCGAGTTTCTCAGAGAAGCCCCACTGAGTAACCATGTTACGCGCCAGGTTAGTCGCAACTTTAATGTCGTTCGACGCACCGGTAGAAACATGTTCAACACCGTAGATGATCTCTTCCGCCAGACGACCGCCGTACAGCGTGGAGATCTGACTTTCCAGTTTCTGGCGGCTGGCGCTGATTGCGTCGCCTTCAGGCAGGAAGAAGGTCACACCCAGCGCACGACCGCGCGGGATAATCGTCACTTTGTGCACCGGATCGTGTTCCGGTACCAGGCGACCGATAATCGCGTGGCCTGCTTCGTGATACGCGGTAGATTCTTTCTGCGCTTCCGTCATCACCATGGAGCGACGTTCCGCACCCATCATGATTTTGTCTTTCGCTTTCTCGAATTCAACCATCGATACAACACGCTTGTTGCCACGAGCTGCAAACAGCGCCGCTTCGTTGACCAGGTTCGCGAGATCTGCACCGGAGAAGCCGGGCGTACCACGTGCAATGATTGCCGCATCGATATCCGGAGACAGCGGTACGCGACGCATATGCACTTTCAGGATCTGTTCACGACCGCGGACATCCGGCAGACCAACCACAACCTGACGGTCGAAACGGCCTGGACGCAGCAGCGCAGGGTCAAGAACGTCCGGACGGTTAGTTGCCGCGATAACGATAATGCCTTCGTTACCTTCGAAGCCGTCCATCTCAACCAGCATCTGGTTCAGCGTCTGCTCACGTTCATCGTGACCACCGCCCAGACCTGCACCACGCTGGCGGCCTACGGCGTCGATTTCATCGATGAAGATGATGCACGGTGCCGCTTTCTTGGCTTGTTCGAACATGTCACGCACACGAGATGCACCGACACCCACGAACATTTCCACGAAATCAGAACCGGAAATGGTGAAGAAAGGAACCTTCGCTTCACCTGCGATAGCTTTCGCCAGCAGGGTTTTACCCGTACCCGGAGGACCGACCATCAGGACGCCTTTCGGGATTTTACCGCCCAGCTTCTGGAAACGGCTCGGTTCGCGCAGATACTCAACCAGCTCAGCAACTTCTTCTTTTGCTTCGTCGCAACCAGCAACGTCTGCAAAAGTCGTTTTGATCTGATCTTCCGTCAGCATGCGCGCTTTGCTCTTACCGAACGACATGGCACCTTTGCCACCACCGCCCTGCATTTGACGCATGAAGAAGATCCAGACACCAATCAGCAGCAGCATTGGGAACCAGGAAATGAAGATAGAAGCCAGCAGGCTCGGCTCTTCTGGCGGTTCACCAACAACCTTGACGTTTTTGGTCAGCAGGTTATCAAGCAGCTTCGGATCGTTAACCGGAATGTAGGTCGTGTAACGGTTACTATCTTTCTTGGTAACGTTAATCTCACGTCCGTTGATCTTCGCTTCACGAACCTGGTCCTGATTGACCTCTTGCAGGAAGGTAGAGTAATCAACCTTACGGCCATTAGACTCGCTGGGCCCAAAGCTCTGGAATACTGACATCAGCACAACGGCAATGACCAGCCAGAGAATTAGGTTTTTCGCCATGTCACTCAAGGGATTAACCTCATATTACAACTGTGTTAAAAACAGCGTCAGGATACTCTATATCCAGTTTCTTTCAAACTTTCGTTTGAAATCTACCGGTTATGGTTTACGCCCGGTCGCTACAATATACACTTCACGCGAACGGGCGCGAGAAGAGTCCGGCTTACGAACTTTGACCTTCGTAAACAGGGAGCGAATCTCTCTTAGATACTCATCGAAGCCTTCGCCCTGGAACACCTTCACTACAAAACTACCACCTGGCGCTAATACATCACGAGCCATTCCAAGCGCCAGCTCTACCAGATACATGGCCCGGGGAATATCCACCGCCGGTGTTCCACACATATTTGGCGCCATATCAGACATGACAACTTGTACTTTACTGTCACCTACGCGCTCAAGTAACGCTTTCAGGACTAATTCATCACGAAAGTCGCCCTGAAGGAAGTCCACACCAACGATTGGATCCATAGGTAAAAGATCGCAAGCGATAATGCGGCCAGTGTTGCCGATCTGCGTAACCGCATATTGCGACCAGCCACCGGGTGCAGCACCGAGATCAACAATCGTCATCCCCGGTTTAAAAATTTTGTCACTTTGCTGTATTTCATCAAGTTTAAACCAGGCACGGGAACGTAACCCCTTTTTCTGCGCCTGCTGAACATATTTATCGCTAAAGTGTTCCTGAAGCCAGCGACTCGAGCTGGCAGAACGCTTTTTACCTGTCATTTCACATTCCCAAAGGGCAGTTCATCGTAACCAATGGTGTAAATTTCTACACAGCTATTTGGCGATATATGGGAGATGGCGGTAGAATGACCCGTTTTCAATCCCAACGTAAGCAAAAATATACGATGAATCTGAGTACTAAACAAAAACAGCACCTGAAAGGTCTGGCACATCCGCTCAAGCCTGTAGTTATGCTTGGCAACAATGGTTTGACCGAAGGGGTACTGGCCGAGATTGAACAAGCGTTAGAGCACCATGAACTTATCAAGGTGAAAATCGCCTCGGAAGATCGCGATACTAAAACCTTGATCGTGGAAGCTATCGTACGCGAAACCGGCGCCTGCAATGTACAGGTCATCGGTAAAACGCTGGTACTGTATCGCCCGACTAAAGAACGTAAAATCTCGCTGCCACGCTAAGAATATCCCAAAGTTGCACACGAAGTTTGTGTAAAACGCGGGATTTTCCGCTAGCAGGAGAGCAAAATGCCACGCTCTCTTCGTTGATAAAAGGCCGCTATGCGGCCTTTTTCCTTTCTTTACAATGTATCAACATCTTAACCAAGATGCGAATTACAGATATTCTACCTTCGTTACTTCATATTCAACTTCACCGCCCGGCGTTTTAATAACCACCACGTCATCCTGCTCTTTACCGATCAGGCCACGAGCAATAGGCGAGTTCACCGAAATCAGGTTCTGTTTAAAATCGGCTTCATCATCGCCGACAATACGCCAGGTCTGCTCTTCGTCGTTATCGAGATTCAGCACGGTAACCGTTGCGCCGAAAACTACACGACCATTGTTCGGCATTTTTGTGACGTCGATAACCTGCGCGTTGGACAGTTTAGCTTCGATATCTTTAATGCGCCCTTCGCAGAAACCCTGCTGTTCGCGCGCCGCGTGATACTCTGCATTTTCTTTCAGGTCGCCATGCTCGCGCGCATCTGCGATAGCGGCAATGATTTCAGGACGGCGCACCGATTTCAGAAAATCCAGTTCTTCGCGCAGTTTTTCAGCACCACGTAAGGTCATTGGGATAGCTTGCATTTGTTATACCTCTTGAACATTCCTGTAGGGGGCGGCTGCTCTCACCCCGGCTGCTAAGCCCACTCTGGCATACGCCATGCCAGAGTCAGAAGCAAAAAAATACCGACCCGGGGCTCAGGGTCCCAGGTCAGCTACAATTCTCTATTTGATGATCATTTTACCCTGGAGTTCCCTATGGGTCATCGTTTACTTTTTGGGGCGTTGCGCCGTAGTATGACGGCCTGTTTCCAGGTTGTTAGCGCGAGATTATGCGATTTTCCAGATTTACCATTGGATTGACTGCCAGTATAGCGTTCAGCGTTCAGGCTGCGAACGTCGACGAGTATATCAATCAGCTCCCTGCCGGGGCCAACCTCGCCCTTATGGTACAGAAGGTTGGCGCACCTGCTCCTGCTATTGATTACCATAGCCAGCAGATGGCTCTGCCGGCCAGTACCCAGAAAGTGATCACCGCGCTGGCGGCATTGATTCAGCTCGGGCCTGACTTTCGTTTTACCACCACGCTTGAGACTAAAGGCAACGTGGAAGGCGGCGTTTTGAAAGGTGACTTAGTGGCGCGATTTGGTGCCGATCCGACGCTAAAACGTCAGGATATTCGCAATATGGTGGCAACCCTGAAAAAATCAGGCGTGACGCAAATTGCCGGAAATGTCATGATCGACACCTCCATTTTCGCCAGCCATGATAAAGCGCCTGGCTGGCCCTGGAACGACATGACGCAGTGTTTTAGCGCACCGCCCGCGGCGGCTATTGTCGATCGTAACTGTTTCTCGGTTTCACTCTATAGCGCGCAAAAACCTAACGATCTCGCCTTTATCCGCGTGGCATCTTACTACCCGGTCACCATGTTCAGTCAGGTGCGTACTCTCGCTCGTGGCTCTGCCGAAGCGCAATATTGTGAACTGGACGTGGTTCCAGGCGATCTCAACCGCTTTACGTTGACCGGATGCCTGCCCCAACGAGCCGATCCGCTGCCGCTGGCATTCGCTATTCAGGACGGCGCCAGCTATGCCGGGGCGATTATCAAAGATGAGCTAAAACAAGCCGGTATCACTTACAGCGGGACTCTGCTGCGCCAGACGCTGGTCAACGAGCCGGGGACCGTGGTAGCCAGTAAGCAGTCGGCGCCGCTGCACGACCTGCTTAAGATTATGCTGAAAAAATCGGACAACATGATTGCTGATACCGTTTTCCGTATGATTGGCCATGCACGATTTAACGTGCCTGGCACCTGGAGAGCAGGTTCTGATGCCGTACGCCAGATTCTGCGTCAGCAAGCGGGTATTGATATCGGCAACACCATTATTGCCGACGGTTCTGGTCTCTCGCGCCATAACCTGATTGCCCCAGCGACCATGATGCAGGTGCTGCAATATATCGCTCAGCACGATAACGAGCTGAACTTTATCACCATGCTACCGCTGGCAGGCCATGACGGCTCTTTGCAATACCGTGCGGGTCTGCATCAGGCTGGCGTAGATGGCAAAGTATCGGCGAAGACAGGCTCACTGCAGGGGGTCTATAACCTGGCAGGCTTCATCACCACGGCAAGCGGTCAGCGCATGGCATTTGTGCAGTATCTGTCTGGTTATGCGGTAGAGCCAGCTGATCAGCGTAATCGCCGTATTCCACTGGTCCGCTTCGAGAGCCGGTTATACAAGGATATTTATCAGAATAACTGAGTATGTTTGCCGGATGGCAGCGCTAACGCACCTAATCCGGCCTTCTGAAACCTGGAAACAAAACCCCGGCAACATGGCCGGGGTTTTTAATGTGATTAACGCTTGTAGATGAACTCAACGCCTTCTTCGTCGTCTTCGTCCCAATCGTCATCCCAGTCATCTTCTGCTTCGTCTTCGACTTCAGCGAGTTGCTGGCGGTGATAATCATCCCACATGAACTCGACTTTCTCTGGCTGTTTCGCTTCTTCAGCCTGAACAATCGGGTTCTCGATGATAAAGGTCATCACATCCCAGCAGAGATCCTTCACGCCCAACTGGCTGGCGGCGGAGATCAGGTAATATTTACCTTCCCAGCCTAACGCTTCGGCGATCGCTTTCGCTTTCTCTTCCGCTTCAGCCTTGTCCAGCAAATCAATTTTGTTGAACACTAACCAACGCGGTTTAGACGCCAGATCCTGGCTGTATTTCTCAAGCTCGCCAATAATGATACGGGCATTTTCAACCGGATCGGAACCGTCAATCGGATCGATATCAATGAGGTGTAGCAGTACGCGGCAGCGTTCCAGGTGTTTCAGGAAGCGGATACCCAAGCCTGCGCCTTCAGCCGCGCCTTCAATCAGACCCGGAATGTCGGCAACCACGAAGCTCTTTTCGTTGTCCATACGTACCACACCCAGGCTCGGAACCAGAGTGGTGAACGGATAGTCAGCGACTTTCGGCTTCGCCGCGGACACCGCACGGATAAACGTCGATTTACCGGCGTTTGGCATGCCCAGCATCCCCACGTCCGCCAGCAGCATCAGCTCCAGCATCAGATCGCGTTTATCGCCCGGTGTACCCATCGTTTTCTGACGCGGAGTACGGTTGACTGAGGATTTGAAACGGGTGTTGCCCAGACCGTGCCAGCCGCCTTTAGCGACCATCAGACGCTGACCGTGTTTGGTCATGTCGCCCATGGTTTCGCCCGTGCCCTGATCGATTACACGCGTACCTACAGGCACTTTAATCGTGACATCTTTACCACGCTTGCCGGTGCAATCACGGCTCGCGCCATTCTGTCCACGTTCCGCGCGGAATGATTTTTCAAAACGGTAATCGATCAGCGTGTTCAGGTTTTCGTCGGCTTCCAGCCAAACGTCACCACCATCACCACCGTCTCCACCGTCCGGACCGCCTTTTGGGATGTACTTTTCGCGGCGGAAGCTGACGCAACCATTACCGCCATCACCTGCAACGACCAGAATCGATGCTTCATCAACAAACTTCATTTTACTCTCCGTAAATCATTCGCCTGAGCGAGGCTGCGAAACCACCGTTTCATGCTTACGTAAACCGCCCCAAATTCGATGACCAATGGCGGAATACATCGCGCCCGCAACCACGATAAACGCACCGAGATAACCTAATAGGTTTAGCATCGGTCTGGCGAAGAAATCGGGCCAGGCCAGTGATAATAAATCTGAAAATAACAACGTAAACAGCGGAGTGAGCGTAATAATGGCGCTCACCTGTGCCGCCTGCCAACGCGCCATCGCTTCCGCGAGAGCACCGTATCCTACCAGCGTATTCAGGCCGCAGAATACAAGGCATGCCAGCTGCCAGTCACTGAGCTGCGTGATGACACCGGGTTTAGCCAACGGCAACAACGCAATCGTACATAAAGTGTACAGTAAAAACAGGATCTGCGGTGATGCCAGGCGGCGCAATAACACCTTTTGCGCGACCCCATAGCTCACCCAGACCATCGCCGCACCAACACCAAAGATAACGCCCCAGGTGTAATCGGTGAGACGGGTAAAAATTTCGATCAGACTGGTGTTAAAAAACAGAACCAGGCCGCTCAGAAGCATAATGGCGCCAATCACCTGCGTACCGCGCATCTTTTCTTTTAGGATAAAGACGCTGGCAATCATCATACCAACCGGTGACAGCTGACCGATAACCTGCGAAGCCGTTGGGCTCAAATATTGCAAGGATGAACTAAACAGAATGAAGTTACCGAACAACCCACCGGTAGCGATAGCCAACAGGATCAGCCAACGCGCTTTGCGAAAAATACGCAACGGAGGGAGCTTTTTTTTAACCGCAAGAATAGCGCCAAGGCCAATGCTTGCCATTAAAAAACGGTAGAACACCACGGTAGGAGGCTCCATCACCTCCAGCACTTGCTTCATCGCTATTGGCAAAGCGCCCCAACATACTGCCGTTGTGAGTGCTAACAGAATACCAATACCTGCCTGCTGCTTCATGCCGTATTCCCTGCAAGGGCTCGTTTCCGGGTTATCACGGCGCGACGAGCGTATTTACCGGCCGTCGAATGTAAAAAGCCCCGCAACGTGTTGCGGGGCTTTTATCCGTTACCGGGACGCGAAAAACTTATTCAGCAACGATGCTGATGAATTTACGGTTTTTCGGGCCTTTCACTTCAAATTTCACTTTACCGTCTGCTTTAGCAAACAGAGTGTGGTCTTTGCCGCAACCAACGTTGGAACCAGCGTGGAATTTAGTACCACGTTGACGAACGATGATGCTACCAGCCAGAACTGTTTCACCGCCGAAGCGTTTTACGCCCAGACGTTTAGCTTCTGAATCGCGACCGTTACGAGTCGAGCCGCCAGCCTTTTTATGTGCCATTTAATCTGCTCCCCTTAACTTAAGCGCTGATGCCAGTGATTTTTACATCAGTGAACCACTGACGATGGCCCTGCTGCTTACGGTAGTGTTTACGACGACGAAACTTAACAATTTTAACTTTCTCGCCACGACCGTGAGCAACAACTTCAGCTTTGATAACGCCGCCATCAACGAAAGGAACGCCGATTTTGACTTCTTCACCGTTTGCGATCATCAGAACTTCTGCGAATTCAACAGATTCGCCAGTTGCGATGTCCAGCTTTTCCAGGCGAACGGTCTGACCTTCGCTTACTCGGTGTTGTTTACCACCACTTTGGAAAACCGCGTACATAAAAAACTCCGCTTCCGCGCACACCTTTTTGATGATTCAGAGTGCGCTATAAATATTCACAATAGGGCGCGAATATTACGCAAAACGCGAGCCTTTGACAAGTGCTACGTCAATACATGAAGAAAAAAAACACAACACGTACGGTAACGTTTATCTATGGCGTTTTTTCAGTACAATCAGCATATATTTATAACCCTAAACCCGACGTTACCTTCCGATACAGTGAGGTAATCGGGGCGAGAAGCCCGGCTTTTGCGATGAATTTAGAAAAAATCAATGAGTTAACCGCGCAAGATATGGCGGGGGTCAATGCGACAATCCTTGAACAGCTCAATTCCGACGTGCAGCTGATCAATCAACTGGGGTACTACATCGTTAGCGGCGGCGGAAAACGCATTCGCCCAATGATCGCCGTACTCGCCGCGCGTGCAGTTGGCTACCAGCAAAATGCACACGTTACGATTGCAGCCCTCATCGAGTTTATCCACACCGCGACCCTGTTGCACGACGATGTTGTGGATGAGTCCGACATGCGCCGCGGAAAAGCCACGGCGAATGCGGCGTTTGGCAATGCGGCCAGCGTGCTGGTCGGCGATTTTATCTATACCCGCGCTTTTCAGATGATGACCAGCCTCGGTTCGCTGAAAGTGCTGGAAGTCATGTCGAAAGCGGTCAACGTCATCGCCGAAGGTGAAGTCTTACAGTTGATGAACGTCAACGACCCGGACATCACTGAAGAAAACTATATGCGCGTTATCTACAGTAAGACCGCGCGTTTGTTTGAAGCGGCTGCCCAATGCTCTGGCATTCTGGCTGGTTGCAGCGAAGAACAAGAGAAAGGGTTGCAGGATTATGGCCGTTATCTCGGTACTGCTTTCCAGTTAATTGACGATTTGCTGGATTACAACGCGGATGGTGAGCAACTGGGTAAAAACGTCGGTGATGACCTCAACGAGGGCAAACCAACGCTGCCGCTGCTGCATGCCATGCGCCACGGCACCCCTGAACAAGCACAAATGATCCGCCAGGCTATTGAGCAGGGTAATGGCCGTCACCTTCTGGAGCCTGTTCTGGAAGCGATGAACGCCTGTGGTTCCCTGGAGTGGACTCGCCAACGTGCAGAAGAAGAGGCTGATAAGGCCATCGCTGCGCTGCAGGTACTGCCTGATACGCCGTGGAGAGAAGCGCTGATTGGTCTGGCGCATATCGCCGTACAGCGCGACCGTTAATACCCTGCGGCATCTTTCATCATCCCGTGCCCTGCACGGGATGCTTTTATAAATTCCAATAAATACTTCCCCCTCTCCAGCAATCTTCGCATAAATTTGGCATATTCTGAATATACTCACACTTTACATGAACATTTTAGAACATTCGTTCTCCGGGCGTTATAGTATCTCCACAACCGATCGTGGAACCATAAGTCGATAACCAAAGGAGAGATGAGTTTATGGAAAACAAGCTGATTGACTGGCATCCGGCCGATATCATCGCCGGACTGCGCAAGAAAGGGACCTCAATGGCCGCTGAATCACGTAAAAATGGATTAAGCTCATCAACGCTGGCCAATGCGTTAACACGCCCATGGCCAAAAGGTGAGTTGATTATCGCCCGATCGTTGGGAACCGACCCGTGGGTGATTTGGCCGTCACGCTATCACGATGCAAAAACACATGAGTTTATCGACAGAACGCGGATGATGAGGGGACGCAAAGAGAAACATAATCCTGAATGAACACTGATGAGTAGTAACCCCCGGTTCACAGAACTGGGGGTTACAAGAGACGTAGACGATTACTCGCCTTTCACGCGCTCAATGTTTGCGCCCAGCGCGCGCAGTTTATCTTCGATGCGCTCATAGCCGCGATCGATGTGATAAATGCGATCGACTACCGTCGTACCTTCAGCAATACACCCTGCCAGCACGAGGCTTGCAGATGCGCGCAGATCGGTCGCCATAACCTGTGCTCCGGAGAGCGTTTCCACGCCGTGGCAAATCACGGTATTGCTTTCGATTTCTGCGTGAGCGCCCATACGGCTCAGCTCAGGCACGTGCATAAAGCGGTTCTCAAACACGGTTTCCGTGATGAAGCCCGTACCTTCTGCCACCAGGTTCAGCAACGTGAACTGGGCCTGCATATCGGTAGGGAACGCCGGGTGCGGCGCCGTGCGCACATTGACCGCTTTCGGACGTTTACCGTGCATGTCCAGGCTGATCCAGTCGTCACCGACTTCGATATCCGCTCCCGCATCACGCAGCTTCGCCAGAACGGCATCCAGCGTGTCAGGTTGTGCATTGCGGCAGATAATTTTGCCGCGAGAAATTGCCGCTGCGACCAGGAAAGTACCGGTTTCGATGCGGTCAGGCAGAACACGATACACACCGCCGCCGAGGCGCTCAACGCCTTCGATGGTAATACGATCGGTACCCTGGCCTGTGATTTTTGCGCCCAGCGCAATCAGGAAGTTCGCGGTATCCACGATCTCCGGTTCACGCGCGGCATTTTCGATGATGGTAGTGCCTTCGGCAAGCGTTGCTGCGCACATGATAGTGACCGTCGCGCCGACGCTCACTTTGTCCATGACGATATGCGCGCCTTTAAGACGTCCATCAACGGACGCTTTCACATAGCCTTCTTCAAGCTTAATAGTCGCGCCTAACTGCTCCAGACCAGTAATGTGCAGGTCAACCGGACGCGCGCCGATGGTGCAGCCGCCCGGCAGTGAAACCTGGCCCTGGCCAAAGCGGGCAACCAGTGGCCCAAGCGCCCAGATGGATGCACGCATGGTTTTGACCAGATCGTACGGCGCACAGAAGACGTTCACGTCACGCGCATCAATGTGCACAGAACCATTACGCTCAACTTTCGCCCCCAACTGGCTCAGCAGCTTCATTGAGGTGTCAACATCCTTCAGTTTCGGGACGTTCTGGATCTCTACAGGTTCTTCAGCCAGCAGCGCCGCAAACAGGATCGGCAGCGCGGCGTTTTTAGCGCCTGAAATTGTGACTTCGCCCTGGAGCTTGGTTGGCCCCTGAACACGAAATTTATCCATTATTCTGTTCTCTGTTAAGAATTTATCTTCGCTACCGGCATATCACCCGTAGCTCAAAAACCGTTAAGTTTGCGATCGCGCGCCCATTCCGCTGGAGTAAACGCCTTAATCGACACGGCATGAATGCGGTTGTCCGCAATGTACTCCATCAACGGGCCATAGACCGATTGCTGTTTCTTGACCCGGCTCATGCCTTCAAACATCTCACCCACGGCAATAACCTGAAAGTGACTGCCGTCGCCAGAAACGTGGACTTCCTGGAGGGAGAGTGCATTCATCAGCACGCTCTGAATTTCATTATTTTCCATGGGCTCTTCATTCGTCAGATAGTGAAAACAGCCCAACATCTTAGAGCAAAGTGGCGCTGTCATAAATAAGCAAAAAGCCCCGCTGATAAATCAGACAAGGCTTTAGTGGCAGATCCCCCGCAGAGGAGTTGCCGGATGGCGGCACAAGACCTTATCCGGCTTACAAAAATTAACGCGGAAGAACGTCGTCAGGCAAATTGTAAAGCTGCGCCAGCGTGTACACTTTATCGTTAACGCCAGCGAGCGAAACGCTGTTCCCCTGCTGCTTGCCCTCATTAATCAGGTGCAGCAGTAATGCCAGACCACCGGTATCCACCCGGGAAATCTGGTTCAGGTCGATGCAGGATACCCCTTTCATCGCCTCAACTCGCGCATCCCATAATGGGTTTAACACGTCCTGATCCAGCTCTCCCACCAGCACCAGCTTGTCGCCTTCACGCATCCAGGTGAGTGACTGCGTCATTATTTTTTCTCTTCCAGCGTGATTTTCTGCTGAGAAATAGATTTCAGCTGTGCCGTCAGGCCATCAATACCTTTCGTACGCAGCAGGTCGCTCCACTCATTCTGTTTGGTGGTGATCATACTTACGCCTTCAGCAATCATGTCATACGCCTGCCAGTTACCCGTCTGGGAATTTTTACGCCACTGGAAATCCAGACGTACCGGAGGACGACCGTTTGGATCGATGATGGTTACGCGGATAGGCACGATGGTCGCATCACCCAGCGGCTGCTCAGGGGCAATCTGATAGGTCTGGCCGTGGTACATCGCCAGCGCCTGACCGTAAGCCTGCTTCAGATATTCACGGAATGCGGCGAAATAGGCGTCACGCTGAGCCGGTGTCGCATCTTTGTAGTAGCGGCCCAGTACCAGTGCACCTGCATACTTAACCTGCACGTAAGGCAGCAGTTCCTGATCGACCACCTGACGCAGGTAATCCGGGTTGGAACGGATTTTAGGTTGCTCGTTCTTCAGACGGTCAAACGTCTTCTGCGCCGCCTCATCCATCAGTTTGTACGGGTTCGTCTGGTCCGCTGCGGTTGCCGCGCTAAGTGGAGCAATCACCAGCATAGCCACCATCATCAATCGTTTAAACATACGTCGATTCTCCTGAGATTATTTCGTTGCGCCCGCAGGCGTAGTGGCTTCATTATTGCCTTCAGTTGCGGCTGGCGCATCGCCAGAATTCTTATTGTCATCACCTTTACTGTTGCTGTTGTAAAGGAACTGACCAATCATATCTTCCAGCACCATCGCAGATTTCGTGTCCTGAATCGTACCGCCATCTTTGAGGATAGACGTTCCCAGCTCAGGATCTTCAAAACCTACGTTCAATGCCAGATACTGTTCGCCCAACAGACCGGAAGTACGGATGCTCAGAGAACTGGTGTCAGGAATATGGTTAAAACGCGATTCAATTTCCAGCGTCACGCGCGGCAGGTACGTTTTCTGATCTAACGATATGTCCGATACGCGTCCTACCACGACCCCGCCAATCCGCACCGGAGAGCGCTCTCTCAGACCGCCGATATTATCAAAGGTCGCATAAATCGTATAAGTCGGTTCAGTACGCATTGAGGTGACGTTCGCCGCCTTCAGGCAGACAAACAGCGCGGCCAGCAGCGCAACCAGCAGGAATAACCCGACCCAAATTTCATTTTTTTTCGTTTGCATGAACTCAATTCCCAAACATCAGTGCGGTCAGCACAAAATCCAGCCCCAGAACGGCAAGAGAGGCGTGCACTACGGTGCGTGTCGTTGCCCGGCTAATCCCGGCAGAGGTCGGGATAGCATCATAACCATTGAACAATGCAATCCAGGTGACCGTAATGGCAAACACCACGCTCTTAATCAGGCAGTTGACCAGATCCAGACGCCAGTCGACGGCATTTTGCATAGCCGACCAGAAAAAGCCTGCATCAATACCTTTCCAGCTTACGCCAACCAACGACCCACCCCAGATCCCTACCGCGACAAATATAATCGTCAGCAGCGGCAATGAAATGACACCGGCCCAAAAACGCGGGGAGATCACTCGGCGCAGTGGATCGACGGCCATCATTTCCAGGCTGGAAAGCTGCTCGGTCGCCCGCATCAGGCCAATCTCTGCGGTTAAGGCCGATCCGGCCCGTCCGGCAAACAACAGCGCCGCAACCACCGGCCCCAGCTCACGTAGCAATGACAGCGCCACCAGCATACCGAGGCTGGTTTCCGCACTGTAGGTCGTCAGCACCAGGTATCCCTGCAACCCCAGCACCATGCCGATGAACACACCAGAAACAATAATGATCAGCATCGATAAGACACCGACATTATAGAGCTGGCGTATCAGCAGCGGCGCATGTTTGCGAAACTCCGGCTTGCCGACAACTGCATTGAACAACATTAATCCGGCTCGCCCGAACGTCCTGAGGGTTTTTATTCCCCGATGTCCGAGTGATGCCAGCGCATTTAACAACATGGGTGGCTTAACTCCCTGTTTTGAGTAAATCGATGTGGTAGTCGCCCGCCGGGTAACGGAACGGAACCGGTCCATCGGCAATGCCATCGAGGAACTGACGCACACGCGGATCGGCATTTTCTTGCAGCGCCTGAGCACTACCGTAGGCCACTATTTTTTTGTCCGCCATAATATAGGCGTAATCCGCAATACTCAGCACTTCTGGCACATCATGGGAAACCACCACGCAGGTGACGCCCAGTGCGCTGTTCAGTTCAGAAATCAGCTTCACCAGCACGCCCATGGTGATGGGATCCTGGCCGACGAACGGCTCATCAAACATAATAAGGTCTGGCTCCAGCGCGATAGCACGTGCTAACGCGGCACGACGCGCCATCCCACCGGATAATTCAGAAGGCATTAATTTTGCCGCGCCCCGCAGGCCAACGGCCTCGAGCTTCATCATTACCGTGCTTTTCAGCAGCGGCGCAGGCAGCGTTGTATGCTCGCGCAACGGGTATGCAACGTTGTCAAACACATTCATATCAGTAAACAGCGCACCAGACTGGAATAGCATGCTCATGCGCTTACGCACGGTAAATAAACGCGAACGGGACATGGCCGGGATATTTTCGCCGTCAAACAGGATCTCGCCCTTATCGGGGGAGATTTGTCCGCCGATCAGACGCAACAGCGTCGTTTTGCCGATGCCTGATGGCCCCATGATCGCCGTCACCTTACCACGCGGCACCGTCAGGGAAATATTATCAAAGATGCAGCGGTCGCCTCGGGAAAAGCTGACATCGCGCATATCGATTAGATTCGCCACAGACTGACCCATTGATTCATCCTTTACTATTGCCTCGTTGATCGAAGAGTTTGGCGCTCAATTTAGCCCTGAACCCAACATATTTACAGATTATTACCTGTCCTGGTTAGCGAAAGCTGGCATTTGTTTTACTTTTTAGCCGCATAAAGTCAAAATTAAGAATTCGTGACGGCTTCCAGAAATCCTTCAAGTGGACCGGCGAGTATACCTGAAGAAAGGACTTTAGATGCTTTTAGCGACGGCGCTGTTAATAATTGGTTTACTTCTGGTGGTCTACGGTGCCGACCGACTGGTATTTGCCGCATCCATTTTATGTCGAAACTTTGGTATTCCCCCCATTATCATCGGGATGACCGTGGTCAGCATTGGTACATCGTTACCCGAGATAATTGTCTCCGTTGCCGCATCGATGAACGGGCAGCTTGATTTAGCCGTCGGTACCGCCATCGGCTCTAACATTACCAACATTCTGCTTATTTTAGGCCTGTCGGCGCTGATTCATCCTTTTACCGTGCATTCTGATGTTCTGCGTCGTGAATTACCGCTAATGTTGCTGGTAAGCATCTTAGCCGCATCGGTCCTGTATGACGGGCAATTGAGTCGCAGCGATGGTTTCTTTCTTCTGCTTCTGGCCGTGCTATGGCTGTTATTCATTGTTAAAATCGCCCGTCTGGCTGAGCGACAAGGTAACGACAGCCTGACCCGCGAGCAGATCGCGGAACTGCCACGCGAAGGCGGGTTACCGGTCGCATTTTTGTGGTTGGGTATTGCGCTAATTATTATGCCAATGGCAACGCGTATGGTGGTAGATAACGCAACCGTACTGGCGAACTACTTCGCCATGAGCGAACTCACCATCGGGCTGACTGTGGTCGCCATTGGTACCAGCCTGCCGGAGCTGGCAACGGCAATTGCGGGTCTGCGTAAAGGTGAAAACGATATTGCCGTCGGCAACATCATCGGCGCGAACATTTTTAATATTGTTATCGTCCTCGGACTGCCGGCGCTGATTACGCCGGGGGAAGTTAATCCGATGGCCTTCACCCGTGACTATAGCGTCATGCTGCTGGTGAGCGTAATTTTTGCACTACTCTGCTGGCGACGTCCGCGCCAGATTGGTCGCGGCGCGGGTGCGCTGCTGACCGGCGGTTTTATCATATGGCTGGCGATGCTGTATTGGTTATCGCCACTTCTCGTTGGATAACTGGAAACGCATTATGTCGCACTTAGAGTTGCAACCGGGTTTTGACTTTCAGCAAGCAGGCAAGGAAGTCCTGGCAATTGAACGTGAAGGCCTGGCGGAGCTTGATCAGTACATCAACCAAAATTTTACTCTCGCCTGCGAGAAAATATTCAGCTGCCCGGGCAAAGTTGTAGTGATGGGGATGGGGAAATCTGGACATATCGGGCGGAAAATGGCGGCCACATTTGCCAGCACCGGCACCCCCTCATTTTTCGTGCATCCAGGCGAAGCCGCACATGGCGATCTGGGCATGGTCTCGCCGCAGGATGTAGTCATCGCCATCTCTAACTCCGGTGAATCCAATGAGATAGCGGCGTTAATCCCGGTGTTAAAACGTCTTCATGTACCGCTTATCTGCATGACCGGTCGTCCGGAAAGCAGCATGGCGCGTGCGGCAGATGTGCATCTGTGTGTTAAAGTGCCCAAGGAAGCTTGCCCGTTAGGCCTGGCGCCGACCAGCAGCACGACCGCAACGCTGGTGATGGGCGATGCGCTAGCCGTGGCATTATTAAAAGCGCGTGGCTTTACCGCGGAGGATTTTGCGTTATCTCATCCCGGTGGCGCACTAGGCCGTAAGCTTTTACTGCGCGTTAACGATATTATGCATACGGGCGATGAGATCCCGCATGTGACTAAAAGCGCCAGCCTGCGTGACGCCTTACTTGAGATCACGCGTAAAAATCTCGGCATGACCGTCATTTGCGATGATGACATGAAGATTGACGGTATTTTCACCGATGGCGATTTACGTCGCGTCTTCGATATGGGCGTTGATGTTCGCCAGTTAGGCATTGCCGATGTGATGACCCCTGGCGGCATTCGCGTGCGTCCGGGCATTCTTGCCGTCGATGCCCTGAACTTAATGCAGTCCCGCCATATCACCTCGGTAATGGTTGCTGATGGCGACCGGTTACTTGGTGTGTTACATATGCATGATCTGCTGCGTGCAGGTGTAGTGTAAGAAACTCAAGGATAAAGAAAATGAGTAAAGCAGGTGCGTCGCTTGCGACCTGTTATGGACCCGTCAGCACAGACGTTATCACCCGGGCAGAGAACATCCGTTTGCTGATCCTGGATGTGGATGGCGTACTGTCTGATGGTCTGATTTATATGGGCAACAACGGTGAAGAGCTAAAGGCTTTTAACGTCCGCGATGGTTACGGAATTCGCTGTGCGCTCACTTCCGGTATCGAGGTTGCCATTATTACCGGACGAAAGGCTAAACTTGTAGAAGATCGCTGTGCCACATTGGGGATCACGCATTTGTATCAGGGGCAGTCAGACAAACTGGTCGCCTTTAACGATCTCCTTAGCAAACTGGCGATCGCTCCTGAAAATGTTGCGTACGTTGGCGATGATCTGATCGACTGGCCGGTGATGGCACAAGTGGGATTAAGCGTGGCGGTGGCGGATGCTCATCCTTTGCTGATCCCGCGGGCTGATTATGTCACCCGCATCGATGGGGGACGCGGCGCGGTACGTGAAGTCTGCGATTTATTACTCCTGGCGCAGGGCAAACTGGACGAGGCCAAAGGGCAATCGATATGAGCAAAACCAGACGTTGGGTTATCATTCTACTGTCGCTGGCTGTCCTTGTGATGATTGGTATTAATCTGGCAGACAAAGACGACACCGCTGAGGTCGTCGTAAATAACAACGAGCCAACCTATAAGAGCGAACATACTGATACCGTTGTGTATAGTCCCGAAGGCGCACTGAGCTATCACTTGATCGCGCAAAACGTTGAATATTATTCGGAACAAGCGGTTTCGTGGTTTACTCAACCGGTATTAACCACATTTGATAAGGATAAAGTACCGACCTGGACGATCAAGGCTGATAAAGCCAAATTGACCAACGATCGGATGCTATATCTGTACGGCCATGTTGAGGTCAACGCCCTGGTGCCCGACTCTCAACTACGCAGAATGACGACCGATAACGCACAGATTAACCTGGTGACACAAGACGTCACTTCCGATGATCTCGTCACGTTATATGGCACAACATTTAACTCCAGCGGACTGAAGATGCGCGGCAACTTACGCAGCAAGAACGCCGAGCTGATTGAAAAGGTTAGAACCTCATATGAAATCCAAAACAAACAAACTCAGCCTTAATCTTGTGCTTGCCAGCTCACTTCTGGCCGCCAGCATCCCGGCATTCGCCGTCACCGGCGATACCGAGCAGCCGATTCACATTGAGTCGGACCAGCAGTCTCTTGATATGCAAGGCAACGTGGTGACCTTTACTGGCAATGTGATTGTGACTCAGGGCACCATCAAAATTAACGCCGATAAAGTCGTCGTAACCCGCCCTGGCGGTGAAGACGGTAAAGAAGTCATTGATGGCTACGGTAATCCTGCAACCTTTTACCAGATGCAGGACAACGGTAAACCAGTTAAAGGCCACGCCTCACACATGCATTATGAACTGGCGAAAGACTTCGTCGTTCTCACCGGTAAGGCTTACCTGGAACAGCTCGATAGCAACATCACAGGCGATAAGATCACCTATCTGGTGAAAGAGCAGAAAATGCAGGCCTTCAGCGATAAAGGCAAACGCGTCACCACCGTTCTGGTACCGTCGCAGTTGCAGGACAAAAACAAGGCTCCGGCAGAGAAAAAAGGTAACTGATTCGTTATGGCAACATTAACTGCAAAGAACCTTGCAAAAGCCTATAAGGGCCGCCGTGTGGTGGAAGATGTCAGTCTGACCGTCAACTCCGGGGAGATCGTCGGTCTGCTCGGTCCTAACGGTGCGGGCAAGACAACGACCTTTTACATGGTGGTCGGCATTGTCCCACGTGATGCGGGCAACATTATCATTGATGACGAAGACATCAGCCTACTGCCTCTGCATGCGCGCGCGCGTCGCGGCATCGGCTACTTGCCGCAGGAAGCGTCTATTTTCCGTCGCCTGAGCGTGTTTGATAATCTGATGGCGGTGCTGCAAATTCGTGACGATCTTACCAGCGAGCAGCGGGAAGATCGCGCCAACGAGCTGATGGAAGAGTTCCACATCGAACACCTGCGTGACAGCATGGGGCAGTCGCTCTCCGGTGGTGAACGACGCCGCGTGGAGATCGCCCGCGCACTGGCCGCGAATCCGAAATTTATCCTGCTGGATGAACCGTTTGCCGGTGTTGACCCGATTTCCGTTATTGATATCAAACGGATCATCGAACACCTGCGCGACAGCGGGCTTGGGGTGCTGATTACCGACCATAACGTTCGCGAAACGCTGGCAGTGTGTGAGCGCGCCTACATCGTGAGTCAGGGCCACCTGATCGCGCATGGCACGCCAACAGAAATACTGCAGGATGAGCACGTTAAACGCGTATACCTTGGGGAAGACTTCAGACTCTGATAGGGTAGAAGACTTCACGTCACCGCAGGAGAGAACAACTCTGAACATGAAGCAAGGTTTGCAACTCAGGCTTAGCCAACAACTGGCGATGACGCCTCAGCTACAACAGGCTATCCGTCTGTTGCAGCTGTCCACGCTGGAACTTCAGCAAGAACTTCAGCAAGCGCTGGAAAGTAACCCACTGCTCGAGCAAACCGATCTTCACGACGAAATTGATACCCAGGAAAAACAGGACAGCGAATCCCTCGACACCGCAGATGCTCTCGAACAAAAAGAGATGCCAGAGGAGCTGCCGCTTGACGCCAGTTGGGATGAAATTTACACCGCCGGTACACCTTCTGGCACCAGCGGGGATTACATCGACGACGAACTGCCTGTGTATCAGGGGGAGACCACGCAATCACTGCAGGATTACCTGATGTGGCAAGTGGAGCTGACCCCGTTCTCGGATACCGATCGGGCGATTGCGACATCCATTGTTGATGCGGTAGACGAAACCGGTTATCTCACCGTAACCCTGGACGATATTCTCGAAAGCATGGGCGATGACGACGTCGGCATGGACGAAATCGAAGCCGTGCTTAAACGCATTCAGCGTTTTGATCCCGTGGGCGTGGCGGCCAAAGATCTCCGCGACTGCTTATTGATCCAACTTTCACAGTTTGATAAAGCCACGCCGTGGCTGGAAGAAGCGCGCCTGATCATCAGCGATCACCTCGATCTGTTAGCCAACCATGACTTCCGCACGCTGATGCGCGTAACCCGGCTGAAAGAAGATGTGCTGAAAGAAGCCGTCAATCTTATTCAGTCCCTGGACCCCAGACCTGGGCAGTCTATCCAGACCGGGGAGCCAGAATACGTTATTCCGGATGTACTGGTGCGTAAGCATAACGATCGCTGGGTGGTCGAACTCAACGGCGACAGCATTCCACGGTTGCAGATTAACCAGCACTACGCCGCCATGTGCAACAGCGCGCGCAACGATGCTGACAGCCAGTTTATTCGTAGCAATCTGCAGGATGCAAAGTGGCTGATTAAAAGCCTGGAAAGTCGCAATGATACGCTGCTGCGCGTCAGTCGCTGTATCGTTGAACAGCAGCAAGCCTTCTTTGATCAAGGCGAAGAGTTTATGAAACCGATGGTGCTGGCGGATATCGCCCAGGCCGTCGAGATGCACGAATCGACCATTTCCCGAGTGACCACGCAAAAGTATCTGCACAGTCCGCGCGGCATTTTTGAATTGAAGTATTTCTTTTCCAGTCACGTTAACACTGAAGGCGGAGGCGAAGCCTCATCCACAGCTATCCGTGCACTGGTGAAGAAATTAATTGCTGCGGAAAACCCCGCGAAACCGCTGAGTGACAGCAAGTTAACCTCTATGCTGTCAGAACAGGGTATCATGGTGGCACGCCGCACTGTTGCGAAGTACCGAGAGTCTTTATCCATTCCGCCGTCGAACCAGCGCAAACAGCTGGTCTGACCCAACCGATAAGGAAGACACTATGCAGCTCAACATCACTGGAAACAACGTCGAAATCACTGAAGCCTTACGCGATTTTGTTAATACAAAATTCGCCAAGCTAGAACAATATTTCGACCGGATTAATCAGGTCTATATTGTGTTGAAAGTGGAGAAGGTGACACATATCTCGGATGCAACACTGCATGTGAACGGTGGCGAAATTCATGCCAGCGCGGAAGGTCAGGATATGTACGCCGCCATTGACGGTTTAATTGATAAACTGGCTCGGCAGTTAACAAAACATAAAGATAAACTGAAACAGCACTAACTTGTCCGGGCAGTTAGCGGGTGCAGGACGGCCTGTTGTGTAGCACAACGGGCCATTTGTACAGTTAGCGCTTAGGTGAAATTATGACAAATAACGATACGACTCTACAACTGAGCAATGTTCTTAACCAGGAATGTACACGCGCTGGCGTTCACTGCCAAAGCAAGAAACGCGCGCTGGAAATCATCAGCGAACTGGCGGCAAAACAGCTCAGCTTGCCCTCTCAGGTGGTATTTGAAGCCATTCTGACGCGTGAAAAAATGGGCAGTACCGGCATCGGTAATGGAATTGCTATCCCGCACGGAAAGCTGGAAGAAGACACGATGCGCGCAGTTGGCGTGTTTGTGCAACTTGAAACGCCAATTGCTTTCGACGCCATTGATAATCAACCCGTCGATCTGCTTTTCGCCCTGCTGGTTCCGGCAGACCAAACCAAGACGCATTTGCATACGTTGTCGCTGGTCGCCAAACGTCTGGCCGATAAAACCATCTGCCGCCGCCTGCGCGCAGCACAGAGTGACCAGGAGTTGTATCAAATCATCACGGACACCGAAGGTGGACTGGATGAAGCATAACAACCCAATGGCATCCTTTTTTGTCGTTGTGAGGAGAAACAGTACATGGTACTGATGATCGTCAGCGGTCGTTCGGGGTCAGGAAAATCTGTCGCCCTGCGAGCGCTGGAAGATATGGGTTTTTACTGCGTGGATAACCTTCCCGTAGTGCTGTTGCCCGATCTGGCTCGTACTCTGGCCGATCGCCAGATTTCTGCGGCCGTCAGCATTGATGTGCGCAACATGCCTGAGTCCCCAGAGATTTTCGAGCAGGCAATGAACAATCTGCCTGAAGGCTTCTCACCACAGTTGCTGTTCCTTGACGCCGATCGTAACACCCTGATTCGCCGCTACAGCGACACGCGTCGCCTGCATCCTCTTTCCAGCAAGAACTTATCTCTGGAGAGCGCTATCGATAAGGAAAGCGATTTGCTGGAGCCGCTGCGCTCTCGTGCTGACCTGATCGTGGATACCTCCGAAATGTCCGTGCACGAACTGGCGGAAATGTTGCGTACTCGCCTGCTAGGCAAGCGCGAACGCGAGTTGACGATGGTATTCGAATCCTTTGGTTTCAAACACGGTATCCCAATTGACGCGGATTACGTCTTTGACGTGCGCTTCCTGCCTAACCCGCACTGGGATCCGAAGCTGCGCCCGATGACCGGTCTTGACCGCCCCGTTGCCGCCTTCCTTGACAGGCACACAGAAGTACACAATTTTATCTACCAGACTCGCAGCTATCTTGAGCTATGGTTACCCATGCTGGAGACCAACAACCGCAGCTACCTCACCGTAGCTATCGGCTGTACCGGCGGGAAACACCGTTCGGTGTATATTGCAGAGCAGCTGGCAGACTACTTCCGCTCACGCGGTAAAAACGTACAGTCACGCCATCGTACGCTGGAAAAACGTAAATCATGACCGTGAAGCAAACCGTTGAAATCACGAATAAGCTGGGTATGCATGCTCGCCCAGCCATGAAACTGTTTGAATTGATGCAGGGTTTTGAAGCAGAAGTTTTGCTGCGTAATGATGAAGGAACGGAAGCCGAGGCAAACAGTGTTATCGCTCTGCTGATGCTGGATTCCGCCAAAGGGCGTCAGATAGAAGTTGAAGCCACGGGTCCACAGGAAGTGGAAGCCCTGGCAGCGGTGATTGCCCTGTTTAATTCAGGATTTGATGAAGATTAGTCGAGTACCTGAAGCGCTGCGCTCATCAGGCCTACACGGCAACGTCACACTCCCGTAGGCCGGATAAAGCATTTACGCCGTATCCGGCAATAAACCCGTTAATACAGCTTATTTTCCCGCATAAACGACTCACCGCCTAGCTGGCGCATTTGGCGCATAATCCACGCCTGACGGCTACGTACATAACCAGAAGGCGCATTCGCTTTAAAACGCAAAGGATTGGGTAATACCGCCGCCAGCAAGGCCGCTTCAGACAGACTCAGCCGACTGGCTGGCTTATGGAAATAGCGCTGCGCCGCTGCCTCCACGCCGAAAACCCCATCACCAAACTCAGCAATATTCAGGTAAACGGTCAGAATACGCTTCTTGCTCCAAACGGTTTCCATACCCAGCGTTAGCCCGGCTTCGAGACCTTTACGCACCCAGCTACGTCCATCCCACAGAAAGAGGTTTTTTGCCGTCTGTTGCGATAACGTCGACGCCCCGCGAATACGGTTTTCATTACGTTCGTTGTGCGCCAGCGCTTTCTCTATGGCGGAAACATCGAATCCCCAGTGCTCGGGAAACTTCTGGTCCTCCGCGGCGATCACCGCCAGTCCCATCCACGGTGAGATCTCATCCATGCTCACCCAGTCTGAGTGCGCCACATAACCGAAATCACCGGACAGCCATGCGCTCAGTTGCCGCTCGACCATCACGGCAGAGAAAGGGACTGGCATCACGCTGAAAAGTGCGATGCCCCCGCCCCAAAATACGGCGAGGACAACGACCGCCCGCAGAAAGATACGTCGCAGAAAGGCGGTAACTCCTTTTCTCATTCAGCCAGCACCAGCACACGTGATACCAGTTTATCGATACCACTCGCGGCCTGAGCGATGTCCTGCGCCAGCATATAGGCGGGAGTGGTGACGATTTTGTTGTCTTCATCAACGACAATGTCATCAACCGGACAAGGCACATGTTCTGCGCCCATCTCTTCCAGCACCTCTGCCGTATCAATATCAGTACCGATAGTCAGACGCAGCGGAAAGTCAAAAATTTTAGGTAACATTGCAGGCGCAATGCACATAAATCCCAGCGGCTTACCCGCCTGATGCATAGCCACCGCCAGCGCAGCTAAGTCGCTATCAACCCGGCTCTCACTTCCCTGGCTGGCAAAATTGCTCAGATTTTTGGCCGCGCCAAACCCGCCTGGCACAATCAACGCATCCAGTTCCGTTGAGACTGCCTGAGCAAGTGGGCGAATATCACCGCGTGTTATACGGGCGGCTTCAATCAGCACATTACGCGTTTCCTGCATCGGCTCACCGGTCAGATGATTAATCACATCCGCTTGTTGTTTATCCGGTGCGAAACAGACGGCCTGAGCGCCGTTGCGGGCAATCGCCAGAAGCGTGAGAACAGTTTCATGGATCTCTGCGCCGTCATACACGCCGCATCCGCTGAGCACTACACCCACTTTTTTCATCGTGATACTCCTTTCTCAACTGGCTGAAACATATTAGTTATTATGATTTAAATGCTACGCTTCACACATTTAACTGATTCATGTAACAAATTATTTAAGATTTGCTATCTTAACTGCGTGCGGCCTGAAAATTAGGGCTGCGCCCTTGTAAACAATGATAATAATTTACGGCGCAGCCACGATTTCCCTGGTGTTGGCGCAGTATTCGCGCACCCCGGTCAAGCCGGGGTCATTTTTTTTCCACGCTCGCCACCCAGGCCTTCAATACCGCCACGTCGTGCTGCCACTCCTGCTTCATCTCTTCAATCCATTCAGCAACATTATCTTCCCAGGCTGGAAGATCTGGCGACTGGATTTGCTGACCTAACTGTTGCAGGTGGCGCAGCCCCACGGAACCTGCCGCGCCTTTAATTTTATGGCCTTCCTCAACAACGCCTTTTTTATCCCGTGCGGTCAGATTGGACTCCAGCACGCTCAAATATCCCGGCATCATCTTCTCAAACACCGCCAGCCCGTCGGTTATTAACTTCGGTCCCACCAGCTCGAGGTATTGTTCCAACATAGGAATATCTAACAGCGCTTGCGATTTACTGCTCTCTTCAGATGTCACAGTGCTCTCCTCTTTGTTTCGGGTATCCCAGTATTTTTTGATCATGGCGGTTAACGCCGGAACCGACAGCGGCTTACTCAGCACGTCGTCCATTCCCGCGTCCAGATACTCTTTTTTATCTTTCAGAACGTTGGCGGTAAGCGCAACCAGCGGCGGCAGGTCCTCACGGGCGTATTTTTGCGTCAGCTCGCGCGAGATATCCAGACCGGTCATATCCGGTAGCTGAATATCCAGCAGCACCAGGTCATATTCGCCCGGCGTGAACATTTCCAGCGCGGCTTTCCCGGTCATGGCGACATCCACGCTGTTGCCCAGTTTTTCCAGCACTGAACGCGCGACAATAACGTTCAGTTCGATATCTTCCACCAGCAGCACATTCAGGGCTGGCAGCGGCATGTCGTCGTCTTCAAAGGCGTCTTCAATCTCTTCCGCTACCGCAGGCGCATGCACGGTCAGCGTAAAGATGGAGCCTTTGCCAGCCTGGCTGGAGACCGTAATATCACCGCCCATGTTTTTCGCCAGACGCTTCGATACGGCCAGTCCAATCCCGGTTCCCGTTGCCGGTTTGCCGCCATTGCTGTCCTTCACCTGATAATACATGGCGAAGATTTTATCTTGCTCATCCTGCGGAATACCGATCCCGGAATCTTCAACTTCGAAATGCAGTATATTCCCCTGGTCATAGCGCGCCCGCACGGTTACCTGCCCCTGCTGGGTAAACTTCACGGCGTTGCTGATCAGATTCCACAGAATCTGGCGCAAACGCGTGCCGTCGGTAATGACCTTATGCGGCAGTGGTAACGTCGGCTCAAGTACAAAACGCAGCCCTTTTTGCTGCGCCTGCAGGCCAGAGAGGTTTTCCAGATCCGCCATAAAGCTGGTGAAATCGATCGGCTGGTTATCGAGCTGAACTTTACGTCGCTCCATTTTATCCATGTCGATAATATCGTTGAAAATATTCCCCAGCGTCACGGCAGAGACGTGGATTGTTTTCAGGTATTTTTCCTGCTCAGCGGTCAGATCCGTATCCAGCAGGATCCGGCTTAAGCCGACAATGCCGTTAAGCGGAGTGCGCAGTTCGTGGCTGATGGTAGAAATGAAGGTGGTCTTATCGCGGCTGGCGCGCTCTAACGCGTCCTGATAACGCTTACGCTCGGTAATATCGCGCCCAAAACCCATCAGACCATGCCGCTTACCTACGCGGTCATAGTAAGGCACTTTGCGAATTTCAAAGCAGGCTTTGCGCCCGTCCGGATAGTCCAGCCACTGTTCGTAGGTGAGTGAGACGTTATGACGGAACACCTTCTCGTCGGTTTCAATGACCTTTTCTGCCGCCTCAGGGGAGTAAACATCAGCCGGTTTTAAATTCACCAACTGCTTTTCGCTCTTGCCGGTCAGCAGTTCCATGGCACGGTTACAGCCGGAAAATTCTTTATCTTCATTACGATAAAAAACCAGATCCGGCGAGGCATCAAGGAAAGAGCGTAAAAAGGAAGACTGCTGCTCAAGCTGAATCTGCGCTTCTTCGCGCTCTTTGATTTCAACCTTCAACTGCTCGAACGTATCCTGGCGCTCCGCTTCGGCTTTTTCGCGCTCAACAATTTCCTGATTAAGCTGGGCAATATTATCTTTCAACTGCACATTGAGCTTGAGATCGCGCTCGCGCATCTCTTCCAGCTTTTGTACCAGTCGTGACAAGCGTTGCCGGGACTCTTCCAGTTGCTCCACCACCACTGACAGAAAATAGACGGCCCAGGGGGTAATTAACAGACCAAAAAAGATAGAGCGGATAACATCAATGCTTTCTACCTGGCCATGCAGCACCATGGTGACAGCCATCTGCACCACAATCGCCAACACGACCAGCGCCAGCGCCAATAACAGCGAAAAGCGCACCAGACCCAATTTCATCATCAGGTCGACGTAATATTGCGCCAGCATACGGATTTGCTTCATAGAGGGTTCCTTCACGACAACTTGGCACAATAATACTCAATTCTCAGCGTGACGTTGAAGATTGTGCAAGAAATGCGGAGGTTATCGGTGAAATGACCGAGGAGAGATTCAACGTGGGCCTGATAAGCGTAGCGTCATCAGGCAAGCAGGCGCAGATTGCCGGATGGTTAGCTCCCAGGCTGAATCCACGGAGTGCCAAGCGCAGAGCCTTGAACACCATGAGCATTGAGATAGCGATCCAGTTCGACCATCCCGGTCCAGCGGTTTTCACACCATAGCGGAGCCAACAGCATTGGGCGACGCGCGCTGGCAGAGATTCGATGATAAATCACCTCTGGCGGCGTATGGCGGATCATCTCCCCGGCGGTAACCGTGTAGTCATCCAGTTCAATTCCGTGCAGACGTCCGGCTTCCCAGGCCTTTGCCATCGTACTGCCTTTCACAATATGCAGCGGATGCAGCTTAATACCGTCAACGCCCGTCTCCACCACACGTTCCATGGTTTGCAGACAGTCTGCCTGTCCTTCTCCCGGCAGGCCAACAATCAGGTGTGAGCACACTTTCAGCCCGCGCTCGCGCGCCAGCCGCGTGGTGTTCTGATAGCAGGCAAAATCATGGCCGCGGTTAATCCGGTGCAGAGTTTTGTCATGCGCAGTTTGCAGACCGAGCTCCAGCCATACCTCATAGCCGAGGTCTTTATACTCACAAAGCAGATCGAGTACCGCATCCGGCACGCAGTCGGGGCGCGTCCCAACGCATAACCCAACGATGTTGGCCTGGCTGACCGCCTGTTGATACATCGAACGCAGCACCTGTACTTCCGCGAAGGTGCTGGTATAAGCCTGGAAATAGGCCAGATAGCGTCTGGCGCGATTGACCAACTGCGCCTGATGCTCAAGCTGCTCGGCAATTGAATGGTGCTGCTGTGCTTCATCGGCAAACGAGGCGACATTACAGAAAGTACATCCGCCGCGTCCGATGGTGCCATCACGGTTTGGACAGCTAAATCCGCCGTGCAGCGTGAGTTTATGAACCTTTTGCCCATAACGGCGAGAAAGATCCCCACCAAACATATTGACTAATTTCTGTAACTGCATAATCTGGTAGACCGCGCCTTGAAAAGAGGCCAAAGCCTGCCATTTTTTGCCCCAGTCGGCGATGACCTGGATCAATCGCCCTGGCGAGCCTTTATTTATTGCATAACAAATCAAAATAATCGAAATTCCATTCACTCAAAATATAATTACTTTTCCTTATATCCAGCTGTTTTTTTTATCTTCTTATACTCTCAGCGTAAAAACAGTATCTTTAAGACGCTAAAACTCTAAAAACCAGCATAAAATGCCAAGTATATCGATAAACAAAGGGAGGACGAGAGATATCCGGCCTCTCTTACAGTGAGACAGATCACACTTCCCAGGGCATCCTCCTCAGGTTATATCAATGTATAAAACCCTTTTATTTCAATATTTTCATAAAGTTAATTACCCGATAGCACATTTTTGCATAAATAAGATTGCCATTTGACCTGTGTGTGGATTCCCGATAACTTGGAAATCCGCTGGAAGCTTTCTGGATGAGCAGTCTGCTCATCATATTTATGCAGTAATTGAGATTCCCTCTGAAGCAAGTCCTCAAACTTGTTTGACCTGTGCGAAAAGGATAAAGAGGGCGAATGCGAGGTAAGCGTATGACACGCAAACCCCGTCGCCATGCTCTTGGTGTGCCCGTGCGCAACGGTCCAGATGGGAATCCCGCAGAGCCTGGGGAGGTTCACTGATATGTTGTACGATAAATCCCTTGAGAGGGATAACTGTGGTTTCGGCCTGATCGCCCACATAGAAGGCGAACCTAGCCACAAGGTAGTGCGTACCGCCATACACGCACTGGCCCGCATGCAGCACCGTGGCGCAATTCTTGCCGATGGAAAAACCGGCGATGGTTGCGGCCTGCTGTTACAAAAACCTGACCGCTTTTTCCGCATCGTAGCGCAAGAGCGCGGCTGGCGTTTAGCTAAAAACTACGCCGTCGGCATGATCTTTTTAAATAAAGACGCTGAGCTGGCAGCGGCTTCCCGTCGCATTGTAGAAGAAGAATTACAGCAGGAGACCCTGTCGATTGTCGGCTGGCGCGACGTGCCGACTAACGAAGGTGTTCTCGGTGAAATTGCGCTCTCCTCCCTGCCTCGTATCGAGCAAATTTTTGTTAATGCCCCTGCGGGCTGGCGTCCGCGTGATATGGAGCGTCGCCTGTTCATCGCGCGCCGTCGTATCGAAAAACGCCTCCAGGAAGATAAAGACTTCTATGTCTGTAGCTTGTCGAACCTGGTCAATATCTATAAAGGTCTGTGTATGCCGGCGGATCTGCCGCGCTTTTACCTGGACCTGGCGGACCTGCGTCTGGAATCGGCCATCTGCCTGTTCCACCAGCGCTTCTCCACCAACACCGTACCACGCTGGCCGCTGGCGCAACCGTTTCGCTACCTGGCGCACAATGGTGAAATCAACACCATCACCGGCAACCGCCAGTGGGCGCGCGCCCGTACCTATAAATTCCAGACGCCGCTGATCCCTGATCTGCACGACGCCGCACCGTTCGTTAACGAAACCGGCTCCGACTCCAGCTCAATGGATAACATGCTGGAACTGCTGCTGGCTGGCGGGATGGATATCATCCGCGCCATGCGTTTACTGGTGCCGCCGGCCTGGCAGAACAACCCGGATATGGACCCGGAGCTGCGCGCGTTCTTCGACTTTAACTCCATGCACATGGAGCCGTGGGATGGTCCGGCGGGTATCGTTATGTCCGACGGTCGCTTTGCCGCCTGTAACCTTGACCGCAACGGCCTGCGTCCGGCGCGCTACGTCATCACCAAAGACAAGCTGATTACCTGCGCTTCTGAAGTCGGGATCTGGGATTATCAGCCGGATGAAGTGGTTGAGAAAGGTCGCGTCGGCCCTGGGGAGCTGATGGTTATCGATACCCGCAGCGGGCGCATTCTGCATTCGGCTGAAACCGATGACGATCTGAAAAGCCGCCACCCCTACAAAGAGTGGATGGAGAAGAACGTCCGCCGTCTGGTGCCTTTCGAAGACCTGGCTGACGATCAGGTCGGCAGCCGTGAACTGGACGATGACACCCTCGCCAGCTACCAGAAACAGTTTAACTACAGCGCTGAAGAGCTGGATTCCGTTATCCGCGTGCTCGGTGAAAATGGTCAGGAAGCGGTCGGTTCAATGGGTGATGATACCCCGTTTGCCGTGCTCTCCAGCCAGCCGCGCATCATTTATGACTACTTCCGCCAGCAGTTTGCCCAGGTCACCAACCCGCCGATCGACCCGCTGCGTGAAGCGCACGTCATGTCGCTGGCCACCAGCATCGGTCGTGAGATGAACGTCTTCTGCGAAGCCGAAGGTCAGGCGCACCGTCTGAGCTTTAAGTCGCCGATCCTGCTGTACTCCGATTTCACCCAGCTCACCACCATGAAAGAGGAGCATTATCGCGCTGACCGACTGGATATCACCTTCGACGTGACTGAAACCACGCTCGAAGAGACCGTCAAAGCATTGTGCGATAAGGCTGAACAGATGGTGCGTAACGGCACGGTGCTGCTGGTGCTCTCTGACCGTAATATCGCAAAAAACCGCTTGCCGGTTCCGGCACCGATGGCCGTTGGCGCAGTACAAACACGTCTGGTAGAACAAAGCCTGCGTTGCGATGCCAACATCATCGTTGAAACCGCCAGCGCCCGTGACCCGCACCATTTTGCCGTTCTGCTCGGTTTTGGCGCGACGGCCATTTATCCGTATCTGGCGTATGAAACGCTGGGACGTCTGATCGACACTCAGGCGATTGCCAAAGATTACCGGACCGTGATGCTGAACTACCGTAATGGCATCAACAAGGGTCTGTACAAAATCATGTCCAAAATGGGCATCTCGACCATCGCCTCTTACCGCTGCTCGAAGCTGTTTGAAGCCGTTGGTCTGCACGATGATGTTGTGGCTTTATGCTTCCAGGGCGTGGTCAGTCGCATCAGCGGCGCGGGTTTTACCGACTTCCAGCAGGATCTGCTGAACCTCTCCAAACATGCCTGGCTGGCGCGTAAGCCTATCAGCCAGGGCGGTTTGCTGAAGTACGTCCACGGCGGCGAATACCACGCCTACAACCCGGACGTGGTGCGCACGCTGCAACAGGCAGTACAAAGCGGCGAGTACAGCGACTATCAGGAATATGCAAAGCTGGTCAATGAGCGTCCGGCGGCCACGCTGCGCGATCTGCTGGCGATTACACCTGGCGATGAAGCCGTAAGCATTAGCGAAGTAGAACCCGCAACCGAACTGTTTAAACGCTTTGATACCGCAGCGATGTCTATCGGGGCATTAAGCCCGGAAGCACACGAGGCGCTGGCCGAAGCCATGAACAGCATCGGCGGTAACTCGAACTCCGGTGAAGGCGGCGAAGATCCGGCGCGCTACGGCACTAACAAGGTGTCGCGCATTAAGCAGGTGGCTTCCGGTCGCTTTGGCGTAACCCCGGCGTACCTGGTCAATGCTGATGTCATTCAGATTAAAGTCGCTCAAGGCGCGAAGCCGGGCGAAGGCGGTCAGTTACCGGGTGATAAAGTCACCCCGTACATCGCCAAACTGCGTTATTCGGTGCCGGGCGTGACGCTGATCTCCCCACCGCCACACCACGATATCTACTCTATCGAGGACTTAGCGCAGCTGATTTTCGACCTGAAACAGGTCAACCCGAAAGCGATGATCTCGGTGAAGCTGGTTTCCGAACCGGGCGTCGGCACTATTGCGACCGGCGTGGCGAAAGCCTACGCGGACCTGATTACGATTGCCGGTTACGACGGCGGTACCGGGGCAAGTCCGCTCTCCTCAGTGAAATATGCGGGCTGCCCGTGGGAACTCGGTCTGGTGGAAACCCAGCAGGCGCTGGTGGCTAACGGTCTGCGTCACAAGATCCGTCTGCAGGTCGATGGCGGTCTGAAAACCGGCGTCGATATCATTAAAGCGGCAATTTTGGGTGCAGAAAGCTTCGGTTTCGGCACCGGCCCCATGGTTGCGCTGGGCTGTAAATACCTGCGTATTTGCCATCTGAACAACTGCGCAACCGGCGTGGCAACTCAGGATGACAAACTGCGTAAGAACCACTATCACGGCCTGCCGTTCAAAGTGACTAACTACTTTGAATTTATCGCCCGCGAAACCCGCGAGCTGATGGCGCAACTGGGCGTGAAACGTCTGGTGGATCTGATTGGTCGTACCGACCTGCTCAAAGAGCTGGAAGGGTTTACCGCCAAGCAGCAGAAACTGGAGCTGTCTCGTCTGCTGGAAACCGCTGAACCGCATCCAGGTAAAGCGCTGCATTGCACTGAAAACAATCCGCCGTTTGATAACGGCGTGCTGAACGCCCAGCTGTTACAGCAGGCGAAACCGTTTGTCGACGAGCGCCAGAGCAAAACCTTCTGGTTCGATATCCGCAACACCGACCGTTCCGTCGGCGCATCGCTGTCGGGCTATATCGCTCAGACGCATGGCGATCAGGGGCTGGCATCTGACCCGATTAAAGCGCACTTCAGCGGTACCGCAGGCCAGAGCTTCGGCGTGTGGAACGCGGGCGGCGTGGAGCTGTATCTGACAGGCGATGCCAACGACTATGTCGGTAAAGGCATGGCGGGCGGCCTGCTGGCAGTGCGTCCTCCGGTTGGCTCTGCTTTCCGTAGCCATGAGGCGAGCATCATTGGTAACACCTGCCTGTATGGTGCTACCGGTGGCCGCCTGTTTGCTGCGGGTCGTGCGGGTGAGCGTTTTGCGGTGCGTAACTCCGGCGCTATTACCGTGGTTGAAGGTATTGGCGACAACGGCTGTGAATATATGACCGGCGGCATCGTGTGTATTCTCGGCAAAACCGGCGTCAACTTCGGTGCGGGCATGACCGGCGGATTCGCCTACGTGCTCGACGAAGACGGTGAATTCCGCAAACGCGTGAACCCGGAACTGGTAGAAGTACTGAGCGTGGACTCGCTGGCTATTCATGAGGAACACCTGCGCGGTCTGATTACCGAGCACGTACAACATACCGGTTCTTCACACGGCGAAGAGATCCTGGCGAACTGGCCAGCATTCTCGGCGAAATTCGCGCTGGTAAAACCGAAATCCAGTGATGTGAAAGCACTGTTGGGTCACCGTAGTCGTAGCGCAGCAGAGCTGCGTGTGCAGGCGCAGTAAGGGGTAGCAGCAATGAGTCAGAACGTATACCAATTTATCGACCTGCAGCGCGTTGATCCACCGAAGAAACCGCTGAAGATCCGTAAGATCGAATTTATCGAGATCTACGAGCCGTTTTCTGAAGGCCAGGCCAAAGCACAGGCAGATCGCTGTCTTTCCTGCGGCAACCCGTACTGCGAGTGGAAGTGCCCGGTACATAACTACATCCCGAACTGGCTTAAGCTGGCGAATGAGGGACGTATTTTTGAAGCGGCAGAACTGTCGCACCAGACTAACACTCTGCCGGAAGTCTGTGGCCGAGTGTGCCCGCAGGATCGTCTTTGTGAAGGATCCTGCACGCTAAACGATGAGTTCGGTGCGGTGACTATCGGCAACATAGAGCGCTATATCAACGATAAAGCGTTCGAGATGGGCTGGCGTCCGGATATGACTGGCGTTCGCCAGACGGACAAGCGCGTGGCGATCATCGGTGCAGGTCCGGCGGGCCTGGCCTGTGCTGATGTGCTGACCCGCAACGGCGTGAAGGCGGTGGTATTTGACCGCCACCCGGAAATCGGCGGTCTGCTGACCTTCGGGATCCCGGCATTCAAGCTGGAGAAAGAGGTCATGACCCGTCGCCGTGAAATCTTCACCGGTATGGGCATTGAGTTCAAACTAAACGTGGAAGTGGGCCGCGACGTGCAGCTTAACGATCTGCTGAAGGATTACGATGCCGTGTTCCTTGGCGTAGGTACCTATCAGTCGATGCGCGGTGGGCTGGAAAACGAAGACGCTTCCGGCGTATTTGATGCCCTGCCGTTCCTGATCGCCAATACCAAACAGTTGATGGGATTTGGCGAAAGCAGTGACGAGCCGTACATCAGCATGGAAGGCAAACGCGTCGTTGTTCTCGGCGGTGGCGATACCGCGATGGACTGCGTGCGGACCTCGGTTCGCCAGAACGCGGCACACGTAATCTGCGCCTATCGCCGCGACGAAGAGAACATGCCGGGTTCCAAACGCGAGGTGAAAAACGCGCGTGAAGAAGGCGTCGAGTTCCAGTTCAACGTCCAGCCTTTAGGCGTGGAAGTGAATGCCAACGGTAAAGTGTGCGGCGTGAAAATGGCGCGCACCGAAATGGGCGAACCGGATGCGAAGGGTCGTCGCCGCGCGGAGATCGTCGCCGGTTCCGAGCACGTTGTTCCAGCTGATGCGGTGGTACTGGCGTTTGGCTTCCGCCCGCACAGTATGGAGTGGCTGAAAGAGCACAGCGTCGAGCTGGATTCTCAGGGCCGTATTATTGCTCCGGAACGCAGCGATAACGCCTTCCAGACCAGCAACCCAAAAATCTTCGCTGGTGGCGACATCGTGCGTGGTTCGGATCTTGTAGTCACCGCGATTGCCGAAGGTCGTAAAGCGGCAGACGGTATCCTGAACTACCTGGAAGTGTAAGTAAGCGTCTTCTGGCATCTCATCTTCAAACGCTGATGAGATGCCAGATTCCTCGCAATACCCCTGCCCCCTCCCCTCTATCAACACCGTGAAAGAGAACTAAAAAAACATACGGAAACGTTTGCTTTATTCTGAGAACTGTATATTATGCGGCGGATTTTTTGGGCAAAATTCATGGAGGCGTTGTGTCGCAGGACAACAATTATAGCCAGGGCCCCGTCCCTCTGGCGGCGCGGAAGGGCGTGATTCCACTAACGTTTGTCATGTTGGGACTCACATTTTTTTCCGCCAGTATGTGGACCGGTGGCACACTCGGTACCGGTCTTTCCTATAATGATTTCTTCCTTGCAGTTCTCTTCGGTAATCTTCTCCTCGGTATTTACACTGCATTTCTCGGTTTTATCGGCGCAAAAACAGGGCTCTCAACCCACCTTCTGGCACGTTACTCATTTGGTTTGAAAGGTTCATGGCTTCCCTCACTGCTCTTAGGCGGTACACAGGTAGGCTGGTTTGGCGTTGGTGTGGCCATGTTTGCTATCCCGGTTGGCAAAGCGACGGGGATTGACGTCAATGTTCTGATTGCGGTTTCCGGTCTGTTGATGACCCTGACTATCTTTTTTGGCATCTCGGCGCTGACCGTTTTATCTATCATCGCCGTACCTGCCATCGTCGTTCTTGGCAGCTACTCCGTCTGGCTGGCGGTGAGCGATGTTGGCGGTTTAGACCATTTAAAAGCGATAGTGCCGCAGACACCGCTGAATTTCTCAACCGCACTGGCGCTGGTGGTCGGCTCATTTATCAGCGCAGGCACGTTAACCGCCGACTTTGTCCGCTTTGGCCGCAACGCCAAAGGTGCGGTACTGATTGCCATGGTGGCATTTTTCCTTGGCAACTCGTTGATGTTTATCTTCGGCGCTGCGGGTGCCGCCGCTGTTGGACAGGCGGACATCTCTGACGTGATGATTGCTCAGGGCCTGCTGCTGCCCGCGATTGTGGTGCTCGGCCTGAATATCTGGACCACCAACGACAATGCGCTCTACGCTTCAGGTTTGGGATTTGCCAATATTACCGGCCTTTCCAGCCGTTCGCTGTCGGTGGCTAACGGTATTATCGGCACACTGTGCGCACTGTGGCTTTACAATAACTTTGTCGGTTGGCTGACATTTTTGTCGGCAGCGATTCCTCCAATTGGTGGAGTGATTATCGCCGACTATCTGCTGAACCATCGCCGATATGCCGACTTCAGCAAAGCACAATTTATTTCCGTAAACTGGATAGCTATCCTGTCCGTTGCACTGGGCATTGCCGCCGGTCACTATATTCCCGGTATTGTACCCGTCAACGCCGTACTCGGCGGCGTATTCAGCTATATCCTGCTGAACCCACTTTTCAATCGCAGCCTTGCTAAATCACCAGAGGTCAGCCATGCAGAATAATAACATCACCATTCGTCAGGCGCGTTTACAGGGACGCGAAGGATTGTGGCAGCTCACGGTTGAAAACGGACGCTTCAGCCGAATTGAGGCTCAGGACGCCGCTACGTTGCCGCAGGGGGAAGTGCTTGATGCCGAAGGTGGCCTGGCAATCCCACCGTTCGTAGAGCCACATATCCACCTGGATACCACGCAAACCGCGGGGGAGCCGAGCTGGAACCAGTCTGGTACGTTATTTGAAGGCATTGAGCGCTGGGCCGAACGTAAGGCAATGCTCACTCACGATGACGTGAAAGCGCGCGCCATGCAGACTCTTAAGTGGCAGATGGCCAACGGCATCCAGTATGTCCGCACTCACGTTGATGTTTCCGACCCAACGCTGACCGCGCTGAAAGCCATGCTGGAGGTGAAGCAAGAAGTCGCTCCGTGGGTAGAGCTACAGATTGTCGCGTTCCCGCAAGAGGGCATTCTTTCTTATCCCAACGGTGAAGCGTTATTAGAGGAAGCCGTGCGTTTGGGGGCCGACGTCATTGGCGCTATCCCCCACTTTGAATTTACGCGTGAATATGGCGTGGAGTCGTTGCACAAAATTTTCGCCCTCGCGCAAAAATACGACAGACTTATCGACGTGCACTGTGACGAAATTGACGATGAGCAATCACGCTTTGTTGAAACCGTCGCGGCGCTGGCCCATCGCGACAATATGGGCGAGCGCGTGACCGCCAGCCATACTACGGCAATGCACTCCTATAACGGCGCGTATGCTTCCCGTCTTTTCCGCCTGTTGAAAATGTCCGGCATTAACTTTGTCGCGAATCCACTGGTGAATATTCACCTGCAAGGGCGCTTTGACACGTATCCTAAACGCCGCGGCGTTACACGCGTCAAAGAGATGCTGGAGGCAGAGATCAACGTCTGCTTCGGCCATGATGACGTCTTCGATCCGTGGTATCCGCTGGGCACCGCGAATATGCTGCAGGTACTGCACATGGGGTTACATGTGTGTCAGCTGATGGGATACGGACAAATTAACGATGGCCTGAATCTGATCACCACCCACAGCGCGAAAACCCTGCACCTGCAGGACTACGGTCTGAGCGTGGGGAATTCCGCGAACCTGGTGATTTTACCGGCAGAGAATGGGTTTGACGCGGTTCGTCGCCAGACGCCTGCACGTTATTCCATTCGTCACGGGCGAATCATTGCCGAGACTGTGCCGAGCCAAACGACGCTGCATCTGACGCAGCCGGAAGCGGTGACGTTTAAGCGCTAGGTTGTAATATCCGGTGTCGGATGGCGCAAGCCTTGCCATCCGACACCGTCACTCTCATCGTCAGGTGTGTAATAAACTGGCGCGCACCTTGATCACCACCTTTTTGATGTCCATCGGAGCCTGTACCACGCAGCCCGGCTTATGCGGCTCGCCCGGCATAAAAATCACAAATCTTCCCGGCTTCAGTACCATCGCCTGCTCATCGGCAATCTGGCTACACAGCTGATAATCATCCTCAACGAGCATCTCTTCGCACTGACGAGCAGAATCAGTCATCCCGAACAGAATGCGTTCTTCACCGGATAACAGCACCTGAATATCAATGTATTCCCTGTGCAGTTCCGCTTTCTTTTGCTCTGGGCTCTGCGTTGCAAATTGCATAACATTCATAAAAATATTATCGCCCTGCAACTCGTAGCGCCCTGGCGTTTTCTCCTGCGGATTCGCCGCAACAGCCAGCGTTAACGCCTGCTGCAAAACCGGATGTAATCCGGCAGAAGGCAATGAACGCAACTCATCTGACATCATAATCAATCTCCCTGGGCCAACAGCGCGGCCCCCAGTAATCCAGCGTCATGACGGTAATGCGCCGCCCGTAACTCTACGTGGTAAGCCGAAGGTTCTTGTGCCAGATAGTTCTCCACCAGCGCCAGATACCCTTCTGCCAGCCCCACGCTGCCGCCAATCACCACAATCTGGCAATCGATCGTGGCCTTCACATCGGCGACAAGCCTTGCCAAAGTACGTGCCGAACGATGGATCAACCGACTGGCCTGCTCATCACCCTGCCCGGCGCGGCTAAAAATGGTTTTGGCGTCGCATCCAGCAAGCGCGCCTTCGGCAGCCGCCGCGATCCCACGACCGGAAGCGATCGCCTCGACACAACCCACACGCCCGCAACCGCACACCGGCCCATGCGGATCAGCCAGCGTATGTCCCAGGTGCCCGGCCAGACCGCCAATCCCGGTCAGCAGCTTCCCATCACTTACCACCCCGCCGCCTACACCGGTGGAGACGGTGATAAACACCATATCGCGGTACTCGCCGCCAAGCGCATGATACTCAGCCCACGCCGCGGCCTGCGCGTCATTGACTGCCAGCGTCGGCAAAGCGGTGAGATCTTCTAGCGTTTGCACCAGAGGAAAATGCAGCAGCCCGCCGAGGTTGTGCGGGTTCAGCGCCAGTAGAGAACCGTCGCGGATAATCCCCGTTGAGGCGATCGCCACCCGCGTTGCCTGCCCCTGTAGCGACGCAACCAGTGCTTGTAACGCGGCACGCAGAGCATCCGGTGTTTTGCTGGCGGGCGTCGGCAATTCATGATGCTCTTGAATTTGCAGGCTGCTGTCTACCAGTGCGACAGCCAGTTTGGTGCCGCCAATATCAATCGACAGCGTGGTCATAGCACCGCCTTTTTAAGCGCTGTGTTGTACCACTGGCAAATGTGCTCCAGCCGGGTAATGGCTGAGCCGACTGTCACCGCCCATGCGCCATGACGCATCGCCTCAGCGGCCTGCGCTGGCGTGTTGTAACGTCCTTCAGCAATCACCCGACAACCCGCGTCGCTTAAAGACTTCACCAGAGCCAGATCCGGTTCTTCGGGCGTTTCTGGCGTGGTATAACCAGAAAGGGTAGTGCCAATGATTTCGGCACCGAGTTTCTGGCAGGCCATGCCATCCGCCATGGACGAACAGTCAGCCATCGCAAGGCGTTGGTAATGATGAATACGTGCCAGTAAGGTTTCTACAGGTACCGGACGTACGCGATCGGTACCGTCGATGGCGATGATGTCAGCGCCTGCCTGCGCCAGCGCATCAACATCCTCCAGATATGCGGTGATGCGGACCGGAGAGTCATCAAGGTCACGTTTGAGAATGCCGATAATCGGCACCGAAACTACCGCCCTGGTCGCTTTCAGGTTTTCCACCCCTTCAATGCGTAACGCCACCGCGCCAGCCTGTTCCGCGGCCAGCGCCATCGCCGCAACAATTTCCGGTTTATCTAACGGGCTGTCAGGAACAGGCTGGCAGGAGACAATCAGCCCGCCGTTCGCGGCAATCTTGATATCCAGTTGTTCAAGTAACGACATGCTTATTCCCTTATGACTATTGCCCGGTGCAGGACCGGGCAAACGGATTAACTTTTGGATTTCACCATGGTGCTTTTGTCACCGCCGAACGGCACGGCCCCGCTAAACGGTTTGCCATCAATGGCATCATGCGTACGCAATGCTTCAGGCCGCAGCCAGCGCTGTACGCGAGACGGCATATCGAGACCAATCAGCAGGATCACCACAAATGTCAGGCCGAAAGAGAGCGATCCCAACGCGGTGCCCAGATCCAGTCGTTGGGCAATCAGCGCACCGATGATCGGTGCCAGCGCCCCGCCCAGTGCACCCACGTTGTAGGTGAAGCCCAGACCCGCCGCACGCTGGTCGGTATCGAAATAGCCGCCAATCAGTTTGGGTAAGATCCCGGAGATCCCCTGACCGAGCATTTGCTGGAAAAACAGCAGTAAACCCAGTACCCAGACGTTTGAGCCGCCAATCGCAAATACTGGAATAATCAGCAACTGCGAAGCCAGCAGACTGCAGACATAGGCCTTACGCGTGCCCAGCCAGTCGCCAAGAAAACCACCGACGCAACAACCGACCGCCGCGCCAAAGCCGCTAAAGAAGAGCACCCTGGCGACAGTGGAAGGGTCATACAGCAATTCGGTTTTCAGATAGGTTGGCAGCAGCGCCTGAATCGGCCATGAGTAAAGGAAGGCAAACAGCACAACCACCATCAGCATGACGCCCGTCGGCCAGCGTTTCCCGCTGCTTTGCACCATAAAACTAATGAAGATAAACGCGCATATCAGGCCAAGGACCGCCACGATAGCCGCATTTTGCAGGTTGCCTGCAAAGCAGAACCACAGCGCGGTTGCGGCGGCGAGAGTCATCACAATATTAATAACCCGATGTTCGCCCCGGTAGAGAATGTCCACCATCGTGCGTACCGGCGCTTTGCCTTCGTGTTTCTCTTTCCAGTCTTCCGCTTCCGGAATATTTTTACGCAGCCAGAGGGCGAAGATAATCGGCAAAATGCCGATGAAGAACAGCGCGCGCCATCCCCAGACCGGGACCACCAGGCTGTAGACCTGCGCGGCGATCACTGCGCCTACAGAGAAGCCGGAAATCAGGAAGCCGCTGGCTTTGTTTCGCAGGTGCCTGGGCCAGCTTTCAATAACATAAGTTGCGCTGGAGCCGTACTCACCAGCCATCCCCATACCGATAACCAGGCGGGCGATAAACATGGTGGTGTAGCCCGGCGCGAATCCGCAGGCCAGCGTCCCCACAGAGAACAGAATGATACTGGTGACCATCGCCAGGCGGCGTCCATAACGGTCTCCCATCGCGCCCAGCATTAACCCGCCAAACCAGCGGGAGATAAAAGCGGCCGAGATCAGACTGGCCGCCTGCACCGTCGTCAGTCCGAATTCGCCTTGTACTTCCGTCAGCACAAGGGCGATTAATACAAAATCAAAACCATCAAGCAAATATCCCAGCCAGGCGGCGGAAAATGCCCGCCATTGCGCCCGATTGAGATGGCGATACCACGGGATGCTCTGGGTAGAAGTACTCATTTTACTCTCCCGACGATCTTTATTTTCGTTGTGGTGCCGGATGGCGGATTCGCCTTATCCGGCCTACGAGTCTTGTTTTTGCAGGCCGGATAAGCATTGTGCTATCCGGCGTCCGATCAGTCGCGTTCCAGCATTAATTGCTGGGCCAGCGCTTTCAGTTCCGGCAGATATTGTTCATCTACCGGGGCAAATGGTTTACGGCACAGCGGAACAGAAACCACGTCCATATAGTGCAATACCGTCTTCAGGCCGCGGAACACGCCAACCTTAATGAGCAGATCGATAACCTTATTGCACTCGGTTTGCAGCTTTTGCGCCGTCCGGATGTCGCCTTCTTTGAGCGCTTTCACAATTCCCTGATAACGCCATCCCATAATGTTGTAAGTGCTACCGATACCGCCATCAGCGCCCGCCAGCAGACCAGAAGCGAAGATCTCGTCATAACCGTTATAAAGCACCAGATCGGGGTGAGCGCGGCGGATCTGTTCCATCTGATAGAGATCGCCTGAGGTTTGCTTCAGCGCGCCAACGCCCGGCAACGTCACCAGCGTGTTGATCTGATCCAGCGTCAGTTTTACGCCGCTCAGCGCCGGGATGTTATAGACCACCATCGGCAAGCCATCAGCGGAATCAATAATTGCGCGGTAGTGATTGCAGTGCTCTTCAAAACTGAACGGATAGTAAAACGGTGTGACGGCTGAAACCGCATCAAAGCCGTAGCGATGCGCGGCACTCGCCAGCTGTTGGCTCTCTTCGGTACTCACTGTGCCAACGTGAGCGATCAGCGTCACCTTGCCTTTCGCTTCTTCGGCAACAATTTCCAGTACCTGCTCTCTCTCAACGCGGTTTTGGACAAATGCCTCACCCGTAGACCCACCGACATACAGCCCGTCGATCCCTTGCCCAATGTTGAAACGCACCAGGCGGCGCAGGCTCTCAATGTCCAGTCGCTGTTGGCTATCGAATGGGGTTAACAACGCTGGCATTACGCCTTTTAAATCTCTTGCCATAGCTACCTCTGATGATGATTAGTGTTATCTGACTGCATACCTTTATACCTGTTATACCAGATCAAATAAGCAGCAATACAATACAGAACGCTTATAGTGCGATCTGCCTCACTAAACGATCGTCAGGATCGCGATTACTTACGCAATTTTTTACTTTTGCTAAAGGCGTGCCAGGTAGCGGAAACGCTGTTGAGATGTTCTTGCAGTGCGCGGTCAGCTTCCTCAGGGTCGCGCTGACGAATCGCGTCGACAATAGCGATATGCTGCTGATAACTCACGTTATTGTGCTCATACAACTCTTGGTCGGCTACGGTCGGACGGGCGGCAATTAGCCAGTCTAACAGCGCAACATGGATAGCCATAAAGATGGGATTGCCCGGGATCTCCGCCAGTATGCGGTGAAAATCAACGTCCGAGCGAATGAACAGCGTATTGTCATCGAGCGACTCGCTGTTGATCTCCAGTGCTTTCGCCAGTCTGTCGATTTGCTCATCCGTCGCATGTTCTGCGGCGTATCGTACCAGGCTGGATTCAAAGAACAGTCGCAGCTGTTCGAAGTGGGCAATACCGCCGGGATGCGCGAGGAAATCTTTCGCCATACCGGACAGCTCGCTGATAATGGTATCAGCTGAAGGACGCGAAACGCGGGCGCGCTCGCCATTGTTGATTTGCACCAGACCTTTGCGTTTTAACGCTGCCAGCGCTTCTCGTACAGAAGGACGGCCCACGTTAAAGAAGGCCATCAGCTCCCGCTCAGACGGCAACTGTTCGCCCTCGCCAAATTCCCGACGACGAATCATCTGCTCCAGTTCTTCTTCAACCATTTCAGACAGCTTTTTACGCGCCAGCGGGCGGCTGCGTAAGCTACGGCCAATGGTGGATGGAGAGTCTTCAGCTTGCGAATCAAATGCGTTCATAGGGCCCATTCAGCTAAGTCGTGGTGACAAATAACAGCGGGTTTATCCTAACACAGGATCGAAAGCAGGGTGAAATGATGGTCAATCAGACTGTCGGGCTTATTGGCGGTCTAACGCATCCGGATATTTTGTTACGCTAAAACATTCAGCTTATCTTTAATTGAAAACAATCATATTCGCTTCGTGAAATTTATGAATATGAACGTGATAAATTATCATAACCATCTATTTTATAACGATAAATAATTTAAACATCGAATTAAAAATAAGATATTCACTCCATAAAAATCGCCCGAAAAAATATAACATCCGTTTGGACAACAGCGTTATTACCGGATTTATCTTCTTCTCTGGCATGGAGTGAAACAATGTTCGGCATCATTATCTCTGTCATCGTTTTATTAACGATGGGTTACCTGATCCTCAAAAACTACAAACCGCAGGTAGTGCTGGCAGCCGCGGGGATCTTCCTGATGATCTGCGGCGTCTGGCTAGGCTACGGTGCGCTGGTCGCTAACGACAAGAGCAGCGGCTATCTACTGGTCGATATTTACAACGAAATTCTGCGTATGCTTTCCAATCGGGCGGCCGGACTAGGGTTATCAATCATGGCGGTAGGTGGTTATGCCCGTTATATGGACAGGATGGGGGCCAGCAGAGCGATGGTTAGCCTGTTAAGCCGCCCGCTTAAGCTAATCCGCTCACCCTATGTTGTTCTTGCCGCCACCTATGTGATTGGTCAGATCATGGCGCAGTTCATCACCAGCGCTTCCGGGTTAGGCATGCTGCTGATGGTGACGCTGTTCCCGACGCTGGTCAGTCTTGGCGTGAGCCGTTTATCCGCGGTGGCGGTCATTGCCACTTCAATGTCAATTGAATGGGGCATTCTGGAAACCAACTCTATTTTTGCCGCGCAGGTGGCGGGCATGAAAATCGCTACCTACTTCTTTCACTATCAGTTACCCGTCGCATCGTGCGTTATCGTCGCCGTCGCTATTGCACATTTTTTCGTTCAGCGGCAGTTTGATAAAAAAGCATTCCCGGAAAGCAACGGATTCGCTGAACAAAAGACGCTGGAAAACGTGCCACCTCTCTATTACGCCATTCTACCCGTCATGCCGCTGCTTCTGATGTTGGGCTCGCTTGCCCTGGCACATATGGGGTTAATGAAAACAGAGCTGAATCTGGTGGTGGTCATGCTGATGAGCATGACGCTGACGATGTTTGTCGAGTTCCTGCATAAACATAATCTGCGCGAAACGATGGATGACGTGCAGGCCTTCTTTGACGGCATGGGAACCCAGTTTGCCAACGTTGTCACGCTGGTGGTCGCCGGTGAGATCTTTGCGAAAGGGTTGACGACTATCGGGACTGTCGACGCTGTAATAAAAGGTGCAGAGCATTCCGGCCTTGGCGGTATCGGCGTGATGATCATCATGGCCGTGGTCATTGCCGCCTGTGCGATTGTCATGGGGTCAGGTAACGCGCCGTTTATGTCTTTTGCCAGCCTGATTCCAGATATTGCCGCCGGACTACATATTCCTGCGGTAGTGATGATTATGCCGATGCATTTTGCTACTACGCTGGCCCGGGCGGTATCCCCCATTACAGCGGTCATTGTGGTGACATCAGGTATTGCGGGCGTATCGCCCTTTGAAGTGGTAAAACGTACGGCCATCCCGATGGCAGTGGGATTTGTGGTCAATATGATAGTCACCATCACGCTGTTTTACTGATCCCGAAGGCAGAAAACAGAACAGGCCCCAAAGGGCCTGTTTTTTATTTCACTACGCGTAGCGCTGGACGCCCACCGCGAGGCGGCGGCGGAGTGTCATCCGGATCGTTGTCGTCGCCATTGTCAGGCTTATCGCCATCAATGACCGACATGACCGTTTCACTCTCAAAACCAGGTGCGTCGTTGTCGTCATCATTTAAGCTGGCGACATCTTCGTCGTAGGCGGCTTCCGGCTCGAACATAGTACCGGCGCCATTTTCACGAGCATAAATTGCCAGAACTGCCGCCAGCGGTACAGAAACCTGACGCGGCACACCACCGAAGCGCGCGTTAAAGCGCACTTCATCGTTAGCCAGTTCCAGGTTACCCACCGCACGCGGTGCGATATTCAGAACAATTTGCCCATCACGCGCATATTCCATAGGAACCTGCACGTCCTGAAGCGTCACATCCACCACCAGGTGCGGCGTAAGCTGGTTGTCTAACAACCACTCATAGAATGCGCGCAGCAGATACGGACGGCGTGGTGTTAGCTGTGGCAAATCCATACAGGTTAACCCCGGCCCAGACGCATTTCACGTTCAGGCTCAGTCAGAGAAGCCAGGAAAGAATCACGTTCAAAGACGCGAGTCATGTACCCTTTCAGTTCTTTCGAACCTGCACCGTTGAATTCAATGCCCAGCTGCGGTAAACGCCACAGCAGCGGCGCCAGGTAGCAGTCTACCAGGCTGAACTCGTCGCTCAGGAAGTAAGGTTTCTGGCCAAATACTGGTGCAATTGCCAGCAGTTCTTCGCGCAGACGCTTACGCGCGACTTCGGCTTCAGAAGCAGAACCGTTCACGATGACGTTCATCAGCGTGTACCAGTCTTTTTCAATACGCTGCATGTACAGGCGGCTTTCACCACGCGCAACCGGGTAAACCGGCATCAGCGGCGGATGCGGGAAGCGCTCATCCAGGTATTCCATAATGATGCGAGATTCCCACAGGGTCAGCTCACGATCCACCAGTGTCGGTACGCTCTGATTCGGGTTGAGGTCGATCAGATCCTGCGGTGGATTGTCCTTCTCCACATGCTCAATCTCGAAACTAACACCTTTCTCAGCCAGCACAATGCGGACCTGATGGCTATAGATGTCAGTAGGACCAGAAAACAGCGTCATTACCGAACGTTTGTTGGCAGCGACAGCCATGAAAACCTCCAGGTATATTCAGAATTTTTACTGCTACCAGCCACTAAGTGGCCAGCCAGAAGTGATGTCACCCATATTCGGGAAAGCCATTACTGTTCAAAATACAAACAAAAAATGAACGATACCGGACATTTGGGCAGAAAATTGGATGATAGTTTACCAGATTTTGTGACCTTTGTGGTGAGTCGATTCTTGAAATGGGGAAAAAGAGGTGGCAATCAGCGGATTACCGTGGTTATACGGAGAGCAGTAACGATAAAAAAACCCGCCGAAGCGGGTTTTTTCGCAAATTGTTGTCTGCCGAAGCAGAGTACAATTAACGTTTGGAGAACTGAGGACGACGACGTGCTTTACGCAGACCGACTTTCTTACGTTCAACCTGACGAGCATCACGGGTAACGAAGCCAGCTTTACGCAGTTCGCCACGCAGGGATTCGTCGTACTCCATCAGAGCGCGGGTGATACCGTGACGGATCGCACCAGCCTGACCAGAGATACCACCACCTTTAACAGTGATGTACAGATCCAGTTTCTCAACCATGTCGACCAGTTCCAGCGGCTGACGAACTACCATGCGGGCAGTTTCACGACCGAAGTACTGTTCCAGAGAACGTTGGTTGATTACGATTTTACCACTGCCCGGTTTGATGAAAACGCGAGCTGCGGAACTTTTGCGGCGACCAGTGCCGTAGTATTGATTTTCAGCCATTGCCTATAATCCCGATTAGATGTCAAGAACTTGCGGTTGCTGTGCCGCGTGGTTGTGCTCGTTGCCAGCGTAAACTTTCAGTTTACGGAACATAGCACGACCCAGCGGGCCTTTTGGCAGCATGCCTTTAACCGCGATTTCAAGCACACGCTCAGGACGGCGAGCAATCATCTCTTCAAAGGTCGCTTGTTTGATACCGCCGATGTGACCGGTGTGGTGATAGTACACTTTGTCAGTACGCTTGTTGCCAGTTACAGCAACTTTGTCAGCGTTCAGAACGATGATGTAATCACCGGTATCTACGTGCGGAGTATATTCCGCTTTGTGCTTACCGCGCAGGCGCAGAGCCAGTTCGGAAGCCAGACGGCCCAGAGTTTTACCGGTCGCGTCAACAACATACCAGTCGCGTTTTACGGTTTCTGGTTTAGCTGTAAAAGTTTTCATTAAAAGCTTACCCAAATAAATAAGTTACACGTTGGTGAACACCCAAACGTTTTGTCAGTTGAGGTTCACACGACATTGTCCAGCAAACCTACCCCTTCGAATAGCCTATGCCGGCGCATAGAAAGTTTTGGGAAAAAAACTCTCTCGTAACGTGGGGTCGCAAGATTATAGAGAAGTCAGGGTCAAAGATCGACCCCTTTATGTGATTTGCAGCAGGTTTAACCGGCTAAATGTTCCCGCTTCAGATACTCTTCGCTTTGCATCTCCTGCAAACGCGACAAACAACGCTGAAATTCAAACTTCAGACGCTCGCCCTGATAAATTTCATAAAGTGGTGAGGCCGCACTGACCACTAGCTTAACGTGGCGTTCGTAGAACTCATCCACCAGTGCGATAAAACGCCGCGCTTCGCTCTCCATCAGCGTCGTCATGACCGGCACATCAGACAACAGCACCGTATGAAACAAACGCGATAGCGCAATGTAGTCATGCTGACTACGTGCATCGACACAGAGCGTGGTGAACGACACCGCCAGCGTTTGGTTTTCGACGGCCAGCGTCTGCATCGGACGATGATTGATCTCCAGCGTCGGCGCATGTTCACTTTTCGTTCCCGCTAATGCCAGCCAGAGCTTGTCCATCTGCTGGCGGGTTTCCTCATTCAGTGGCGACAACCACAAATGCGCCTGCGTTAAGGTGCGCAGACGATAATCGACGCCAGCATCGACATTCATGATGTCACAATGCTGTTTGATGGCATCAATGGCAGGAAGAAAGCGCGTGCGTTGCAAACCGTTGCGATACAGCTCATCAGGCGGAATATTGGAGGTTGCCACCAGCGTAATACCACGGGCAAACAGCGCCTTCATCAGACCGCCGAGCAGCATAGCGTCGGTGATGTCAGAAACAAAAAATTCGTCAAAGCACAGCACGTCCGTTTCGGCCTTAAAGCGGTCGGCAATGATTTCCAGCGGATCGCTCTGCCCCTGCAGGGCCGTAAGCTCTTCATGGACGCGCAGCATAAAACGATGAAAGTGCAAACGCTGTTTACGCCCGCCCGGCAGGCTATGGAAGAACAGATCCATCAGCCACGTTTTTCCTCGCCCGACTCCGCCCCACATATACAGACCACGCACTGGCGCGTTGGTCGGTGACTCGCGCTTTCCCAGCAATTTGCCAAAACGCGCCATCAGTCCGCTCTCCTGCGGCGCAGGACGTGCTGGCGTCGAAAGCGCCTGGAAAATTGTTTCCAGTCGATTCACTGCTTCTTGTTGTACGTTGTCGGGCTGATGACTGCCGTCTTTGAGGGCTTGCTGGTAACGCGATGTCGGGGAAAGGCTTTGCATGATGTTATTGTTATTCCTTGAGAATCGATGTGCCGTCGCTCACGGTTGACGAAAAAAAGGCCGTTCTACATTACGTGATATAAACACGGGATTCCACTTCTACGGGATTAGCGGTTATAGTGGCATAATCAGCCGCAGGCATGGAGCCTAAAGCCAACACCCTACGGAAACACAAGACAACGGGAGATGTTCATGACCTGGGAATATGCGCTAATTGGGTTAGTCGTCGGTATCATTATTGGTGCTGTAGCCATGCGTTTTGGTAATCGTAAATTACGCCAACAGCAGGCATTGCAGTACGAACTGGAAAAAAATAAAGCTGAGCTGGAAGAGTACCGCGAAGAGCTGGTGAGCCACTTTGCCCGCAGCGCTGAACTGCTGGATAACATGGCGGACGATTATCGTCAGATCTACCAGCATATGGCGAAAAGCTCCAGCAACCTGCTGCCGGGTATGTCACCGGAAAATAATCCGTTCCGTAATCGTCTGGCAGAGTCCGAAGCGGGTAACGATCAGGCGCCGGTTCAGATGCCGCGAGACTATTCTGAAGGCGCATCTGGCCTGCTGCGTAGTGGCGCAAAGCGCGACTAACTGCACATCGTTAAGAAATTTATTGGGCGCAGCAATTGCGCCCTCCGCTTCTCTTCCTGTCCCAGCTATTATTTAGTCGTTAGCCTCATTGTGACCAAACCGAAAATTCAATAACATCAAACTGTTTTGAATCATCTTCCGTTTACTCAAGGTACGAGAGCAGGATCCATGAAAAAACAAACCCAGCTGTTGAGTGCATTAGCGTTAAGTGTCGGGTTAACTCTCTCGGCGCCATTCCCAGCCATAGCGTCGATTCCCGGCCAGGTTCCCGGTCAGGCTGCGCTCCCCAGCCTCGCCCCGATGCTGGAGAAAGTGTTACCTGCCGTGGTGAGCGTAAGGGTCGAAGGCACCGCCGCTCAGGGGCAGAAAGTCCCGGAAGAGTTCAAAAAGTTTTTTGGTGATGAACTTCCCGATCAACCTGCACAACCTTTTGAAGGGCTGGGTTCCGGGGTCATCATTGATGCCGCCAAAGGCTACGTCCTGACCAATAATCACGTCATCAATCAGGCGCAAAAAATCAGCGTTCAGCTTAACGATGGCCGTGAGTTCGACGCTAAGCTTATCGGCAGCGACGACCAGAGCGATATCGCTCTGCTGCAAATTCAACACCCCAGCAACCTGACGCAAATTGCCATTGCCGACTCCGACAAACTCCGCGTCGGTGATTTCGCGGTGGCCGTGGGTAACCCGTTTGGTTTGGGGCAAACGGCCACCTCCGGCATCGTATCGGCTTTAGGTCGCAGCGGGTTGAACCTGGAAGGTCTGGAAAACTTTATTCAGACCGATGCCTCCATCAACCGGGGTAACTCCGGCGGCGCGTTGCTTAACCTCAATGGTGAGCTGATTGGCATTAACACCGCGATTCTGGCCCCCGGCGGCGGTAGCATCGGTATTGGTTTTGCGATCCCGAGCAATATGGCACGCACGCTGGCGCAGCAACTGATGCAGTTTGGTGAAATCAAACGTGGTCTGCTGGGAATTAAAGGCACCGAAATGACCGCCGATATCGCCAAAGCGTTCAAACTGGACGTGCAGCGCGGCGCGTTTGTCAGCGAGGTTCTGCCTAACTCTGGCTCCGCAAAAGCAGGTGTGAAGTCTGGTGACGTCATTACCAGCCTCAACGGCAAACCGCTCAACAGCTTCGCCGAACTGCGTTCGCGCATAGCGACAACCGAACCAGGGACCAAAGTCAAACTGGGCCTGCTGCGTAACGGTAAACCGCTGGAGGTTGAAGTAACCCTGGATACCAGTACATCATCGTCCGCCAGCGCGGAGATGATTGCTCCTGCGTTGCAAGGGGCTACGCTCAGTGACGGTCAGCTTAAAGACGGCACCAAAGGCATCAAAATTGATAACGTTGAAAAAAGCAGCCCAGCCGCGCAGGCCGGTCTGCATAAAGATGACGTTATCATTGGCGTTAACCGCGATCGTGTAAACTCGATCGCCGAAATGCGTAAAGTGCTGGAAACGAAACCGTCGATCATCGCTCTGCAGGTAGTGCGCGGTAACGAGAGTATTTACCTGCTCCTGCGTTAACGCATGCAACCGGACATCAGCCTCCCGTGTGATGTCCGGTAAACTCGTGATATGCTGCTGCCGTTCCCTTTATTAATGACGCCGCCATCATGTTTGTGAAGCTTTTACGTTCGGTCGCGATTGGTTTAATCGTCGGCGCTATTCTGCTGGCCGCGATGCCCTCTCTGCGAAAAATAAATACGCTTACCGCGCCACAGTTCGACAGTGCAGATGAAACGCCCGCCAGCTATAACCCGGCGGTTCGCCGTGCAGCGCCTGCCGTCGTTAACGTTTATAACCGTAGTATGAACAGCACAGCGCATAACCAGCTTGAGATCCGCACACTCGGCTCAGGCGTTATCATGGATCAGCGCGGCTATATCATTACCAATAAGCACGTCATTAATGATGCCGACCAAATCATCGTCGCGTTGCAGGATGGGCGTGTATTCGAAGCGCTGCTAGTGGGTTCTGATACGTTAACCGATCTTGCGGTGCTGAAAATCAACGCGACTGGCGGACTGCCGACAATTCCAATTAATAACAAACGCGTGCCGCACATCGGCGATGTCGTCCTCGCTATTGGTAACCCGTACAACCTTGGGCAAACCATCACTCAGGGGATTATCAGCGCCACCGGTCGTATTGGCCTGAACCCGACTGGACGGCAAAACTTCCTGCAAACAGATGCCTCCATCAACCACGGCAACTCCGGCGGCGCGTTGGTCAACTCGCTGGGCGAGTTAATGGGTATTAACACGCTGTCATTTGATAAGAGCAACGATGGCGAAACCCCGGAAGGGATCGGCTTTGCTATTCCGTTTCAGTTGGCAACCAAAATCATGGATAAGCTGATTCGTGACGGGCGCGTGATTCGTGGCTACATCGGCATCAGCGGTCGCGAAATTGCGCCACTGCACGCCCAGGGCGGCGGGATGGATCAAATTCAGGGGATTGTGGTTAACGAAGTGGCTCCAGACGGTCCGGCTGCGCAGGCAGGAATTCAGGTTAACGATCTGATTATTTCGGTCAATAACAAACCGGCAGTATCTGCGCTGGAAACCATGGACCAGGTGGCAGAGATTCGCCCAGGTTCGGTTATCTCTGTTGTCGTGATGCGTGATGACAAGCAGTTGACGCTGCAGGTAACGATTCAGGAATACCCGGCTACAAACTAAATCACAAACGAAATGATGTAAAAAAACCGGAGATAGCTCCGGTTTTTTTATGCGTCAAATTCGCGATATTTGTAGGACGGATAAAGCGTTAAACACCGCCATCCGGCCTACATAAAGGCGTTATTTAACGAACTCTTCACCCAGGGTGATATCTTTCTTCAGCGTATCCAGCATACCTTCCAGCGAGCTCTGCTCAAATGCGCTCAGCTTGCCGATAGACTGGCGTTCTTCTACGCCGTTTTTACCCAACAGCAGCGGCTGAGAGAAGAAGCGAGCATACTGGCCGTCGCCTTCAACGTAAGCACATTCAACCACGCCTTTTTCGCCGCTCAGCGCGCGAACCAGTGACAGGCCGAAACGTGCTGCGGCCTGACCCATAGACAGAGTTGCAGATCCGCCACCGGCTTTAGCTTCCACAACTTCAGTACCCGCATTCTGGATACGTTTGGTCAGGTCAGCCGCTTCTTGCTCAGTGAAGCTCACGCCAGGGATTTGTGACAGCAGCGGGAGAATGGTCACGCCAGAGTGGCCGCCAATAACCGGGACTTCAACGTCACCAGGCTGCTTGCCTTTCAGTTCCGCAACAAAGGTGTTGGAGCGGATGATGTCCAGCGTGGTCACGCCAAACAGTTTGTTCTTATCGTATACGCCTGCTTTTTTCAGCACTTCTGCAGCGATAGCAACGGTCGTGTTCACTGGGTTGGTGATGATACCGATACATGCTTTCGGGCAGGTTTTAGCAACCTGCTGCACCAGGTTCTTCACGATACCGGCGTTAACGTTGAACAGGTCGGAACGATCCATACCCGGTTTACGTGCGACACCCGCAGAGATCAGTACCACATCAGCACCTTCCAGTGCAGGGGTAGCGTCTTCGCCGCTGAAGCCTTTGATTTTCACAGCAGTAGGGATATGGCTCAAATCAACGGCCACGCCAGGCGTTACTGGAGCGATGTCGTACAGGGAGAGTTCTGAACCTGAAGGCAGTTGGGTTTTTAACAGTAATGCTAGCGCCTGACCGATACCACCAGCAGCGCCGAGGACTGCAACTTTCATCCTAAACTCCTTATTATATTGATAAGCAAAGTGTCTATTGCTCCGCGGCGGCGACCTTAATTCACAAATCCAACGAATACAACAACCACGCGTCAAGAATGCGTAGTCACGCAAATTTGGCTTTTATGCATTTAACTTACGTAAAATAAAACCTAAGTTACGTAATTCAAAACCACCCGCACAGTAGAGCAACTTTCCAACAGGTGCTGACAATATACCCTACCCACCTCTCAAAACAACATCAATTTGATAACATTTAATTTACTTTTAACCTTATTTGCGAGCCGTGACACAGGCATGTTTCTTGATAACGAAATTTGATAAAATTCCGCTCTTTCATAACATTATTTCAGCCTTGAACAAGGCAGACTGTTTGCATAAAAATTCATCTGTATGCACAATAATGTTGTTTCTACTGCCATATTACGGGTGACTTATGCGAAGCTCGGCAAAACAAGAAGAATTAGTAAAGGCGTTTAAAGCGCTGCTTAAAGAAGAGAAGTTCAGCTCTCAGGGCGAAATCGTCCTCGCGTTGCAGGATCAGGGCTTTGATAATATCAATCAGTCCAAGGTTTCTCGCATGCTGACCAAGTTCGGCGCCGTGCGTACCCGCAATGCGAAAATGGAAATGGTGTACTGCCTGCCGGCAGAGTTAGGGGTACCTACAACATCCAGTCCACTGAAAAATCTGGTATTGGATATCGATTACAACGATGCAGTTGTGGTTATTCATACCAGCCCTGGCGCTGCTCAGTTGATTGCACGTCTGCTGGACTCATTAGGTAAAGCGGAAGGTATTCTGGGTACAATTGCCGGTGACGATACCATCTTCACCACCCCAGCTAAGGGTTTTACGGTAAAAGATTTGTACGAAGCCATTCTGGAACTGTTTGAACAAGAGCTGTAATACTTCCTCCCCGTCGCCTCGCGGCGGGGAAAAACCTCTGTATCCACCCTCCTCCCTCTATTATCCACTGTCATTGATTTAACAAATGGTGCGTTTAACCGTCAAAAGTCATTCACATAGCGAATATGAAGAGTTAAAAACGCACATTTTGCAAAAATTCATATCTCAATGATTTAATTGAATTTATTATAAAACCGATGTTTAAAACCCTATTTTTAATTCTGTTTGGTTATAAAAAATATTTTTCTTAACACTTAATCCGCATGGAAACAATTAGCGTGGTATTAATTTATCGAGTGATTAGTGTATACTTGATTTTGTGATGAGGGTCACGAAACGCAGACCCCAATAAAAGAATTCGACGAGGTAAATATCATGAAAATCAAAACAACTATTGCAACCTTAAGCCTTCTTTCTGTTCTCTCTTTCGGTGCAAGCGCCGCAGTGACTCAGGTGAACTCACAAGAAGCACAGAACCTGCAATCCATGGGCAGCATCTCCGTATCTCAGATCGGTAGCTCACCAATGGACATGCGTCAGGCTATCGCCGCTAAAGCTGAAAAAGCGGGTGCCAGCAGCTATCGCGTCACCGAACTCCGTGAAGGCGCTCACTGGCACGCGACTGCAGAACTCTACAAATAAACCCTCGTCGTCTAGTCCGACGACTTGCCCCCGCCTGCCGGGGGCTTTTTTATGCCTTACATTGAGTGACGAACGTTAAAGCGCAGCTGTCCTTCCAGCTCTTCTTCCGCTTCATCGAACAGTAAAATCAGCGCGCCGTATCGCCTGCGTAACTTGTCCGGCAAATGAACAAATTCAATCTCCAGCGGCAGCGGTAAAACGTCCCCGATAACCACCTCCCACAGAGAATCTAAATCAACCACCTTTTCCCGGGCGAGACCGAACGCGCGCGTAAACTCACGGTAGAAATCCCCCTGGTCTTCTATCTCGTCAAAATCAAATGTATAGATGTTCATCTATAGCCACCATCCCGACGCCAGTCACTCTACAGACCATCAATATGCAGGAACCTCCTGCATTTTCAGGTAAGTATAGCCATAAAAAAACCGACGCTTTTAGCGTCGGTTTCCAACTCTTAATTACTGGTCAGCGCATGCTGGTATTTGTGCAGCATCCCGCTAAGTCGTTTTACCGGCTCGGTCACCTGCGGTGGCGCTTGCCAGATGATTAATTTCTCCTGATAGATCTCAAGCTCTTCCAGCAGCTGGCTAAAGTAGCGTCGGCGCTTGTCGTCGTTTCCTGCGGAAATCACGTGATCCGCAGTGCGACGAAGCTGGCGATGGAACGCGGATAGATCCTCGTTTACCGGTATCGGCGCATCGCGCAGGCGCTGATGCGCAATGATCATCGTCAGCGCCAGGCGAAACTTCGCCAGGTCGCCGGGAAATTTATTCATCAGCAAAAACAGCTGCTGATAAAGCGCCGGGAGATGGTTTTCTTTACGACGTACCACGTTGGTAGTCATCGCTGAAACCGCCGCCGAGACAAACTGGTTGAGCAACACGCGACCCGTTCTGTCACGAGAGTTATCGCGCACCAACAGAATGACGATAAATGCCAGCACGCAGCCAACAATTTGCCCCAGCGCACTATCAAGGAACTGGCTAAAGTGGAAGGTCATCGGGTTATCCAGCACGATGATATTAATAGTGCTGGCCAGCGCCCCCATTGATCCCAGCCGTCGTTTCTGTACCTCTATACCCAGAAAGAACCCCAGCACCGCCAGGCTCAGGCACAGTAACAACATGCTTTGTTGCGTATTGGGAATAATCACCAGGAAATAGAGCGCCCCGAGCGGTAACGCCGCCAACGTACCGTAAATAAAGTCTATCGCCACCATGCGCGGGTTGGGCAAACGCATTGCCAGCGAAGTGACAACCGCAATCATCACCATTGCGCCGCTGCCGGAGGTCCATCCGGTCCACAGCCAGAATAAAGTTCCCAGCACACAAGAAAGCGTGGTGCGCCAGAAGTTGACCATCGCATGATGGCGCTCGGCAGACTCCACCTTCACTACTGGCTCACCTTGCAGGATCTCTTCTTCCGTGGCGCTAATTTTGGTATTACTCAGTACACCGCGTTTGAGCAACAGGTAGCGCGTCGCGGCGCCAGCCCAACTATATATCGTAATCGGCGTTTCGCGTTCACCGGTCCAGGCAATCACCCGCCGCATCCGCTTCAACTGTTTATGAACATCCTGCACCGTTTCAACCGGCATATTGAACAACTCGCGGAAGGTATCAGTGATCAGTTCGGGTCGAGTGTTCTGAATAAGATAGGTTTCGCAGGACTGCGTGATGAGCGTGAGTGACAGCGTGTTCAATGCTTTGAGCCTGCGGTTAGCCCGCCCCCAGCGTGAGGACTCCATATTCAGGTTACTTCGCATGCTTTCCAGTGCCGCCGTACGCCGGACTAAATCGCCCCAGGCTTTGTCCACTTCTTCACTGTCACCATGCTTAATGCACAGCTGCATAAGCTGATACTGCGCCACCAGCAGACTGTCCAGTTCGACATCAATCTCCTGTTTCACCGAACGGGGCGAAAAGAGCAGATCGGCCACAATAGCACAGACAATCCCCATCACTATTTCACTACAGCGTTCGAGCGCAAATTGCGGCGTCAGCAGCGGTTCAGCCTGGATGGTAATGACGATGATCAGCGCCGTATAGCCCGAAAGTCCCCAGGCATAGGAGTTTTCGATCTTCACAAGCGACGAGATCCAGGTACAAAAACCGGCCCAGATACAACACACCAGGATCATCAATAACGGGGCGCGGATCATGCTGATGATAATGATCAGTGCAGCAATACAGCCGATAAATGTCCCGACAATACGCAGCATGCCGCGATAGCGTATAGCACCAGAATAGGGCTCTCCGCCAGCGGCAAAGGCCGGGCCAGCCGCCACAATGGCGGCGGTCAGCACCGCCCAGCGCGGGGTCTCAAGTTGGAAGTGAAAGCCAACGAACAGCGCCAGTACAATCGCGCACGCCAGTTTTACCGCAAAGCGGATATGCTGGTTGGCAATAGAGAAAATGCCCATCACGATTAGCCAAACTCGCGCAGGCGATGCGCCATTTTACGGAAGAAGGATTCCCGGCTTGCATCGCGATCCTGCTTGCCGGTAATGACGACGGTAGCCGTAGTCCCCGCAGGCCACAGGGTTCCCTGCTGCTCATCAAGACGAATTCGCACCGGTACACGCTGCGCCAGGCGCACCCATTCGAGATTGGAATCAATGGTCGCCATACCCTTTGCGTCCCGCGTGCTGCTGGCATTCGTTACGCCAGCCGCCACGCTATCAACGGTGCCCTTCAGCACATGATTACTGCCCAGCGGGGTGATCTCTGCGCGATACCCAGGGCGGACGCCTTCCAGCTTGGTTTCTTCCATATAGGCCAGCACATAAAAAGAATGCTGTTTGACCAACGCCACCGCCGTAGAGCCGCGAGTAATAAATTCGCCGCTGTAGACGTTCAGGTTAGTCACCCAGCCATCTGCTGGCGCGCGAATGACGGTACGTTCCAGATCTAATTTCGCCAGGTCGCGGGTCGCCTGCGCTTTCGCAAGCTGGTGTAATACGGTTTGCAGGACATTGTTTGACTGGTCGATCTCTTCACGAGACATAGCCTGCACGCCCAGCCGGTTACGACGGCTGGCCTCCTGGCGTTTTTCCTGTGATAACACCTGATAGTAGGCGACGTCTGCTTCCGCTTCTTCGAGCGCTTTTTTATAGCGCGGCTGATCGATGGTAAACAGAACCTGGTCTTTCTTCACCAGTTGATTATCATGAACGTTGACGTTAGTGATAAGCCCGGCGACATCCGGGGCTATTGCCACAACGTCGGCGCTGAAGCGCGCATCACGCGTCCACGGCGACTCGGTGTAGAACACCCATGCGCGGAAAATGGCGATGAAGGCCAGAATGACCAGTACGAGAGTCGTGGCCGTACGGGAGAGTTTTCTTGTTAGTGTTTTCACTTCAACCTCAAACGAACAGGCGCGTTATTAAATAGAACAGGCAGCAATACAGCGCGGTGTTAAACAGAGCCGGGTGCCAGACAAAATCATAGATGCCAGTTGGAACCAGTACCCGGCGCACCAGCCAGAAAATCGCCAGTGACAAAAGTAATTCGAAAAAAATCGGTGGGAAGGACAGACCAAACACCACGATAACGGGAAACAGACTCATGTTGACCTTGGTAGCTTAAGAGAGTGCAGGTGATAGATTTTCTAGCGTATGTCACCGCAGAGAAGGGCAAGGATGAGCCAGGCGAGAGCGACATAGCTGTTATTTGAATAATAATATATTAACGTAACTGTTATGCTGTTATCTATATTATGTGATCTAAATCACTTTTAAGTCAGAGTGAACAATGGAACGATTAAAACGTATGTCGGTGTTTGCCAAAGTTGTCGAACTGGGCTCCTTCACCGCCGCCGCAAGACAGTTACAAATGAGCGTTTCATCGATAAGCCAGACGGTCTCTAAACTGGAAGATGAGCTACAGGTCAAGCTGCTAAACCGCAGCACACGCAGCATTGGGCTAACTGAAGCCGGTAAAATTTATTATCAGGGTTGCCGCCGGATGCTGCACGAAGCACAGGATGTTCACGAGCAGCTTTATGCCTTTAACAACACGCCCATCGGCACCTTGCGCATTGGCTGTTCTTCAACCATGGCACAAAATGTCCTCGCTGGGTTGACCGCAACGATGCTGAAAGAGTATCCAGGATTGACGGTAAATCTGGTAACAGGCATCCCTGCACCGGATTTAATCGCCGACGGTCTGGACGTGGTTATTCGCGTCGGCGCGTTGCAGGACTCCAGCCTGTTTTCACGTCGCCTGGGAACCATGCCGATGGTGGTCTGCGCCGCTAAAAGCTATCTCGCGCAGTTTGGCGTGCCGGAAAAACCCGCCGATCTCAGTAACCACTCGTGGCTGGAATACAGCGTGCGCCCGGATAATGAATTCGAACTTATCGCTCCGGAGGGGATCTCTACCCGCCTGATCCCAGAAGGGCGCTTCGTGACTAACGATCCGATGACGCTGGTGCGCTGGCTGGCCGCAGGCGCGGGCATCGCCTATGTGCCGCTGATGTGGGTGATCAATGAGATCAATCGTGGCGAAGTGGAGATCCTGCTGCCCCGCTACCAGTCGGATCCACGTCCGGTCTATGCGCTGTATACCGAAAAAGACAAACTACCGCTCAAGGTCCAGGTGGTGATTAACTATCTGACGGATTATTTTGTCGATGTGGCGCAGCTGTTTCAGGGGATGTACGGCCGGGGCAAAGAGAAATAAAAAAGCCCGGTAGCGCTTTGCTTACCGGGCCTACATTCAGTGCCAACGCACATTCCAGGCCGGATACGCTGAGCGCTATCCGGCGACCGGGTCGTTACGCGGTGCCACCTACGGTCAAGTTATCCACCTTCAGCGTCGGCTGGCCCACGCCCACCGGCAAGCTCTGTCCTTCTTTACCGCAAACGCCAACCCCGTTATCCAGTTTCAGGTCGTTACCCACCATCGAAATCTGCTGCATCGCTTCGATACCGGAGCCAATCAGCGTTGCGCCTTTCACCGGTTTGGTCACTTTACCGTTTTCAATCAGGTACGCTTCGGACGTCGAGAATACAAATTTCCCGGAGGTGATATCTACCTGACCGCCGCCAAAGTTAGGCGCATAAATACCGTATTCAACGGATTCGATGATTTCCTGCGGCGTGGATTTCCCCGGCAGCATATAGGTGTTGGTCATACGCGGCATCGGCAGGTGCGCGTAAGATTCACGGCGACCGTTACCCGTTGGCGCTACGCCCATCAGACGCGCATTCAGTTTGTCCTGCATGTAGCCTTTCAGAATGCCGTTTTCGATCAGCACGTTGTACTGACCCGGTGTCCCTTCGTCATCGATAGCCACAGAACCACGACGGTCCGCCATTGTGCCATCATCCACAACGGTACACAGTTCTGATGCCACCAGTTCACCCATGTGACCACTGAATACCGAGGTGCCACGGCGGTTAAAATCACCTTCCAGACCATGACCGACCGCTTCATGCAGCAGAACGCCAGGCCAACCAGCGCCGAGTACCACCGGCAGCGTACCAGCAGGCGCTGCTACCGCGGACAGATTGACTAACGCCATGCGTACGGCCTCTTTCGCCCACGCGTCGGCACGGACTTCACCATCGAGGTCGCCAAGGAAATAGTCATAGCCAAAACGACCGCCGCCACCGCTGGCGCCGCGCTCACGCTTACCGTCCTCTTCGACCTGTACGCTTACGGACAAACGTACCAGCGGGCGGACGTCAGCGGCCAGCGTACCATCAGTCGCGGCCACCAGGATCAGTTCATAAACACCGGTCAGGCTGGCGGTCACTTCCTGGACGCGTTTGTCGGCGGCACGGGCCACGTTGTCTACGCGGCGCAGGATATCGAGTTTTTCTTCGCGGCTCATGCTCTGCAACGGATCAACCGAGGTGTAAAGCGCCTGATGCTCCACGGCCCCCAGCGTTTTTACTTTGCCGTCACCGTTGTCACGCACGATAGTACGCGCGGCATGAGCGCTTTGTTCCAGCGCCAACAGGCTAATCTGGTCTGCATAGGCAAACCCTGTTTTCTCGCCGCTGATGGCGCGCACGCCAACGCCCTGATCGATATTGTAAGAACCATCTTTAATGATGCGGTCTTCTAAAACCCAGGATTCGTGATAGCTCGACTGAAAATAGAGATCGCCGTAATCAAGACGGCGTTCGGCCAGTTGGCCCAGGATGGCAAACAGATCCTGATGTTTCAGGCCATTTGCCGCTAGCAATTGTTCACTTACCAGGTTCAGACTCATCGTTTTGATTACTCATTTAATTCTGCCGGATAGCGGAAAAAACGCCTTATCCGGCCTACGTTGTTAGGCTGCTGTAGGCCGGATAAGCGCTGCGCCATCCGGCAATACTATGTACTGAGATTGGGGCAATTACTCGCCCCCGTCAAATCATTGCTGGCTTTCTTTGCGCGGCTGACGCAGAACTTCGTTAATTTGCGGCTTATCGACCGGACCGGTGATGCGATAGCGCAGAATCGAGACTTTGCTCCACAGCGGCCCCAGCACCTTACTGGCGGCAAACACCGCCGCACCAACAATCGGGTTGACGGCAAACGCGGCGGCAACGCCTACGGTGGCAGATATTTCTGGTGCAACGATGGCTTCCATGTCCAGATCCCGGCGTACCAGGTTCACTGAACCTTTCATCGCAATATCGGCTTCCAGACCGTCCACCAGCGTGTCGTCGGTATGCATCACACCATCTTTGATCCACGCCGTGCTGCGAATCGAGTCGAAATAGAAGCCTTCGCTGAAGGTGTCGCTAAAATCAAAGCGCAGTTTACGCAGTAACGCATCGAAGCTTAGCAGGCGTAACAGTTGCCCCGCATGTCCGGTACTGAGTTCGGTAAGTTCGCCTTTGCCCAGCCGGGTACGCAAAATACCATTCAGCGAGGCTACATCAGGATCCCACGGCGGATTACGCCAATGCAGATCATACTCCACGTTGAAGGAAGAATTGCGAATCGGCGTTGATACGCCAAAGAAACCGGCTGCGGAGTCAATTTTGTTGCCGCTCAGTTTACCCTTCAGCGACGTTCGCTCCTTGCCCGGCGCATTCACCCACACTCCGTCGGTGGTCAGTCTGGCAAAACCCGTATCCAACAGACCGTTACTCAAGGTGAGCGTGTCGCCTTTAATCGCAACATCGGCGTCAATGCGCCCGTATTTCTGTCCCCACATCCAGCACTCGGCACAGCGCAGCTGAAGGTCCGGCCAGCCACGGAAGCTGACGTTGTCGATGGCTGAGAACGGCGAGGCTGGCGTACTATTTTGTGACGGTTTTGCCGCGCTTGGGTTGTAATAAAGATACTTAATATTGGCCAGCCACGGCGCATTATTGCGCATAGCCAGCGTGGCGTTAATTTCACGGCCCTGCGCCTGCACGGTGGAGCCATTGCTCGCAGGCTCAGAAACGATACTCAAATTATTCCACTGTTGACCGCCCAGGGATAACGATGGCGTACGCACCGTGATGCGCTGCGGGAAGTTAGCGTTGCTGCCCACGTTATCCACAGCGCCTTTCTGGAATAACGCCAGCCATTGCGCGCCATCCATAGGGGGAAGATTAAGCTCTATGCCTTGCTGATCGGGTAACGCTGGCACGGTGCGGCTTTCCGACGCCCAGATTGCGCGGTCAAGCGTCAGTTTCTGATTCAGTAGCCAGCGGCTATTAAAATGATTCTTGCTGCCAGCGTTGCCGGTCAGATCAAAGCTGCGCAGATTGCCGTTGGCCTTAACGTTCACCGGCAACGCCTCACCGGCCGCCTTATTCAGCGGAGAAGGTAAGTGACTACTTACATTCTTGAGGTCGCCCTTTAACTCAACGTTGTAGGTCGGCCCGGCATGATACGGAAGATCGATTCCTACCTTGCCATTCCACGCTATGCTACCGTTCAACGCGTCGTTGACCTGCGCCGGTAAAATCCCCATGCGGCTTGGCTGCCAGTCACCTTGCAGATTCACGGCTACCTGATAGGCTTTCGCCCCTTCGGTCGTGGAAAAGTCGACGTTCAGCGGCTGATTAAACCAGTTCGCGGTCATCGGCTCACTCTTCAGATCACCGTTGATAAAGCTGAATTTACCATTCAAATTCTTCAGCGTGCTGTCGAGCGGTTTAATAAACAGGCTGTTATTACGCAGGTTGACGTCACCTTTGGCGGTAACCAGCGAGCCGTCTAACGGAATATCAAGATGTAAGCGAGCATTCACATCGCCGTCAATCTGCAACTGCTCAAGCGTAGCGCCGAGTGAATCCTTCAAAGGCGTCTCATCAAAATAAGGTCCAACCGCCTTGCCCGGCCCGTTGATGTCGGCATCAATCAGCAGTTTTTCTTTGGCATAGTCGGGGATGTTAGCCGTCAGATTACTGGCCTTCACACCGCCCAGATTAACGCTATCGGTCTTCATCCACAGACCGTCGTTAATGAAGTTCAGTTCAATATTAAGGTCAGTCAGCGCGGGCCAGTCGGGCTGGAAAGCAAACTTCGCATTGCGAAGCGGCACCAGTACCTGGAACTGCCCTTCATTGTGTAGATACGGGAACAGATGCGGGTCGCCGCCATACACCAACGTGGCGTTATCCGCTTCGCCGCCCTGAATAGCGCCGCTGAGGTAATCAACCAGCTCTTTGCCCATCAGGTTTTCCGGGAAGTAACGCCAGGCCTGAGAGCCATCGTCGGTGCTGATACCTGCCAGAATGCCCAACCATGGCTCATCATTGGCGGGCTGCAGATAGCGAAAACCACCACGTGCGCGTACCGCTTTCGCTTTAACATCAATGTTGCGCCCATCTAACTGGAAACCTTTATCGTTCTTCAGCCAGCTTAGCGTCGCTACGCCATCCTCTATTTCCAGCGGTGCGCGAAAGACGGTTTCATACGGCATTTTAGCTTGCTTCATGGAAGCAGTGAGCGCCCCGTTTTCAACCCTGCCCGCGAGCGTACCGGAGAAATGTTCTGCCCCTGGCAGCAGCTTCCACTGTTTCCAGGCCAGATTGGTCCACGAGGACTGGAAGCGAGTTTTTTCTGTTGCCTGTAACGGGATATCCAGCGCCAGCACATCTATTTTGCCGCTCGGCTGCGTGGCCCGCCAGATATCACCCAGCGCAGGCGATAACTTGGCCGCCATCGGACGCAGCCCTTCTAACCCAGCCAGCTCCAGATTGCTGGCGCGGATGCGTAGCTCGTCGCTGCGTTTGTTATTCTCGCCGCCGACTTCCTGTTCAGGGATCCAGGCCAGCGTTAACGCCCCGCTTGGCCAGGGTTTATCATCCATCGTGATACGGGTATCGGGAATGGAGAATTGCCAGCCCGACTGCTCGCGGCTGATGTGCGCCGTCAGGTTATCGACGGAGAGCGTGTGCGTACGACTCTCTCCCAGCCAACTTGCCCCACCTTTTTTCAGCCAGACATCGCCGCCGGAAACGACACCTTTTCTGATCGTCATCCATGCTTCCAGGCTAAAACGCGCGGTTTGCAACGCGACATTATCCTGCATCCATTTACCCAGCCACGGCTTGACGTCGATATCGTCGGCCTGCAGCCAGACCCGACCGTTATTCAACAGCCCGTTGTCATCACGCAGATCCATTCGAACCTGCATAACACCGTGCTGCCCGGTCAAACTGGAGAGACTGACCTGGCCTTCAGCGCGATGTCGGTTTTTACCGTTAAGCCAGGTAAGCTGCGGGATCGCCAGTTCTGCACGCTGGCCTGAGAGGGTTAAAAAGCTAATCTGGCTGTCGCGTAGATCGAAATGATCAAACTGACGCAGGAAGAGATCGCTCAGGTGGCCGGCTTCAATTCCATCACCGCTTTCGCTGCGCTGGATGGGGGTGTTGGTACGCAGCTGCAACTGCCAGAAGGTGAGATCGCGAAACTGCCAGCGCATGTGCAGCAGGCTTTGCCAGACATCCAGCGCTAATGTAACGCGCTTTACCGAAAATTCACCGCCATCTTTAAGCTGCGCGTGGATATCGCGCGCTTCAAGAGTAGGCCCGAAATTTTGCCAGCTAGCGGAAAGTTGGCTGGCGGAGACGGGCAGACCGGTGGCGGATTCAATCTTGCCAAGGATGGCCGGACGCCAGCTATCAAGATGAGGCAGCGCAAGGCGCAGCCCACTGACCAGCAGCGCTGCGATGACAACGAATGCGGCTCCAGTGAGCAGTAATATCCCCGGCAATCGCCTCACGCGCCTCTCCTTGTCTACCAAAAAATGTGACTCACAAAACCGTCTTGCCGGATGGCGGCGTGAACGCCTTCTCCGGCCTGCAAGGTATCGCCATTGGGCGTTTACCAGGCCAGATTACATCATGACAACGTCGAACTGCTCCTGGTTATACAGCGGTTCGACTTGTACTTTAACCTGTTTGCCGACAAAGATTTCCACTTCTGCCAACGCATGTGACTCTTCACCCTTCAGGGTTTCAGCCACTGCCGGAGATGCATAAACCAGGAAACGATCGGAGTCATATGCATGGTGTACCCGCACGATTTCGCGCATGATTTCATAGCATACAGTTTCCACGGTTTTCACCGTACCGCGCCCATGACAGGTCGGACACTCGTTGCACAACACATGCTCCACGCTTTCACGCGTGCGTTTGCGCGTCATCTCCACCAGGCCCAGCTGAGAAAAACCGTTGATGCTGGTTTTTACGCGATCCTTGCTCAGCGCCTGTTCCAGAGAGTGCAGTACCCGTCGACGGTGATCTTCATTATTCATGTCGATAAAATCGATAATGATAATGCCGCCGAGGTTACGCAGACGCAGCTGACGAGCAATGGCCTGCGTTGCTTCAATATTAGTATTAAAGATAGTGTCGTCGAGATTACGATGCCCAACAAACGCTCCGGTATTGATATCGACGGTGGTCATTGCTTCAGTTTGATCGATGATCAGATAGCCGCCGGATTTCAGTTCAACCTTGCGTTCCAGCGCGCGCTGGATTTCATTCTCAACGTCAAAGAGATCAAAAATGGGCTGGCGCCCGCTGTAATGTTCCAGCTTGCTGGTCATCTCGGGGATATATTCCGCTGTGAACTCCAGCAACGCTTCATAGGTCAGACGAGAGTCAACGCGGATCCGGTCAAGCTGGGCATCCGCAAAATCACGCAACACGCGCTGCGCCAGCGCCAGTTCGCCGTACATCTGGTAGCGCGTTTGCGGGCGCTTTTTACGCTCCATAACTTTAGTCCAGACGCGCTTCAGGTAGGCAGCATCCGAGGCCAGATCCTCCTCGCAGACGCCTTCCGCCGCTGTGCGAATGATGAATCCGCCCTGTTCATCGCAGTAATCCGCCACCACTTTTTTCAGGCGTTCGCGTTCGGTTTCGCTTTCGATACGTTGGGAAACGCCAACGTGCGAAGCACCTGGCATAAAGACGAGGTAACGGGAAGGAAGCGTGATGTCCGTCGTCAGGCGTGCGCCCTTAGTACCCAACGGATCTTTTACCACCTGCACCATCAGATCCTGGCCCTGGCGCACCAGTTCAGAAATGTCGCGCACGGTGAACTGTTTTTGTTCTTCACCCGCCACGCATTCGGTGTGCGGCATGATGTCTGAAGCGTGAAGAAATGCGGCTTTATCCAGTCCAATATCTACAAAAGCCGCCTGCATACCCGGAAGTACACGACTTACACGACCTTTGTAGATATTGCCTACGATTCCGCGTCGCGCCTCACGTTCAATATGAATTTCCTGCAGAATACCGCCATCAATGTAAGCCACCCGAGTTTCCGATGGCGTTACGTTTACCAACAATTCAGCCGTCATGTTTATCCCTTTTCTCACGCAGTGCGTTAAAATTGGTCAGCAACTCATACGTTTCTACCAGCGGTAAGCCGACTACAGCGTGATAGCTGCCATTGATCTTCCTGACAAAACAGCCACCCAACCCTTGAATACCGTATGCACCTGCTTTATCCATTGGTTCACCGCTGGCAATATAGCCCGCGATGTCCTCATCGGTTAGTGCTCTGAACGTCACTTCCGTCACCACCAGACAGTCCAGACTGTGCCGGCGGTCGGCCAATGCCACGGCGGTCATGACCTGATGCGTTTTGCCCGACAGTTTGCGCAGCATTACTGCGGCATGGGCGGCGTCGTGTGGTTTTTCCAGCACTTCGCCATTAAGGATAACAATGGTATCCGCACCCAATACCGGCAAATCGCGCTGCGCCAGCGCCACGCCAGCCTGCGCTTTTTCGCGTGCCAGACGCGAAACATACTGCTGCGCGCTCTCCTGCGGGTGTCGCTGTTCTTCAATCCCAGGCACCAGCCGTTCAAAGGTAACACCAAGCTGAGCGAGCAGCTCCTGACGACGTGGAGAACCAGAAGCAAGATACAGAGTATTCATATCAACCTTATTGCACCGCAAACTGCTGACGGACTTTACGCATCAGTAAGAATAGCCATGGCCAAAGCACACCATTCACTACACTACTCCAGAACACTTCGGGTCTGAAAGAGACATTGATCACTAAAAACTCGGCCCAGAAAACAATAATATCCACGACCAGTGATAACAACATGACCACCAGCGCCTGTTGCCAGAGCGCGAGGTTACGGAATAGCTGGAATTTCAGCGCGACCAGATAAGCAATGATACTCATCGACAATGCGCGCACGCCAAGCGTGGAGCCGCTGATGAGATCCAGTATGGCACCCACCACAAACCCCGTGCCCACATTTACGCGATGCGGCAGCGCCAGGATCCAGTACAACAAGATGAGCAGTACCCAGTTTGGCCGGAAAACCAGAATATCGTCCGGCCAGGGCATGACTTGCAGCAACAGTGCAATAAGGAACGAGAGCCAAATCACCCAACGTCCCTGGCTACGATAGCTTGCCACTTACTGTCCTCCCGGCTTACGCGGAGCAGGTTGTGGCGGCGTGGTACCCGCAGGCGCTGGAGTCACGCCTGCTGCGGGAGCTGGCACTGGCGCAGGCGGCCCCATGGCATCTGGTGCAGGCAGAACTTGCGGCATCATTTGCATCAGACGTTCATTGGCAACGCGGTGCACTTCTTCTGGCGTCATCGGATTTGCGCCGTTACGATCGGCGCCCCACAACAGCAGCAGATAACGCAGACGCTGCAGACCTGCGGTCGGGCGTGCCTGAATCACGGTATAAGCGCGCTGAGTGTCCAGCTTAACGGAAGAAACAACACCAACCGGATAGCCTTCAGGGAAACGTCCCCCCAGACCCGAGGTAACCAGCACATCGCCAACGCGAATGTCGGTGTTGGCCGGCAGGTGTTCGAGCTGAAGATCGTCGGTGCAGCCGTTACCGGCAGCGATCACGCGGATATCGTTACGCAGTACCTGAATGGGCAGAGCATGCGTCGCATCGCAAATCAGCAGCACGCGGCTGGTCAGTTTAGCCACCGCTACGACCTGACCCACAACGCCTTTGTCGCTAATAACCGGCTGACCTTCGTAGACACCGTTAACGCTCCCTTTGTCGATCACCACCTGATCGCTGTAAGGGTCATTAACCGTTGAGATGACCTGCGTCACCATCTTTTGTTCGTCCTGACGCAGCGGCGATCCCAGCAGCTCACGCAAACGCGCGTTCTCCTGTTTATATTGCCCCAGCATCAGCAGCTCGCTGTTTTTCAGCAGCAGTTCCTGACGCAACGCCCGATTTTCAAGTTCGAGTTGGTCACGCGAAGCCAGCGTTTGCGAAACGCCGTCGAGTAATTCACGAGGACCATTTGAGATAAAGTAGAAAGGACTGACGGCGGTATCCATGTACGTTCGGATTTGACTAAACGTACCCAGGCGGCTGTCGGCAATAATAACGCCGAGCGCCACCAGCACCGCCAGAATAAGGCGAATCTGTAGCGACGGGCCACGGCTAAAAATTGGCTTCATAGTCTATGCGTATTCTCGTATCAGAGCGGAAGGGCAACCCGCGGGCTACCCTACCTGCATCCGATTACTCTTCGCTGAACAGGTCGCCGCCGTGCATATCGATCATTTCCAGCGCCTTGCCGCCACCGCGCGCCACGCAGGTCAGCGGATCTTCAGCAACAACAACTGGAATACCGGTTTCTTCCATTAACAGACGGTCAAGGTTACGCAGCAGAGCACCGCCACCGGTCAGTACCATGCCGCGTTCGGAGATGTCAGACGCCAGTTCTGGCGGACACTGTTCCAGTGCAACCATCACCGCACTCACGATACCGGTCAGCGGTTCCTGCAGGGCTTCCAGAATCTCGTTGGAGTTCAGGGTAAAGCCGCGTGGAACACCTTCTGCCAGGTTACGGCCGCGAACTTCGATCTCGCGCACTTCGTCGCCCGGATAAGCGGAACCGATTTCGTGTTTAATACGTTCTGCGGTGGCTTCACCGATCAGAGAACCGTAGTTACGACGAACATAATTAATGATGGCTTCGTCGAAGCGGTCGCCGCCAATACGTACAGAAGAGGAGTAAACCACGCCGTTCAGGGAGATAACGGCAACTTCAGTTGTACCACCACCGATATCCACAACCATAGAACCGGTTGCTTCAGAAACTGGCAGACCCGCCCCGATCGCAGCCGCCATCGGCTCTTCGATCAGGAATACTTCACGGGCACCTGCGCCCTGGGCGGATTCACGGATCGCGCGGCGTTCAACCTGAGTTGCTCCAACCGGTACACATACCAGTACGCGCGGGCTTGGGCGCATGAAGCTATTGCTGTGCACTTGTTTGATAAAGTGCTGGAGCATTTTTTCAGTCACGAAGAAGTCAGCGATAACGCCGTCTTTCATTGGGCGAATGGCAGCGATATTGCCCGGTGTACGACCCAGCATCTGCTTCGCGTCATGGCCCACTGCGGCTACGCTTTTTGGCGAGCCGGCACGATCCTGACGAATGGCCACAACAGAAGGCTCATTCAATACGATGCCTTGTCCTTTTACATAAATAAGGGTATTCGCGGTACCCAGGTCAATGGACAGGTCATTGGAAAACATGCCACGAAATTTTTTCAACATACTAAGGGATAATCCTGAAAGCTGGGGCGGAAAACAAAATCCGCTTACTTTACCAACCACACGCAGCAGCGACAAGGCGCAAAAATCATCTGCTACGGTGAAAATTAGTGCAGTTCGTTTCCTTTGTTACAAAATCGGCCTGAGTCCATCAGGGCTGAATAAATCAGCAGCACTCCTCGCTTTTGTTTGCAACCTGTCAAAGGTCATTCACCTGCATGTTTGCTGTTACAACCTGGCGAGCAGACAAGCACACCCCCAGAAGGCACAGCGCGCGTTATTCTACGTGAAAACGAATTAAACGGCAGGTTAAACCGAGTATCTTTGCGAATATTTTTTCACGTTAGTGTCAAGTGGCTGTGATGCGGCAAAAAAATCCCCTTGCCCACCCGCAACTCCGCGTTCCGTCAGCGTATGCCACTCGCTACGCGAACGAACGCCCGTGGCGTAAACCTGCGTTGGTGTTCCAGAACAAGCCTCCACCAGGCTTTGCACCAGGAGCTGGTTTTCGGTTCGCTTATCAATATTCCTCACCAGGCTTGGATGCAGCTTCAATAACTCAACGTTAAGCTCTTTGATCCAACTGGTGCTCACCAGCGTTAAACCCGCCTGCGTAACGGCAATTCGCACACCCAGCGCATTCATCAATCTGATGACGGGCTGTAACCGGCTGATATGTTGACAGACATCTGCCTCAGCAAGTTCAATAATTATGCGTTTGCGTAATGATTTTTCGCACTGCATCAGCGTATCACGTAGCCAGCGCTGAAAACGTGGGCGAATTAGCGATTCAACCGTTGTCTGCATCGCCAGGTTTTCCTGCGGCCAATAGCCCAACAGTAAGATCAGACGGCTGATTTGCAGGCGGTCATATTCTTCTGCCAGGCCAAACTGCAGGACCATCGGCATATATTCCGCCGAAATAACCTCTTCGCTGCCATCAAAAATACGGCACATCAGCTCCCGGTGGTGCACCCGTCCTTCACGGGTTACCGCAGGCTTTTGATAAATTCTTGGTCCACCCCGGCTGAGCATCTGTTCGATCAGCGTTCGCCAGCGTACGTTACCCCGACCTTTTTCCGGTAGTGAGTCATCATAGACCGACCAGCTGTTCCCACCCTGCAATACCGAGTTCCGCGTGGCGGCTTCGGCGTGATCCATCACTTGTTCCGTCGACTGACCGCTGCGGCAAACACAAATGCCAATATGAACCATATCGGCACGGTCGATCATTTTATTAGCCGGAAGCGCATCTACCGCTTTTAATAATTGCCCGGCAATACTTTCCGCCTCTTTCAGCGTGCGGTGTGGCAACAGGATGGCAAAATCGCTACGGTGGTAGCGCGCCAGCAACGCGCCCGGATAGCGCGTCATAAAAGTCGACAACAAATTGATTAGCGTTGAAATTTGTTCTTCCGCAAGGGTAATTCCCCAGCTATCGCGCAGCAGCGTAAAGTCCGGCAGGCGTACCATCATCACGACGCCATGCGATCCCACTTTTTCCTGATCTTCCAGCAGCGTTGCCAGTTGGTTATCAAAGAACAGGCGGTTGCTTAGCCCGGTTTTTGTATCCTGCGCCACATAGGAACGAATCAGCGTATCCAGTCGGCTACGTTGCTCGCGGGCACTTTGAATTTCGGTCAGCAGCATATCGAGCGCGCTACTGGTACGCGCAGGCCATTCATAGACCGTCCCCCGCACGTTCGGTCCACGTTCGCCGTTAAGAATGCGCGTTGAACGAATCTCCAGCAACTCTTGACCTGAAAGCTGACGCTGAAGCCAGCGCACAGACAAAAAGAGCATCAGTATAATAAAAGCAATCGCCAACGTGAGCGGCGCGGTAGTCATCAGCGAATGGAAATAGTTGCCCATTGGATCCTGATAAACCAGACGCAGCGACATGCCCGGGTGTTTGACCAACGGGACGGTGACATCACGATACAGATTGTTCGTCCCCGCCGGGCGGTAGCTGCTGGTTCGGGAGTGGTCATACACCACGTGTTCGCCCTGAAGCAGTTCGACGCGCACGATATCAACCGAAACCATCAGTTCATCGATTTGCGGGGTTAGCGCAACGACATCGCGGGAGACAAGGTGCGTATCAATCGCTGTCGCCACCGCCTGAACACGGGTGGTGAACTTATATTGAATCGCGTTATAGAAACTCAGCGAGCAGCCGATCAGAGTCACGAAGATCGTTAACCCTGTAAGCAGCGTCACAAAAGCTGAAAATTTCGTCGTTAATCGCATCCTTGTGTTAACTCCGACAGTTATGAAACAGGCATGAAAGTGATAAAGCGGCGCGAAAATGCAAAACTGAACGCAAAATCCGTCCATTTATACAAACAGTGTGGGCATACTACCAAATTAGGTATATCTGGCAATTTATTGCGCGGAATCGGCATCATGTTTTGATTAGCGAGTATAGTCTTCATTAATAATTTTCCAATCCACTATACGAATTGAGGACAGGTTATGCAGGCTTTGATCTTAGAACAGCAGGACGGAAAAACCCTCGCATCCGTTCAACCCCTCGACGAAAATCAGCTACCGGAAGGCGATGTGACGGTGGATGTCCACTGGTCAAGCCTGAACTATAAAGACGCCCTGGCTATCACCGGCAAGGGTAAAATCATTCGCAATTTTCCGATGATTCCTGGTATCGATTTCGCCGGTACCGTGCGCACAAGCGAAGATCCCCGTTTTCATGCAGGTCAGGAAGTTTTACTGACCGGCTGGGGCGTGGGTGAAAATCATTGGGGTGGACTGGCCGAACGCGCACGCGTGAAAGGCGACTGGCTGGTTGCGCTGCCACAAGGGCTGGACGGACGTAAAGCCATGGTCATCGGTACCGCTGGCTTTACCGCCATGCTGTGCGTCATGGCGCTTGAAGATGCAGGTATTCGCCCGCAAGACGGTGAGATTGTCGTCACCGGTGCCAGCGGCGGCGTGGGCAGCACGGCCGTGGCGTTACTGCATAAGCTGGGTTATCAGGTTGCGGCGGTTTCGGGTCGCGAAAGCACTCACGACTACCTGAAGAGCCTGGGCGCTAACCGTATCCTTGGCCGCGATGAATTTGCTGAATCTCGCCCGTTGGAAAAACAGCTGTGGGCTGGTGCGGTTGATACCGTTGGCGACAAAGTTCTGGCAAAAGTCCTGGCACAGATGAACTACGGTGGCTGCGTTGCCGCCTGCGGCCTGGCTGGCGGTTTCGCTCTGCCGACGACGGTGATGCCATTTATTCTGCGTAACGTTCGTTTGCAAGGGGTGGACTCGGTGATGACCCCGCCGGCACGCCGGGCAGAAGCCTGGGCGCGTCTGGTTAAGGATCTACCGGACTCTTTCTATGCTCAGGCCGCCACGGAGATTACGCTGGCGGATGCGCCGAAGTTTGCCGATGCCATCATCAATAACCAGGTGCAAGGTCGTACGCTGGTGAAGGTGAAGTAACAGGCTCCAGCGCAGAAATTTACACTTAATTAACGAAATTTCGCGGCATATCTACAGACTCCCTGCCATATTAACTACGCGTCCCCTGTCAGTTATGACGCGTAAGCCGGGAGTCTGTTATGAAGAAATTACGTCCATTTACAGAAGCCGACGTCACTGACGAGTCGGCTTTTTTTATGCAACGCCGCCAGGTACTAAAAGCATTAGGGATCAGCGCCGCCGCGTTGTCTTTCCCCCTCTCTGCGCAGGCTGACCTTCTTAGCTGGTTTAAGGGGAATGACCGCCCGCCCGCGCCCGCGGGTAAGCCGCTTGATTTCAGTAAACCCGCCGCCTGGCAAAATTCGCTTCCTTTAACGCCAGCGGATAAAGTTTCTGGCTACAACAACTTCTATGAGTTCGGTCTCGATAAAGCGGATCCGGCAGCCAATGCTGGCAGTCTGAAAACCGATCCGTGGACGTTAAAAATCAGTGGTGAGGTGGTTAAACCACTCACCCTCGATCACGATGCGCTGACCGCCCGTTTCCCACTGGAAGAACGGATTTACCGGATGCGCTGTGTGGAAGCCTGGTCAATGGTCGTGCCGTGGATTGGTTTTCCGTTACATAAACTGCTGGCGCAGGTTGAACCCACCAGCAACGCAAAATATGTCGCCTTCGAAACGATCTACGCACCGGATGAAATGCCCGGACAAAAAGATCGCTTTATTGGCGGCGGGCTCAAGTATCCCTATATTGAAGGACTGCGTCTGGATGAAGCTATGCATCCACTCACTCTGCTTACCGTGGGGGTTTATGGAAAAGCTCTTCCCCCACAAAATGGCGCGCCCATTCGCTTAATTGTGCCGTGGAAATACGGATTTAAAGGCATTAAGTCGATCGTGAGTATTAAACTAACCCGCGAACGCCCCCCGACAACCTGGAATCTGGCCGCCCCCAATGAGTATGGATTTTATGCCAACGTGAATCCGCATGTCGATCACCCGCGCTGGTCCCAGGCCACTGAGCGTTTTATTGGCGCAGGCGGTATTCTGGACGTTCAGCGCCAACCCACGCTGCTGTTTAACGGTTACGCCGACGAGGTCGCTTCGCTGTACCGTGGTCTTAACCTGCAGGAGAATTTTTGAGTGCGCCTGACTGCAAAGCACATTACCGGACTGAAAGTTTGCCTGCATCTTGCCGGCTTTTTACCGTTTGTCTGGCTATTTTGGGCGGTGAATCACGGTGGTCTGAGCGCAGACCCGGTCAAAGATATCCAGCACTTTACCGGTAGGACAGCTCTGAAATTCTTGCTGGCGACCTTGCTGGTCTCTCCCCTCGCGCGCTACGCTAAACAGCCATTATTGATACGCACACGGCGCCTGTTAGGGCTATGGTGTTTCGCCTGGGCAACGTTGCATTTAACCAGCTACGCACTCCTGGAACTGGGCATTCATAATCTGGCGCTGTTAGGACGGGAATTAATCACGCGACCTTATTTGATGCTGGGCATTGCCAGTTGGGGCATATTATTCGCCCTCACGTTAACCTCCACCCAGTCGGCTCAGCGAAAACTGGGCAAAAATTGGCAGTATTTGCACAACTTCGTCTATCTTGTGGCGATCCTGGCACCCATACATTATCTGTGGTCGGTAAAAATTATCTCCCCTCAACCGATTATTTATGCAGCACTCGCTGTGGTGTTGTTAGCCTGCCGTTACAAGAAGTTTCGCCAGTGGTGGCGGTAGTTTCACGTTATGTGCAGTGCGTTACAAAATGTGGACGATCCGATTTTCTTTACATGTTAACGGTTGATTATCTTCCCTGATAAGACCAGTATTTAGCTGCCAATTGCTACGAAATAGTTATAATGTGCGACTTTGCTATCCTCGGTAGCGTTTTTAGAGCGCTGAAAGGGTGACATTCGCATGTTGAAGGTATATTTTGTCTTTTACCCGAAAATGGCAGAAGATAGCCGCACAATGACTAACAAGTCTGGCAATCTCACTTAATGGCAACCGCACCCAGTGCAATGCCTGAGATGCGTGGCATCTTGTCACTCACTGTTATAAAAATGCTATACAGACGGCGGTAAAACGCTTGTCACAATCTCACTAAACAAAGAGTACGGAACCCACTCATGGATATTCGTAAGATTAAAAAACTGATCGAGCTGGTTGAAGAATCAGGCATCTCCGAACTGGAAATTTCTGAAGGCGAAGAGTCTGTACGCATCAGCCGTGCGGCGCCAGCTGCAAGTTTTCCAATGATGCAACAGGCTTATGCTGCACCAGTGATGCAGCAGCCAGCTCTGTCTAACGCTGTCGCACAAACTGCCTCTCCAAGTATGGAAGCTCCGGCAGCAGCGGAAATCAGTGGTCACATCGTACGCTCCCCAATGGTTGGTACGTTCTACCGCACCCCGAGCCCAGATGCGAAAGCGTTCATCGAAATCGGCCAGAAAGTGAATGCGGGCGATACCCTGTGCATCGTTGAAGCCATGAAAATGATGAACCAGATCGAAGCCGACAAATCCGGCGTAGTGAAAGCGATTCTGGTAGAAAGCGGTCAACCGGTAGAATTTGACGAGCCGCTGGTCGTCATCGAATAACGAGGCGAACATGTTGGATAAAATTGTTATCGCCAACCGCGGTGAGATCGCCCTGCGTATTCTGCGTGCCTGTAAAGAGCTGGGCATCAAGACTGTCGCTGTGCATTCAAGCGCGGATCGCGATTTAAAACACGTATTGCTGGCGGATGAGACGGTCTGTATTGGTCCGGCTCCGTCCGTAAAAAGCTATCTGAACATCCCGGCTATCATTAGCGCTGCTGAAATCACCGGCGCAGTGGCAATTCACCCGGGTTATGGCTTCCTCTCTGAGAATGCCAACTTTGCTGAACAGGTAGAACGTTCCGGCTTTATCTTCATCGGCCCGAAAGCCGACACCATCCGCCTGATGGGCGACAAAGTGTCCGCAATTACCGCGATGAAGAAAGCTGGCGTACCAACAGTCCCAGGCTCTGACGGCCCGCTGGGCGACGACATGGACGCTAACCGCGCTCATGCGAAGCGCATCGGTTATCCAGTTATTATCAAAGCCTCCGGCGGCGGCGGCGGTCGCGGTATGCGCGTCGTGCGCAGCGATGCCGAACTGGCACAATCCATCTCCATGACCAAAGCGGAAGCGAAAGCGGCTTTCAACAACGACATGGTTTACATGGAGAAGTACCTGGAAAACCCACGCCACATCGAAATTCAGGTGCTGGCAGACGGTCAGGGTAACGCGATTTATCTGGCAGAACGTGACTGCTCCATGCAGCGTCGTCACCAGAAAGTCGTCGAAGAAGCACCAGCACCGGGCATTACTCCGGAACTGCGTCGCTACATCGGCGAGCGTTGCGCCAAAGCGTGCGTTGATATCGGCTATCGCGGGGCAGGTACTTTCGAGTTCCTGTTCGAAAACGGCGAGTTCTACTTCATTGAAATGAACACCCGTATTCAGGTTGAACACCCGGTAACCGAAATGATCACCGGCGTTGACCTGATCAAAGAGCAGCTGCGCATCGCTGCGGGACAACCGCTGTCCATCAAGCAGGATGAAGTTGTGGTTAAAGGCCATGCGGTAGAATGCCGTATCAACGCCGAAGACCCGAACACCTTCCTGCCAAGCCCGGGTAAAATCACGCGTTTCCACGCGCCGGGTGGCTTTGGTGTGCGCTGGGAGTCTCATATTTACGCAGGCTACACCGTACCTCCGTACTATGACTCAATGATCGGTAAGCTGATCTGCTATGGCGAAAACCGCGACGTAGCAATCGCCCGTATGAAAAACGCGTTGCAGGAACTGATCATCGACGGTATCAAAACCAACGTTGATCTGCAGATCCGCATCATGAATGACGAGCATTTCCAGCACGGTGGAACCAATATCCACTATCTGGAGAAAAAACTCGGACTTCAGGAAAAGTAAGCGTGCGTTAACTGAAAAGGCCGGAAATTCCGGCCTTTTGTTTTTCTCCCCTCCCGCACGTGCCATAAGGTACAATCCCCGCTTTCTTTATCCACAAGGGACAAAAAATGGACGCTCGTTTTGTTCAGGCCCATAAAGAGGCGCGCTGGGCGCTGTGGCTGACCCTTTTATATCTTGCCACATGGTTAGTGGCCGCTTACTTACCAGATTCCACGCTCGGTTTTACCGGCTTACCACACTGGTTCGAAATGGCCTGCCTGCTAACGCCGCTGGTTTTCATCGTGCTGTGCTGGGCGATGGTGAAGTTTATCTATCGCGACATTCCGTTGGAGGATGACGATGCAGCTTGAAGTTATTTTGCCGCTGGTCGCCTATCTGTTGGTGGTCTTCGGTCTTTCCGTTTACGCCATGCGTAAGAGATCGACCGGCACTTTCCTGAATGAATATTTCCTCGGCAGCCGCTCGATGGGCGGGGTCGTATTAGCCATGACGCTAACGGCAACCTACATTAGCGCCAGCTCGTTTATTGGCGGTCCTGGCGCCGCTTACAAATACGGGCTGGGATGGGTGCTGCTGGCGATGATCCAGTTGCCCGCCGTTTGGCTTTCTTTGGGGATTCTTGGTAAGAAATTCGCGATTCTGGCGCGCCGTTATAATGCCGTTACCCTCAACGATATGCTGTTTGCCCGTTACCAGAGTCGCCTGCTTGTGTGGCTGGCAAGCCTTAGCCTGCTGGTCGCGTTTGTCGGAGCAATGACCGTACAGTTTATTGGCGGCGCACGTTTGCTTGAAACCGCTGCAGGTATACCTTACGAAACCGGTTTGCTTATTTTTGGCGTCAGTATCGCATTGTATACGGCGTTCGGCGGTTTTCGCGCCAGCGTACTGAACGACACCATGCAGGGTATGGTGATGCTGATTGGTACTATTGTTCTGCTGGTCGGCGTCGTTCATGCTGCCGGTGGCCTCAGCAATGCGGTGGTAACCCTGCAAACTATCGACCCTAAACTGGTCTCGCCGCAAGGCGCGGATGACATTCTGTCACCCACGTTCATGACCTCATTCTGGGTACTGGTGTGCTTTGGCGTAATTGGGCTGCCGCATACAGCAGTACGCTGCATCTCTTATAAAGACAGCAAAGCTGTACACCGCGGCATTATCATCGGCACCATCGTAGTGGCGATCCTGATGTTTGGTATGCATCTGGCGGGTGCGTTGGGGCGTGCGGTGATCCCTGATCTGACAGTGCCGGATCTTGTTATCCCTACGCTGATGGTCAAAGTGTTGCCGCCGGTAGCTGCCGGGATCTTCCTCGCGGCCCCCATGGCCGCGATCATGTCGACGATCAATGCCCAATTGCTGCAAAGTTCCGCTACGATCATTAAGGATCTGTACCTGAACCTGCGTCCGGAACAGCTGAAAAACGAAACCCGGCTGAAGCGCATGTCGGCAGTAATTACCCTGTTGCTCGGCGCGTTACTGCTACTGGCCGCCTGGAAACCGCCAGAGATGATTATCTGGCTTAACCTGCTGGCATTTGGCGGGCTGGAAGCTGTCTTCCTGTGGCCGCTGGTACTGGGCCTGTACTGGGAGCGTGCAAACGCGGCGGGCGCTTTGAGCGCGATGATTATCGGCGGCGTTCTTTATGCCGTACTCGCTACATTTAACATTCAGTACCTGGGTTTCCACCCGATTGTGCCCTCGTTACTGATAAGCTTGCTGGCTTTCCTGATCGGCAACCGTTTCGGTTCTGCCGTCCCGCAAGCCGCCATATTGACTACTGATAAATAAAAGAGTTTTGCCATGCCATGGATCCAACTGAAACTGAACACGACCGGTGCCAACGCTGAAGAGTTGAGCGATGCGCTGATGGAAGCGGGCTCCGTTTCCATTACTTTCCAGGACACGCATGATACGCCGGTATTTGAGCCTCTGCCGGGCGAGACTCGCCTGTGGGGAGATACCGACGTTATCGGCTTGTTCGATGCAGAAACCGACATGAAAGAAGTGGTTGCCATCCTGGAGCAGCATCCGCTGCTGGGTGCAGGCTTCGCGCATAAAATCGAACAGCTCGAAGACAAAGACTGGGAACGCGAATGGATGGATAACTTCCACCCGATGCGCTTTGGTGAACGTTTGTGGATTTGCCCAAGCTGGCGCGATGTCCCGGATGAGAATGCCGTCAACGTGATGCTGGACCCGGGTCTGGCGTTTGGTACCGGCACTCACCCCACCACCTCCCTATGCCTGCAATGGCTGGACGGTCTCGATCTAAACGGCAAAACCGTCATCGACTTCGGCTGCGGCTCCGGCATTCTTGCCATTGCGGCACTGAAGCTGGGTGCGGCAAAAGCCATCGGCGTAGACATTGATCCGCAAGCAATTCAGGCCAGCCGTGATAACGCCCAGCGTAATGGCGTTTCTGAGCGTCTGGAGCTTTATCTGCCGAAAGACCAGCCAGAGGCGATGAAAGCCGACGTGGTGGTCGCAAACATCCTCGCAGGCCCATTACGTGAACTGGCACCGTTAATCAGCGTACTGCCCGTTGAGGGCGGTTTACTGGGGCTTTCTGGCATTCTTGCCAGCCAGGCGGAAAGCGTCTGTGAGGCCTATGCCGAACTCTTTACGCTCGATCCGGTTGTCGAGAAAGAAGAGTGGTGCCGCATTACCGGTCAGAAAAAATAATCCCTTCCGGCGTGGTTGCCTGACCACGCCATTTTCAGACAATTGACCAGCATACTGAGACGTTCTCCAGCGATATAATAATTTATTGATTTTGTTAATATTTATATTGATTTTCGTTGAGTAAACGTATGCGCTTCAACCTATTTATCACAACTTTACTGACAGCATACCTGATGCCACTGACCGCGCTGGCCGCGCCATGGGGTTATAGCGGAGAATCTGGTCCCGCACAGTGGGGAGAAATCAGCAAAGAGTATGCAACGTGCCAGACCGGAATAAATCAATCACCCATTGATATCCAGACCGCCAAAACTCGTAAACTTGGACTTCCTTCACTCAACATGCAATATGTTGATGGTCCGACAAGATTTCAGAGCATTAACCATACTCTGCAGGCAACAATGAGTAGCTATACCTCAAACTCCATTGAAGTTGATGGAAAGATTTATTTTCTAAAACAATTAGATTTTCACGCCCCGAGCGAACATACCTTCAACGGTAAAACCTATCCGCTGGAGTTGCAGTTAGTCCACAAAAACCAACACGGAGACGTCACTATCGTGGCGGTCATGTTTGACGTCGGCGAACCTAACCAGGCGATTCAAAATCTGTGGGAGTCATTTCCAACCATGGAGGACAACAGTATGCCCATCTTCTCGCCAGTCGATATCAACCAACTTTTACCCGACGATAAAACCTACTGGCGCTATAGTGGTTCGCTAACTACACCTCCCTGTACTGAAGGCGTCAGCTGGACTGTCCTGAAAACGCCTGTTGCCCTTTCCGCCGAACAACTGGATAAATTTCACTACATTGTTGGGCCTGCGAACAATCGCCCACCGCAGCCAGTAAATGAACGCAAGATCATCGACAGCCATTCAGGAGATATCGAGATCCTGTACTAAAATGAGGTAGAGATCACACAATGGCGAGACAATTTGCTGATTAATTCAGCAGAATATCTTGCCAGCACCTTCTGCGGCTGAAGAAAAAATGAGAAGTTACGCAAAATTATATGTGTATATAAAATCGACACATCTTTATAATGCAATGATTTATATGATTAAATATTTTCATGCGTTCATATTTACGGCAATTCATTGATCCACCTCAGTGGATTGGTCAAAGTTTGGCCTTTCATCTCGTGCGAAAAATGCGTAATATACGCCGCCTTGCAGTCACAGTATGGTCATTTCTTAACTCATGCGCATCGGACAATACCAGCTCAGAAATCGCCTGATCGCAGCACCTATGGCTGGCATCACTGACAGACCATTCAGGACGCTGTGCTATGAGATGGGAGCAGGATTGACGGTATCCGAGATGATGTCTTCTAACCCGCAGGTTTGGGAAAGTGACAAGTCTCGTTTACGGATGGTGCACGTTGATGAGCCAGGAATTCGCACGGTGCAAATTGCCGGTAGCGACCCTGTTGAGATGGCCGATGCCGCACGTATTAACGTGGAAAGCGGCGCCCAGATTATTGATATCAATATGGGGTGTCCGGCTAAAAAAGTGAATCGCAAGCTCGCAGGTTCAGCCCTCTTGCAGTACCCGGATCTAGTGAAATCAATACTAACCGAGGTCGTCAATGCAGTGGACGTTCCTGTCACACTCAAGATTCGCACCGGCTGGGCTCCGGAACACCGTAACTGCGTAGAGATTGCCCAACTGGCTGAAGACTGTGGCATTCAGGCTCTGACCATTCATGGACGCACCCGCGCCTGTTTGTTCAATGGAGATGCTGAGTACGACAGTATTCGGGCAGTTAAGCAGAAAGTTTCCATTCCGATTATCGCGAATGGCGACATTACTGACCCGCATAAAGCCAGAGCTGTACTCGACTATACGGGGGCGGATGCCCTGATGATAGGACGTGCAGCTCAGGGAAGACCCTGGATCTTTCGGGAAATCCAGCATTATCTGGACACTGGGGAGCTGCTGCCCCCGCTGCCTCTGGCAGAGGTGAAGCGCTTGCTTTGTGCGCACGTTCGGGAACTGCACGACTTTTATGGTCAGGCAAAAGGGTACCGAATTGCGCGTAAACACGTATCCTGGTATCTCCAGGAACACGCTCCGGATGACCAGTTTCGGCGCACATTCAACGCCATTGAAGATTCCAGCGAACAGCTGGTGGCGTTGGAGGCATACTTCGAAAATTTTGCGTAAACAGAAATAAAGAGCTGACAGAACTATGTTCGAACAACGCGTAAATTCTGACGTACTGACCGTTTCTACCGTTAACTCTCAGGATCAGGTAACTCAAAAGCCCCTGCGTGACTCGGTTAAACAGGCACTGAAGAACTATTTTGCTCAATTGAATGGTCAGGATGTTAACGATCTCTATGAGCTGGTACTGGCTGAAGTAGAACAGCCCCTGTTGGACATGGTGATGCAATACACCCGCGGTAACCAGACCCGTGCTGCCCTGATGATGGGCATCAACCGTGGTACGCTGCGTAAAAAACTGAAAAAATACGGCATGAACTGATACTAATCAGCGAAATGTTTGTTTTAAAAGGCGCTACTCGGCATGGGGAAGCGCCTTTTTTATTAACGTCACACGGGAGGCTTTGGCGATGAACGCAAGATGTGAACCTGTCTATTTTGGCGATGAATCTAAAAAGACAATCCTGGGTGATGCTCTGACCGAACTGAAAAAGCTGCCGTCAGAAAGCGTCGATCTCATTTTCGCCGACCCACCTTATAACATCGGTAAAGACTTTGACGGGATGGTGGAATCCTGGGACGAAGAGGCATTTTTGGCATGGCTGTTTGAGTGCATTGACGAGTGCCATCGCATTCTCAAACCACACGGCACCATGTACATCATGAACAGTACGGAGAACATGCCGTACATCGATCTCAAATGCCGCCAGCTCTTTACCATCAAGAGCCGTATCGTGTGGTCATACGATAGCTCCGGGGTGCAGGCCAAAAATTACTTTGGTTCGATGTATGAACCGCTTCTGATGATGGTAAAAGATCAGAAAAACTACACGTTTAATCGTGATGATATTTTGGTTGAAGCCAAAACGGGCGCTAAACGTGCACTGATAGACTACAGAAAGAACCCGCCCCAACCTTACAACCAGAAAAAAGTACCAGGCAATGTCTGGGAGTTTCCACGCGTTCGTTATCTGATGGACGAATACGAAAATCACCCGACTCAAAAACCCAAAGCCCTCCTTGAACGCATCATTCTGGCTTCCTCCAGTCCAGATGACAGCGTGCTGGATCCGTTTGCCGGTAGCTTCACTACCGGTGCCACTGCCGTGGAATTAGGTCGCAAGTTTGTCGGGATTGAAATCAATGCCGAGTACGTAAAAATGGGGCTCAGAAGAATGAGTATTGGTTCGCATTTTTCAGAGAATGAACTTGCAAAGGTGAAAAAGCGGAAGACAAAAAATCTGTCTAAAAAGAGTCGATTAACAGCAAAGAGCGGCGATCTTTCAGCAAAGTAAAGGCATTGTAAGTCTGCTTTTCAGCTTGCAGATTTCGTGTATATTCCCTGCACGCTTGGGCATGAATACACAGGGTTTGGTAATGATTCGCAAGTATTGGTGGCTGGTTGTTTTTGCGGTCTTCGTTTTTCTCTTTGATGCGCTGCTCATTCAGTGGATAGAGCTGATGACAACGGAGCACGATAAGTGCCGGAATATGAATTCTGTAAACCCCCTCAAGCTGGTCAACTGCGTCGACCTCGAATAGCACGACGAAAAATACGTCGACAGCCGTCAGGTCCTGGCGGCTAAAACTATCCTGGCTGATTTTCACTCTGCATTAATTGCATTACACAGCCGTCTGGGCTTAACATTTTTAATACGTTATCAACTAATACTGGCGCTTGCCCATACAAATCATAACTCACTGGATTCATTAACCAGTTTTTTATTATCCCGCTAAAGCTACCGTGCAGAATAATGATGATGACATCTAAATCCAGACTGGTAGCAATCAGATTTTCATCCACGCATTTTTGCAGTGAATCACGAATGCTTTGATGACTGAGACCTATTTTATCGCGAATGGTCTGTTCTGATATCATATCGTTATGAAATTCACATTTATGATATAAAATTTGCATTAATGCCTGCTGGCGAGGATTCTGTGCAATATATTGCAATCCCACAACAAACTTTTCACGCAGTCGCTGTAAAGGATTATCACCCCAACGACCAATAAGTTTATCCTGAATAAGATCGCGTAATGAAGGTTGTTGTAACCATAGCGCATTGAACAATTGCGTCTTATTTTCAAAATGCCAATAGAGCGCCCCCCGCGTCACGCTGGCGGCATCCGCAATGTCGTTTAACGTCGTATTGCTAACACCACGCACGGCAAACTGCATAATCGCTGTTTCTATCAGGTGCTGTCGTGTTTTGAGGGCATCAGCTTTCGTTTTTCTGGCCATGGTTTCGACTGTCTGAGGTAAGGTAGAGAATGATTAACTTTCTTATGTAATATTTGCTAAACGGAACAAATGTATCACTTAGCGTTTATTTAGACGAGTTCTAAAACAGTTAATTATGGATATTGCACACGAATAAACAAAACAAATAACAACCACCAATATATTCACCAACCGAATACTTATTTCAATATGTGTTTATGCGCATCATTGCATTACTATTAAAACCATAATGAAACAACCGAAGATAAATCCTTTTTTGTTTTTACGTGCCGTGTATCGCGCCCATAAATAAGTATTGCTTACATCGCAAGCTAATAATTTGTAGGATAGCCAACCATTATTTTCACTTGTGCGCGTTATCGCCTCTGCGTTACCCGGTTAATAACGAGCGTTCGGTTTTTTAAGGAATAGAAATGACGAAAAATGCCAGGTTTTCACTCCTGCCCTCATTCATCATCATGTCCGCTGTATTACTCGCCGGTTGTAACGATCAGGGAGAAACACAAGCTCACCCCGCAGAGCCGCAGGTGACTGTCCATGTCGTCGAAAAGGCGCCTTTAGCCGTGACGACCGAATTACCTGGGCGCACAACAGCATTTCGTATTGCTGAAGTCCGTCCTCAGGTCAGCGGGATTGTACTTAAACGGAATTTCACCGAGGGAAGCGATGTTGAAGCCGGTCAGTCGCTTTATCAGATCGATCCTGCGACTTACCAGGCCGACTACGACAGCGCCAAAGGCGAACTGGCAAAGAGTGAAGCGGCAGCAGCTATCGCACATTTAACGGTAAAACGTTATGTCCCGCTGGTTGGCACTAAGTACATCAGCCAGCAAGAGTACGATCAGGCCATTGCTGATGCTCGCCAGGCCGATGCCTCCGTTATCGCGGCAAAAGCGGCGGTCGAAAGCGCTCGTATCAACCTGGCCTACACCAAAGTGACATCGCCCATTAGCGGACGTATCGGTAAATCTAACGTCACCGAAGGCGCATTAGTCACGAATGGCCAGGCAACTGAGCTTGCTACCGTGCAACAACTTGATCCTATTTACGTCGACGTAACACAGTCCAGTAATGACTTTATGCGCCTCAAACAGTCCGTTGAGCAAGGGAGCCTGCATAAAGACAGCGCCAGCAGTACCGTCGAACTGGTGATGGAAAATGGTCAGTCGTACCCGCTGAAAGGTGCGTTGCAGTTCTCTGATGTCACCGTTGATGAAAGTACCGGATCCATCACCCTCAGGGCCGTATTCCCTAACCCACAGCACACGCTGCTGCCGGGCATGTTTGTGCGTGCTCGTATTGATGAAGGCATCCAGCCGAATGCCATTCTCGTTCCCCAGCAAGGGGTAACGCGAACGCCACGCGGCGATGCAACGGTGATGGTTGTCAATGACAAGAGTCAGGTCGAGGCTCGCACCGTCGTTGCTACTCAGGCGATAGGTGACAAGTGGTTAATCAGCGAGGGCTTACAGCCTGGCGATAAGGTTATCGTCAGCGGATTGCAGAAAGCGCGTCCCGGCGTAAAGGTTAAAGCAACCACCGATACCGAAACTCCAGCCGCAAAAACTGCGCAATAAGGTAACCGGACATGGCTAACTTTTTTATCAATCGCCCTATTTTTGCCTGGGTTCTGGCCATCATTCTGATGATGGCAGGGGCTCTGGCAATCATGCAACTGCCCGTTGCACAGTATCCGACCATTGCACCTCCTGCGGTCGCTATTTCTGCCACCTACCCAGGTGCGGATGCGCAGACGGTACAAGACACGGTTACGCAGGTTATCGAACAGAATATGAACGGTATCGATAACCTGATGTATATGTCCTCCACCAGCGATTCCTCCGGGAGCGTCACCATTACTCTGACTTTCGAGTCGGGTACTGACCCGGATATCGCACAGGTCCAGGTGCAAAACAAATTACAGTTAGCGATGCCCTTACTGCCACAGGAAGTACAGCAGCAGGGGATCAGCGTCGAGAAATCCAGTAGCGGTTTCCTGATGGTGGCGGGTTTTGTCTCCGATAATAACAATCTGACGCAGGATGATATTTCCGACTATGTGGCGTCTAACGTTAAAGACGCAATAAGCCGAACAGCAGGTGTCGGCGATGTCCAGATGTTTGGTGCACAGTACGCAATGCGCATCTGGCTCGACAGCAACGCAATGAACAAATATCAGTTGACTCCGCTGGACGTTATCAATCAACTGAGAACGCAAAACAATCAGATTGCCGCAGGCCAACTGGGAGGCGCACCATCCGTCCAGGGTCAACAACTTAATGCCTCCATTATTGCTCAGACACGCCTGAAAACGCCGGAAGAGTTTGGCCGCATAACGCTGAAGGTGGGCCAGGATGGCTCAATGGTTCACCTCAGAGATGTAGCCCGCATCGAACTCGGCGGCGAAAACTATAACATGGTGACGAAAATTAATGGTCAGCCTGCAACAGGCCTGGGCATTAAGCTGGCGACCGGTGCAAACGCGCTGGATACTGCCGCAGGCGTCAAAGCAAAGCTGGCTGAGTTACAACCTTTCTTCCCGCAAGGTTTGCAAGTGGTTTACCCCTATGACACTACACCATTTGTAAAAATCTCGATTAACGAGGTGGTGAAAACGCTGTTTGAAGCCATCATCCTCGTCTTCCTGGTGATGTACCTGTTCCTGCAAAATCTGCGCGCCACGCTGATTCCAACTATCGCAGTGCCTGTCGTGCTGTTGGGAACATTCGCGATCCTCGCCGCATTCGGATTCTCCATCAACACGCTAACGATGTTCGGAATGGTGCTGGCCATCGGCCTGCTGGTCGATGACGCCATCGTGGTAGTAGAAAACGTCGAACGCGTCATGGCGGAAGAGAAACTGCCGCCCAAAGAGGCGACGCAGAAATCCATGGTCCAGATCCAGGGCGCACTGGTCGGGATCGCGATGGTGCTCTCGGCGGTATTTATCCCCATGGCGTTCTTTGGCGGCTCGACCGGCGCCATTTACCGCCAGTTCTCTCTGACCATTGTTTCAGCGATGGCGCTTTCTGTTCTGGTCGCCCTCATTCTTACGCCAGCGCTTTGCGCAACGCTGCTAAAACCCGTTTCCGCCGGACATGTTGAAAAGAAAGGCGGTTTTTTCGGATGGTTTAACGCCCTGTTCGATAAAAGCGTCGGGCATTACAGCAATAGTATCAGCGGTATTCTGCGCAAAACCGGACGCTACTTGTTGCTATATGTTCTTATCGTCGGCGGAATGGCTGTTCTGTTTTTACGCCTCCCTACCTCCTTCTTGCCCGAAGAGGATCAGGGGGTCTTTATGACAATGGTGCAACTTCCTGCCGGTGCGACACAGACGCGCACACAGCAGGTGCTGGATCAGATTCAGAATTACTACCTGAACCAGGAAAAAGCGAACGTAAAATCGGTGTTCACCGTTAATGGCTTCAGCTTTAGCGGCCAGGGACAGAACTCCGGTATCGTCTTTATTAGCCTCAAACCATGGGAAGAGCGTTCGGGCGATGAAAACGGCGTGACGGCTATCGTCGAACGTGCGACCAGGGCGTTCAGCCAGATTAAAGATGGACTGGTGTTCCCGTTCAACATGCCTGCCATTCTTGAACTGGGTACCGCGACCGGCTTTGATTTTCAGTTAATTGATCAGGCTAACCTCGGTCATACAGAACTGACGAAAGCCCGGAACCAGTTGCTGGGTATGGTGAGAGAACATCCAGATTTGCTGGTGCGCGTGCGCCCTAACGGTCTGGAAGATACCCCACAATTTAAGCTGGATATTGATCAGGAAAAAGCCCAGGCGTTAGGCGTAAGTCTGTCGGATATAAACCAAACGATTTCCACGGCCCTTGGCGGCACCTATGTGAACGATTTTATCGATCATGGCCGAGTGAAAAAGGTATACGTTCAGGCTGACGCGCCGTTCCGTATGTTACCCAACGACATCAACAATCTCTACGTACGTAGTGGGAATGGTGAAATGGTGCCATTCTCTGCGTTCAGTTCATCGCATTGGATTTATGGTTCACCTCGCCTGGAGCGTTACAACGGTATGCCATCAATGGAAATACTGGGAGAGGCCGCGCCGGGTCGAAGCACCGGTGAAGCCATGGCGCTCATGGAAAACCTGGCAGCACAGCTGCCAACCGGTATCGGCTATGACTGGACGGGGATGTCATATCAGGAACGGCTCTCCGGCAATCAGGCACCTGCGTTATACGCTATTTCGTTAATTGTCGTCTTCCTGTGTCTCGCCGCATTGTATGAGAGCTGGTCCATTCCATTTTCAGTCATGTTGGTTGTACCGCTCGGCGTGGTCGGTGCGCTTCTGGCGGCGTCCATACGCGGTCTGAATAACGACGTTTACTTCCAGGTAGGTCTGCTGACTACCATCGGTCTTTCCGCCAAAAACGCTATCCTTATCGTGGAGTTTGCCAAAGACCTGATGGATAAAGAAGGTAAAGGGTTGATTGAAGCCACACTGGAGGCGTCACGCATGCGTCTTCGTCCAATCCTGATGACATCTCTGGCGTTTATTCTGGGGGTTATGCCTCTGGTTATCAGCCACGGAGCAGGTAGCGGGGCGCAGAATGCGGTTGGTACAGGCGTAATGGGAGGCATGCTGACCGCGACATTGTTGGCAATCTTCTTCGTACCCGTCTTCTTCGTTGTCGTCAGACGGCGTTTTAGTCGGCGCAACGTTTAATTTGTAAAATAAAGGCGTCTTCGGACGCTTTTTTCACCTAAGATGCCCCTCTTTATTTATTAATAAGATAGCCATTTATTTCTAATAAACCCTTCCTGAAAAAATCGCGAATCACCTTTCTTTTTATCCATTATTTTTACAATCCACATGAATTGAGATTATTCCTCATGTCAGTATTTTTTTAAGAAGTGGTAAAATAATCGCCGAGTTCGCAGATGGCTTAGCGTTTGTCTTTGCTCAATTAGCGAAACGCTTATTTTTGAGGTAACACCATGAAAAGATTAATATCCGTTGCATTGCTTACCGCATTCCTGGCCGGCTGTGCACACGATTCTCCTTGCGTACCTGTCTACGACGATCAGGGGCGCCTGGTTCATACCAATACCTGTATGAAAGGCACCACGCAGGATAACTGGGAAACAGCCGGTGCCATCGCCGGTGGCGCAGCAGCCGTTGCCGGGCTGACGCTTGGGATAGTCGCCCTGACCAAATAAATCTTCTTAAAAGCGCGGTGGGTACCGCGCTTTTTGCAATAAGAATTAAATCTTCATATAAGACAAAACGTTGGTATATAGCACTCAACGTATAATAAAATTATTATAGATTTTCCTCACATATCCACGATTTGAAATTAGCATTTTTTCAGTTCTTCGTAACAGCGCGCTTTCTTTTCATTATTCTCACGTCATCAATATTAACGTACGAAATCGTTATCACGCGTCCGGTTTGATTTTTAAATTTTTTGCGCCGAAATGTGGCTTACGTTTCAATTTTGCACCACTTCAGGGCGCTGCATTTATTTTTTCCTGTCTACACTCTGGATATTGCGTCGAATAATCGTGCGCAAAAACCTGGCACTACCTTTGCTTAAAAGAGTATGGCCATAGCCACAGACAGGTAAAAGACGTTTTCAGAACGTTTCCATAACAATAATTCCTCCACACAGGATGCTCTATGAAAAAGATGATAATAGCCAGCCTGGCTGCGGCCGGCGTGCTGCTTGCGGTTGCAAATCAGGCACATGCCGGCGCAACACTTGATGCCGTAAAGAAAAAAGGTTTTGTGCAGTGTGGGATCAGTGACGGGTTGCCTGGCTTTTCTTATGCCGATGCAAGCGGTAAGTTCTCAGGTATTGATGTCGACGTATGTCGTGGCGTTGCCTCCGCCGTATTTGGCGATGATAGCAAAGTAAAATATACCCCGCTCACCGCCAAGGAACGCTTTACCGCACTACAATCTGGTGAAGTCGACATGCTCTCTCGTAATACCACCTGGACCTCCTCTCGTGACGCAGGAATGGGAATGTCTTTCACTGGCGTAACGTATTACGACGGCATTGGTTTTCTTACCCACAATAAAGCGGGTCTCAAGAGTGCTAAAGAGCTGGATGGCGCAACGGTTTGTATCCAGGCAGGAACAGATACCGAACTGAACGTGGCTGACTACTTTAAAGCCAACAACATGAAGTACACCCCTGTCACTTTTGACCGCTCGGATGAATCAGCTAAAGCTCTGGAATCTGGACGCTGCGACACGCTGGCTTCCGACCAGTCTCAGTTGTACGCCCTGCGAATCAAGCTGAGTAACCCTGCGGAATGGATTGTCCTGCCTGAAGTTATTTCTAAAGAACCGCTGGGACCTGTTGTACGTCGTGGAGACGATGAGTGGTTCTCCATTGTTCGCTGGACGCTGTTCGCCATGCTGAATGCGGAAGAAATGGGCGTTAACTCGAAAAACGTCGATGAAAAAGCGGCTAATCCTGCAACGCCGGATATGGCACACCTGTTAGGCAAAGAAGGGGATTATGGCAAGGATCTGAAGCTTGATAACAAATGGGCTTACAACATTATCAAGCAGGTAGGTAACTACTCGGAGATCTTTGAGCGTAACGTGGGATCGGAAAGCCCACTGAAGATCAAACGTGGACAGAACAACCTCTGGAATAACGGTGGCATTCAATATGCGCCACCGGTGCGCTAATGCGTAGTGATGTAACGGGTGCCGCGACTGCGGCGCTCAGTCCAGAGTCATAGTTACCGAGGTTTTCTTATGTTCCATCGCCGCTCAATCGTAAAAGGATCGTTATCCTTTTCTAACCCTGCGGTCCGCGCCTGGTTATTTCAAATACTTGCCGTCATTGCGGTCATCTGCATTGCGGTCTATCTCATCCATAACACGATAAATAACCTGAACAATAGCGGTATTACCTCGGGATTCTCTTTTCTCGATCGCAGCGCCGGATTTGGTATTGTCCAGCATCTGATCGATTACGAGCAAGGCGATACGTATGGCCGTGTCTTTATCGTTGGCCTACTCAATACGCTATTGGTTTCTGCACTGTGTATTGTTTTCGCATCAATTATTGGTTTCTTTCTCGGACTGGCACGCCTGTCAGATAACTGGTTATTACGAAAGCTCTCGACGATCTACATCGAAACGTTCCGCAATATACCGCCGCTGCTGCAGATCTTCTTTTGGTATTTCGCCGTATTACGTAACCTGCCCGGCCCACGTCAGGCCGTTAACGCGCTGGACTTGATGTTTCTGAGTAACCGGGGGCTCTATATTCCGGCACCGCAAATGGGAGAAGGATTTTTTGCCTTTTGCGGCGCTGTAATTATCACTATCGTCGTCACTATCGGGCTATTTCGCTACAACAGAATGCACCAGACTAAAACCGGTCAGCTACGCCGGACCTGGCCCACGGCTCTGGCGCTGATCGTGCTTTTACCGATGATCTCACAGTGGCTGTTTGGCGCAGCGCTTCACTGGGATATCCCCGCCCTTCGCGGTTTTAACTTCCGTGGCGGTATGGTGCTTATTCCCGAACTGGCTGCCCTGACGCTGGCGCTTTCAGTGTATACCTCGGCGTTTATTGCAGAAATTATTCGAGCTGGAATCCAGGCCGTTCCTTATGGCCAACATGAAGCAGCACGCTCGCTGGGTCTGCCAAATCCGGTGACACTGCGCCAGGTGATCATCCCACAGGCGCTGCGCGTCATCATTCCCCCATTAACCAGCCAGTATCTGAATATCGTCAAAAACTCCTCACTTGCGGCCGCTATTGGCTACCCGGATATGGTTTCACTGTTTGCCGGCACGGTACTCAATCAAACAGGGCAAGCCATTGAAACCATTGCTATCACGATGTCGGTGTACCTGATCATCAGCCTGAGCATTTCTCTGCTGATGAATATTTATAACCGCCGTATTGCACTGATTGAGCGCTAAGGAGCCATGATGACAAAAGCACTGCTGTCTCACCCCTCGCGTCAGAACAGTAACCCGGCAAGCCGCAGTCTACTCTGGGTGCGTAAAAACCTGTTCTCCAGTTGGTCAAATAGCCTGCTCACGCTGCTGTGCATTTGGCTGATTTGGTCATTTCTTCCGCCACTGCTGAACTGGGTATTCTTTCAGGCCAACTGGGTCGGTTCAACCCGCGCAGACTGCACCAAAGCAGGGGCTTGCTGGGTGTTCATTCATGAACGCTTTGGGCAATTCATGTATGGACTTTATCCCCACGATCAGCGCTGGCGCGTAAATCTGGCCCTGATCATTGGCCTGGCCTCTATCGTCCCTATGTTCTGGAAATCTATTCCTCACCGTGGCCGCTATATCGCCGTCTGGGCCGTCGTTTATCCCGTGGTGGTCTGGTGGTTGATGTACGGTGGTTTTTTCGGACTTGAGCGCGTAGAAACCCGACAGTGGGGCGGATTAACACTGACGCTTATCATTGCATCCGTGGGGATTGCGGGCGCGCTTCCGTGGGGTATTTTACTGGCGCTTGGACGTCGGTCTCATATGCCAGTCGTGCGGATTTTATCCGTCATTTTCATTGAGTTCTGGCGCGGTGTGCCGTTGATTACCGTCCTTTTTATGTCCTCGGTCATGCTTCCTCTGTTTATGTCCGAAGGGGCCAGTATCGACAAACTTATCCGGGCGCTGGTCGGCGTGATTCTTTTCCAGTCGGCGTATGTCGCAGAAGTGGTTCGCGGAGGGTTACAGGCCCTACCAAAAGGTCAGTATGAAGCCGCTGAATCACTGGCGTTAGGGTACTGGAAAACGCAAGGGCTGGTCATTCTTCCGCAAGCCCTCAAGCTGGTTATTCCGGGTCTGGTTAACACGATTATCGCCCTGTTTAAGGATACCAGTCTGGTCATCATCATCGGCCTGTTTGATCTCTTCAGTAGCGTGCAGCAGGCAACTGTAGACCCTTCATGGTTGGGTATGTCGACGGAAGGATATGTTTTCGCTGCACTGATTTACTGGATCTTCTGTTTTAGCATGTCGCGTTACAGCCAACATCTGGAAAAACGTTTTAACACCGGGCGTACACCGCACTGAGGAATTTATGAGCCAATTATTAATGCCGTCTACCGACGCGATGATTACGCTGGAAAACGTCAACAAATGGTACGGACAGTTTCACGTCCTGAAAAACATCAACCTGAAGGTAAAGCAGGGAGAACGCATCGTATTATGCGGACCTTCCGGTTCGGGTAAATCGACAACTATCCGCTGTATCAACCATCTGGAAGAGCATCAGCAAGGACGTATTGTGGTGGATGGGATCGAACTCAATGAAGATATCCGCAATATTGAGCGCGTCAGACAAGAAGTTGGCATGGTTTTTCAGCACTTTAATCTCTTTCCTCATTTGACGGTCCTGCAAAACTGCACGCTGGCACCAATCTGGGTACAAAAGATGCCGAAAAAAGAGGCTGAAGCTCTGGCAATGCACTACCTTGAGCGAGTTCGCATTGCTGAACATGCGTATAAGTATCCTGGGCAAATCTCTGGTGGGCAGCAACAGCGCGTGGCCATTGCACGCTCACTGTGCATGAAACCCAAAATCATGTTATTCGATGAACCCACATCAGCGTTGGATCCTGAAATGGTAAAAGAAGTGCTTGATACCATGATAGGTCTGGCACAATCAGGCATGACCATGCTGTGTGTTACCCATGAAATGGGCTTTGCCCGTACAGTGGCCGACCGGGTGATCTTTATGGATCTTGGCGAGATTGTTGAACAGGCAGCACCGGATGAGTTTTTTGCTCACCCCAAATCTGAACGCACGCGTGCGTTTTTGTCGCAGGTTATCCATTAAAGCCATGCGCCGGATACAGCACTGGCGTTTAACAGATAAAACAAAAGGCCCAGTCGAAAGACTGGGCCTTTTGTTTTTATTTGATGTCTGGCAGTTCCCTACTCTCGCATGGGGAGACCCCACACTACCATCGGCGCTACGGCGTTTCACTTCTGAGTTCGGCATGG
>NZ_JAOWCZ010000024.1:0-5381 GCF_030336705.1 Citrobacter sp. Cb028 | reverse complement strand
CATGCGAGAGTAGGGAACTGCCAGGCATCAAACAAGTGAAGAAGCCCATCCTGCCGGATGGGCTTTTTTGCGTCTGCAGGAAGTGAGAACTGCCGGATGCGGCGTGCCGCCTTATCCGGCCAGCGTCTGTTATTACCGGATACAGCGCCTGTAAACCTTATTCTGCCTGTGATTGCAGCCTCATCGGTTGCAAAGCAACATCCTAAGCTTCCATAACACAAGCCATCCCGCTGCATATACGGTAAACTAAGCGCGATTTTGCATCAGGAAAGCGTCTATGAATCACTCCCTTAAAGCCTGGAACACCTTCGGTATCGATCAACAAGCTAATGTGCTTGTCTGTGCTGAAAATGCGCAACAACTACTAAATGCCTGGCAATCAGCCAATGCATCACATCATCCAGTGCTAATCCTGGGCGAAGGGAGTAACGTCCTGTTTCTTGATGCCTTCCATGGAACGGTGATCGTCAACCGTATCAAGGGAATAGCGATTACAGAACAACCTGATGCGTGGCATTTGCACGTAGGCGCGGGTGAAAACTGGCATCATCTGGTAGAGCATACGCTGCAGCAAAGCATGCCCGGGCTGGAAAATCTGGCGCTGATCCCCGGCTGCGTGGGTTCATCGCCAATCCAGAATATTGGTGCCTATGGCGTAGAACTGCGGCGCGTCTGCGAATACGTGGACTGCGTAGAGCTTTCGACCGGCAAACATCTGCGCGTCAGCGCCGCAGAATGCCGATTTGGTTACCGTGACAGTATCTTCAAACATGAGTATCAGGATCGTTTTGCGATTGTAGCTGTTGGTCTGCGCTTACCTAAACAGTGGCAACCCGTTCTCACATACGGTGACCTGACGCGTCTTGATCCTGCCACGGTAACGCCTCGGCAGGTTTTTGATTCTGTTTGCCATATGCGCACCACAAAACTGCCCGATCCAAAAGTAAACGGGAATGCGGGGAGTTTCTTTAAAAACCCGGTTGTCACCGCGGACATTGCGCAGGAGCTCCTGGTGAAATTCCCGACTGCACCTCATTACCCGCAGGCTGATGGCTCTGTGAAACTGGCTGCTGGCTGGCTTATCGATCAATGTCAGCTAAAAGGCATGCGCATTGGTGGCGCAGCGGTACATCAGCAGCAGGCACTGGTGCTGATCAATGCAGGCCATGCTACGAGTCAGGATGTGGTGCAACTGGCGCATCACGTACGCCAAAAAGTCGGTGAGAAATTCAATGTCTGGCTTGAACCGGAAGTCCGGTTTATTGGCCCACTGGGTGAAGTGAATGCCGTGGAGATCGTTGCATGAAGGATAATACCGTCCCCCTGACGCTTATTTCATTATTAGCCGATGGCGAATTTCACTCTGGTGAGCAACTCGGTGAAAAGCTGGGAATGAGCCGTGCGGCAATCAATAAACATGTCCAGACGCTACGTGACTGGGGTGTTGATGTATTTACTGTCCCTGGTAAAGGATACAGCTTACCTGAACCTATCCAGCTATTAGATTCATCACTTATTTATTCTCAGCTGGATGGCGGGAATATAACGGTCCTGCCGGTTATCGACTCAACCAATCAGTACCTTATGGATCGAATTGGTCAACTGGAGTCAGGGGATGCCTGCGTCGCTGAGTATCAGCAGGCCGGTCGTGGTCGTCGTGGACGTAAATGGTTCTCTCCCTTTGGCGCCAATCTGTACCTTTCAATGTTCTGGCGACTGGAACAAGGACCGGCAGCCGCGATTGGCCTGAGCCTGGTGATTGGTATTGTCATGGCTGAGGTTTTACGCGATCTGGGCGCGGATAAAGTACGTGTTAAATGGCCGAACGACCTCTATTTGCTCGACCGTAAACTGGCAGGGATCCTGGTTGAACTCACCGGAAAAACGGGCGATGCCGCACAGATTGTTATTGGGGCGGGTATAAACATGTCTATGCGTCGGGTTGAGGAGAATGTGGTTAATCAAGGCTGGATTAATCTGCAGGAAGCGGGTATTACCATTGACCGCAATACTCTGGCTGCCCGGCTGATCCGAGAGCTGCGCGCTGCCCTGGTACTGTTTGAGCATGAGGGCCTGGCGCCGTATTTGTCCCGCTGGAGGGCGCTGGATAACTTTATCGACCGTCCCGTTAAACTCATTATTGGTGATAAAGAAATATTTGGCGTATCTCGTGGAATAGATGCGCAAGGTGCATTACTACTCGAACAAAATGGCGTGATAAAAGCCTGGATGGGTGGGGAAATATCGCTTAGAAGCGCTGAATAATAAGAAGGGGAGCTATGGCTCCCCTTTATTTTTTATTTTCGTAATCTGACTTGCTCAACGGCATGATTGGCGCTTTTCGTCATGATTAAGCTGGCTCGCTCACGCGTTGGTAAAATATTCTGTTTTAAATTCAACCAGTTGATTTCTTTCCATAGCGATGTAGCCGTGTTGATTGCCTCGTCTTCCGACAATTTCGCATAGTTATGGAAATAAGAGTCTGGGTTGGTAAATGCCCCTTCGCGGAATTTCAGGAAGCGGTTGATATACCACGTCTGGAGTAATTCTTCTGGCGCATCAACATAAATAGAAAAGTCGACAAAGTCAGAAACAAATACATGATGTGGATCGTGAGGATAGTCCATCCCGCTTTGTAATACATTGAGCCCTTCGAGGATTAATATGTCGGGCTGGGCAACGGTTTTGTCGCCATCAGGGATCACATCATAGATCAGATGAGAATAGACCGGTGCTGTAACGTTGGGGACGCCAGACTTTAAATCGGAAACGAATTTAACCAGACGGTGCATATCATAGGACTGAGGAAAGCCTTTCTTCTTCATGAGCCCACGATCTTTCAACACCTGGTTAGGATGAAGAAAACCGTCAGTAGTGATCAGCTCAACCTTACGATGCTCGGGCCAGCGACTCAGCAACGCTTGCAACACACGTGCAGTCGTACTTTTGCCGACGGCGACGCTGCCAGCAATGCTAATAATATAAGGAATACGCTCGCCGTTGGTGCCTAAAAATTGCTCCAGCACAGCCTGACGCCGCAGGTTCGAACTGATGTAAAAATTTAGCAAACGCGATAATGGCAAATAAATCTCAGCAACTTCTTCCAGCGATAAGTCTTCGTTAATGCCTTTCAGACGAGCAATCTCTTCCTCGGTCAGAGTCATCGGCACGGAATCACGAAGCGCAGCCCACTGGTTGCGATCAAACTGTAGGTAAGGCGACGTTAACGCTTGCTCTTTTATACTCATACGCATGGTCTGGCTGTCATTGCTATATCAGGTCTGCGGTAAAAAACGAAATCATCCCCGGTACGCAATGGCACGCACATTTCAGTTAATTTGGACAATGGGCAGGAGGGTAACACCAGATGGGAGGGAATAATAAGAAAAAATCGTCCCCTGAAACGCAATGTGACGGCTATTCCAGATGTATAAAGATGCACTTTCTCTCTATTGATAACGGCATGCTGGAGCAAAATGCCTTCTGGGAGCGCGGCTGACGTTGGAAATTTGTTCAATTCGAAGAAGAAATAGATTATTTATCGGTCGTATAGCGCAAAATGTGAGCGATAGAACATTTTATGCAATTTTTTAGTTGCATGAGTGCGCATGTCTCCATAAAATGCGCGCTACTTGATGCCGACTTAGCTCAGTAGGTAGAGCAACTGACTTGTAATCAGTAGGTCACCAGTTCGATTCCGGTAGTCGGCACCATCAAGTCCGGTGGGGTTCCCGAGCGGCCAAAGGGAGCAGACTGTAAATCTGCCGTCACAGACTTCGAAGGTTCGAATCCTTCCCCCACCACCACTTTCTGGCAGCGTTATCGCCGCCTGAGTTGGTTAAAAAATTAATCAGCTCGAATAAAAAAGAGAGAAATCTCTTTTTTATTACAGAAAGAACTGGGTAGCCGAGTTTCAGGATGCGGGCATCGTATAATGGCTATTACCTCAGCCTTCCAAGCTGATGATGCGGGTTCGATTCCCGCTGCCCGCTCCAGACGTGCTGATATGGCTCAGTTGGTAGAGCGCACCCTTGGTAAGGGTGAGGTCCCCAGTTCGACTCTGGGTATCAGCACCACTTCACTTCTCCTTCCCGTTTCTCTCTGTTTACTTTTAAAAGCATTCAACAGCTCAGGCATATGGCCTGGTTGATGTGGTGATATCACCGATTTATCCGTGTCTTAGAGGGACAGTCGATGTCTAAAGAAAAATTTGAACGTACAAAACCGCACGTTAACGTCGGTACTATCGGCCACGTTGACCATGGTAAAACAACGCTGACCGCTGCAATCACTACCGTACTGGCTAAAACCTACGGCGGTGCTGCTCGTGCATTCGACCAGATCGATAACGCTCCGGAAGAAAAAGCTCGTGGTATCACCATCAACACTTCTCACGTTGAATATGACACCCCGACTCGCCACTACGCACACGTAGACTGCCCGGGCCACGCCGACTATGTTAAAAACATGATCACCGGTGCTGCGCAGATGGACGGCGCGATCCTGGTTGTTGCTGCGACTGACGGCCCGATGCCGCAGACTCGTGAGCACATCCTGCTGGGTCGTCAGGTAGGCGTTCCGTACATCATCGTGTTCCTGAACAAATGCGACATGGTTGATGACGAAGAGCTGCTGGAACTGGTAGAAATGGAAGTTCGTGAACTTCTGTCTCAGTACGATTTCCCGGGCGACGACACTCCGATCGTTCGTGGTTCTGCTCTGAAAGCGCTGGAAGGCGAAGCAGAGTGGGAAGCGAAAATCATCGAACTGGCTGGCTTCCTGGATTCTTACATCCCAGAACCAGAGCGTGCGATTGACAAGCCGTTCCTGCTGCCTATCGAAGACGTATTCTCCATCTCCGGTCGTGGTACCGTTGTTACCGGTCGTGTAGAGCGCGGTATCATCAAAGTTGGTGAAGAAGTTGAAATCGTTGGTATCAAAGAGACTGCTAAGTCTACCTGTACTGGCGTTGAAATGTTCCGCAAACTGCTGGACGAAGGCCGTGCTGGTGAGAACGTTGGTGTTCTGCTGCGTGGTATCAAACGTGAAGAAATCGAACGTGGTCAGGTACTGGCTAAGCCGGGCTCTATCAAGCCGCACACCAAGTTCGAATCTGAAGTGTACATTCTGTCCAAAGATGAAGGCGGCCGTCATACTCCGTTCTTCAAAGGCTACCGTCCGCAGTTCTACTTCCGTACTACTGACGTGACTGGTACCATCGAACTGCCGGAAGGCGTTGAGATGGTAATGCCGGGCGACAACATCAAAATGGTTGTTACCCTGATCCACCCAATCGCGATGGACGACGGTCTGCGTTTCGCAATCCGTGAAGGCGGCCGTACTGTTGGTGCGGGCGTTGTTGCTAAAGTAATGAGCTAATT
>NZ_JAOWCZ010000023.1:0-40000 GCF_030336705.1 Citrobacter sp. Cb028 | reverse complement strand
CCTTCCTCCTCGCTGAAAGTACTTTACAACCCGAAGGCCTTCTTCATACACGCGGCATGGCTGCATCAGGCTTGCGCCCATTGTGCAATATTCCCCACTGCTGCCTCCCGTAGGAGTCTGGACCGTGTCTCAGTTCCAGTGTGGCTGGTCATCCTCTCAGACCAGCTAGGGATCGTCGCCTAGGTGAGCCGTTACCCCACCTACTAGCTAATCCCATCTGGGCACATCCGATGGCAAGAGGCCCGAAGGTCCCCCTCTTTGGTCTTGCGACGTTATGCGGTATTAGCTACCGTTTCCAGTAGTTATCCCCCTCCATCGGGCAGTTTCCCAGACATTACTCACCCGTCCGCCACTCGTCACCCAAGGAGCAAGCTCCTCTGTGCTACCGTTCGACTTGCATGTGTTAGGCCTGCCGCCAGCGTTCAATCTGAGCCATGATCAAACTCTTCAATTTAAGTTTGATGCTCGTGAATTAAACTTCGTAATGAATTACGTGTTCACTCAGAGACTTGGTATTCATTTTTCGTCTTGCGACGTTAAGAATCCGTATCTTCGAGTGCCCACACAGATTGTCTGATAAATTGTTAAAGAGCAGTTGCGACGCGCTTTAGCGCTCTGTCGCGAGGTGGCGTATATTACGCTTTCCTCTTTCAGAGTCAACCCTCATTTTCAGGTTTTTCTCTTCAACCGAACCGGCTGTTTGTGTGAAGTGATTCACATCCGCCGTGTCGATGGAGGCGCATTATAGGGATCCCATTTTTTAGCACAAGTATTTTTTGGATCTTTTTTGCTGAGTGCTTGTTTTTCACCCCTTTCGCTATATTCCTGCACAATTTGTGCTGATTTTTGATAGCTAAATCACTTGCACAGTCTCGATAATCCAACCAAAGTCTTCATTACTGCTCTATTTTTGTTGAGGTAAACATGTCTGATGTATTACGTCCTTATAAGGATCTTTTCCCACAGATCGGAAAACGCGTGATGATCGACACCAGTAGCGTCGTCATTGGTGATACTCGTTTGGCTGATGACGTCGGGATTTGGCCGTTGGTTGCGATTCGTGGCGACGTCAACTATGTACAAATCGGCGCCCGTACAAACATTCAGGACGGCAGCGTTCTCCATGTCACACATAAATCCACATCTAATCCGCAAGGTAATCCATTGATCGTGGGTGAGGATGTGACGGTCGGTCATAAAGTCATGCTACACGGCTGCATCGTTGGCAACCGCGTATTGGTCGGTATGGGATCAATTTTATTGGACGGCGTAGTGGTAGAAGACGACGTTATGATTGGGGCAGGAAGCCTGGTGCCGCAAAACAAACGCCTGGAGAGTGGATATCTGTACCTGGGTAGCCCGGTTAAACAGATCCGGCCATTAAGTGACGAAGAGAAAGCAGGCTTAAAATACTCTGCTAACAACTACGTTAAATGGAAAGATGAGTATTTAAATCAGAGTAACCAAACCCAACCCTGAGAGTCTTCCTGCTGGTCCTGGATCAATGCTTCGGCCTCTTCTTCCAGGTCCCAGCGATGCTGTTGAAAGATTTCCAGCCATTGTTCAGGCGTGCAGCCGCCAAAGCGGGACGCCAACGTCTCCCCTGATATAGCGCATGTTAACTGCATACCATGGACCAACGCAGGGAAAACAACGGCGCTAATATCCGTCAGCCATTCTTCTCGATCGGGAAACTGGATCGCCTGATTCATGCCGACATTTCCTGTTGCATGCTTTTGATGACGGGCTCAATCTGTGGCAATACACCATGCCAGAGTAAAACGGCGTGCGCTGCTTGTCCCACCAGCATCCCCAGACCATCGGCATACTGTTTCGCCCCATGTTCAGCACACCAGGAAAGGAACGGTGTATTCCCTTGCTGATAAAACATGTCATAGCAATAGACAGAGGAGTGAATAAGCGATGTCGGAATGGCTGGTACCTCACCGCTAATTCCGCTAGATGTCGCATTAATAATTAAATCAAAACTGTAATTATCAAGATCGTCCATTCCCACCGCCTGCACGCTGCCGGTATGGGAGAAGATTTGTGCCAGTTCTTCTGCGCGCGAAGCAGTACGGTTAACGATGGTTACCGCACAATCCAGAGAAAGAAGAGGTAATAAAACCCCCCGGGATGCGCCACCGGCACCAATCAACAGAACTCGCGATCCGGGGCGAATGAAAGATAAACGTTCAAGATCGCTTAATAAGCCGATACCATCCGTGTTATCTCCCAGTAAACGCCCATCCTCAAGTCGTTTAAGAGTATTGACCGCTCCAGCAAGCGATGCCCGCTCCGTTAATTCATCGGCACGCGCAAACGCCTCTTCCTTAAAAGGCACAGTGACATTTGCCCCCTTCCCGCCTTCAGCAAAAAAGGCATTCAGCGTATTCACAAAATCATTGATAGGTGCCAGTACACGTCCATAGGAATGATCAATTTTCAACTGCTCTGCAAATTGCTGATGAATAAAGGGCGATTTACTGTGCGCTATCGGATTACCAAAAACAGCATAGGCTTCTTTCATATTACCCCTGTCGAAACTGTTCACCGGTCAGAGCATCACGGATCTCCGAAGGATTCAAACGCCCTCCGGTCTCCCCTTCAACTACGGGAAAGTCTGTACCAAACTGCGCGCGGACTTCCTCTACCGTTCTGCAAGGCGGTAAGCCACTCAAATTAGCACTGGTGGAGACTAACGGTTTGCCATAAGCCTGGCACAATGCAACCACCAGCGGATGATCGGTGACTCGCACGGCCAGCGAGTCAAAACGACCGGTCAACCAACGAGGCGTAGTCGCGGGCGCAGGGAAAACGAAGGTGACAGGACCAGGCCAGCGAGCGAACACAGCCTCACGTTGAGCATCTGAAAGCGTGCTATCGTCAATATAGGGCTTGAGCTGGTCAAAATTTGCCGCAATCAAAATTAAGCCTTTATCGACTGGGCGTTGTTTTAGCGCCAACAGACGGGTAACAGCCGTTTCGCTGTCGGGATCGCAGCCGACACCAAATACAGCTTCTGTTGGATAGGCGATGACTTTTTCTTGTTTCAGAACCGCTATCGCAGCAGCGATAGGGCCTGTGGGCAGGTTATTATTCACTTTTTTATTCCGCCGAGAACGGCTTTCCACATTGTTTACTGGCACAGAAATGCTTCACACCCTGCGCGGTTTTCTTTTCGATGAGTAGCGGATAATGGCACTCAGGACACTCTCCGGCTAACGGTTTGAAATTAATGACAAACTGGCACTCCGGATAGCGATCGCAGGAGTAAAACGTTTTGCCATAACGGGAACGCCGCTGGACCAGGTGGCCAGTCTGGCATTGAGGACAGACTATTGCTGTTTCATCTGGCTTGTCGATAAGTTCGGTGTGTTCACACGTTGGATAATCGCTGCATCCAATAAACATCCCGAATCTTCCCTGTCTCAGCACCAGCTCGGCGCCACATGCAGGACAAAGCTTACCCTCCAGAACTTTGACAATATGTCCGTCCGCGGAAGATTTCAACGGACGGATGTAATCGCATTCTGGATAGTGTGAACAACCGAGAAACGGACCGTGCTTCCCGGAACGAATAACCAGTTCAGCCCCGCATTGTGGGCAGGGCTCGTTTTTACGCACCGTAAACAGTGCTGATTTAGCCATAACAACTCATACTGAATAAAGATTGATTAATGCAGCATACCTTCATTCACTTCAAAGAGTAATTCTTCCATTTGCTGATAGGCATTTTCACAACCTGGAATATTGAAAAGCACCATCAGGATCACCCACTTCAGGTCTTCCAGATCGAACTCTGCCGTATCCAGCGCGAGTACGCGCTCAATGACCATTTCTCGTGTTTCGAGGTTTAGCACCTGAATCTGTTCCAGGAATAGCAGGAACCCTCTACAGCTTGCATCCAGTCGATCGCACTCTTCTGCGGTATAAATACGTATAGAAAGAGGATCAGATGCCAGCTGCATAGGTTCGGCAAGACCATCCTGATAATCAGCAAGCTTTTCCAGCCAAAGTAACGCGTTGTAGATGTCTTCACGATCAAAACCAGCGTCGGTAAGATCCCGTTCCAGTTTGTCCTGATCCACACGCAGCTCAGCTTCGTTATGGATATATGTCTCAAACAAATACATTAGTACGTCGAACATGGCATGCCCTCCTCAATCGGACATAGCCGCCGGGTACAGCTGCGATCCATCCTGCTAACTCCAGTTCGAGCAGTTGAGCCACTACCTCTGGCACAGGTTGGCCGGCACGTTCAGCGACGACGTCAACAGGTGTTACCTCATCTCCTACGTTAGCCAGGAGCTCCGGAAATGGCAATGCCACCTCTTCGTGATCTGGCGAATAAATTGATTTTTCAGGTTCATCTGGCAACCATTGCAGCCCATATTGCAAATTTTCCAGAATTTCTTCTGGGGCCGTCACAAGCGTGGCTCCCTGCTGAATAAGCCAATGTGGACCTTCACTTCCCGGACTCCCAATCGGTCCAGGCAACGCAAAAACCTCCCGCCCTTGTTCCAGTGCGCAACGCGCAGTGACCAGTGACCCGCTACGCTGAGCAGCTTCTACAACCAGGACTCCTTTACTTAGACCACTAATAATGCGATTTCGTCGGGGAAAATTGCGCGGCAAAGGAAGCGTATCTAATGGGAACTCAGACACCAGTGCGCCTCCAGCCTCAATCAGTCGTTTAGCCAGACGGACATGCTGTCGTGGATGAATGGTCTCAAGCCCATTTCCCAGCACCGCAATACTCGTGCCCTCTCGGTTTATCGCAGCATTGTGCGCCACACCATCAATCCCCCGGGCCAGGCCGCTGGTGATCGTCACGCCGCATGCTGCAAGCTTTTCACAAAACAGCCGCCCCCAGCGTTCGCCATACCAGGAGTGCTGTCGGCTACCGACGACGGCAACCTGAAACGAGCTAAGGCATATGGGATTTCCTGCCACAAAAAGCACCCCAGGATAATCCTCAATTGCACGGAGCTGTGCCGGATAATGCTCGCTGTCGGCAACCACAAAATGATGGTTGGGCTGTTCAAGCCAGCGCAGCGTTTTTTCCAGCGTCTGATCTGGAAAGGTTAAAAAGCGCCGGGCCTGGCGGGGAGAGAGTCCAGCATGATGAAGTACCACGTTGTTAATACACGGCTGAGTATTGAGCCAGTGGGCAACGCGCACCATCTCATCACCATACAGTTCATTCACTTGTGCTAAACGTAGCCAAATCTCGATTTTGGTCATCCCTGTTCCCCTGCCACAAGCAGTCCTGGCAATCTTTGCGATTGGTCACTGATGCTGTCAATCAGAGGGGGTTTTGTCTAGAATAGAGGTAATAATCTTTTCAACTCCTGAACACAACTCTGGATAACTATGTCAGTTTTGCAAGTGTTACATATTCCGGACGAGCGCCTTCGCAAAGTCGCAAAACCGGTCGAAGAAGTGAATGCAGAAATTCAGCGTATCGTTGATGATATGTTCGAAACGATGTACGCCGAAGAAGGTATCGGTCTGGCAGCAACTCAGGTCGATATTCATCAGCGCATCATTGTTATTGATGTCTCTGAAAATCGCGACGAGCAGTTGGTACTCATTAACCCAGAGCTGCTGGAAAAAGACGGCGAAACAGGTATTGAAGAAGGCTGCCTGTCTATTCCCGAACAGCGTGCGTTAGTACCGCGCGCAGAGAAAGTAAAAATTCGTGCGCTCGATCGCAACGGCAAATCTTTTGAACTGGAAGCCGATGGCCTGCTGGCTATCTGCATTCAACATGAAATGGATCACCTGGTCGGTAAACTGTTTATCGATTATCTGTCTCCGTTGAAGCAACAACGCATTCGTCAGAAAGTTGAAAAACTCGACCGCCTGAACGCCCGAGCTTAAGGACAAGAATCAACGTGTCAGACTCACTACGTATTATTTTTGCGGGTACACCTGACTTTGCAGCGCGTCATCTCGACGCGCTGTTGTCTTCTGGACATAACGTCGTTGGCGTGTTTACCCAACCGGACCGTCCGGCGGGACGCGGTAAAAAGCTGATGCCCAGCCCGGTAAAAGTGCTGGCGGAAGAAAAAGGGATACCGGTTTTCCAACCCGTCTCTCTTCGTCCTCAGGAAAACCAGCAGCTGGTTGCTGATTTACGCGCAGACGTGATGGTAGTGGTAGCATATGGCCTGATACTGCCAAAAGCCGTACTGGAAATGCCGCGTCTGGGTTGTATCAACGTTCACGGTTCCCTGCTTCCACGCTGGCGTGGCGCAGCCCCAATCCAGCGCTCACTGTGGGCAGGCGACGCCGAAACTGGTGTGACCATCATGCAGATGGATGTTGGCCTCGACACCGGTGATATGCTGCTTAAGCTGTCCTGCCCGATAACTGCAGAAGATACCAGCGGTTCGTTATACGATAAGCTGGCAGATTTAGGACCTCAGGGGCTGATTGAAACGCTAAAACAGCTGGCGGCTGGCACCATAAAACCCGTTGTACAAGATGAATCACTGGTTACGCATGCAGAAAAACTCAGCAAAGAAGAGGCCCGTATCGACTGGTCGCTTTCAGCCGCTCAGTTGGAACGCTGCATCCGCGCCTTTAACCCGTGGCCAATGAGTTGGCTTGAAATCGACGGCCAGCCAGTGAAAGTCTGGCAAGCTACGGTTATTACAGCGAACACACAGGCCGCACCAGGCACTATTCTTGAGGCGACAAAACAGGGTATCCAGGTCGCAACGGGCGACGGCATCCTGAATCTCGTCTCTTTGCAACCTGCCGGTAAAAAAGCCATGAGCGCGCAGGATCTGCTTAATTCGCGCCGGGAATGGTTTGTACCCGGTAACCGTCTGGTATGACGGTTCATCTCGTTAAGCCCGGTATCTCCGGGCATTTTTATTTTTGCGCTTATGAAAAAACATCTTAATTTACGCAGTATGGCGGCCCAGGCCGTCGAACAGGTTGTCGAAAAGGGACAATCATTAAGCAACGTGCTGCCCGCCATGCAGCAAAAAGTTGCCGATAAAGACAAAGCACTGTTGCAGGAGCTTTGCTTCGGCGTGTTGCGTACACTCTCCCAACTGGAGTGGATGATCCAGCAGTTGATGGAACGTCCAATGACGGGCAAACAGCGCACCGTTCACTATCTGATCATGGTGGGCTTCTACCAACTGCTGCATACTCGTATTCCACCGCATGCTGCTTTGGCAGAGACCGTAGAAGGTGCAGTCGTTATTAAGCGTCCGCAGCTTAAAGGGCTGATCAACGGCGTGCTGCGCCAGTTTCAGCGCCGTCAAGAAGAGCTACTGGCTGAATTCTCTCAAAGCGATTTACGTTTCTTACACCCCTCCTGGCTGGTGAAACGTATTAAGACCGCTTATCCGCAGCAGTGGGAAGCCATTCTTGAAGCCAATAACCAGCGACCGCCGATGTGGTTACGTGTCAATCGTAACCATCATACGCGCGATGCCTGGCTGGACCTGCTGACCGAAGCGGGATTAACCGGTTTCCCGCATCCAGATTACCCGGATGCAGTGCGTCTGGAAACGCCAGCTCCTGTGCACGCCCTCCCAGGTTTTGATGAAGGCTGGGTAACCGTCCAGGATGCTTCCGCTCAAGGATGCATAAACTATCTGTTGCCGGAGGACGGTGAACAGATCCTCGACCTATGCTGTGCGCCGGGGGGCAAAACCACTCACATTCTGGAAGTTGCTCCGCACGCTAACGTAATGGCTGTCGATGTTGATGAAAAACGCTTATCGCGCGTTTTCGACAATCTAAAACGTCTGGGTATGAAGGCAACCGTAAAACAGGGTGATGGCCGCTATCCACAGCAGTGGTGCGGTGAACAACAGTTTGACCGTATTTTGCTGGACGCTCCGTGTTCTGCCACCGGAGTGATCCGTCGCCATCCGGATATCAAATGGCTACGTCGCGACCGGGATATTGCTGAACTTGCCCAGTTGCAGGCTGAAATCCTGAATGCAACCTGGCCACATCTTAAACCTGGCGGCACGCTGGTTTATGCAACCTGCTCTATCCTGCCAGAAGAAAACCAACAGCAAATTGCCGCCTTCCTTGCGCGCACGCCAGATGCGGTATTAAGCGTAACCGGTACGCCGGAAAAACCTGGACGTCAGAATTTACCGAGTGCGGAAGATGGTGATGGCTTCTTTTACGCTAAGCTAATCAAAAAGTGATGAGATAACGGGTCGCGACTGATGAAAATTATCATTCTGGGCGCAGGGCAAGTTGGCGGTACGCTGGCTGAAAACCTGGTCGGAGAGAACAACGATATCACGGTAGTCGATACCAATGGTGAGCGCCTGCGTAGCCTGCAGGACAAGTTTGATCTCCGTGTCGTGCAAGGGCATGGTTCGCATCCCCGCGTTCTACGTGAAGCCGGTGCTGACGATGCCGATATGCTGGTTGCCGTAACCAGCTCAGATGAAACAAATATGGTTGCCTGCCAGGTAGCTTATTCACTGTTTAACACGCCTAATCGTATCGCTCGTATTCGTTCACCGGATTACGTTCGTGATGCGGACAAGCTATTTCAATCTGATGCGGTGCCTATCGATCACCTGATTGCGCCTGAGCAACTGGTTATCGATAGCATTTATCGCCTGATTGAATATCCGGGCGCATTGCAGGTAGTGAATTTTGCCGAAGGAAAAGTCAGCCTGGCCGTGGTGAAAGCCTATTACGGTGGGCCGCTGATTGGTAATGCGCTGTCGACAATGCGTGAGCATATGCCGCACATCGATACCCGCGTTGCGGCGATTTTCCGTCATGACCGACCGATCCGTCCGCAAGGTTCTACCATTGTTGAAGCGGGTGATGAAGTTTTCTTCATCGCGGCCTCGCAGCATATTCGCGCCGTAATGAGCGAATTACAGCGTCTGGAAAAGCCTTACAAACGCATTATGTTAGTGGGCGGTGGTAATATTGGCGCCGGGCTGGCACGGCGACTAGAAAAAGATTACAGCGTCAAACTGATTGAACGTAATCAACAGCGCGCATCCGAGCTTGCAGAGAAACTGCAAAATACGATCGTCTTTTTTGGTGATGCCTCGGATCAAGAGCTGCTGGCGGAAGAACATATCGATCAGGTTGATCTGTTCATTGCGGTAACCAACGATGATGAAGCGAATATCATGTCGGCGATGCTTGCCAAACGGATGGGCGCCAAGAAAGTGATGGTGTTGATCCAACGCAGAGCATACGTCGATCTGGTACAAGGCAGCGTGATCGATATTGCGATTTCACCGCAGCAGGCAACCATCTCTGCGCTGCTCAGTCATGTGCGTAAAGCGGATATTGTTGGTGTATCTTCACTGCGCCGTGGCGTCGCGGAAGCCATTGAAGCCGTTGCACACGGTGATGAAACGACGTCACGGGTTGTGGGTCGCTCAATTGATGAAATTAAACTTCCACCAGGAACCATTATTGGCGCCGTTGTGCGTGGTAACGATGTGATGATTGCCAATGATAACCTGCGTATTGAACAGGGCGATCACGTAATTATGTTCCTGACAGATAAAAAGTTTATTACCGACGTCGAGCGACTATTCCAGCCAAGTCCGTTCTTCCTGTAATAATTTGGGCGCTGAAACTGCGCCTAAGTTATTTCCCTTTATTTTTCATGGTTTAATAAATTTCTATTTAGGTAATACATAAATGGAAATTGCCTAAACATTTGTTAAACTTATAAACGTCAGCTGCATAGGGAGAATAAGATGAGCATTATTAAAGAATTTCGCGAATTCGCGATGCGCGGGAATGTTGTCGATTTGGCAGTGGGTGTCATTATTGGTGCGGCATTTGGGAAGATTGTTTCATCACTGGTTGCCGATATCATCATGCCGCCGCTGGGGTTGTTAATTGGTGGAATTGATTTTAAACAGTTTGCTTTAACACTACGTGATGCACAGGGAGATATCCCTGCAGTCGTTATGCATTACGGTGTATTTATTCAGAATATCTTTGATTTCGTTATTGTTGCGTTTGCTATCTTTATGGCAATCAAGCTGATCAACAAACTGAACCGTAAAAAAGCGGAAGAGCCAGCAGCACCGCCGGCGCCATCGAAAGAAGAAGTATTGCTGAGTGAAATTCGTGACCTGCTGAAAGAACAGAATAACCGCTCTTAAGCACTCACTGAAACAAGAAGGCCAGTGGTAAAAAAGTGAATGACTTTCTTGCCACTGGCCTCCCAGTTACCCCGGTTACCATGTTTACCTTTACGTAGATAACTTCCTTTCCCTTTCTTATTTTTCTCAACGCGCTGCCTGAACAGTGGGTCATGTAGAAGCGCCTCAATGGCGTTATCTTTTATCTGCCCTTTAGTGTGCTGATAACGACTCATAATACCTCCGGTTGTCGTAATTTACGCCGCGAGTCTAGACTTGACCGTTCAATAAATCAACAGCCTGATGGCGATCCACTGGCGCCTTGCTCAAGTGCTTCAAGGATAGAGCAGTACACGCTGCTGTGTGCCTTGCCACAACACGCGTCATTCAATCGCTGCAGCGACCGTTGCATCGCCTGAAGCTCAGCTATTCTCGCTTCCACTTCCTGCAATCTTTCCTGGACGATCCCTTTTGATTCCTGGCAGGTATGGTGTTCGGGATCTATGCGGATCGAAAGCAGTTCGCGGATCGATTCCAGAGTGAAACCAAGCTGACGGGCATAGCGAATAAACTTTAGACGCTGAAGATCGCTTTCCGTATAGAGACGAAACCCGCCTTCTGTACGTATTTCATGTTCCATCATCTGCTGCTTTTCATAGTAGCGGATGGTATCAGGCGTCACGTCAGCCAGTTTCGCTAATTCACCAATACGGTACATGCTATCTCCGCTATTCGTCGTTGATCTTCTGTAGCAGCTTATCTGCGTATTCACCGTGTAAAAACTCGGTGCTGAGTCCAGCTTGCCGAAGTTTCAGTTCCAGTAGTGACAGTCTTCGACTCACTTCCTGATAATGGGGATCATCTTTGCGGATCCCTGCAAGTATTTCAAGCAGCTGTATTGCCTCTCTGCGCTGCTCTAGCTCAGCAGGAAGACATCCAGCATTTTTTAATAAACGGAATCCGGCTCGAAGTTCAGGCGGAATGTGGGAATCATCGTCAAGAACCAACGGTTCTCCTGTACCAGGCAAACCATCAAACTCACCTTTAGACTGTGCATCAATAATATGGCGCTCTGCCCACTGGTCCAGTAACCACATACAACACTCCAGTGATGAACAAAAAGAGTACAGATATTGTAGGTAAGTGGGGATATGACGGATATAAAAAAACCCGCCGAGGCGGGTTTTTTTACGTTACTACAGATTACTCTGCAGCAGCTTCTGTTTTCTCTGAACGATCAACCAGCTCGATGTATGCCATCGGCGCGTTGTCGCCTGCACGGAAGCCACACTTCAGAATGCGAGTGTAACCACCGGCGCGGCTCGCGAAACGCGGGCCCAGTTCGTTAAACAGTTTTGCCACGATCTCGTTATCACGAGTACGGGCGAATGCCAGACGACGATTAGCTACGCTATCAGTCTTGGCAAGAGTAATCAGCGGCTCAACTACGCGACGCAGCTCTTTCGCTTTCGGCAGAGTCGTCTTGATGATTTCATGACGAACCAGTGAACCTGCCATATTGCGGAACATAGCCTGGCGATGGCTGCTGTTGCGGTTCAGTTGACGACCACTCTTACGATGGCGCATGACCTTATCCTTCTCAGTAAAACCTTAACCTGTGATCCGGTTACTCGTCAGCGATGCTTGCCGGTGGCCAGTTTTCCAGGCGCATGCCCAGAGACAGTCCACGGGAAGCCAGCACGTCTTTAATCTCAGTAAGAGATTTTTTACCAAGGTTAGGCGTCTTAAGAAGCTCAACCTCAGTACGCTGTACCAGATCACCGATATAGTGGATAGCTTCTGCTTTGAGGCAGTTAGCAGAGCGGACAGTCAATTCCAGATCGTCAACAGGGCGCAGCAGGATCGGATCGAATTCTGGTTTCTCTTCTTTAACTTCCGGCTGACGTACATCACGTAAGTCAACGAAAGCTTCAAGTTGTTCAGCCAGAATGGTTGCCGCACGACGAATCGCCTCTTCAGGATCGATTGTGCCGTTGGTTTCCATTTCGATGACCAGCTTGTCCAGGTCGGTACGCTGTTCTACACGCGCTGCTTCAACATTGTAGGCAATACGCTCTACAGGGCTGTAGCATGCGTCGACCAGCAGACGGCCGATTGGGCGCTCATCTTCTTCCGAATGAATTCGGGTAGAAGCCGGCACATAACCACGACCGCGCTGAACTTTGATACGCATGCTAATAGATGCATTCTCATCGGTCAGGTGGCAGATCACGTGCTGTGGCTTGACGATTTCGACATCACCATCATGGGTAATGTCGGCTGCAGTCACAGGGCCAATGCCAGATTTATTCAAGGTAAGAATAACGTCATCTTTACCCTGAACTCTCACCGCCAGCCCTTTCAGGTTGAGCAGGATTTCCAGGATATCTTCCTGAACGCCTTCTTTGGTGCTGTACTCATGTAGTACACCATCAATCTCAACCTCGGTCACCGCGCAACCCGGCATCGATGAGAGCAGAATACGGCGCAGTGCGTTACCCAAAGTATGGCCAAAGCCACGCTCTAAAGGCTCAAGGGTCACCTTGGCGTGCGTCGAACTCACTTGCTCGATATCTACCAGGCGCGGTTTTAGAAACTCTGTCACAGAACCCTGCATTGTGTCCTCTCTTTGGTACTAAGCTTTACTTGGAGTAAAGCTCGACGATCAGGTGTTCGTTAATGTCCGCAGACAGATCAGAACGCTCCGGCTTACGCTTGAACGTACCTTCCATCTTGCCAGCATCAACTTCCAGCCAGGTTGGCTTTTCACGCTGCTCAGCCAGCTCCAGAGCGGCTTTCACGCGAGACTGCTTCTTCGCTTTCTCACGAATGCTAACAACGTCATTCGGACTAACCTGATAAGAAGCGATGTTAACAACACGACCGTTTACCATAATTGCTTTATGGCTGACCAGCTGACGTGCTTCTGCACGAGTGGCACCGAAGCCCATACGGTATACAACGTTGTCCAGACGACCTTCCAGCAGACCCAACAGGTTTTCACCGGTGTTGCCTTTCAGACGTGCTGCTTCTTTGTAGTAGTTACGGAACTGACGCTCCAGCACACCGTAGATACGGCGAACTTTTTGCTTTTCACGCAACTGCACACCATAGTCAGACAGACGCGGTTTACGCGCACCGTGCTGGCCAGGAGCTTGTTCAATTTTACACTTGGTATCGATCGCGCGAACGCCAGACTTAAGGAATAAGTCAGTGCCCTCACGACGGCTCAGCTTGAGCTTAGGACCCAAATATCTTGCCATTTTCTTTCTCCAACAATCCTAGAAACGACAGCGTTATACGCGACGTTTTTTCGGCGGACGACAACCGTTATGAGGGATCGGAGTCACATCAGTAATATTAGTGATGCGGAAACCAGCGGCGTTCAGAGCACGAACAGTAGATTCGCGACCTGGACCCGGTCCTTTGACCATAACTTCCAGATTCTTGATACCGTATTCTTTTACGGCTTCAGCGCAACGCTCTGCTGCAACCTGAGCTGCAAACGGAGTGGATTTGCGAGAACCACGGAAACCGGAACCACCGGCTGTTGCCCAACCCAGTGCGTTACCCTGACGATCAGTAATGGTAACGATGGTGTTGTTAAAAGAAGCATGGATATGAGCCACGCCGTCAGAGACTTGTTTTCTTACACGTTTACGTGCACGAATTGGTGCCTTTGCCATTATTCAATCACCCCGATTATTTCTTGATCGGTTTGCGCGGACCCTTACGGGTACGTGCGTTGGTCTTGGTACGCTGACCGCGAACCGGGAGACCACGACGATGACGCAAACCGCGATAGCAACCAAGGTCCATAAGGCGCTTGATGCTCATGCTAACTTCACGGCGCAGATCACCTTCAACGACAAATTTGGCAACTTCGTCACGCAGCGTGTCGATTTGTTCTTCAGACAGCTCACTGATCTTAACATCTTCAGCGATACCCGCGGCAGCCAGAATGGCTTTAGAACGGGTCTTGCCGACGCCGTAGATCGAAGTTAATGCGATCACAGCATGTTTCTGATCAGGAATGTTAATGCCTGCTATACGGGCCACTATGCACTCCTACTATTTAATATGTACGCACCATGCTGAAAAGCCCGTTTTCAGGATACTCAAATGGAAACGCACAGACATACAAAAGATTGGCTGGCTAATCTAGCCAGCTCAACCCAACTTTGCAAGAAAAATATGCGAATAAATCAGCCTTGGCGCTGTTTATGCTTCGGCTCGGCACTGCAAATCACACGGATGACACCATCACGCTTAACGATTTTGCAGTTACGGCATAATTTCTTGACGGAAGCACGAACTTTCATTTTTACTCTCCGTAACTTCTCGGGCGACTGTTAACGGCCGTAGCCTTTCAGATTCGCCTTCTTCAATGCAGACTCGTACTGACTTGACATCATCAGAGTTTGCACTTGAGCCATAAAGTCCATAATCACGACAACAACGATAAGCAGTGAGGTCCCACCGAAGTAGAACGGTACTTTCATTGCATCACGCATGAACTCCGGGATCAGGCAGATAAAGGTAATGTAGAGCGCACCAACCAGAGTCAGGCGGGTCATTACTTTATCGATATACTTCGCCGTTTGCTCTCCCGGACGAATTCCTGGTACAAATGCACCGGACTTCTTCAGGTTATCTGCTGTTTCACGCGGGTTGAAAACCAACGCCGTGTAGAAGAAACAGAAGAATATGATTGCAGACGCATAGAGTAACACATAAAGCGGTTGCCCAGGCTGCAAATACAGCGAAATTGTTGTCAGCCAGTTCCAACCAGTCCCGCCCCCGAACCATGACGCGATGGTCGCTGGGAACAGAATAATACTGGAAGCGAAGATTGCCGGGATTACCCCCGCCATATTCACTTTCAGCGGTAAATGTGTGCTCTGTGCAGCATAGACACGACGACCTTGCTGACGTTTCGCGTAGTTTACCACAATGCGGCGTTGACCACGCTCAACAAATACAACAAAGAACGTCACTGCAAATACTAATACTGCAACCAACAGCAACACGAGGAAGTGCAGGTCGCCTTGACGCGCTTGCTCGATAGTATGGGCAATGGCTGGCGGGAGTCCCGCGACAATACCGGCGAAGATAATGATTGAGATACCGTTGCCGATACCACGTTCAGTAATCTGTTCGCCCAACCACATCAGGAACATCGTCCCTGTAACCAGACTTACAACAGCGGTGAAATAGAATGCAAAGCCTGGATTCATTACCAGGCCCTGCATACCAGGCATATTCGGCAGACCGGTAGCAATACCGATCGACTGGAATATTGCCAGCACCAGAGTACCGTAGCGGGTGTACTGGCTGATCTTACGACGACCAGACTCCCCTTCTTTCTTAATTTCTGCCAGCGTTGGATGAACCACCGTCAGCAGCTGGATAATAATCGACGCCGAAATATACGGCATGATCCCCAGAGCAAAGATAGAAGCACGGCTGAGAGCACCACCAGAGAACATGTTAAACATTTCAATGATGGTGCCTCGCTGTTGCTCAAGCAGTTTGGCAAGTACAGCGGCATCAATACCAGGGATCGGAATGAAAGAGCCAATACGGAACACAATCAGCGCGCCGATTACAAACAGCAGTCTGCGTTTCAGCTCGCCTAAGCCACCTTTGGCACTTTGAAAATCTAATCCCGGTTGTTTAGCCATCTGCTACTTATTCCTCGATTTTACCGCCAGCAGCTTCGATAGCAGCACGAGCGCCTTTAGTAACACGCAGGCCACGAACAGTTACCGGAGTAGTGACTTCACCAGCCAGAATCACTTTCGCGAACTCGATCTGGATACCGATAATGTTAGCTGCTTTCAGCGTGTTCAGGTCTACAACACCGCCTTCAACTTTAGCCAGATCAGACAGACGAACTTCGGCTGTAATCGCTGCTTTACGTGAAGTGAAGCCGAATTTCGGCAGACGACGGTACAGAGGCATCTGACCACCCTCGAAACCGCGACGTACGCCACCGCCAGAACGAGACTTCTGACCTTTGTGACCACGACCACCGGTTTTACCGAGGCCAGAACCGATACCACGACCCAGGCGGCGAGCCGCTTTTTTAGAGCCTTCGGCCGGAGACAGAGTATTTAAACGCATCTCTTACTCCTCAACTTTAACCATGAAGGAAACCGCGTTGACCATACCACGAACAGCAGGAGTATCCTCGCGCTCTACGGTGTGACCAATACGACGCAGACCCAGGCCAAGCAGCGTTGCCTTATGTTTCGGCAGACGACCGATTGCACTGCGGGTTTGAGTAATTTTAATAGTCTTTGCCATGGTTTATTTCCCCAGAATTTCTTCAACGGATTTACCACGCTTGGCAGCGACCATTTCCGGAGATTTCATATTTTCCAGGCCATCGATAGTTGCACGAACCACGTTAATCGGGTTAGTAGAACCATACGCTTTAGCCAGAACGTTACGAACTCCAGCGACTTCCAGAACGGCGCGCATTGCACCACCGGCGATGATACCGGTACCTTCGGAAGCCGGCTGCATGAATACACGAGAACCCGTGTGAGTACCCTTAACCGGGTGCTGCAGGGTGCCGTGGTTCAGCGCGACGTTAATCATATTGCGACGGGCTTTTTCCATCGCTTTCTGGATCGCTGCTGGAACTTCACGCGCTTTACCGTAACCAAAACCAACGCGACCGTTACCATCACCAACTACAGTCAGAGCTGTGAAGGAGAAAATACGACCACCTTTAACGGTTTTAGATACGCGGTTAACCGCGATCAGCTTTTCCTGCAGTTCGCCAGCTTGTTTTTCGATGTGAGCCATCTTACACCTCTACCTTAGAACTGAAGGCCAGCTTCACGGGCAGCATCTGCCAGTGCCTGGACACGACCATGATATTGGAACCCGGAACGGTCAAAAGAAACATCTTTGATGCCTTTTTCCAGAGCGCGTTCAGCAACAGCTTTACCTACAGCTGCAGCAGCGTCTTTGTTACCGGTGTACTTCAATTGTTCAGCGATAGCTTTTTCTACAGTAGAAGCAGCTACCAGAACTTCAGAACCGTTCGGTGCAATTACCTGTGCGTAAATATGACGCGGGGTACGATGTACCACCAGGCGAGTTGCGCCCAGCTCCTGGAGCTTGCGGCGTGCGCGGGTCGCACGACGGATACGAGCAGATTTCTTATCCATAGTGTTACCTTACTTCTTCTTAGCCTCTTTGGTACGCACGACTTCGTCGGCGTAACGAACACCCTTGCCTTTATAAGGCTCAGGACGACGGTAGGCGCGCAGATCTGCTGCAACCTGACCGATCAGCTGTTTATCAGCGCCTTTCAGCACGATTTCAGTCTGAGACGGACATTCTGCAGTAATACCCGCAGGCAGCTGATGGTCAACAGGGTGAGAGAAACCTAAAGCCAGGTTTACTACATTCCCTTTAACCGCTGCACGATAACCTACACCAACCAGCTGTAGCTTCTTAGTGAAGCCTTCGGTAACACCGACAACCATTGCATTCAGCAGGGCACGCGCGGTACCAGCCTGAGCCCATCCATCTGCGTAACCATCACGCGGACCGAAGGTCAGTGCATTATCTGCATGATTTACTGCAACAGCATCGTTGAGAGTACGAGTCAGCTCGCCGTTTTTACCTTTGATCGTAATAACCTGACCGTTGATTTTTACATCAACGCCGGCAGGAATAACGACCGGTGCTTTAGCAACACGAGACATTTTTTCCTCCGATTAGGCTACGTAGCAGATAATTTCGCCACCAAGACCAGCCTGGCGCGCTGCACGATCAGTCATAACACCTTTAGAGGTAGAAACAACTGCGATACCCATGCCAGCCATAACTTTCGGCAGCTCGTCTTTACGCTTATAAATGCGCAGACCTGGGCGACTGACACGCTGAATGCTTTCTACAACAGCTTTACCCTGGAAATACTTAAGAGTAAGTTCCAGTTCCGGCTTGGTGTCGCCTTCAACTTTAAAATCTTCAATAAAACCTTCTTCCTTCAGCACGTTGGCAATTGCCACTTTCAGCTTGGAGGAAGGCATGGTGACCGCAGCTTTATTCGCGGCCTGACCGTTACGGATACGGGTCAGCATATCCGCGATCGGATCTTGCATGCTCATCTGTCTTTACTCCCGTGATTCAATTGGTAATTACCAGCTAGCCTTTTTCAAGCCTGGTACTTCACCGCGCATAGCGGCTTCACGCAGTTTGATACGGCTCAACCCGAACTTGCCCACATAGCCATGCGGACGACCTGTTTGACGGCAGCGGTTACGCTGACGGGACGGGCTGGAATCACGCGGCAGAGACTGCAGCTTGAGAACTGCGTTCCAACGATCTTCGTCGGTCGCGTTCACATCAGAGATAATAGCTTTCAGTTCAGCGCGTTTTGCGAAGTACTTATCAGCTAAAGCTACGCGCTTTACTTCGCGTGCTTTCATTGATTGCTTAGCCATTCAGTAACCCTACCTTACTTGCGGAACGGGAAGTCAAAGGCAGCCAGCAGAGCACGGCCTTCTTCATCAGATTTCGCAGTAGTGGTAATGGTAATATCCAAACCACGCACGCGGTCGACTTTATCGTAGTCGATTTCTGGGAAGATGATCTGCTCACGGACACCCATGCTGTAGTTACCACGACCGTCGAAAGACTTAGCGGACAAGCCACGGAAGTCACGGATACGTGGAACAGCAATAGTGATCAGGCGCTCAAAGAACTCCCACATGCGTTCGCCACGCAGAGTTACTTTACAGCCGATCGGATAGCCCTGACGGATTTTGAAGCCTGCAACTGATTTGCGTGCTTTGGTGATCAGCGGTTTTTGACCGGAGATTGCTGTCAGGTCAGCTGCTGCATTATCCAGCAGTTTCTTGTCAGCGATCGCTTCACCAACACCCATGTTCAGGGTGATCTTCTCGACCCGAGGGACTTGCATGACAGAATTGTAGTTAAACTCAGTCATGAGTTTAGCGACTACTTCGTCTTTGTAGTAATCATGCAGTTTCGCCATCGTACTACTCCAAATTACTTGATAGTTTCGCTGTTAGATTTAAAGAAACGGACTTTTTTGCCGTCTTCGAATCTAAAGCCTACACGGTCAGCCTTGCCGGTTGCCGCGTTGAAGATAGCAAGGTTAGAGATCTGAATAGCTGCTTCTTTCTCTACAATGCCGCCTGGTTGGTTCAGGGCCGGAACCGGCTTCTGATGTTTCTTAACCAGGTTGATACCTTCAACAATGACCTTGCCGGAAGACAGGACATTCTTAACTTTACCGCGTTTACCTTTATCTTTACCGGTTAACACGATAACTTCGTCATCACGACGGATCTTCGCTGCCATGATTCGCTCCTTAGAGTACTTCTGGTGCCAGAGAGATAATTTTCATGAACTTCTCGTTACGAAGTTCACGAGTTACCGGCCCAAAAATACGCGTACCGATAGGTTGCTCGCTGTTATTGTTTAAAATAACGCATGCATTACCATCGAAGCGAATGACAGAACCGTCCGGGCGACGAACACCCTTCTTGGTGCGCACCACTACCGCCTTCAGCACATCACCTTTTTTGACCTTACCACGCGGAATTGCTTCCTTGATGGTGATCTTGATGATATCGCCGACGCCTGCGTAGCGACGGTGCGAGCCACCCAGAACCTTGATACACATTACGCGACGTGCACCGGAGTTGTCGGCGACGTTCAGCATAGTCTGTTCTTGGATCATTTTAGTGCTCCGCTAATGTCAACTACTACTGAGACCCGAAAATCAGGTCGTTAAAAAAGCCCCATATCGGGGGCGCGGCATTATAACACCGCTTCAACGATATGGGTAGAAAAAATAAACGGCTCATCGCTGAGCCGTTTATTCGTTGAGAATGCCTACTGTATTACAGAACGGCTTTCTCTACAACGCGAACCAGCGTCCAAGACTTGGTCTTGGACAGCGGACGGCATTCGCGGATTTCAACCACGTCACCAGTACCGCATTCGTTGTTCTCGTCATGTACGTGCAGTTTGGTCGTACGCTTAATGAATTTACCGTAGATCGGGTGTTTCACAAAACGTTCGATAGCAACAACGATGGATTTCTCCATTTTATCGCTAACAACGCGACCTTGCAGAGTACGGATTTTATCGGTCATTACGCACCCGCCTTCTCAGTCAGTAAAGTCTTAACGCGTGCGACATCACGACGCACTTGCTTCAACAGGTGAGACTGTTGCAGCTGGCCACTTGCAGCCTGCATACGCAGGTTGAACTGCTCACGCAGCAGATTCAGCAGCTCGGTGTTCAGCTCTTCAACACTCTTCTCACGCAGCTCTTTTGCTTTCATTACATCACCGTCTTAGTTACAAAGGTGGTTTTAATCGGCAGTTTCGCTGCTGCCAGCTTGAATGCTTCACGGGCCAGCTCTTCCGGTACGCCGTCCATTTCATACAGGACTTTACCCGGCTGAATCAAGGCAACCCAATACTCCACGTTACCTTTACCTTTACCCATACGCACTGCCAGCGGCTTTTCAGTGATCGGTTTGTCCGGGAATACACGGATCCAGATCTTACCTTGACGCTTAACTGCACGGGTCATAGCACGACGTGCTGCTTCGATCTGACGGGCAGTCAGACGACCACGGCCAACAGCTTTCAGACCGAAGCTGCCGAAGCTAACATCCGTACCCTGCGCCAGACCGCGGTTACGGCCTTTGTGCATTTTACGGAATTTTGTACGCTTTGGTTGTAACATCAGCGACGCTCCTTATTTACGGCCTTTACGCTGCTGCTTTTTAGGTTGCGCAGCCGGTTTTTCCGGTTGTTCAACAGCAGCCATACCACCCAGGATCTCGCCTTTGAAGATCCACACTTTAACGCCGATTACACCGTAAGTGGTGTGCGCTTCAGAGGTGTTGTAGTCGATGTCAGCACGCAGTGTGTGCAGAGGTACGCGACCTTCGCGGTACCATTCGGTACGTGCGATTTCCGCGCCGCCCAGACGGCCGCTAACTTCAACTTTAATACCTTTAGCGCCCAGACGCATTGCGTTCTGTACAGCACGCTTCATAGCACGACGGAACATAACACGACGTTCCAGCTGAGAAGTGATGCTGTCAGCAACCAATTTTGCATCCAGTTCAGGTTTACGCACTTCGGCGATATTGATCTGAGCAGGAACGCCAGCAATATCCGCTACGACTTTGCGCAGTTTTTCTACGTCTTCACCTTTCTTACCGATAACGATACCCGGGCGAGCGGTGTGAATGGTCACACGGATGCTCTTAGCCGGACGCTCGATAACGATACGAGATACAGACGCTTTAGCCAGTTCCTTAGTCAGGTACTGACGTACTTTAAAATCGCTGTCCAGGTTGTCAGCGAATTCTTTGGTGTTCGCAAACCAGGTTGAGTTCCATGGTTTTACAATACCCAGGCGAATACCATTAGGATGTACTTTCTGACCCATTGCTAGTCTCCAGAGTCTCAGCGATCGGACACAACCACAGTAATGTGGCTGGTGCGCTTCAGGATGCGATCTGCACGACCTTTTGCACGCGGCATAATGCGCTTCATGCTCGGGCCTTCGTCTACGAAAATTTTCGTAACTTTCAGATCGTCAATGTCAGCGCCATCGTTGTGTTCAGCGTTAGCAATGGCAGATTCCAGGACTTTCTTGACCAGTACAGCCGCTTTCTTATTGGTGTAGGTCAGAATATCCAGAGCCTGCGACACTTTCTTACCGCGAATCAGGTCTGCAACAAGGCGAACCTTCTGAGCAGAAGAACGAGCATGGCGATGTTGAGCTAAAGTTTCCATCTCTTCCTCCTACCTTATTTCTTCTTCGCTTTTTTATCAGCAGCATGGCCGCGATAAGTACGAGTCGGTGCGAATTCACCCAGTTTGTGACCGACCATTTCGTCGGAAACAAATACCGGAACGTGCTGACGACCATTATGGACAGCGATGGTCAAACCGATCATGTTAGGAAAGATCGTTGAACGACGGGACCAAGTGCGCAGGGGCTTCTTGTCTCCGCTTTCCACCGCTTTCTCTACCTTCTTCAGCAAGTGCAGGTCAATAAAAGGACCTTTCTTGAGAGAACGTGGCATGGCTTATCCTCTAAAATTATTTGCTACGGCGACGTACGATGAATTTATCAGTACGCTTGTTGCTGCGGGTCTTCTTACCTTTGGTCTGAACGCCCCACGGAGTTACCGGGTGCTTACCAAAGTTACGACCTTCACCACCACCATGTGGGTGGTCGACTGGGTTCATCGCAGTACCGCGAACGGTAGGACGAACACCACGCCAGCGTGCAGCACCTGCTTTACCCAGAACGCGCAGCATATGCTCAGCATTGCCAACTTCGCCCAGAGTTGCACGGCAGTCTGCTTCGACTTTACGCATTTCACCAGAACGCAGACGCAGGGTGACATAAGCACCATCACGAGCAACGATCTGAACGTAAGTACCAGCGGAACGTGCCAGCTGACCGCCTTTACCTGGTTTCATTTCTACGTTATGAACGGTAGAACCAACCGGGATATTGCGCATCGGCAGGGTGTTACCTGCTTTGATTGCAGCATCAACGCCAGATTGAACCTGGTCGCCAGCTTTCAGGCCTTTAGGGGCCAGGATGTAACGGCGTTCACCGTCTTTGTACAGAACCAGCGCGATGTTCGCGGAGCGGTTCGGATCGTACTCAAGACGTTCAACAACTGCCGGGATACCGTCTTTGTTGCGTTTGAAGTCAACAATACGATAAGCCTGCTTGTGACCACCACCGATGTGACGAGTGGTGATGCGGCCATTGTTGTTACGACCACCGGATTTGCTGTTTTTTTCAACCAGCGGAGCAAAAGGTTTGCCCTTGTGCAGCTCTGGGTTGACCACTTTAACAACGTGGCGACGACCCGGAGATGTCGGTTTACATTTAACAACTGCCATTGTATTACTCCTCCGACTTACTCAGCGCCGCCGACGAAGTCCAGATTCTGGCCTTCCTTCAGGGTGACGTAAGCTTTTTTCCAGTCGCTACGACGACCGATACGCTGTCCGTGACGTTTAACTTTCCCTTTAACTACCAGGGTGTTAACGACTTCGACTTCGACTTCAAACAGTTTCTGCACAGCAGCTTTGATTTCTGCTTTGGTCGCGTCTTTAGCAACTTTGAGAACGATGGTGTTAGTTTTTTCCATCGCAGTAGACGCTTTTTCAGAAACGTGCGGTGCGCGCAGCACTTTCAGCAGACGTTCTTCACGAATCATGCCAGCATCTCCTCAACTTGCTTAACAGCATCAGCAGTCATTACGACTTTGTCGAAGGCGATCAGGCTAACCGGGTCGATACCAGTTGCATCGCGTACGTCAACCTTGTGCAGGTTGCGCGCAGCCAGGAACAGGTTTTCGTCCAGCTCACCGGTGATGATCAGCACATCTTCCAGAGCCATGTCTTTCAGTTTCTGTGCCAGCAGCTTAGTTTTAGGCGCTTCTACAGAGAATGATTCGACAACGATCAGACGATCCTGACGTACCAGTTCGGACAGAATGCTTTTCAGCGCGCCGCGGTACATCTTTTTGTTAACTTTTTGACTGTGGTCCTGTGGACGAGCAGCGAAGGTCACGCCACCTGAACGCCAGATCGGGCTCTTGATAGAACCTGAACGCGCACGGCCGGTACCTTTCTGGCGCCACGGCTTTTTGCCTGAACCAGTTACTTCAGCACGAGTCTTCTGAGCACGAGTACCCTGACGAGCACCAGCTGCATAAGCAACAACAACCTGGTGAACCAGCGCTTCGTTGAAATCACGACCGAAGGTAGTTTCGGAAACAGTCAGCGCGCTCTGCGCGTCTTTCAATACTAATTCCATTGCTATCCCCTTACGCCTTCACAGCTGGTTTAACGATCAGGTCGCAACCGGTCGCACCCGGAACACCACCTTTAACCAGCAGCAGGTTGCGCTCAGCGTCAACACGTACTACGTCCAGGCTCTGAACGGTTACACGTTCGTTGCCCAGCTGACCTGCCATTTTCTTGCCTTTGAACACTTTGCCCGGAGTCTGGTTCTGACCGATAGAACCCGGAACGCGGTGGGACAAGGAGTTACCGTGAGTAGCGTCCTGGGTACGGAAGTTCCAGCGCTTAACGGTACCAGCGAAACCTTTACCTTTAGAGGTACCGGTTACGTCAACTTTTTTAACGTCAGCAAACAGTTCAACGCTAATGTTCTGACCAACGGTGTATTCTTCACCATCTGCCAGACGGAACTCCCACAGGCCGCGGCCAGCTTCTACGCCAGCTTTAGCAAAGTGGCCAGCTTCCGGCTTAGTTACGCGGTTAGCTTTTTTAGCACCGGTGGTAACCTGAACAGCGCGATAGCCATCGTTAGCCAGATCTTTAACCTGAGTAACGCGGTTTGCTTCAACTTCGATAACGGTTACTGGGATAGATACGCCATCTTCAGTGAAGATGCGGGTCATACCCACTTTTTTACCGACTAAACCAATCATTGTATCAACCTCTCAATCGCTCGATGACCTGATTAACCCAGGCTGATCTGCACGTCTACACCGGCAGCCAGGTCCAGACGCATCAGAGCATCAACGGTTTTTTCAGTTGGCTCAACGATGTCAACCAGACGCTTGTGAGTACGGATCTCGTACTGATCACGCGCGTCTTTGTTGACGTGCGGGGAGATCAGAACGGTGAAACGCTCTTTGCGGGTCGGCAGCGGGATCGGACCACGAACCTGCGCACCAGTGCGCTTGGCAGTCTCGACGATTTCCGCGGTTGATTGATCTATCAGACGATGATCAAACGCTTTCAAACGGATACGGATTCTTTGGTTCTGCATGAGACCAGAGCTCCAATTATTTTATAGACGAAATAGTTACTCCTCAAACCCATTACGATTGATGGGAGAGTGTAACCGTTCTTACGTAGCCCCCTGATTGGGAGCGTTGTTGACGGTAAACCGCCACAGTTCATATCGAACTACCCGTCAGATTTGACAGGCTGGCGTATTATACGTATAGCCAGTACGGATGCAAGTGATTATGGCTATTTGCCATCGATTTCTCTCAGCGCTTGTTGCACACGTGAGCGCAATACTTCGCCATCCGGCACTTCCTGCTCGGACGCTTCATCATAGGGTATCTCTTCCAACATACTGTCACCCTCTTCGTTCTGGGTGGGTAAATCGATGCGTATCGGCAGAGGCTTCCGCTTAAAAATGTAATGCACATCCGAGAGTCGATACGCCTGAGAATCGGGCACTCCCTGCGTGGCGGTTGTCGGATGGCGCACCAACCAGACATAATGTCCGTAGTAGCCGCACATTAGCATCAGGCTGACCCACAACAGCCAGCAACAGGAACGCAGCGCCTGCCGCCAGCGGCAACTCAACACTGTTTTCGCATCAATGGGTTGATAGATGTGCATCATCACACACGCTCCTTAGATGACACATGTGTGAGCACAGGTGCCGCCTCATTGATTAATACCGGCGCGTCTCCAAGACTCTGACGTAGCCTTATCAGCGTCTCTTTTCCCGGCTTACCATCCACAGGCAAATTCTCCCGCTGCTGGAATGCTTTGACCTTTTCGATTAACCATGGCGTCCATGAGCCTGATTTATCGCCGGGAACACCCAGCGCGCGGCTCAGCATCGTATCAAACCAGATGATGGTTTCCGCCGGACTCTTTTCACCGATCTGCATTTTCCTGTCAGGCGTTAAATTGAGCATCAGGGTATAATTTCCCTGCCAGTGCTTCGCCAGCCACTCCTGACTGATGATCCAGGTTTTATTATCAATGATAAGATCCAGCTCGTTTCCTGATACACGCATCACAACACCGTAGACCGGTTGTTTATCGATATTCAAATGCGCGATCCACGGCAACCCGCGCCTGATGAGGTTATCTAAACGTTCCTTGCCGCTTTCGCACACCAACTCAGCGCGATCGGCCTGGTCACACCATGCCTCGTCATGCGCTGTGTCGAATCCCCAGACGCTGAATAATTGCTGCATGGCGTCGCGTAATCCTCCCCGTGCATCGCTAATATCCGGCAGGTTTTCCTTTTTTTGCGTCATCGCCACCGTTAACCCGGCGGGCACAGGAAGTTGAAGGGGAAAAACATCGACCGCCAGCCAGCCGAACGTCAAAGCCAGCGCAGCGTAAAGTCCGGGCAATATTCCCTTGCGCAATACGCAAGAGCGTAGAGTAAATGTTTCCAGCAACAATTTTTCCTGTTGAGCGGTTAACACATCCGCTTGCCTGTCCGTTGCCATTTTTCTCGCCGCCCGGGCGATGCGCCTCAGCAACGCCAGGTTTCCCTGCACTGCCCGAACCGCTTTGCGCACAAATTCATGACGCATCCGCACAGGCTCGCCATCCGCCTCACACAGTTGCTGTTGATGCATAAAATCAAGATATTCATCGTCCGTCGGCGCAGCGATGATCGCCGATAACGTAACACGCCGTTTAAGTCGTCGGTTACGCCTGAGCGCTTCGCCCCCCACCAGTAGCAAGCTGGCGCCAGCGTCAAATGAAGCCGCCAGATGACGGAAATTATCGACAAATGCCGGAAGATGTCTGGCGAGTGCGTCAGCATTATCAATGACAATTATTATTGGTTGCGCTGCCGGACTAAGGGCAGGCATCAGCGTTGACCAGAAACGGCTAATTCTCACATCTCGCCAATCTGGCTGGAGTTTTCCGTGCGTACACGCCGTGTGTGTCAATTGACAGAAACCAGATAAACCAGTGGCGGTAAACACCACTACCCTGCCGGGAAAATTCTTACCTAACTGATAAATAATCGTCGATTTACCACACCCCGGTTTGCCGCATAATACGCCCACATCGCCCGCGCCCAGCTCATGAATAAAGATATTCTTGATAAGGGTATGTTGCGAAAAAGAGTAAATTGCATACGGTAATTCGCGTTCAGTCATCGATAAGTTCCAGTAATTGATGCGGGTATTTAACTTATTATATGCCAGGTAAATATTATCAATTTTTTATATTTGAATTAAACGACATGTTCCGACGATTAAATTGAAAACCTGAAAGTAAGCCTATATCATGCTTCTCCCGAAAAGAACAGGCATGCTATTAACAATGGATGTTATCGCAAAGCAATTTACCTTTATATTTAAGAGAAAGCGTAACGATGTGCTGTACTGCGTTATGTTTTTTGTCGGTGCCATTGTTATTATTCATTCGTTATATGCCTATAGATTTTTTATTGATTCGACCAATACGAAAAACAAAACCAGTCACTCAATAACGTCCGTTGTCCTCAGGCTGCCAATGAATTTACCGAAAAACAGTAGGGAAAACGCGACTGATAATAAAGAAGATGTTTCAATTAAAAATTCGATGCTCGACCTCCAGCTAAATGGCATTATTGCGAGCACGCTAAAAACACGTTCACAGGCTATTATCACCATTAATAAGAAAGCAAAATTTTACAGTACCGGAGATAAGCTTGACGATCTCCCTGACGTAAAAATTACGGATATTGATAATAATAGCGTGACGATTGATAACAATGGCTCCCGGCAACGCATCGCTTTTATTGATGAGCCTGATATATCCTCCAGGGCACCGGCACCATCGCTGCCACATGACAGCGCGCCAAATTCCCTCAGCGACATCATTATTACTAACTTTATCTATCAGCAGGAAGCGCTACAGGGCGTCAGATTAAACGCCCGTGGTCCGGTTGAACGTTTTATAGCAACCGGACTCAGGCCTGGCGATATTGCGATCAAAATGAACAACCATCCGCTAACTCAGGAAGCGTCAGCAAAAGCGGCACTACAGGAATTTGTAACCTTAAACTCTGCCCAGTTCACCGTAATACGAAACGGTCAGGAAGCGCTGGTGAATGTATCCGTTACTGAGAATGATTAACCTTAAGGACGACAAAATTGCGCAAAGGAATTAAAAAAACGGCTGCATGGATACTGGCGCTACAGTTTTGCTCCTTTCCATTTCAAACCATGTCAGCGCAATATTCGGCAAACTTCCAGGATGCGGATCTCCGGGAGTTTATTACCTCGGTCAGTAAGCAAATGGGCAAAACCATTCTGATCGATCCGTCCGTCCAGGGAAAAATCTCCGTTCGCAGCTTTGACAGTTTCAACGAGGAGGAATACTACCAGTTTTTTCTCAGCGTTCTCGATATCTACGGCTACTCGGTTATCACCCTGGATAACGGCCTGCTGAAGGTTGTTCGCTCCGCAACGCTTAAGACCGCGCCGGGAAAAGTATTGGCACAGTCGCAACCGGCGGTCGGCGATGAATTTATCACCCGCGTCGTGGCGCTGAAAAATGTCCCGGTACGCGATCTGGCTCCGCTATTACGCCAGATGATGGACAGCGGCGGCATTGGCAACGTCGTACACTATGATCCTTCTAATGCGCTGTTGATCACCGGTAAAGCCAATATAGTCAATCGCATCCTTGAGGTTGTGAAACGGGTCGATGTTATCGGTACTCAGGAACGTGAGCTTATCAAACTGCGCTACGCCTCGGCAGTTGATTTATCTGATGTAATTAACAGCCTGATTCGCGAAGAGTCAAAGGAAAACCCAACGCAGATCCTGCTGCCTAAAATTGTCGCCGACAAGCGCACCAACGCCCTTCTTATCAGCGGGCCGGACAATGTGCGCCAGCGGATGAAATCTTTAATCGCTAAACTGGATATCGAACAGACCACGCAGGGCAATACCCGCGTGTTCTATCTGAAATACGCCAAAGCCACTAAAATCGTTGAAGTGCTGACCGGCGTGTCAACCAAACTGACGGAAGACAAGCAGTCGTCTTCGCAGAGCGTGGCTACCCCTTCCCGGGATGTCGCGATTAACGCCGATGAACAAACCAACTCGGTGGTCATTACCGCCGACCAGAGCACCATGCAGGAGCTGGAAAAAGTCATCGCTCGTCTGGATATTCGCCGCGCCCAGGTACTGGTTGAAGCCATCATTGTGGAAGTCCAGGATGGCAACGGTCTGAATCTTGGCGTGCAATGGGCCAACAGCAACGTCGGCGGTCAGCAGTTTACCAAAACGGGGCTGCCGATTTTCGACGCCTCAAGAGGCGCGCGCCAGTTTGATAAAAACGCTTCGATGACCAGCGACAATCCTATCGCCAGCGCGTTAAGCAGTTTTAACGGACTGGCGACGGGCTTCTTTGAGGGGGACTGGAGCGTCTTGCTCACCGCGCTCTCCTCCGACAACAAAAACGATATCCTCGCCACCCCCAGCATTGTGACGCTGGATAACAAAGAAGCGTCGTTTAATGTCGGCCAGGATGTGCCGGTGCTTTCCGGCTCGCAAACGACCTCCGGCGACAACGTCTTTAATACGGTCGAACGTAAAACCGTCGGCACCAAACTGAAGGTCACACCGCAAATCAACGAAGGCGACGCGGTGCTGATGGAGATCGAGCAGGAGGTGTCGAGCGTCGATACCGCTTCCGGTAATGCCAGCGATCTCGGCCCAACGTTCAACACCCGTACTATCCAGAATGCCGTGCTGGTCAAAAGTGGCGAAACCGTGGTACTGGGTGGCCTGCTGGATGATTCAAGCAAAGAGCAGGTTTCCAAAGTACCGCTGCTGGGCGATATCCCTGTTCTCGGACAGCTATTCCGCTACACCTCAACGGAAAATGCGAAGCGTAATTTGATGGTCTTTATCAGGCCGACCATTATTCGCGACGACGAGGTTTATCGTTCGCTCTCAAAGGATAAGTACACCCGATTTCGTGAGTTACAGCAGCAGCGTATTGATAAGCAATCCAGTGGATTGGTCGGCGTGAAGGACGAAGAACGCCCGATGCTTAAAGAGCTGAATTTCGATGTGCCGACCGACGCACCCAACGGCCAGCCATCGCGCAATCCCTTCCGGGAATGATCCAACATGACTGACTTATGGACGCGCATTCCTCCTCAGCATCCTCTGCCGCTTAATTACGCGCTGGGGCAAAAATTTGGTATCGCGGTCGCGGCGGATGAATTGTTCTACCGCACCGACACGCCGCTGGAAAACGTACTGGAGGCCAGCGTTGCCTGCCAGCGCTTTAGCCGCCTGACGCCAGCGCAATTTGACGACCACCTGGAGCAACTTTTCCAGCACGGCGCCGGAGAGTCCCGGCAGATTGCCCAGGATATCGATCAGGAGATCGACCTGACGGCGCTGAGCGAGGAGTTACCCGACAACGCCGATCTGCTCAGTGATGAAAACGACGCACCGGTTATCCGACTGATCAACGCGGTCCTTCATGAAGCCGTGAGGGAAGGCGCGTCGGATGTGCATATCGAAACCTTCGAAAAATCTCTGGTGGTGCGTTTTCGTATCGACGGCGTCCTTAAGCCAGTCCTTCAGCCCGCTAAAAAACTGGCGCCGCTGCTGATTTCGCGTATCAAAGTAATGGCACGACTGGATATTGCCGAAAAACGACTGCCGCAGGATGGGCGTATTTCCCTGCGCCTCGGACGCAAAAATATTGATGTCCGCGTTTCGACGTTACCCTCGCAGTATGGCGAAAGAGCCGTGCTGCGTCTGCTGGATAAAAACAGTCTGCGCCTGACGCTGGAGAATATGGGGCTATCGGCGGTGGATAGCCTGCGGCTGAAGGGTTTAGTACAGCAGCCGCACGGCATCATTCTCGTCACCGGCCCGACGGGGTCGGGAAAAAGCACCACGCTGTATGCGATTCTCACCGAGCTGAATTCCCCCCAGCGTAATATCCTGACCGTCGAAGATCCCATCGAGTACGAGCTGGAAGGCGTCGGACAAACCCAGGTAAACAGCCGGGTGGATATGTCTTTCGCCAGGGGACTGCGCGCCATCCTGCGCCAGGATCCGGACATCGTCATGGTCGGCGAAATTCGTGACGCCGAAACCGCGCAGATAGCGGTTCAGGCATCGCTCACCGGACACCTGGTGCTTTCCACCCTGCACACTAACAGTGCCTGCGGTGCGATCACCCGATTACGGGATATGGGTGTCGAACCTTTCCTGCTCTCATCATCGCTAAGCGGCGTTATCGCCCAACGCCTGGTGCGTCGCCTCTGTCCAGCCTGCCGCGTGCATACTCCCATTCCTGACTCTCAGAAATCCCTCCTGCACGTGCTCGATCCCACCGCTCAGACAATCTGGCAGGCTTGCGGATGCGGCGAATGTCGGGGAACAGGCTATCAGGGGCGACTGGCGATTCATGAAATTATGCTGGTGGATAAAACTATGCGCAGCATCATCCATCGCGACGCCGATGAACACGCCCTGGAACAGTGCCTGCGCCAGCAAAGTCGGAGCCTGCAGGAGAACGGCCTGCTGCGCGTGCTGGCAGGCGAAACCACGCTTGAGGAAGTCATGCGCGTCACCTCTGCGCAAGAGGATACGCGATGAAATATCAGTGGCAGGCAATGGATGACAGCGGCACGACTCACCATGGAACGCTGGATGCCACCAGCAGCAAAGAGGCGCGCGAGGCGCTGCGCGCCCAGGGTCTGCACCCGCTGGTGTTAAATGAGAAAAAGGTCATTTCGCTGTTCCGGACGGTAAAAAAAACGCCTCGTTTACGGCTTAGCGGCAGTGAACTGGCGCTGTTCACCCGCCAGCTCGCCACACTGGCCAACGCTTCGCTACCGCTTGAAGAGGCGCTGTTCGTTATTGGCCGGCAGAACAAAAATAATAAACTGGGGCTGGTGCTACACGACCTGCGCGAACGGATCCTCGCCGGACATACGCTTTCCGAATCGCTGGCCGCCTGGCCGCGGATCTTCGATTCCGTTTACCGCACGCTGGTTAAAGCCGGCGAAAAAAGCGGACAGCTCGGCTGTGTGCTGGAACAGCTGGCTGACTACAATGAGTTACGACAGGCAACACGCAGTAAACTCATCCAGTCACTGATTTATCCTTCCCTGCTGACCAGCGTGGCGCTCGCCGTCGTCGCTATCCTGCTCACCACCGTAGTGCCCAAAATCGTAGAGCAGTTTCTGCATATGAAAGAAGCGCTGCCGATGTCCACGCGCGTGTTGCTGGCAATCAGTGGTGCCATGCGCCACTACGGATTGTGGGTAATCGCATTGCTGCTGATTGCCTGTTTCCTGTTTCGCCACTGGCTCACCCGCCCCGGCAAACGGCATCTGCTTGACCGCTGGCTTCTTGATTTCAAACTCAGTCGCGCCCTGCTGCGCGCTATCCACTGCGCCCGTTATTTGCGCACCCTGAGCATTCTTAATATCAGCGGCGTTCCGCTGCTGGAAGGGATGACGCTGGCAACCGAAGGCATCGGTAACCGAGAAATTAGTCAGCGGCTGGGTCAGGCTGCGGAGCGCGTGCGCCAGGGTTCAGGCTTTCATCTCGCCCTGGAAAAATGCGATCTCTTCCCGCCGATGATGCTCTACATGATTGCCTCCGGGGAAAAAAGCGGCCAGCTCAGCGAGCTAATGGCGCGCGCCGCCGACCAGCAGGAAACACTGCTACAAAACCGCATAGCGCTGACGCTGGCGCTGTTTGAACCCGCGCTGATTATTACGATGGCGATGATTGTGCTGTTCATCATCGTCTCGGTTCTGCAACCCATTTTGCAACTCAACTCATTGGTAAGTTAAGGATAAAACGTGAATAGTGATGCACATAAGCAGCGAGGATTTACGCTGCTGGAGATGATGGTGGTGCTGGTTATTTTGGGCATCCTCGCAAGCCTGGTCGTTCCCAGTTTAATGGGCAATAAAGACAAAGCCGATCACCAGAAAGCCGTCAGCGACATCGTGGCGCTGGAGAATGCGCTGGATATGTACAAACTGGATAACTATCGCTATCCGCTGACGGCGCAGGGGCTAAAGGCGCTGGTCGAAAAACCGACCGCCAGCCCAATCCCGGAAAATTACAACGCGAAGGGATATATCAAGCGTCTGCCACAGGATCCCTGGGGTAATGAGTATCTGCTGGTAAGCCCTGGTGAACACGGCGATTACGATATTCTCTCCGCGGGTCAGGACGGTGAACCCGGCACCGCTGACGACATTACTAACTGGGAACTGGGTAAAGCGAAATAATCGGAATGAGGCAGAAGGGATTCACGCTACTGGAAGTCATTCTGGTGCTGACGATTATCGCGCTTGGCGCCTCGCTGGTGATGATGACCTACGGGCGACAAAATGATACCGCGAAAGCTATTACTGCAGCCGAACAGCTGGCGGCACTGACTGAATATGCCGCTGACTGGTCAACCATGGAGGACCGCAGTACCGGCATCGAGATCCGCGAACAAGGCTGGCGCATCGTCACACCGATTGGCAATCGCTGGCAGACGCCAACACAGTTCTATCGCCTGGCGACCGAGGGCAAGTGGGAAAATGACTGGCAGGTGGCTCTGTTCCCAGCGTCGCTCGCCAGGCAATCCGTCGGCACGCCGCAAATTCTGATTCACCCGGACGGTGAAATTACGCCGTTTACGCTACACATCCGCAGCCGAAAAAATAACAGGCTGCTGTTCACGCTCGCCAGCACCGGCGGGCTGCCGCTGGTGCTCACCCGAGGCGAAAGCCGATGAGCCAAAGGCAATCAGGAATGACGCTTCTGGAAGTGCTGCTGGCGATATTCATTTTCGCCACCTGCTCCCTCGCGCTACTCAACAGCCTGCACGGTCAGGTTAGCGCCACCGCAAAAATGGAAGAACAGGTGCTTGCCGGTTGGGTAGCGGATAATGTGCTCAAAACCTATCAACTGGCCGGGCAGAGCCCCGCTAAAACCGCCACGGGCAGCAGCATAATGGGTAAACGCCGCTGGGCCTGGTCGTTGACAGTCTCACCCGCCGATGCTTCTGGCCTCAGCACCTGGACAGCAGACGTCGCTCTTGAGGACAAACAGCAGATCCGCCTGCAGCGCTTTATCCCCTCGCCGCAAGGAGGACCGCAAAATGTCTCCCCGCCCTGAGAAACAGCGCGGCTTTACCCTGCTGGAAGTTTTACTGGCTATTGCCCTGTTCGCCACGCTCAGCCTGCTGACGGCGCAGATGCTGACGACGACAATTGACAGTAACGAGCAGACCAAAAAGCATCAGCAGCGTTTTTCCGCCATCGTGCGTACCGTCAATTTGCTGGATAAAGATATCCGACAGCGGGTGCCGGTAACCCAATTGCAGGGCGAAAAAGAGACGCTTATGCTGACGACAGCCAGCAGTAACAGTTATCCTGGCGCCTGCTGTGCGCCCGATATCCAGCGAGTTCAGTGGTATCTGCAGGATCATACTTTATACCGCACGCTCTGGCGCTACCCGGAAGATGCAACCGCGGCCATCACTCAGCCGATGCTCAATGGTGTGAACGCCTTCACGTTGCGTTATTACAACAGTAAAGAGAAAGCGTGGACGGACACGGCGACAACCCCATCTCCTGGCGCGATGGAAGTCACTCTTAAACTTGCTGATTCCGGCACGATAACTCGTCTGACGCTCTTGCCAGAGAACCGCCAGCCAGGAGAACAGCAATGACCCGGCAAAAGGGCGTGGCGCTGCTGGTAGTACTGATGATCCTGGCGATTATGGCGGCGCTGGCCAGCGAAATGACCGTGCGCTATCAGATTAACCTCAAGCGCACCAGCTACACCCGGATGCGGCTACAGCAAAACTGGCTGGCAGAGCTGGCTGAAAGCCAGGCCATGCGCATTCTTGAACAGGATCTGCGGGATAATGAGAAATACCTCACTCACGAGCAGCTCTGGGCGCAGCCGCAGCGTATTGAGCTCGCCAGCGGCGATGTTGTTAGCTGGCAGCTATCTGACGAGCAGGCCTGTTACAACATTAATGCGCTGATTAACGTCCCGACCGATCGAATGAAAGAGCCGCCCGCCAGCGTGAGCGTCTTTCTGGCACTGCTGGACAACGTTGGCGTCACCAATGCCCAGGCTGAGGCGCTGGTTGACGCTATCGCCGACTACGTCGATAAAGACGATATTCCACGCGCCTCCGGTGCCGAAAATGAGTATTACCAGACAAGTAATGACCCCCACACCATTGGCGGACGGCGTATCTGGTCAATCAGTGAGCTCAAACAAATCAAAGGCATGACGCTTTCTCTTTACCAGCAAATCTCCCCGCTACTCTGCGCGCTGCCTGATGATGAGCTAAAAATCAACATCAACACCCTGACGCGCCGGGATGCACCGTTGCTTGCGGCGATGCTCAATAATGCTGTCCCGCCACGCGAGATTGAGCGCTTTTTTGATACCCCGCGCAAAGGACGCAAAATCAGCATTGAGACGTTGTTAAAGACATTCGATAAGGATAATCCGGCTCATAAGCTGTCGCAGACCACATTCAAAAGCATTGCGGTGGCGACCAGTCGTTACTTCCGCCTTGAAACGACTATCGAACAGGGCGATAGCGCGGGGAACACCATCAGCCAGCTGGAATACGATCCCAAAAGAAAGGCTCTGTTTATTACAGCCCGCAAAAGCGTGGCGCGCGACCATTAAAGGGAACTAAATGACGCCAGACACATTACTGCTACGTCCGCTGCCGGGAAAACTGGAATGGTGCTGCCCCAACGAGGCACAGCCTCCGGTTATTGTTGAACAGGCGGCTTACCTCCAGCCGAACGCGCTGGCCGACCTGCCGGATGCCGGTAACGCCTGCCTGTTCCTGTCACCTGATTATTTCTGTTTTCGCCGCGTCGAATTACCGACGGAAAACTACAAAATCAGTGAACAAACGCTGGGCTGGCTGGTGGAGGACGCCGTTGTCGGTGATACGGACAGCCTGCACTGGACGGTTCTCGCCAGAGAGGAAAACACGCTCCATCTCGCCGGGATCGCCAGGACCACGCTGAACGAGCTATTGACGACTTTCCGCACAGCTGGCGTGACGTTGACGTATATCGTTCCGGATGGTTTCTGGCTGCCGTATGTCACGGATAGCTGGAGTCTGCTAAAACAAGATGAGCGATGGTTAATCCGTTACGACGCGTGGAAAACAGGCGTGCTGAGTGAAACACTGCTCACGCATTTACTCGCCAGCCATACAGAGCAAAAAATCATCAGCGCCAGCCCGCTTCCTGTGCCTCACGCTCATGTCGAATACCTTGACTGGCAGCCACCGCTGGCGTGTGCCTGCAATAGCGATAATATTCAGGACATTAACGTATTACACGGCAGCTTCCGCCCTTTGCCTCCGACACAACCGACCCCGCGTCTGCTGAAATATGCCGCCATAGCAACATTTGCCCTGGCAATAGCGCTCTTCTCAGGGCTGAAAGGGGTGATGCTCTGGCAGCTTCATCAACAGAAACAGGCACTCTCAGCGGAAGGTGCCACCCTGTGGAACCGCTATTTCCCAGGTGATAACCGCAACAGCAATTTTAAATATTTCTTCGAATCGTCCGCGAGGGATCGCTATCCGGATGTGCTGACGTTACTGACTCAGCTTCAGACCCGATTAAGCACATTGCCGGGGCTTACCATCCGCGAGGTCAACTACCGGCTCGAACAACGCCTTTTTACCCTGACGCTCAACGTTCGCGATCCGGAACATCTTCGCCGCTTTATGGTGCAGACAAACGACGAATTTATCCTGACTCAACCGCCAGAAGGGACGACAGATAGCGTCCGGCTGACCCTGAAGGAGCGCAAATGAATATGAATAGCTGGTGGAGCGAAAAAAACGGCAGAGAGCAACGCAGTCTGATATTCCTCGCCGTTTTCTGTCTGCTGGCGGGATTCTGGTACGGCGTGGTTCAGCCCCTGGATAACGCTATTGCACAGCAGAGGCAGGAAAATGATCGTCTCAGGAGTGAGATCCTGTGGGTAAATGAGGCGATTCAGCGTCGCGGATTAGTTGCCAGTAGACCGGGCACAAAGACCGATCCGGCACTGATACAACATAGCGCGCAGCAGGCAGGTCTGAATATCAGCGTTGTGACATCCACTCCCGATCATTTTGCGATCTCGCTTCCCGTTGTCAAAACCGAACCATTATTTGCGTGGCTTAATACCCTACAAAATGAGGGAATACAGGTTTCGCAACTCACGTTTAGCGCCCGCCCGGTCGCCGGGGAGATTGCGGTGGAAGCCCTTGAACTCTATCCGGTGGGGAAATGACGGAACTCATTAACATTGCAGCAATGGCATTTGTCGGGCTGATAGTCGGCAGCTTTATGAATGTAGTGGTTTATCGACTGCCGATCATGATTGAGCATCGGCACAGCGAAACATGGAATATCGCCTGGCCTCCGTCGCACTGTCCGCACTGCCAGCACAGGCTATCGGTGCGTAACACTATTCCACTATTCAGTTGGCTGTGGCAGCGGGGGCGTTGCCAGGCCTGCGCTAAGCCAATTTCATGGCGTTACCCACTGACTGAACTGGCGTGTTCTTGTGTTTTTGCGCTTAGCGCCGCGTTTGTCCCTTCAATGTCAGATGCGATTGCCATCATGACGCTGTTCTGGTTTATTTTCGCGCTGGCGCAAATTGATCTCCGGACGTACCTGCTGCCGGATGTGCTGACGCAGCCGATGCTCTGGCTCGGTCTGATGTATCACAGCGTTTACGACAGAGAGATGTTATCCTACGCGCTGTACGGCGCTGTCGCTGGCTATCTGACGCTATGGCTGGTCTGGTGGGGATGCAAAATACTCGCGGGAAAAGAGGGCATCGGCCTGGGTGACGCTAAGCTACTGGCGGCGATGGGTGCCTGGTGTGGATGGCCAGCGCTACCGCCCATTTTACTCGCTGCATCATTGCTGGGCATTGTCTGGTGGCTGATCCTACGCCTTACCCGAAGGACGTCGATACCGCTTATCGCGTTCGGTCCGTGGCTTGGACTGGCAGGCTGGTTGATTTTCAGCGCGCAAAGCTCAGGTGTTATCGGGTACTGAAAGGAGCGGCAGGCCTGCCGCTCTGCAAAGTTTGCGTCTACGCTTCGCGAATCTGTGCCTGAAGATAGTTCTGGAGTCCCATCTTCTGGAGCAGATCCAGTTCCGTTTCCAGCCAGTCAATGTGACCTTCTTCATCAGCAAGGATTTCGATCATCATATCCCGGCTAACGTAGTCATGGACGCTGTCGGCATAGGCAATGGCTTCACGTAAATCTTTAGCTCCATCGAGTTCGAGTCGAAGATCGGATTGCAGCATCTCTTCAACATCTTCGCCTATACCCAACTTACCAAGATCCTGTAAGTTTGGGAGCCCTTCTAAGAATAAAATACGCTCGATATATTTATCAGCGTGTTTCATCTCATCGATAGATTCATGGTACTCAACATCATTGAGGCGAGTCAGTCCCCAGTTTTTGAACATACGAGCATGGAGAAAATACTGGTTGATTGCGACAAGCTCATTTCCCAATAGTTTATTGAGATAATTTATGATTTTAACATCACCTTTCATTTTATAGTCCCTCCGCTTCCACTCTTAGAGCGTAGATGGGGCTACAGGGATGTCAAAAAAAAGAGTGTGACTTAGGCGATCTCTTTAAATTCTGGCATTTGCGTTAATTCATCCTGCATGACTTCGCGGGCAGCACGAATGCACTTACCACATTGATTTCCAACAGGAATAAATTTACGCAATTGCTGAAAGGACTGAGGATGAAACTGGCGAACAGCCTGACGTATTTTTTTATCACTTATCGCATTACACAAACAAACGTACATGATCGCTCCCGTTCAATTTCTGCGCAAAGTGTAAATGAGAATAGTTATGATTACAATAGCACAACGCTATTTACGCAGCGGGAGAATGAATGAAAAATGCGAATAAATATGACAACTGCTAAATCGCGGACAGCAAAAAGGGCGCCGAAGCGCCCTTTTTAAGCTCAAAGCTAATTAATCAATAATTAGCTCATTACTTTAGCAACAACGCCCGCACCAACAGTACGGCCGCCTTCACGGATTGCGAAACGCAGACCGTCGTCCATCGCGATTGGGTGGATCAGGGTAACAACCATTTTGATGTTGTCGCCCGGCATTACCATCTCAACGCCTTCCGGCAGTTCGATGGTACCAGTCACGTCAGTAGTACGGAAGTAGAACTGCGGACGGTAGCCTTTGAAGAACGGAGTATGACGGCCGCCTTCATCTTTGGACAGAATGTACACTTCAGATTCGAACTTGGTGTGCGGCTTGATAGAGCCCGGCTTAGCCAGTACCTGACCACGTTCGATTTCTTCACGTTTGATACCACGCAGCAGAACACCAACGTTCTCACCAGCACGGCCTTCGTCCAGCAGTTTGCGGAACATTTCAACGCCAGTACAGGTAGACTTAGCAGTCTCTTTGATACCAACGATTTCAACTTCTTCACCAACTTTGATGATACCGCGCTCTACACGACCGGTAACAACGGTACCACGACCGGAGATGGAGAATACGTCTTCGATAGGCAGCAGGAACGGCTTGTCAATCGCACGCTCTGGTTCTGGGATGTAAGAATCCAGGAAGCCAGCCAGTTCGATGATTTTCGCTTCCCACTCTGCTTCGCCTTCCAGCGCTTTCAGAGCAGAACCACGAACGATCGGAGTGTCGTCGCCCGGGAAATCGTACTGAGACAGAAGTTCACGAACTTCCATTTCTACCAGTTCCAGCAGCTCTTCGTCATCAACCATGTCGCATTTGTTCAGGAACACGATGATGTACGGAACGCCTACCTGACGACCCAGCAGGATGTGCTCACGAGTCTGCGGCATCGGGCCGTCAGTCGCAGCAACAACCAGGATCGCGCCGTCCATCTGCGCAGCACCGGTGATCATGTTTTTAACATAGTCGGCGTGGCCCGGGCAGTCTACGTGTGCGTAGTGGCGAGTCGGGGTGTCATATTCAACGTGAGAAGTGTTGATGGTGATACCACGAGCTTTTTCTTCCGG
>NZ_JAOWCZ010000022.1:0-32838 GCF_030336705.1 Citrobacter sp. Cb028 | reverse complement strand
AATTGCAGAAAAATGACTGACCGCTGCATTCCACAGCAAAACCCCGCCTTATACCCATTTACACACAGAGTTATCCACAAACCACGCGATCGTTTGTGCACTTCTCTGTTTATATGAGCATCCTTCAACGGAAAAAGAAGAGGTCAAAATCGAAAATTAAAAATTCGCGAGCGTTGCGCAAACGTTTTCGTTACAATGCCCCCGCACAACAAGGATGCCCCGTAAGGGGCGTTAGCTGAGTTTTTAGCCAAGAATTCACCTAACGCTCTCTGTAATAGTCAAATCCAGGGGATTTACCATGCAACAACGTCGTCCAGTCCGCCGCGCTCTGCTCAGTGTTTCTGACAAGGCCGGTATCATCGAATTCGCTCAGGCACTTTCCGCACGCGGTGTGGAGCTGCTGTCTACAGGTGGCACTGCGCGCCTGTTGGCTGAGAAAGGCCTGCCAGTGACCGAAGTTTCCGATTACACCGGCTTCCCGGAAATGATGGATGGACGCGTAAAGACCCTGCATCCGAAAGTCCATGGCGGCATTCTTGGTCGTCGCGGTCAGGACGACGGGATTATGGAACAGCACGGCATCGCACCTATCGACATGGTGGTTGTTAACCTGTACCCGTTCGCCGAGACCGTTGCCCGTGAAGGCTGCTCGCTGGAAGATGCGGTAGAAAACATTGATATCGGCGGCCCGACGATGGTGCGTTCCGCTGCCAAGAACCATAAAGATGTGGCTATCGTTGTGAAGAGCAGCGACTACGCCGCCATTATTAAAGAGATGGATGCCAACGACGGTTCTCTGACCCTCGACACGCGTTTCGACCTCGCGATTAAAGCCTTCGAACACACCGCCGCTTACGACAGCATGATCGCCAACTACTTCGGTAGCATGGTTCCGGCCTACCACGGCGAAAGCAAAGAAGCCGCCGGTCGCTTTCCACGTACACTGAACCTGAACTTCATTAAGAAGCAGGATATGCGCTACGGCGAGAACAGCCACCAACAGGCTGCCTTCTATATAGAAGAGAATGTTAAAGAAGCGTCCGTTGCCACCGCGCAGCAGGTACAGGGCAAAGCACTTTCCTACAACAACATCGCCGATACCGATGCGGCGCTGGAGTGCGTAAAAGAATTCAACGAGCCAGCCTGTGTGATCGTCAAACACGCTAACCCGTGCGGCGTGGCAGTCAGTACCTCTATTCTCGATGCTTACGACCGCGCCTATAAAACCGACCCGACCTCCGCGTTCGGCGGCATCATCGCCTTCAACCGCGAACTGGATGCCGAAACTGCTCAAGCCATCATTTCCCGTCAGTTCGTGGAAGTGATCATCGCGCCATCCGCAACCGAAGACGCACTGAAAATCACCGCCGCCAAACAGAACGTCCGCGTGCTGACCTGCGGTCAGTGGGCACAACGTGTGCCGGGCCTGGACTTCAAACGCGTTAACGGCGGTCTGCTGGTTCAGGATCGTGACCTGGGTATGGTGAGCGAAGGTGAACTGCGCGTAGTTTCCAAACGTCAGCCGACCGAACAGGAACTGCGCGATGCGCTGTTCTGCTGGAAAGTGGCTAAATTTGTAAAATCCAACGCCATTGTTTACGCCAAAGAGAACATGACTATCGGTATAGGCGCAGGTCAGATGAGCCGCGTATATTCCGCAAAAATCGCCGGGATTAAAGCCGCCGACGAAGGTCTGGAAGTTCAAGATTCCTCTATGGCATCCGACGCTTTCTTCCCGTTCCGCGATGGGATTGATGCCGCCGCCGCCGCTGGTGTGACCTGCGTGATCCAGCCGGGCGGTTCTATCCGTGATGATGAAGTCATTGCTGCCGCCGACGAGCACGGCATAGCGATGGTGTTCACCGACATGCGCCACTTCCGCCATTAATCCACGGAGCAGACGATGAAAGTATTAGTGATTGGCAACGGCGGGCGCGAACACGCGCTGGCCTGGAAAGCGGCGCAGTCGCCAAAAGTCGAAACGGTATTTGTCGCACCAGGCAACGCGGGCACCGCGCTGGAACCTGCGCTGCAAAACGTGGCAATCGGCGTGACCGATATTCCGGCGCTGCTGAGCTTTGCCCAGAATGAGAAGATCGATCTGACCATCGTTGGCCCAGAAGCGCCTCTGGTAATTGGCGTGGTCGATGCGTTTCGCGCCGCCGGTCTGAAAATCTTCGGCCCAACCGAAGGTGCAGCGCAGTTGGAGGGCTCCAAAGCCTTCACCAAAGATTTCCTTGCCCGTCATAACATTCCGACGGCGGAGTATCAGAACTTCACCGAGATTGAGCCTGCGCTGGCCTATCTGCGTGAGAAAGGCGCGCCGATCGTTATCAAGGCCGACGGCCTGGCCGCCGGTAAAGGCGTTATCGTCGCGATGACGCTGGAGGAAGCCGAAGCCGCTGTTCATGACATGCTGGCAGGTAACGCTTTTGGCGATGCGGGCCACCGTATCGTTATCGAAGAGTTCCTCGACGGTGAAGAAGCGAGCTTTATCGTGATGGTTGACGGCGAGCACGTGCTGCCAATGGCCACCAGCCAGGACCACAAACGCGTGGGCAACGGCGATACCGGTCCGAATACCGGCGGCATGGGCGCTTACTCACCGGCACCGGTGGTGACTGACGACGTTCATCAGCGCACCATGGAACGCATCATCTGGCCAACCGTAAAAGGCATGGCGGCGGAAGGGAACACTTACACCGGTTTCCTGTACGCAGGTCTGATGATCGACAAACAGGGCAACCCGAAGGTTATCGAGTTCAACTGCCGCTTCGGCGATCCGGAAACCCAGCCGATCATGCTGCGTATGAAATCGGATCTGGTGGAGCTGTGCCTTGCCGCCTGTGACGGCAAGCTGGATGAGAAAACCTCTGAGTGGGACGAACGCGCCTCTTTGGGCGTAGTGATTGCCGCGGGCGGCTATCCGGGCAACTACAATACTGGCGATGAGATCCACGGCCTGCCGCTGGAAGAAGTCGCTGACGGTAAAGTGTTCCACGCGGGCACCAAACTGTCTGCTGACGATCGCGTGCTGACCAACGGCGGTCGCGTCCTGTGCGCCACCGCGCTGGGCAACACCGTTGCCGAGGCGCAGCAGCGTGCCTACGCCCTGATGACCGACATCCGTTGGGACGGCAGCTTCAGCCGTAACGACATCGGCTGGCGCGCCATCGAACGTGAGCAAAACTAACGGCTGAGCTTAGCCAGCAGCGTTTTGCGCGTAATACCTAACTGACGGGCGGCTTCGGTTTTATTGCCGCCCGTTTTTTCCAGCGCCGCCAGAATCACTTCTTTTTCGACATCCACCAGCGGTTGAATCTCGCCACTGTATTCCGTTTTTATCGGCGTCGCGGCAATCGCCATCGGCAGCTCGCGTTCGGAAATATATTCCCCCGTTAGCAGCACCACCGAACGCTCAATCGCATTTTCCAGCTCACGGATATTACCCGGCCAGTCATAGTGGATCAGCAGATCCATCGCCTGCGGAGTAAAGCCCTTCACCGCTTTTCGGTTACGTGTGGCAAAACGCTGGAGAAAATGTTCGGCCAACAGCGGAATATCTTCCCGACGCTGGCACAGCGCTGGCATTTCAATAGTAATGACGTTCAGGCGATAATAGAGATCCTGACGAAAGTGCCCGGCGTTAACTTCCTCCGCCAGATCGCGATGTGTGGCGGCGATCAGCCGGACATCAACCGCAATAGTCTGGTTGCTGCCAACCCGTTGCACTTCTCTCTCCTGGATTGCCCGCAGCAGACGCACCTGCATTAGCGGTGAGATATCGCCAATTTCATCAAGAAATAACGTGCCGCCTTCGGCTTCCACAAAGCGCCCTTCCCGCCGCTTATCCGCGCCAGTAAACGCGCCTTTCTCATGTCCAAAAAGTTCGGACTCCAGCAGCGACTCATTAAGCGACGCACAGTTCAGCGTCACCAGCGGTTTATCACAGCGGGTACTGCTGGCATGCAGCGCCCGGGCCACCAGCTCTTTCCCCGTACCGGAGTCTCCGTGAATGAGCACCGTTGCATCCGAGGGTGCAACCATCGCGATTTCATTGATCAACTGCTGCATCGCCGGACTGCTGCCAATCATGCCAAACTGCGCAGCCGACCCCGACGGCAGTTCAGCGCCCGTTTCCCGCGTATGCGCCAGCGCCTTTTCCAGCGTCTCCTGCAGGCGATCAAAATCCAGCGGCTTGATTAAGTAGTCCAGTGCCCCGGTTTTCAGCGCCTCAACGGCGGTCTCCACGCTGGAGAACGCCGTCATGATCAATACCGGAATCGCCGAATTCAACGCTTTAATCTCTTTCAGCGTTGCGATGCCGTCCATCTCCGCCATACGCACATCGCACAGCACTAAATCAAATACGCGTTCACGCACCTGTTCCAGTGCCGCTTGCCCGCTATAGGCCAGCGCGACCTCATAACCCCAGCCGCGCAGCAGCGCCTGTAAAATGGTGCAGTGGCTGATATCGTCATCTACCACCAGAATATTGATTTTTCCGCGCGTCATCCTTGTTAATCCTGTTGTTTCGCGTTGGTCGGCAGCCAGAGGGTAAAGGTTGCACCTTTGCCCTCAACGCTTGCCACATGAATGGTACCACCGTGCTGTTCAATTATGTTCTGCACTACCGCCAGCCCAAGGCCGGTTCCATCCGCTTTAGTCGTGAAGTAAGGCGTAAAAATGGCCTCCAGCTGTTCCGCGGCAATCCCTTTCCCGCTATCAATAACCACGATTTTAACGCGATCGCCGCTGCTTTCACTCGCTTCAACCGTAATCGTGCCCTGACGACCAATCGCATGAATGGCGTTCAGATACAGATTCAACAGAACCTGAGTCAGTCGGTCGGGATCGGCCTGAATAGCGGGCAGCGTGGAACTGGCCGAAAAACGTAGCTGGATTTCCCGGCTTGCCGCATCCTGACTCACCAGGTTTAATGAGTGGGTGATGACCTCATTGAGATCCACCTGTTGCAGCGTCAGATGCGCAGGTTTCACCAGCTCCAGCAGCTCGCTCACCACCCGATTTAAACGGTCCGCCTCTTTCGCCATCACCTGCGCCAGCTCATGCGACTCACCACCAGCCGGAGTTCGTTCGGCAAAATACTTCGCTAAACCTTTGATCGATGAAAGCGGGTTTCGAATCTCATGCGCGACCCCGGCCGCCAGATGTCCGAGCGCCATCAGTTTTTCTTTACGCTTCATCGCATCCTGCAGTTCTTTGTACGAGCGCTGATAGCGTTGATACCAGAAGAACGTCAGCACAGTGGCCAGCAGCACGGCCGCCAGCGCAGACAGGACGATCAGGGTGTTACGCCACTCTCTTGCCTGAGTCGCAGCCAGATCGCTGGCATCAAAAGCGATAAATATGATTTGTGCGGGGGGGATAAGCTGTCCGTCATTGCTGGCACAGCGCGCCATGCCATGACGTCCTGGACCATACATCGGCTGAAACTGACGATAAATTTCCAGGACCGGTGTTTTTTCACCGTCCCCCGTAGGCATGTCAATATTCCGCCAGCTTTCTTGTTCCCCGGGGCTTAGTTCCCGCAGGACATCCGGTGAATAGAGCGTTTTACCGACCATCGCGGAATTGCTGTGAGTAATAATGACGCCATGATCGTCAACGACGGCAAACCATAGCACGCCTGGTTGTACGGCCATTTCCTCCAGCAGCGTCTGCTGTTGAGCATGATGCATGCGCATCCCCATACCTACGCGCGTACCAGACTCCAGAGCGCGGATGAGCACGCTGCCTTTTTCCAGTAGCGTTTGCCGCGCGGCGCCGCTTTCCCGCCCATAGTCCCGAATGGTCATAATCGAAAACCAACCGACCAAAATCAGGATTGCCGCCAGCAAGAGTCGGCTCAACCACTTGGCCGCCGTGTCCTTATAAAGACGCATACGCTCTCCCTTTATCCCACCTGTTCCTTTCATCGTTGCAGGTATACAGCAGAAATCATGCCATTTTTTCTCCGTGATAACCCTGCCCTCAGACACAAACCGCTGAAAGTAGCGGGTAAAAATGACCCGCCGGCGCGTTCTGGCGAGTCATTTTTACCCGTCGCCCTGTAAAGGCCACGACTACAACGCCCGCGGGACCGGGATTGCCGCTTTGGCACGGAAGATGCAATAGGAAATGTAATCTAACCAACAGGAGAACGACCCATGAAACGGAACAACAAACTGGCGCTGATTGCACTCTCTCTTATCGCGTTGGGCTCTACCCCGGCGCTGGCGCAGAATCACTGGGTATATGGTGATGGAATGCAGCAACGAGGCGGTACGCCAATGACCACTGAGCAGCAGGCTACCGCGCAGAAAATATATGATGATTACTACTCGCAGACCAACGCCTTGCGCCAACAGCTGACCTCTAAACGTTATGAGTACAACGCGTTGCTAACAGCCAGCTCGCCGGACACTGCAAAAATTAATGCCGTGGCAAAAGAGATGGAGGCGTTGAATCAGTCACTGGATGAGCAGCGCGTTAAACGCGATGTCGCAATGGCCCAGGCAGGCGTACCTCGCGGAGCGGGAATGGGCTACGGCGGGTGCGGCGGTGGCGGTAACCATCGCGGCGGCCATATGGGAATGGGCCACTGGTAAACGTTTTTTGCCGGATGGCGGCCTCACCTTATCTGGCCCGATGTCCTGGCATCAGGTTTTCAGAAGGTTTTGGCAGTAGGCTGCCAGTGACAAAAATCTTCATTAGCAACCAGCAGTAGCTGCGACCCTTCGGGCGCTTCCAGCCATGCCACACTCACTTCTACAGATGAATGGCTCTGGCGGCGCTCAATGTGGTTTATCGCCCACGATTCCAGATCGGGCTTCAGTGTTTCACCTTCACAGGTCGTGACTGTGTTATTCGCATGCCAGCGTCCCTGACGCAATATCACCCGTCCCTGACGCAACGCATCGCTGGTCTGGCGGATTTGATCGGCACGATAGCGGTAAAGCGCAATTTGATCGCTGGAAAGCTGCTGCTTTTGCCCATCGACTTCACGCTGCATGAAACTCAGTTCGCCCCGGTCATCGAAGCGTATACGGACATGTTCCGGTGGTTGACTGTAAGTGTTGAGTTCTATCAGCGAGAGCGAATCACCCTGCCAGCGGTATTCACTGGTGGTAGTATCGCCTTTACGCCACGGACTAAATACCGAGAGCAAGTGAACATCGTCGCTGGAATCTTTACGCCAAATGCGTACCGCCCCCTGATCGCCAACATAGCCGCTGGCCGTGAACGGAGGAAGCTCAGAGTGGCGACTACAGGCAGACAGTAACAGCACACCTGAAAGCCAAAGCGAATGACGCCAGATGGACAAAAGGGGCGAAACCGCCCCTTCGATAAAACTGTTCACTGCCACGCGAATTACTTAACCGCGTCTTTCAGTGCTTTACCAGAAACAAATGCCGGTACGTTAGCTGCGGCAATTTTGATTTCTTTACCGGTCTGCGGGTTGCGGCCAGTGCGCTCAGCACGGTGGTTCACTTTGAAGGTACCGAAACCAACCAGTTGTACAGCATCGCCTTCTTTCAGAGACTCAGTAATAGCAGCCAGAGTGGATTCCAGAGCAGCTTTAGCCTGTGTTTTAGACAGTTCTGCTTTGTCTGCAATTACATCAATCAGTTGAGTCTTGTTCATAAGTTATCCTTACAATGTGTTTATCGCTTGCTAAGCATCGAGTGCGACGGAAATGCCAGAAAAGCACTCTCCTGCATACACGCACCGATAGCCACTTTTTTTCGCCCCCCAAATGTAGACCAGACCGGGGGCGGATGGGAAGCCTTCAGGCACGACAAATCAGGCGTTAAATCACGTTTTATGGTGTCATTGCTGAAAATTTATACCAATATTGCTCTCGCCAGCCTCGCGCAGGTCTGCACGAAGCCCTTTTATCAGCTCAATATCGCGTTCTTCACAGTCGGCTAAAAGTCGGAAAATTTCCCACTGAATATCCCATTCTTGCTCAACGGCCGGGTTCTCTTTGAGCTCTTCATCGGTCATTTCGCGACCAGCCTGGGTCATTTCCAGCATCGCAACCGTCGTAATCGAAGCCTTACTAACCTCAATTGCATGTTCCAGCGTTTCACCGCTAAGACGCGAATGCATCAGTTCGCTTAATGCCACACAGGCATCAATCGCCGGATAAACGCCGTACAGATCGTAATCGTCTGCTGAAGGAATAGCCTCTTCAAATTTTTCCAACTGGCTATCGAAATTGATTTTCGCGTCTTTAACCGTCAGCGCTTCCCAAATCAAATCCAGAATTCGGCGGTAAATTTGTCCATCGCCAAATTCGGTTTGCTTACAGAACATGGCGTAGTTGGGGTACATGCGTTCGCACAGACAGGCCATAAACGTGACGTGCTGCCAGCTTTCCAGCTTCTCCAGACGCAGGTGAATCGGATTTTGTAACATGATGAGTTCTCAAATACGGAAATTAGCGGCAGTTTACCCGATATGGGGCGTTTTTGCTGCAAGCCGCGTAAAAGCAGGGCGTTCGGATGCCACCGCATCTGCCCAGCGTGTTGGTTCGGGCAGACGATAGCCGTTCATACAGCGTTGTACCCACGCTAACGCGCTGTCCTGGTTCACGCGATGACCCGTAGAGATAAACAGCGGGTTACAGCGTGCTTTGCTGCGCCAAACCCATGCCAGCTGTTCGCCTTTATCCAACAACGGCGCTAACGCTCCAGGTTCGGCGGCGAGCGGCTCAAACTTGCCGCACAACCGTTTTTTCGCCACGCCAATCGTCGGGACATCCACCAGCAGGCCAAAATGGCTGGCCACGCCCAGACGGCGAGGGTGAGAGATCCCGTGACCGTCAACGAACAGCAGATCAGGCTTGTGCGAAAGCTGCTGCCAGGCGGCCATCAGCGCGGGTGTTTCGCGAAAGGAGAGAAAGCCAGGAATGTAGGGCATGGTGGTGGCGATTCGCGCCACCGTGTATTCAACCAGTTCCAGCGAGGGGTACTTCAGTAAGACCATCGCGGCTCGCGTCACTTCGCCCCCCTGCTCGAACCCAACGTCCGCCCCGCCGATCAGATCCGGTGGATCGTTCCTCAGGCGATCCTCGCGGATCACTGAAGAGGCCAGTTCAAGCTGCTGCGCGCGTAATGACGCAAGATCCATAATGACTCCTTAGCGGTGGTACTGTTCAGACAACCGATGTACCGCCTCCACAAAGACACCCGCATGCTCTGGCGGGACATCCTGATGAATGCCGTGGCCCAGGTTAAAGACATGGCCTTCACCCTGACCAAAACCGGCCAGAATCGTCGCCACCTCTTCTTCGATGCGGGCTGGCGGCGCATACAGCATGGACGGATCCATATTGCCCTGCAGTGCCACTTTATGACCTACACGACGACGCGCATCGGCAATGTCAGTGGTCCAGTCCAGACCTAACGCATCACAGCCGGTTTCCGCCATCGCTTCCAGCCACTGACCACCGCCTTTAGTGAACAGCGTCACCGGTACGCGACGACCTTCGTTCTCGCGCATCAGGCCGTCGACGATTTTGTGCATGTAATACAGGGAGAACTGCTGATAGTCGCGACCGGTCAGCACACCGCCCCAGGTGTCGAAAATCATTACCGACTGCGCGCCCGCTTTGATCTGCGCGTTCAGGTACAGAGTGACGCTCTTCGCCAGCTTATCAAGCAGCAGATGCAGCGCCTTTGGATCGGCGTACATCATCTTTTTAATCACGGTGAAGGCCTTACTACTGCCGCCTTCGACCATATAGGTCGCCAGTGTCCACGGGCTACCGGAGAAGCCGATCAGCGGCACTTCGCCTTTCAGTTCACGGCGGATAGTGCGCACCGCATTCATCACATACCCCAGCTCATCTTCCGGGTCCGGGATCGGCAGTTTGTCGACGTCAGCCTTGCTGGCGATCGGTGAGGTAAAGCGTGGGCCCTCTCCGGCTTCAAAATACAGCCCAAGTCCCATCGCATCGGGAATCGTCAGGATATCCGAAAAGAGGATCGCCGCATCAAGCTTATAGCGACGCAGCGGCTGCAGCGTAACTTCGCAGGCCAGCTCGGCATTTTTGCACAGCGCCATAAAATCGCCCGCTTCGGCACGCGTGGCTTTATATTCCGGTAGATAGCGGCCCGCCTGGCGCATCATCCATACCGGAGTGACATCAACGGGCTGGCGCAGCAGCGCACGCAGATAACGATCGTTCTTCAGTTCGGTCATTTTTCCATTCCTTGAGCTATTTCACGCCAGTGTAACATGTGTGTCACTCATACTCTGCCCGACAGAGGGCGACAGTATCTTCAATCAATCGACGCGCGACGGTGCCCGGCGGGGGCAGGAGCGGTAAATCGTCGTAGCGATACCAGTTCGCTTCCAGCAGTTCTTTCGGGTCAATAACAATTTCGCCGCTATCATACTCCGCCATAAATGCGGTCATCAAAGACTGTGGGAACGGCCACGGCTGAGAAGTGACGTAGCGCAGGTTTTTCACCTTAATGCCGCTCTCTTCCATGACTTCGCGTGCCACCGCCTGCTCGAGGGTCTCGCCCACTTCGACAAAACCCGCCAGCACGGTATGCACGCCGTTACGATGGCGAACATGTTGAGCAAGCAGAATAGCGTCGTCACGGCGAATAGCGACGATAATGCAGGGGGCAATTTGCGGGTAGTAGCGTTCTCGACAGTGGCTACACAGCATCGCCCATTCCGTTTTACTCGGGTGCATGGGATGACCGCAGTAACCGCAGAATTTATGTGAGCGGTAGAACTCGGCCAGTTGTACGCCGCGTCCGGCCAGTTGAAACAGGCCAACATCCTGGTCAATGACCTGGCGCACAGACCCCATATCGTGCCGACGCTGCTGCTGCACCAGCCAGACCGTCTCCCCTTCCCATTCGCCTATAGGAAGTGCACGCTGCCCGGTCAGATCAAAACTTGCTGCGTCGCCGTAAGGCAGTTCGCCATGAGGCAACCATAACTTTTGCTCATGACTGACAATCCACCAGCCGCTATCTAATTTTTCAATTATACGATCCATATCTCTTGCGCAACCTTTGCTTCACAGGCATGTTGTTTACATTATTTTTACATTTACGGGTGAGCCGTTCCTAAACACCATCTTGCGGAGTCAATCATGCTAAACCAGCTGGAAAGCCTGACGGAGCACGTCGGAGGAAGTAACAAACTGGTTGATCGCTGGCTACATGTACGTAAGCACCTGCTCGTGGCTTACTACAATCTGGTTGGCATTAAGCCAGGCAAAGAATCGTACATGCGGCTCAATGAAAAGGCGCTGGATGATTTTTGCCAGAGCCTGGTCGATTACCTTTCCACCGGACACTTCAGTATTTATGAACGTATTCTCCATAAATTGGAAGGGAACGGGCAGCTTTTAAAAGCCACAAAAATTTGGCCGCTCCTGGAAGCCAATACGCAACTGATCATGGACTACTATGATTCCAGTCTGGAGACCGCCATTGATCACGATAACTTCCTTGAATTTCAACAGGCCTTATCGGATATCGGCGAGGCGCTGGAAGCCCGGTTCGTGCTGGAAGATAAGCTGATCATGCTGGTTTTTGATGCGATGCACGAGAGTAGCATGATCAAACGTCCTGCTTGAGATTTGCGACATTAACGCGTAATTTACATTCATTACCTCTTTTTGAGGTTACTTCTTGTCGGAGTGCTTATTTTCCACAGCAGCATGAGTGGAAAAGGCTGAGACCGTTAATTCGGGATCCGCGGAACCTGATCAGGTTAAAACCTGCGAAGGGAACAAGAGTCAATCTTCAACCGTATCGCCCTTTGGCGTTCGTCTCTCTTGCTTCATCCGTCGTCTGACAAGCCATATCCTTACTTTTATTTGGAATGAGCTATGTCTGCCACTACTAAACCATCACGCCGCGAACAGCGCGCCCAAGCCCAACACTTTATCGACACGCTGGAAGGTACCGCCTTTCCTAACTCAAAACGTATCTACATCACCGGTTCGCAGGCGGATATTCGCATCCCGATGCGCGAAATCCAGCTAAGTCCTACGCTGATTGGTGGTACGAAAGACAACCCGCAGTTTGAAGAGAACGAAGCCGTGCCAGTGTACGACACCTCCGGGCCGTACGGCGATCCTGATGTGGCGATTAACGTTCAGCAGGGTCTGGCGAAACTGCGCCAGCCGTGGATTGCGGCGCGTAATGATAGCGAAGAATTAGACGACCGTAGCTCCGCTTATACCAAAGAACGTCTGGCCGACGATGGCCTGGACGAGCTGCGTTTCAGCGGCCTGCTGACGCCAAAACGCGCCAAAGCCGGCAAGCGCGTTACCCAGTTGCACTATGCCCGTCAGGGGATGGTTACCCCGGAGATGGAATTTATCGCCATCCGTGAAAACATGGGCCGCGAGCGCATTCGTAGTGAAGTGCTGCGCCATCAGCATCCAGGGATGAACTTTGGCGCTCGCCTGCCGGAAAACATCACCCCGGAATTCGTCCGTGATGAAGTCGCTGCGGGCCGCGCGATTATTCCTGCCAACATCAACCACCCGGAATCCGAGCCGATGATCATCGGTCGCAACTTCCTGGTGAAGGTGAACGCCAACATCGGTAACTCGGCGGTGACCTCCTCCATTGAAGAAGAGGTGGAGAAGCTGGTGTGGTCGACCCGCTGGGGCGCAGATACGGTGATGGACCTCTCCACCGGCCGCTATATTCACGAAACCCGCGAGTGGATCCTGCGTAACAGCCCGGTGCCGATCGGTACCGTACCGATCTACCAGGCGCTGGAGAAGGTTAACGGGATCGCCGAAGATCTCACCTGGGAAGCCTTCCGCGACACGCTGCTCGAACAAGCCGAACAGGGCGTCGACTACTTCACCATTCACGCGGGCGTACTGCTACGCTACGTGCCGATGACCGCCAAACGCCTGACAGGAATTGTCTCGCGCGGCGGTTCGATCATGGCGAAATGGTGTCTCTCTCATCACAAAGAGAACTTCCTGTTTGAACATTTCCGCGAGATTTGCGAAATCTGTGCCGCCTATGACGTTTCGCTCTCTCTCGGCGACGGCCTGCGTCCAGGCTCGATTCAGGATGCCAACGACGAGGCGCAGTTCTCCGAGCTGCATACGCTGGGCGAACTGACCAAAATCGCCTGGGAATACGACGTGCAGGTGATGATTGAAGGCCCGGGTCATGTGCCGATGCATATGATCCAGCGCAATATGACCGAAGAGCTGGAGCACTGCCATGAAGCGCCGTTCTACACCTTAGGGCCGTTGACGACAGATATCGCGCCGGGCTATGACCACTTCACCTCCGGCATTGGTGCGGCGATGATCGGCTGGTTTGGCTGTGCGATGCTGTGCTACGTCACGCCAAAAGAGCACCTTGGCCTGCCGAACAAAGAAGACGTGAAGCAAGGGCTGATTACCTACAAGATTGCCGCCCACGCCGCTGATTTAGCCAAAGGCCATCTGGGTGCGCAGATCCGCGATAACGCCATGTCGAAAGCGCGCTTCGAATTCCGCTGGGAAGACCAGTTTAACCTCGCACTCGACCCATTCACCGCCCGCGCCTATCACGATGAAACCCTGCCACAGGAGTCCGGCAAGGTTGCCCACTTCTGCTCCATGTGCGGGCCGAAGTTCTGCTCGATGAAAATCAGCCAGGAGGTCCGCGACTACGCCGCTGCACAAACCATTGAAATCGGAATGGCGGATATGTCGGAGAACTTCCGCGCCAAAGGCGGCGAAATCTACCTCAAAAAAGAGGAGGCGTGATGTACCAGCCTGATTTCCCGACCGTGCCGTTCCGCCTCGGGCTTTACCCGGTGGTAGACAGCGTTGAATGGATTGAACGCTTGCTGCAGGCAGGTGTGCGCACGATCCAACTGCGCATTAAAGATAAACGTGATGAAGAGGTCGAAGCCGACGTCATTGCCGCCATAGAGTTGGGGCGTCGCTATGACGCTCGCCTGTTTATCAACGATTACTGGAGTCTGGCAATTAAGCACAACGCGTACGGCGTGCATTTGGGCCAGGAAGACCTCGAAACCACCGACCTGAAGGCGATTCAGGCGGCGGGGCTACGCCTGGGTGTTTCCACTCACGATGATATGGAGATAGACGTAGCGCTGGCTGCTAAGCCTTCTTATATCGCGCTGGGCCATGTCTTCCCGACGCAAACCAAGCAGATGCCGTCGGCCCCGCAGGGTCTCACGCAGCTGGCAAGCCATAGTAAACGACTGGCGGATTACCCCACTGTCGCTATCGGCGGCATCAGCCTTGAGCGCGCCCCGGCGGTGCTGGCGACCGGTGTTGGCAGCATTGCCATGGTCAGCGCCATAACCCACGCCGCAGACTGGCAGGCAGCCACGGCGCAGCTACTGGACATTGCGGGAGCCGGCGATGAATGACTGCGATTTTATGCGCTACAGCCGCCAGATCCTGCTCGGCGACATTGCCATTGAGGGCCAACAAAAGCTGCTCGATAGCCATGTGCTGATCGTCGGTTTAGGTGGGCTCGGCTCGCCTGCGGCACTGTATCTGGCGGGAGCGGGCGTCGGCACGCTGACGTTGGCGGACGATGATGACGTTCATCTGAGCAACCTGCAGCGGCAAATATTGTTCACCACCGATGATATCGCCCGGCCGAAAGCACAGGCGGCAAAGCGACATCTGACACGCCTTAATCCGGACAGCGAGCTTGTCGTCCTTGAGCAGCGGCTGACCGGTGAGGCGCTCCGGCATGCGGTAGCGCGTGCCGACGTGGTGCTCGACTGTACCGACAACATGGCGACGCGCCAGGAAATTAACGCCGCCTGCGTGATGCTCAACACTCCGCTCATCACCGCCAGCGCTGTGGGCTTTGGCGGCCAGCTAATGGTACTGACGCCACCGTGGGAACAAGGCTGTTACCGTTGCCTGTGGCCGGATGATGTAGAGCCGGAACGCAACTGCCGCACCGCCGGCATCGTCGGCCCGGTTGTGGGCGTGATGGGCACCTTGCAGGCGCTGGAGGCGATTAAATTACTCAGCGGCATTGAAACTCCCAATGGAGAGCTACGCCTGTTCGACGGTAAAACCAGCCAGTGGCGCAGCCTCGCGCTGCGTCGTGCCAGCGGCTGCCCGGTCTGCGGAGGACAACATGCAGATTCAGTTCAATGATGAGCCGATGCAGTGCGCCGAGGGACAAACCGTCAGCGGGCTGCTCACTGCGCTAAATCAACTTAAACCGGGAGCGGCGCTGGCGCTCAATCAGCAGATCCTGCCGCGCGAGCAGTGGGAGCAGCAAATCGTGCAGGAAGGCGACCAGATCCTGCTTTTTCAGGTTATTGCAGGGGGTTGATATGTTACGTATTGCCGACAAAACGTTTGATTCACATCTGTTCACCGGCACCGGAAAATTTGCTTCGTCGCAGCTGATGGTCGAGGCGATTCGCGCCTCCGGCAGCCAACTGGTGACGCTGGCGATGAAGCGCGTGGATTTGCGCCAGCACAACGATGCCATTCTGGCCCCACTTATCGACCCGGGGGTGACACTACTGCCTAACACCTCTGGGGCGAAAACCGCGGAAGAGGCTATTTTCGCCGCCCAGCTGGCACGTGAAGCGCTGGGCACAAACTGGCTAAAATTAGAAATCCACCCGGACGCCCGCTGGCTATTGCCGGATCCGATTGAAACGTTAAAAGCCGCGGAAGCATTGGTGAAACTGGGCTTTGTGGTGCTGCCCTACTGCGGCGCGGATCCGGTGCTGTGTAAGCGGCTGGAAGAGGTCGGCTGCGCGGCGGTAATGCCGCTCGGCGCGCCCATCGGTTCTAATCAGGGACTGGAAACGAAAGCGATGCTGGAGATTATTATCCAACAGGCAACCGTACCGGTGGTGGTTGATGCGGGTATCGGCGTCCCCAGCCACGCCACACAGGCGCTGGAAATGGGTGCCGACGCAGTGCTGGTCAACACGGCAATCGCCGTGGCCGACTGCCCGGTCACGATGGCTACCGCCTTCCGTCTGGCGGTTGAAGCGGGCCTTCTGGCGCGCCAGGCGGTACCAGGAAGCAAAAGTTCGCAGGCAAGCGCCACCAGCCCGTTAACCGGATTCCTGGAGGCCTTCGTATGAAAACGTTCAGCGACCGCTGGCGCCAGCTTGACTGGGATGACATCCGCCTGCGTATCAACGGTAAAACCGCCGCTGACGTGGAGCACGCCCTCAACTCTTCACAGCTTAGTCGCGACGATCTGATGGCGTTGCTCTCCCCTGCCGCCGCCGACTTTCTGGAGCCGTTGGCACAGCGAGCGCAGCGCCTGACCCGGCAGCGCTTCGGCAACATGGTCAGCTTTTATGTTCCGCTGTATCTCTCGAATCTTTGCGCCAACGACTGCACCTACTGCGGCTTTTCCATGAGCAACCGTATCAAACGCAAAACGCTGGACGAAGATGAGATAAAACGAGAGTGTACCGCTATCCGTGAGCTGGGTTTTGAGCATCTGTTGTTGGTCACCGGTGAACATCAGGCAAAAGTCGGAATGGATTACTTTCGTCGCCATTTGCCCACCATTCGCCGCCAGTTTGCCTCATTGCAGATGGAAGTTCAGCCGCTGTCAGAGGCTGAATATGCGGAGCTGAAGACGCTGGGACTGGATGGCGTGATGGTGTATCAGGAGAGTTATCATGAGGCGATTTACGCTCGCCACCATCTGAAGGGGAAAAAGCAGGATTTCTTCTGGCGACTGGAAACGCCGGACAGGCTGGGCCGCGCAGGGATCGACAAAATCGGTCTTGGCGCGTTGATTGGTTTGTCCGACAGCTGGCGGGTCGATTGCTATATGGTGGCTGAACATCTGCTGTGGATGCAGCAGCATTACTGGCAGAGCCGCTACTCCATCTCCTTCCCTCGCCTGCGCCCATGCACCGGTGGCGTTGAACCCGCATCGATCATGGACGAGCGACAGTTGGTCCAAACCATTTGCGCGTTTCGTTTACTGGCGCCAGAAATTGAGCTGTCGCTCTCCACCCGCGAATCGCCATGGTTCCGTGATCATGTGATCCCGCTGGCGATCAACAACGTCAGCGCCTTCTCAAAAACACAGCCCGGCGGTTATGCCGATAACCATCCTGAACTGGAACAGTTCTCCCCACACGACGCCCGTCGCCCAGAAGCCGTTGCTGAAGCACTAATGGCGCAGGGGTTACAGCCCGTGTGGAAGGACTGGGACAGCTATCTGGGACGCGCTTCGCAGATACCGTAAGTCCGGAGCAATCGCATAAAACGAAAAAACCCGCTTTCGCGGGTTTTTTCTTCACTGTCACTTAACTGCTCAGGCTCTGGCCTTCATCGCTATCGTAAGCATTAGTGAAATTATCGGCGATTACAGCGCGACAACGTTAACAGCAGACGGGCCTTTAGCGCCATTCTCCACAGAGAACTCCACTTTTTGACCTTCGTCTAATGTTTTAAAATCGTTACTCTGGATAGCAGAGAAATGCACAAACACGTCCTTGCTACCGTCCTGAGGAGTGATAAAGCCGAAGCCTTTCTCAGAGTTAAACCATTTTACTAAACCAGTCATTTTGTTAGACATAGATACTTCCTTTCATATTTTTGAGCCGCTTAAGCAGCGAAGATGGCCTGTTTTGCAGAAATTAACTTATGGGGCACTTAGGGAGGAGGCTCATGAAGAAGAGTATCTGAGGATAACGCTTGAACTGAGAACTGCTTTACTAAAACTGCTTTCATAAGGTCTGTGTATCAAACCGATGTCGCTATAGTAGACTTACTTCTAATCAATAAGCAAGAATTAATTTATTTAATAATCGCTCAGCGCCGAAATGTTACACCATCGCGGTTGAGCATTTCAGGTAACAACTTGATCTAAAATGAACAAAAGCCCTGACCATTGCAGTCAGGGCTTTAAGTTACTACACACTTCAAATTTAACATTAATAAACTTAACGATTTAATACTGCTGATGGTACTACTTTAAAATGTACACGTTTACTACAGATAATATTGGATATTGATACTAACTAAAACCGTCCTCTATTTACCGTTAAACACATTCCACCCGCTTGATAATAGAACTCAAGGCTGGTGATCTAAACAAGTACACTTCCCCTCGCGACATATACTCTTTGATGCGTTGCCTTATTTCCCTTGCGATAACCAGAAAACAGAAACCGCAAACATTTACTATTAAATCATGGCGTTACATCGTCGCGTTTTACTAACTATTTGCGATTAGATATATCAACTACGTGGCCTGAAAGCATTGTCGAGGTGAATAAATAGCGTTTTCAGCATCGACTATCCCATACAAAAATACTTCGTGGCCTTTATCGCAACCCCCAATCAAGCTCTACTAACACTTACTACGTTAACAGCAAACTACAATTTCTCCGCTGTTAAGTATTAACATACGGGTTTAAAAAACGCTGTCAATACTGTTTTTTATAACATGTCTTTATTAACAGTGATTATATATTCCTGCATATGATAAATGGGTCAACAATCGCCAAATCAGGGCCAGATCGTAGGGTTGAGCCTCTTTTTGTAACCGGTTTCAGAAAAAGTGACTTTCTTTGTGATGCTTTGCACACAATCGTTGCAAAGCAGTTGTTGCTGCGGCTGGCTCGCGATAATTATCAACCCACACATGTTGATCGAGACTGCTTATGAAAAACATCGTTTTATGCTGTGCCGCCGGAATGTCCACCAGCATGCTGGTGCAAAAGATGAAAGATGCCGCCCAGAAAAAAGGTGTCGACGTCACTATCAAAGCGGTCCCGGTGGCTGAGTTTGAAGAGAATATCGCCACCGCGGATATCGTATTGCTCGGCCCACAGGTTAAGTATGAACAGGCCAAGCTGCAGGCGCTCGCCGACCCGCTAGGAAAAAAAGTCGCCGTTATCGATATGATGGATTACGGCATGATGAAAGGCGATGCGGTACTGGACAAAGCGCTGAAACTACTGGAGTGATGGCATGGAAGAGTTAGAAACGATCATCATGGAATTATTGGTAAACGCCGGAGCTGCGCGCAGTCAAGCCCTGACGGCGTTGCAACTGGCGCGTAAAGGTGATTTCGCCGGGGCAGAACACGCGATGATAGAATCACGCGAGTATGTTAAACAAGCGCATAAAATCCAAACCCAGCTGATCGGAATTGACGAAGGTACCGGCAAACTACCGGTTAATCTCATCACCGTCCATTCGCAGGACCACCTGATGAATGCCATGGTGATTCAGGATCTGGCAGGCGATATGATTGAACTGTATCGACGCTTACCACCAGTAAACTGATCGGAAGGCGTAAGCCTGGCGTCATCATGCCGGATGGCAGCTGATGCCTTATCCGGCCAACATAATACATCTTAAATCCATCGACATAAAAAAACCCGCCGAAGCGGGTTTTTTATTAGTGTCAGCAACGATTAATCGTTGTCAGAACCGCCAAGGCCTGCGTTCAGCAGTTCTGCCAGGCTGGCAGACGCATCTTCAGCAGTCACCTGCGGAGCAGCTGGCAGTTCGCCCGCTGCGCGGCGGCGCATACGATCCTGGTGGTACGCATAACCGGTACCCGCCGGGATCAGACGACCCACGATAACGTTCTCTTTCAGACCGCGCAGTTCATCACGTTTACCTGCAACAGCGGCTTCGGTCAGGACACGCGTGGTTTCCTGGAACGATGCTGCAGAGATGAAGGACTCGGTTGCCAGAGACGCTTTGGTGATACCCAGCAGATCGCGGGAGAATGTTGCACCCACTTTGCCGTTCGCTTCCAGATCGCGGTTAGCAATCTTGACACGGGAGTATTCAACCTGCTCGCCTTCCAGGAAGTCGGAGCTACCAGCGCTTTCGATGGTGGCTTTACGCAGCATCTGACGAACGATAACTTCGATGTGCTTATCGTTAATCTTAACGCCCTGCAGACGGTATACGTCCTGAACTTCGTTAACGATATAACGAGTTACAGCATGCACACCACGCAGACGCAGGATGTCGTGCGGCGCTTCCGGACCGTCGGAAACAACGTCACCACGTTCTACACGTTCACCTTCGAACACGTTGAGCTGACGCCATTTCGGAATCATCTCTTCGTACGGCTCGCTACCGTCTACCGGGGTGATAACCAGACGACGTTTACCTTTGGTTTCTTTACCGAAGGAAATGATGCCGCTGATTTCAGCCAGGATTGCCGGCTCTTTCGGACGACGTGCTTCGAACAGGTCCGCAACGCGCGGCAGACCACCGGTGATATCCTTGGTACCGCCGGATTCCTGCGGTACACGCGCCAGGGTGTCACCAGAACTGATCTGTACGCCATCTTCCAGCTGAACAATCGCTTTACCCGGCAGGAAGTACTGAGCAGGCATATCGGTGCCTGGGATCAGAACGTCGTTGCCCTGAGCATCAACAATTTTCAGTGCCGGACGCAGGTCTTTACCACCCGCAGTACGTTCTGCAGAATCCAGAACCACCAGAGAAGACAGACCGGTCAGCTCGTCGGTCTGACGAGTAATGGTCTGGCCGTCGATCATGTCAGTGAAGCGGACGAAACCACTCACTTCGGTGATAACCGGCATGGTGTGCGGATCCCAGTTCGCTACGGTTTCGCCGCCAGCAACCTGTTCGCCATCACCTTTCGCCATAACGGAGCCGTAAGGCACTTTATAGCTTTCTTTGGTACGGCCGAATTCGTCGATCAGTTTCAGTTCGGTGTTACGTGAGGTGATAACCAGTTTACCGCTGGAGTTAACAACCGACTTCGCATTGCTCAGACGGATGCTACCTTTGTTTTTCACCTGGATGCTGGATTCAGCAGCCGCACGAGATGCCGCACCACCGATGTGGAACGTACGCATCGTCAGCTGTGTACCCGGTTCACCGATGGACTGTGCCGCGATAACGCCGATTGCTTCACCTTTATTGATGATGTGGCCACGCGCCAGGTCACGACCGTAACAGTGCGCACATACACCAAAGTCGGTGTCACAGGATACAACGGAACGGACCTTGACGGAGTCAACGGAGTTCTCTTCCAGCAGGTCACACCACTGTTCGTGCAGCAGCGTGTTGCGTGGAACCAGAATATCCGCCGTGCCCGGCTTCAGAACGTCTTCAGCAGTCACACGACCCAGAACGCGATCGCGCAGCGGTTCTTTAACATCACCACCCTCGATAACCGGGGTCATGGTGATACCTTCCAGCGTGCCGCAATCGTCTTCAGTAACAACCAAGTCCTGCGCAACGTCAACCAGACGACGGGTCAGATAACCGGAGTTCGCTGTTTTCAGTGCGGTATCCGCCAGACCTTTACGAGCACCGTGAGTAGAGATGAAGTACTGGAGTACGTTCAGACCTTCACGGAAGTTCGCGGTGATTGGCGTTTCGATGATGGAGCCATCTGGCTTAGCCATCAGACCACGCATACCAGCCAGCTGACGAATCTGTGCTGCAGAACCACGCGCACCGGAGTCGGCCATCATGTAGATGCTGTTGAAGGAAACCTGCTGCTCTTCTACGCCGTCACGGTTAATCACGGTTTCGGTTTGCAGGTTATCCATCATCGCTTTGGATACACGATCGTTCGCCGCAGCCCAGATATCGATAACTTTGTTATAGCGTTCGCCCGCGGTTACCAGACCAGACTGGAACTGCTCCTGGATCTCAGCAACTTCAGCTTCCGCTTCAGAGATGATCTCGTGTTTCTTCTCTGGGATGACCATGTCATCAATACCAACAGATGCACCTGAACGCGCTGCATAAGCAAAGCCGGTGTACATTGTCTGGTCAGCGAAGATAACGGTCGGCTTCAGGCCCAGAATGCGGTAACAGGTGTTCAGCATTTTGGAGATTGCTTTCTTGCCCAGCGCCTGGTTGACGATGGAGAAAGGCAGACCTTTCGGTACGATCATCCACAGAATGGCGCGACCAACGGTCGTGTCTTTCAGGCTGGTGTGCGCAACGAATTCGCCGTTTTCATCTTTTTCGTATTCAGTGATACGCACTTTAACACGCGCATGCAGAGAGGCCAGACCTGCGCGATAGATACGCTCAGCTTCTTTCGGGCCAGTCAGCACCATGCCTTCGCCTTTGGCGTTAACACAGTCACGGGTCATGTAGTACAGACCCAATACAACGTCCTGAGACGGAACGATGATAGGTTCGCCGTTCGCCGGAGACAGGATGTTGTTGGTAGACATCATCAGCGCACGCGCTTCGAGCTGGGCTTCCAGCGTCAGCGGTACGTGAACAGCCATCTGGTCACCATCGAAGTCGGCGTTATATGCCGCACAAACCAGCGGGTGCAGCTGGATAGCTTTACCTTCGATCAGTACCGGTTCAAATGCCTGGATACCCAGACGGTGCAGGGTTGGTGCACGGTTCAGCAGTACCGGGTGTTCGCGGATAACTTCGTCGAGGATATCCCAAACGACAGCTTCTTCACGCTCAACCATTTTCTTAGCGGCTTTGATGGTGGTGGCCAGGCCACGCAGTTCCAGCTTGCCGTAAATGAACGGTTTGAACAGTTCCAGTGCCATTTTCTTCGGCAGACCGCACTGATGCAGACGCAGGTATGGACCTACGGTGATTACAGAACGACCGGAGTAGTCAACACGCTTACCGAGCAGGTTCTGACGGAAACGACCCTGTTTACCTTTGATCATATCGGCCAAAGATTTCAGAGGACGTTTGTTAGAACCGGTGATCGCACGACCACGACGACCGTTATCCAGCAGGGCGTCAACCGCTTCCTGCAGCATACGTTTTTCGTTACGTACGATGATGTCCGGCGCAGCCAGATCCAGCAGACGTTTCAGACGGTTGTTACGGTTGATCACGCGACGGTACAGATCGTTCAGATCCGATGTTGCGAAACGACCACCATCCAGCGGAACCAGCGGACGCAGATCTGGCGGCAGAACCGGCAGAACGGTCAGGATCATCCACTCTGGCTTGTTGCCAGACTGTACGAATGCTTCCAGCAGTTTGATACGTTTGGTCAGCTTCTTACGCTTGGTTTCGGAGTTGGTTTCGTTCAGCTCTTCGCGCAGAGTTTCGCACTCTTGCTCCAGATCCATGCTCTTCAGCAAGGCCTGGATTGCTTCCGCACCCATCTTCGCGTCGAATTCGTCACCGAACTCTTCCAGCGCGTCCAGATACTGCTCTTCAGTCAGGATCTGTTGACGTTCCAGGTTAGTCATACCGCCTTCGATAACCACATAAGATTCGAAGTACAGTACGCGTTCGATATCGCGCAGCGGCATATCGAGCAGCAGACCGATACGGGACGGCAGAGATTTCAGGAACCAGATGTGAGCGGTCGGAGACGCCAGCTCGATGTGGCCCATACGCTCACGGCGTACTTTAGTCTGGGTCACTTCAACGCCGCACTTCTCACAGATCACACCACGGTGTTTCAGGCGCTTGTACTTACCGCACAGGCACTCATAGTCTTTTACCGGCCCAAAGATACGGGCGCAGAAAAGGCCGTCACGTTCAGGTTTGAACGTACGGTAGTTGATGGTTTCCGGCTTCTTAACTTCACCGAAAGACCATGAACGGATCATGTCTGGCGAGGCCAGAGCAATTTTGATCGCATCAAACTCTTCGGTTTTAGTCTGCGCTTTCAGAAACTTTAATAAATCTTTCACGGATTTGCTCCCGTCGGAGTTAGCACAATCTGGCGCTGGCTGTTACGCCAGCACCAGTGACCTGTTTGATCGAGAGTTACTCGTCTTCCAGCTCGATGTTGATACCCAGCGAACGAATCTCTTTCAACAGTACGTTGAAGGATTCCGGCATGCCTGGTTCCATCTGATGGTTGCCGTCCACGATGTTTTTATACATCTTAGTACGACCGTTCACGTCATCAGACTTAACGGTGAGCATTTCCTGCAGGGTGTATGCCGCGCCGTATGCTTCAAGCGCCCACACTTCCATCTCCCCGAAGCGCTGACCACCGAACTGAGCCTTACCACCCAGCGGCTGCTGAGTAACCAGGCTGTAAGAACCGGTAGAACGCGCATGCATCTTGTCATCAACCAAGTGGTTCAGTTTCAGCATGTACATGTAGCCAACGGTAACCTGGCGCTCGAACTGCTCACCGGTACGACCGTCGAACAGTGTGATCTGACCGGAAGTCGGCAGGCCACCCAGCTGTAACAGTTCCTTGATTTCAGACTCTTTCGCACCGTCGAACACCGGCGTTGCGATCGGCATACCTTTTTTCAGGTTTTCAGCCAGACGCAGAACTTCTTCATCGCTGAAGGTATTCAGGTCAACTTTCTGACGAACATCTGAACCCAGATCGTAAGCACGCTGGATGAATTCGCGCAGTTTCGCGACTTCCTGCTGCTGTTTCAGCATGGCGTTGATCTTATCGCCAATACCTTTCGCAGCCATACCCAGGTGGGTTTCAAGGATCTGACCGATGTTCATACGCGATGGTACGCCCAGCGGGTTCAGCACGATATCTACCGGCGTACCGTTAGCATCGTGTGGCATATCTTCGATCGGGTTGATCTTAGAGATTACACCCTTGTTACCGTGACGACCTGCCATCTTATCACCAGGCTGGATCCGACGTTTAACCGCCAGATAAACCTTAACAATCTTCAGCACGCCCGGTGCCAGATCGTCGCCCTGAGTGATTTTACGGCGTTTCGCTTCGAGTTTTTTCTCGAACTCGTGTTTCAGTTCGTCGTACTGCTCAGCCAGTTGTTCCAGCTGATTTTGTTTCTCTTCGTCGGTCAGGCCGAGTTCTAACCAGCGATCGCGCGGCAGTTTGTCGAGCTTCTCAGCTTCAACACCACCGGAAACCAGCACAGCGTAGATACGGCTGAACAGGCCAGCTTCGAGGATTTGCAGTTCTTCAGACAGGTCTTTTTTCGCCTGCTTCAGCTGCATCTCTTCGATTTCCAGCGCACGTTTGTCTTTTTCTACGCCATCGCGAGTAAAGACCTGAACGTCGATAATCGTACCGGAAACACCGTTGGGCACGCGCAGAGAAGAATCTTTAACGTCAGACGCTTTCTCACCGAAGATCGCACGCAGCAGCTTCTCTTCTGGCGTCAGCTGGGTTTCACCTTTCGGCGTTACCTTACCAACCAGAATATCGCCACCGGTTACTTCCGCGCCGATATAAACGATACCGGATTCATCCAGTTTGGAGAGCGCAGCTTCACCCACGTTCGGGATGTCAGCGGTGATCTCTTCCGGCCCCAGCTTGGTGTCACGGGACACACATGCCAGTTCCTGAATGTGGATGGTGGTGAAACGGTCTTCCTGGACAACACGCTCAGATACGAGGATGGAGTCTTCGAAGTTGTAACCATTCCATGGCATGAATGCCACGCGCATGTTCTGACCGAGCGCCAGTTCACCGAGATCGGTGGACGGACCGTCTGCCAGCACATCACCACGTTCAACCGGCTCGCCCAGAGATACGCAAGGCATCTGGTTGATACAGGTGTTCTGGTTAGAACGGGTGTATTTGGTCAGGTTATAAATGTCGATACCTGCTTCGCCCGGGTACATCTCGTCTTCGTTAACTTTGATAACGATACGGGAAGCATCCACGTACTGGACGGTACCGCCACGTTTAGCAACTGCGGTAACACCGGAGTCGACGGCAACAGCACGTTCCATACCGGTACCAACCAGCGGCTTATCAGCGCGCAGAGTCGGAACCGCCTGACGTTGCATGTTCGCACCCATCAATGCACGGTTGGCGTCATCGTGTTCCAGGAACGGGATCAGGGACGCACCGACGGATACCACCTGCTGGGTGGATACGTCCATGTAGTCAACCTGGTCACGGCTGAACAAGCTGGATTCGCCTTTGCTACGGCAGGTAACCAGATCTTCTACAAAGTGGCCTTCGTCATCCAGGTTGGAGTTCGCCTGAGCGATAACGTAGTTGCCTTCTTCGATAGCTGACAGGTAATGAATTTCGTCAGTTACAACACCGTCGGTCACTTTACGGTACGGAGTCTCGAGGAAGCCGTATTCGTTAGTCTGTGCGTACACAGACAAGGAGTTGATCAGACCGATGTTCGGACCTTCAGGCGTTTCGATTGGACATACGCGACCGTAGTGAGTCGGGTGTACGTCTCGAACTTCGAAGCCTGCGCGTTCACGGGTCAAACCGCCTGGGCCGAGTGCAGAGATACGACGTTTGTGCGTAATCTCAGACAGCGGGTTGTTCTGGTCCATAAACTGAGACAGCTGGCTGGAACCAAAGAACTCTTTCACTGCTGCAGAAATCGGCTTAGCGTTGATCATATCCTGAGGCATCAGGGTATCCAGATCGCCCAGAGACAGACGCTCTTTCACCGCACGCTCAACACGTACCAGGCCAACGCGGAACTGGTTTTCCGCCATTTCGCCTACGGAACGGATACGACGGTTACCGAGGTGGTCGATATCATCGACTTCGCCTTTACCGTTACGGATATCGATGAGCTTCTTCATCACTTCGATGATGTCATCTTTGCTCAGGATACCGGAACCTTCGATTTCGTCGCGCAGCAGAGAACGGTTGAACTTCATACGACCAACCGCAGACAGGTCATAGCGGTCTTCGGAGAAGAACAGGTTCTCGAACAGGCTTTCAGCAGCTTCACGCGTCGGCGGCTCACCAGGGCGCATCATGCGGTAGATTTCTACCAGCGCGCTCAGACGATCGTTGGTTGGGTCGACACGTACAGTTTCAGAAATGTACGGACCGTGGTCCAGATCGTTGGTGAACAGCGTTTCGATACGCTTGTGGCCAGACTGGCTCAGCTTAGCCAGCAGATCCAGACTCAGCTCCATGTTAGCTGCGCAGATCAGCTCGCCAGTAGATTCGTCAACGTAGTCTTTAGCCGCAACTTTACCAGCAATGTATTCAACCGGAACTTCGATATGTTTGATATCGTCTTTTTCCAGTTGGCGAATGTGGCGCGCAGTGATGCGACGGCCTTTTTCGACGTAGACTTTGCCGTTAGCTTCGATGTCAAAGGAGGCGGTTTCACCACGCAGGCGTTCCGGCACCAGTTCCATCTGCAGCTTGTTGTCACGAATTTCGAAAACAACTTTCTCAAAGAATAGGTCAAGGATCTGCTCAGTGGTGTAGTTCAGTGCACGCAGAATAATGGTCGCAGGCAGTTTACGGCGACGGTCAATACGTACGAACAGGTTGTCCTTCGGATCGAATTCGAAGTCCAGCCAGGAACCACGGTAAGGGATAATACGCGCGTTATACAGCACTTTACCCGAAGAGTGGGTTTTACCTTTGTCGGAGTCAAAAAAGACGCCAGGACTACGGTGCAGCTGAGAAACGATAACACGCTCAGTACCGTTGATAACAAAGGTACCGTTGTCTGTCATGAGCGGAATTTCGCCCATGTAGACTTCTTGTTCTTTAATGTCTTTTACGGTGCCTTCCGGCGCTTCGCGCTCGTAGATCACCAGGCGCAGTTTTACGCGCAGCGGTGCGGAATAGGTCACGCCACGGATCTGACATTCCTGAACGTCAAACACCGGTTCGCCAAGGCGGTAGCTGACGTATTGCAGCTCGGAATTACCGCTGTAGCTCTGAATCGGGAAAACGGAACGGAAAGCTGCTTCCAGACCATACTGCCCTTCAGGATCTTGCTCGATGAACTTCTGAAACGAGTCAAGCTGGATAGAAAGGAGATAAGGTATGTCCAACACTTGCGGACGTTTACCAAAATCCTTACGAATACGTTTTTTCTCGGTATAGGAGTAAACCATTAGGGTTCCTCAGCTCGCTGACAAGTCGACCCATCTGTCCGACGAAGGGACAGTTTGTGCAACACTATTTTGTTGACCGGAAAATCGAATACTTTCCGCAATGCCTGTTGCTATCACGCTTAAACCATTTCATTGCGATTTACACAGAACTGACGTTCTGTCGCAGTATATTAAGACGTCGATAGAAACAAGCATTGAAAGGCACAGCAGTAGTCAAACAGTGTGAAATGCTACTGGCGCCTTACAGCGCAAAAAGGCTGGTGACTAAAAAGTCACCAGCCATCAGCCTAATTTCTTAGGCTGCAACCAGAAAAGTTGGCTTATTTAACTTCAACTTCAGCGCCAGCTTCTTCCAGAGATTTTTTCAGTGCTTCTGCGTCGTCTTTGCTCACGCCTTCTTTCAGCGCAGCCGGTGCAGATTCTACCAGGTCTTTAGCTTCTTTCAGACCCAGGCCAGTTGCGCCACGTACTGCTTTGATAACAGCAACTTTGTTAGCGCCAGCAGCTTTCAGAATTACGTCGAATTCAGTTTTTTCTTCAGCAGCTTCAGCCGGGCCAGCAGCTACAGCTACAGCAGCAGCAGCAGAAACACCGAATTTTTCTTCCATTGCAGAAATCAGTTCTACAACGTCCATTACGGACATAGCGGATACTGCTTCAATGATTTGATCTTTAGTGATAGACATTTAAATTGTTCCTGAAAATCAGAATAAGTTTATACGTAAGCAGATGCTTTACAAAGATAACTGCGATTAAGCAGCTTCTTTCGCATCGCGTACAGCAGCCAGAGTACGAACCAGTTTGCCAGCCGAAGCTTCTTTCATGGTTGCCATCAGGCGTGCAATTGCTTCTTCGTAGGTCGGCAGAGTTGCCAGGCGATCGATATTCGATGCCGTAATCAACTCACCTTCAAAGGCTGCGGCTTTGACCTCAAATTTTGCATTCGCTTTCGCGAACTCTTTGAACAGACGAGCAGCAGCGCCCGGGTGTTCCATAGAGTATGCAATCAGGGTCGGACCAACAAACGTGTCTTTCAGGCACTCGAACTGAGTACCTTCAACGACGCGGCGCAGCAGGGTGTTACGAACAACACGCATGTATACGCCAGCTTCACGACCTGCTTTACGCAGTTCAGTCATTTTATCTACAGTTACGCCACGGGAATCCGCAACTACTGCAGACAGCGCGCCTTTGGCTACTTCGCTGACTTCAGCAACAATCGCTTGTTTGTCTTGAAGATTTAAAGCCATTAGCTTTGCTCCTGGATGTTTGCCGGAACTCATGTTCCGGAACTCACTTCACTCCCCCCAACGGAGAGAGCGTCTAAATACGGTGAGCAGAAACAAGCCAGAGTATCAGAAATAATCTTAGCGTTCTGTCACCGTCTACGCAGGGCATTAAGTTTCTTACGAAACACCTGCGGTCTTCGACGGAGGCCTGGATTAGGCCAGGCTCCAACGAACAAATCTTTTCTATCTGTCGCTATTCAATCTGTAGTGGCGTTGACTGCCTTGCCACAGCCTGAATATCTCAGATATACGTCTGCAATTAGCAGAATACGTGGGGGTAAGATTGTAGACAAAATCACCGCCCACGTAAAGGCGAATATTAGTTCGCCACAGTCGCAGTCAGACCGGACTGATCAACGGCAACGCCAGCACCCATGGTGGTGGAGATGCTAACTTTCTTGATGTACACGCCTTTTGCCTGAGTCGGTTTTGCTTTTTTCAGCGCAACCAACAGAGCTTCCAGGTTTTCTTTCAGTTTGTCAGCGTCAAAATCCACTTTACCGATGGTGGTGTGAATGATGCCGTTTTTGTCGTTACGGTAACGAACCTGACCAGCTTTAGCATTCTTAACAGCTTCAGCAACGTTAGGAGTTACAGTACCAACTTTCGGGTTTGGCATCAGGCCGCGCGGACCCAGAACCTGACCCAGTTGGCCAACAACGCGCATTGCATCCGGGGAAGCAATAACAACGTCAAAGTTCATTTCGCCTTTCTTGATCTGTTCAGCCAGATCTTCCATACCTACCAGCTCAGCGCCTGCAGCTTTAGCAGCTTCAGCGTTTGCACCCTGGGTAAATACGGCTACGCGAACGGAACGGCCAGTACCGTGCGGCAGTACAGTTGCACCACGTACGTTCTGGTCAGATTTACGAGCATCGATGCCGAGGTTAACAGCAACGTCCACGCTTTCTACGAATTTAGCAGTGGCCAGCTCTTTCAGCAGAGCGATAGCTTCGTTGATGTCATACTGCTTAGTAGCATCAACTTTGTCACGGATCACGGACATGCGCTTGGTCAGTTTAGCCATTTCTTAGTCCTCCACTACCAGGCCCATGGAACGTGCAGTACCTTCAATGGAGCGAGTCATCGCTTCAATGTCGGAACCAGTCATGTCGGCAGCTTTGGTCTGCGCGATTTCCTGCAGCTGAGCGCGGGAAATTTTACCCACTTTGTCTTTGTTCGGCTTGCCGGAACCAGACTTGATACCAGCCGCTTTCTTCAGCAGAACTGCTGCCGGAGGCGTTTTGGTAACGAAAGTGAAAGAACGGTCAGCGTAAACGGTGATAACAACCGGGATTGGCAGACCTTTTTCCATGGAATCAGTTTTAGCGTTGAACGCTTTGCAGAATTCCATGATGTTCACGCCTTGTTGACCCAGTGCAGGACCTACCGGCGGACTCGGGTTAGCCATACCAGCTGCAACCTGCAGCTTGACATAGGCTTGGACTTTCTTAGCCATTCTAAATTCCTCTAGTTGGGTTATAACGCCTCAAGGAGGCTCCCCGTGATTAAATTCGTTTTACGGATAGGATCCATAAAAACAAAAGGCGCGAAATTGTATTCCAATCTCGCGCCTTGTGCAACGATTAAATCGTCGCTTTTTTGATCGGGGTGTTAGGCTTTTTCAACCTGAGCGAAGTCCAGTTCAACCGGAGTCGCACGACCGAAGATAGATACGGAAACTTTCAGACGAGACTTCTCGTAGTCCACTTCTTCAACCACGCCGTTAAAGTCAGCGAACGGACCGTCGCTAACGCGAACCATTTCACCTGGCTCAAACATCGTTTTCGGACGCGGCTTGTCGCCAACCTGCTGCAGACGGTTCATGATCGCATCAACTTCTTTGTCGCTGATCGGCGCCGGACGGTCAGAAGTACCGCCGATAAAGCCCATCACACGCGGCACGCTGCGCACCAGGTGCCAGCTTGCGTCATTCATCACCATCTGGACCAATACATAGCCCGGGAAGAATTTACGTTCGCTCTTGCGACGCTGGCCGCCACGGATTTCAACCACTTCTTCGGTCGGCACCATGACTTCGCCAAACAGCTCTTCCATATTTTGTAACTTGATATATTCGCGCAGCGATGTAGCTACGCGGCCTTCAAAACCGGAAAACGCCTGAACGACGTACCAGCGCTTTTTAGGGGCTTCAGACATCTTAGAACCTCAGGCCAGTGATAAAGGATACCAGGCGAACCAGAATACCATCCAGTCCCCACAGGATCAGTGACATTACTGCGGTAACCGCAGCCACAATTAATGTGGTGTGCAATGTTTCCTGGCGAGTTGGCCAAATGACCTTACGGACTTCGGTTCTCGCTTCACGGGCAAAAGCAACGGTCGCTTTACCTTTTGTTGTCAACAGCGCGACACCACCCGCTGCGGCAATCAGAATCACTACGGCCAGCGCACGCAGCGGCAGCATCATGTCACGATAGAGGTAGTTGCCAACGATAGCTACAAGCAGCAATACAGCGACAACAACCCACTTCATCGCTTCCAGGCCGCGCCCGCTTCCTTGAGCTTCGGTATTCGCACTCATAAACCAACCTGTCAGAAGTATTCTACAAACATTTTCACCCCGCGTAAGCGAGGCGATCCAAACCGAAATGCTCTGGTGCGTTTCGGACTAAACGCCCTCTTCAGAGCCTGTCTCAGCAATGATTATGACAAATAAAATCACTGATGAGCCAGGTTCTGGTGTGAAAGCGTGCAAAAAGGGCATCAAATGATGCCCTTTTATTGCGCATTGCGTCAAATGTTATTCGGCAATTAGCTCATTACTTTAGCAACAACGCCCGCACCAACAGTACGGCCGCCTTCACGGATTGCGAAACGCAGACCGTCGTCCATCGCGATTGGGTGGATCAGGGTAACAACCATTTTGATGTTGTCGCCCGGCATTACCATCTCAACGCCTTCCGGCAGTTCGATGGTACCAGTCACGTCAGTAGTACGGAAGTAGAACTGCGGACGGTAGCCTTTGAAGAACGGAGTATGACGGCCGCCTTCATCTTTGGACAGAATGTACACTTCAGATTCGAACTTGGTGTGCGGCTTGATAGAGCCCGGCTTAGCCAGTACCTGACCACGTTCGATTTCTTCACGTTTGATACCACGCAGCAGAACACCAACGTTCTCACCAGCACGGCCTTCGTCCAGCAGTTTGCGGAACATTTCAACGCCAGTACAGGTAGACTTAGCAGTCTCTTTGATACCAACGATTTCAACTTCTTCACCAACTTTGATGATACCGCGCTCTACACGACCGGTAACAACGGTACCACGACCGGAGATGGAGAATACGTCTTCGATAGGCAGCAGGAACGGCTTGTCAATCGCACGCTCTGGTTCTGGGATGTAAGAATCCAGGAAGCCAGCCAGTTCGATGATTTTCGCTTCCCACTCTGCTTCGCCTTCCAGCGCTTTCAGAGCAGAACCACGAACGATCGGAGTGTCGTCGCCCGGGAAATCGTACTGAGACAGAAGTTCACGAACTTCCATTTCTACCAGTTCCAGCAGCTCTTCGTCATCAACCATGTCGCATTTGTTCAGGAACACGATGATGTACGGAACGCCTACCTGACGACCCAGCAGGATGTGCTCACGAGTCTGCGGCATCGGGCCGTCAGTCGCAGCAACAACCAGGATCGCGCCGTCCATCTGCGCAGCACCGGTGATCATGTTTTTAACATAGTCGGCGTGGCCCGGGCAGTCTACGTGTGCGTAGTGGCGAGTCGGGGTGTCATATTCAACGTGAGAAGTGTTGATGGTGATACCACGAGCTTTTTCTTCCGG
>NZ_JAOWCZ010000021.1:0-85829 GCF_030336705.1 Citrobacter sp. Cb028 | reverse complement strand
TTGTTCCGTGTCAGTGGAGGCGCATTATAGGGAGTTATTTCAGGCTGACAAGGGGAAATTTAAAATAATCTTCCGAGTGCGTATTTTTTATTCTTTGTGCTTATTTTGACAACGTTTTGTGGGTTAATTGGGCGATTTCCCGCGCAAAATCCGCGACCTGTTCCCAATCGGTATACACCACTTCTTTATTGGTATCTGTTTCACCGCCTGACATCTTCATTATCAGTTGGATCATAACGCGGTCATACCAGCGATAGCGTGGATACAGCAAAGCGCCAGCAATAACCGCACTGCGATCAGGCCGCCACGGCGAACTCATCAGGAACTTACGCGCATAGCTGTTAGTTTGCGGCGTGCGTTTCTCCGGTTTACGGGCAACCAGGTTTACGGAGTAGAAGGCACTCGGCATCGCGTTCAGCCGCGTGGCATGCTTTTTCACAAACTCCTGAAAAGCTGCATGGTAATGACCATAGCGAATCGAGGCGCCAATCACCACGCTGTCATAATTTTGCCAGTCAGGCTCCGCGGTACGATGCAAATTAACGACATCCGCCCAAACGCCCAGCTCTTTGAGTTCAGAAGCCAGATACTCGGCGATTTCACGCGTTTGTCCGTCCCGGGAAGAAAAAAGAATCAGTGTTTTCACGTGTTACTCCATTATTCACGCCAGAAAGTAGGGGTAAAGAGTACCAGCAGGGTAAAGACCTCCAGACGACCAAACAGCATATTGGCAATCAGGATCCACTTCGCCACGGGGTTCATACTGGCAAAGTTGTCGGCGACAACCCCCAGCCCTGGCCCCAGGTTATTCAGCGTCGCCACAACAGAGGCAAACGCGGAGAAGTCATCAACACCGGTCGCAATAATCGCCAGCATACTGATAATAAAGACCAGCGCATAGGCAGAGAAGAATCCCCACACAGCTTCAAGGATTCGCTCCGGCAAAGCACGGTTACCCAGCTTGATACTGTAAACCGCATTCGGGTGGACCAGTCGTTTCAATTCGCGGTTACCCTGCTTAAACAGCAACAGGATTCGAATCACCTTCAAGCCACCGCCCGTCGACCCGGCACAGCCACCAATAAAAGCAGAACATAGCAACAGCACCGGCAGGAACAGCGGCCAGCGGGCAATACTGTCCGTAGTAAATCCGGCGGTCGTCGCCATCGATACCACCTGAAAAAAAGCCTGGTTGATGGTCGTGAGTGCCGAACCGTAGGTATTGTGTATCCACAGCACCAGCGTACAGACAGCCACCAGCGTCAGCTGCACCCCAATGAACATGCGGAACTCTGGATCGCGCCAGTAGACCTTCAGGCTGCGACCGCTTAATAAAGAGAAGTGCAGACCATAGTTACAACCAGAGATCAGCAAGAAGATAGCAATAATGGTGTTAATCGTGGGACTGTCGAAATACCCCACGCTGGCATCGTGTGTGGAAAAGCCGCCGATGGCTATCGTAGCAAAGCTGTGCCCAATAGCGTCAAACGCGGGCATCCCGGCAAACCATAGCGCCAGCGCACACGCCACCGTCAGTAATACATAGATAAGCCACAGCGTTTTCGCCGTTTCGGCAATACGCGGACGCATTTTGTTATCTTTCAGCGGGCCCGGCATTTCTGCCCGGTAGAGCTGCATCCCACCGACGCCAAGAATAGGCAGAATAGCCACCGCCAGCACGATGATCCCCATCCCGCCGAACCATTGCAGCATCTGTCGATAAAAGAGGATAGCGTGTGGCAATGAATCCAGCCCCACCAGCGTTGTCGCCCCCGTGGTGGTTAATCCGGAGAAGGATTCAAAAAAAGCGTCGGTTATCGTGAGGTTAGGGCTTTCCGCAAAGATGAACGGTAGCGCACCCACGCTACCCAGCACGGTCCAGAACAAAACGACAATCAGAAACCCTTCGCGCGATTTCAGCTCGCCCTTCTCTTTACGGTTTGGCCACCACAGCATGGAGCCGATCGCCAGAGCAACGAAGAAAGTTTGGGTAAACGCACGCCCTGCCCCATCGCGGTAGATGAGCGCTACCAGTCCGGGGATAATCATTGTCCCCGAGAATAAGATGACCAGTAGTCCAACGATTCGGGTGATGGCGCGAAAATGCATCTCTGCCGCTTCCTTAGTTCTTTAAAATGAGGTGGGGATTATTCTTCAATCGCTAACAATTGCAATGAACCACGACTAAAATCCGCCAGTTTTGCCGAAAATTCATCCACTTTGGCATAAGGAAGCGCCACCCTGAGCCGAACAAAAGCCTGGTAATCACTGGCAACAACTTTACCGTCAAACTGCCCCAGCAAAGCTTCAATGCCTGCCAGCTGACCGTACTCACACTGCAAAGTATATTCGGTTAATGGCGTCTTGCGCTGCGTCGTTAACTGACGCAACGCCTGATTCACGCCGCCACCGTAGGCTTTCACTAGCCCACCCGTACCCAGAAGGATACCGCCGTAGTAGCGCACCACCACCGCGGTAATCTCACCGATGCCACTCCCCATCAGCTGCGCGAGCATCGGTTTGCCTGCCGTACCTGCCGGTTCGCCATCGTCTGAAAATCCCAGCTGCTGCGAGTCATTGGGCGCGCCCGCCACCCACGCCACACAATGGTGGCGGGCGTCCGGGTGTTCCATTTTGACTGACTCAACAAACGCTTTCGCCGCTTCTACGCCGTCCGTATGGGCGAGCAGCGTAATGAAGCGGCTTTTTTTGATCTCTTCAACGACGCTTACCGGCGCCGCAGGGATTAACCAACTGTCCATTACGCCAGTTTTAAATCCCGTGTCATGTTTTCGATATTGTTCTCGTGGACCACCACGTTATCTTCAATACGAATACCGCCGAACGGTTTCAGGGCTTCAATTTTCTGCCAGTTGAAGTGTTTGCTGAACTGCCCTTCACGCCACGGCGCCAACAGCGATTCAATGAAGTAGATGCCCGGTTCGATGGTCAGGACCATGCCCGGTTGCAGAACGCGGGTGCAACGCAGGTAAGGATACTTCGACGGCGCGGCCAGATGCGTACCGCTGTCATCTTGCATAAAGCCAGCGACATCGTGTACCTGCAGGCCCAGCGGGTGACCAATGCCATGCGGCATAAACGGCCCGGTAAGATCGTTTTCCACCATCGCCTCTTCACTCATATCGGTGATGATTTGATGCTTACGCAGCAGCTTCGCGATGCGCTGATGGAACTGAATGTGATAATCCACGTAGCTGGTACCCGCTTTCATAGTGGCAATCAGCGCCAGTTGCTCGTCATTCACATCCTTCACCAGATGCGCATAGTCGTTGTCGCTTTTCGCCGACCACGTACGCGTCAGGTCTGCTGCATAGCCGTTGTATTCCGCACCGGCGTCCAGCAGGAAACTGCGGATTTCAGACGGAGCCTGATGATCCAGCCTGGTATAATGCAGAACCGAAGCATGCTCGTTAAGCGCCACGATGTTGCTGTACGGCACGTCGGTGTCGCGATGACCGGTAGCAGTCAGGTAAGCGAGGTTGATGTCAAACTCGCTCATCCCGGAACGGAACGCTTCTTCCGCGGCACGGTGTCCATTCACCGCCATTTTCTGTGCTTCGCGCATACAGGCCAGTTCGTAATCTGTTTTGTAAGCACGATAATAATGCAGGTAGTCGATAACCCCTTTCGGGTTGATATTGCTGGCCGCGATGTCCAGCTGCAGCGCGCGTTCCGGAACCGGACCGATGTAACCGATATTGTCGCGAGCAGCAGGCAGTTGGCTACCGATACCATCAGCTTTTGGCAGCGCGATGATCTCAATTTCTTCCGTCCAGAAGGAGGTCGGCAGCGGCTCAACGTTGTGCCAGTAATCGACCGGCAGGTAGAACCACAATTTCGGCTTATTCACGCCATCCACCAGCAACCAGCAGTTAGGAACCTGCGTTACAGGCACCCAGGCTTTGAATTGCGGATTGACCTTAAACGGGTAGGGATGATCGTCGAGAAAGACGTTAACAAGTTCTCCTGAGTGAATAAGTAACGCATCCAGCTTGAAGCGCTCCAGCGCGTCGCGCGTCCGTTCTTGTAGGGTAATGATATGATTTTTATAGAGTGCGGCCAGTGATTCCATTTTCTATCCTTCTGTTTTTTTGACCTCAAGTGTCCGCATCTTAGCACATCGTTTTGTGAGTGCGTGATTTCTGCCGAGCGTGATCAAATCGTCATTTCTTTAATCATTCATTTGCATTTTATTAACATAAAACACACACTTCGATTCATCTGGTATGACCAGATCACCTTGCGGATTCAGGAGACTGACATGCTTTACAAAGGCGACACCCTGTACCTCGACTGGCTGGAAGATGGCATCGCCGAACTGGTGTTCGATGCCCCAGGCTCAGTCAATAAACTCGACACGGCCACCGTTGCCAGCCTGGGCCATGCGCTTGACGTGCTGGAAAAACAACCGAATTTAAAAGGGCTGCTGCTGCGTTCTAACAAAGCAGCCTTTATTGTTGGTGCCGACATCACCGAATTCCTTTCACTGTTCCTCGTGCCTGAAGAGCAACTGAGCCAGTGGCTGCATTTTGCCAACAGCGTGTTTAATCGCCTGGAAGATCTGCCTGTTCCGACTCTCTCAGCGGTTAACGGCTATGCGCTGGGCGGTGGCTGCGAGTGTGTCCTGGCGACCGATTATCGTCTGGCTACGCCGGACCTGCGCATCGGCCTGCCAGAAACCAAGCTGGGCATTATGCCAGGCTTTGGCGGCTCCGTGCGTATGCCACGTATGCTGGGTGCGGACAGCGCGCTGGAAATTATTGCTGCGGGTAAAGATGTGGGTGCTGAGCAGGCGCTAAAAATCGGTCTGGTCGATGGCGTAGTGAAGCAAGACAAACTGCTTGATGGCGCAATCGCGGTATTACGTCAGGCGATTGACGGCGACCTCGACTGGAAAGCCAAACGTCAGCCGAAGCTGGAGCCGTTGAAACTCAGTAAAATTGAAGCGGCAATGAGCTTTACCATCGCCAAAGGTATGGTGGCGCAGACGGCAGGTAAGCATTATCCCGCACCGATTACCGCGGTAAAAACCATTGAAGCAGCGGCCCGTTTTGGCCGTGAAGAAGCGCTGAATCTGGAAAATAAAAGCTTTGTTCCACTGGCGCACACCAATGAAGCCCGCGCACTGGTTGGAATTTTCCTTAACGATCAGTTCGTGAAAGCCAAAGCCAAAAAGCTCACCAAAAATGTTGAAGCGCCAAAGCAAGCGGCAGTGCTGGGCGCAGGCATTATGGGCGGCGGCATCGCTTACCAGTCGGCCTGGAAAGGCGTGCCGGTTGTCATGAAAGATATCAACGACAAATCATTAACGCTGGGTATGACCGAAGCGGCCAAGCTACTGAACAAACAGCTGGAGCGCGGCAAAATTGACGGTCTGAAAATGGCGGGCGTTATTTCCACCATTCACCCCACCCTCGACTATAGCGGTTTCGAACGCGTGGACGTGGTAGTTGAAGCGGTCGTAGAAAACCCAAAAGTGAAAAAAGCGGTACTGGCGGAAACCGAAGATCAGGTTCGCCCGGACACCGTACTGGCTTCGAATACTTCCACCATCCCAATCAACGAACTGGCCAGCGCGCTTAAGCGTCCGGAAAACTTCTGTGGGATGCACTTCTTTAACCCGGTGCACCGTATGCCGCTGGTTGAGATCATTCGCGGCGAGAAAAGCTCGGATGAAACCATCGCTAAGGTTGTCGCCTGGGCAAGCCAGATGGGCAAAACGCCGATTGTGGTTAATGACTGCCCTGGTTTCTTCGTTAACCGCGTGCTGTTCCCCTATTTTGCCGGTTTCAGTCAGTTACTGCGCGACGGGGCGGATTTCCGCAAAGTCGACAAAGTGATGGAAAAACAGTTTGGTTGGCCGATGGGCCCGGCTTATCTGCTGGACGTGGTAGGTATTGATACCGCGCACCACGCGCAGGCGGTGATGTCCGCAGGCTTCCCTCAGCGTATGCAGAAAGATTATCGCGATGCGATAGACGCCCTGTTTGATGCTAACCGTTTCGGGCAGAAAAACGGTCTCGGATTCTGGCGTTATAAAGAAGACAACAAGGGCAAGCCGAAGAAAGAAGAAGATGCCACCGTTGACGATCTGCTGGCAGAGGTCAGCCAGCCGAAACGCGACTTCAGCGATGAAGAGATTATCGCCCGCATGATGATCCCTATGGTCAACGAAGTAGTGCGTTGCCTGGAAGAAGGCATTATCGCCAGCCCGGCAGAAGCCGATATGGCGCTGGTATACGGTCTGGGCTTCCCTCCGTTCCACGGCGGTGCGTTCCGCTGGCTGGATACGCTCGGCAGCGCGAAGTATCTCGATATGGCTCAGCAGTATCAGCACCTTGGTCCGCTGTATGAAGTTCCGGCCGGTCTGCGTGATAAAGCGCGCCATAACGAACCGTATTATCCCCAGGTTGAGCCAGCCCGCCCGGTTGGCAGCCTGAAAACGGCTTAAGGAGTCACAATGGAACAGGTTGTAATTGTTGATGCGATCCGTACCCCGATGGGCCGTTCGAAAGGGGGCGCGTTTCGGAACGTGCGGGCAGAAGATCTCTCTGCACATTTAATGCGTAGCCTGCTGGCGCGTAATCCGGCGCTGGAGCCAACCGCTCTTGATGACATTTACTGGGGCTGTGTGCAACAAACGCTGGAGCAGGGTTTCAATATCGCCCGTAATGCCGCGCTGTTGGCGGAAGTTCCGCACTCCGTTCCGGCCGTCACGGTCAATCGCCTGTGCGGTTCGTCCATGCAGGCGCTCCACGATGCGGCACGCATGATCATGACTGGTGATGCTCAGGCGTGCCTGATTGGCGGCGTTGAGCATATGGGCCATGTGCCAATGAGCCACGGCGTTGATTTCCACCCGGGTATGAGCCGCAACGTGGCGAAAGCCGCAGGGATGATGGGCCTGACCGCGGAAATGCTCTCCCGCATGCACGGCATCAGCCGTGAAATGCAGGACGCTTTCGCCGCACGTTCACACGCTCGCGCCTGGGCTGCAACACAGTCTGGCGCTTTTAAAAACGAAATCATCCCGACCGGCGGTCATGATGCCGACGGCGTGCTGAAGCAGTTTAACTACGATGAGGTTATCCGTCCGGAAACGACCGTTGAAGCGCTCTCCACCCTGCGCCCGGCGTTCGATCCGGTGAACGGAACGGTGACTGCCGGTACCTCCTCTGCGCTCTCCGACGGCGCAGCGGCGATGCTGGTAATGAGCGAAAGCCGCGCCCGTCAGTTGGGTCTGACGCCGCGTGCCCGTATTCGTTCGATGGCTGTTGTCGGCTGCGATCCGTCAATCATGGGTTACGGCCCGGTTCCGGCCTCAAAGCTGGCGCTGAAAAAAGCGGGGCTCTCCACCAGCGACATCGGTTTGTTTGAGATGAACGAAGCCTTTGCCGCTCAGATCCTGCCGTGTATTAAAGATCTGGGGCTGATGGAGCAGATCGATGAGAAGATCAACCTCAATGGTGGGGCGATCGCCTTGGGTCACCCGCTGGGCTGTTCTGGGGCGCGTATCAGCACCACCCTACTCAACCTGATGGAACGCAAAGACGTGCAGTTTGGTCTGGCGACGATGTGTATCGGGTTAGGTCAGGGTATCGCAACGGTATTTGAGCGAGTTTAATCAAAGCATGCCGGGGGCGCTTCGCTTGCCCGGCCTACGAAATGTTATCTCAAAGCCATTGGTGCCAGAACAAGGCGGCAAGCGAATGAATCCCGATGAGCTTACGTATAGTAAGTGATTCGGGTGAATGAGCGAAGCCAACACAGTTATGGTGCCAATGACGAAGAGAGAAAGTTTAGTTGCCGTTCTTCCCGCCTGTCAGGGGCGGGTTTTTTATTTCCCTGAACTACCACGCACCACTAACTGCACCGGCAGCAGCAGATTCTCTTCCTGATTTTCTTCCAGCAGTAAACGCAGCGCTTCACGCCCCAGCTGTTTTTTATCAACCGCAACGGTAGTCAGCGGCGGATGTGACCAGGCCGCAGCATCAATATCATCAAATCCCACCAGCGCAAGATCTTCCGGGATACGTATACCCTGCTGCGCACACACCTGCTGAACAACCATCGCTGCCGCGTCGTTATAGGCAAAAATGGCATCGGGCGGCTCTGGCAGTCTGAGTAGCTCATTAACCGCATCCACCAGAGATTGCTCGGTATCCAGCAGCGGCGGCGCAACGACGTCATACTCTGGCGGCATTAGCAAACGGGCTTCATACAATGCCTGACGGTAGCCCTTTTCACGCTGACGGATGCTGTAGTGCGCGAGCGTACTGGCAAGAAAAGCAATGCGGCTGCGGCCTTGTGCAATCAGATGTTGCGTAGCCAGATAGCCGCCCAGAGTATTGTCAGGATTCACGCAAGGCAGTCCTGGCGCCCAGAGATCCACCAGCACCAGCGGCAATTTCATCTGTTGTAGCAGCCCAAGCAACTCAGGTTCAAAAAATCCCGCGCAGATCAGCGCATCAGGCTGGTGCAGCATCACCTGCTCACTCACTGCATCGCCTGGACCTATAGAGAGAAAGCTCAGCGCAACCCCCTTTTCGCGACACAGATCTTCTATCCCCAGCAGCAGTTGAGAGTAAAACGGTAAAGCCCGGCTGATATTGTGCTGGCGATGCAGTAAAAACAGGACACGTTTGATTTTATCTGCGCGCAGGCGTGAAAAATCATAACCCTGCTGCTGCGCCACTGAAATAATGCGCTGCCGGGTCTCTTCACGCAGCCCCGGTTGCCCTTTTAGCGCGCGGGAAACAGCGCCAACCGAGACGCCACAAGCATCGGCAATGTCTCTGATACGTACAGGTTTCGTCATTTCACTCTCATGGATTTACTATGGCTTGTTGTGCCCCCAGCCAGGCTGCGCCGCGTACGCCGCTGCTGTCGCCGTGGCGGGCCTGAACGATCGGTGTGCGGCACTGTTTACCAAACACGTACTGCGCCACTCGCGCCTGTAAACCTGAGTACAGTAAATCGATATTGGATACCCCGCCCCCCAGCACGAGAACATCGGGATCGAGCATATTCACCACACTCGCCAGCGCGCGAGCCAGTTGATCGCAATAGCGTTCCCACAACAAACAGGCGTCTGCATCACCCGATGCTACCCGTTGCATAATTTGTGGCACCCCCATATGTTGCGCGGTGTGATTCATATACTGACGCTCCAGGCCACTACCGGAAATAAAGCTCTCAATACAGTTCAACTGTCCGCAATAGCATGTCACTTCAGCCCCGTCCCGAGATCCGTGGTAGCGCGGCAAGGCATTATGCCCCCACTCTCCGGCACAGGCGTTAGGGCCGGAGATCAACCGGTTCTCGATGCATAGACCACCGCCGCATCCGGTACCGAGGATCACGCCAAATACCACGCTATGCCCACGCCCACTACCGTCCATCGCTTCTGACAGGGTAAAGCAGTTGGCATCATTGGTAACGGGCACTGGCATTCCTAATGCACGCTCGAGATCTTGCGCAAAGGCCTGCTGATTCAGCACCAGAATGTTGGAATTCTTAATCAAACCTTCGCTATCCACCGCACCTGGCACCCCGATGCCAACCGATAAAGGCTGATTAATGGCCTGCATAGCCCTGGCTATCATCTCCGTCACGGCCTGGAAAAAATCACCGTAACGCTGCTTTGGTGTCGCACATCGTTCGCGGTAAACAATTTCACCCGCGTTATCAATCACCACCGCTTCGATTTTAGTCCCGCCGATATCCAGTCCGAGCCTCATGGTTTTTCCTCGTTTGCATCTCACAATGTGATGCGGTTTAGCTTGCCTATTTTGTTTACTAAACACATGGAGAGCTGTCACAAAAACTCAATTTATGTTTGAGTGACGGACATATTATGTTTACTAAAAAATAATTATGATGAGAAAGAGAGGCAATGACGCCGGGCCTGCGCCCTGCTAGTTGGAAGACAGATGATTGATGGATGCGCCGGAAGGGCTCCGGCGCACAGCGCTTAAATGAACGCGAAAGCGTCGCCAAACAGGCGATCTTCACGCGCACTGCGTTCATTACAGAACAGATCGCGCGCGATTTTGGCCATTTCAAAACGACCGGCAATGTAGATATCGTGCTCAGCCAGGGTACCGTAATCCTGCAATACCGCCGTTAACACGGTTCCCGTACGACCACGCCAGCCGTCTTCTGGCTGTTCCACCACTGGCTCAACGCGCAGATTCGGGTGATTAACAGACAACGCTTCCAGTTCGGAGAGATCGTAGAGATGCTTCTCTTCACGCCCACCCCAGTAAATGGTGATATCGCGGTTTGGATTACGTGCCAGCGCAGTAAGCAGAATGGAACGCACGTAAGAGAACCCTGTACCACCGGCAATCAGGATCAGCGGGCGCTCGTCTTCATCACGCAGCCAGGCTTCGCCATGCGGAATGTCGACCTTGATTTCCCGGTCTTTCAGAATTCGGTCCATCACAGCCATGGCATAAAGATTTAGCTCAGAGGCGCCAACGTGCAGCTCAATGAATCCTTGCTCGTCCGGCGTGGATGCCATGGAGAACGGACGCTTATCCCTTTCGTCCATCACGACCATTAAATACTGGCCAGCACGAAAGGAAAACGCCGCGTCTGGCACTAAACGAACGCGATATACGGTATCAGTGATAGCTTCTACCGAGGTCACTTTACAGCTTAAGGTTGTCATGCGCTCTCTCTGTCGGATCAATAGGCAAAACGATCGCGCCTCAGGCGCTTTTGCCGTCATTAAAGATGGCCAGTTCATCCCAAATTGCGTCAATACGCGCAGTTACTTCAGGATCTTTTTTAATCGGGCGTCCCCATTCGCGTTGGGTTTCGCCCGGCCATTTATTTGTGGCATCCAGCCCCATTTTTGAACCCAGGCCGGAAACCGGCGAGGCAAAGTCCAGGTAATCAATTGGCGTATTCTCTACCAGTACCGTATCCCGAGCCGGGTCCATACGGGTAGTAATTGCCCAAATCACATCATTCCAGTCGCGTGCATTAACATCATCATCGCAGACAATAACAAATTTGGTGTACATAAACTGGCGCAAAAACGACCAAACACCCATCATGACGCGTTTGGCATGACCAGCGTACTGTTTTTTCATCGTCACCACGGCCAGACGATATGAACAGCCTTCCGGAGGCAGGTAAAAATCGACGATTTCCGGGAACTGCTTTTGCAGAATAGGAACGAAAACTTCGTTCAGCGCCACACCAAGCACCGCGGGCTCATCAGGCGGACGTCCGGTATAAGTAGAGTGATAAATCGCCTCTTCACGCTGGGTAATGTGCGTAACGGTAAAGACCGGAAAGCTATCTACTTCGTTGTAGTAACCGGTATGATCGCCATACGGTCCTTCCGGGGCCAGCTCACCCGGTTCGATATACCCTTCCAGCACGATTTCAGCACTGGCGGGCACTTCCAGATCGTTGGAAATACATTTGACCACTTCGGTTTTGGTGCCACGTAACAGCCCGGCAAATGCGTACTCGGATAATGTATCAGGGACGGGCGTCACGGCCCCCAGAATGGTCGCAGGATCTGCCCCCAACGCCACCGAAACCGGGAAGCGTTCTCCAGGATGCGCCGCACACCACTCCTGGTAATCGAGCGCGCCGCCGCGGTGGGACAGCCAGCGCATAATAAGCTTGTTTTTGCCAATCAGCTGCTGGCGATAAATGCCCAGATTCTGCCGCTCTTTATGCGGACCACGCGTTACGGTTAGCCCCCAGGTAATCAGCGGTGCGGCATCTTCCGGCCAACAGGTCATAATCGGAATACGGTTTAAATCGACGTCATCACCGGAGTAGATTTTTTGCTGACAAGGCGCACCGCGCAACCGCTTAGTCGGCATGTTCAGCACCTGCTTAAACTGCGGCAGCTTATCAAACAGATCGCGGAATCCTTTCGGTGGCTCCGGCTCTTTCAAAAACGCCAACAGTTTACCGACTTCCCGTAGTGCCGAGACATCTTCCTGCCCCATCCCCATTGCAACACGCTTCGGTGTGCCAAACAGGTTACACAGCACCGGCATTGAATAGCCTTTAGGATTCTCAAACAGTAACGCAGGCCCGCCAGCACGTAGAGTGCGATCGGCAATTTCAGTAATTTCCAGGTGGGGATCCACCTCAAGCGAAATGCGTTTGAGCTCGCCCTGCTGTTCAAGCAGCGTCAGGAAGTCGCGTAAATCGTGATATTTCATGGCGTCCATTGTGGCCTCTTCGTAAGCGCTTCATTATACGGCGTTCATCATTGTGATGCTGTATTTTTGTTAAATTAGCGTGAACTCTGGCGATACATATAAGCCCTGGGAGTATATACCCGTTGGGTTTCAGCCTGCTTTGAGGCGGGTATAATTAACTTAACTCATGGCTTTTGCTATGCTAGCGCTCAGAACAAGCGAATAAGAGTTATTATGCAATCCTGGTATTTACTGTACTGCAAACGTGGGCAACTTCAGCGAGCCCAGGAACACCTGGAAAGACAGGCAGTGAACTGCCTGACGCCTATGATCACCCTGGAAAAAATGGTGCGCGGTAAACGTACCACAGTCTGTGAACCACTATTCCCTAATTACATGTTTGTCGAGTTCGACCCGGAAGTGATCCACACCACCACGATCAACGCCACGCGTGGTGTCAGCCATTTCGTTCGTTTTGGAGCGACGCCTGCGACCGTCCCATCCCCCGTAATTCACCAGCTTTCTATCTACAAGCCTGAAGGTATTGTTGACCCGCAAACCCCTCAGCCAGGGGACAGCGTGATTATTACTGAAGGGGCGTTTGAGGGACTGAAAGCGATCTTCACCGAACCGGATGGCGAAGCGCGTTCCATGCTGCTGCTTAACCTCTTGAATAAAGAGATTAAGCAGAGCGTTAAAAATACCGGTTTTCGAAAAATATAAGTCGTTTAGAAGGTCACTTCGAACAGCGTTCTGACGTTGGCATCAATGGTTGCTGACAGCCATTGAGGGTCTTCCCCACGCCAGTGAGCAATTCGCTCAAGAATATGCGGCAGGTGCGCCGGTTCATTGCGACGTGACGTCGGTTTAGGCGTTAAGTCGCGAGGGAGTAGATAAGGTGCATCGGTTTCTATCAGCAGTCTTTCCACCGGAATAAACGGCAGCAGCTCCCGCAGTTCCATCCCCCGGCGTTCATCACAGACCCACCCAGTGATACCGATATAAAGCCCTCGGTCCACGCAGTCCTGCATCTCCTGGCGCGAACCGGTGAAACAGTGCAGCACCGCGCCTGGGAGGCTGTCCAGCCACGGCTCCAGCAACGTCAGAAAACGCTCATGCGCATCCCGACAATGCATGAAAATCGGCATCTGCAGTTCAGCAGCAATGCGCAGTTGCGCTTCAAAAGCACGTTCCTGTTCCTGCGGCGTGGAGAAATTGCGATTGAAATCCAGGCCGCACTCACCAATAGCGACTACCTTCGACTGGTTTGCCAGCGTGATAATCTCGTCTTCCGTTGAGGATTGCCATTGGCTGCTGTCATGCGGGTGCACGCCAGCCGTGGACCAGCAATGCGGATAATGCTGCGCCAGCTTTAACGCCTGCTGGCTTTCGTGAAGGCTTGTTCCGGTCAGAAGCATACCGTTTACGCCCGCAGCAAAGGCGCGCGCCACGACCTCATCCCGGTCTTTCGCAAATTGTGAACTGGTTAAATTAACGCCAATATCAAACATGCTTCCTCCCATATGACAACCGCCCTGACGGGCGGTTGAATTTATTCTTCAGTTTTCTCGGTGGCTTCGGCTTCTTTTGCTTCTTCAGCCTCGTTGTCCTCATCTCTCGTACGTCGCTTACCGACATAGAAACGAGAGAAGAAAACACCCACCTCGAACAGGCAGTACATCGGTATCGCCAACAACGTTTGCGAGAAGACATCTGGCGGAGTCAGTAGCATCCCGACGACAAAGGCACCCACCACAACATAAGGACGCTTTTTGCGTAAATCATCTGGCGTCGTAATGCCCATCCAGCATAGCAGCACGATGGCGACAGGCACCTCAAAAGAGACACCGAAAGCCATAAATAGCGCCATTACAAAGCTGAGATAGCTGGCAATGTCCGTTGATACCTGCACGCCTTGCGGAGCCGTGTTGGCCAGAAAACCAAACGCTAACGGGAAGACAACAAAATAGGCGAATGCCATGCCGATGTAGAACAACAACGAACTGGAGACCAGCAGCGGAACAACCAGACGGCGTTCATGTTTATACAACGCTGGCGCTATAAATGCCCACACCTGGTAGAGGATCACTGGCGCTGACAGGATCAGCGATACCATGAAGGTCAACTTGATTGGGGTAAAGAACGGCGAAGCCACATCGGTGGCGATCATTGTTGCACCCTGCGGCATCTGTTTAATCAACGGTGCCGCGACCATATGGTAAATGTCGTTGGCAAAGTAAACCAACGCCAGAAAGATCACGATTACCGCAATGATGCAGTTCAGGAGTCGCTTACGCAGCTCAATAAGATGCGTGATGAGCGGTTGGGTATCTTCTACAGCCATGTTTACGGTTTATCACTCGACGAGGGGGAGGATTCGACAACAGGTGCGACAGCTTTCTTTTCTGCATCCATTAACGTAGCGGAAGTGTTTTCCGTTGGCTCTGGCGTTTTAGCACCCGTGGATTCCGGTTTTTGCTCCGGCGAACTGGCCTGGTTTTCAGCGGCAGCAGGGGTGACCCCTTCTCGCTGCGCTTCAGCTTCTTTTACCACCGGATTATGGATAGTGTGCGCTTCATCGCTCTCTTTCTCAGGATCGTGCACACTGTAAGAACGCTTCATCGACTCTGCCGCTTCACGCAGCTCATCCATTGAGGCTTTCAACTCCGGGGTCAGATTTGTCAGGCTCGCTTTCTCTACTTTCTTCAGGCTGTCCTGAAACTCCTGAAGCTTAAGCTCCTGGGTCAGTTCATTCTGAACAGTAGTTGCCAGGGAACGCAAAGCACGAACCCAACCAGCAACCGTTTTTACCGCTACAGGTAAACGTTGCGGCCCCAGGACGATGAGGCCGATCACGAACACCAATAACAGTTCGCTAAAACCGATATCAAACACGGATTATACCTGCTCTTTATCTTGGCTTTTGGCGTCTTCTTTTTTCACTTCGCCCTGCTTATCGGTAATGGATTTAGCAGTAAAATCAGCGTCCTGGCTGGTTTTATCTTGCTTTGGCTCATCATCACCCATTGCTTTTTTGAAGCCTTTAATCGACGCGCCAAGATCGGAACCGATGGAGCCGAGTTTCTTGGTGCCAAATAGCAGTACAACGATGACGGCAATGATCAACAACTGCCAAATACTGATACCACCCATACATGTTCCTCTGTCATAGATGATGAATTAATAAGGCCGTAGTATACGTTACACGACCTGCCTAGGGCGATGAAAAATTCAGCGCATTTTGCGCCAGCCGATCAACCAGGCTAAGACACCGCCGGCCATTAACCAGCCCGGCATAAGCCCCCACTCAGGACGGCTTACCAGCAGGAATGTTCCACTGAGCAACAATGTTGCACCAATGCCCAATAAATAACGGGATTGTCCCTGACGTACATGATTCGCGTGAAGCTCGCGGGCAATCTTATCAACACTGTGCTGTAAATATTTGCCCTGGCGCAAACTGTCATACACCAGTTCAGGTATTTCTGGCATTTTTTCGACCCAGAACGGTGCTTTTTCTTTAAATGCCCTAACAAGCGCCGGAATACCGACCTGATCTTTGATCCAGGATTCGAGGAAAGGCTTGGCCGTTTTCCACAAATCTAACTGCGGGTAGAGCTGACGTCCGACACCTTCAACGTACAGCAGCGTCTTCTGTAGCAATACCAGTTGAGGCTGAACTTCCATATTGAATCGGCGCGCTGTGTTGAACAGATTTAACAGCACATGACCAAAGGAAATCTCCGCCAGCGGTTTTTCGAAAATCGGCTCGCACACGGTACGAATGGCGAATTCAAACTCTTCTACGTTGGTATCCGGCGGAACCCAGCCAGAATCCACATGCAATTCAGCAACTTTGCGGTAGTCGCGGTTAAAGAACGCGATGAAGTTTTCAGCCAGATAACGCTTATCTTCTTTGTTTAAAGAACCCACAATCCCACAATCAATACCAATGTATTTCGGGTTTTCGGGATGCTCATAACTCACGAAAATGTTCCCAGGGTGCATATCCGCATGGAAAAAGCTGTCGCGGAATACCTGAGTAAAGAAGACCTGAACACCGCGTTCAGCCAGCAGCTTCATATTGGTGCCGTTCTTCTCAAGCGAGGTGACATCTGAAACGGGAATACCGTAAATGCGCTCCATCACCATCATGTTCTGACTGCAATAGTCAGAGTACACTTCCGGGATGTACAGCATTGGGCTGTCTTCAAAATTACGTCGCAGCTGAATCGCGTTCGCCGACTCGCGCAGCAGATTCAGCTCATCAATCAACGTTTTTTCATATTCACGGACCACTTCTGTTGGTCGCAGGCGGCGGCCGTCTGGCATCAGGCGAGGTACCCAGCGAGCAAGGCGGTAGATCAGTTTCAAATCCGCTTTAATTACCGGCAGTATGTCCGGGCGGATAACTTTGATCACCACCTCTTTCCCATTCGATTTCAGTCGCGCGGTGTGAACCTGAGCAATAGACGCGGATGCCAGCGGTGTGATCTCAAAATCATCAAACCATTCCTCGACGGGCAGCCCACCCATCGCCTCTTCAATTTGTTCTTTCGCTCTTTGCCCATCGAATGGGGCTACCCGATCCTGCAATAGCGCTAGCTGATCGGCGATGTGCGGCGGGAAAAGATCACGACGGGTAGAGAGCATTTGCCCGAACTTAATCCACACCGGGCCGAGCTCCTGTAAAGCCAGTCTCAGCCGTTCTCCCAGCGGTTTGTCTTTATGTCGGTTGGGCATCCAGAACAGCGTGTAACGCCACAGCCGGAGTGGCAGCGTGATACGCATTTTGGGGATGAGTTCATCAAGACCGTAGCTTAAAAAAGTGCGAATGATGAAATAAAGGCGCCGTACTTCACCTGGCGTCATTTGGCCTCCAGTTTTTCCAGCCGTTTGGCCAGAGATTCGACCGCACGCTCAACGGCTGCCGTTTCTTCTGCAAACCATGCAACCTCAAGCGGACCTGGAGCCATACGCCACTCTTCGGTGATCGCTTCGGCAACATAGCGCTGCTGGCGTTGAATGTTGTGGCACAGGAACTTCGCTCCACCACGCAAAACTTTGCTGACCCCTTCCGCGACGATATCGCCGGTATAAGGTGCTAACAGTTCTGCGGGATCAAACTCCGCCAGATCGGCCAACGCGACAAAATTCTGTACCACCTGGATATCGCCCTGAACCTCCAGCTCACCACTGCGGATAAGCGTGGTGAGTTGCTGCCGGTCGCGTAATTTCGGTAACACGCTGGCATGTGTGATTACGGTGCAATCGGCTTCGCCTTCCCATGCCCCCAGCACATCGACCTGGCGCTCACTAAACACCAGCACTAACGGTGTTGAAAATCCTTTGAGCTCAACACGCAGCACTTTGCCCTGTAAACGCGTTCTGGCTGACTTGAGCGCAGGAGAACGATACAGAAAGGTGTTAAGCAAATTTTCAACGCCGGCGGTCACTAAGGGTTTTAAAGGCATCCCCAATCTCCTGTCAGAACTTGTAACCACGATGCAGCGCAACGACACCTGCCGTCAGGTTGTAGTAATCAACGCTTTCGAACCCGGCATCTTGCATCATTGCTTTTAAGGTGTCCTGATCGGGATGCATGCGGATGGACTCCGCCAAATAGCGATAACTGTCTGCATCGCTTGCCACCATAGAACCAATGCGCGGCAAAACGTGGAAAGAGTATGCGTCGTAGGCTTTACTCAGCGGTTCGATAATCGGCTTGGAGAACTCCAGCACCAGTAGACGTCCGCCCGGCTTCAACACGCGATACATAGATCGTAATGCTTTGTCTTTATCCGTTACGTTGCGCAGACCGAAAGAGATGGTGATGCAGTCAAACGTGTTGTCTGGGAAAGGTAATGCTTCCGCATTCGCCTGAACGTACTCAACGTTACCCACGACGCCGATATTACGCAGCTTTTCGCGACCCATTTTGAGCATTGAGTCGTTGATATCCGCCAGCACAACTTTGCCAGTTTCGCCTACCATGCGAGAGAATTTCGCCGTCAGATCGCCCGTACCGCCCGCCAAATCGAGAACGGTTTGCCCGCGACGCACGCCACTGCAGTCAATGGTGAAGCGCTTCCACAAACGATGAATGCCAAATGACATTAAGTCATTCATAACGTCATATTTAGACGCCACAGAATGAAAAACGTGGGCCACCATGTCAGCTTTCTGCTCTTTAGCGACGGTCTGAAAGCCAAAGTGCGTCGTTTCTTGTGAATTATCCACCATCTCAGTGCCTGCTCATCCAAAAAATGTTCAAGAAGTGTAACAGATTGGGCCAATTTGCCCTACCCTTCTGCCCGGTTCAACTACCCCAAACGGACTAGTTTGATTGCTGGTTTACCGCTTCATCATCAGGGTAAGGTTCATCCTGCTGCGTTTCAGGGACCGAGCGCAAGCGGTACTCTTCATCCTGCGTAGTGGCTTGTTCAGCCAGTTCAGGATTAATCTCGCGCTTAATTTCCACGCCTAAACTGCGAAATGCTTCTGCCTGTGACAGGACGTTTCCACGACCTGAAGAGAGTTTTTTCATCGCCTGTCGGTAGTTATCCTGGGCTTTATCCAGGCTTTGGCCAATTGCCGACATATCATCCACAAACAACCGCATCTTGTCATAAAGTTTGCTGGCCCGATCGGCAATCTGTTGCGCATTACGACTCTGATGCTCGTAGCGCCACAAGTTGGCAATCGTGCGCAATGCCACCAACAACGTGGTAGGGCTAACCAGCATAATGTTATTTTTAAGGGCTTCGGTAATCAGTTCAGGCTGTCTATCGAGCGCCAGTAAAAAAGCAGGCTCAACGGGGATAAACATCAGCACATAGTCAAGTGTGCGTAGCCCAGGAAGTTGCTGATAGTCTTTGCGCCCCAGCAGACGGATATGGTTTCGTACCGAGGCGATGTGCTCCTGCAACGCGCTCTCGCGGGTGTATTCATCTTCAGCATTAAAATAGCGTTCATAGGCGACCAGCGTCATTTTCGCGTCGATCACCACATCTTTGCCCTGCGGTAACCGGACGATGACATCTGGCTGCATCCGCGAACGGGCGTCGTTCTCAATGCTGACCTGGGTTTCGTATTCATAGCCTTCGCGCAGACCGGAAGCCTCAAGCACCCGCGTGAGTACGACCTCGCCCCAGTTGCCCTGCGTTTTGTTATCGCCTTTTAATGCCCGCGTCAGGTTTACCGCTTCCTGCGCCATCTGCGCGTTCAGTTGCTGCAGATTACGAATTTCGTGCGCCAGAGTATGGCGTTCTTGCGCCTCTTTACCAAAGCTATCCTGAACCTGGCGTCGAAAACCGTCCAGTTGTTCGCGAAGCGGTGTAAGCAGACTGTTCAGGCTTTGGCGATTTTGCTCATCTACACGACGGTTGCTGTGCTCGAAAATACGGTTCGCCAGATTTTCAAATTGTTCGCTCAGACGCTGTTCGCTGTTGATCATCTGGCGGATTTTATCTTCCGCATGCTGCTGCGTCGCTTCCAGTCGGGTAGTGACTTCACGAAGATCGGCTTCCAGAGAGGTGTTGATGCTGTGCAGGCTGCGCAATTCGTTATTGAGTAGTTCGCACTCATCGCGCCAGTGGGCTTCCTGTGAGAGCTGCTGGCGGGCGGCGCTTAGCGCAATATCCAGTTCGCGTCGTTCTTCGATGAGGTCGGCACGGATCCGATCGGCATGCGCTTTTGTTGCCAGCCACCCCACCAGCAGCCCTGCGGCTAACGCCAGCACGGCACTCATCATAATTGAAATATCCACAACGCCCCCTTACAGCAACGACTTACACGCACAAAATAGAATTGTGCTGTATAAACGTCCAGTTTAAAAGGAATTTCCTGCGAGGCACTACGCAAAATAAAAAGGCCGAACGCGTCGGCCTTTTTGAATAGACGGGAGAATTACAGTAAACGACGCGCAGCTTCCACCACGATTTTCACCGCGTGGCTTTCTGTTTGTTTCATCGTTTCCGCATTAGGGATCTCTTGCTGAGTACGGTTCACAATAACACCCGCGACCATACCGGCACGCAGACCCTGGCTTGCACACATGGTGAGCAGCGTAGCAGATTCCATTTCGTAGTTCATGACGCCCATAGACTGCCACTCTTCCATTGAGCCTTTGAAACGGCTCACTACGCGACCAGAGAAGGTGTCATAACGCTCCTGGCCTGGATAGAAGGTATCAGAAGACGCGGTAACGCCTACGTGGGTGGTGGCGCCGATAGATTTCGCCGCTTCCACCAGCGCGGTGGTGCACTCGAAGTCCGCGACGGCCGGGAATTCCATTGGCGCGAAGTGCAGGCTTGCACCGTCCAGACGGACAGATGCTGTGGTGACCAGTACATCACCTACGTTGATATGTGGCTGGATGGCGCCAGTCGTACCGATACGCAGGAAGGTACGAATGCCCAGCTGTGCCAGTTCTTCTACGGCAATAGAGGTTGACGGACCGCCGATACCGGTAGAGCAAACGATCACGGCTTTACCATCCAGCTCAGCACGCCAGGTAGTGAACTCGCGATGAGATGCCAGCTTAACCGGCTTATCCATCAGCGCGGCGATCTTTTCCACACGCTCCGGGTCGCCAGGGACGATAGCGAGCTGAGCCCCTTGTAAATCGTTCTTAGTGAGGCCGAGATGAAAAACATCAGACTTAGACATAAAAACTCCTCTGTGAATCGGTTTTGTCAGAAGAAGCAAAAACACACTTTACCGAAGGCATGAACATATTTTCGTGACAGTCATCACTATGATGTAAATCAATTGCATTTCATTACCATAAAATAGTGACTTGAATCACATAAATGATGCGATGTAAGGAAGCCCTGCACAAAAGATAGACCGTTTAAGGCAATGTGGTTCGTTGCATGTGTCTATAGTTAACAATGCGCTTTTTGGCTGAATATTTAAGGGTACGGAGAATACCATGACAACACGACAATCTGGCTTTGCACCTGCTGTATCTCCACCGACGTCTACCACGGTTCACACTCCGGATAACGCCATTATCGCCGGTGTAACGTCCATACCTTCACAAGGCGATGATATGCCAGCGTATCACGCACGACCAAAACAGTCCGATGGCCCGCTGCCTGTGGTCATTGTCGTGCAGGAGATTTTTGGCATTCATGAACACATTCGTGACGTTTGCCGCCGTCTGGCTCTGGAAGGGTATCTGGCTATCGCACCAGAGCTCTATTTTCGTGAAGGCGATCCCAATGACTTTGCCGATATCCCCACGTTGCTCAGCAGCCTTGTCGCCAAAGTGCCTGACTCTCAGGTATTGGCCGATCTGGATCACGTCGCCAGTTGGGCTTCTCGTAACGGAGGAGATGCCCACCAGTTGATGATCACAGGATTTTGCTGGGGTGGACGCATCACCTGGCTGTATGCAGCTCATAATCCGCAGTTAAAAGCAGCGGTAGCGTGGTATGGCAAACTGGTGGGCGATAAAACCCTCAACTCGCCGAAACATCCTGTTGATATCGCGACCGATCTTAACGCCCCCGTTCTGGGACTTTATGGCGGCCAGGACACCAGTATTCCGCAAGATACCGTTGAAACAATGCGTCAGGCGCTACGCGCCGCCAATGCAAAAGCGGAAATCGTGGTCTATCCCGATGCCGGACATGCGTTTAACGCCGATTATCGTCCGAGCTATCACGAAGAGTCCGCAAAAGATGGCTGGCTGAGAATGCTGGAGTGGTTCACACAATACGGCGGGAAGAAATAAACGTTAATTGCCCGGCGGCGACTACACCTTACCGGGCCTACAACTCTTGCTATTTCCTGTAAGCCGGGTAAGCGCCTGCGCTTCCCGGCCACCGACTCTGAATTACGCCTGACGCAGGTTCTGCGCGGCTTTGACCATGTTCGCCAGCGCGGCGCGGGTTTCCGGCCAGCCGCGCGTTTTCAGGCCGCAGTCCGGGTTGACCCACAGACGTTCGGCCGGAATACGCTGCTCGGCTTTCTTCAGCAGGGCTTCAATCCACTCCACGCTCGGGACGTTCGGCGAATGAATATCGTATACGCCCGGCCCGATTTCGTTCGGATAGTCGAACTCTTCAAACGATTCCAGCAACTCCATATCAGAGCGTGAAGTCTCAATGGTGATCACGTCCGCGTCCAGCGCCGCAATGGAGTCCATGATGTCGTTGAACTCGCAGTAACACATGTGGGTGTGGATCTGGGTTTCATCCTTCGCCACCGCCGCGTTAATGCGGAAGGCTTCCACGCCCCACTCCAGATACGCCGCCCAGTCGCTGCGGCGCAGTGGCAGACCTTCGCGCAGTGCCGGTTCGTCAATCTGGATGATGCCAATACCCGCCGCTTCCAGATCCGCTACCTCATCACGCAGCGCCAGCGCAATCTGCTTAGCGATGGTTTCACGCGTCACGTCTTCACGCGGGAATGACCAGCAGAGAATGGTCACCGGACCGGTCAACATGCCTTTTACCGGTTTGTCGGTCAGCGACTGGGCATACTTCGCCCACTCCACGGTGATCGCTTCCGGGCGGCTGACATCGCCAATAACCACCGGCGGCTTCACGCAGCGAGAGCCGTAGCTCTGCACCCAACCGTTCTGGGTAAAGACGAAACCGTCCAGGTGTTCGCCAAAATATTCCACCATGTCGTTACGTTCGGCTTCACCGTGCACCAGCACGTCGAGCCCCAGACGTTCCTGTTCAACAATCGCCTGTTTGATATGTTCCGCGATACCGGTGCGGTAGTTACCGGCATCCAGGTTGCCCTTTTTGAAGTCCAGACGCAGGCCGCGAATTTCCGTGGTTTGCGGGAATGAGCCGATAGTGGTGGTCGGCCATGCCGGCAGATTAAAGCGGGCACGCTGCGCTTCGGCGCGAACCGGGTAAGCGTTGGCACGTTGGCTGTCCTGGGCGGTGATCGCCGCCAGACGTTTTTCCACTGCGGCGTTGTGTACGCGGGTAGAGTGACGACGAGCCTGGATCGGTGCGCTCCACGCCACAATTGCCGCCGTATCACCGCTGTTCAACGCATCACGCAGCAGCGCCAGCTCGCCGCATTTTTGTAGGGCGAAGGCAAACCAGCTCTTCACTTCTGCATCAAGGCGGGTTTCCACGCTGAGATCGATTGGGCTGTGCAGCAAGGAGCAGGAAGAAGCTACCCACAGGTCACGTTTCCCGACGATATCTTTAATTTGCGCGTATTTTTCGCTGAGATCGGCACGCCAGACGTTGCGACCGTTCACCAGCCCCGCTGACAGCAACCAGTCGGCAGGCAGACGTTTGTGCAGCTCGGCCACATCATCTTTACCGTGCACGAAGTCAACGTGCAGCCCCTGCACCGGCAGCGCGGTAATGGTATCCAGGTTTGGCGTTACGCCTTCGAAGTAGGTGGTCAGCAGCAGCTTCACCTGACCCGTCAGCGCGTCATACGCCGGTTTGAAGGCGTTCAGCCAAACCTGAGGCAGCTCCAGCACCAGAGCCGGTTCATCAATCTGCACCCACTCAATACCACGTTTCGCCAGCTCAGCCAGCACCTGCTGGTAAACCGGCAGAATATCGTTCAACAGGCTCAGGCGGTCAAACTGTTCGCCCTTCACTTTCCCCAGCCACAGGTAAGTTACCGGTCCCAGCAGCACAGGTTTCACCTTGTGACCGAGCGCCAACGCTTCATCCACTTCATCTAACAGTTGGGTCCAGGTCAGTTTGAACTGCTGACCTTTGGTAAACTCTGGCACCATGTAGTGATAGTTGGTGTTAAACCATTTGGTCATTTCTGCCGCCGCCGCGGGCTCCCCGGTTGGTGCGCGGCCACGGCCAATGCGGAATAAGGTATCGATATCGACCGAGCCGTCTTTATTTTGATGACGAGCCGGAACGTTGCCGAGCAGCAGGCTGGTGGTCAGCACGTGATCGTACCAGGCAAAATCGCCCACCGGCAGCAGGTCAACGCCCGCCTGCTTCTGCTGATCCCAGTGACGGGCACGCAGCTCGCGGCCAACGGTTAGCAAATCTTCACGGGAAGAATTTCCCGCCCAGTAGCTTTCTTGCGCTTTTTTCAGCTCGCGACGCAGGCCAACGCGAGGGAAACCGAGGGTGTGATTAAGTATTGTCATTTTTCTTCCTCTAATTATATGTAAATCCTATTGATTTTTAATTTAGGGAAGGTGGCAAGTTTATTCATCCCAGGAGCTTACTGAAGTAAGTGACCGGGGTGGAAAAACACAGCCAACGCACCATAAATTTAAAAGACGAAGGATTTTAGCCATCCAGATGTTTACACATCCATAATTGACAGTTACTGTATATTCCTCAAGCGCAATTTGTTCATGCCGAAGTGAAGGACTTTCATGATCGAGATTAAACACCTGAAAACGCTCCAGGCGTTGCGGAATAGTGGTTCGCTGGCGGCCGCAGCGGCGACGTTGCATCAGACCCAATCCGCCCTCTCTCACCAGTTCAGCGATCTGGAACAGCGCCTTGGCTTTCGACTTTTTATCCGTAAAAGCCAGCCTCTGCGCTTTACGCCGCAAGGCGAAATTTTGCTGCAGTTAGCAAATCAGGTGTTGCCGCAAATTGGTCGTGCGCTGCAGGCCTGCAACGAACCGCAGCAAACCCGGCTGCGGATCGCTATTGAATGCCATAGCTGTATTCAATGGCTGACGCCCGCGCTGGAGAATTTTCGTGCCAACTGGCCGCAGGTGGAGATGGACTTTAAATCCGGCGTGACGTTCGATCCGCAACCAGCGCTACAACAGGATGAGCTGGATCTGGTGCTGACATCCGACATTCTGCCGCGTAGCGGACTGCACTACTCGCCGATGTTCGATTTTGAAGTCCGCCTGGTACTGGCGCCGGACCATCCGCTGGCCAGCAAGACGCAGATCACGCCGGAGGATTTAGCCAGTGAGACGCTGCTTATTTACCCGGTGCAACGGAGTCGACTGGATGTCTGGCGGCATTTCTTGCAGCCTGCGGGCGTTAGTCCGTCGCTGAAGAGCGTGGATAACACCCTGCTGCTGATTCAGATGGTTGCAGCCAGAATGGGTATTGCAGCTTTACCGCACTGGGTGGTGGAGAGTTTTGAACGCCAGGGCCTGGTGGTGACCAAAACCCTGGGTGATGGATTGTGGAGTCGGCTGTACGCCGCCGTGCGCGATGGCGAGCAGCGACAGCCGGTCACGGAAGCGTTTATTCGCTCAGCGCGGAATCACGCCTGCGATCACCTGCCGTTTGTACGGAGTGCGGAACGACCCACTTTCGATGTACCCACAGTGAAGCCACTATCACAGCCGCACCAATAATGAAGCTTGGCCAGTGAGGCTGTTGATGCCAGATAGCCAGGTTAACCAGCAGCCCGGCCGGCACATGCATATTGTTCATGATGCCCAGCGTCCCCGCATCCACCTGGGTCGCGCCGTAGTTCCACATAAAGTAACCAATGCCGGACGCTGCCACGCCAAGAAAGACCAGAATTCCCCACTGTAGCGTGGTTGCAGGCATTTTCTGCGCATTCCCCAGCATGAACCAGGCAACGACCGCCACCATAAAGGCCCCCATGTAAAACCAGGCAAAGGCGTTGTGCTGCGGCATTGGCCGCGTTTCCATCAGACGCTTGTAGCCCACCATGCCAATGGCAAAGCTGATATTGGACAACTGCACCAGCAGCAGGCCGGTCCAGAAGTGGCTGGTCACCTGATCGTAACGAATGATCCCCGCACCAATCACCGCCAGCAACGCACTGAAGGCGTAGCTCCAGCGCAGACGACGTCCGCTCATCAGGTCATAAATCAGCGTAATGTAGAGCGGCGTCAGCACGGTAAAGAGCAGCAGTTCTGAAACCGTCAGGTACAGATAGGCGTGAAAACTCAGCATATACATAATGCCAAGCTGCATGGCGCCCACCAGCATATACAGCGCGATGGTTTTTACGCTATGCCCACGGGTACGTAAAAACGGCAGGAACACCAGCGCCGCCAGCCCAACGCGCACCAGCACCGCAAAATAGCTATCGACATGACCGGCAAGGTACTCGCCAAACAGGCTAAAGGAAAAGGCCCACAGAATTGTGGTAATGATGAGTAACGCCACAATGGATGTCTCTTAACAAAAGGTACGCCCATTGTAGCGAAGTTTTAAGTTGACATCTGGTCAACTAACGAACAAAAACATTACTGCAAAAACAGCTCACGCAGATAATGCGGCACGGCATCGCCGGCATTAAGACCAATGACTTCCAGTTCCGGATGCAGATCCTTCAGGCGCTGGTGAGCGTTGCCCATAATGCAGCCTTTACCTGCCATGGAGAGCATTTCCGCATCGTTCATTCCGTCGCCAAAAGCGATGCAATCTTTCAGGCTGTAGCCCATCGCTTTCGCTACCGCTTCAAGCGCATGACCTTTCGATACGCCGCCAGCCATGACTTCCAGGCAGGTAAGCGTAGAGAAACTGACGTTCACGCGGTCGCCCCAGCGGGCGTTAATCGCCTGCTCCAGCGGCAGCAGCCTTTCGTGAGAATCGGTGGTGAAAAACACTTTACTCACGCCTTCCGGCTCCAGTAGCGCAGGTTCAAACAGTGAATAGTTAAACACTGCTTCTTTGAAGAAGCGCATTTCGTCCGGGCGATGGCGGTTCATAAACCACTCATCATCACGATAAACGTTGGTCACGATGTCCGGGTTTGCATTCACTACGCCAAACAGGTCGCTGGCAATGTCGCGATCCAGGTTATGCGAAAACACCAGATTCCCGTCAGAATCATGCACACGCGCGCCGTTGGACGTAATCATGTAGGTTTTAATGCCGAGGTTATCGCGAATTTGCCCCACATCAACATGATGACGGCCAGTCGCAAACACGAAGTTAACGCCACGAGCGGTCAATAACTTCAGCGTCTCTTTGGCATAAGGGGACAGAGTATGGTCGGGAGAAAGCAGCGTACCGTCTAAATCAGACGCAACAACCTGATACATAAGAAAATTCAACCTCTAGGCAAAGCGGGTTCCGCTGGATGAGTTATGCTTGTCGAAAAATTCGACAATAGCGTTAAGCGCGACTGAGCGCATTGCGTCCTTTTCAAAAAGGATCTCATGGTACGCGCCTTTGATGACCAGCGGCTGCCCCCCTTCTACGGGATGGCCCGCTGCGGCGCGGAGTTCACAAAAACGATCGTGCATGCGGTTATCTACCACACGCTCTTCTTCGGCCTGAATCAGCAGCGTCGGCGTCGCGTCGTCTCCTGCTCCAGCCAGAACCTGTTCGCCTGCCAGAATACCTTCACGTACCCAGTGGTAGGTGGGGCCGCCAACGCGCAGCCGCGGCTCATCCGCATAGAAGCGTAGATTGCGCCGATAGCGCTGTCGACTATGGGTTAACGCATTCATACCGAATGGCAGCGCCCGCCAGCGCCCGGTACCCATCGCATAACCTTCGCGGATCCGCGGATGCCCTTCAGCCCAGTCCAGAATGTGGCGTACCATCCAGTCGGGAAAGCGCATCACAATACCAAACATCGGCGCGCAAAGCGCGATAGCATCACACTGATTCGGGTGGCGCTGCAAGAATAACGTGGCTATCGCACCGCCCATTGAATGCGCCAGTATATAGCGCTTTCTCCACGGACCGGGTAGCACTTCCTGCTGCCAGAAGGCGGTTAAATCGTCGACATAGTCATTAAAGTTATCGACATGACCGCGATGCGGGTCCGAAAGCATACGCCCGGAACGCCCCTGGCCACGGTGATCGATAATGAGGACGTCAAAACCAGAATGAAACAGGTCATACGCCAGTTCAGCGTATTTCACGTAGCTTTCAATGCGTCCAGGACAGACGACGATGACGCGATCGTTTTTTTCTGCGTGAAAACGCACAAAATGGACGGGGATATCATCCACGCCCGTAAATTCCGCTTCTTCCCGCTGACGCCAGAAATCTGTCAGTGGCCCCATGGAAAAAGCAGCAAACGCGTTTTCTCTTGTTTCCCAGTCTTTTTGCTGCTGAAACATCGGGTATCCAGCCTCGCTGACCAAGTAAAATCGTTTTTTTCGCCGTCGCTGACACAACCTAACGGCAGTAGCGTATTGTGGCATAAAAATAGACAATCCGGGAGTTTCTCATGACCTTTGAATGGTGGTTCGCCTACCTGTTGACCTCTATTATTTTGAGCTTGTCTCCAGGCTCTGGCGCAATCAACACCATGACCACCGCCATCAGTCACGGTTATCGCGGCGCCAGCGCGTCGATCGCTGGTTTACAGACCGGGCTTGGCATTCATATCGTTCTGGTTGGTGTAGGACTGGGAACGCTATTTTCACGTTCGGTGATCGCATTTGAGGTGCTGAAATGGGCGGGGGCGGCCTATCTGATTTGGCTGGGTATTCAGCAATGGCGGGCGGCGGGTGCTATCGATCTGAACACCATGGCGAATACGCAATCGCGCAGCCGCCTGTTCAAACGCGCAGTCTTTGTTAATCTGACCAACCCCAAGAGCATTGTTTTCCTTGCCGCCCTGTTCCCGCAGTTTATCCTGCCACAGGAACCGCAGTTAATGCAGTACGTGGTGCTTGGCGTCACGACCATCGTGGTCGATATCATTGTGATGATCGGTTACGCGACGCTGGCCACGCGCATTGCTGGCTGGATTAAAGGGCCAAAGCAAATGAAAGCGTTAAACAAAGTGTTTGGCTCGCTGTTTATGCTGATAGGCGCCTTGTTAGCCTCGGCACGGCATGCCTGATGAAGGTGCCGGAGGCGCTTGCGCTTATCCGGCCCGGAAGAAACTTAACGCGAGATAATCAGGTGGATACCGAAGCCCGCAAACAGCGCACCGGCAAAACCATCAATCCACTTCGCCAGACGCTGATAGCCACGACGCATTTTCGGCAGTGCAAACAGGCTGGCGACTACGGTAAACCACGCCAACGTTTCCACGATGATCAGGGCAAAGATCCCCCAGCGTGCGCCCGTTCCCACGTTATCGCCAACGAACAATGAGAACACGGAGCCAAAATAGATAATGGCTTTAGGGTTCGCCAGGTTGGTCAGCAGCCCCTTCAAAAAGCTGCGTCCGCTCTGCGCGAGCTCAACCTGCGGAGTGGGAGTCGCAACATTCTGTTTTTTAAACGCGCCGCGTAGCATCTGATAACCCATCCAGCACAGATACAGCCCCCCGCCCACCATAATAATGGTGTGCAGCCAGGCCATTTTTTCGATAATCAGATGTAGGCCGAGCAGCGCTACGCCAGCCCAGACCATGACGCCACAGGTAATACCCAGCACGCCCATCATGGCTTCTTTGCGCGAACGGCTAACCGCTGTTTGAGAAACAAAGAAAAAGTCGGGACCAGGGCTCATCAGCGCAACGATATGCACCAACGCAACGGTGAAAAATAGCGTTAACATAAAAATGACTCGCGGGGGAAATAGTTCAGTGAGTCACCATCCTGGCACTTTTTTGCCTGGCTGACTACTCTTCGTCGTCACCATCAACGTGCGCGCGAATAAGCGCCATAAACTCTTTGCCAAAACGCTCAAGTTTACGCATCCCCACGCCATTAACGCTCAGCATTTCGCTCGGTGAAACCGGCATCTGCTCAGCCATTTCAATCAGCGTGGCATCGTTGAACACCACATACGGCGGGATATTCTCTTCATCAGCAATGGCTTTACGCAGCTTCCGCAATTTGGCGAACAGTTTGCGATCGTAATTGCCACCGAAGGATTTCTGCATCGCTCGCGGTTTCAGCGCCACAATTCGCGGTACCGCAAGCTGTAGCGCAACATCACCACGCAGTACCGGACGCGCGGCTTCGGTTAGCTGTAACGCGGAGTGATGAGCAATATTCTGCGTCACCAGCCCAAGATGAATAAGCTGGCGGATAACGCTTACCCAATGTTCATGGCTTTGCTCACGACCAATGCCATAGACAGGCAGCTTGTCATGGGCCAGCTCGCGAATTCGCTGGTTATTCGCTCCGCGCAGAACCTCCACGACGTAACCCATACCAAAGCGTTGATTAACACGGTAGATAGTCGACAGCGCTTTGCGCGCATCCATGAGTCCGTCGTACTGTTTTGGCGGGTCGAGACAGATGTCGCAGTTACCACACGGCTCCTGACGCCCCTCGCCAAAATAGTTCAACAGCACCAGACGACGACAGGTTTGCGCCTCGGCAAACGCCCCCATCGCATTGAGCTTATGCCGTTCGATATCCAGCAGTTGTCCGGCGGGTTTCTCTTCGAGGCAACGGCGCAGCCATGCCATATCAGCCGGATCGTAAAACAGCATTGCTTCCGCAGGCAGGCCGTCACGCCCGGCGCGGCCGGTTTCCTGATAATAGGACTCGATGTTGCGCGGAATATCGAAATGCACCACGAAGCGTACGTTAGGTTTGTTGATTCCCATGCCAAACGCCACGGTCGCCACAACGATTTGCAGGTCATCACGCTGGAATTTCTCCTGCACTTCTGCACGTACAGCGTTTTCCAGCCCGGCATGATAAGCCCCGGCGCTAATGCCTCGGCTTTGCAAACGCGCGGTGGTGTCTTCTACTTTAGCGCGACTGTTACAGTAGATAATACCGGACTTACCGCGCTGCTCTTGCACGTAGCGCATCAGTTGATCGAGCGGCTTAAACTTCTCCATCAACATGTAGCGAATATTCGGGCGATCAAAGCTGCTGATCTGAATTAACGGGTCGTTGAGCCCCAGCAGACGCACAATATCCAGCCGGGTTGTCTCGTCCGCGGTCGCGGTCAGCGCGACAAACGGCAGAGTTGGGAAACGCTGACGCAACTGCCCCAGCGCGGCGTATTCCGGGCGGAAATCATGCCCCCACTGCGAAATACAGTGCGCTTCATCAACCGCCAGCAGCACCGGGTTCCAGTGCGCCAGATTTTCAAGGAAGTTATCCAGCATCAGGCGTTCGGGCGCAATGTACAGTAAGCGAATCTGCCCGCTACGACAGCCTGCCATCACCTCAAGCTGCTGCTCACGACTTTGGGTGGAGTTCAGACACGCGGCCGCCACGCCGTTGGCAAGCAGTTGATCGACCTGATCTTTCATCAGAGAAATCAGCGGAGAAACAACAACGGTGAGGCCGTTAAGCAATAATGCGGGAATTTGATAGCACAGGGATTTTCCGCCACCGGTCGGCATAACGACCAGGCAGTCGCGACCAGCGATCACGGTATCAATGATTTCTTCCTGACCAGGGCGAAACTGTTGGTAGCCAAAGGTTTCCTGCAAAACCTGTTTAGCGCCCATTTCCAGATTCAACACTTCCGCCTGCGCCACATTAACCCCATTAGCCTGAAATAAAAACAGGCGCTATTTTCAGCGCCTGAGAGAGAAACTGCAATGATTAAAATACTCTCAATACCTGTCAGAAGATATCGTTAAGCATTACACCCACGCCAACACGGGTCTGATTGAAGTTGTAGTCAATCAGTGATTCGCCGTAGCCGCTGTAGACCTGGGTATAAAGACGCACATGCTTGGTAATGGGATAACTGGCCCCCAGCTCTGCGCCGCCATAGCCGGTATTCCAGTTGTACTGGCCTTTCACACTGATCACCGCGTCACCCAGGTGATAACCCATTTTCAACTGATAGTAGCCCATATATTTGGTGATATCAGGGTTATCGTCAGTGCTGCCGATAACGTACCACGGCTTAACTTCCACCAGCCAGTTACCGTTTTCAGCCATCAGCCGGGTGTAAAGGCGGTTCCAGCTACGTGAGGTGGGGTCGGATCGACCATTGGAGTCATGGTTATAGCCCATTTCGACATCGCGGAGCGTCCAACCGGCAAAGCGATAGTCGGTGGCGAAACCGAGGAACAATTGCGGTTCATAGTTGGTTTCGCGAAACGGCGCAGACTCTTCACTGTTCGAAAGCTGCCACCAGGACTTCTGGGTATAGGAACCGCCGAGTACCGAGTTCGGGCCTAATATTCCGCGCCAGAGCGGAAACGCCAGGCTTAGCTGAAACTTAACCTCATCTTTGCGCGCATTTTCGGACCAGCTATAGCTGCTGATCGCCTCTTTGTTCATGTCGCTGGTATTGGTGTAGATGAGATAGTTGGTCTCATAAGGATAAAGCGTGAAAGGGTTGTCATGCTCCTGCAGCATGTTGGCGATAATACTGCCGCGAACCGCCGGTGCATCATGAATCTCTTTCACTGTCGCTTCCTGCGCATACGCGGTCAACGGCAGCATGACTGCTGGTAGTAACCATCCCAGAATCGCCCGCATCGGTAATGTTCTCCTGAACCAAAATATTGATGAATTGTATAATTATCTGGCAAGTATTCTACATACTTAGCGAGTTCCTCGTTAGTTATCCCGTCCTAAAGTAGAAAACAACAAATAATAAGCATAATATCAACATTTCATTAACCATTGAGATGTAGGGATCGTATGTCTGCCGTACTTACTGCTGAGGAAGCGCTGAAGTTAGTGGGTGAAATGTTTGTCTATCATATGCCGTTTAACCGGGCGCTGGGTCTGGAGCTTGAACGCTATGAGAAAGAATTTGCTCAATTAGCCTTTAATAATCAACCGATGATGGTCGGCAACTGGGCGCAAAGCATTCTGCATGGCGGCGTGATCGCGTCGGCGCTGGACGTTGCCGCCGGGCTGGTGTGCGTAGGCAGTACGCTGACCCGCCATGAGACGATCAGCGAGGACGAACTGCGTCAGCGAATGTCGCGCATGGGAACAATCGATTTGCGCGTTGATTACCTGCGCCCGGGGAGAGGAAATCGCTTTACCGCTACCAGCAGCCTGCTGCGGGCGGGGAATAAAGTCGCCGTTGCGCGCGTGGAACTGCATAACGAAGAACAGCTTTATATTGCCAGCGCAACCGCTACTTATATGGTGGGGTAAGTGCCCAAAAAAAGGTAAACTGCTGTTACATTTCTGAAATGAGTTTTCCCGATGGATGCTAAACAAACGCGGCAGGGCGTGTTACTCGCTCTTGCTGCTTATTTTATTTGGGGTATCGCTCCTGCCTACTTCAAGCTGATTTACTATGTCCCGGCGGATGAGATCCTGACGCACCGCGTCATCTGGTCATTTTTCTTTATGGTGGTACTGATGAGCATCAGCCGCCAGTGGTCGGGCATCAAAACGCTGCTACAAACGCCAAAGAAGATCTTCCTGCTGGCGCTCTCTGCAGTGCTCATCGGTGGAAACTGGCTGCTGTTCATTTGGGCGGTCAATAATCATCATATGCTGGAAGCCAGCCTGGGCTATTTTATTAACCCGCTGGTGAATATTGTGCTGGGAATGCTTTTCCTCGGCGAGCGCTTTCGTCGCATGCAGTGGCTGGCGGTACTGTTAGCCGCCTGCGGCGTATTGGTACAGCTGTGGACCTTCGGATCGCTGCCAATCATCGCGTTGGGCCTGGCGTTCAGCTTTGCTTTCTATGGTCTGGTACGCAAGAAGATTGCCGTCGAAGCACAAACCGGCATGCTGATCGAAACCCTGTGGCTTTTACCTGTTGCGGCTATCTATCTGTTTGGCATCGCGGACAGCCCAACCAGCCATATGGGGCAAAACCCCATGTCGCTCAATCTGCTGCTGATTGCTGCGGGTGTCGTGACCACCATTCCGCTGCTGTGCTTTACCGGCGCGGCGACCCGCCTGCGTCTGTCCACGCTGGGTTTCTTCCAGTATATCGGACCCACGCTAATGTTCCTGCTGGCCGTCACTTTCTACGGTGAAGTTCCGGGAGCGGATAAAATGGTCACGTTTGCGTTTATCTGGGTGGCGCTGGCAGTTTTCGTGATGGATGCGATTTATACGCAACGACGGGTACGTCGGAGCTGAAGAAGTGCCGGATAAGGCGTAACCGCCATCCGGCACAGCCATTACAGCCAGTTCTTGCGCTTAAAGTACAGATACGGTGCCAGACCCGCGAGCATCATAAAGACAATCGCCCCTGGGTAACCGAAGCTCCAGTGCAGTTCCGGCATGAACTCAAAGTTCATCCCGTAGCTGGAAGCCACCAGCGTCGGCGGCAGGAACACCACAGAGACCACCGAGAAGATCTTGATGATGCGGTTCTGCTCGATATTGATAAAGCCCATCGCCGCCTGCATCAGGAAGTTAACCTTCTGGAACAGTGATTCGTTGTGCGGCAGCAGGGATTCGATATCGCGCAGAATCTCGCGCGCCTGTTCCAGCTGACTCCCCGGCAAACGCGCTTTACGCACCAGGAAGTTCAGTGCGCGCTGGGTATCCATCAGACACAGGCGGACCTTCCAGCCGATATCTTCCAGTTCCGCCAGCGTCGAAAGCGCTTCGTCATATTCATCGCCCTGACGCCCTTCCATGATCACACGGCTGAGTTTTTCCAGGTCGCTGTAGATGTTTTCGATCTCATCCGCCAACTGTTCAATTTTAGTTTCAAACAGGTCGAGCAGCAGCTCGTAGGCATTGCCATCCACCATCGCCTGATTACGCGCACGCATGCGGTACAGGCGGAATGCCGGCAGCTCGCGCTCGCGCAGAGTAAACAGGCGACCTTCGCGAATGGTAAATGCGACGGTTGAGTTACCCGCGTGATCGTCGGCATCTTCATAGAAGAAGAAGGAGTGAATGTGCAGACCGTCTTCGTCTTCAAAAAAACGCGCAGATGCTTCGATGTCTTCCAGTTCAGGGCGCGTAGCCAGATTCTGGCCCAAGTCCTTTTGCACACGGTTTCGTTCTTCGTCATCCGGCTCGACTAAATCGACCCAAACCGAACTGGCCAGGTGCTCGATTTCGTCTGCCTCAAGGCGAGTTAAACGATTGTTTTCCAGTTGAAATGCGCTCAGCATGACCGGGACTCCCAATGCAAAAAATTATCGGACAGTTCGGAGGGCACACAGAAACAAATTGGGTTTCAGACCATTAAACAGCCTGACTCAGCGCGACGGGAAAAAACAGAAGGTCGCTGACAACCGCGAAGGCTATCAGCAAAAAGGGATAGCCTTAGGAGTTGATCCTGGATGACAGGATAATGAGCCAGTATCTACTGGGTGTGTCCAAGGCGAATGTCCTCTTAGCGTAATCGTGCGCGCATGTTACGCCAGCAAAATTTTGACGTCAACACGCAACAGATGGCGAAAAAGTAATAATTTCCCCTTATACAAAAAGGTTAGCAGAGGGGAATTATTTATCTATGATTTCAGAATATTAACCGACAGATAGCGGGATGGCGGCTTCGCCTTGTCCGGCCTGGAAATCAAAATGTTACCCGGCCTGTAGGCCGGATAAGACGCGCCAGCGTCGCCATCCGGCAAAACCAAACCGATCAAACCGTTTCCAGTCTGGCGTAGGCCGCCACCAGCCATTTGATCCCTTGCCCCTGGAACGCGACCTGTAAACGACTGTGCTCACCGCTTCCTTCCAGATTGACGATGGTGCCCTCACCAAACTTAGCGTGGCGCACGCGCTGGCCGAGCTTGTAGCCGGTATCATTTTCCGCCATTGGCGTGCCCATCCGCTGATGGCTCACCGGGCGGCTAACCGTGGCGCGCAGGCGAACCTCTTCAACGCACGCTTCCGGCAGTTCGCCGATAAAGCGCGACGGACGGTGGTAAACCTCTTTGCCGTACAGACGACGCGTTTCGGCGTAGGTCAGAGTCAGCTTTTGCATCGCGCGAGTCACGCCTACGTAAGCCAGGCGGCGCTCTTCTTCGAGGCGCCCACCTTCGTCCAGCGACATCTGGCTGGGGAACATGCCTTCTTCCATACCCACGATAAATACCTGGGGGAACTCCAGACCTTTCGCCGAGTGCAGCGTCATCAGTTGTACCGCATCCTGCCAGGTATCCGCCTGCCCTTCGCCTGCTTCCAGCGCGGCGTGAGACAGGAACGCCTGTAGCGGCATTAAGTCTTCGTCTTCTTCGTTGTAGCTGAACTGGCGCGTTGCCGTCACCAGTTCGTCTAAGTTTTCGATACGCGTCTGACCCTTCTCGCCTTTTTCCTGCTCGTACATCATGCGCAGGCCGGAGTCTTTAATCACCCGGTCAGTCTGCACGTGCAGCGGCATATCGGCGGTCTCCTGCGCCAGCGCATCGATCAGCTCCATAAAACGCTGTAAGGCGCTGGCGGCTCGACCCGCGAGGGCTTTTTCCTGCAACAGCTCACGACAGGCCTGCCACAACGTAAGCTGGCGGTCACGGGAGGTCTGACGCACGACATCTAATGTACGATCGCCAATCCCGCGGGTTGGCGTATTCACCACGCGTTCAAATGCGGCGTCGTCATTACGGTTAGCGATCAGGCGCAGGTAGGAGAGCGCATCTTTGATTTCCTGGCGTTCAAAGAAGCGCATCCCACCATAGATACGGTACGGCATGCTGGCTTGTAACAACGCCTCTTCCAGCACGCGCGACTGGGCGTTGCTGCGATACAGAATGGCGCACTGTTCCAGCGCACCGCCGTTGTCCTGCCAGGTTTTGATACGATTGACCACAAAACGCGCTTCATCGAGTTCGTTGAACGCGCAGTACAGTGAGATTGGTTCGCCGTCGATGCCATCGGTCCACAGCTTTTTACCCAAACGCCCGTTGTTGTTTTCAATCAGGGCGTTGGCCGCGCTGAGGATGTTGTTGGTCGAGCGGTAGTTCTGTTCCAGGCGAATGGTTTCTGCGCCCGGGAAATCCGTGAGGAAGCGCTGGATGTTTTCCACCTGCGCCCCGCGCCAGCCGTAGATCGACTGGTCATCATCGCCAACGATCATCACTTTGCCGGTATCGCCCGCCAGCAGGCGGATCCAGGCGTACTGAATGTTGTTGGTATCCTGGAATTCGTCCACCAGGATATTGGTAAAGCGTTCGCGGTAGTGCTGCAGGATATGCGGCTTGTTGAGCCACAGTTCATGGGCGCGCAGCAACAGCTCGGCGAAATCCACCAGCCCCGCGCGGTCACACGCTTCCTGATAGGCCTGATACACCTTTTGCCAGGTTTGCTCAACCGGGTTGCCATAGCTCTGCAGATGGTGCGGGCGCAGCCCTTCGTCTTTCTGGCTATTGATAAACCACATCGCCTGACGCGGCGGCCACTGCTTCTCATCAAGATTCATCGCCTTGATCAAACGCTTGAGCAAACGCAATTGGTCTTCGCTGTCGAGGATCTGGAAATCCTGCGGCAGGTTCGCATCCATATGGTGCGCGCGCAGCAGGCGGTGCGCCAGACCGTGGAATGTACCCACCCACATACCGCCCTGGCTGGTTCCCATGATCTGGCCAATACGGTGGCGCATTTCCGCCGCTGCTTTGTTGGTAAAGGTCACCGCCATAATGGAGTATGGCGAGTTGTTCTCTACCGTCAGTAACCAGGCGATACGGTGCACCAGCACGCGAGTTTTACCACTCCCCGCGCCGGCCAAAACCAGCATGTTGCTGCGTGGCGCGGCCACCGCTTCACGCTGTTTATCATTAAGGCTGTCGAGCAGGTAAGAAACGTCCATTGGCACCGCCGCGTAAAAGTAGGTAAGGCGGATAAGCGTAGCGCCATCCGCCAAAAAGCTGGGTATATATACAGAGTTCTGCTGGTGATTATATCAGCGAGGTCAGAGATGCCAACTGTGAAATTTCGATATGCGGCAGCAAACGGCTGTCTGCGGTTTGCATCAGGTCGGCATTTTCCGGCTTGATCCAGCAGGCCTGCATACCGCAACGGATGGCCCCCGCCACGTCTGTCGTCAGGTCATCGCCCACATGCAGAATCTCAGCCACAGGCATTTTCAGTTTATCCGCCGCCAGCGCATACATGTCGCTGAACGGTTTTGATCGCCCGTCGGGACCGGCGCGCAGCACAAACTCAAAGTAATCGCCCAGGCCGAACAGTTCTGGCTGTGCGTTACCGTTGGTGATCGCCACCAGCGGCCATTTGCGGGCCAGCGCCTTCAGCGTGTCATGCGTCGCCTGCGGGACGTCAATGCGGCTACGCCATTTGGCGAAATTCATCATCGCCGCATTTGCCCCCATTCTGGCTTCTGCTTCTGACAATCCCGCCTCCAGCATAGCGCGCTCTACGGCGCGGTGACGCCATTGGGTAACGTCGTGGTAGATTTCCGGCTCAGCGTCGCGAACGGCCTGACGTAAGCGCTGTAGGTCGCTATTTTGCAGCGAATTCAGCGCCGGATGGTAATTCTGTACAAACGCGAGCGCTTCCTGCTCGGTGCGTGTGATAACGGGACGGTTATCGTAAAGGGTGTCATCAAGGTCAAAGGTGAGCGCAGAAATGCGCCCCAAAGGCCGGTAAAAACGCATTATTTCCCCCGTTTGGCGCGTGGATGCGCCGCATCGTACACTGAAGCCAGGTGTTGAAAATCAAGATGGGTATAGATTTGGGTAGTGGAGAGATTCGCATGCCCCAATAACTCCTGTACCCCGCGCAGATCGCCGCTCGACTCCAGCATATGCGTCGCAAAAGAGTGGCGCAATTTGTGGGGATGTACGTGGCTGTTCAGCCCCTGTTTTATCCCCCATTCCGCAAAGCGTTTTTGTACATTACGCGCAGAAATGCGTTTGCCCAGTTTTGACAGGAATAACGCATCGTCATCGCAGCCAAATAGCCCCCGCAGGTCCAGCCAGTGCTCAATCCACGCCACTGCATTGCGGCCAATTGGCAGGCGACGTTCTTTACTGCCCTTCCCCATCACCCATACTTCGCCGGTGTCGAGATCGAGATGTTTAATATCCAGCCCAACCAGTTCAGACAAACGCAGCCCTGCGCCGTACATCACTTCTAACATTGCCCGGTCGCGCACGGCGAGGGGATCGTTGAGGTCGATATCCAGCAGACGATTAACGTCGTCGACATCGATATTTTTAGGTAGATGACGCGGTGCTTTCGGCGCGGAAACACTTTTTGCGGGATTGGCTTTCAGCTCGCCCTGATTAACCAGCCAGTCAAAGAAACTGCGCAATGCGGAGAGACGCAGCGCCAGGCTCGCCGGCCCCAGCCCTTTACGACGGCTGCGCACGGCAAAACTGCGTACCATCGAAGCGTCACATTGTTGCCAGCTTTGCAGACCGGTCTCTCCGGCTAACGCAATGATGGCATCAAGCTGACGCTGATAATTCAGCAATGTGATCGGGCTAAGCTGGCGCTCAACGCCCAGATAGCGTAAAAAGCGCGCCACATCCTGAGAAAGGGGTGAATCGGTCATACGCGTTCAATCCAGCGCTCCAGCAGCTCCGGCAACATCAGCGAGATTTCCTGCAGTAATTGCGTACCTTGCCCCTGCTGGTAATGATTAACGTCGCGACTGCTGAACAGCATCACGCCCAGGGATCCATCTTGCCCCAACATCGACATCGCCACCGAGCCTATTGCTTTCGCTTCGGGCATCATGACCAGAAGTTCCGGGCCATTGAGCGGTCCAAGATAGTGCTGTGACTGGCCCAGACGCTGAATACGCAGCGGTTCAAAAGCCTGACGGCTTAATGCCAGATGAGTGAATTTTGATGGCGCACCAAGTCGCCAGCGATCCGGGAACAGACGAACCGTCGCCCCAGCCAGCCCTAACTCACGCGCCCAGCGATGAAATCGCATCAGCATGTCGTCAAGACTGCTGGCCGATACCAGCCGGGCTTGCAGATTTAACAGACGATAGAACAGGCTTTCATTGGCGTTGGCTTGTTCCATCAACAACGCCATATTCTCTTCCAGCACGTTAATATGATTACGTGCCCGCGCCATATGCCATTCCACTAAAGAGACCGTGCCCCGCACCGGGTGTGGAACACGCATCGCTTCAACTGCCTGGGCATTACGGATAAAAAACTCAGGATTACGTTGCAGGTAATCGACGACCGCCCGGTCGTCCAGCTCCATGAGCGTTTCCTGTAGTTCTTCCCCTGGTTGCTTCATAAGTGAATAAATCCGTCGTAGACATGTGCCGCCGGGCCAGTCATATACAGCGGATGACCCGGACCTTTCCAGGCGATATCAAGTCGACCGCCCGGTAATTCCACCCTCACTTCTTCTGCCAGCAGGCCCTGCTGGATACCAACCGCAACAGCGGCGCACGCACCGCTGCCGCAGGCCTGCGTTTCACCCGCGCCGCGCTCATAGACGCGCAGCCGGATATGCTCGCGCTTTACCACTTGCATAAATCCGATATTGGCGCGTTCAGGAAAGCGTTCGTGGCTTTCCAGAACCGGCCCCAACGTTTCTACCGTGGCCGTATCAACATCATCAACCTGAATTACGCAGTGCGGGTTCCCCATTGAAACCACGCCGCACAATACTGTCTGCTCAGCCACGCGCATAATATAGGTCTTCTCTGCTTTGTTGGCGCGAAACGGAACCTGCGCGGGTTCAAAATTGGGTTCACCCATATTCACCCGTACCAGCTCGTCGTCGGTTACGGTTAATACCATACGACCATTAGCGGTACTGACGCGAATATCACGCTTATTGGTCAGCCCTTTCAGGCGAACAAAGCGGGCAAAACAGCGGGCGCCATTGCCACACTGTGACACTTCACTACCGTCGGCATTAAAAATACGGTAGTGGAAATCCAGCTCCGGATCATACGGAGGTTCAACCACCAGCAGTTGATCAAATCCAACGCCGAGATGCCTGTCGGACAAGCGGCGGATCAGCTCTGGTGAGAAAAAGACATTCTGCGTTACCGCGTCGACGACCATAAAATCGTTGCCAAGGCCATGCATTTTAGAGAATTGCATCATTCACTCCGTTCACGCGGGTACAGAAATATACATCTATTCCTGCCGTCAGTAATTCACCTGAGAAGGCCCGTCACTAATCCCACGATCGTTTTTCTCTGGCGTGGTGGATTGCGATTGCGGCTGAACGCTCTTGGTCGGAGGCGGCGCGGTTTTATCTGCTGGCGGGAAATAGAGCGGGCCTTTTAGCCCACAGCCCGTCAGGCTGAACAGAGTAAAAATGACAGCGAGTGGCTTTAACACGTTTTTCATTATCGATTGCCTGTAAAGTTCATGCTTTCTGTTTTCTATCATCGCAGGAGAAGGCGTAAAAGCAAGAGTTAGCCTGTAATCTGCAACGCGTTTTGTTTCAGGTTATACTGCCGTCATCACGAAAAACAGGATAAGAAAATGAACGACAGTGAATTTCATCGCCTTGCTGACACCCTTTGGATGACCATTGAAGAGCGTCTGGATGACTGGGACGGCGACAGCGATATCGATTGTGAGATCAACGGCGGCGTGCTGACCATCAGCTTCGAAAACGGCAGCAAAATTATTATTAACCGTCAGGAGCCGCTGCATCAGGTGTGGCTGGCGACCAAACAGGGCGGCTACCACTTTGACCTGAAAGGCGACGAGTGGATCTGCGATCGTAGCGGCGAAACGTTCTGGGATCTGCTAGAACAGGCGGCAACACAGCAGGCGGGTGAAAAGGTGAGCTTCCGTTAAGTTTTATTGCCGGATACGCTTCGCTTATCCGGCATCATGCTCACGAGAAATACTGCTGCAACAGCGGTGTGTCGTTTTCCTGACTGACAGGCGGCACGGCGCTAATCGGCTGGGTACGGAACGGGATCACCTGCGCGCGCCCGTCGGTTTTCACAATCTGATAGAACTGCGGCAGGTTAAAGTTGATGAAGCTGGAGCCGTAGGTAAAGCGATCGTGCGACGACGAGTAGAAACGGCTGACATCGCGTACCAGCTCCTCTTTGCTACCTTCGCAGTGGTGATACACCTCAGCCCGATTACTCTCATCCAGAATGTAGATATTAAAGCCCTGCTCATCACCCGTTTCTTCGAAAAAGAACTGAATGATCCCTTCGCTGGCAAAACCGTCAACCACTGACGGAAGTTTCACATGATTGGTCTCAACCTGAACGGAAAGCCCGTGCAGTTTGTTATGTGAAATCGCGCCATAAAATTCAATCGCGTTTTCCAGCTTCTGTACCGAGACGTTCAGGCGCTCGAAGAACAGACCCCACGTCTGACCAGAAACGCGCAGCGCTTTGAAGCGTCCGGTTTCCTGACGGGTGCTGGAGAGGCGCAACTCGATGCACTCAGACACCAGTTGCTGCACGCGGGTGCGAATTAAACCGCGCAGATGCTGGCTATAGCAGAAGACCTCGACGCTATCCGGCGGCGCGGCATCCTGGTGCATTTTGCCCAGAATCGTTTTTAACGCTTCAATCATCGCCTGCTCACCATTGAAGTGCAGCGTACGCACTTCATTCCACGAGTTGCGGTACAACAGGTCGACGCTACCCACCAGGCAATTTTGTTCTTCACCAAAGCTGAAGACGTCCGGCTTACGGAAATCAAAATGTACCACCTGATTGCGAAATGCTGCCGTCGGGTCATATTCAAGGTTAACGATAATCGCCAGGTGGCGAATCTCGCACGGGCTATAGAGCGCTTTCGGCGTTGGCGCTGGCAGTCGCAGCGGGAAGTGATGCGACACGTCGGCGACCATTTCTTGCAGCTTCGGCAAATCAACAATGCCGTTGCCCTTAATAAATAAATGCGTACGCGAGGTCAGCAGGCCGTTGAACCAGGCCCACGCCACCAGTTTATTGAGGTAGCGGTTATATTCCAGCGGCTGATGGCTGATGATCGAGTCCATGTTAGGCGCGCGGTTATAGAGATACCAACCCGAACGGTTGGCACGGCCCGGCGGCACATGGATAAAGGTCAGATTCGGTTCCGAGAGATCCGGAGATATCTGCGGGTTCACCAGCGTTACTTTACCTGGCAATGCTTCAAACGCGGCATACAGCTTACGGGTCAGCACGCCGATATCCTGCGGGCTGGCGCTCACGCTGAGGTTATTTCGGCGGGCAAAACGGATCAGGTTACGATAGCTCTGCATCATCGCATCGAGCAGTTCGTTATGCGCTTCGCGTACCTGGTCAATCTTCCAGTTAGCGCGGTTATCCAGCATGGTCAGACGGGCGTCATCCCAGCCCCACTCTTTCACTAACTGACTTAATACTTCACGACGCCAGCCCACACAGGCGCGCTCGCGGCTCAGTTTCTCACACACTTTTAAGTAGAAACATCGACGCACTAAATCCAGACGAGTCGGGTCTTCGATCGCCGTGAGGTACTCGGTAACGCGCTCCAGCATCATGCAGTAAGGGTCGAGACCAAAAGAGACGATCTCGCCATCGTGCAGGCGCTGTTTAATATCTTTCGCCAACAGGCGTGGATTGGGGTATTCCCAGGAATAAGCTTCCAGCAGCAGCGTTTTCAATACCGCTTTGTACGGGGAGTCGATACTCTTGTACAGCTGCCAGAGGCTGGCGCCAAAGTACTCTTCGGCGGAGAGCGAACTGAGTCCGCCGAGATCCAGCCATTCGTTTGGCGTTAACACCCCCTGTGCGTAAAGCGTCATGACGTAATCGTCGTAATGCTCTTCTTCGTCGCCCGGCACCATATTCCACAGAATACGTTTACCCGCGAGACGCACAGCGGTGCGATAGAATTCATCAAGCAACAGGATATGCTGCGTCGAGCCACAGTCTTCACCACCCAAACTGCCGCTTTCATTGTGGCGGAAACGGTTTTCATCAATCAGGAAGAAGCTGACTTCCACGCCCAGCGAGGCGGCCCAGCTTTCCAGCAGGCTACATTTACGCTGCAGCAGCTGGCGCTCTTCGCTATCCAGCCAGGATTGATGGCAGACCCAAATATCAAGGTCAGAGGAACAGCTTTGCCCTACCGAAGAGGTGCTGCCCATTGAGTAAACGCCGGTGATAGGCAGTTCGCCCTTGGGAGGATCCTGCGGCGACATACCGCGGTACAGTTCCAGTTCGTTCAGGTAGTGGCGTTGGGTTTCATCAGGCGTGTAAAGGCATATGCCTTTGGGAACGTTACCATCAAGGTAACCCGGCATCAGCGGATGGTGGTAGTGCAATAATGTCGGCAGCAGACTGTATACCTGCTGGAAGGCAGGTCCCATGGCAGCAAGCGCGCGATCCACACGCAGTTGATTTATGGCATCCAGTCTCTGTTTCAGAGTCTCAATATAGAGGTACAAGACGTATCGCCTGATGTTGCTATCCGTCATGTTGTCGATTGCTGCGGCACAAGCGCTCACAATAATCGTCATCAATTCGGATAAACCGTATGTCAAAAATAACCGTTACCTGTTTTTTCGCCCATATTTTTTTATGCTGTACAGCCGAAAAAATGGTCTAAAACGTGATCAATTTAACACCTTGCTCATTGACCGTAAAGAAAGATGCGCTACATACAAGTGTAGCACCGTTCGTTACGTGTAAATTCCTTCATACGGTCGGGAGGTTTCTCGTCATTATTCACTGCCAGTGATGATGCAGCGCCTTTTCCTCTCACTCACGTTTGAGCGTAACGCTGACATCCCTTTGATAAGGATGTTAGGATGGTCAATGATTGATAATGACGGTAACAAGCATGTTAGACAATGTTTTGAGAATTGCCACACGCCAAAGCCCCCTTGCGCTCTGGCAGGCACATTATGTCAAAGACGCCTTAATGGCAAACCACCCCGGTCTGATCGTGGAACTGGTTCCGATGGTAACCCGTGGCGATGTGATCCTTGATACCCCGCTGGCGAAAGTCGGGGGGAAAGGGTTGTTTGTTAAAGAGCTGGAAGTCGCGCTGCTGGAAAAACGCGCCGATATCGCCGTGCATTCCATGAAGGATGTGCCGGTTGAGTTCCCTGACGGTCTTGGACTGGTCACCATTTGCGAGCGAGAGGATCCGCGTGATGCTTTCGTCTCAAATAAGTACAACACGCTGGATGAACTCCCGGCAGGCAGTATCGTCGGGACATCCAGTTTGCGTCGCCAGTGCCAGTTGGCAAAGCGTCGCCCGGATCTCGTCATCCGTTCACTGCGCGGTAACGTAGGTACGCGTCTGAGCAAACTGGATAACGGCGATTATGACGCCATTATTCTGGCGGTCGCCGGATTAAAACGTTTAGGTCTTGAGTCGCGAGTCCGCACCGCTCTGCCGCCGGAAGTCTCCCTACCCGCTGTCGGGCAAGGCGCAGTTGGCATAGAATGTCGACTGGATGATATGCGCACTCAGGCGCTGTTAGCGCCGCTCAACCATGAAGAGACGGCGCTGCGCGTCAAAGCCGAACGCGCCATGAATACCCGCCTGGAAGGGGGATGTCAGGTCCCTATCGGCAGTTATGCAGAACTCCTTAACGGTGAGATTTGGCTGCGGGCGCTGGTCGGCGCGCCTGACGGTTCGCAGATGGTATGCGGAGAACGTCGCGGCGCCGCGCAGGAAGCTGAACAGATGGGCATCTCTCTGGCTGAAGAGCTGCTGGAGAACGGTGCGCGCACCATTCTGGCTGAAGTTTACAACGGAGAAGCCCCAGCATGAGTATTCTGGTCACCCGCCCGTCTCCCGCAGGGGAAGAGTTAGTGAGCCGTCTGCGCACACTGGGGCGGGTGGCCTGGAGCTTTCCGCTCATCGAGTTTTCGCCCGGTCGGGAGCTGGCAACGCTGGCTTCCCGGCTGTCGGCGCTAACGGAAAACGATCTGGTCTTCGCCCTCTCGCAGCACGCCGTCACCTTTGCAGATGCCGAGCTTCAGCAACAGGGGAAAAGCTGGCCCTCCCTTCCGCGTTATTTTGCCATTGGTCGCACAACGGCGCTGGCGCTGCATACCGTTAGCGGTTTCAATATTCACTACCCTCTGGATCGGGAAATTAGCGAAGTCTTGCTACAATTACCTGAATTACAAAATATTGCGGGAAAACGCGCGCTTATATTACGCGGTAATGGTGGCCGTGAGCTGATAGGTGAAACCCTGACAGCACGCGGAGCTGATGTCGATTTTTGTGAATGTTATCAACGCAGTGCAAAATATTACGATGGTGCAGAAGAAGCGATGCGCTGGCAATCTCGTGGTGTGACCACGGTGGTTGTCACCAGCGGAGAGATGCTACAACAGCTCTGGTCGCTCATTCCGCAGTGGTATCGTGAGCACTGGTTACTACGCTGTCGGCTGCTGGTCGTCAGTGAGCGTCTGGCGCACCTCGCCCGGGAACTGGGCTGGCAAGATATTAAGGTCGCTGATAACGCCGACAACGATGCGCTACTACGCGCATTACAATAACTCTCATAATGGGATGCCATAATGACGGAACAAGAAAAATCCTCCGCCGTGGTTGAAGAGACCAGGGAGGCCGTGGAAACCACGTCACAGCCAGTCAATACTGAAAAAAAGAGTAAGAACAGCACGGCGCTGATTCTGAGCGCAGTGGCGATTGCTATTGCGCTGGCTGCAGGCGTTGGGCTGTACGGTTGGGGGAAACAGCAGGCAACAACGCAGACAGCAACCAGCGATGCGCTGGCGAACCAGCTTACGGCGTTGCAAAAAGCGCAAGAAAGCCAAAAAGCTGAGCTGGAAGGCATTATTAAGCAGCAGGCAACGCAGCTGGATGAAGCCGCTCGCCAGCAGGCCGCGCTGGTCAAACAGCTTGACGAAGTCCAGCAAAAAGTCGCCACTATCTCCGGCAGCGATGCCGGGACATGGCTGCTGGCGCAGGCTGATTTTCTGGTGAAACTGGCCGGTCGCAAATTATGGAGCGATCAGGACGTTACTACCGCCGCGGCGCTGCTGAAAAGCGCTGACGCCAGCCTGGCGGATATGAATGACCCAAGCCTGATTACCGCCCGTCGCGCGATTACCGACGATATCGCGAGCCTCTCTGCGGTGACTCAGGTCGACTATGACGGCATTATCCTGAAAGTGAATCAGCTCTCTAACCAGATTGATAACCTGCGTCTAGCCGACAACGATACCGACGATTCGCCGATGGATTCCGACAGCAGCGAGCTTTCCAGCTCGATCAGCGAATGGCGCATCAATCTGCAAAAAAGCTGGCAGAACTTTATGGACAGCTTTATCACCGTTCGCCGTCGTGATGAAACCGCCGTCCCGCTGCTGGCACCGAACCAGGACGTTTACTTACGTGAAAATATCCGTTCTCGCCTGTTAGTGGCCGCCCAGGCCGTGCCGCGTCATCAGGAGGAAACATATCGCCAGGCGCTGGAAAACGTCTCCACCTGGGTGCGCGCCTACTACGACACCGACGATGCAGCCACCAAAGCTTTCCTTGAAGAGGTAGACCAACTGAGCCAACAAAGCATCAGCATGGACGTACCGGAAACGCTGCAGAGCCAGGCGCTTCTCGACAAGCTCATGCAGACCCGCGTACGTAATTTACTGGCACAACCTGCCACAGCGCCGGTTGCAGCAGCTCCTGCGCCTTCAGCTGAAACTCCGGCAACTGCGCCGCAAGGAGAATAATGATGCTAAAAGTATTATTGCTCTTTGTGCTATTGATCGCCGGGATCGTTGTCGGTCCAATGATTGCCGGTCATCAGGGCTACGTACTGATCCAGACGGATAATTACAATATCGAAACCAGCGTGACGGGTCTGGTGATCATTCTGATCGTCGCAATGGTCGTCTTGTTTGCGATTGAATGGCTGCTGCGCCGAATTTTCCGCACTGGCGCGCATACCCGCGGATGGTTTGTCGGTCGGAAGCGTCGTCGCGCCCGTAAGCAGACGGAGCAGGCGCTGCTCAAGCTGGCAGAAGGCGATTATCAGCAGGTTGAAAAGCTGATGTCGAAAAACGCCGATCATGCAGAACAGCCGGTAGTGAATTACCTGCTGGCGGCAGAAGCGGCTCAACAGCGCGGTGACGAAGCACGTGCCAACCAACACCTTGAGCGTGCTGCCGAACTGGCCGGAAATGATACGATCCCGGTAGAAATCACTCGCGTTCGCCTGCAGCTGGCGCGTAATGAAAATCACGCCGCGCGCCACAGCGTAGATAAACTGCTGGAAGTGACGCCACGTCATCCGGAAGTGCTGCGTCTGGCTGAACAGGCCTACATTCGTACCGGTGCATGGAGTTCGTTACTGGATATCATTCCATCCATGGCAAAAGCGCACGTGGGTGATGACGAGCACCGCGCGATGCTGGAACAGCAGGCATGGGTTGGTCTGATGGATCAGGTTCGCGCCGATCAGGGCAGCGAGGGGCTACGTGCATGGTGGAAAAACCAGAACCGTAAAACCCGTCACCAGGTTGCCCTGCAGGTAGCAATGGCTGAACATCTGATTGAGTGTGACGATCATGATACGGCACAGCAGGTCATCATTGATGGTCTTAAACGCCAGTATGACGACCGCCTGGTGCTGCCGATCCCGCGTCTGAAAACCAACAACCCGGAACAGATAGAAAAAGTGTTGCGCCAGCAGATTAAAGCCGTCGGCGATCGCCCATTACTGTGGAGCACGCTGGGCCAGTCGCTAATGAAGCACGGCGAATGGCAGGAAGCCACGTTCGCCTTCCGTGCCGCTCTCAAACAGCGTCCAGATGCCTATGACTACGCCTGGCTTGCTGACGCGCTGGACAGACTGCATCAGCCAGAAGAAGCCGCCACCATGCGTCGTGATGGCCTGATGTTGACGCTGCAGAACAACAATCCCCCGCAGTAATTCCCTCTTGCCCGGTGACGCTTCGCTTACCGGGCCTACCGTTATTTCATATACACCAAATCATTCGAGATGCTTCGAGGCGACTTGAAGGATGAGGTGTATATGCATAAAAAAACGCCCGCTCTTTTGGAGCAGGCGCTAAACAGGTCTGTATGACAACATAAATGGGTGCTTCACTCAACGTTATGTCCATGGTGTTTGATGAGGCCAGAGCGACATCTGTCTGTGGACGATAAGCACCGTAAACGGCTCTGCATCATTCCTGAGTTTATGAGGCCAGATGGCGAACATAAGAGATGGAATGAGCATCTACCCGTATATTATTGCACAAGGCATGCCACGATTGCACTGCAAAAACAATGGAACCGGACTTTTTAAGACATCAGGAAATTCGGGGAAATAAAGGCTGAGAAGGGAAAATCAGAAAACAAAAAACCCCGCCGAAGCGGGGTTCAAAATTGGTCGGCGAGAGAGGATTCGAACCTCCGACCCACTGGTCCCAAACCAGTTGCGCTACCAAGCTGCGCTACTCGCCGTTTTACTGCTTTTTGAATTTTTAGTTCAATTCTTTAAGTCGTGGTGCGAGGGGGGGGACTCGAACCCCCACATCCTAAGGACACTAACACCTGAAGCTAGCGCGTCTACCAATTCCGCCACCTTCGCATTTCACAACTTTAAATTAATGGGGTGGCTAATGGGATTCGAACCCACGACAACTGGAATCACAATCCAGGGCTCTACCAACTGAGCTATAGCCACCACTGCAAATCTTTTACGCGGTATTAAAACCACCGCAGCTCCGGCACCATTACTAAATGGTGCGCCCGACAGGATTCGAACCTGAGACCTCTGCCTCCGGAGGGCAGCGCTCTATCCAGCTGAGCTACGGGCGCTTAGCGCCGTTGCGGGGCTGGATATTACGGAGGTCTCGGTCTGCTGTCTAGTGCTTTTTTAAAATAAATTATCGTTTGGTCATGGTTTGTGCGTTTTGTCGCTTATTCCTGCAATTTTTGGGCTGTGCCATGACGATTCAGGCCAAAAACCTTATAAATGAGCGTCACGGCCAGTAAGAAGATAATGCCAACAAACAGCGACATTCGGGTATCTTCATTAAAGTACATGCCGATTAATACGCAAATCAGGAACGCCATCGTCAAATAGTTCGCCCACGGGAAAAGAATCGAGCGGAAAGGATGACTGGCGATCGCCGCTTTATGCGCCTGACGGAAACGTATCTGGCTTATCAGGATCACAAACCACGGCACCATCCCCGGCAGCACGCTGGCGCTATAGACATAAACGAACACACGCTGCGGGTTGGGAATGATGTAGTTCAGGCACGAACCAACCAGCAGGATCGCGATAGAAATAGCCACGCCGGCAACCGGCACGCCCTGGCGCGAAACTTTTCCAACGGCGGCAGGTAACTGGCGATTCTTTGCCAGCGCGTAAAGCATACGCCCACAGCTGTACATCCCACTGTTACAGCCCGACAGCGCCGCCGTCAGGACCACAAAGTTAATAATCCCTGCCGCGGCGGTAATACCAATCTTGGCAAAGGTGAGAACAAACGGGCTACCGTTACTGCCAATCTCATTCCACGGGAAAATAGTGACGATAACAAAAATCGCACCGACGTAGAAAATCAGAATACGCCACAGCACTTTCCCTACTGCACTCCGCAGCGTGACCTGCGGATTCTTCGCTTCACCCGCAGTAATGCCGATCAGCTCCACGCCCTGGTAAGAAGCCACGACAATACACAATGCCGTCAGGAAGCCCTTCCAACCACCAGCAAAGAAGCCGCCGTGCTCAGTCAGGTTGCCAAAGCCGATCGCCTGACCGCCATTGCCAAAACCGAAGAAAATCACCCCTAATCCAATGACGATCATCACAATGATGGTGGTCACTTTAATCATGGCAAACCAGAACTCAATTTCACCATACAGACGAACCGCGGCGAGATTTGCCAACGCAACCAGTCCGACAGCAATCAGTGCGGGTATCCATTGTGCCATTTCCGGGAACCAGAACTGGACGTACACCCCGATGGCGGTAATCTCCGATATCCCCACCGCCATCCACATAAACCAGTATGACCAGGCAGTGAGATAACCAAAGAAGGGGCTCATATAACGATGGGCGTAAACAGCAAATGAACCGGCAACCGGCTCGAGGAATAACATCTCCCCCATAGAACGCATAATGAAAAAGACGAACAGCCCGGCGACGATGTATGCCAGCAGAACCGAAGGTCCCGCCCATTTCAGGGTACTGGCGGCCCCCATAAATAGCCCGACGCCAATAGTCCCCCCAAGGGCAATTAATTCGATGTGACGAGCCTCCAGCCCACGCTGTAGCTCAGGTTTGTTCTCGGCCATAAATCCTCTTGTTGTGTTTGCATACTGTCCGGTATTACCGGTTCTCGTTATGGGTACATCTTGTTATGCCATAACAGGCCATACGGCACCGACCGCTTAACGGTTGGCGTCAAAAACACCACGGCACTGCAATGATTGTTGCGAATGGTTTCCTAAAATCGCTTAAATGGCAATTAAAGCATTCAAAAAATAAATAGATTGTGCGAGAAAGCAGCGATTATGTTGTGAATAAGTAGCGTAATTAGCAGATCACGCTACTTATCAAAGGAGGGAGGGCGTCAGAGGTTGCCGGTATAGTGCCAGCGGAGATAGCGTAATAAGCGAAGTTGACGAGTGATACGGCTTGGCTGCGACAATAAGCGATACAGCCACTCCAGCCCCAGACTCTGCCAGATTCGCGGCGCACGCTTAACGTGACCGGTAAAGACGTCGTAGGTACCACCGACGCCCATATACAGCGCTTCAGGGTGAATCTTCCGGCAGTCACGCATAAAGATCTCTTGTTTCGGCGAGCCCATCGCCACCGTCACAATCTGCGCACCGCTAGCGTGGATACGTTCAAACAATGCCTGACGCTGGTCCGGGGTAAAATAACCGTCCTGACTGCCTACAATGTTCACGCGCCACTGGGCACGCAGTTTGGTTTCCGTTTGCGCCAGAACTTCAGGCTTGCCACCAATCAGGAAAACAGGCGTTCCTTCCTGCCCGGCTCGCGCCATAAGCGCTTCCCAAAGATCAGCCCCTGCCACGCGTGAAACCTGCGCCTGCGGAAATTTTTTGCGCACTGAGCGCACCACGCTAATCCCATCCGCATATTTGAACTCAGCGGCGTTGATCAGATCCCGCACTTCAGGGTTATCTTCTGCCGTCAGCATCTTCTCAGCGTTGATTGCCACCAGCGTTCCTGACCTGAGATGTCCCTCGGCAAACAGGTAATTTAGCGCATGCTGCATATCGCGCCAGCCAATCAATTGTAGCCCGCGCAGCGAGTAGAGTGGCGCAGTTGTGTTATCTGTCATTACGATCCTTCAATCTGTGTCCGGGGCAGCGATTTGATTCGTTTATGGATGAGTCCCGCACTATCGAATAGCCAAAACAGCAGTTTTGCCACCAGCAGACACACGCCGAAAATCACGAGGAAAAAGACCACTCGCGAGACAAACGAATCCAGCCCTTCACGTGCCAACACGATCATATTGAAAATAGCGCCAAAACAGAAACTGTGCAGAATCGCCGCCTTGTAGCGATTGGTTTCGCAGTTGCCTAACTCATACAGCCAGTCAAACCACTTGATGATGAGTCCAACGACAATCGCGCCTAACGGGATAAACAGCGCCCCGCCCATCACCACCAGTGAACCAATTAACGTCGGCGAAATCGCCAGACCTGAGTGGTTGTTCAACACTTCCCAGGTAAAGTAGTTCGCTGAGTTGAGGACAATACTCGGCCGCCCAGGCCACAGCCAGGAAGGGATAAAGACGTAGAAGTCACGGACAATCGGCGCCAGCCCCTGAAACTCAATATTGTGGTAATTTTGCAGCAACAGCGCCAGATTCTCCCACGGCGAGAAGGTGTCGCGCGTGAGGTACAGGAAGGTATAGAACGCCTCGTCGCCGCTAACGTTCATCCCATAGCGCTTCAGCGCCAGCCAGAACATCCCGACGATACCCAGCACGCCCGCGGCGGCTAGCATCCACAGCGAAATCCAGCCGCGAATGATGCCGATAAACAAGAAGATGGCAAACGCAATGATGATATTGGCGCGCGTCCCGCCAACAATCATATAGGTCAGCAAACCAAACGCGACGGTACTCACCAGGAAGAATAACCACGCTTTGCTGTCCTGACGCAGGAAATAGACCACCAGCATTGCCGGAATGAAGAAGTAGAAGAAACGCTTCAGAGCGACCCCAGAGACTTCACTGGAAAAAATTTGGCTGTAGGATTGCAGTCTGAACAGCAGGAATCCGTTGTGCATAAAGAAGACGCCCACGCTCACCAATGCAATCGCCATCAGGATAACCCAGGTCAAATGCGCTTCAACGCGATTGATGGTAAATAGCGGCCTGCGTGGCTTATCCTCGACTCGCTTGCGAAGGCGTGTTTTATACGTCACGTAGTAGACGGCATAGAAACAGGCGGCTGACAGCAAGGCCTGCAGCAGGATCTCCGGCGGAGCAACTGCCACATCAAAACGGAACACCAGTATGCTGGTCAACGGGAACCCGAAGAAGAACGTCAGCAAAAACAGCAGTGAGAAGAAAACATTGAAGTTAAAACGCACGCGGCGGAATTCAAACCAGGTCAGCGTGGCGATAAACAAGGTGGAGAGCAGCCATACCACCAGCAGACCGCTAAATTGCATCAGGCTCATACGGTTTCTCCTGAAGCAATACGCAACGCGTTGTGCCACGGCTGCAGATAATTCGGGCTAAAGAAGGTGATTGAATTTTTATCTACCGATGCCAACTGGCGCTGCGCTTCGCGTACGACGCCTTCACTGAGCTCATCAGTGGTAAATAACACCGGGAGATTCTGTTCCACCATATCCTGCCAGAAGGGATTTTCACGGTTGAGCACGCACGGGATACCGGCCTGAATCAGCAAACACAGGGTACCGATCCCCTGCTGACGGGCAAAAATAAAGTAACCCAAATCACACTGACGTAATAATGTCAGATAGGCATCAAATTCCAGCTTTTCACTTAAAATTTGCAGATTCTCAGCGCTAAACAATGCCAGGCCGGCCTGACGAACCTCGTCGATATAAGCCGCATTATTGGCGGGGTACCCCATCGGCACAATCACATTCACCGTGTCGCCGAACTGCTGATGGACGGCGCGTAGCGCGGCAATATGCTCATTGCTGCGATCGCCAGAGTTGCCAACCAGCACCGTCATCTTGCCGCTGCGCTGACACGCGTTGCTCATATTATTGAGCGAGGGATCCATCCGCGTTGGGAAATAGAGCAACTCGCCACGCACGCGCGGATGCTGTTCGGCGAAATAGCTCAAATCACCCCGCGTGGCAAATACGCAGCCCACACGATTCTGCGCCATACGGCGAATGGGGTAAAACAGGCGAAATTTCAGTCCACTGGAGACTTCATATAAATCCGCGCCCCAGATATGCCAGTAAAACTGCTCCGGTTTAATTCCCCCGCTCAGCAGCGCTAACCACAGGCTGGTGTTGAACTGACCGTGGAAGAAAAAACGCTGTTGGCGATCCGCTTTTGCTTTCGCGATAACCGCTTCAGCCAGCGCCTTTTTCCCACCATAGAAGCTTAGCGATAACGCCGGGCAGTTCTCTCTGAATCCGGCATCCTGACCTGCAACCATAAACGTGCGCGCGTGCTCGCTCATCGCGGCCAGCGAGTCGTTGAAAAACCGCAGCACGGTTTGGTTATGGTGAGGGATATCCGATCCCAGAACGTGAATCAGTACAGTCATACCCGCCTACGCCAGAGTAAAAACACGCCACAACAAAGAGAGAAATAGACAATGTACGTTGCCATGTAAGCCTGTGCCGCGCCCAGCGCACCATGTGCAGGGATCAGCCAATGTGCAAACGCCGTCAATAACATGAACTGGCTAATTTCTGCCAAGATATAAAACCGCAGCGACGCTTTCGCGATCACCAGATAACCGAAAACATAGGCGCCGACTTTCAGCACATCACCGACCAGTTGCCAGGCGAACAGGTCGCGCATGGCGGTGAATTTAGCGGAGAAAAGCAGCCAGATAGCAAAATCGCGCAGTAGCCAGACGGTAAAGCTTGCGGCAGCAACCGCCGGCAGCACGAATTTCAACGACTTGATCACTTCGCGTGTAATGTCGCGCTTTTCAGTCAAACGCGACAACGTCGGCAGCAAGTAAACGCTGAATGAGGCGGTGATGAATTGCAGATAAGCATCGGAGATACTGCTCACCCCCTGCCAGATCCCCACATCATCCCAGCTGTACTGCGCCGCCAACAGGTTTCGCATCATCACGTATGCCACTGGCAGCGTTACGGAGGTAATCAGCGCCATCAGCGTAAACTTGCTTAACTGCCCTGCCAGACCGTTATCCCACGAAGGTTTCAGGTAATGCAGGGGGATCGCCCCACGCTTAATCAGCATTATCGCGGCAGGGATTACGACCAGCGCAGGTACCAGCGCCAGGCCCAGCAAGGCGCCTTCATACCCTCCCAGGCGATAACAGCCATAATAAGCCGCTACACCCACCAGGCTCCCCACAATCAACGACAGCGCGTTACCCGCCGCATCGCGGAAGCCCTTCATCAGCGCCAGCAGCAGGTTCGCCCAGGCAATGCCCATCTGTACCAGCGCAACCAGTCGAACCAGCCCCTGATAATGAGTATGACCAAATAATCCCTGACTGATAGGTGCGGCCGCCAGCAAAAAAATCACCGCCATCAGCGTAGAGAATCCCAGCACCATCGCGGAAGATGTACCAACCACCTTACGGAGCCGGGCCGGATCGTCATGATGCTGCGCAACGTATTTCGTGACGCCATTGAAAATGCCGGCCCCCGCCAACACGCCAAGCACGGTGACCATCTGGCGGAAGTTACCCGCCTGCCCCACGCCTGCAGGTCCAAACGACACCGCCAGCAACTTCACAACCAGCAAACCTGCACCAATTTTTACCAGCGTACTGGCCGCCGTCCATAAGGACGCTTTTGCAAGCGACATATCAGGCGAAGTAGTTGAGTAAGGTCGTAATGACTGTTCGCTGGTTCACCGGCGACAGATTGTAGAACAGCGGTAAACGCAGCAGGCGTTCGCTCTCTTTGGTGGTGTAACGATCAACACCGGCAAACACGCCGAATTTATCGCCAGCCGGGCAATCATGCAGCGGGATATAGTGGAACACCGCCATAATTTCAGCTTCTTTCAGGAAGTTAATCAACGCAGTGCGATCGTCGATATCACGCAGTTTGATGTAAAACATATGGGCATTCTGTACGCAACCCTCCGGTATCGAAGGCAGCTCAATACGTCCGGCACGCGCCAGCGGTTCCAGGGCATCGTAATACTTTTGCCACAGCGCCAGACGCTGCTGGTTAATACGATCAGCCGCTTCCAACTGCGCCCACAGATAAGCCGCCTGCAGATCGGACATCAAATAGCTGGAACCGATATCACGCCAGGTATACTTATCTACCTGGCCGCGGAAAAACTGACTACGGTTAGTCCCTTTTTCACGGATGATCTCTGCGCGCTCGACTAATTTTTTATCATTAATCAGCGTCGCTCCACCTTCCCCGCCTGCGGTATAGTTTTTGGTCTCATGGAAGCTAAAGCAGCCGATGTGACCAATCGTACCCAGCGCACGCCCCTTGTAGGTCGACATGACGCCCTGGGCGGCATCTTCCACCACATACAGGTTATGTTTAGTGGCCAGCCCCATGATGGTATCCATTTCGCAGGCCACGCCCGCGTAATGTACCGGCACAATAGCGCGGGTTTTATCGGTGATCGCCGCTTCAATCAGCGTTTCGTCAATGTTCATGGTATCCGGGCGGATATCAACAAAGACAATTTTCGCGCCGCGCAACACGAAGGCATTGGCCGTCGAGACAAACGTGTAGCTCGGCATAATGACTTCATCGCCAGGCTGGATGTCCAGCAACAATGCCGCCATCTCAAGCGATGCGGTGCAGGAAGGCGTCAGCAGCACTTTCTCACTGCCAAAATGCTGCTCCAGCCACTGCTGACAGCGACGGGTAAAGCCACCGTCACCACACAGTTTGCCGCTATTCATCGCAGACTGCATGTAATCGAGTTCAGTTCCCACCACCGGCGGTGCATTAAATGGAATCATCGTGTCACCTGTATAACCAATACGCGGTGCTTTCCACATTCGCACCACTGTGTATATAACGTTTAAGCGCGGCGGTGTTGCCCATTTGGGTCGCCACGCGCAATGTTGTTTTACCGCGGGCCTGTGCCCAGTAAAGCGCGGCCTGCATCAGTTCTGCACCCGCACCACGCCCGGCCAGCAGGCCAATTCTCGCCTCGGTCGCATTCAGTTCACGCAGCGAGACATAGCCACGAATCTCACCAGTCGGTTTACGAAAAACGAGGCACTGATGATCAAACGTCCCCAGCACCGCGTTTTCAATCCACTGTGCGTAGAAACGCGCGCTGGCATCTTCGGCATACCACGGGGCGCGAAAACGGCTTTGCGCAAATGCCTGTCCTGCCAGATGGCGTAATACCGGGATATCCGTAGGTTGCGCGACCTGCGCACCGGGGTTGCCGCTGGCACACGTCACCGGCAGTACAAAATCGACTTCACCTTCTACCAGTGAGAAACCCAAATGCTGCAGAGCATCTAATTCATGGCTATTTGCGGCAAGTATTTTTGCTTGTACACGCGACCAGGGCAGCAACGCATCCGCAGTTAGAACCGGTGCGCGTTGGTCAAAACGGACAATGGCGCTATTCACGCCAAAGAACGTATTTTCCCAGCTAAGCGGCTCAATACTGGCGCGGACGAGCACGGAGCAGCTCCAGCAGGTATTGACCATAACCCGTTTTGGCCAGTGAACTGGCGGCACGCTTCACGCCTTCGTCATCCAGCCAACCGTTACGCCAGGCGATTTCTTCCAGACAGGCTATTTTAAAGCCCTGGCGTTTCTCCACCGTCTGCACAAAAGTGCTCGCTTCGATCAAACTGTCATGCGTACCGGTATCCAGCCAAGCAAAGCCACGCCCAAGCAATTCAACCGTCAGATGTCCGTCATCAAGATACATCTGGTTGATAGACGTAATCTCCAGCTCCCCACGCTCAGAAGGTTTCACGCGTTTCGCGTATTCCACCACTTTGCTGTCATAAAAATAGAGCCCTGTCACCGCCCAATTAGATTTCGGCGCTTTCGGCTTCTCTTCCAGAGAGACTGCGCGAAAATTGTCATCAAACTCAACAACACCAAAACGTTCAGGGTCCATGACCTGATAGCCAAACACCGTCGCGCCTTGCGTTCTGGCGGCCACATGACGCAGTTTTGGACTGAATCCTTGACCAAAGAAGATGTTGTCCCCTAACACCAGGCACGATGGTTCACCGTTAAGAAACGTTTCACCGATAATAAAAGCCTGCGCTAATCCATCCGGGCTCGGTTGCTCAGCATAGTGCAGTTCAATGCCAAACTCAGAACCATCGCCCAGCAAACGCTGGAAATAGCCTTTATCTTCCGGAGTGGTGATAATCAGGATTTCGCGAATTCCCGCCAGCATCAGTACCGATAGCGGGTAGTAAATCATCGGCTTATCGTAAATGGGCAATAGTTGCTTCGATACGCCCCGCGTAATGGGATACAGGCGAGTACCTGAGCCACCCGCCAGAATGATACCTTTCATGCGTTGTCTCCTCCGCAAAACCAGGCGGTTAGCCCTTCAGACCTAAACGTTCGCCCTGGTAACTGCCGTCCTGCACGGGTTTCCACCATGCCTGATTATCCAGATACCACTGCACGGTTTTGCGCATTCCACTTTCAAACGTTTCCTGCGGCATCCACCCGAGTTCACGCGCAATTTTTGAAGCATCAATGGCGTAACGTAAATCATGGCCTGGGCGATCGTCCACAAAAGCGATCAAGTCGCGATACTGCGCGATGCCCTGCGGTTTATGCGGAGCCAGCTCTTCCAACAGGCTGCAAACCGTTTCGACAACATCCAGGTTTTTACGCTCGTTATGGCCACCAATATTATAGGTTTCCCCAACCGCGCCCGTCGTCGCCACGCAATAGAGCGCCCTGGCGTGATCTTCTACATACAACCAGTCACGGATCTGTTGACCATTGCCATATACCGGCAACGGTTTGCCCGCCAGTGCGTTGAGGATCATCAGCGGAATCAGTTTTTCCGGGAAATGGTACGGACCATAGTTATTGGAACAGTTGGTAATCAGCGTTGGCAGACCGTAGGTACGCAGCCAGGCGCGAACCAGATGATCGCTGCTGGCTTTCGACGCGGAATAAGGGCTGCTCGGCGCATACGGCGTGGTTTCGGTGAAGAAATCATCTGTGGAATGGAGATCGCCATACACCTCGTCAGTCGAGATATGGTGGAAACGAAACGCCAATTTTTCCTCGCTGGCTAATGTACTCCAGTAAGCGCGCGCCGCTTCCAACAGCGTGTAGGTTCCCACAATGTTGGTTTCGATAAAGGCGGCCGGACCATCAATTGAACGATCGACATGGCTTTCTGCAGCCAGATGCATCACGCAGTCCGGCTGATATTGTTGAAACACCTTGTCGAGCGATGCCCGATCGCAAATATCCACTTTCTCAAAGGCAAAACGGGAATTCTGCGCAACCGACTCCAGCGACATCAGGTTTCCGGCGTAGGTCAACTTATCGACCACAACCACCGCATCCTCGGTATCATGAATGATGTGTCGCACAACCGCCGAGCCGATAAATCCCGCTCCACCGGTAACCAGAATTCGTTTCATTAGCGCCAGACCCCTTTGGTATCAACGATGTAATGCTGTTGAACCGCATCGCCTTTGATGGCTTTAAATTCATTATGGTCAACCAGCATGACCAACACATCAGCACGTGCCAGAGCATCGTCCAGCGTCGCCAGTTGGCAAAGACCATCCAGTTTTTTCGGCAGTTGATGGATGTTCGGTTCCACCACCAGCATTTCGCCTTTGTGCCATTGCGCAATATTCTGCGCAATTCCCATCGCCGGGCTTTCACGCAAATCGTCAATATTGGGTTTGAATGCCAGACCAAAACAGGCAATTTTCACTTCGCTAGCCCGTTTGTTGGCATCCGCCAGACAGTCGGCTACGGCAGCCTTTACCCGATCGACCACCCAATGCGGTTTACCATCGTTTACCTCGCGCGCGGTGCGGATCAATTTCGCCTGCTGCGGGTTCTGCGCCACGATAAACCACGGATCGACCGCGATACAGTGTCCACCTACGCCAGGGCCGGGCTGCAAAATATTCACGCGTGGATGCCGGTTTGCCAGGCGAATCAGTTCCCAGACGTTGATCCCCTGATCGGCACAAATCAGCGACAGTTCATTGGCGAAGGCGATATTGACATCGCGAAAGCTATTTTCCGTCAGCTTACACATTTCTGCAGTGCGGGCGTTGGTTACCACACATTCGCCTTCGAGAAAGATGTTGTACAGCTCGCTGGCGCGCGCGGAACAGACGGAGGTCATTCCTCCAATCACCCGATCGTTTTTAATCAGTTCGACCATTACCTGACCCGGCAGTACGCGCTCTGGGCAATAAGCAATGTTAACGTCCGCCTGTTCACCGACCTGCTGCGGGAAAGTCAGGTCAGCCCGCATTTCTGCAAGCCATGCGGCCATCTGTTCAGTTGCCCCGACAGGTGAGGTGGATTCCAGAATCACCAATGCGCCTTTTTTCAAAACTGGCGCAATAGATTTCGCCGCGGCTTCTACGTAGACCATATCGGGTTCATGATCTCCCTTGAATGGGGTAGGCACCGCAATCAGATACGCATCAGCATCTACGGGTGTCGCGCTCGCACGTAAAAACCCATTTTCGACCGCCGTTTTCACCACCGCCCCCAGATCGGGCTCAACGATGTGAATTTCGCCGCGATTAATGGTATCCACCGCATGTTGATTTATATCTACGCCAATTACGTGTTTTTGACGGGAAGCAAAGGCAGCCGCCGTTGGCAGTCCGATATAACCCAACCCAATGACAGAAATGGTCGTAAAACTCATAGCGATATCCGATTATTTTTTAATGCATCTAAAATGCGGTCACATGCCAGCCCGTCTCCATACGGATTATGGGCGCGGCTCATGATCTGATATTCATTGTCGTCATGCAGCAAACGCGTGACTTCTTCAACAATCCGCTGTGGGTCTGTACCTACCAGGCGTACAGTCCCTGCGGTAATAGCTTCCGGGCGCTCCGTTGTTTCACGCATCACCAGCACAGGTTTCCCCAGAGACGGCGCTTCTTCCTGAATCCCGCCGGAATCAGTAAGGATCAGCCAGGCGTGATTCATCAGCCATACGAATGGCAGGTAGTCCTGCGGTTCAATCAACACCACATTTTCAACGTGACCCAGGATGCGATTGACCGGCTCACTGACGTTAGGGTTCAGGTGTACCGGATAGACAATCTGCACATTTTGGTTAGACGCGGCTATTTCCGCCAGGGCATGACAGATTTGCTCAAAACCGAGACCGAAGCTTTCCCGACGATGACCGGTCACCAGGATCATCTTTTTATCAGCATCCAGGAAAGGATAACGTTCGGCCAGATCCGCACGCAGCGTCTCATTTCCCAGTACGCGATCCCGAACCCAGATCAACGCGTCAATAACCGTATTACCCGTGACGAAAATACGATCATCAGGGATAGCTTCTCGTAACAGATTTTGGCGCGAGTTTTCTGTTGGGGCAAAATGATACATTGCCAGACGCCCGGTCAGCGTACGATTAGCCTCTTCCGGCCATGGTGAATAGAGATCGCCTGTACGTAAACCAGCCTCTACATGCCCCACCGGGATGCGCTGATAGAACGCGGCCAGACTGGTAGCAATCGTGGTTGTGGTATCACCATGAACCAACACCACATCGGGTTTGAATTCAGCCAAAATAGGCTTTAACCCTTCCAGGATGCGGCAGGTTATTTCTGTTAGTCCCTGACCTGGCTGCATAATATTGAGATCGTAGTCAGGTACAATGGAAAAAAGATTCAACACCTGATCGAGCATCTCCCGATGCTGCGCCGTAACGCAAACTTTCGCCTCAAAATCAGGATCTTTTTCCAGCGCATGAACCAGAGGAGCCATCTTAATGGCCTCCGGTCGCGTACCAAATACAGTCAGTACTTTCACATCGATTCTCTTCGGATTGGCAGTGAGGGCCCAGCCCCTCACTGCAACGGCATTGCTAAATCGTACGGCGACGGGTTAACGCGACACCAGCACCGATCAGAGCCCCAACGATACCCCACATAATCATCAGGAAGGCGTGACGAGGGCTGTCACGTTTTACCGGCTCTTCCGGCGTTCTCAAATAACGATAGGTCTGAAAACGCGGATCTAAAGTTGGTCCAACGTTCAGGGTGTTCAGCATTGCCCTGTTCTGGAAATAGTCCAGATCGAAATCCGGACCAATTGACTGCAGATTCTCAAGTCGCGCCTGCAACATAGGACGTCCGAGTAAGAACAATTCTGAATCCGGTAATTCATCAGCTGGAACATCTGTGGAAGTACGCGAAATATTATGCTGCTCAGCAATTTTAAGCGCTTGTTCAATGCTGTGGACGCGGCGAGAGAAAATGGATTTTGCCACTTCTTCCTGACGTTTGACCTGCGCTTTCATCTGCACAGTGCGTGCGGCCCATGCGCCTTTTAACTCATCATTCAGATGACGTGCCGCGCGTTGGCTGGCAAACGCGACGTACTGGCGCAGCAAATTGTTGGCATCAGGAGCCGTCTCGGCAATCAGCTTCACGCTGTCATTGGTATTACGCAGCGTATCGCCAGGCAAAAACTGAATGTTATTGATCAGTTCATCCAGCATCGCCGCATCGGCTTTGCTATTACCGACCATACGCTGCTTATAGTAATCAGTCTGCTGCCAGAATTCTCGGCGTGTATCCCAGGAGGCAAGCTGCATAATGAATTCTTTATAGGCCTCATCCATTACTGACGGTTGGTCCGTGGACGCAAGACTGGCCTTAATATCCAGGTTGCGTAAAAACTGTTGTTGAGAGTAAAAGCCACCCAACATATTGACCGTTGGCCTGTCAGTAATCGCCGTGGCGCTCCACTCCTGACGCGCAAAAAACGTATAGGCGAGTGCCGCTATCGCGAAGGCGAGAGCCATACCGACGATCCACACCTTCCCTGACCACAAGGTACGAAACAACCCACGGATATCCAGTTCATTTTCAGCGCTCACGGCGTTTTCCCCCGGTAATGGTTGTCTCATCGTACCCTCAATTTATTTGGTTAAGTCTGGTTTACTTTCACGGTTTCTACGCAACTTGCGCTTCAAACGTTTGATAAATCTCGCTACCTTCCAGGCCCGTTTAATACAGATGTCGTACAAGACAAACGCCAGTAAAAAAAACACCAACATCACCCACTCCGGGACAATGCGAGAATATTCAGCCAGCACGCCAATAGATGCCAGAATAGCTGCAGCCAGGGTAATCAGGACAAAAGCCTGTCGGGAGGTAAATCCGGCGCGCATGATTAAATGGTGAATATGTTGGCGATCCGGGGAGAAAGGGCTCATGCCCTTGCGTAAGCGACGATACATAATTGCCACCATATCCATTAACGGAATGGCAATAATCCACAAAGCGGTGACCGGGCTGATAGGATGCGTTGGCCCCTGGGTAGTCTCCAGCAGGATCCAAATCACCGTGAAGCCAATCAGCGTACTGCCCGCATCCCCCATAAAAACTTTATAGCGGCGTCCGAGAATACCCAAATTCAGCAGGATGTAAGGCAGAATGGCGGCGATCATGGCAAAACACCAGATGGCCAGGCTTGTTTGACCATCGAACCACAGGATAAGCCCCATAGCGGCGAATGACACGCTAGATAATCCACCCAACAGACCATCAATCCCATCCACCATATTGAAGGCGTTTATTGCCGCCCAGACGGCAAACAGGGTAAGGAAATATCCAAAAGGACCGAGCACCATCTCCCAAGGGCCGAAAATATAGCCAAGGCTTAGCAGATAGAGTTTACCCACCGTCATCATAATGATGCCGATAAGGGCCTGGATGGTTGCGCGGATTTTTACACTGATATCAAAACGATCGTCCAGGGCACCGATAAACACCAGTACACCAGCACAACCCAGGTAGAGAGTAGCATGCGGGATATAGTAATCGGCGATAAGAAACGTAAAGCAAATGCCTGCGTAAACCGAAATCCCTCCAACCAGCGGAATCAGTCCCTGATGACGTTTGCGGAAGTTGGGTTTATCCACCAATCCAATCTTTTTCGCGACCTTGCGGGCAAAGAAAAGAAACAGCGTTGTGAATAAAAAAATACTGATGAGATCAGTACTTGCTGTCAATAAATTCACTATACATGCTCTCAGAGAATATCAATACACGAAGTATAACCATTCAGCCAATTATTCAGAAGAGAAACCCGACTCAATATCAGGTGGTTCTATATGATTAGCAACCACAAAATACGAATTTCAACCCTTCTTCGCCATGCGGTATGTCATACCGTATTATCGTTATTGTGTCGTTAAGATTACAGCCACAAAAGCAAAACGCCACGTAAAAACGTGGCGTTTTCGGATGAGACCTGAATTACGAACGCTTCATCATATCGAAGAAGTCGTCGTTAGTCTTGGTCATCGCCAGCTTGTTAATGAGGAATTCCATGGCATCAATTTCACCCATCGGATGGATGATTTTGCGCAGGATCCACATTTTCTGCAGCTCTTCCTGAGTGGTGAGCAGCTCTTCTTTACGGGTACCGGAACGGTTGTAGTCGATAGCCGGGAAGACGCGTTTTTCAGCAATCTTACGAGAGAGATGCAGTTCCATGTTGCCGGTACCTTTAAACTCTTCGTAGATAACTTCATCCATTTTAGAGCCGGTATCGATCAGCGCAGTCGCGATGATGGTCAGGCTACCGCCCTCTTCCACGTTACGCGCCGCACCGAAGAAACGCTTCGGACGATGCAAGGCATTGGCATCAACACCACCGGTCAGAACTTTACCGGAAGCCGGAACCACGGTGTTGTAAGCACGCGCCAGACGGGTAATGGAATCGAGCAGAATGATAACGTCTTTCTTGTGTTCAACCAGACGTTTCGCCTTCTCGATAACCATTTCCGCAACCTGAACGTGGCGGGAGGCTGGTTCGTCAAAGGTAGACGCAACCACTTCACCTTTCACCAGACGCTGCATCTCGGTAACTTCTTCCGGACGTTCGTCAATCAGCAGCACCATCAGCACGCAGTCCGGATGGTTGTAAGCAATGCTCTGCGCGATGTTCTGCAGCAGCATGGTTTTACCTGCTTTCGGCGGAGCAACAATCAGACCACGTTGGCCACGACCGATCGGTGATGCCAGATCCAGTACACGCGCCGTTAAGTCTTCAGTAGAACCGTTACCACGTTCCATACGCAGACGAGAGTTTGCGTGCAGCGGTGTTAAGTTCTCAAAGAGGATTTTGTTACGGGCATTTTCTGGTTTGTCGTAGTTAACTTCGTTAACTTTCAACAGCGCAAAGTAGCGTTCACCTTCTTTCGGCGGGCGAATCTTACCAGAGATGGTATCACCAGTGCGGAGGTTGAAACGGCGGATTTGGCTGGGAGAAACGTAGATGTCATCAGGACCGGCGAGGTAGGAGCTGTCTGCAGAGCGGAGGAAACCAAATCCATCCTGCAATATCTCCAGCACACCGTCACCAAAGATATCTTCGCCACTCTTTGCGTGCTGCTTCAGGATGGCAAAAATAATGTCCTGCTTGCGCATACGAGCCAGGTTTTCAAGGCCCATATTTTCGCCGAGAGTGATCAGCTCAGAAACCGGCGTATTCTTTAATTCGGTAAGATTCATAATGGTGTGAGTTCTTAAACTTGGGGTAAATCTCGAACTTAATGTTGTGAATGGTATGGCAGGGTCATCCATGCCTGTTTACGGCCATCAACTCATGTCTGTTCGCTGTCTGGTCACAGGAAAGTACGCAGAACTGAAACGACAAGACGGATTGAGTGACAAGCCAGGAATCTGTCCACTTCTCGCGCGAGAAACAACGGGAAGTATTGGATATAACTAGATTCAAACTTAATAAGGTATGTTTAATACGAAGTCAACACTAACTTAGCACGACTCAAGTCGGGCGTCCAGTCATCCGAATCATTTCGAAGTATGGTCGCCCGATCATGAGACTTCCTTACGCTAAATTAGCGTCGAGGAATTCTTTCAACTGACCTTTGGATAGTGCGCCGACTTTAGTCGCCGCAACTTCGCCGTTTTTAAACAGCAGCAGGGTCGGGATGCCACGGATACCATACTTCGGCGCGGTGCCTGGGTTTTGGTCAATGTTCAGTTTAGCAACCGTCAATTTGCCCTGATATTCGTCAGCGATTTCATCCAGAATTGGAGCGATCATTTTGCACGGACCGCACCACTCTGCCCAGAAATCAACGAGGATAGCTCCGTCCGCTTTGAGTACATCCGTGTCAAAACTGTCGTCAGTCAGGTGAATAATTTTATCGCTCATATTAACTCCACAGGAATAAGCCTGGTGCGTTGGTGTACTCTTAATCAACGACGTGTTGATGTAGCATTAACCAACTAAAGGTTGACTTTATTTCACCGGATACGCTTTCGTAAAGCAATAGTAAGCTGATATTCTACCACACTATGAGCAAAACACATTTAACAGAACAGAAGTTTTCCGACTTCGCCCTGCACCCAAAGGTGATAGAAGCCCTTGAAAATAAAGGCTTTCATAACTGCACGCCCATTCAGGCCCTCGCGCTGCCGCTAACGCTGGCAGGTCGTGATGTTGCAGGGCAGGCGCAAACCGGTACCGGAAAAACGATGGCGTTCCTGACGTCAACGTTTCATTATCTTCTCTCTCATCCCGCGATTGCCGATCGCAAGGTGAACCAACCGCGTGCGTTAATTATGGCGCCAACGCGTGAGTTAGCCGTGCAGATCCACGCTGACGCCGAGCCGCTGGCACAGACCACCGGTTTGAAATTAGGCCTGGCTTATGGCGGCGACGGTTACGACAAACAGCTGAAAGTGCTGGAAAGCGGCGTCGATATTCTTATCGGCACGACCGGTCGTCTCATCGACTATGCAAAACAGAACCACATTAACCTGGGCGCGATTCAGGTCGTGGTGCTGGATGAAGCCGATCGTATGTACGATCTGGGCTTTATCAAAGATATCCGTTGGCTGTTCCGTCGTATGCCGCCAACCACCCAACGTCTGAACATGCTGTTTTCTGCAACCCTCTCTTACCGCGTTCGCGAACTGGCGTTCGAACAGATGAATAACGCCGAGTACGTTGAAGTCGAACCGGAACAGAAGACAGGTCACCGTATAAAAGAAGAGCTCTTCTATCCTTCCAACGAAGAGAAAATGCGTTTACTGCAAACGCTGATTGAAGAAGAGTGGCCAGATCGCGCCATCGTCTTTGCTAACACCAAGCATCGTTGTGAAGATATCTGGGGTAGCCTTGCCGCTGACGGTCATCGCGTCGGTCTGTTGACCGGTGACGTGGCGCAGAAAAAACGTCTGCGTATCCTTGATGAGTTCACCCGTGGCGATCTCGACATTCTCGTTGCGACGGATGTCGCCGCGCGTGGTCTGCATATCCCAGCCGTAACGCACGTATTTAACTATGACCTGCCGGATGACTGTGAAGATTACGTTCACCGTATCGGTCGTACCGGTCGCGCCGGAGCAAGCGGTCACTCTATCAGCCTGGCCTGTGAAGAATACGCGCTGAATTTACCAGCAATCGAGACCTATATCGGTCACTCGATCCCGGTCAGCAAGTACAACCCGGATGCGCTGATGACCGATCTGCCGAAGCCGTTACGCTTAACGCGTCCGCGCACAGGCAATGGCCCACGCCGTACCGGTGGTGCTCCGCGTAATCGTCGTCGTTCAGGTTAACGTTAGATATGCTCACAACCACTTCGCTGTACGCCGCAATTGATTTAGGCTCGAATAGTTTTCATATGCTGGTTGTACGCGAGGTGGCGGGAAGCATTCAGACGCTCACGCGTATTAAACGCAAGGTGCGTCTGGCCGCTGGCCTCAACAGCGACAACGTTCTTTCCGCTGAAGCTATGGAGCGCGGCTGGCAATGCCTGCGCCTGTTTGCTGAACGCCTGCAGGATATCCCTCAGCCGCAAATCCGCGTGGTCGCCACGGCAACATTACGCATCGCGGTAAACGCCGATGAGTTTATCGCCAAAGCGCAAGAGATCCTCGGCTGTCCTGTCCAGGTCATCAGCGGCGAAGAAGAAGCGCGGCTGATTTATCAAGGTGTTGCCCACACCACCGGCGGTGCCGATCAGCGTCTTGTCGTTGATATTGGCGGTGCCAGCACTGAACTGGTTACCGGCTCCGGCGCGCAAACCACCTCTCTGTTCAGCCTGTCAATGGGCTGCGTCACCTGGCTCGAAAGGTATTTCACCAATCGTAATCTGGCACAGGAAAACTTTGACGAAGCAGAGAAAGCGGCTCGCGAAGTTCTGCGCCCGGTCGCCGACAAACTGCGTTTTCATGGCTGGAAAGTTTGCGTTGGTGCCTCTGGCACCGTCCAGGCGTTACAGGAAATCATGATGGCGCAAGGCATGGATGAGCGCATTACGTTGGCCAAGCTTCAGCAGCTTAAACAACGCGCCATTCATTGTGGTCGTCTGGAAGAGCTGGAAATAGAAGGGTTAACGCTGGAACGCGCACTGGTTTTTCCCAGCGGACTGGCCATTCTGATCGCCATTTTCACCGAACTGAATATTCAATGCATGACTCTGGCCGGCGGCGCACTACGCGAAGGTCTGGTCTACGGCATGCTGCACTTACCGGTTGATCAGGACATTCGCAGCCGTACGCTGCGTAATATTCAGCGTCGATTTATGGTCGACACCGATCAGGCGAATCGTGTCACGCAATTGGCTGTACATTTACTCGAACAGGTGAAAGATGAGTGGCATCTTGAAGCCATTAGTCGTGAACTGCTGCAAAGTGCCTGTCAGTTGCATGAAATAGGACTGAGCGTAGAGTATAAGCAGGCGCCACTGCATGCCGCCTGGCTGGTACGTAATCTCGATCTCCCGGGCTTTACTCCCGCGCAGAAAAAACTGTTAGCCACGCTGTTGCTCAACCAAACTAATCCGGTCGATCTCTCTTCACTCCACCAGCAAAACGCTGTGCCACCACGCATCGCTGAGCACCTTTGCCGTTTGCTACGCCTGGCGATCATTTTCGCCGCTCGCCGTCGCGACGATTTAGTGCCACATATCACCCTGCAAGCTCAGGATGAGAATCTGACGTTAACGCTACCGGAAGGCTGGCTGGAACATCATCCATTAGGTACAGAGTTAATCGATCAGGAAATACAGTGGCAAAGCTATGTCCACTGGCCGCTGGAAGTGCATTAGATGCTGGCTGCCGGATAGCGCTTACGCTTATCCGGCCTACAAAATACCTATTTCTCTTTGGCTTTCGCCATCATTGCCCGAATATTAGCAATGCTGGCCTGCCCTTTTTGCATCCGCTCCTCGGCACTCACCACTTTACGCTCCTGTTCCCAGATAACGTCATCTTGTGGTAGTTCCAACAGGAACCGGCTCGGTTCCGGTCGTACCAGTTCACCGTACTGACGGCGCTCTTTACACAGCGTGAAGATAAGTTCTTTCTGCGCGCGCGTAATCCCGACGTAAGCCAGACGACGCTCTTCGTCGATGTTATCTTCATCAATGCTGCTCTGGTGCGGCAAAAATCCTTCTTCCATTCCCACCATAAATACGTACGGGAACTCCAGTCCTTTTGAAGCATGCAGCGTCATTAACTGCACCTGATCCAACTCTTCTTCGCTCTCTCCGCGCTCCATCATGTCGCGCAGGGTAAAGCGGGTAACGACCTGAGTCAGGGTCATTGGCTCTTCCAGCTCACTACCTTCCAGCATCTCCGTCATCCAACTGAACAGCGTGTTGACGTTTTTCATACGCATTTCGGCCGCTTTCGGGCTCGGCGAGGTTTCATACAGCCAGGATTCGTAATCAATGCCGTGGATCAGATCGCGTACGGCGGCAACCGGCTCGCGCTCCGCCAGACGTTGAATTTCACCCAGCCAGTGCGTAAAGCGGGTCAGAGAATCATATCCGCGCCCGGTTAGCGTCTGGCTAAGTCCCATATCAAAGCTGGCGGTAAACAGGCTTTTATTACGCGTCATCGCCCATTCCCCCAACTTTTGCAGCGTGGCCGGACCGATTTCACGCTTTGGCGTATTTACGATGCGCAAAAATGCACTGTCATCATCCGGGTTGCTGAGCACGCGCAGATAGGCCAGCAAATCTTTAATCTCCGGACGTGAGAAGAACGACGTCCCGCCGGAAATTTTGTACGGGATGCGGTTCTGCATCAGAAACTTTTCGAACACTCGCGACTGATGATTACCGCGATACAGGATGGCGTAGTCTTTATACTGCGTCTTGTTCACAAAGTGATGGGCAATCAGTTCCCCGGTCACGCGTTCTGCTTCGTGCTCTTCATTATTCGCACTCAACACCTTCAGCTCAGCGCCGTAGCCAAGCTCAGAAAAGAGCCGTTTTTCAAAGACGTGTGGGTTGTTAGCAATAAGGATGTTCGCCGCCTTCAGGATACGCCCTGATGAACGATAGTTTTGCTCCAGCTTCACCACCTGCAGCGCCGGAAAATCTTTGCTTAACAGTACCAGGTTCTGCGGACGTGCCCCGCGCCAGGAGTAGATCGACTGATCGTCATCACCCACGACGGTAAAGCGCGCGCGTTTCCCCACCAGCAACTTCACCAACTCGTACTGGCTGGTGTTGGTATCCTGATATTCATCCACCAGCAGGTAGCGGATTCGGTTTTGCCAACGCTCACGTACTTCTTCATTGCGCTGCAACAGCAGCGTGGGGAGCAGGATCAGATCGTCAAAATCGAGGACGTTACACGCCTTCATATGCGCGTCATACAGACCATAGCAGTGGGCAAAAATACGATCGCGTTCACCCTTTGCACTGGCTGCCGCCTGCGCTGGGGTCATCAGATCGTTTTTCCAGTTGGAGATCGTTGAAATCAACTGTTGAAGGATAAGTTTATCGTCTTCAATTAGCCCTTCGGTCAATTCCTTAAGCAGGGCCACCTGGTCAGTATCATCAAACAACGAGAAGTTCGACTTCATCCCTAGCGCGGCGTATTCACGCTTAATGACATCCAGTCCCAGAGTGTGGAAAGTAGAGATCATCAACCCGCGCGCTTCTTTACGACCCAACGTTTGCGCCACACGCTCTTTCATCTCGCGCGCAGCCTTATTGGTAAAGGTTACTGCCGCAATATGTCGTGCCTGATAGCCACATTCACGGATCAGATGTGCGATTTTGTTTGTGATAACACGCGTCTTACCGGAACCCGCTCCCGCCAGCACCAGGCAAGGTCCGGTGACGAATTCGACGGCTTGTTGTTGTCCGGGGTTCAAACGCATAGAGGATTGCTCAATCTGTAAACACGGGGATGTGGATTGTAGCAGAAAGTGACGCCAGGGGGATCGGTCATAGCCCATCGTCGAAGACCATGGATTACATGCTACTATTGCGCCCTGATTTATCACTCAACTCAGAGCACAAACCATGGCAAAAACAGCATCAGCAGTGCATATCCTTGTTAAAGAAGAGAAACTGGCTCTAGATCTTCTGGAACAAATCAAAAATGGCGCCGATTTTGGTAAACTGGCGAAGAAACACTCTATCTGCCCGTCGGGCAAACGCGGCGGCGATTTAGGCGAATTCCGTCAGGGCCAGATGGTTCCGGCGTTTGATAAAGTGGTGTTCTCCTGCCCGGTGCTGGAGCCAACCGGCCCACTGCACACTCAGTTCGGTTACCACATCATTAAAGTGCTGTACCGTAACTAATAGAAAGCCCGGTGTGTTCAAACACCGGGCTTTTTTTGCCGAATGGCAGCCTCTTAGCCAGCTACAGCAATACGTTTCATATCAGTCATATAGCCACGCAGTTTCTGGCCCACTTTCTCGATAGCATGGCTGCGAATAGCATCGTTTACGTCGCGCAGCTGCGCGTTGTCTACTGCACCTTCGGCAATCGCTTTGCCCAGATCTCCGGTTTGCAGGGTGGCCATGAACTCTTTCAGCAGCGGTACGCACGCGTAAGAGAACAGGTAGTTACCGTATTCTGCGGTATCGGAAATGACAACGTTCATTTCGTACAAGCGCTTACGGGCGATGGTGTTCGCGATCAGCGGCAGTTCGTGCAGTGATTCGTAGTAAGCAGACTCTTCGATGATGCCGGAATCCACCATGGTTTCAAACGCCAGCTCAACGCCAGCCTTCACCATCGCGATCATCAGCACGCCTTTATCGAAGTACTCCTGCTCGCCAATTTTACCTTCAAACTGCGGCGCGGTTTCGAACGCGGTTTTGCCGGTCTCTTCACGCCAGGTCAGCAGTTTCTTATCGTCGTTGGCCCAGTCAGCCATCATGCCTGAAGAGAATTCGCCGGAGATAATGTCATCCATGTGTTTCTGGAACAGCGGCGCCATGATCTCTTTCAGCTGTTCGGACAGCGCATAAGCACGCAGTTTCGCTGGGTTAGACAGACGATCCATCATCAGGGTGATACCGCCCTGCTTCAGCGCTTCGGTGATGGTTTCCCAGCCGAACTGAATCAGTTTTTCGGCGTAAGCCGGGTCAGTACCTCCTTCCACCAGCTTGTCGAAGCACAGCAGAGAGCCTGCCTGCAGCATACCGCACAGAATTGTCTGCTCGCCCATCAGGTCAGATTTCACTTCCGCAACGAAGGACGATTCCAGCACGCCCGCACGGTGACCGCCAGTGGCCGCAGCCCATGCTTTGGCAATCGCCATGCCTTCGCCTTTCGGATCGTTTTCCGGGTGAACGGCGATCAGGGTTGGAACACCAAAACCACGTTTGTACTCTTCACGCACTTCGGTACCCGGACACTTCGGCGCAACCATCACCACAGTGATATCTTTACGGATCTGCTCGCCCACTTCGACGATGTTGAAACCGTGGGAGTAGCCCAGCGCCGCGCCATCTTTCATCAGCGGCTGTACGGAACGTACAACGTCGGAGTGCTGTTTGTCCGGGGTCAGGTTAACCACCAGATCTGCCTGCGGGATCAGCTCTTCGTAGGTACCTACTTTGAAGCCATTTTCGGTCGCTTTGCGCCAGGAAGCGCGCTTCTCAGCAATCGCTTCTTTACGCAGGGCGTAGGAGATATCCAGACCGGAGTCGCGCATGTTCAGGCCTTGGTTAAGCCCCTGAGCACCGCACCCGACGATGACCACTTTTTTACCCTGAAGGTAGCTTGCGCCATCGGCGAATTCGTCGCGACCCATAAAGCGACATTTGCCCAGCTGCGCCAGCTGCTGACGCAGGTTCAGTGTATTAAAGTAGTTAGCCATGGTGATACCTCGTGATGTTGTACTGTCTTATTGTTCGGTTCGCGTTTCAGCGAGAATGAACCCACATTACAACAGGAAATTTATTGCGGAAATTGATATATTCACAACATCACATTGCAATATCTGCAACGTAGAAAATCGGAGGCTCGTCCGTGGATTTACGCGATCTGAAAATGTTCCTGCATCTGGCGGAAAGCCGCCACTTTGGCCGCAGTGCGCGGGCGATGCACGTCAGCCCCTCCACACTCTCACGCCAGATCCAACGGCTGGAAGAAGATCTCGGCCAGGCGCTGTTTGTGCGCGATAACCGTACGGTCACGCTGACCGAAGCAGGCGAAGAGCTGCGAGTATTTGCCCAGCAGACGCTGTTGCAGTATCAACAATTGCGCCACACCCTCGATCAGCAGGGACCGTCGTTGTCGGGCGAGCTGCATATCTTCTGCTCGGTTACCGCCGCCTACAGCCACCTGCCGCCAATTCTCGACCGCTTTCGCGCCGAGCACCCCTCGGTTGAAATTAAGCTCACCACCGGCGATGCCGCTGACGCAATGGACAAAGTGGTCACCGGAGAGGCCGATCTGGCAATAGCAGGTAAGCCGGAGACGCTGCCCGGCGCAGTAGCATTCTCGATGCTGGAGAATTTAACGGTAGTGTTGATCGCACCAGCATTGCCTTGCCCGGTGCGAAACCAAGTTTCGGTCGATAAGCCGGACTGGTCGACGGTGCCGTTTATCATGGCCGACCAGGGGCCGGTACGCCGCCGCATCGAACTGTGGTTCCGCCGTCACAAAATCAGCAACCCATCGATTTACGCCACGGTCGGGGGGCACGAAGCGATGGTCTCGATGGTGGCGCTGGGCTGCGGCGTGGCGCTGCTGCCGGAAGTGGTGCTGGAAAACAGCCCGGAGCCGGTACGGAATCGCGTGATGATTTTAGAACGCAGCGACGAAAAAACACCGTTCGAGCTGGGCGTCTGCGCGCCGAAAAAACGGCTGCATGAGCCGCTCATAGACGCGTTCTGGAAGATTGTTCTGGAGCGTAAATCCGCCGAGTAGCGCCAGCGTCAGGCCTAAAATCAGTGGTAGATTCAGTATTGGCACTCCTTTTCTGTATAATGTCCCGTGCCATAATAGATGTGGGGGGCTTGTTAACCATCACGTTTAGCAAGCCAGAACAGACGGTGTCATTGCGCACTTGACAGCGAAAATACAAACTTAATTAGCCATCATTATGATAATCAAACCAAAAATTCGTGGATTCATCTGTACAACGACCCATCCGACTGGCTGCAAAGTCAATGTGGAAAAACAGATCGATTATGTGAAGAAAAACGGGAAAATCGCTAACGGCCCTTCCCGCGTGCTGGTCATCGGTGCTTCCACCGGTTACGGCCTTGCTTCCAGAATTTCCGCCGCGTTTGGCAGCGGAGCCGCCACTATCGGCGTATTTTTCGAAAAACCAGGCACGGAAACCAAGCCAGGTTCCGCGGGCTGGTATAACTCTGCAGCCTTCGATGAGGCCGCAAAACGTGAAGGTCTGTATTCCAAAAGCATCAACGGCGACGCGTTCTCCGACGAGTGTCGCGACGCAGTTATCAAACTGATCAAAGAAGACCTGGGTCAGATTGACCTGGTGGTTTATTCACTGGCATCTCCGGTACGTAAAATGCCGAAAACCGGTGAAATCGTCCGTTCTGCGCTGAAGCCAATCGGTGAGGTTTATACCTCTAAAGCGATCGATACCAACAAAGATCAGATCATAACCGCCAGCATTGAGCCGGCAACCGAAGAAGAAGTTCAGAACACCGTCACCGTTATGGGCGGCGAAGACTGGGAACTGTGGATGGGCGCGCTGAGCGAAGCAGGCGTGCTGGCTGACGGCGTGAAAACCGTTGCCTACTCCTACATCGGTACTGACCTGACCTGGCCAATCTACTGGCACGGCGCGCTGGGCAAAGCAAAAGAAGATCTCGACCGCGCGGCAGGCGCGCTGCGTAATCAACTGGCTCCGCTGAACGGTTCCGCTAACGTTGCTGTACTGAAATCCGTTATCACGCAGGCCTCTTCTGCGATTCCGGTGATGCCGCTGTACATCTCCATGGTCTTCAAGCTGATGAAAGAACAGGGCATTCATGAAGGCTGCATCGAGCAGATCAACCGTCTGATGACCACCAGCCTGTACGGCGATAAAGTGGCGCTTGATGACAACCAGCGTATCCGTATGGATGACTGGGAACTGCGTGAAGACATTCAGCAGGCATGCCGCGATCTGTGGCCGCTGATCACCACCGAAAACCTGGCGCAAAAAACGGACTATGCAGGATATAAGCAGGAATTCCTGAATCTGTTCGGTTTTGGTCTCGACGAAGTGGATTACGATGCGGATGTAAACACCGAAGTCGAATTCGAAGTCATCACGCTGTAATCTGCTGATACAGTTGCAAAAAGGGTTCATGTTTTTACATGAACCCTTTTTTAATGGCTACCGCTAACCCGCCAGGAAGAACCTGAACGCCGGGTTATGCGTTTCATCATGACAGTCATAACCCAGTTCGTTCAGTCGCGTTTCGAAATCAGGCTCGTGCTCACCCAACTCAAACGCCGCCAGTACGCGACCATAATCGGTTCCGTGACTACGATAGTGGAACAACGAAATATTCCAGTGCGTCCCCAGGGTATGCAGGAATTTGAGCAACGCCCCCGGAGATTCCGGGAATTCGAAGCTGTACAGCCGCTCCTGCAAGGGTTTCGACGGGCGCCCGCCGACCATGTAGCGCACGTGCAGCTTCGCCATTTCGTCGTCGGACAAATCCACTACGCTGTAGCCACCCTCGTTAAGCAACTGGAGGATTTCCTTACGCTCTTCCAGCCCACGGCTCAGACGGACGCCAACAAAAATACAGGCGTCTTTCGCATCAGCAAATCGGTAGTTAAACTCGGTAACCGAGCGTCCTCCCAACAGCTGGCAAAACTTCAGGAAGCTGCCCTTTTCTTCCGGAATAGTTACGGCCAGCAACGCTTCGCGCTGTTCGCCCAGCTCGCAACGTTCGGAAACATAACGTAGGCCATGGAAGTTAACGTTAGCGCCGGAAAGGATATGCGCCAGACGTTCGCCGCGAATGTTGTGCTGGGCAATGTACTTTTTCATCCCCGCCAGCGCCAGCGCACCGGAAGGTTCCGCCACCGCGCGCACATCCTCGAACAGATCTTTCATTGCCGCGCAAATAGCGTCGCTATCGACAGTGATGATGTCGTCGAGATATTCCTGGCACAAACGGAAGGTTTCGTCGCCGATACGTTTCACCGCCACGCCTTCAGCAAAGAGGCCAACACGCGGAAGATCGACCGGTTGACCGGCATCCAGCGCCGCTTTCAGGCAGGCTGAGTCTTCAGCTTCAACGGCAATCACTTTGATCTGCGGCATCAACTGTTTGATCAGCACCGCCACACCTGCCGCTAATCCGCCACCACCCACTGGCACGAATACACGATCAAGGTGGGCATCCTGCTGCAATAACTCCAGTGCCAGCGTGCCCTGCCCGGCAATCACCATCGGATGGTCGAATGGAGGAACCCAGGTAAAACCCTGCTGCTGCGACAGCTCAATCGCTTTGGCTTTGGCTTCATCAAAATTCGCGCCGTGTAACAGTACTTCACCACCGAAACCGCGAACGGCATCGACTTTGATATCAGCGGTAGCCGTAGGCATGACAATCAGCGCCTTCACGCCTAATCGCGCAGAAGAGAAAGCTACGCCCTGAGCATGATTACCTGCCGATGCGGTGATTACGCCATGCGCTTTTTGCTCTTCGGTCAGACCGGCCATCATGGCATAGGCACCGCGCAGCTTGAAGCTGTGAACGGGTTGACGGTCTTCGCGCTTCACCAGGATCACGTTATCGAGGCGCGAAGAGAGTTTTTCCATTTTTTGTAGCGGTGTGACCTGCGCCGCTTCGTATACCGGCGCACGCAGCACTGCTCTGAGATACTCGGCGCCTTCTGGAGCGCCGGAGAGGGGTTGAGAATCCGCCATGGTCATTATCCCCCTAGTTTCGACTTATCGCGCACCGCACCTTTGTCGGCGCTGGTTGCCAGGCTGGCGTAAGCGCGCAGCGCAAAGGAGACCTGACGCTGACGATCTTTTGGCGTCCAGGCTTTGTCACCACGAGCTTCTTGCGCTTCACGGCGCGCAGCGATTTCCGCATCGCTCAGTTGCAGTTGAATGCCACGATTCGGGATATCGATAGCAATCATGTCGCCATCTTCGATAATTGCGATATTACCGCCGCTGGCCGCTTCAGGAGAAACGTGACCAATGGAAAGCCCCGAAGTACCGCCAGAGAAACGACCGTCGGTAATCAGCGCGCAGGCCTTACCGAGACCCATCGATTTCAGGAAGGTGGTTGGGTAGAGCATTTCCTGCATGCCTGGCCCGCCCTTCGGCCCTTCGTAGCGAATCACCACCACGTCGCCGGCAACCACTTTACCGCCGAGGATAGCTTCAACCGCATCGTCCTGGCTTTCATACACTTTTGCCGGGCCGGTGAATTTCAGGATGCTGTCATCCACACCAGCGGTTTTTACGATACAGCCGTTTTCCGCGAAGTTACCGTACAGGACTGCCAGGCCGCCGTCTTTGCTGTAAGCATGTTCCAACGAGCGAATGCAACCTTCTGCGCGGTCATCATCCAGGGTGTCCCAACGACAATCCTGCGAGAACGCCTGGGTGGTACGGATGCCAGCCGGACCTGCGCGGAACATTTTTTTCACCGCGTCGTCTTTGGTCAGCATAACGTCATAACTATCGAGCGTTTGAGGCAGAGTCAGTCCCAGCACGTTTTTCACGTCGCGGTTCAGTAGACCGGCGCGATCCAGCTCGCCTAAAATGCCCAGTACGCCGCCCGCGCGGTGCACGTCTTCCATATGGTATTTCTGCGTACTCGGCGCAACTTTACACAGCTGCGGGACTTTGCGGGACAACTTATCAATATCACTCATGGTGAAGTCGATTTCCGCTTCCTGCGCGGCCGCCAGCAGGTGCAGAACGGTGTTGGTGGAGCCGCCCATCGCGATATCCAGCGTCATGGCGTTCTCAAACGCCGCCTTGCTGGCAATGTTGCGCGGCAGGGCTGAAGCGTCATCCTGCTCGTAGTAGCGTTTGGTCAGCTCAACGATGCGTTTACCTGCGTTGAGGAACAGCTCTTTACGGTCGGCATGAGTCGCCAACAGCGAACCGTTACCCGGCTGCGACAGACCCAGCGCTTCGGTCAGACAGTTCATCGAGTTGGCGGTGAACATCCCGGAGCACGAGCCGCAGGTCGGACAGGCCGAACGTTCAACCTGCTCGCTCTGCGAGTCGGAGACTTTCGGGTCTGCGCCCTGAATCATCGCATCAACCAGATCAAGCTTGATGATTTGGTCAGAGAGCTTGGTTTTCCCGGCTTCCATTGGGCCGCCGGAAACAAAGATCACCGGAATATTCAGCCGCAGAGAGGCCATTAACATCCCGGGGGTGATTTTATCGCAGTTAGAGATGCAGACCATCGCATCGGCGCAGTGGGCGTTAACCATATATTCCACTGAATCGGCGATCAGCTCACGCGACGGCAGTGAATAAAGCATGCCGCCATGACCCATGGCGATACCATCATCTACGGCGATGGTGTTGAACTCTTTCGCCACGCCGCCTGAGGCTTCGATTTGTTCGGCAACCAGCTTACCGAGATCGCGCAGGTGGACGTGGCCCGGCACAAACTGGGTAAAGGAGTTCACCACAGCGATAATCGGTTTACCGAAGTCATCATCGGTCATCCCGGTGGCGCGCCACAGTGCGCGGGCACCCGCCATATTGCGGCCGTGGGTGGTGGTAGCAGAACGATACTTAGGCATGCTTGATTAACTCCCGTCTGTCTTTCCCCTGCATATTTCACGCCGCTGCTGAGGGCTGCCTCGCTCCCCCCAGTCACCTACTAAAGTAAGCTCCTGGGGCTCGCTGCGTTGCCATCTTCCTGCAACGTGAACTATTTTGGGGAAATATTAATTTTGTTATTGGTTTACTGAATCCAACCAGCCGTATTTATCTTCCGTTTCACCGGTGAAGAGGCCAAAGAAGGCCTGCTGGATGCGTTTGGTGACCGGACCGCAGCGGCCTTCACCCACCTGAATACCATCGACGCTGCGTACTGGGGTGATTTCGGCCGCGGTACCGGACATGAACACTTCGTCGGCCAGGTACAGCGATTCACGAGACAGCACCTGCTCACGCACTTCGATATTGAGATCTTTCGCCAGCTTAATGATCGCGTCACGGGTAATACCCGGCAGCGCGGAAGAGGTAAACGGCGGGGTAAACAGAATGCCGTCTTTTACTTCAAACAGGTTTTCGCCCGCGCCTTCGGAGATGTAGCCATTCACATCCAGCGCAATGCCTTCCTGGTAGCCATGACGACGCGCTTCACTACCCACCAGCAGCGAAGACAGATAGTTACCACCTGCTTTAGCAGCGGTAGGAATCGTGTTCGGCGCAACGCGGTTCCAGGAAGAAACCATCGCGTCGATCCCCTGCTCCAGCGCTTCAGCACCGAGGTAAGCCCCCCATGGGAATGCGGCGATTATCACATCAGTGGTATATCCCGCAGGCGGGTTAACGCCCATCCCTACGTCGCCAACAAACACCAGCGGACGGATATAGGCGCTGGTCAGGTTGTTTTTACGAATCACCTCACGGCAAGCTTCCATCAGCTCATCAACGCTCTGAGAAACGGGAAAACGATAGATCTTGGCTGAATCACGCAGACGCTGCATATGTTCGCGATGACGGAACACTACCGGCCCTTTGTGAGAATCGTAGCAACGGATCCCTTCAAATACAGAAGTACCGTAGTGCAGCGCGTGGGACATCACGTGGACCTTCGCGTCTTCCCAACGAATCATCTCGCCATTAGACCAAATGTAATCAGCTTTTTTCGTCGTCATTTTTCTTCCTTTTGCGCTCAGGCGCGGATTTGTTGTGATGTGGTTGTGCTCTGGCAGATAGCAACATGTGCAACATCTACCAGTTTACTTAACTGACTAAACAGTAAGTCGACCGACCGGGGGCTGGCAACGGTCAATTCGATATTTATATTCTGCGCATCGCTGGCGGCTTCCATATTCATGGAGCACACCTGAAAACCACGATGGCGTACCACGCGTAAAACACGTTCTAACGTTTCCGGATTGAAACGAGCCTCAACGGCGACCTGATGTTGCATCATGATAATTTCTCCAGCATTTCTGAGTTACTGGCGCCAGGTGGCACCAGAGGCCAGACATTCTCAAGTTCGTCGATTGAGACATGAAGCAAGTATGGCCCCTCGCTGTTCAGCATGGTGTCGAGTGCCGCTTCAACCTGGTCTTTACGGGTGATGTGTTGACCAGGAATGCCGAAGGCTCTGGCCAACATGAGGAAATCGGGGTTATCGGTAAGGGTGGTTTCGCTATAACGTTCCTGGAAAAACAGCTGCTGCCATTGTCGCACCATGCCTAACCGCTGGTTGTCGAGTAAAACTATCTTCAGCGGCAACTGCTTGCGTTTTACGGTGCCCAATTCCTGTACATTCATCATGAAGGAACCGTCACCGGAGATACAGATTACCGTATCATTCGGGCGAGCAACCTGCGCGCCAACCGCTGCTGGCAGGCCAAAGCCCATCGTCCCCAGACCGCTCGACGTGATGAAATTTTCAGGGCGAGTGTAGGTCATATGCTGTGCCGACCACATCTGATGCTGGCCAACATCCGTTGTCACTACGCTATCCGCAGGTTTGCGATCGGATAACTGCTTTAACAACAGTGGCGCATAGATAGCTTCCCCCGGATGGTCGTAGCGCCAGATATGTTCTGCGCGCAGTTCAGCGCTGTGCTGACGCCATTCGTCAATCTTCATCAATTGCTGTAATGCTGGCAGCAGAGAATTTAAATCCCCCTGCAGCGCCACGTGTGCCTGGCGCAGTTTGTTCATTTCCGCCGGGTCGATATCCATGTGGATTACGCTGGCGTTCGGTGCGAAGGTATTCAGCTTGCCAGTCACCCGGTCATCAAAACGTGCGCCAACCGCAATCAGTAAATCGCACTCTTGCACCGCGAAATTCGCGGCTTTAGTACCGTGCATTCCCAACATCCCCAAATAGTACGGGTAGTCAGCATCTACTGCGCCCAGACCTTTCAGCGTGCAGGCGACCGGCATTTGGGTTATCGCGATAAATTCACGCAGGGCCGGGACCGCCTGCGCCATACCTACGCCACCACCTACGTACAGGATGGGCTTTTGCGCCTGCGCCAGCATATTACGTGCCTGCTCAACGTCAGCGTGCGGAAACGTCTCTACGTTTTCGACGGTCGTAAAATATGGCTCCAGCGTACCGCTGGCTAATTGAATGTCTTTCGGGATATCAACCAGAACCGGACCCGGACGACCGGAATTCGCCACGGCGAAAGCCTCAGCCATGATACGCGGCAGTTCTTCGAGTGACTGTACCAGGAAGCTGTGTTTGGTGCAGGACAGAGACATCCCCAGCACGTCCACTTCCTGGAACGCATCCGTTCCGATGAAAGGTGATGCCACCTGACCGGTGATCGCCACCACTGGAACAGAATCTAACAGCGCATCGGCAAGGCCCGTGATCAGGTTGGTTGCGCCAGGGCCGGAAGTAGCGATACAAACGCCGGTTTTACCGGTCGCGCGGGCATAGCCAATCGCCGCCATTGCCGCACCCTGCTCGTGTCGGCACAACAGGTGCTCTACGCCGCCGTCATACAACGCATCGTAAACCGGCATAATTGCGCCACCAGGATAACCAAAGACGGTTTGAACCCCTTGTGCACGCAACGCATGTACCACCCACTGTGCCCCATTCATAGTTACATCCCCGCCGTAAATCTTGAGAAACAGAATTTTATGCTACCGTTCACTTTCTGCTCCTCGTGTATGTTTTTAAGGTCAAAAAAAACCCCCGGACCTTTCGGTGCGGGGGTCTTAGTTCGTTAAGGCTTGTTTTCTAAGCCTTTCCTCGTCCAAGTGCAGCCCCGCACGGTGGGATAATAATCACCACCACGCTAATCACGACCAGGCTAATCACTCGTAGAAGGGCTGTCATTTTTGTATTTTCTTGCATCTTGTTCGAAGGAATACCTAAAGAGTTACCATAGAATTTGCAAATGACACAAGATATTTTTTTATTCGTTTTTCTGACGTCGTTAACGGTTTAGATAAATACCGTTGTTTTTTATACAAAAAAATCAAAAATGAAAATATTTCACGCTTCAGGCGATCCTCGGTAACCCGATCCCCAATACAAACACCATTCAAAAGCATTTGCGGGCGTCATTCCAGGCTTAATGCAAGCAGTTATACGTTGCGCAAAAATACGGGAATTAGCATCTAAAAACCGTAATTATATGAAATCTTGCCGCGATGTATTACGACATAATACTTTTATCAGGAGGAATTATGTCACTATCGATTGTTCACACACGCGCCGCGCTAGGCGTGAATGCGCCAGCCATTACCATCGAGGTACATATCAGCAACGGCCTGCCTGGTTTAACCATGGTGGGGCTGCCCGAAACGACGGTGAAAGAGGCTCGCGATCGGGTACGCAGTGCGATTATTAATAGCGGTTATGAATTCCCGACAAAGAAGATAACTATAAACCTCGCTCCGGCCGATCTCCCGAAAGAAGGGGGGCGATATGATTTACCTATCGCTGTTGCGCTTCTGGCCGCTTCTGAGCAGCTTACACCCCACAATCTCGACACCTACGAGCTGGTAGGTGAATTAGCGCTTACAGGCGCGCTACGCGGCGTTCCCGGCGCGATATCAAGCGCAACCGAGGCCATTCGTGCAGGCAGGCGAATTATTGTCGCAAAAGAGAATGCCGCTGAAGTTGGACTGATACACGGCGAAGGGTGCCTGATCGCCGATCACCTGCAGACCGTATGCGCATTTCTCGAAGGTAAGCATGATTTAGACAGGCCATCATCCGCAGATTTTACGCCTAACGCATTAGCTGATGATCTGAGCGATGTTATCGGCCAGGAACAGGGTAAACGCGGGCTGGAGCTTACCGCAGCAGGCGGCCACAACCTCTTGCTCATCGGCCCGCCGGGTACGGGAAAGACTATGCTAGCCAGTCGACTCAGAGGGCTGCTCCCTCCACTTAGCAACGATGAAGCGCTGGAAAGTGCCGCGATACTCAGTCTGATCCATTCCGACACGATACAAAAACAGTGGAAGCAACGCCCTTTTCGCTCGCCACATCACAGTGCTTCATTAACCGCCATGGTCGGTGGAGGCTCTATTCCTGCGCCAGGAGAGATCTCTTTAGCGCACAACGGCATACTGTTTCTGGATGAACTACCCGAGTTTGAGCGGCGCACGCTGGATGCACTGCGCGAACCCATCGAGTCCGGGCAGATCCATCTATCCCGCACCAGAGCAAAAATAACCTATCCCGCACGCTTTCAACTCATAGCTGCGATGAATCCAAGCCCGACGGGCCATTATCAGGGAAACCATAACCGCTGTACCCCAGAACAGACACTGCGCTACCTAAATCGATTGTCAGGTCCATTTCTTGACCGCTTCGACCTCTCCCTCGAAATTCCCTTACCGCCGCCCGGTATACTCAGCCAGAGCGCGATGAAAGGGGAAAATAGCGCAACGGTGAAGCAACGTGTTATGGCAGCGCGAGAGCGTCAGTATCAGCGGCAAAATAAGTTAAACGCACATCTGGACAGTCAGGATATCCATAAATACTGCCTACTGCGTAGCGACGATGCACAGTGGCTTGAAGAAACGCTCGCTCATCTCGGATTGTCTATCCGCGCCTGGCTGCGCCTGATTAAGGTCGCTCGAACGATTGCGGATATCGAACAATGTGATCACATCTCTCGCCAGCATTTACAGGAGGCCGTTGGGTACCGAGCGATAGACAGGTTACTCATTCATCTGCAGAAACTACTGACATAAAAAAAGGGCTTTCGCCCCTTTTTATTAATCATCAGATTCGGTGTAGTCTTCTGCGCCTTCCACCTGAGGTTTCCCACCCGATAAGGTGTGGAAGCGTTTTGGACGCTTAATACGCGTCATATATTTAGACCACACACGTTCAGCTTCGGTAACCGGCTCACGTTCACCACGGCATACCGCAACAAACAGTTTTTCTTCTTCAGTTACCGGCTCACGCTTGCCCAGATCCAGCTCGTTGAAAGCATAACCGTGACGCTCAAGCAGTTGTGCTTCTTTAATGGTGAAATCACCATGACGGGAGAATCCGCGGGGATAATATTTATTATCGAAATATCGATTAGTCGTCGTAAAGCTTTCCGCCATCCTGCACGCTCCTAATTCTTTGGCCGAGCTATTTATGGCGCGGAGTATTAGTTACGCTTGACAGAGCGTCAAACAAAAGATTTAAATCATAACGACAAATAATTTTATGGAGCGAGTTGTGGATACGGAATTGTTAAAAACTTTCCTGGAAGTTAGCCGGACACGCCACTTTGGCAGGGCTGCTGAAGCGCTCTACCTGACCCAATCAGCGGTTAGTTTCCGGATCAGACAACTGGAAAATCAATTGGGTGTAAACCTGTTCACCCGACACAGAAACAATATCCGTTTAACCGCTGCAGGTGAAAAATTATTGCCTTACGCCGAAACGTTGATGAATACGTGGCAGGCAGCACGTAAGGAAGTCGCGAATACCTCGCGGCATAACGAGTTTTCTATCGGTGCCAGCGCATCTCTCTGGGAGTGCATGCTTAATGACTGGTTGAAGCGTTTGTATCAATCTCAGGAGCCACAATCCAGCCTGCAGTTTGAAGCGAGGATCGCTCAACGCCAATCGTTAGTAAAACAGCTTCATGAACGACAGCTTGATCTACTGATTACTACCGAAACACCCAAAATGGACGAATTTAGCAGCCAACTGTTGGGATATTTCACGCTGGCGCTCTATTGCAGCTCTCCTTCGCAAACCAAAGATGAGCTGAATTATTTACGCCTGGAATGGGGACCCGATTTCCAACAACACGAAGCAGGACTAATAGCGGGAGATGAAGTGCCGGTACTCACCACCAGTTCGGCAGAATTGGCCAGGCAGCAACTTTCAGTGATTAAGGGCTTTAGCTGGCTTCCCGTCAACTGGGCCAAAACCAAAAGCGATCTCCATACGGTTACCGACAGTACAACGCTTTCACGTCCTTTATATGCAGTTTGGCTGCAAAACAGCGATAAAAATGGACTAATTTGCGATCTGCTGAGAACAGATATTCTGGAAAATTAAAGAAAATATAGGCAAGGATGCCGGGAGTAAAACAGCAGGAAGGCATAATTCAAATTGCAGGTAAAAAAAAATCCTTAGCAAAAATGCTAAGGATTGTTTCTGGCAGGGGCGGAGAGACTCGAACTCGCGACACCCGGTTTTGGAGACCGGTGCTCTACCAACTGAGCTACGCCCCTAAATTTTCTTATCATTAAGCCTGCTTGGTAGCAGGCTTAATTTTCTAATAAGTGGCGGAACGGACGGGACTCGAACCCGCGACCCCCTGCGTGACAGGCAGGTATTCTAACCAACTGAACTACCG
>NZ_JAOWCZ010000020.1:0-7214 GCF_030336705.1 Citrobacter sp. Cb028 | reverse complement strand
TAGGTGATGCTGCCAACTTACTGATTTAGTGTATGATGGTGTTTTTGAGGTGCTCCAGTGGCTTCTGTTTCTATCAGCTGTCCCTCCTGTTCAGCTACTGACGGGGTGGTGCGTAACGGCAAAAGCACCGCCGGACATCAGCGCTATCTCTGCTCTCACTGCCGTAAAACATGGCAACTGCAGTTCACTTACACCGCTTCTCAACCCGGTACGCACCAGAAAATCATTGATATGGCCATGAATGGCGTTGGATGCCGGGCAACCGCCCGCATTATGGGCGTTGGCCTCAACACGATTTTCCGCCATTTAAAAAACTCAGGCCGCAGTCGGTAACCTCGCGCATACAGCCGGGCAGTGACGTCATCGTCTGCGCGGAAATGGACGAACAGTGGGGATACGTCGGGGCTAAATCGCGCCAGCGCTGGCTGTTTTACGCGTATGACAGGCTCCGGAAGACGGTTGTTGCGCACGTATTCGGTGAACGCACTATGGCGACGCTGGGGCGTCTTATGAGCCTGCTGTCACCCTTTGACGTGGTGATATGGATGACGGATGGCTGGCCGCTGTATGAATCCCGCCTGAAGGGAAAGCTGCACGTAATCAGCAAGCGATATACGCAGCGAATTGAGCGGCATAACCTGAATCTGAGGCAGCACCTGGCACGGCTGGGACGGAAGTCGCTGTCGTTCTCAAAATCGGTGGAGCTGCATGACAAAGTCATCGGGCATTATCTGAACATAAAACACTATCAATAAGTTGGAGTCATTACCCTCCCCTCAAAGCCATATCACGTACGTTAATCCTGACTTCATTAAAATCAGTGGTTTCACTGAGGAAGAACTATTAGGCCAGCCTCACAACATCGTAAGACACCCAGATATGCCGCCTGCTGCATTTGAGCATATGTGGAGTACATTAAAATCTGGCCGCTCATGGATGGGGCTAGTAAAAAATCGCTGTAAAAATGGCGACCACTATTGGGTAAGTGCTTATGTAACGCCAATAGCTAAGAATGGTTCGATTGTTGAATACCAGTCTGTAAGGACCAAGCCTGAACCTGAGCAGGTTTTGGCTGCGGAAAAATTATATGCTCAATTGAGAAGCGGGAAGGCCGCGAGGCCGAAATTGGCTGCTAGCTTTTCCGTGAAAATACTCTTGCTCATATGGGGTAGTATTATATCAAGCGCAATGGCTGCCGGCATGCTTACTGATACATCAATAAGCAGCTTATTGTTAGCCACTTTAATGTCAGGAAGCTTAAGCTCTGTTAGTGTTTTGGCTATTCTCTCTCCTCTTGGAAGACTGGTTGAAAGAGCCAGGAATATTTCCAATAACCCATTAAGTCAATCCCTCTACACTGGGCGCACCGATGAGTTTGGCCAAATAGAGTTTGCTTTACGAATGATGCAAGCTGAAACAGGCGCCATAGTAGGTCGCATAGGTGATGCATCAAATCGGCTTAGCGAACACACCCGAGGCCTACTAAAGGATATTGAGTCAAGCAATGTACTTACAGTTGAGCAGCAGGCAGAGACAGATCAAATAGCAACGGCAGTAAACCAAATGGTGGCAAGCATTCAAGAGGTTGCGAGCAATGCACAGCATGCTGCAGATGCGGCCGGAAGAGCAGACACTGAGACGGCATCTGGCCAGCGTCTGGTAGCCCACACAAGCCAGTCAATCACTGCCCTTGAAGGTGAAATTAGGCAAGCCACTCAGGTTATTCATGAGCTTGAAGGTCAAAGTAACGAGATATCAAAAGTTCTTGACGTTATACGAGGGATCGCCGAGCAAACGAATTTGTTGGCACTCAACGCAGCAATTGAGGCCGCGCGTGCTGGTGAGCAGGGGCGTGGTTTTGCTGTTGTCGCCGATGAGGTTCGCAGTCTTGCTGCTCGCACACAGCAATCGACAACGGATATTCAAAGCATGATCAGCGCTCTACAAGAGCGAGCGCAATCCGCTGTTACAGTCATGGAGCAAAGTAGTCGGCAAGCGCACACGAGTGTAGCTCACGCAGAGGAAGCAGCTACAGCTCTTGATGGAATTGGCCAACGCGTTAACGAAATTACCGACATGAACGCGCAAATAGCGACTGCGGTCGAGCAGCAGGGAGCAGTAAGTGAAGACATAAACCGCAGTATTATCAATATACGCGATGCTGCTGATACCAATGTACAGACCGGGCAGAATAATTTGCAAAGTGCGAAATCTGTCGCTCAGTTAACTAGCGCTCTGAGCGAACTGGCAAAACAGTTTTGGGAAAAACGAGGATAACGCTTTTCAGTATCTCGACAGGGATAACTTACTTTACCATCGGTTATCCCTTTTAGCCGCACAAATTTTAGCCATGGCTTTTCAGGAAGTCAGGGCTATCAGAATGGCCTTAGAAAGCCTAGTCAAAGAGCTGTCACGAGAACACCGTTAGCTTAGCGTACGATTTTTTCCGAATTCTGCGGTTCCCCCCTGTAGGGCAAGCAGTTGCGTGACACCTGCGAACACGAAAAGAATGTTCAGTGCCCACCACGGATGGTGATGCGCAAAAGCCAGGCTGAATACAGGCTGGGTTATGACGGCCCATCTCCACAGACGGTTTGCCCTCACCTGGAGCCGTTCCGGTGTGCGCTGCACGTTCATCGCCCAGATAAGCGTGAACAGGGGGAAGGCCATCCGGCCAGCCGCATACAAAAGCAGGTTGCCGGGCGTCAGGAACAGGGTGTTGATGTGGTCGGCCAGCATGGCGATCAGTGCCAGCACTTTGACCATATCCAGGGCAGCAGGACTGATCTGCCCTGGTGTCTGAAGGGGTCGAAGAAGGCTGGGAACCGTGTGACTCATTCGGTGTATTCTCCTGACGGCACGCCATCAGCAGCCAGTCCTGAACATGATGCCAGAAAGCCCTGCCTGTCTGTGACGTCACGCGAACCTTTAATTTTTCCAGAATTATGCGTGCCGCAAACTCTGATTTATCCCGCAGCACACGCATGGCGCCTACCACATCCTTATTCTGAACACAAAGACTTAAAATATGAAAATCGTTCATAACCCTTCCCTCCTGACCCTTTAATTATCGGCACAGGAAGGAATAAATTTAGAGTAAATTCAATTTATTCAGTATGTTACCATGAATATCAATGGTCAGTTGTCGTATCAATATTATGTCCATGGCAAATCCCCGCCACCGTTACTGAGGGTATATTCTTCTTGGAGTCAGTTTGGATATCGAAAATTATTGTACTATAAGGACTTCCCCGGCATGTCAAAGCCGGTATTTATGGTTTCTGTCTGCTCTTCAGTAAAAATAAAGGGGAGAGACTGCGGTACTATAAACGGCCATGATGAATCGTCATCGATTCGGGCCCTGATGAAAGACGCGCGCGAGGTTCTTGTTCGTTAAGCGGATACGTATATCCTGTACAATAGCCAGATAGGCCTCACGGGGTCTAACCCTTTATCATCAACGAATTGCAGGTCAGATGGTTATACAGCTTCGAGCTTTAGTTGACTGAGTACAGCCGGAAATCATCACCGTAATGTAGTGATGCCCAACACAGCCGCGCATTTTTGGCGGCGATGGCCACAACAGCCCGCCAGTACCCTCTGCGCTCAACCAACATACAAACCCAACGGCTGAATGAGTCAGTCCTTTTCCCGGCGCCAATAAGCACTGAACGAGCCCCCTGAACCAGAAGCGTTCGCAGATACGAATCACCGGCTTTTGTGATCCTGCCGAGTTTCGACTTTCCCCCGCTGCTGTATTGTGATGGCGTCAGCCCCAGCCAGGCTGCCAGTTGACGTCCATTTTTAAAATCATGTGCATTACCGATACTGGCGACCAGTGCACAGGCCGTTGTGGGACCAACGCCCTTTAGCTCCATCAGCCGCTGACTGCGATGATCTGTTTTGGCTATGTGGGACAAAATTCGGTCATATTCAGTGATGTTAGCTTCAATGCGATCAACGTGTTCCATCAAATCATCAACACATTGCTGAACCTGAAGCGGTAAAGAGCTCTTCTGCACAGAAACCATGTGGCGCAGGGCATCAGCACTTTGTGGCGCGATGACACCGAATTCAGATATCAATCCTCGCAGACGATTATACGTTGCTGTTTTCTCTTCGATAAAACCCTGACGGGTACGATGTAAACACTGCATGGCCTGCTGGCTTTCGTCTTTCACTGGTACGAACCGCATATGCGGACGACGAACAGCTTCACAGATAGCCTGAGCATCAGCTGCATCATTTTTTCCTGATTTTCCGGCCATACGATAAGGCGATACAAACTTAGCAGCCATCAGACGTGGCTCATGACCATACTGCCGAAACAATCTTGCCCAGTAGTGAGCCCCGGAGCATGCTTCCATCCCGATAACACAGGGAGGCAAACTTGCAATTAACTCAGGAAGTGCAGCACGCGATACTTTAGGCTTAACCAGAACAGTTCTACCATTTTGATCAACACCGTGAACAGCAAACACATTTTTAGCAAGATCGATACCGACAGTCGTGATAGTCATAACGAATTCCTCCGGGACGATGTGTACCCCATGATTGCACAAGAGTTAATCAGGAGCATAATCAGGGGAAGTCCCTTCCATTCGTTAAGGTCGTTTTTTGTACTACCAGGCTGCGGTAAGGGAGATTGACCACGTAGACAGGCAGCTGTGAGCGAAGAGCGGAAGTGAGAATTTGTCATGATTACCCTGATGCGGGACTAACATTGGCCTCTGATAATCAATGGAGAGCAGGTCAGGGTGACCAGTTCCATCTGAAAGAGATCGAAATTCACTGGCGTGAAGTGCTGCGCCTGGCAACCTCGATAAAGCAGGGAACCGTGACGAGCCAGCTACCCCAAGCAAAACGGACTTGCCAAAGCACTGAGGAAAATTGGCCGTATTGAACGAACGCTGTATATGCTCGACAGGTTCCGCGATCCGGCACTTCGTCGGCGGGTCCAGGCGGGACTGAATAAAGGAGAAGCCCGTAACGCGCTGGCGCGCGGTATTCCTTCTCCGTCTGGGTGAAATCAAGGATCGTAAACCGGAAAATCAGAGCTACCGCGCCAGCGGACTGACGCTGCTGACGGCAGCTATCTCGTTGTGGAATACCGTCTATATGGAAAGAGCGGTCGATGCCCTGAAGCGTAAAGGGATGAAGATCAACGAGCAACTGCTATCGCATTTGTCCCCGCTAGGCTAGGAACATGTTAAGTGAGAGAACCTCTACAAGTAAGGTTATTAATTGAATGATTTAAAGGGTCCGGCGCCACGGTCATCTCGGTGACGTCTGTCCGGAGACCTTTGAATAGGCCTCGTCACGAGGCCAAAATTATTCAACGGTTGTGAGGGTTGTCCACACCGGAATACCTATTCATACATAAACATCAATAGTATTTTCGAGGTTCTTATCTTCCCTTTTACCTGACTGAGTCTGCGTTTCCTTGTCCTGCTTCTCAGCCTGCTGTTTTAGTAACTGTTGTAATTGAGCAGACAAACTTTGAATTTGCTTTTGTATGATAGCCACCATCTCTTTCTTCTGATCTGTTGTCATACCATCTTCTGACGACACCTTACCAAGTTTTTCTGTAAGTGACTGTATCTTCTTTAAAATTTGTGATATCTGAGATGATTCACTATTAGCTGAACTGTTAGAACTTTTTATACTTGTATTAGTTTGTATTGATATAGACATAGAACCTCCATGGTAAATATATAGGTGTATCGGCATATACGCAGATATACTTTAGAATTCTTATGATTTATTTTTTCATTTTTTTCAGGCTGTTATATAGACTGGCTTGTTGCGGTTCAGTTTAACGTATTACCAGACATGATTTTGAACGCGCTGGACAGCGTGGTGAGTGAATATCTTTTGGCTGAAGGCCGGAAAGTACATACTCTTTTTGTGTTTACACAATTTGTAGTTACGATAATCCATCCTCACGGCTGTTCCCTGGGCACGGTCATACCTAACCTATTTAGATTAAGTATTAAAAGATCAATTTCTTACAGTACTTTTAAGGGACAACTTCAAATCTCTGAATATATCATTATCAGTATTTCAGTTAATAATACCTTCAAATAAAAAAAACGGCCCGGTGACATCCCCTGGACCGCTTCAATACACTGTCTGATGTTATATATTCACCAGTTCGCAAATATCATACCAGTTTAAGGTTTAGATAGCTATGTTGCGTTATCATTACGCAATGTAACATAAGTGTTTCGGGTGCTGCTAATCGTTATTCTTTGGGACTAAATACTACGCTATACTGGGCAGGGAAATACAAGAGTTATCGGGGAAATTGCTGGGTAATTGATGAAAAAGAAGACCATTCCTCACGGGGGAAGAATGGTCGAATATTTGTGTCCTGGTTCTGTGTACGTCAGGGTTCCAGTAGGATAGCGTCTATTATCATGAACAAAACGACAAATAAGGGGGGGTAATGACTCCAACTTATTGATAGTGTTTTATGTTCAGATAATGCCCGATGACTTTGTCATGCAGCTCCACCGATTTTGAGAACGACAGCGACTTCCGTCCCAGCCGTGCCAGGTGCTGCCTCAGATTCAGGTTATGCCGCTCAATTCGCTGCGTATATCGCTTGCTGATTACGTGCAGCTTTCCCTTCAGGCGGGATTCATACAGCGGCCAGCCATCCGTCATCCATATCACCACGTCAAAGGGTGACAGCAGGCTCATAAGACGCCCCAGCGTCGCCATAGTGCGTTCACCGAATACGTGCGCAACAACCGTCTTCCGGAGCCTGTCATACGCGTAAAACAGCCAGCGCTGGCGCGATTTAGCCCCGACGTATCCCCACTGTTCGTCCATTTCCGCGCAGACGATGACGTCACTGCCCGGCTGTATGCGCGAGGTTACCGACTGCGGCCTGAGTTTTTTAAATGGCGGAAAATCGTGTTGAGGCCAACGCCCATAATGCGGGCGGTTGCCCGGCATCCAACGCCATTCATGGCCATATCAATGATTTTCTGGTGCGTACCGGGTTGAGAAGCGGTGTAAGTGAACTGCAGTTGCCATGTTTTACGGCAGTGAGAGCAGAGATAGCGCTGATGTCCGGCGGTGCTTTTGCCGTTACGCACCACCCCGTCAGTAGCTGAACAGGAGGGACAGCTGATAGAAACAGAAGCCACTGGAGCACCTCAAAAACACCATCATACACTAAATCAGTAAGTTGGCAGCATCACCTA
>NZ_JAOWCZ010000019.1:0-104299 GCF_030336705.1 Citrobacter sp. Cb028 | reverse complement strand
GGGTAATGACTCCAACTTATTGATAGTGTTTTATGTTCAGATAATGCCCGATGACTTTGTCATGCAGCTCCACCGATTTTGAGAACGACAGCGACTTCCGTCCCAGCCGTGCCAGGTGCTGCCTCAGATTCAGGTTATGCCGCTCAATTCGCTGCGTATATCGCTTGCTGATTACGTGCAGCTTTCCCTTCAGGCGGGATTCATACAGCGGCCAGCCATCCGTCATCCATATCACCACGTCAAAGGGTGACAGCAGGCTCATAAGACGCCCCAGCGTCGCCATAGTGCGTTCACCGAATACGTGCGCAACAACCGTCTTCCGGAGCCTGTCATACGCGTAAAACAGCCAGCGCTGGCGCGATTTAGCCCCGACGTATCCCCACTGTTCGTCCATTTCCGCGCAGACGATGACGTCACTGCCCGGCTGTATGCGCGAGGTTACCGACTGCGGCCTGAGTTTTTTAAATGGCGGAAAATCGTGTTGAGGCCAACGCCCATAATGCGGGCGGTTGCCCGGCATCCAACGCCATTCATGGCCATATCAATGATTTTCTGGTGCGTACCGGGTTGAGAAGCGGTGTAAGTGAACTGCAGTTGCCATGTTTTACGGCAGTGAGAGCAGAGATAGCGCTGATGTCCGGCGGTGCTTTTGCCGTTACGCACCACCCCGTCAGTAGCTGAACAGGAGGGACAGCTGATAGAAACAGAAGCCACTGGAGCACCTCAAAAACACCATCATACACTAAATCAGTAAGTTGGCAGCATCACCTAATAAAGGATATACCTGAAACCAGTTGTCAAGGTATCCATCATCAAATGTCAACATAACGCTTTTACGGGGAAGTTTTCCACCCCGATAAAAAAACTCCAGTTCATCTGATGACAGTGTTTTCCAGTTGTTTTCAGCCAACCATTTCATTTGTTTCCGGAATGTCTCGGGAGAAAGTGTAACCAGCCCAGGGCAATGGCTGACATGATGATACATTAATACCGGAACATGATTTGCCTTAAACAAAAGCCCCCTCCGTTTAAAATTTAACGTTTCTGGAACCCAGCAAGCAGAGATAAAAGGAAAACCCTATAAAGCTGCTGGATTTCATATGCTACTAAATCAAACATCAACAATTTATAAACAATGTTATCTTATCATTTCTTTTAAAAACGGCTCACTAAGAACCTTGACGTATAGTAAATTGAAAAACTAGGCGATACTGCTGTCCGCAACTTATGCCTCGTGCGGTAAACCGTTTTTCCCATCACTCCGGTATTTCTCTCTACACGAGGTCGATTTTTATACCGCGGCGGGCTGTTTTTTATACTCCCCCCCGAATTACAGGCACATTTATTCTGCATCAGCCTGGGATATACCTCAGCAGACTGATATCCCGCGCATTTTTCTTCAGCCCTGCCACATTCAGCCCCGATATTGCACGACGGTAGACCATCCTGCCTCCACACAGCACGCATTCAAACGGGTCTCGCCGCAGGAACTGCTTACTCATCTGCGCATAGCACACCTTCGGCTCCGGTTTTTCCATCCCCAGCGCGCTGTAGACCACCGGCAGCTTTTCTCCGCACACCCGGTTGGCCAGAAAACCAAAATAGCGCACCATCCGTAAAAACTTCTCCGGGATGTGCTGTTTCAGCAGCGCCACGATTTCCCGCTGCGTCAGCGTTTCCGTGGCCTGCTTTCCCGTATTGTGGTCGTGGTAGCGAAAGATCAGCATGGTGCCTCCGGCATAGTGTGCCAGCCGCGAGCCTGCAATCGGCGGCTTTTTCAGGTAACGGCCCAGGTATTTCACGGTGTTTTTGCCCCCGACCGTCTTTTTTGACATGTATACATGCCAGTAATCGCCGCCGGTGGTCAGAACCAGGCTGCGCCACTGTGATTCGGTGGTGATATGGGTGAGAGAGGATGGTATTGCAATACTTTCAGACCAGACGCTCAGCAGCAACTGGCGGATATTACACATCCAGCGGGTGCGCATGGCATCCTTGCGGAAGCTGATTTTCTTCCACTTTCCGAGCGCATTGATGCCGCCGCAGGTGGCAGATACGTGGACATGAGGGTGCCAGTTGAGACGACGTCCATAAGTGTGAATCGCGCAGAAAATACCGATATCCAGCGCCCTTTTGCCGGCGGCATTCAGCAGGTTATCGACAGCGAGGCGGCAGAGGTCGTTGAGCAGCCAGCGGTTGACCTCAAACAGAGTCCACAGCGAGTCGGGGAGGGTGAAGACCAGGTGTATCCAGTCGCAGTCCGGCAGGCGGTTAAGCTGAGCGGCAATCCAGAGGTCAGTGGCCTTTTTCCCGCAGGAGGGGCAGGTACGGCTGTGGCAGGCGTTGGTGATATATTTAACATGGTGGCAGTCAGGATTATCGCAGCCATATTCCTTCACGCCGCCGATGCGGGTCCCGCAGGCGAGCATTTTGGTGACGGCTTCGACTTCGATACCGCGCAAACCACCGGCGTCGAGGAAAGACGTCCAGCACTGGTTAGCCGTGAACAGTTTTTTAAGCGGGCGGGGGCTGAAACCGGAAAACACGGGTAGATTAATCCCCGGCTTCCTGCAGTCGGGCAAGAGCTGGAGCATCGTGGCGGTGCCCGAGAATGGCGCTGGCGACCATCGCCGGTGGCGGGTCCATGGGCTTCATCAGCTTAATCCAGTACCATTATGGCGCGGGCAAGCACTTGACGACTTTCACCTTTGTTAAGGATGGCATGCGATCTGCGACGTAAGCGGGTATCAAGCAGCCAGTCACAGATAAAAATAGAGCGTTCAATACGTCCCATTTCACGCAGGGCTTGGTTGAGCCTGTTTTGTCTGGGGGAGGCAGCCAGCTTTTTTAGTATCAACGACGGTGGCATCAGACCAGCTCCGATCGAAGCCTTAAGCCGCAGCACTTCATCCCAGCGTTGCTCTATAACATCCATCCTGGCCCTTCCGGCAATCAGAGCATCAAGTGGCCTGTACTCCTCTGAGGGCGTAATGACGTACAGCCTGCGACTCCCGAGGTTGTGAATGCGGGGTATGAGCCTGTAGCCAAAGGAGTGAAACATCGAAAATGTTGTTTCAGTCGCACCGGCAGTATCAGTGGCATGCTCATGAATCTCCACAGAACTTTCGTTGTGAAGCAAACCGTCGAGTACGTAAGGCGCCTCACTCTCAGAGGCCAGGATCATTCTGGAGAAAAAGGACGCAAACCAGTTCGACAAAAAGCCATAAATCGACGCGCCTGGCCGCTTGCCGTATTTTGCATTGTATTCAAGGCTGGCTTCACCCCGTCCGCCAGCCGGGAAGAACTGTCCGTCCGAGGATGATACGTGACCATCCCCCCAGATTGCGGCAAAAGGATGGTCCTGCTGCGCGTCGACTAGTACCGAGGTGGTAGATGCATAGATTGCAGCGCGTAAATGACGCTCCACCATGACCATCATCCGGTGAATGGTGACATCCCGTGAACTCTGTGCCATTCGTTCAGCTCCGGCATTCATTGCATCTGCAAGGATCGCTGCCATAAGCGCTGCTTCGTCTTCTGCCTGTTCTCCGGTGCGATAATGGGTGAAACAAATTCCCGGCAGCGACAATGTGGCTTCATATGCCACTGGACTGGAGTATTGCCTGTCGCCATGACACCATTGAAGGCTGGATTCTTAAATTTTCTAATCGAGGGCTGTGCAAAATTAGCTACGTCCGCTTCACGCTGTGAGTTCAATAATTGTGTTGCGTCCATCAGTTGAAATCACAGCTCAAAGTAGACGCTCATTCTCACTGGAATGCTTTGCTTTCACCTTGCCAGAGGACAAATCCTTTGTCCCGCAACTATGGTTTTTTATTAGGATTTTCGCCACTGAATAAATTATAATAAATTGATTTTATAAGATATTCGTCATGGGCTATATGATCAGTACGAGTTGCATGCTCTAATGTTTCAGATGCCAGTATATGTGCGGCTTCAGCAAACATCCCAGGCCAACCCTTACTCAGCATAGACAGTCCTTTAAGGACTCTTATCTGAATCTCCCTCATACTCGCACCATCACGTGCAACAGGTAAGAAAAAGTCTTCCAGTAGGTCTTTGATCTGAAGTGGCGCAACATGTACTGAAGGATATATCACTTCAGTTTCATCTATTTTATTCTGCGCGTAAGCGGAGAGTATTCGAACACCTCTGCCAATGACATCAATCGCAGTACCGGGATCGTTTACTGCGGGCGAAAGGGCCCTGCAGGCTATTTCGGCCATGACGCTGAGACAGAATCGGGGATCCTGAGCAAATGAACGCACATCCGAGACAATGATCGTTTCAAGTAAATCGGTACAGATTGATGACTCCTGACCAGAACTCAGGTACAAAACTGGCATCGATGGATGTATGAAACTGCCTGGCTGCGCCACAAGATATACATGACGAGGATCATTGCTCAGCAGACTGCCGAGCTTGACCATGTCAATATATTCAACATAGCCAATTTTCTCCGGATATACGGCAACAGTTCCTTTTGGTTGTTCATTGTTCTCAAGCCATGGATATCCGCCAAGACATGGACTTTTTGCTCTCGCAATAAATGTCTCGATCGCCGCCTGTTCTACTTTTGCTGTTGTCTCACCTACCCTGCCCAGAGAGGTCAAATGCTGTATCCAGCGAAGCAATGTGATGATTATTAAGGCAATGACAACCAGTGTTACAATGAATAAAATGACTCTACCCCTTTCTCCGTAGGCTCCCATATTGAGGGCAATAATCCCTACCAGGCTGAAGAGAAAAGAACCGATAAAAGTGGCCAGTACATTTTGTGTGGTTACGTCTTCTACAACTAAACGCGTGGCTCTGGGCGTCACATTAGTAGTGGCTGAACCGTAAGCGGTGACCATGATACTCAGTGAAAATGTGGTCACCGCCAGCATACTCGATGCCAGTATGTTCAGAATATTATCAACTGCTTCCGCACCAACCTTCACTGATACTGACTCTGGGATCATTGATCTAAAAAGAATAGATAAAAGGGCCGTTATTATTGCTACCATTGCGAATAACGTTGCCCTGAACCATAGCTTTTTAAGTGTCTGCCTGAGAATCCATTGCCAGCGTGAAATCATTCAGCATATCCTTGTATTAAGTTCGGGAAAATAAATGCCGCCCGGCAGGACGGCATTTTTGTATTAACGAACGAGGTGCAGGAAGTGCAGGTGTTTTTCGTACTGGTCCAGTATGTCATTAATCAGCTGTTCCTGATTCCAGCCCATCACATCATAGTTTTGACCGCCTTCTTTCAGATAGACCTCAGCGCGATAATATCGATGTTGCTCAGCTTGCTGCTCGTCATTGTCCATTGCAGCCATGGCGAAAGCCGGTGAGTTATAGCCACGAAGTCTCACTTCATAAATAAAGTTCAGCTCATTGCCCAAATCGACTTCAAGCCGAATTCGTTCGTCATCAGTATCACTTATATGGCTTATCGTTCCCTGTTTATTCAGTTCTTCCTGAACCAGCGTCATGGCGGGCTGGATAACGTCGCCCATAAAGCGTTTCACAAGAGAGCGCTTTGGCAGATAAGCGATATTGCGCAAGCGTCTCTGCCATGGAATCGGGTTACGCGCTGCAGTCGGAGCAATAGTCGCCATGCTCAGGCTTTCACGCTTGGTCAAATCCCGACGCAGGGCTTTTAATAATCCGTATATGGATATCAGTAAAATCACTGAGAAAGGTAATGCGCTCGCTATTGTCACGGTTTGCAGCGCGCTCAGTCCCCCCGCAATCAGCAGTGCGATTGCCACAATCCCCATGAGCGAGGCCCAGAAAATTCGCTGCCATACAGGCGTGTTAGCGACGCCACCCGATGCCAGCGTATCAACAACCATTGCCCCGGAGTCAGCCGAGGTGACAAAGAAGACAATGACCATCGCCATTGCAATAAATGACAGCACGGAAGAAAACGGGAAATGCTCCAGGAAATTAAACAGGGCCAGCGCGACATCCTGCTGAACGGTATTGGCGAGATCAGCCGCCCCCTGGTTCATAATGAGATAGATTGCGCTGTTACCAAACACCGTCATCCACATGAGCGTGAAGCCGGCGGGAACAAACAGCACGCCGGTGACAAACTCGCGAATGGTTCGACCGCGCGAGACTCTTGCGATGAACATCCCCACAAACGGCGACCATGAAAGCCACCATCCCCAGTACAGTAATGTCCAGCCCCCCAGCCAGTTGCTCGACTTAGGTTCATACGCATAAAGGTTAAAAGTTTTACTCACCAGTTCAGAAAGATAACCGCCCGTATTTTCCACAAATGACTTCAGCAGAAGCACGGTTGGTCCCAGACACAGGACCAGCGCCAGCAGCAGCACTGCCAGGCCCAGGTTGAGCTCAGACAGTATACGTATTCCCTTGTCCAGGCCGGACACCACCGAAATCGTCGCTAAACCAGTGATGACAACGATTAGAATCACCTGCACCGTTTCATTAATAGGCACCCCGAAAAGATGATTCAAACCAGCATTCACCTGCAAAACACCGTACCCCAGCGATGTCGCAACGCCAAAGACGGTGCCAATAACGGCGAAAATATCAACCGCATGGCCTACAGGTCCGTATATGCGCTCGCCAATAATGGGATAAAGTGCGGAACGCAGCGTTAAAGGCAGACCGTGACGGTAACTGAAAAAGGCCAGGATCAGTGCCACAATGGCATAGATTGCCCATGCGTGCAGGCCCCAGTGGAAGAACGTCAGGCGCATTGCTTCCTTCGCTGCCGCAACGGTCTCTGGAGTGCCGACAGGAGGTGAAAGATAATGCATCACAGGTTCAGCAACGCCAAAGAACATCAGGCCGATCCCCATCCCTGCCGAGAAAAGCATCGCAAACCAGGAGTGATAGCTAAAATCAGGCTGTGCATGGTCCGGACCCAGTTTGATATCACCGTAGCGTGAGAGTCCCAGGAACGAGACACTCAGTAGAATCAGGGCCACTGCAAGGATGTAGAACCAGCTGGCATTCGTGAAGATTTGTTGCTGAAGTAGTTTAAAATTTTTGTCGGCGACATCCGGGAATACGGCGGCAAAGGCGACAAGAAGGAAAATTAACAAAGCAGATGTAAAGAATACCGCTTTGTTAATCTGGCTTTTAGACTTCTTTTGGATTGTATCATTTTCACTCATAATCATTTATTCCATTAATTAAAATCCGCACTGTATAGAGGGTACTACATCTCAAAGATTAGCAAACTTCAACTTACGATGCGGCGTCAATCGGAATGCAGAGTGCAAGAGTGGCCATACAGATATCCTGTTGATAGTCTGCCAGCCGTCTTCTGGAGCATTTGATTTGCATAAATTGCATCAGATCTGGGGATTCACTTTGATTAGAGCAATATTGAGAATGACTTACTAACGTCTGATGTTGCGTAAAGCGGGCTTTAAGGATGGTCGCAATGTCAGAGGTAAGGACAGACGTTCAGGATGCAAATAATCAGTGCCGGTTCGTCGCTGATTTTCCTTCAGGCTGACTTGTCCAAAACGAGTAACAATCGTCTACCTATCCTCTCCAAAATGGAAATAATTCTTCTCAACTCTCTCGCAGATCCGAAAAGCGGTATAATCGGAAAATTGAAAAAGCCGCATTTGCGGCTTTTTCTGCATGCCCTTAAGCATGATGGAATCAGGTTTTGCTGAGCCACGAGCCATAAACTTCCCTGCGTCGCTCGAAGGCCTCACGCCCTCCCTCCATCACAGAAATGATGTGCTGTTGTACAGGCGGGGCATCCACGCCGCCAGCGGATGTCTGGATCTTTCCGCCTGCATATTTACAGGCACAAACATTCTCTGCATCTCCCAGCACCGGGATGTTGGCATTATGAGTGGCAAAGATAAACTGGGTACGGGGTTTCATTGCCCGGATGATTTTAATCACGTCGTCATAAATCGTCTGATTGTCCAGGTCGTCTTCGGGCTGATCGATGATAACCACATCATTATCCTGCTGATTCAGAACAAACAGCATTAAAGCGGAGGCGCGCTGACCCAGCGAATGTTGTTCAAGGGGCTTACCCCGGAATTCAATGGTGTAGGTATTCGGGATCTGCCAGACAATCAGCGATTCTATCTGCTGTTCCAGATACATGCTGAATGTCTCTGCAGAACCGCTGATAATCCCCGGCAGTTTATCCCTGTTCAGCCAGAGCTCGCCAAAATCTCTGAAGCTGTCAGCCACGGTCTGGTAGGTACTTTCCCGCAGCCGGCTGCCGGTGAAGGCCTCTTTCAGAACGGCCTGCATGGCTTTTTTGTCGTTTGCAAAGCACGGCACGATCTTCAGAGGCGAACCGGCCTGGCTGATGCCGGCCAGTACGGCTTCAATTTCCTGATATTCTTCCACCCACAGTTCATGTAATCGGCTCAGCGCTTCTGTCAGATTTTTCTCCAGTAACGCCTGACTGCTTTTAGCCCGGGTCAGCTCGGCAATTTTCTGTTGCGCAAGTTCCAGCCCGGCCTTCAGCTTCAGAAAGTCAGCCGGATCGGCTTTTTCCACGCCTGCCAGCCGCAGCTCTTCAGCTAGGCCACGCTCTATTTCGGCAAATTCCTCCGTCAGCGCCAGCTTTTTCTCCAGAAAAGCCTGCTGCTTCGTATCGAGTTCTCTGAGAAGCCGGCGGGCGCCGTCCACGATGGTGTTCAGGGAGCCGAGATGCGCGGTAAAGCGGTCATATCCCTCACGATAATCATCAATATCCGCCTGGTTATGGGCGGACTCATGTTTCTGATCCTGCTTCAGCTCATCGAGTTTTTCCCTGATCACGTCCTGCAGACTGTCCAGCGCCCGGGTTGCCCGTGCAGTGGTACTGCTGAGGTAGCGCTCATCCCGTCCGAAGGTGGTCTGACGCGCCAGTTTTTCTTCCATACCGTGCTGGGCATAAAAGCGCAGGCGAAACTGCGCATCCTTCTCTTTCGCCTGCCATTCACAGAGTGTTTCTCCTGATGTTTTCAGACGACGATACTCGCGTAACCTGTCAAGGACGGCGTCTTCCTGCTGGCGGATTTTGTTCCGCACGGCGGCCAGGCGCTCCCCGACCAGTTTTTCAATCAGGTCATGTTCAAATCCGGCACCGGTATTGGACAGATCTTTCTGGCCAAAATACACCGGCTTGTGCAGCACCGTTTCCCGCAGCGCCACCCCGTGCCGGGCCTGTCCGTCAAAAATGACCTGCGGCTCCTGACCGAAGATACGGACTATCTGATAGGCCCGCCCGTGACGGCATACGGCCTCAACGGTAATCTTCCCCCCGCTTTTGAGTAAATTACTGACCAGATTTTCTTTGTAATCGCGGTCAGAAGCCTTCTCGCCAAAGGGAATGTCCAGGGCATACCGGATCCCTTCAAGGATGGAGGATTTGCCGCTGCCGCGGATCCCTATCAGGGTGTTCAGCTCCGGAGATAATTTCACCACAGTTCCGCCCAGCGAACCGGCTCCCTCGAATGCTATCTGGCGGATATGGCTGTGGCTCAGTGCCGGTTTCTCCCTGCTGACGCGGTGCGGGAAATCCTGCAGCGCAAAGCGGACAGCCTCAAAACTGTAATCCCCCAGTTTCAGATAGCTGGCGACTTTTCTGACACCAATGTTATCCAGCGTTTTGGCATCGCATCCCTGGACTTCGGCAGGATAGCGTTCACCGAGCACGCCCTTAATTTTGATCCGCAGGTCGTGGGTCATCACCTTCTGAAATCCCGTCACGCGCCGGCGGATAAGCTCGTTATCAAAAAGCTCCCCAATCCTGCCAGGGCTCAGCCCGCCCCATAATCCGTTAGGGGCCTCCACGTGGGCAAACACAATAAAGTAATCCCGTTCGTACCGGTCAAGGCGCTGGATGGTCTGTGTGATATTTTCTGTTGAACGGGCATTTTCGTTCTCAAAATTATCAACGCCCGCAAACGTGGCCGTCAGGAAACTTTCAATATGGTTTGTCTGCTGCGGATTGATAAACCACTCATCAGCAAACACCACGAGCGTATGCACACCGGCCTGGCCATCATTAACGGACAGCTCCACGCCGGGAAGCAGCTCCATACCTTCACGGCGCGCGGCTTTGCGCAGTGCCTTAAACTCACCGGGATCGAATTTATTGTGATTGGTGATCACGCCGACGCCCACTCCAGCCGCTTTCAGGGCACTGACGTAGTCGCGAATATATCTGTCGGACTCTCCGGCATAGCGAAATTCTTTATCTGCACGGGTATGAAGATGAAAATCTACCTTGACCCAGCAGGAGCCATTCTCAAATACAGGATACATTCCTTGATACCTTTATTCAGTTGCTGATGAATGCCCGAAGGCTTTGAATAATTTTATTCATATTACGGCGATCCCGTACCGGCTTCATTTTATTTCCGTCAAGGGTTAATCAATATTTGATCTGAACCCGAAGCGCATGTAACGGGTTACGCATGAGAGGGGCGGCTTTCTTTTTCGGTGTGCTGATTTCTGCAACAGAGTGTGATGATTGTTGCCTTTCAGGCAATAATGTAATTAAAGCAACAATAACTGATAATTATTGCTCCAGTAGTATTAGTTTCTTTCTCTTCTCGCAGAGATCCGAAAACCCCTGGAGCCGGATCTTCCTGAATCCCACCGGCGCGCTGCGGCCCAACAACACAAGATGTAGCGGCTCTTTCAGCTGTTATTGCTACCAGATGTTGTGTTATGACCCTTCCCTGTGACCCGACGCGCAGGGGCAGAAATGACCGCTTTGCTTATTCCCTCACCGTGGTACACTTCCGGAAAGTCGTGAATAGATAAAAAATCGGATCATCAGAAAACAGCCATCCGGTAATTTAATGGTGTGGTTATATGTCTGCTTATTATCACTTGAGTGATGTTTCAGGTTAGGGATTGCATCATGCGTTACCATCACCTTTGTGAGTGATGCGAGAAAATTCTTAAGCGGTGTCGGGAAAATTCTGAATGCGTCCAGGACTGTCACACCAGGTGATAATCCCGGTATCAATTAACACAGAAATGTCTGGGCGAAGATGACATCCTGCGGAAAAGATGCCTCAGCAAAATATTATGCCGGCGAGTGTGATTACTCTGAGTGACTATAAGGAAGGTTCAATTTGACATTGAAAGACATGTATCTGCTTCTACATACAACTTATGGTCATAACGATTTATGGTTGATGCTGCTTAGCCCAGCCGAGGGAGGGCGTTCTACCTTTCTGGATGGCCGTTATGTTGCTTCTCAGGGACGAATTTTGTGTAGGTATTCTCAGGGACGATGGATTCATCTTGTAAAGACTGACTTTCGTTATTTTGATCCCTTCGAGGATCGGGCCACTCAATCTCCGGGCGGACTCAAGTTGTCTCTGCAGTACGCTATCGCGCTAACAAATCCGTTATGAGTGAGATACTTTCCAGTTTATAGCGGGATTTCTCGATAAGGAACAAACATGGCTGACTGGTTTGTCGCAGACAGTCAAATATCTTTCTGAAGTGTTTCAGGGGGCAGTAATGGAAAATATGATGAAAACTATGCGTGAGTATTTCCCCACGCGAACAGTGGTGTTCGAACAGTCTCTGGATATGTTTGGTCTCACCCGGGGTGAGGACGGGAAACTCATATTTCCCCGTCATTCTGATAACCGTTTCCCGATCGGGCGTATCCGCAAGCGTCTGTCATCTTATGGCTGGCGCGGAGAGCGTCTGAATCAGGAAGTGGCGCGTATTGTCGCAGGCCCTGATATTCTTCCTGAAAGAAATGACTACAGCATAATTTTTCCTTACGGATGGGAACGAAACCAGCTAACCCCAGAGATGCGGAGAATGTTTCACCGGAAGACTGGTCGCCGCGTGCTGCTTATGCTGGATGAGTTCCATTATATTCATGACGCCCGGGAACGTCAGACGTTTGCACCAGAAAGTGATGAAGCACCCGAGGTATCATGAATTACCCTTCTCTTCCCGGACAGGCCTACGCCCCGGAAAAAGTGCACCTGCCTGTGGCCATCGATTACCCGGCTGCGCTGGCTCTGCGTCAGATGGCGATCGTCCAGGATGAACTGCCGAAATATCTGCTGGCCCCGGAAGTGAGCGCCCTGCTGCATTATGTTCCCGATCTGCACCGTAAGATGCTGCTGGCTACTTTGTGGAATACCGGCGCACGGATCAATGAAGCGCTGGCCCTGACTCGGTCAGATTTTTCGCTGGCGCCGCCCTACCCGTTTGTGCAACTGGCCACCCTCAAACAGCGGGCGGAAAAAGCGGCAAGAACGGCCGGCAGAACACCTGCCGGCAGTCAGGCACATCGTCTGGTGCCGCTGTCAGATAAACAGTATGTCAGTCAGCTGGAGATGATGGTTGCCACACTGAAAATCCCGCTCGAGCGCCGCAATAAACGTACCGGCAGAATGGAGAAGGCACGTATCTGGGAAATCACCGACCGTACAGTGCGTACCTGGCTGAATGAAGCGGTTGAATCCGCTGCGGCCGACGGTGTGACATTCTCGGTCCCGGTGTCGCCACATACTTTCCGGCATTCCTATGCCATGCATATGCTGTACAACGGTATTCCGCTGAAGGTGCTGCAAAGTCTGATGGGCCACAAGAGCATTAGTTCGACGGAGGTCTATACGAAAGTGTTTGCGCTCGATGTTGCTGCGCGGCACCGGGTACAATTCCAGATGCCAGAGGCTGATGCAGTGGCCATGTTGAAAAAAAATATCTGACACAAAACGCACAATAGCTCTGTCTTTGCCCGACTACAGAACCTATCCGGAAGAAATCTATATTACAGCGAGTGCTAAAAATGAAAATGAAAACGACGATATTTGCATCATTACTGTATGTTTCTTTCAATATCAATGCTGCTCAATCAGCAGATGAAACAATCGCTCCAATGAAACAATCTCAACAAGTTTCGGTTTACAGCGTAACAACCGTTAAGAAGGATGCTCTAAAAAACATTATAAAAGACGTTGAGAAGCGTGGTTTCTCAACCTCGACAGCAGACCTGAATAATCTGGACAACAGTGTAATTGTTTTCAAAAACAGGAAAGATGGCGAAAAGCTGTCTCCTGCACTGCTAAATCCTATAATAAACAAACAGGCAGATATCAGAAATGAGTGGCAGAGTTACTCCCCCATTTCTGGAGTAGTGACGTTGAACTCTGACGACACCAGTATTTCGTTAAAGAATGAGATCGTCTCCCGTATCGATAGCGGGAATGTGAAACTAGCTCAAGGAATATCCATCTACGACAATGGGAACGAGAGACATAGTTTTCAGGATGTTGGTGTAAACAAGGATGGCTCGGTGATCAATATCATTATGACCAGCCCTGGTAGGTATTTCATTATGCTTACAACAATCTGAAAACTTTGTTGCATTGCAACTATCAGGCCTTCTTTTTACAAGAAGGCCATTTAAAGCTAATGAAAAAACATTAAATCATGATTTCATTCTTTCATTCTTTCATTCTTTCATTCTTTCATTCTTTCATTCTTTCATTAAGTTAGTGTAGCCAGATATTTTCTTCAAAGGGAAAGATGAATCAATAACCAACTTATCATTTATGGTAGCGTCCCAGGACCACCACCCTTTCTCACCGTATTCACTGTTGTACCACCTTTCTTTCTCCCGACGATGAGCAATGTAAGCATCGGTTTTCATCCCCCACACCTCAATCGGGAAAGGCATATGATTTTGAGACTGCACATCGAGCAGACTAAAGTCGGGATGAAACTCCATCTCGGAAGAGTCATATCTTAGTGGTTTAAAAAAGGACCGCTGTAACTCGTATAATTTTTGTTCCATCGTGCCTTCATATTGCGAATCAAGCGGTATAAAGCGCTCACTCGTCATCATCATGGCAAGCTGACGAACCTGGGCTGACTTAGCGCTGGGCACATCTGTAAGAGCAATGATGAAAATTTTATATCCATTTTTCCAGCCACTGAATTCATGTGGAAATCTTTCAATGGCAGAATTCCATCTGGAGGTATCAAGACCAAGAAAAGGCATACCTGCGAACTCCTTCACAGGCAGACGGTTTACCCCTGAAATGTATTTATCAGAGTATTTTGCCAGTTCGGCCACGACTACCATCCTGCATTTATTCTGCCTGGCGAATTCTACAGCCCCACTGTTCCGGACACTATCTCTGGAACCGGTCACTGCAGGTGTAAGCAATACGTTTGACAATCGTGTTTTGCCAATTTCAATTTCACATGCCTGAGTCCAAAGATGGAAGCCAAGCAATGTTGATGACCTCACTCCATCCATCTTTGGAAACCATCTGTTATATCCTGCATTTTCCCAGATTAAGTGCATTAGGCCGCACAGAGACACGGTGGCTCTTTTACTTTTACGGGAAGCATCACCAGTCAGGGGAGTTGCAGGAATATCATCAGATACTGATTTTGTCTGCAAAGCATAATCCAGCTTAACGTTGATAATGCCATCTGGCTTTTCAGTAATCGCACCATTGTTGTAAGTCCCTTGCGCACCTTCAGGTGAGAGTCGGCTATAGAACCGACACTCATCCTTATGTTTATTACCAGTGAGGGGGAAGCGTGCAAGATGATGCTTCTCATTTTTTAACTTCACAGCCAGCGGTAGTTCTCTGCCTGTACATAAACAAACAGCATACGAGTTACAGTCTCGTGATCTTTTCAATGCTTGTTGAAATTCAGTCTGTATCGAAGACGAATCCTGTTCATCTGCGCCAAATATTCGGGGCGATGACTTACTATCAAAATACAGTTTGATCGTGAAATTCTTCATACCTGCCCACCTTGCTCTTTAGTCATTAAATCATTAAATCATTATTTAATGACTGGTTATCGTGAGCAATTTCACACAGTTACGATTTTCATGCTTTCCTTATATCATTAAATCATGATTTCATATTGTTATTGTATAGTACTCTGTGTCATAGTTTGATTTGCACAAATTGTTAATAATGAAATCATGATTTAATGAAATGGTGATGACATGGGTAAGGTTATATCAGTAATTGGTCAGAAGGGTGGTGGTTCCAAAAGCACCGAATCCAGAACTCTGGCTGTAGGATTTACGGAGGCTGGATGGAAGACTCATCTGGCTGATATGGATGTAAAGCAGCAGACATCATTCAAATGGACTGAGCGAAGAGAAAAAAGTGGATTAAGTCAAATTGACTGCGCCCTTTACCGTCGGGTTGATACGGCAGTCAAAATGAAGGACAGCTGTCATTTATTAATTATTGATGGCCGTCCAGCGGCAGAGACAACATCACTCGATGTAGCAGATGAATCAGACCTGGTAATAATCTCGACAGGAACGACAATCGATGATCTCGAGCCTTCACTCGAACTGGCCCGCGAATTGATAAAAAAAGGGATTGATAAAAGCAAAATCGTATTCGCTGTAGCTAAATCTCCGTCTCCTTCTCAGGGGGAAAAAGCTCAGGAAACGATTAAAGCATGGGGTTACAAAGTACTGAAAACGGTTATACCTTTTAAAACAAGCTATGGTGAAGCCCTTGATGCCGGGCGCGCACTACATGAAACATCATTTAAATCTTTAAACGAACTCGCAAAACAAATGATTGAAGAAGTTCATGATATAATTAATTCATGATAGCATGATTTCATTAATTCATTTTATGTGAGAGGTTCTCTATGAAAGGCCCGAAAAGTACTATCAAAATTGATCCACCAAAAGATGATGAACCAACTCTGGATGTTACAGGACGAAGCGCAGCTCCTGAATCATCTGTGAAGCCTATCCAGATAAAGGTACCTGTGTCTAAGCACAAAGAAATGAAAGCTTATGCTGCGGAGCAGGGGATATCTATGACTGAAATGATAATGGCTGGGTATGAGATGTATCGCAATAAAATGAAATAATGAAAACATGATTTCATGAAAAAATGATAATCAACTTCACAGAATAACTCTTAATGCCAGGTTCTCATTGCTGTTGATATTCCTGGCAGAAGGGGAACTGCAGGATCGATAACTAGCACTACCAGAAAAATGGAGCCGACTTCAAAACGCTATCCCCTTTCTTCAGCGTAAAAGATATGACACTAACTTTATCCCAATGATGTACTTTAAGGTTTCACTGGACGCAAGGTGTGACAAATTGCACTCAACTTTAGGCAGCCAGGAGACTTACTCTGTTAGTGTCTAATATTTCTTCTGTGACAAAATGCCCTGAAAGAAGTGTGACAAATTGCTCTTAGCTAAGAGTGACAATCTGCCTTCAAGAAAGTAAAGGGGTTAAGGCTTGATTTCATGGGTATCAAATAGCTGAAAACCATTCCAAGTGTGACAAATAGCCCTGAGAACACCACTTATCTGTGACAATTTGCACTGAGGGGCTGTGACATTCAACCCTCGGAAGTATGACTATCTGCCCTCATTATTTAGAGAGAGCTAGCTACTATGTCACTGAAAGAAAAGACAATATGAGTTGTCTGTCGTCCTTTCTTTTTCTCTATATAACTCAGACGCATCGGCGTTCTGCTATTGATTTCATCAACACTTGCCTGAAGGAAACGGCGTCGAAAATCAGGCATTCGTTGATAACTTTGCGGCAACTGGTAACGTTCCATTATCCAGTCTACTTTGAGCGACACACAGCCTGAACCATCGGGTTTTCTGTACTGGCAGAGAGATTCATACAGCCGCATAGCATAGGGATTAGTTATCTCCTTTGTTTCGCTAAGCCTGAATTGGGTAAATCTGTTCTGCAAACCAATAAAAAATGGAATCAGATAGGGGTTTATATGAACACTGTACAGTCCTCGGGAAGGGCTGTGAGCACGTTTAATGAACCAGGGGAAAGACTCTAACCCTTTTTCACCGTTAGCATCCTCTTCAGGTCGGTAAAATACGACCTCTTTACCAGCAAAGCCTTTGAGCGCCTGACGTATATCCTTACTGGCTTCCGCAGAGGTTAATCCAAATGTTGCTGCATAATGAGCTACCTGTATTTCACAGATACCATCATGCTCCTGAAGCGAGCCATCTGATTTACGGATCTGATCGACGAACAAATACAGCATACGCTTCTGATCACGAGAGAGACTATAAGCCGCTTCGGTAAGCTCATTAGACTGAACTATACGAGGGCTATTTTTGCGCTTTTTATGGTTTATTACCGCAACTTCCGTCATGACCGTTCCATTCAAAATGTGACAGATTTTAAGATTGTCACATTTCATCAAAGAGAGTCAACAGGCAGGGATAAGTTTGTGATTCAAATGGATCGCAGAGGGCAATTTGTCACAGGGTTCAGGGCAGATAGTCACAGTTCAATAGGGTAAATGAGGGTGATTTGTCACAATGAAAGGGCAAGTTGTCACAAATGATCCTCTGGAACCCGCAGTACATAAGGGCTCAAAGGGGGTCTAAAAAGGTAAACCTAAAAACTAATTTAAAAAGATCTTATAAAAATATGACGGTGGATAAGTGGATAAGAGCTCAAAGAAGAGGGCTAACATTTGATATTGGGCGTAAGCAGAACATGCAGGTACCTTTCCCTGGTGCTTCCTCGCTCACTCGCGGGCGATGCCCGGTCGCTCGGCTGCGGCGAGCACTGCCTCCTTTCTAAAAACGGCTTTATCCAATCCTCGCAACGGGTATTTCTTTCCAACGAGTAGTGTAGGCGGGGGAAAGCATGTCACGCTTCATTTGCCACTCAGGTGCAATCCCACGCCCAGCAAACCATATTTTTCCGAGTCCTGAATGGTTAATACCATCCAGGGTTTTCATCAGTTGCTTGCTCTGTTCCCGCGGCTGCACTTCATCAAATAAATTGAGCTGAGAAATCCCGGTAGGAGTGAAATCGTTGAGCATACAGCCCGCCTTTGCATAGCGGTGACCATCCACCCAGATCCTGTCCAGTGCTTTCACTGCTGCGGCTATGATGTCCCGTGTATCCTCCGTGGGGGTGAGCAGTTTTTCACTGGCCAGATTACCGTAGTAGAGCTCATTTACGGCAAACGGCGATGTTTTCAAGAACACGGCAATATGCCTGCAGAATTGACGCTCGCCACGCAGCTTTTCGGCGGCACGTTCAGCGTGCTGACAGACTGCCTGCCGCATCGCCTCATAAGTCGTGACACGTTCACCAAAGCTCCGGCTGCAGACTATCTGCTGTTTGGGGGGCGGTGCTTCCTCCAGTGAAATACAGCTTTCACCGTTGAGTTCCCGGACGGTTCTCTCCAGCACAACGTTGAAATTCTTCCTGATAAATACAGGGTTCGCACGCGCCAGCTGCAGTGCCGTAGTGATGCCCATTGTGTTCAGCTTCTTTGAGATCCTGCGGCCCACCCCCCAGATTTCCTCCACCGGCTGCAGTGACAGCAGTTTTTCTGTACGGCGGGGATTGCCCGGCGTTAACGCCAGTACGCCGCCAAATTGTGGCCACTCTTTGGAGGCCCATTGTGCGGACTTTGCCAGCGTTTTCGTGGGCCCCATTCCGACGCCGATGGTCAGCCCCGTGCCGGAACGAACGTGCTCACGCAGCTGCCGGCCGAAATCCTCGAAATCGATGCAGCTGTCTATACCGCTAACATCCAAAAACATCTCGTCAATGGAGTACTGCTCAACGCGTGGCGCCAGCGCTTCCAGATGAACCATGACTCTGTTCGACATGGATGCGTAGAGGGCGTAATTACTGGAGAACGCGATGACTGGTTCCGTAAATTTCACCGACTTCAGCTGAAACCACGGCACCCCCATTTTTATGCCCAGCTTTTTCGCTTCAGCGCTGCGTGCGATTACACAACCATCGTTGTTACTCAGGACCACCACAGGCCTGTCACGCAAATCGGGGCGAAAGACCTTTTCGCAACTGGCATAGAACGAGTTGACGTCAGCCAAAGCGAACATCAGTCTGTGCTCCGGGTTTTGTGTATAAAAGCCGTCACCACCCCGAAAATCTGCAGTTCTTCCGGATAAAGCGTGGGGTAGGCCGGATTCAGCGGCAGAAGGGCAATACGGGGCTTCAGCTGCAGGCGTTTAACCGTGAATTCGCCACCGGTCTCCGCGATGACAATGTCACCTTGCAGCGGTGTTTCGGCTTTGTCGACAATCATCAGGTCGCCGGAATGCAGGCCCATGTCTTTCATTGAATCCCCGATAGCCCTGACGAAGAACGTTGCAGCCGGACGCCGGATACAATAGGCATTCAGGTCAAGTTCCTCCTCCGTGTAATCGGCGGCCGGCGACGGAAAACCTGCCGGGCAACGTTCGGTGAACAGCGGGGCAGTGGACTGCACCGGCTCCTGTTCGGGAGCAAGAAAAAGTAACACGGCATACCTCTTAAAATACCTGTTTGTATATACAGTATTATTTCTTCTTTTTTCTTTTTCGCAAGTGTTCTGTATGCCGACGGCTTCATCATGTTGTATTCGCGATGAATATTTCTTTGCTCAACGTCAGACCCAACATCTCTTTACTTGCTCAAATTGTTCTCTAATTTATCTCAAATGGTGCTCTTTTCTTATTGATAGGGGCTGTTGTTTATGTATAATTCACTAATAATTCTCTAATACATCTCGTTTTGTTCTCTAAGGCGTTTTCAACTACCCAGGTGACATTCAATGAAAATTTATATCGATGATGGATCAACTAATATCAAACTTCAGTGGAAGGATGATGAGGTCAGGCAGTCAATCAGCCCTAACAGCTTTAAGCGTGAATGGGCTGTTGCATTTGGTGGACAACAAGCGTTCAACTATATGTTGAATGGTGAGCAATACTCTTTTGATCCTATCAGCCCTGATGCTGTGGTTACCACGAACGTCGCCTGGCAATACAGCGATGTGAATGTTGTTGCCGTTCACCATGCGTTGCTTAACAGCGGGATCGAACCTTGTGAAGTCGATGTGGTTGTAAGCCTGCCTTTATCTGAGTATTACGATAAAAATAACCAGCCTAATAAGGCAAACATTGAACGTAAAAAAGCGAATCTGCTGCGGCCGGTCGAACTTAATGGTGGCAAGACTTTCACCATTAAGCATGTCGAGGTTATGCCCGAGTCCATCCCAGCAGGTTTTGAGGTGGTAAAAAATCTTAACGAACTGGATTCACTCCTGATTGTTGATCTGGGGGGAACCACGCTTGATATTTCTCAGGTTATGGGGAAAATGCGAGGGATTTCGCGTATTTATGGTGATTCAACCCTCGGGGTATCCTTGATCACCGGTGCGGTAAAAGAGGCGCTGTCCGTGGCAAGAACCAAAGGGAATAGCTATCTGGCTGACGATATTATAATTCATCGTAACGATGCTTCTTATCTCTCATCACGTATCAATGACACGTCACGAATTGAACTGGTTCGTGAAGCGATTGAGAACTCTCACCACCGTCTTGTTAACAGGGTTATTGAAGCCATCAGCCGCTTTGAGGGATACTCCCATGTAATGGTTATTGGCGGAGGTGCTGAATTGATCGCCGATCATGTGAAGAAACACTGTGGGGTCAGGGAAGAACGCTTCTATAAAACTCGTTCATCCCAATTTGATCTCGTTAACGGCATGTACCTTATTGGATAAAAACAATGGATACGCGACGCAAAATCACGTTTTACCTGAATCCTGAAACCAACGAAGCGGACCGTTTTGTCTGCCAGAAAACAGATGAAACACCCCAGGGGGAAAGGGGACGTTTATGGCGCGCCGCGCTGCTTACAGGGTTTGCTTTTGGAAAGCAGGATGAGCGTCTTCCGTTCCTGTTCAGCGAGTTACTTAACAGGAATACATCGTTTGACGATCTGATGCAGCTGCTTAAAGCGGTTTACCCTCGTGAAGTCGAAGCGCTTTTACAGGGCAGGATAAAGGAAACTGTACCAGTTGAACGGACTGAGACTAATTTATCCTCTCAACCCCCCAATGCTGAAGATGAAACCCGCAGCAATGCAAAAGAGTTATTCTAAAATGCCGGTGGTTGATGCCAGAGAACATGGAAAGCTTATTCGCCAGTTCCTGAAGAACGCCCGGGAGATACAGGAGCTCGGGCTTATTGAGGATATTGAACATCAGACGCTGTCTGAAATTCAATCCAGTCTAATAAAGATGTCTTCGCCCGGAGCTGGCTATAAGCACACCTGTCCACGACATGGTAGCCCCTGGGAAGAGGCTGAAATTCAGCACCTTATTGAACAGGCTGGTTCATCAACTTTCGATGTCGCGAGTTTCGCCAGTGAATACCAGCGGCGACCTGAATCCGTCATTAAATACATGAAAAAGCTGGGACTGACAAAATAGTCAGTATTTCCCACTCTCTGTCTTTTGCTCAAAAAAAACACAACTTCCTCATATGGGCATTGCACCTGTAATACAGCGTGCTGTGTCCAGCTTATCCACAGACTTTTCCTCCCTTAACTGTGGACAGGGCTCGTGTCATAACAACTCTCTTACGCTCCCTCACTGATGTTCTCCTTACCTGAATCAGCCTGCCACCCGCTGCCAGTGTGCCGCGTCCGGACGGACACGGGACGGGCGTCTTTATCGCTCAGGCCCGGCGTCGTTGTTATTGTACGCCATACCCTCGCCAGTTTAAGGGCGCCCTTCAAGCCGCTTTCGCGGCATAAGCTCGCCGACGATGAGAATTGTCGGCTCGTTATTCCACGGTCGGCGTTGACCCGTTACCGGACGCGACGAACAGGCAGCGTGCGGTAGGGAACGGTATCGCGGTGATGCCTCCTGCCCACCCTGACTGTGTAAGGAGCTTCCCATGCCGAACTGGTGTGCCAACAGACTGATGTTCAGTGGTATTCAAAACAGTGATGCCCTCAAAACGTGGATTGCCGGAGGTGAACCGTCTCTGCATCGCCGCGCCAGAAAAGAAGGTATCCAGCTTTTCCTGGCGGGCTGCGCGGGGATACTGCGCCCCCTGACAGAGCAGCATTACGCGCCATACCCGCAGCTAGTTTCTTACGGGGCGGCCGCAGACAACCGGCCTTCAGTGCAGGCGTACAGCGACTGGCTGGCGATGTTTATGGCCGGAGCTGTGCTGAATGTTGAAACCTGCCTGAAGCTGCATCAGTGCTGGCTGGACTGCCATATTGCCCATGCCCGCTGGGCCACCCTCAGTGAACCGGAACAGGTGGTCATCCGGCAGCTGTACCAGCAAAAATCATGCGACTGGGGGGACAGTTTCCGGCCTGCGCCGGTGGATGAATGGTGGGACAGCCTGTGCGACGCCGGTTTTGCCGTACCTGCTGCTGATCCAATGGATTTCCGCGACGTGCTGCCGACGCGTCTGGATATTGAGGTGAACGCCTTCAACGGTGGCCTGCTGACGGGTGTCCCGTCGTCATATGACCACTATCTGAACCAGTACGGTTGCAAGTGGCCGGTCGGCTATGAGGCGAATATCTGCTTTGTCGGAGAGAACACGCTGACGGTGGATTTTGACACGCCCTGGAGTCCGGTCGGTGAAGACGTTGTGGCTGAACTCAGTCAGCGGTATGGCGGGGAGGTGGAGCACTGGTTTGCGGAGCAGGGCTGTAATTACTGCGGCTATGCCCGGTACGTCAGCGGCGAAACAGACGTGTACATCACGGACGAGCTGGAGTGGGGTGAGGCTGACCCGGACGATGAGGACAGTTTCCCGGACGTAACCGGCCCGGAGTGGATTATCAACAACGTGGCGCATTTTGGCGGCTGACCGGAGGCGGGCGGGAAACCGCCCGGAATAACATGGAATTAAATCTGAATACCTGGCTTGTTGGCCTGAGCGTCGACGTCGGTGGCACTGAAATGATGGTGTATTACCTGATTAGCGCGACTGACCTGGAGCATGCCGAAGCGGGCGTTCTGGAAATGGGGCGCACCTGGTGGCCAGTGCTGCAACGCGAGGATGACCGGCATCGGTGGGAATATGCAGCAGGCGTGGTCTGGTTCAACAGCATAATTCTGCTCGATGACGTGGAAAACAGCATTCTGCGCGGGCTGAAGTTCCTTGATGCGTGGAACGTGACCGGTACAACGGATGCGCCGGTGCTGCGCGACGAGTGGGACAATGACTGGCGGGATATCACCCGCTGACGGAATGCCGGGCAGGGCGACTGCCCGGTACTTCAGGCAGGAAAAAGGATGTCGCGCTGCTCCGCATCCATGCCGCGCAATGCGCGGGGATATCCACTGCCCGGAGCCAGTGTGCCGCGCCCGGACGGACACGGGACGGGCGGCTTTTCCGCTCCTGTCCGGCGTCGCTGTGATTTTACGCCATCCACTCGCATTTTAAGGAGCGCCCTTCAAGCCGCTTTCGCGGCATAAGCTCGCCGACAATGGGGACTGTCGGCTCGTTATTCCACGGTCAGCTTGACCCGTTACCGGTCGCGGCGTACAGGCTCCGGGCAGCAGGGAACGGACGTCGTACCGACGTCCTCCTGGGTGCCCCCTGTAACCACGAGGTGTCCCTGTGTCCCGTTTTATCCTGGGTAACTGCGTCAATATTATGGCCTCCTTTCCGGATCGCGCCGTTGATTTCATCCTCACCGATCCCCCGTATCTGGTCGGGTTCCGTGACCGTTCCGGCCGCAGTATTGCCGGTGACAAAACCGACGAATGGCTGCAACCCGCCTGCAATGAGATGTACCGCGTCCTCAAAAAAGACGCGCTGATGGTCAGTTTCTACGGCTGGAACCGCGTCGATCGTTTCATGGCCGCGTGGAAAAGTGCCGGATTCTGTGTCGTCGGGCATCTGGTGTTCACCAAAACCTACTCGTCGAAATCGGCCTATGTCGGCTACCGCCATGAATGCGCCTATATCCTGGCGAAAGGCCGTCCGGCGCTGCCGTCGGACCCTTTACCGGATGTTATTGGCTGGAAATACAGCGGCAACCGTCACCACCCGACCGAAAAGCCTGTTACCAGCCTGCAACCGTTGATCGAGAGCTTCACACACCCGAACGCCATTGTTCTCGATCCGTTTGCCGGTTCCGGCTCCACCTGTGTGGCCGCCGTCCAGGCAGGGCGCCGTTATATCGGGATTGAGCTGATGGAGCAGTACCACAAAGCAGGCATTGAGCGCCTGTCAGCCGTCCAGCGCGCCATGCAGCGCCCGGCCGTCAACGACGTCTTTTATCCGGAGGCCGCGTAATGAACTATGCCGGACACGAAAAACTCCGCGCAGACGTGGCGGAACTGGCCAACAACATGAGTGACCTGCGGGACGCGCTGAACGGCATGGAGCACCGTTATCGCTTTGATTCCGACGTGCTGACCGAACGCCTGGCCCGTCAGACGCTTTTCCGCATCAATGCCCTGTTTATGGCGGCGTACAACGAAATGCTTGAGCTGGATACCTGCTTTAAGGACTAAGGAGAAAAACATGTACGGAACCTGTGAAACCCTCTGCCAGTTGCTGAGTGAGCAGTATCCCGCAGAAACCCCGCTGAACCTGATTGTCTGGTCCCCGGCGGATATTGAAGCGCTGGCCGACGGGATGGAGTATGCCGTTTCTGAACAGGACACAAGGGAGGTGCTGGCGCGTCTGGACGCCATACCGGAAGAACAACGGCTTGAGTCGGGTGTGTCTGCCAGTGCGGTGATGGAATTGATTGATCAGGTGAAACAGGCCGTTCCGGCGGTGATGGTGCCGGCTGACCTGCTTGAAACCCTGCTGACGACCGCCGAACAGGCGTTGTGGCACAGGGAATGGACCGCCCGGGATGACAACCACCCTGTGCCGGACAGCGTTGCCCGCCGCCTGGCTGATACGGCGAAAGTGCGCGCCTTACTGAAAAACTGAATTCCCACGCCGCCCCGGCGGCGTGGACTGAATCTGCTCAGAGGAACATAAGATCATGATGTATGGCACCCGTAAGGAACTGAATAAAAAACTGAAACATATGTTTGGCAACGACGAACACATTGCCCTGCTGGTCTGGACGAAGCAGGACGTGATGGCCCAGGTGGAAAACATGACGGAAAGCGAGGCCGCTGCGATTTTGCAGGAAATCGGCAGCGTGACCGGTCATACCGAAGAGGGCATTTCATTTCGCACGGTCCGGGAGATGTATGCCGGATTACGGGCCGACATCCCGACCATCATCGTGCCCGCCGACCTGCTGGCCCGCCTGACTGACGTCGCGGGGCTGGCGCTGGACGCAGAGAATGCACAGACCCGGCTCCTTATCAGCCGTCATTACCCGTCTGTGGCTGATGTACAGGCCGATATCACGTGGCTCAGGCAGCTCCTGGCTGCCTGATATGACTGACCGCCCCGCCCGTTCTGACGGGGCGATACTTCCCGTACAGCATACAGAGAGAATAACCATGAATAACGATACCCTGAACGCCCTCATTCTGCGCCACGGTGAAAATCTGCTGCGCCGGTCCGGCTGGCCTGAAACTGTGGGTGTGGTACAGATGGCTCCGCAAGACGTACCCGGCTGGCTGTCCGTCTGCGGTGTGCTCAGTGCAGACGAGATCCTGACGCTGACAACTCGTCTGTGCCAGACCCAAAACGCCGGACTGGCGCACCTGCTGACGGCCAGCGCGCAACGGCTGGCTGGCACGCCCGCCCGGCTGCATCTGTACCCGACTCAGACTTATCCCTGGCCCGAAGCCCTGCCTGATTTTACATGTATCAGTCTGCCCTATGCGCAGGAATGGCTGACAAAAGCCGAATGCGACGACCTGCTGGCCTTCCTGAAAGATTTCACTGACCGGGTATGCGAAATCGTTCGTCAGGACGCGAAGCGCATCGCGGCAGCACTGGTGCCATCTGACGCACCACGGCTGATGGAAAAACGTTTCGGAGACTGGCGACTGGTTGCGGACGAATACGAACATGACAACTGGCTGGACAGTGAGGACGGGGAACGGCTGGATCAGGTGCTGGACGGCATACTGGTCCGGGATGCGCGGTTTTGTCCGGTCCTGCTCACCCTGGTGAATGAGTCCCGGGAAGAAATCGAAGCGGCCGGGGTGATGACCGATCTCCTGCGTTTCCCCGGGGAACCGGTTCGTCGCTGGTTTGACCGCCGCGTGTTGCGGGACGTCCTGAACGAGGTCCGCAACACAGATCCGATCGGGGATTAAAGAGGGAAGGGGGAAACCCCTTCTTTTTATCTGCCGGTGACTCAATAGCTGAAAAGGATGTCGCCGGCTCCGCTTTTATGGCGGCCCCGTCCCTGCGTGACGTGGCCTGGTGGTTTTCCACCCTGTCAGTCCGGTGTCGTGTGCGGGCTGTGCCGTGCATCCATCGTAGTCGGGCTGTCGGGGATACAAGGGTCCGCTGGCGCCGCTGCTGTCACCCGGTCCTTCCTTCACGTCAGCCGTTATCTTCCGGTCGTTCGACCGCTCAGGTTTCACGGTCTCACCCTCCAGCTCCCGTCTGCCGTGCGCGTCAGGCTGCGGCTTCCCTTGCGCCCTTGTATCCCCGACCGATCGCCCGACTGGTCTGGATGCACGGCACCGCCCGGTGTCGCGGAATATGTGATTACGGAGGTTTACCATGCAGTTAGCTACACGTCAGCACACCCTTAACGTCGAAGAACCCGACCGCCTTTCTTTCCTGCCGTACATGTTCGGCACCGATTTTATGCTGGCTGAATTACAGGTGTATGCCCTGGCAAAACAGTGGATGCCGGAATACAACGGTGGTTTCTGGCATTTCATCCGTCTGCCGGACGGCGGCGGCTACATGATGCCCGACTGCGGTCGGATTCACATGATCAACGGTGAAAACTGGTTTGATCGTACCGTCAGCGCCGACGCCGCCGGTATTATTCTGACCTCGCTCGCCATTACCCGCCGTTGCTGGACGCATCACGATTGCGGCAACGCTGCACTCACACACCTGTATATGCTGCGTGATACCCAGCTCTGGAATCACATCGTTTTTCACCCTGAATGCAACGCCATTTACGCCGCGCTTGACTGATTAACCGACGGGGCGGCGATGCCGCCCCGCTGTATCCGCCATTCATCAATTAAAGAGAAACATGCCATGTACGGAACTGTCAGTGAAATCTGTATTGCCTTGCTGAAACAGCATGAAAACAACAAAAAAATTGCCGTCATTACCTGGACGCCGGAGGACGTGCGGGAAGCGGGCGCGGAGTACAGCCCCACGGACGACGATGTGTCTTATGTGCTCCGCGTCATCGGTAAAGCAGGCAGTGCCGGAGTGTGGCGGTACGGGTTAGGACTGGAATTTGTCGCCGATGAACTCAGCAAAATCTCCGCTGCGCGGGCATCGCGCCAGATTGCTGTACCCGAAGATGCGCTGCGTGTCCTGTTGCCCCTGATGGAAGCCGGAATGAACATTCCGCGTTATCAGAGGGCGGACACGGCTGCCGAGGAATGCGCCGCGCTGGATATGCTCAAAACCCTGATGGCAGTGCCGTTTACGCCGCGTCCCGCTGAATAACAGACGGGGCGGCGATGCCGCCCCTTTTTTAAAAGGATAAAACTATGTACGCACCCGTGAAAGAAATCATGACCGATCTCCTGAAATATAACCTGTCATCTGATGAAGCATTGCTGGTTTTGTGTATTACGCGGGAGGATATCCGCATGCTGACTACTGAGTGGAATTTGTCCGATGAGGATATTACCTGCGTCATGCAGCGACTGGATGCGACGTATGATCAGGGGGCCGATGTGAGCATGGTTCGTGGCATCACTGAAGAACTGATGGACGAGCGCCGCGCCATACGTGATGTCAGCGTTCCTGCCTGTGCGCTGCAAAAAATAATGTTACTGGCAGGCAGTGAAATGAAGCGACTGTATGCCGTGGCAGAGGATGGGGGCGGGGATGCAGACGCCTTCCTGGCTGAAGAAATGGACGCCATGCGCCAGTTACAGACCGCGATTGACGCATAAGAAGGAGTATCCCGTGAATATGAAACCGGAAACCCGCGAAATTCTTCGCCAGTACAAAGCACTGATTAATGCCCGCCGCCGTGATGCAGGCCAGCGCGAACTGACAACCGCGCAGGTCATGGATGAAATCTGCGAGTACATGACCTGTCAGTGTGCCGTGTACATCGGCGGTCATTTCATCTTACAGGGAGGAAAGGGCAGGTAAGCATGATGGCAGGCGGTTATGCCGCCTGTCAGCCCGCGCGAAAAACCATGCAGGCTGCCGCCTGCGGGAGGAAGGACCTGCGCCGCGCTTCGCGCCGCTCCCCGTCCTTTTCCCTTCTACCTATTTTGACGTACACTTCAGACAGATTTCATTTTTGACGGAAAAGTCATGCCTGGAACCTGCGCTGCTGCGAAATTAAATCAAGAACAGGAGCGGAGAGAAGCCACCCTTGCTGCACTGTATGTCGCATGGAGAGAACGTCTCAGTATGTCAGTTGACGCTGAAGCCGTAGCCGGAGAACTGCCTGAACATTTGAGAGCGTATTTCATGGAGCGGCTGCAGCATTATCGCCAGCTCAGTGCGCAGCTTCCGGACAAAAATAACCCGGAATATGCCAGAAAAGAGGATGAGGTTAGAAAATAGCGGCGTTCCTGTAGTATTTAAGCAGTCGCTGGCCGGTTTTTTCTCATGCAGGGTGACATTTTTTTCTGGCCAGTGTGTGAGTTTTTTCCTGCCGGTGATAATACGCTGCCTGTTCCTGTTCCTGTTCCTGTTCCTGTTCCTGTTCCTGTTCCTGTTCCTGTTCCTGTTCCTGTTCCTGTTCCTGTTCCTGCTCATTCAGTTGCAGATAATCTCTGACAGTTTTTTCTGACTACGGGCGACTTCCCTGACGGGAACCGGGGCTGTCATGCTTCGCACCGAGCCAGCTGCGCTGTCTCTGCCCGGCCCTTCGGGCAGCGGGTTTCCATCCCAGGCTGTCGCAACGTCAACGGCAGGCTTGCTGCGACCGTTCCGGTCACGCCGCCCCTGGCGCGCCGTTTCCTGCGCTTTTCGCACCCCGGCGGTAAGGCTGCCGGGCTGTAAGGCGCAACGCCGTTTCGCGTGTCGCGCCCCGACGTTGCGGCGGGCCCCTGCTCTCATCCACTTCTGGTGCCTTTTCACCGTTTAAGCCCCTCTTGCCTGGGCTGATAGAGCCACAACCTGTCGCATTAGCTGTCCAGGGTGTAATGAACAGCCCACAAAACTTTTTGCATGAAGCCGCAAAAACTTTTGCGTTCTGCCCTGGACAGATGCGTCAGGCCGTGGCGTCTATGCCCCTGCGGCGAAGGTTCTCAAACGGGTGAAGTTAAATACCAGAGGGAACAGCGCAGCAGGTTCCCGCAAACGTCAACACCGCGGCTCCCGAAACTCAACGGGTGATGTTCTTTAAAAACCAGGAGGAAGAAAAATGCAGGCTCAGGCGATGCGTGTTTACCAGATTGCGTTCAGCGGACGCGATGCTCAGGGCGTTTTACCAATGTTTACCCGTATCCGCGCCATGACCGGAAAGCGGGCTGTCAGGGCATTTATCGAACGTTATCAACCCGTCAGCGGCTGGTTTTTGGGCGACCCCGAAGACATTACCAACAAAGTGCAGAAGGAGGCAGAAGACACAGGCAGCAACCCGCAGAGATGAAAAAAGCAGGGTAAACCCTGCTTTCTCCACGCTGTAAAAACCGTTCGAGCGGTTTTTACGGCTTTATTAACTACCATAAGGAGTTAACTTTATATGATCGTTTCTATTGTTTCACCTTCCGCAAAGGCTGTAAAGCCCCGCCGTCAGACGCGCATCATTCGCGCCGACCTTGCCGTATCAGAGATTAACCCCGCGTTAAAGGCATTCGGGCGACATATCGCCAGACGTCTCCGCAAGGGGCGCGGGGTGCATATTCCCGCGATGACAAATACCGCCTATGGGCAGGTACTCCGCACTCTTGAACTGAAACGCGCATTTAACTGATGAGGTGAGCCGCCCCGCGAGGGGCGGCAACCACCGGAAGGAGAAAAAAATATGATACAATCCACCGCACTGGCACTGACTGCCGGCATCACCCCGCCGCCCGCGTCTGAAGACAGCCCCGCGCAGTCGTACCGGGCGACCTATTCCCCGGATGACAACAAATTGCGGCTGTATGCCGCGCTGCGTCTTGATGATGAAACGTATCAGAAAATCCATGCCGTGGGTTTTCGCTGGGCACCGAAACAGGCGCTGTTTGTCGCGCCAGCCTGGACGCCAGCCCGTGAGGACGTGCTTCTGTCTCTTGCCGGAGATATTGAAGACGATGACAACACCCTTTTCGACCGTCAGGAACAACGCGCCGACCGTTTCAGCGGCTACAGCGAAAAACGCGCCGGGGAGTCAGAGCAGACGCTCGCGCAGGTGGACGCGCTGGCGTCGGTTATCCCGTCCGGACAGCCGATCCTGATTGGCCATCACAGCGAGCGCCGCGCGCGACGGGATGCGCAGCGTATTGAAAACGGCATGAAACGCGCCGTGATGCTCTTTGAACGTGCGGAATACTGGGAGGATCGGGCGCACGCCTCCCTGCGTCTGGCGAAATACAAAGAACGCCCGGATGTGCGCTACCGCCGTATCAGAAAGATTGAGGCGGACAAGCGCAAGGCGGAGCGGAATATTGCCCAGGCGCAGAAATATCTGACGATGTGGCGGGCGCAGACGCTGGATCTGAAAATGGCGCGGCTTATCAGTAATTACGATCATATTTATACCTGTTTCACGCTGGAAAAATACCCGCGACCCGCAGATAAAAGCCAGTACGAAGGCCAGATGTCCCTGCATTCGGCGCTTGAGAATGAGATTATTACCTTTGAACAGGCCCGCGATATTGCCGCCCCTTATCATGAACGCACGATCCGCCATCAGAAGCGCTGGCTGAATCATTACCAGAACCGCCTGGCCTATGAACGCGCCATGCTGGATGAAAGCGGCGGCGTGGTCACCCGTACCCGGGAGTTTGAGCCGGGAGGGCAGGTTCAGAGCCGGGGCGAGTGGCTGACCATCATCCGCATCAATAAAAGTAATGGCGCGGTCAGTTCAGTTGTCACCCCGTATTACAGCTTTATGCGCTGCAACGGGACCATGACACTGACCCCCGACCGCATCACGGACTATAAAGCCCCGTCTGCGGAAGAAGCCCTCGCCGCAAAGCAGGCCGCGAAACGCCCGCCGATCGTCAATTATCCGGGGGAGGGTTTCCGCGAAATGACCAAAGCCGAATGGTCGAAAACCCCGGCTGATTATAAGTCGGTCCGGGGTGTCGCTGAAAATGATGAGCATGGCGCGTACCGCTTCCGCCGCATCATGACCAGCGGTTACACGCTCGATAATGTGTACATCACCGACATGAAAACCGTGGAAATCCCGCAAAAATAACCGACAGACTCCCCGGCATTGCGCCGGGGAGGTAAGGGCCATTCATATGCATAGTGAACTCAGGGACCGTATTCAGGCGATGCGGGCCAGACTTGACGGACGCACCCCAGTGGCCGAAATCCGGGCCAGCTCGCAGCTTTTCGTCACTCCCGACCCGGTCTGTCGTCAGATGGCTGACCTGGCGGAGATTACCGATTCTGACCGTATTCTGGAGCCGGAGGCCGGAACAGGGGCCATTTTACGGGCCATCCGGGAGGTGGCCCCGCTGGTACGGTGTGACGCCGTGGAGCTTAACGCCGCGTTAGCTGCTCATCTGCGGGCGGCGTTTCCGGGCGTTAACGTCCGGTGCGGGGATTTTCTGGATTACCAGCCGGGAAGCCTCTGGAACAAAATCCTGATGAATCCGCCGTTTCAGCATGCGCAGGATATCCGCCACATACAGCACGCCTTAACGCAGCTTGAATCCGGCGGGATACTGACGGCGGTCTGTCTGAACGGGCCACGCCAGCAGAAAATACTCCGCCCCCTGGCTGATGTATGGGAGCCGCTGCCGCGTGGCACATTCACGTATACCGATGTTTCAACCGTCCTGCTCAGAATTCAGAACTGACGGGGGCAGTGAGCCGGGCGGGGGAGGATGCCCCCGTCTGGCCGCGCCGTAAAAGGCCGCGCGCCTGTGGCGCAGAAGGGCATTGCGCTGACGCGCAATTCCCTTCATTTGCGTCATAACCACTCTCAGAACTTGCTTCCAGCTGATGGGCTGTCTTGTTGCCCTTCGATAATCCCTTTTCCGGATACCAGGACTGTCACTTTTCCTCCTGATATACGACCTGATGGCGCTTATTCTGCTGCAACACATCCTGCAGTCTGGTTGCTGTTCCGTGTTTTTTAAAATCTCAACTCCCCGGGCGATGGCCCCCTTCGGCTCCCGGCCAGCGCTGCTGTCCGGTCGTCGAGCCCCACTCCGCCAGGGCAGCTGCTGCGCACCCGCCAGTCTCCGCCGAATCCCTTCGGGGTTCGGGCTTCGCTAGGGTCTGATGGCGAAGGTCAACCCCTGGCTTGCTGCGACCGTTCCGGCCGCGCCGCCTCCACCGCGCCGGCGGGCCGTCGCTTTAAGGCCGCCACGCCGTACCGCCGTGTCGGGTGTGTGCATCCTGTTCATCCGGTGAGGCCATCGCCCCGTGTGTCCTCACGCGGAGGGCTGGTCGTAGCACCGCCGGGTCGTCATCCAAAGGGTGAAGTGAACGCCGCCAAAACTTTTTGCGAAGGACCGCAAAAACTGTTGTCTGCGCCCTTTTCCTGCCGCCCCGCCGTCGCTCCTTTGCCCTTTGCCGCGAGAGAACTCACCAGGGAGATGGAAAACCATCACCACAGGAGAAAACCAGGATGCACACACGAAACGTCAACGTCAGAACCGCCGCTCAAGAATCTTCCAGGAAGATGAGTGAAGGGCAAAACCCTGTTTCCGTCGCGCGGGAGTGGGTGGCTCAGGCCACTGCGCTGAAAGCAGGTGTCACTGTCACCGTGTCCGCTGTGAGCCGCTACGGCGATGTTCAGGTGGAAATCCGTACCCACGGAACGCTTAACTGGCGTGCCTGGTCGTTTGAGCCCGATTTTCTTTTTGAACTGAAACGCAATCTGCAATACGTGCAGATGTAACCGGAGGCCGGACGTCCGGCCTTAACCCAGAGAAGGAGGAGCCATGCAGAACCTTAACACCCGCCAGACGACCAGAACGGTCGGGCAGAGCACCGACATCGTGAAGCTGCTGCGCATTCAGGCCAGCGACACCCACGTGGTCGAGTTTGACAACGTGGACACCCGTTTTAATGACTGCAACAACTGGCAGGTGATGGCAGGGGGCAAACGTGTCCTCTTCAGTAACCGCATGTATGAGCGTTTTTCAGATGTGAAATCGGGGATCGTGGCAACGATTAACGTGTGTGAAAACAGCGCAGGCGTAGCGGATGCAGCAATGCTGGCAGGGGCAAAAGTCATGATGCAGGTACTCGACGGCTATCCGTCCTTTGCGGCACTGGCTGCACACCCGAAACGCATCACTGACTGAAAGAGTGCCGTGGCCGGAGCGCAATCCGGACACGGCTAACCATCACTTAAACAAAGGAGCAAAATAATGGTCGCCACCAATACTACGGCAAAAAAAACCACCAAATCCACCCGCACGACAAAATCTGCGGAAAAAAATACGCAATCCACTGAGCAGAAGCTCGTCCGGTTACTTGCGGACACCCCGGTGCAAATCTTCCCGTACTCCCGCCTGTCGCGTACTGAACTCAACACGCGCATCATTCCGCATACTGACACGGAAGTGGAAGAGATGGCTGACAGTATTCAGGCAATGGGTATCCTCCAGAACCTGATCGGCACGGCGTTGCCGGACGGGACGATCGGCATCGTTGGCGGGGAAGGTCGTCGCAGGGGGACAGGCATTCTGGTGCAGCGCGGGGTACTCGCTACCGACACCCCGTTTATTCCGGTGAAAGTTCTGCCTGTGGAAATGGCGGTGGCTGCCTCGATGATCGAAAACGGCAGACGTAAAAACATGCATCCCGCCGAGCAGATTATCGGCTTCCGTACGCTGGAGCAGGAGGGGAAAACGGCCTCGCAGATCGGTGCTCTGCTGGGGTATCACCCGCGCCACGTCCAGCGCTGCCTGAAACTGGCGAACCTTGCGCCGTCCCTGCTGGATTCTCTGGCGCGGGATGAAATGACCCTTGAGCAATGTGAAGCGCTGACCCTCGCTGACACTCACGAGCGTCAGGAGCAGGTCTGGAAAGAGGCTGTTGAAAAATGGCACGATCCTGCTGTACAGACCCTGCGCAAAATGGTGACCGATGACAAGATGGCCATCAGTCACCCGATGTTTGCGTATGTGGGTGAGGAAGCCTATACCGCTGCTGGCGGTACACTGACCGCCGATCTGTTCAGCGACAGGGACAGTACCTTTGCAGATGCTTCACTGGTGAAATCCCTGCTGGCTGGCAAGCTCACCGTGCTCGCCGCCCGTCTGAAGCAGGAGCAGGGCTGGGGCTGGGCTGAGTTTCGTATGACGGAACTCAGCGGTCATGGCGAAGATAAAGAACTGTACCGCTTTGCCATGCCAGCGGCTGTGCTGACTGATGATGAACAACGCCGTATCGACGAGCTGGAAAAGGCCATCGAGGACTGTGCGACTTACGACGATCAGTACGAATTTCAGCAGCAGATTGATGATATCTGGATCGAGGCTAAATACCGCGAGGCCACACCGGAATTTCGGGCGGCGCATGGGGTATGGGTGTCATGGGATAACGGCGATTTTCAGGTTCAGCCAGGTATCCGCAGGCTGACTGACGAAGATCGCGCACAGGAGGCTCAGGAACGGGAGGCGCAACAGGCACAGGATAACAATGTCATCACCTACACCACGCCGGAAACACCTGCCGATGCCTGTCCGGCAACGCTGGTTAAAGCTATGTCCGCTGAACGGACTCTGGCAGTACAGGCTGAACTGGCGGGACGTCCTGATGTATCGGTGGCATTGCTGACATGGACACTGTGTCTCGGGCTGTTCGAACGCAGCTATGGTCAACGTGATGAACCCCTCAAAGCGTCCGTCTCCAGTAATCAGTATCTGCTTGCCTCACTGGCCCCGTCCGGAGATGAGGGTAAAGCCCTGCTGTCACTGAAGGCACAGCGTGAAGCCTTTCAGGCCACGCTGCCGGAAAGCTGGCATCTGGATTTTACCTGGTTGCTGTCATGGTCTGCGGAACAGGTGTGTGCCCTGCTGGGATTCTGCGCGGCACACGGGATCAACGGTATTCAGGAACGCCTGTATCACCGTACAGAACGGAGTGAACTGGACGGGCTGGAAGCGGCACTGGACTTTGATCTGCGCAAATGGTGGCAGCCGGATGCGACAAACTTCTTCGGTAAACTCAAAATTGCGCAGATTGGCACCGCTTATGAGGCGGCGGGGCTGCCCGACCGGGCACGGGAGGTGGTAAAACTCAAACGGCGTGATGCGGCTGTCGCTGCCGCAGATGAACTGAATGCCCAGGGCTGGCTGCCGGACTGGATGGTCCGGACTCAGTCCGCTGAACAGGATGAGACTGACTGCGCTGAAACCGACCTGACTGACCACGCTGCTTAATCCGGAGGCCGCCGCCTTTGGGCGGCGGGAATAACATGACCATGATTTATGACCTGAACAAAATTAACCGCCTGACCGCCTCCGACATGGAGTCCGTCCGCCAACAGGGTGAAGATGCCCGTCGTGGACTCAGTGATGCCGTGCTGGCTCTGCTGCCCGTGCCGCAGAACTGGTGCATCTGCGCCGAATACCGAACGGAGTTTGGCGGTCTGTTCCCCGTCCAGTGCCGCCTCAGCGCGGACGGCAGCGATGAGTACCATCTGTGCGTGTGCAGTCCGGGTGATATTTCCCCGTACTGGCTTCTTGTATTACTGTCTGCCGGAGGTCTGGTTGTTCGCACGCTCTGGCAGGGAGAGCAATTTGATCCCGTTCGCATCGGTACGCTGGTCAGCCAGGTCGCCGGAATGCGCCGCTTCGGCTGTTCCGCCCGCACGGTCGTCAGTCTGCTGAATGAGGAGGTGATGGCATGATCCCGTCAACACACGCTCTTGTGACCCTGAAGCCTGCCCGCCAGGCGGCACTGCAGGCCATTATCAGTGTGGAAACCGCCCGCGAACGGGGGGCGCGTCTGCCCTCTCTGCCACATGTGCGCACTTTTTTGCGCGTGCTGACCGGCAGCAGTCGGATTAACACGGCGGTGGCACAGCGTATTCCTGGCCTGAACTGGGAGCCGAAGAACCGCCTGTGCAGTCTCAAACAGGTTGAGGAAGCACTGGATCGACTGATTGCCAGCAAAGGGGAGCATTGCCCGCTGCCGATCTCCACGGATGTACAGGCCGAACTGTTCCCGGAGGTGATGCATACCCGGACAGATCGCCGGATGCAGCGCGAGAAAATTGCTTTCACCCGCAAAATGCGCCAGGAAGACCGGGCGCTTGAGCATCGCTGGCTGTTACGCCAGAACCTGCTGGGGCAGGCGGTGACCGAACTGAATTTTCAGTCACCGGAAACCATCAATATCTGGTACCGGCGCTGGGCAGACGAGTTTGACGCGCGGGAACTTGAGTCTGCATTCTGGTGCTGGCAGACGCGGTTCACGTCGCTGAAAGAGCTGGACTGGCTGCGTTACAGCAATGCCCCCCTGTACGAAGTGATGTATGAAATTACCTTCATTGTGAAGGATACCCCGGATGAAATGCGCCGGGCAGAACGCTGGCAGGTTCCCAACAAGCTGACAGCCCGGAGCGGGCTATGAAGTGGCGCTATTCACTCCGCTGGAAGATGCCGCGTACCCCGTGCCCGGGTCCGCAGGAGCTGGTCTCAGAAGTGGTGGATGCCGGGCAGCAGGCTCCTGAATCGGTGATGTCGCGCTGGATTGCGGGGGCCGGGTATGCAGTGTGCGTGGATTTTCTGGATGAGAGGCAGGTCAGGCGCTGGAGTGATGAACGGAAAGCCGCTGCCCGCAGGCGAAATCTGGAACGCCGGGTAAACCGGATTGCGCCGCTGTTTGCGGAGGAACTTATCTCGCGGGAACTGACGGAACGCCCGGACTATTTTCGCGGAAAAACAGTCCGGTAATCGCCGGATACCTGGTCAGCAGGAGGCGGTGTAAGGTATAATGGCACTGGCGCTTGAGGCTTTTTGCCTCATGACGTGAAGGTGGTTTGTTGCCATGTTGTGAGGCAGAAAGAAGAAAGCCCCGTAGGAAGTTAATGTTATTAACCAACCACACGAGGCGATCTGCTTGACTAGACACCAACAGAATAGCCTCTTAGTTGCCGCAAGGCAGGAGAAGAAGGCCTGTGTTAACACCAAGCTGTAATGTCCCCTTTGAACCATTCTAAAATGTCCCCAGACAATTCTCTGGGGGATTTTTCATGATCAAAGAGACTGTTACGATGAGTCATAAGGAACTCGACCGACTTCACATTATTCAGGAGTCACTTAATCGCCATATTACTCAGGAACAAGCTGCGGCACGCATTGGCATTTCTATTCGGCAGGTTAAACGTCTGGTGCAACGGTATAGAAATGAAGGGCCTTCTGGTCTAGTTTCCCGCCGACGTGGAAAGCGTCCCAATAATTCCTTTTCTACCGAATTCAGAGCAACAGTAATTTCACTCCTCAAAGGCCGCTACGCTGATTTTGGACCTACGCTTGCGTGCGAAAAATTGCGCGAGATACACGGCTTGTGTTTATCCATTGAAACTCTCAGGAAGTGGATGGTAGAGGAGGGCATATGGCGCGAACGTCGTCGTAAGTTTGCCCGAATTTATCAGCGCCGGATGCGGCGCCCATCCTACGGTGAACTCATCCAGATTGATGGCTCGCCTCATGACTGGTTTGAAGGTCGGGGCCCCAAATGCACACTGATAGTCTTTATCGATGATGCTACCAGCGCTCTGATGGCGCTACGATTCGCTCCTGCAGAAACAACCCGGGCTTACATGGAAACCCTCCGGGGTTACCTTAATGATCATGGCGTACCACTGGCTCTCTATTCTGACAGACACAGTATATTCAGAGTAAATAACCCGGAGCGGGAAGGAGAGTTGACTCAGTTCACACGTGCGATAAAGACACTGGGCATCGAGCCAATCCATGCCAACAGCCCGCAGGCAAAAGGGCGGGTAGAGCGTGCCAATCAGACACTGCAGGACAGGCTGGTCAAAGAAATGCGGCTTCAGGGTATCAGTGATATTGAAACAGCAAACGCATGGTTGCCGACCTTTATTGAAGCCTATAACAACCGGTTTGCTACGCCGCCTCGTATTGCTGATAACGCCCATCTTGATGTACACCATTCTGAAGAGGAACTGGGTTATATCTTCAGCCTCCAGGCGAAGCGCGTTCTCTCCAAAAATCTCACTTTCCAGTACAAAAGCAGTGCGTTTCAGATTCGCAGTGAAGGCCGGGGATATCGACTTCGGCATTCGGTTGTCACGGTATGCGAAAGCTTTAACGGTGAAATTAAGGTTCTGTATGATGGGAAAGCGTTGGGATGGGAAAAATATGTTGATGGCCCGGAGCCTATACCACTGGATGATGAAAAAAGTGTCCATGAACGTGTGGATAATGCCCGTTTTGATTTACGCTCAAAATTCTACGTAAAACCTAAAGCTGACCATCCTTGGCTCACGCGCCGCACGCAAAGTAATCAGCAAGTGAAGCCCCCTAAATTACCCAGAAAGAAGGCTGATCCCGATAAAATGGACTGAAACCAGGCGTTATTCAGTTGAGTGCATATCCAGTCATAGGATAGATTCTTACGTAGCGTTTCTGGCGTGCATTTTCGGGTGGTTTGTTACTGTTTTTAACGGGGACACGTCAGAAACGCGCTCAGGCCGTCTGAGCGGTACGCGTAATGCGGCGTTATGGTAAATAGCCTATGCTAATGTCCGCTAAGAGCGAGAAGCGGACATTGCAGACTGCCCAGTAGAAAAAGTGCTATCAGAATTATCTAAAGGAAGATCGTATTTACCATGTCTCATTCTAACTGTTTAATAAATTACAAAAATTAAAATTTCCATTTAATATCATCGCGTTAAGCAAGAGAATTAAACCTCTCATTTAATTTATGATTCTTATTTAATTCATGAGTTGGTGTAAAAATAGGTTGCCGCACTATAGAAAGACACATATTTAAACCCAGCAGGAAATCATATTTGAAAGTAATGTGTTTAAGGGGCTGCGTAACAAGAACAGCAAGTAAACACATAGTAATAACAGTTACCATTCCCATTTCGCAAGTGGCCATATCAGAGGTGAACTAATGCCTGCTGCAATTTTAAGAATTAAGGTTATCCTAATAATTCTTTTGTATGATTAAGATCATCGATAAATTTACTAAGGACTCATTAATGAAATTGCGACTCTGGAATCTATTACCCCATGATTACGCTCCTTTTTTTCGTATTCTTCACATCATTGTGGCATTTCTAATATTATCACAAATTATTAACTCTAATCTGACAGAGACCGAAGCAATTGGTGAACATAGTCTTGAAGGAGTTATAACCTGGATGCACATTATTTCAGGGTTAGGACTGATTATTTGTGGTTTTATTATGTTAAGTTGGATGCTTACTCAAAGAGGTTTTACTTATTATTTTTCATGGGTAGGGCTTGACTTTAGTGGTATTAAGCAAGATATAAAAACGTTGACTAGTTTCCGACTGCCCGATGCACATTCGGGAGGTATTGCCAGTACAATCCAAGGATTTGGAGTTCTAGCATTGCTAATTGTAGCACTTTCAGGTGGCCTATGGTTCTTGTTGAATACCATGCAGTCAAATCTGGCTGAAACAGTAATCCACTGGCATAAGTTCTTTACTACTTTCATTGAGGTCTATTTTTATGCACATGGTGCAATGGGAGTTTTGCATATTTTAATTGAAAAATATAAAAGCCGCTCAGTTAACCTAAGTGACTAATCTGTTGTGAGATAATATTACTTCAAGTTGAAGAAAACCCTAAAAATAAAATTTAGTTTACTAGAAGATGAAACAGCACTTGCAGAGACTTTTTAATTAAATTTAATAAAAACGAAAAAATATTCATGGCGAAATGATTGTTTAATTATCTATCATGGATAGAAATGTGAGTTAGTCGTCCTATTTTAGGAAGTTAATAATGACTAAAACAAAAGGGTTACCTCGTCCGCTGACGCACTACGCTTGGCTTTCCATTGCCACGGCTATTGCCACTATCGGACTCAAAGGTGTGGCGTGGAAAATGACCGGTTCGGTCGGTCTGCTATCTGATGCCATCGAATCCGTAGTTAACCTCGCAGGAGCCCTAATGGCGCTCTGGATGCTGACCTTGGCTGCGCTTCCGGCCGATGAGAACCATGCATATGGGCACGGCAAAGCCGAATATTTCTCGAGTGCTTTCGAAGGATTTCTGATCCTATTGGCGGCAGCCAGTATCGCCTATACCGCAGTTGAGCGGATGTTAACTCCACAGCCGCTTGAGGAGATTGGTCTCGGATTACTGGTTTCAACAGTCGCATCAATCCTTAATTTTGTGACGGCTCGCATTTTGTTAAGGGCTGGCAGGCAGCACAACTCTATCACTCTTGAGGCAGATGCTCATCACCTGCTGACCGATGTCTGGACGTCGGTCGGTGTCATTTTTGGTGTCGGACTGGTTTATCTGACCGGCTGGTTTTGGGTCGATCCGATCGTTGCATTGCTGGTCGCAGCCAACATCGTTTGGACTGGTTATCAGCTTATGAGTCGTTCAGCTGCAGGTCTGATGGACGTATCGCTACCCACGGAAGAACTCAAAAAAATCGAGTCACTGCTGGCAGGATATCGTGAACAGGGGCTTGATTTCCATGCACTACGTACACGCCAGGCTGGCGGGCGGGCGTTTATGACAATGCACATCCTAGTTCCTGGGCGATGGACTGTTCAATATGGGCACGACTGGGCCGAGCGTATAGAGAATGATATCCGCACCGCACTGCCTTTTATCCATATCACCACTCATGTGGAACCGTTGGAAGATCCCGCGTCAATGAACGACCAAACGCTCGACATTTCTGATCACTAAACTAACCACATGTCGCTGGTCGGGCAGGGTAACAAACCTCGCTCTACAAAAATTTCAGGTATTCTCTATAATTCTGAGGGTACTTGATGTGACCTGCGCCCAATTGTTGGGCACGCAATATTTTTAAAAAGTCCGCTTCTGGCACAAAGCGGACAGTGATCACCGTTCTTACGACTACTTTCTGACTTACTTCGTGACTTGCCCTAAGCATGTTGTAGTGCGATACTTGTAATGACATTTGTAATTACAAGGGGTGTAAGACATGGGTAGCATTAACCTACGTATTGACGATGAACTTAAAGCGCGTTCTTACGCCGCGCTTGAAAAAATGGGCGTAACTCCTTCTGAAGCGCTTCGTCTCATGCTCGAGTATATCGCTGACAATGAACGCTTGCCGTTCAAACAGACACTCCTGAGTGATGAAGATGCTGAACTTGTGGAGATAGTGAAAGAACGACTTCGTAATCCTAAGCCAGTACGTGTGACGCTGGATGAACTCTGATGGCGTATTTTCTGGATTTTGACGAGCGGGCACTAAAGGAATGGCGAAAGCTGGGCTCGACGGTACGTGAACAGTTGAAAAAGAAGCTGGTTGAAGTACTTGAGTCACCCCGGATTGAAGCAAACAAGCTCCGTGGTATGCCTGATTGTTACAAGATTAAGCTCCGGTCTTCAGGCTATCGCCTTGTATACCAGGTTATAGACGAGAAAGTTGTCGTTTTCGTGATTTCTGTTGGGAAAAGAGAACGCTCGGAAGTATATAGCGAGGCGGTCAAACGCATTCTCTGAACCAAAGCATGACATCTCTGTTTCGCACCGATGGTGACACTTCTGCTTTGCGTTGACAGGAGAAGAAGGCCATGAAACTGCCGCGAAACACCCTGCTCTGGTGTGTATTGATAGTGTGTCTCACACTGCTGATATTCACTTACCTGACCCGGAAATCGCTCTGCGAAATTCGCTACAGGGACACGAACAGGGAGGTGGCGGCTTTTATGGCTTACGAATCCGCTAAGTAGCTAACCCCGGCGGGGGAATCCCCCGCCATTCAGGAACTGATGATGTCTGACATGCCTGAAGCGCCTTTATGAAGGGGTTGCCGGTTCGCTGGCAGCCCCTTTTTCCACTTCTGGTGCGACCGCACGCATGAACAACCAGAAAGGAAGGTTCCCTCCAGGGGAACGGGGCAGGGCGGCAGCGCCTCCGGCGCGCCCGCTCTCTTCCCTTCATGTATTACCTCTGTATTACATATTAATGCTACTGTACGCATCCATTAGCATTAATATGGGAAGGTTATTTTTCCCTGTTCCGTGCTGAACGGATGCCTGCCTGATAATTCTTTTTCACACTTTCAATATCACTGAGCGTTGAAGCCTGGCAGGAATGTGCAGCAAGACGGTAGCGGGCGGCAATTTCATCAAGGATGGCAGGGGTGTTGTCTCTGCTGCGATGCTGGCGACCTTTCTGGCCAAAAATGCTGACGATGATGTCCTGACTGCCCGAACGTCCGAAAAGACGCATGCAAAGACGCTTTACAATCAGTGGAGTTAAATCCAGATCGATGTCGTCTGCGATTTCAAAAATAAAACTCAGCATCCGGTACGTTTTATAGCGTTTAACTGCTGCGCTGAGACGTGCAGCCCTCTGAGGGAATTCCCATGATTCATCGGAATAACGCTGCAGCTCTGCCTGGTAATCTCTGGCCAGATGTTCGAGGGTGTACTTAAAGTTGCGGTAAAAATAAGCGCGGGACTGTTCAGTCTGAGATTCTTCAGCCATTTATGGACCGTAGATTAATGCTAGTGTATGCGTACATTAGCATTAATAATTAAAGTCTTCAAACCTCCCTCGCCTCGCCGGAGATCTGAATGCGGAAGTGATGGCACTGCTCTCTCATGGCCTGAAACAGAAAAACGGGCAGGGCGATGGCCCCCTTCGGCTCCCGGCCAGCGCTGCTGTCCGGTCGTCGAGCCCCACTCCGCCAGGGCAGCTGCTGCGCACCCGCCAGTCTCCGCCGAATCCCTTCGGGGTTCGGGCTTCGCTAGGGTCTGATGGCGAAGGTCAACCCCTGGCTTGCTGCGACCGTGCCGGTCGCGCCGCCCTGACCGCGACGGTGTGACTGTCGCTTTAAGGCCGCCACGCCGTTCCGACGTGTCGGGTGTGTGCACCCTGTTCCCCCGGTGAGGCCATCGTCCCGTGTGTCCTCACGCGGAGGGCTGGTCGTAGCACCGTCGGGTCGTCATCCAAGGGGTGAAATGCACTCCGCCAAAACTTTTTGCGAGTATCCGCAAAAACTTTTGTCTGCGCCCCTTTCCTTCCTCCCTTCGCCGTTGCTCCTTTGCCCTTTGCCGCGAGAGAACTCACCAGGGAGATGGACAACCATCACCACAGGAGAAAACCAGGATGCACACACGAAACGTCAACGTCAAAACCGCCGCTCAAGAATCTTCCAGGAAGATGGGGGGCGAACTACCTCCGCTGAGAGGTCTGGCACTGCGCATTCAGTGGGGTAAAGCGCACGTGATGCGTGTTATCGACGCCGTGAAAGCGAAAAACGAGGCGCTGGATGTTGTTTTTGAGGCGATGCTTGAAGGCTACGGCGATTTTGCCAGTGGTAAGCATACCCCTCCGCATATGTTTTCAGACGTTCCGGAGCTGGTAAGTGCGTGGCATAGCGGATGGGCACAGGCCGCTGGCGTCGAGGAAACGTCGAATTGTGCCTGCTGCCAGAGCGGCAGCGGTGAACCCTGCCCGTATCACGATTAACGAACGGGCAGTGACTGCTGCCCCATGAACTGTCCCCGCGTCATTTTCGCAGGGAATAACCCGGACAACCCGAGGAGTACACCCTATGAACGTTAACACCCCTACCGGAACATGTGATTCAGACCTCACTCCGTCCCAGTTCACGGATCTGTTTTGCTGGGTCCTGGCTGCATCGGAAGGGGAGCCACAACCAGGTATTTTTACACCGCCAGCGAATGCCTCTGAGCTGACGTTAATTGATTACGAATGCCCGGATTATATCTCTGTCTGGGTAGTCGACGGGTGTCCGGTAGCAGCTGCAGCGCCGCTGGATAATTTCCATCGCGTTATTTCTTCATCTCTCACTAAATAATCAGGAGTAAATAATTATGGTCAGTTTCGCAAGCCGCTATCGTATGCCAACATCAATCCGTAAAGACCGCCCGCTGACGAATGACGAATTACAGCGCATTGTTCCGAGTGCGTTCTCTGAGGAAAAGCACGATTCTCGTTCAGAGCGTTATACGTATATTCCAACGATTGTCATTCTTGACCGATTACGTGATGAAGGTTTTCAGCCATATTATGCAACCCAGTCCCGTACGCGTGACCAGGATAAACGCGACTTTACAAAGCATATGCTCCGCCTGCGTCGTCATGACCAGATTAACGGAAAGGAAGTACCGGAAATTATTCTGCTGAATAGCCATGATGGTTCAAGTAGCTATAAAATGATCCCCGGTATGTTCCGTCAGGTTTGTAGTAATGGCCTGGTTGCATGGAAGGATTTTGGCGAAATTCGCGTGCCACACAAAGGAGATATTGTCGGGCAGGTTATCGAAGGTGCTTACACGGTGCTGGAAACATTTGACGCGGTCGATGAAAATATTGACCTGATGAAAAGCATTCAGCTTACTTTGCCTGAGCAGCGCCTTTTTGGCGCAACAGCCCTGGAACTTAAGTATGACGGAAAACCGGCACCAATAACGCCGGAGCAAATTATTAACCCCCGCCGTGTTCTCGATAAAGGGCAGGATTTATGGACAACATTTAACGTGGTGCAGGAAAATGTGATCCGTGGGGGGATTCGTGGCAGAACGCCAAAAGGGAAGATGACCAGAACGCGGGAAGTCTCCGGAATAGATGGTGACATCAAATTAAATCAGGTTCTCTGGAAAATGGCCGAAGAGTTTGCAAAACTCAAAGCCTGAGAAAAAGCCGCTCCTATGAGCGGTTTTTTATTTTATTAATTTTTGTTGATAACGATTTTTTCGGTTTTCCTCGCTGCTGACACTGAGGGGGGCTCTGATGATTGTTCCAGTATTGTTTTTCTGGCGAGCAGAATACGGTAGATGTTTTTTATTTCTGTAGCGTAGGCACGTCGTTTTTTTATCATCACATCACGTGGCCCTGTATTATACATTCCAACGCTGTCCCAGTTTTTCCCGTAGGACTGGAAGTTGTGCGCCAGAACCCACGCACCCGAGTAAACGCATATGCATGGATCTTTTAATAGTCGATCGCGGGTAATATTAAACTTTTTAAGTTTACTGTAATGATAACTGTTCACCTGCATCCCGCAGACATCTTCTGATCCATCGTTGTTTGATCCATTTACCGCAGACGCTTTAAGACGACTCTCTTTAATTGAAATTGCCATAAGCAGCAGCGGATCTATTTGATAGTCTCTCCCCGCCTGGTCAAAACACATCTGCGGTGCGGCGAATATCGATAGTGAGAACATCATCAACAGGATGGGGAATTTCGTTATTTTCATTTTATGGACCTTATGTCGATCATAAACCGGTATACGCTGCGCAATAAAAAATACTCCGCCAGATCATTTGAATCAAGATAATTCCCTACAAACGCGCGGAAGCGCTCTGAATCATGCATTCAGCCACGCTCTCAAATACCAGTTACAACCCGGGCACACTTATTTACTTGCCGCTCTTTGCTAACCCTTTAAAACATCACACCCCACGCAAGATTTCATCTTGCAGTTTTTCTCTTTGAATTCAGTGAAATAACTTATGCCATTATGCGGAAAGTTGGAATATGTGGGAAAAAGGTGTGTGGATTACCACACCTTGCAGTGCCTGATTACCACACCTTGCAGTGCCTGATTGCCACACCTTGCAGTGCCTGATTAGGCACTGTAAAGTGTGGGGATTGTGTGTATCCTGATAATAGAGTAGGTTAGTGATATGCAGTGCCTAATCCACACACCTGATGGTGCCTGATGCATACACATCACAGTGCCTAATCCACACACCTGATGGTGCCGGATGCACACACATCACAGTGCCGGATTAACACACACATTTAAATCAGAACAGTCTTTATATGAACGCATTCTTCAGGTTGAGGGTGAATTTACTCACATGAAAAATGGTCGACAGTGCCGTATCCGGCACTGCATGAAAAAATCAGGGAAATATTATGCCGCGCAAGAACATATACTTCAAAGATAAAATCGACAGGGAAATACAGGATATACTGGATATTGAACTTCAGAAGGGCGCAACCACCTCTGAAATGAACTATTCTTCAATAGTCAATGAACTTGTCCGGCTTGGTCTTATGGTTTATAAATCCAAAGAAGAGGGGTCAACCTTCGACCTTGATGGATTCCGCCGCGACCTGATAAAGAAAGTATCAGGCTCGCGGGAAGGTATTATGATTCTGACTGCACTGGTCTCTGAAATCTATGTTAACCTCAAGGGGCAACAGGCGGGAGTTTCACTTGATGACCTGATAAACAATAACATCAGCGCCATTAATATTGCTGAAGACGCAGCAGAGAAACAGCACTTCATTATCGATGATAAATAGCACGAGAGGCCGGACGACCCGGCCTCCGTCGATCACTGCGCGCCATCCTTATCCCACGGAAGCGCGCTTTTTTCTGCCTCATTAATTTTTTCTTTTAAGTAACTCTCAAATTCCATGCACAGCACTTTCAGGGCTTGAGCATCCTCATTCTGTTCAAGTACCCGCCCTGTAAAATATTTCAGTGTACTCATCAACCTCGTCAGCATTTCATCATTCAGACTGCGCCTGTGAACCCTGGCCATTGTGCGAATCTCTTCGGCAAGATTCCCCGGAATACGCATGCTATATCCTGTTGTCTTACCCGGAAGTAATATTCGCTCACCCTCACGCCACACCCAAAGATGCTCCGCAGGGGGACTATCCCTTTTATTTACCTCCCCGCAACGTGTATCCACATCAAGCAGGTTATACAGCCAGTCTTCAAACTTCACCGCCAGAGAAATCAGTCTCTCACCTTCCGCCGTTTTAATAACAGGAATATCCGGCTGATAATTCAGAGACAATAACAGGCGTGCAATAATTTCGTCATTAACACTTCTCTTTCCTGCTCTGGCACACACTCTCAGCTCCATCAGTAAATTATCCGGCGCCCGCAGTCGCCACTCAACAGCCTCACCCGGGCGGAACTTACGCGGCCTTCCCCGGCCACCCCACATTTTCTCTTTTACTTTCATTGCTATAGATCTCGCATTCAACACTCCAACAACCTGAATGACCAAGCCTACTCACTTATATATTCAGAAAAATCCTAAATATTTTAGATAATGTGACATGTGTCACAGTTTTTTTTTTTTAGAGTCATGGGACAATATCGCGTGCGTAAACAAGCACTTACGTACACTCATTTTGTTTACATCCGGAGAAACAAGCATGTCCACAAACGGTAATGCCCTTAATGTCATGAAGGGATGGGCGGTAGCGTCTTTATTTCGTAAAGCTCGCGAAAACCGACAGTTAAAAAAATTTATTAAAAACGGAGGGTTGATTTTAATTTCACTTATGGTCGCACACCCGGCTCTGGCCAGCGGAACTGATTTACTTGCATCACAAAACACAACCGTTAACTCAACCTTCGGTTCTGGCTCTTCCATTGTAAAATGGTTTTATATTGCCGAAATTATCATGGGCCTGTTTATTTACATCAAAGTACGCTCACCGATGGTCTTTGTCGGTATTGTTATGTGTATCATTTTCACCCGCGTCGCTTTCAGTATTGCGAGCTGACCATGAACGGGGAAGAGGATAAATACTACTTCCCGGAAACACTCAATCAGCAGGAACGCTATTTCGGTCTCCCTCTCGATGAACTGTTAATTGTCGCACCTTTAATTATCCTGGGTGTGCTGAACAATATGTCACTGGAGCTTTCTGTTATCGCGGGCCTGCTGTGGGCAACCATCAGATATCTGAAAAAAGGTCAGGGGTCATTCTGGCTGCTGAATTTCTGCTACTGGCATCTTCCCTCTTTTTTATTCAGGGTGACCTTCAGGCAGATACCTGATTCAAGTTTCCGGCACTGGAGAGCGTAATTACTATGAAGCTTAAAATTAAAGGTGAACGCGATAAACAACTCAGTTATGCGTTTATTGCGCTGGCCTCATTGCTTCTGCTGAGTGGGGTGGGAAATGTGCTGACCGGCTCTCTGGCGTGGCATTTTGCCACCACACAGAAAACCGTCACCACGCCCATGTCTTTTAATCAACCCTTCACCTCAGATGCTTCCGGCGCAGATGCCACCGGTATGACCATGTTCGCCTCTGCCTTTATATACTGGCGACTGAATGTCAGCCCGGAGAACGTCGACAATAACCAGAAAATGCTGCTCGGTTTCGTCCCCTCCGTCGAACGGGATGAACTGAAAAAAGCGCTCGATATTGAAGCTGAACGCATCAAAAAAGGGGGGATAACCACCCGCTTTGATACGAAAGAAATCCGTGTCATGGATGCGCCTGGTGTGGTCGAATTCAGCGGTACGCTGAAATCCTCCACAACAAACGGCGCCATCACCATTCCGCTTAAAGACCTGGAAAAAACATACCGACTGAAAATCCGTTACATCGACGGGCTGGTCACACTTCACCAGTTCGAAGAACTCCAGCCGGTCACCACCACAAACTGACAGGACTGCCCATGAAAAACGCAATTTCACCGGCAGCTGCTGCTGTGTTACTGGCAACGGGACTTTTTACCAGCGGCCTTCTGGCCGCTTCCGCTCCCGCCGCCATTCCGTTTGAGAACGACGCCGCCTTTAATGTCACGCTCAGCAACACCAACCCGACCAAAGTTGTTGTTAACGGAGAACTTATCACCAGCATCAGCGGCCCATCCGGTGCCTATGACCAGAGCCAGACCGATGACGGCGCCCTTATTCTGTCGCCACTTGTCGCTCAGAATTTTACTGTCTTTATCCAGACTGACCACGGGTCTTCCCTGAGCCTTAACGTCCGTCCTCAACCCGGAAACGGGAAAACGCTGCGCTTTACCCCGATGTCACCGCCACTGCGCAGGAATGACGATGCAAAAGCCTGGGAAGAGGGACAGAGCTACGAAAAAACGCTGGTCTCTCTGTCCCGTGCCATCGTTAACGGCCAGGTGCCTGATGACTATCAGGAATACCCGGTCAGCCGCATGACGGCATACCACCCGGGCGCAACCGTTCGTCTGACGCCGGAACGTCAGTTCGTGGGCAACCATCTGCGCATTGTGCGTTTTCGGATGAGCAATCCCGGCAATATCACACAGAGTCTGCGAGAGCGTGATTTCTGGCAGAAAGGGGTTCGCGCCGTCATGCTCTCACAGCATCAGCTTTATGCGGGCGGAGAAGGATATGCCTGGATTGTGTTTTCAGATGACGGAGAACCACGTTCATGAGTCTGAATGAAAACCTGAAAACCCGCCGCAAACAGATCGCCATCCTGGCGGCAGTAATTGCCTCCGGGGCCGCAATGGCCGGTGGCGTTGCCTGGTACGGGCATTATCAGGAACAGCAGAAAGCACCTCCGCCAGCTGCTGTGCCGAATATGACCGGCGTGGTGACTGCCACGTTTAATGAACAGGTGAACGATGCTGCACTGGCACAACAGCAGGCTAAAACTTCAGCGCTGGAGCAGAATTTCGCCACACTGTCACAACAGTTTGAACAGAACAAACTCGACACGAACGAGAAAATAGCCCGGAAGGACGCTGAAATTCAGCGCCTGACTGAGCAACTTAACCAAAGACCTGCCGGCAGTAACCCGCAGACACCACCTGCAGACCAGAACGGAACACCACTCCCGGGTCCCGTTGCCGCCGGCCAGTCCCGCCCCGCAGAATACTCCGTCACCCCGACAGGAGCACCACCCGCCAGTGGTGCAGTCAATATGGGGCAGGGCGCAGCTTTCTATCCGGGGGGCTCCGGGCAACGTATGACCGGGGGCCTTACCACCTCAAAATTTACCTACGAGAACCTTAAAAAGAAAACCACGAAACTGCCGTGGATACCTTCGGGGTCGTTCTCTGACGCCATTATGATTGAAGGTGCAGACGCCAACGCCAGCGTCACCGGTCAGCAGAATACCCGCCCCGTGACTATCCGGTTGCTGGGGAATATCCAGATGCCCAATAACAAGGAATACAGTGCTGATGGCTGTTTCGTTGTGGGGGAAATCTGGGGGGATATTTCCAGTGAGCGCGGTGAGGTCAGAACCCGGTCTATCAGTTGCGTGCTGAAGAACGGCAAACATATCGATATGGAGTTTGACGGACACGTCAGCTACCAGGGCAAAGGGGGCATCAGAGGGAAGCCGGTTATGCGTAACGGTATGATTGTCGGTTATGCCGGTGCCGCCGGGTTGCTCTCCGGTTTTGGTGAGGGGATTAAATCGGCCGCCACGCCATCGGTCGGCCTCGGGGCCACTGCCGATATCGGTGCCGGTGATGTGTTTAAACAGGGGCTGGGTGGCGGTGCGAGTAAAGCCGCTGACACCCTGAGCCAGTACTGGATAAAACGTGCTGAACAGTATCATCCGATTATTGATATCGGGGCCGGGAACCGCGTCACTGTGGTGTTCCAGAAAGGCTTCCGTCTTGAAACGCTGGAAGATGCTGAGGACGCGAAGGCGAAAGAAGAGCTGCAGAAAGCCGGTAACGCCGCACAGGGTTCTGTGACTCCGCAGCCTGTCAACCAGACCGCCACGCACAGCACCACATCGGTGGGCAACATCAACCCGGATGACGTTCTGCGCCAGGCCAGCCAGCTGCGGCTCGGTGACACAATAAACTGAGGTGGAAGATGGATACAAACCGAAGACTGCTGAACGATATTCGGGTGGACCTGCATATGTGGCAGGCTAACCATTATCCCCCACATCAACAGTGGGTTTACACCTTTTCATTGATATTCGCTTTTGCGAACGGCGGGGTATGGATGTATCTGGACATCACCTGGTGGCTTCAGTGTACAGCCAGCTTTGGGGGAATAATCTTATTTCTGTGCTTATTCAAGCGGCTTTTCGACAGTAAACCCCGGACATGGCCTGATGCTCTGGACAGGAAACTGGCCCGGTATAAACCGCTTGACCCTGTGGCATGGCGGGAGTTACAGGCCTCGGTTGTGGAGAACCGGGTACTTACACGTGAAGCTGTGGAACGCTGGTATGAAAAGGAAAAAGCAACTCAGGTGGAAAGGCTGTCTGGTAAATCATCCGTAACGGGTCGCTTTCAGTTCCTTCATAACCATCCCGACAGCAACCCCGGCAAGGAGAGGAACCAGTGACGTTAAATTCCGAATCCTCCTGCATCATGAAATGTGCTTCTGACCTTCGCCATGTGTTCATTCCTTTTATGGTCTACAGCACTGAACTGACTGTCTGGGCGGTACTGATACGTAAAGGGGTGGTGACGTATGAGTGGAGTAGCTGGCGTGTTGGTCTGCTTGTTGCGCTGTTCCTTCTTTTCTGTACAGCAGCCGTTACTTTCGGGGAACGAATCGAAGGGATTATTTTCACATCCCTGGGGGTTATAGCGCCCTGGCTGATACTGCTTTGCCGTTCTTTGATTTGGGCGTTTATTGATATGAGCATGGCGCGTATGAATGTCGACCTCTTTCTGGCTGGCACTATTTTAAGCGCAGTGGCCCAGGCTGTTTTTATATTAGTCCTGCACCAGAAAAATTAAATCAACCTTATCCGCCCCCATTCCTTACTGGTTCTGCCATAAATTAACCGGAGTTATCCCATGAAAAAACTGATGGGCGCTGCACTGCTGTGCAGCGCGCTGACCGGCTGTGCCGGCATGAATTCTGATTTCGACTGCAATAAAACTGCAACTGACCAGTGCCTGACGACCGGCGAGGCCAACAAACTCGCCGCTCAGGGCAAAAGCCTGGACGAACTTAACGCCGGTAAAACCGCAAAAAAGCCTGCGGGTGAAACCCTGCCGGCACTGCGTAACGTGGCACCTGTCGTGAATGCGTCACGTCCTGTATCAGTCGCAGCAACCGGAACCCCGGCTACTCCGCTCATCGCGCCACGTCCGCTGGCCACGGCACCGGCAGGCACCATGCTGGCGGGCGTGATACCTCGCGTGAGTCCGCGTCCCGTTGTTCCGGTCACCCCTGTTAATACGGCCGGACGCGTACAGGTCCAGCGTATCCCGGATGCGACCCAGCGTCTGTGGATTGCACCGTGGGTGGATACGGACGACAACTTCCATCAGCCTTCTGTGGTTGAGTTTGTGAAAAACAAATCCCACTGGGACGAAAGCTTCCGTGTTATCGGGGAGGGCGGGGAATGAGCAGTGTCCTGGACAGCCTGATGGGGCTGATTGAGAGCGGGCGGCGTAAGGACGGTGCCGCGACCGCGCGTGCCAACCTTGAACAGACCTGGGATTATCCCTCCCTGGTGGCCAGTCTGCCTTATCGCTATTACGATGAAAAAAATGAGCTTTTCATCAATACCGGTACTGCAGGATTTGTTCTGGAACTGGCGCCGTTGCCTGGCGCCAATGAGCAGGTGATGGCCGCGCTGGATGACATGTTGCGTAAAAAACTCCCGCGTAAAACACCGGTCACCGTTGTTCTGACTGCCAGTAAATGTGTGGGCGAGCGTATTGCGCGGGGTGTCAGTACCGATATGTGGAAAGGTCAGATGGCCGATCATCTGAATAAAATTACCCGTGCGTTCTGGGAGCGTTCGGCACTTCACGGACTGGCCAATGAGCGTGAGTACCCGCTCTATCTGCGAAACTACCGTATCTTTATCGTCTACGGTAAAGCGGTGAAACGGTTCTCCCAGCAGGTGATGGATGACCTGGTTCAGATACGCAACACCATTCGCGTTTCCCTGGGGGCGGCGCGGATAGATTCCGTTAACACCGATGTGAATGCCTTCCTGTCGGTCATGCGTGAGCTGATGAACTACCGTCATGAGCAGGTCATGATGTCGCCGGGTGATTATAACGAAGATGAGCTGCTCAACCGTCAGGTGGTCGATCCTGCCATTGACCTGAGTGTTCACCCGTCACATATCCGTATCGAATTACCGGAAAAAATCGAAACAGACGGGACACGACTTCCGGCTTCAGCCTGCCGGATTGTGAATATGCAACTGAGCAAAAATCCCCGCCGGTTCGCACTCTGGCAGGGAGCCGATAACCTGCAGAATCTCCGCTTTCCTGATCTCGGTATTCCGTGCCCGTTTATGATCACCTGGACCACTGAACTGGAGGAGCAGACCAGAAGCCAGAGTGAGGCCTTTCGCAAGGATACGGACCTGTCCAAAAAGGCCAGCTCAGCCTACGGGGCGCTTTTCCCCGGGACCAAAAAAGCGGCAGACGAATGGCGTAGAACCCGTGAACAACTGTCGACCAACGAAATCGCCCTCTGCCGGACCTACTTTAACCTGACGCTGTTCACGCCCGACAATAATACGGAGGCGCAGAAGTGTGAGCTGGCCGCCATTAACGTCTTCCGTAAGAACGAGCTGGAGATGGTTACGGTGCAGTACCAGCAGATGCGTAACTGGCTGGCCGGCTTCCCGTTCGTGATGCAGGAAGGGATGTGGGAAGATCTCAAAATGACGGGGGCCACCCTGCGGGGGAAATCCTGGAACGCCGTGAGCCTGATGCCTGTGGTGGCTGAGCGCCAGTTGTCGCATGTGGGCATGCCGTTGCCGACCTACCGCAACCAGGTGGCTTTCTTTGATATGTTCGGGGAAGAAAACGGCAGCACCAACTTTAACATCGCTGTCACGGGAACCTCGGGGGCCGGTAAGTCATTCCTGACGCAGGGTGTTCTCCGTGATGTCCTGAATGCAGGCGGTTTTGCCTGGGTCATCGATATGGGTGACAGTTACAAGAACTACTGTCACCAGGCTGGCGGGGTTTATCTCGACGGTTCGAAGCTTCGCTTTAACCCGTTTGCTAACGTGAAAGACATCAGGCACTCCGCTGAAGGTATTGTGCGTCTGCTGACGGTACTGGCGAGTCCGACCGAGCCGCTGGATGTTGTGTGTGAAGCGATTCTGCAGAAAGCGGTGATGGATGCGTGGGAGAAAAAAGGCTGTCAGGCGCGTATTGATGACGTTTTCAGTTTCCTGACCAGCGCTGATGTTAATCAGCGCTTTGCCGAAAAACCGACCATCACGGCGCGTCTGGCTGAACTGGCCATGCTGCTGGAAACCTACTGCACCTGGGGACCGGATGGCGAATACTTCAATGCGGACAACCCGACGCTGGATGGTGACACACGTTTTGCCGTTCTGGAGCTGCTGAGTCTGGAGAACAAACCGAAACTGCTCTCGTCCATTCTGTTTTCGCTCATCCTGGCGATTCAGGAAAAGATGTATCACAGCCCGCGTGACCTCAAAAAAGTCTGCATCATCGACGAGGCCTGGCGACTGCTCGGTGGCTCCAATCCACATGCAGCCCGCTTTATTGAAACCGGCTACCGTACTGTGCGCCGTCACCGTGGGGCGTTCATCACCATCACGCAGGGCATCAGGGACTTCAGCGCCAGTAAAGAAGCGGAAGCGGCCTGGAACAACAGTTCGACCAAAATCACCCTCCTGCAGGATGCGAAAGCCTTCAAACAGTACCTCTCCGACAATCCGGACCAGTTCTCGGACATGGAAAAAGAAGTTATCCGGGGTTTCCAGCCTGCACTGCAGACCGGTTACAGCTCGCTGCTTATCAGCGCCGGGGAGTACAGCTCGTTTCATCGCCTGTTTGTCGATCCTGTTACCCGCGCCATGTTCAGTTCCCGTGGGGAGGACTTCGCTTATATGCAGAACGCACAGAAAGCCGGTGCCACGGCAGATGAGGCCGCATATCTGCTGGCCGAGAAGAAGTTCGGTGACGAACTTCGTGAACTTGAAGAATGGGTAAAAGCCGCATGAGTGAACAGAATGAACAACCGTATGAGGCCGCCACTGTCCGCGCAGGTATAAAGCCGCGGGACTGGCTGAAAGCCCGGAGCGTGAAAATAGCCGCCTGTGTGCTGATTTCACAGTTGGTCATGACCGGAATAACGTGGGTATATATGAAATCCACGTCCCCGGACGTGGTGGTCTTCGACATGAAAGGCACCATCGACCTCTTTATGCAGCAGTCGGCACAGCTGCAGCTCGATGAAGGAAAAGCGAAAGTACTGACGGCCCGTTTCAACACGGCAATGTCTGACAGCCTGGCGGCGTGGCAAACCTCGCACAACGCCATCATTCTGGTGAAACCTGCGGTGGTCAGTCCGTTGCCGGATATCACACCCGATATTCGCCGCGACATTGCCCGGCGCACGCAGGAGGGGCAGTGAAGAAACGTCAGCCACTGATGGCATTACTGTTGCTGGCACTGTCAGCCGGCAGTGGTGCCAGAGATCTCGGTACCTGGGGGAACGTCTTTGAACCCGCAGAGCAGGACATGCTGGACTTTATTCAGACCCGACTGAAGGGGATGGAGCAAAGCGGGGAACTCGACCGGTTGCGGGAAGAAGCTACGGCGCGGGTGAAAAAAAATGCCGTTCGCCCGGCCCCGGTTGAGGGGCTGAGCCGGGCCGTGAAATACCGCAGCTTCCCCTGGGACCCGACATTTACCGTGAAAGAAACCATTACGGATATGCAGGGGAAAGTGATTGCCCGTAAAGGTGACACGATCAACCCGCTTGATAAGGTGCCCTTCGCCCAGGTGCTCTATTTCATCGATGGTGATGACCAGGCACAGGTGGAGTGGACCCGAAAGGAAATCGCCGGACAGACGAACAGCAAAGTTATCCTGGTGAACGGCAATATAAAGGAAACCAGTGATGCGCTTGATGAACGTATCTACTTCGACCAGGCAGGTATCCTGACCCGCAAGTTTGGCTTCTCACACATCCCCGCTCGGATATCCCGCGACGGTCGCATGCTGAACGTTGAGGAGATCCCCGTAAAAGGAGCAAAGAAATGACAGCCACAACGTTAGGTGATCTGTTCCCGGAAATGCGTCATGCGGTACCGGGACGGGAAAGAAAAAGCCATCCCACTCCAGAATCGCCGGGGAAACCCGCCCGTCATGTTACCCGTCAGGGAACGGCGGACCGGCTCAAAATGCTGTATCCCGAGATTGAATCCTGGAACCCTGTGCTGGTTACCCAGGCCTGGTTTAACTGGCTCAGGGAAAATCAGATGGCGCTGGTCGAACCGCAGGCGCGTGACGAACGCTTCCCGGACTATCTGGTCGGTCTGATAGTCAGGCATATGCAGGAGACGGAAGCATGGATTTAACGTCGTTCGGCTGCCTTTTATGGGCCCTGCTGGTCGGGCTGCACTGTCTGGCGTCGGGCGCACCGGGAAAAAGGATGCACAGGTATTCCGGTCAATGCGAAGACAGCGGGGCACTGCCCCCGCAGGAGGAAGATGAACAGCCGTCCCCCTTTACGCAGGTAACCGTCAGTGTGGATGCACAGCCGGGCATGTTAACGCGCGATCTGGTGTATTGCCTGGCGCGCGCGGCCGGCGCGTTGCGGACAAACGGACTGCCTGTGAGCACCGACGGATGCCACTATCACGGGGATTATGGTTACACCGGGGTCGCCGTCCCTCAGTATTCAGTGCACTGGCGTGTTCATGCCCGCCTGTGCACTGACCAGCAGGCTTTTTTTCCTGATAAGGACGGTCCGTCACTTCCGCCCTGGCTGGAAATGGCGGGGCGGTTGTCGCAGGGGAGTCTGGCCCGCCATATTTATGTGATCCTCCAGGGGACACCCCGCACCTCCTGCGACACACTGGCCTGGTTTCTGACTGAGGCGGCAGACGCGATTGCGGCGGGCGCGTCAGAGGGCAGCAATTTTGATGAGCACCGCTGTGGTTACGCGTTCCTGGTTATCCGGCCTGCCTCGTTCTGATGTTTCAACCGCCCAGGCACTCAGGCTCTCCGGTGCTCACTGCGTGGCGCTTCGCCTCAGCCGGGCTCCCCTCCCGGTATCTCTTAAAACCCTGACAAGGTAATGCCATGAAAAAAGACCCTGAAGGTGAAAAGGGCCGGAATGTTGCCATCTCGTCATTACGCCACGATGAAGGTTCAGCCAGACAGCTGGATGAGATCCTCAATGAAAATCCGCTCTACAAACCTTCTGCCGTAATGCGCGGCGGCATTCTTGCCCTGTATGAAATGACCCGGGAACAACGGCTGGCCATCATCATGAAAGCGGCCAGCAACGCCCGGAACCACTGATTTTTCCCCACGCCCGCCATCATCCCGGTGGCCCGGGCATATCCGGAGATACCCCATGACCCATTCAACAGCGGTCGGACCGGTGGCGGTGACCCGTGACCGTAACGGCTTCTGGACTCACCCTCGCTATTTTAAGCCTGCTGGCGATGAAGCCTCCCGGGCTGATTTCAATAACTGGCTGCGCCGGAACAATCTGGTCTGCGCACTTTGCTGGCTGGAGAACGACGCCCCTCCCCATGTCACTGACGCCTGGGAGCATGGCGCCTGCGACATCAGTGAGTGGCAGCCCTCCATGCCTGCCGGCGAGGGCTGGTTTACCGGCTCCATTCACGACACGGAAGACGGACCCGTCTGTGTCTGGCTGCGGGAGGCACCATGAAACGCGGTGTCTGGTTTGCCGCGCTGATTCTGGCGCTGACGGTATGGACGCCGGGGCAGGTATCTGCAGCCAGCAGTAATGCCGGGGAGGGGCGGTGGGTAAACCCCATCTCGGATGTCTGCTGGAAGTGCCTGTTCCCGATGTCGGTCGGGAGTATCAAACTGGCGTCCGGACCGCAGCCGGATACCAGCAACCCCTCCATTCCTATTCAGATGTGTTCATACGGTGTGCTGTACCGGATAGGGCTGGCAATTGGCTACTGGGAGCCCACAGCCATGACGGATGTGACCCGCGAGCCCGGGGTGATGGTCAACATGGGGGGATTTAAGATAGACCTCGGGCGGACGGGAACCGGCACCGCCGGTCAGAGCGATCGACCCGCTGCCGGCGCGTTCTACCATGTTCACTGGTATAAATACCCGCTGATTTCGTGGCTGAGCATCATGACCAGCACCGGTTGTTTTCAGGGGGGCGACATGGATATTGCCTACATGTCTGAAGTCGACCCGCTCTGGAATGACAGTACGCTGTCCATGATGATTAACCCGGAGGCCGCACTGTTTGGCAACCTGATTGCGCAGGCGGCCTGTGCGGCCGATGCGGTGGCCAGTACCGCTGGCGTACCGTTATCTCCCCTGTTCTGGTGTGCCGGCAGCCAGGGAAGCATGTATCCCTTTACGGGGTATACCAGCGGGGAGTTTTCGCCGCTGGAATCCTCACTGCTGGTCAGTGAGAGAATGGCCTTCAAGCTGCACCGGGAAGGTCTGGTGATGAATACGGTGGGGGCTGATTATGCCGTGTGTTATCAGTATCCCTCACCCATCGTGCCGAAAGAACGCTGGCGTTACCAGATGGTGAACATGTATCCCGAAACCAACAGCTGCCACGCTTTTGGTGCGAGTACCCAGACCTGGGGGACACCGCACAACGCGCCCCATTCAAAGAAAAATTTCGGTTATCTGCTCTGGCGCAAACGCAACTGCGTCTATACATGAGGTTCCTCCCATGAACAAGACTCTGTACCGGGTACTGCTTGCCAGTGCCCTGATGGCCTGTACGTCGCTGGTTTCAGCCAGTGAGCAGGCAGGTGTGTCCCCCCGGGATATGACGTGGATGAAACAGCAACAGCAGGCGATGGACGCGTTTAAACAGAATCTTCAGGGCCAGACCCTGTCTCTGCCGCCGGAACAACAGGCGCTGATAAACCGGATGCAGGGGGATGTGGCCCGACAGCAGGGAGAACGCCCGGGGGGCGAAAAAAAAATGTTCCCTGCCATCTACTTTGTCAGCCTGGGGCTGCCCCGGGAAGGTCTGTTACCGATGCTCCGGGACGCAAACCGTTACGGTATTCCCGCCACGCTCCGTGGACTGGTAAATAACGACCTGCGACAGACCGCCAGCGCGATGTTTGAACTGTCCAAAGAGGATAAAAACATTGGTGTTCAGATTGACCCGACGCTGTATTCCGAATTCCACATTACGACCATACCGGCTCTGGTGGTGACCTGCCCTGGCCATTTTGATGTGATTCGCGGCAGCCTTCCGCTGAAACAGGCTCTGGAAAGAGTGGCTGAAAACGGGGACTGTGCAGCAACAGCCAGACAACTGTTGAAGGAGGGAGAATGAAATCTCGTCTTGTCGGGGCGCTAATCCTGTTGCCCTCACTGGTGCTGGCAGATGCAACCAGTGATGCCTTTAATGCCGGAGCGGAATTTGGAAAAGGGAATAAGGGACAGGGGACCAGTAGCCTGAAAAATCCGGACGCGGTCACGGGCGATATTCCTGGTTATACCTCAAACCCGCCGGAAAGTGGTTATTACGGCGGCGTGAAAGGCGGTGACGGCGGGCTGGCAGAAAAAGGGCAAAACGCCCTGCAGGACAGCCAGGCCGGCCAGGCGATTATCGACTCCGGGATCAAAAACCCGCTACCGGCGATTGATCCTGAAGCCCCTTTTATTACGGCAGGCAAAAGTGCGGAGTCGAATGCGGGCAATATGATCAACGGGACAGGAAACCCGCAGCAGTGTCAGGAAACCACGGTCTCGAAATCCGTGTTCGACAAGTACACCTGTGAGCGGGATGTGTGGGTGGAACAGAGCTGTAACCGGACGGCAAAAATTGTGATTGAGGGGGACACATCCTGGGAAACTCAGACGCTGGAATACGAGCTGAGCCAGCTGCCCATGCAGGAAATAAACGGACGCAATATCGTCACCATCGTTCCGCAGGTTGGGGGCGAAATTATTCAGGCCACCTATTCATGGCAAAACCAGCATGGTAATAAGCCCCGGTTTTTTATGGATGTTTCCATTCTGGGGGCTGAAATTCCCTGGCACAATAAAGGTAACTTTCAGAATGTCAGCTTCAGCCCCGTACCGGCGACGCTGACCGCCGGTGTGCCCTTTACGTCGTCCCACCCCCATAAGCTCAGGGACGGCTCGGGCACGCAGTCATTTAAAACGCACGTACCGATGAGCATCAGGCTGGTTCTGAGGGTCAAAAAAAACAGCAGTGTGGCCAAAGTAGTGTGGACTGATTCGTGCGGCAATATGTCCGGCAGGGGAGCGACAGTCCCGGTTTCCAGCGTCTGCTCCGTTGCAGGCGGGTACCGCCCGGTCACGATTGATGGTGTCGTCCAGCAGGTCTGGAGCGACTGCTGGGAATACACAGACCAGTATCTGGTTCAGTCAGGATCAAAGGGCACCTGCGAGCCTCTGATGAAGAACCCGGCCTGCACGGTGACCGGCACACAGTGCCTGACGCAGAACGGCGCTTACTGTGAACACGAAAAAGTGAACTATGAATGTCAGCGGACGTTCACGTCTGGTGGCGTGATTTGCGGGGGGGAGTACTTCTGCAAAACGGGGGACTGCAGTGATACCGGCGGGGCCGGGGACAGCGGGTTTGATACGGCGGTGTCAAAACTGGCCGGGCTGGCATCAGCGGCGGATGACGTGAAAAACACCCAGAATGGTATGGATGTCCGCGCGTTCACCGGTCAGGCCACGAGCTGCCGGAAAGCGGTCGCAGGCTTCTCAAACTGCTGCAAGGATTCAGGCTGGGGGCAGGATTCGGGACTGGCGGCCTGCAACAGTGATGAGATGGCACTGGCGAAGGCGAAAGCGAAAAAAATCACCGTCAGTGTGGGAGAACGCTGTGACCGTTCGGTGCTGGGCGTCTGCCTTCAGAAAAGTAAGGTGTACTGCGTGTTCCAGGGAAAACTGGCGCGGATTATCCAGGAACAGGGGCGTCGTGACCAGCTACACGTAGGCTTTGGCAGTGGTAAAAATCCGGACTGCCGGGGGATCTCTGTCAGTGAGCTGCAGGGTATCAATTTCGACTTGATCAATTTCTCAGACTTCTATGAGGACCTGATGAACAACCAGAAAATCCCGGATACCGGGACGCAGGTCAAACTCATCAAGGACCGCATTGCCGCGCAGGTCAATCAGCAGAAAAGTCAGGGAGGCCAGAAATGAAGCCGTGTTTTTATGCGCTGGCGTTACTGGTCGTCAGTCTGTCCGCCACGGCTGAGGACATTGTGACGCCGGCTGACCCGTTTACCGGCTGGTTCTGGTACAACGAGCCGAAAACGCCGCCTGAGAAACCAAAAAAGACATCACCACCGCCCCCGCAGGCGGTTCCCGACCTCAGTAAACTGTCGGCGCAGGAGCAGGCTAAGGTCCTCCGGGGGTACACGATGGAGGCGCTGAACCGCGCCATCCTTTACCCCACTCGGGAGAATACTGCGACGTTCCTGCGCTGGCAGAAATTCTGGACGGACAGGGGGTCGATGTTCAGTCAGTCATTTGCGGCGGCGCAACTCAGCCACCCGGACCTGGATTACAACCTGGAATATCCACACTACAACAGCATGGCCCCGTTCGTGCAGACCCGTGACCAGCAGGCCCGGCAGAATGCAGTGGAACAGATAGCGCAGCGTTACGGCCTTTTCTACTTCTATCGCGGCAGTGACCCGATTGATATCCAGATGGCCGGCGTGGTGGCTGACTTTGCCAAAACCAACGGCATATCGCTGATCCCCGTTTCGGTGGACGGCCAGGTTGCCGCATCGTTGCCACAAAGCCGGCCTGATTCGGGACAGTCCCGCACCATGAGTATCACGCATTTCCCGGCACTGTTTCTGGTTGACCCGAAAGGTAAGACCTTCCGCGCGCTGTCTTACGGCTTCATGACACAGGATGAACTTTCCAAGCGATTCCTGAATGTGTCCACCGGTTTTAAACCCCAGTCTTAAGGATACTCCTGTGAATAAATTTGCCTTTGCGCGTGCCTCCCGGGCACTGCGCCGTGCCGTTTTCTTTTCCCTGGTGACGGCCCCCTCCCTGATGCTGTTTGTCCTGTTCATCATGCTGTCCTTCAACGAGTCGATTGCCGGTCGTTTTCTTTCAGAGGCGAGAACGCTTGTTGCGGATGCCCCGGAAGGAAAAGTGAATCTGCCCGCGTGTCAGGTTGTGCCGCTGCCTCCCGGGGAAAACGGGGCAGAAACGGTGAGACAGATAAATCCCCCCCCTCCGGTCATCTGCACCCGGGCGACTGTCCATGTGGATGCAATGGGCTGGCAGAAAGAGACGGACAGCGCCATTCGTTCCCTGTATCTGACGTCCGCCCTGCTGGGGCTGGTCATCTGGCTGCTCTTCAACGGGTTCCCTGGTGTTTCCATTCCCCATAACGTTTTCAGGAAAATGAAATCATGAAATCATGTGTTGTAAGGCTGGTTCCTCTTTTCTGGTGGGGCATGGTGGCGAAGTGCCTCAGTGAGTTAATTTCGGTGTCCGTGACGTTCACCCAGGGCCTGCTGCTGTGGGCCGGGTATCTGATGTGGGCAGTGGCGGCTGTTTTGCTGGCCATCACCGCCGTGCACGAATGCCGGCTGAAATGGCTCGCCAGACGAGCCCGGGAGGTGACGCATGGCCGGTAAATTCGCTGTTAGTCTGCTTCTTATGTTTCCTCTGCTGGCCGGCGCAGGTGTCCGTGATGAGCTGGCCGCGCTGGATGCCGCAAAAACGAACGTTCCGGCCGGGGTATCTGCCAGACCGCAATCCGCCGTATCACCACAAAGCCTGATGGCGTTACCCGATGGTCGTCAGGCAAATATGAAGGACTATGCGGTGGTGTTGTTTATGCAGGCTCACTGCCAGTACAGCGCAAAATTTGACCCACTGGTTAAAGGCTGGGCCGATCAGCATCAGATAAAAATCTATCCGTATACGCTCGATGGAGGCGGTGATACATCGTTTCCCACACCGCTGATCCCACGTAAGACCGATCCGGCGTCTCCGATAGCCGATGAAATTATCACTTTCTTTGGCAACGGTTTGCCGATTGCCACACCAACGGCGTTCATGGTGAACGTCAATACGCTCAAAGCCTACCCGCTGACCCAGGGGGTGATGGATATTCCCGCCCTTGAAAGCCGTATGGCCAGTCTCATTCAGGCTGACCTGGACAATGTTGACCCGAAAATGCTGCCCCCCATGCCGGCAAGCAGCCAGGTTACCCCTCAGTAAACCAACCGGACTACAAAATGACCTCACATTCGTATGCGTTATCGCGTACCGGGCGCGTCTGGCTTTTATCCAGCGTGACGTTGCCTGTGTCCGCAACATGCTCTGGCTTCCTTGTCGGCAGGCTGGCGGAGACGTTTTTAACAACGGAGCTGAAGCTACAGAAGCCCGGACCAAAGGAGAATGCTAATGATTAAGCCACTGGCGGTCGCCGCCGGCATTTTTTTCACCGGTCTGTCCGTGTCCCCGGCACAGGCCGACGTCAATGGCGACCTGAACGGATTTTTCGGCAGTCTGGGTTACAGCGGTAACGTCTCCCAGGCGCAGGCCTGGCAGGGACAGGCGGCCGGTTACTTTTCAGGTGGGTCAGTCTACCTGCGTAACCCGGTGAAAAATGTCCAGCTTATCTCGATGCAGCTCCCGTCCCTGAACGCCGGCTGTGGCGGCATTGATTCCTATCTGGGGGCCTTCAGTATGATCAGCGGCGAGGAAATCCAGCGCTTTGCCAAACAGATTATGAGTAACGCCCTCGGATATGCCTTTGACCTGGCACTGCAGACAATGGTGCCCGAGCTGAAGCAGGCCAAAGACTTCCTGCAGAAACTGGCCAGCGATGTGAACTCGATGAACATGAGTTCGTGTCAGGCGGCACAGGGCATCATCGGCGGGCTGTGGCCGGTGACGCAGGTATCCCAGCAAAAAATCTGTCAGGACATCGCCGGAGAAAACCACTTATTTGCTGACTGGGCTGCGTCGCGTCAGGGGTGTACTGTCGGGAAACAGGGCGACAATGTAACCAGCAAAGCCAGTGATGCTGAGAAAGACCAGGTACTGAAAAACAAAAATCTCATTTGGGATTCACTCAGTAAAAATGGGTTACTGGGTGGTGACAGGGCGCTGAAGGAGTTGGTTATGAGTACGGTCGGCTCCATCATTTTTAACAAGGACGGCGACGTCACTATCCTGACCCCGCTGGTAGATAACCGTGACCTTATCAAGGTGTTGATGCGCGGCGGGACGGCAAAGGTGTATGGATGCGATGAAGCCTCACTGTGCCTGGGGCCGGTGGTTGCTAATCTCAGTATCTCCGAGTCACATGCCCTTGTCACACTGGTCAAGAACCTGATGCTGTCCATGCAGAACAAGCTGGTTGATGACCGGCCGCTGACCGACCAGGAAAAAGGGTTTGTGAATACCACGTCGGTTCCGGTACTGAAATACCTGACCAATGCGCAAAGCATGGGAATGAGTGCCACCTATCTGTTGCAGGTGTCCGATTTCATCGCGCAGGACCTGATGATTCAGTATCTCCAGGAGCTGGTTAAACAGGCCAGCATGTCACTGGCCGGAAAGAACTTTCCGGAAGAAGCTGCTGCGAAGCTGCGTGACAATGTCATTCATGCCCAGGGGCTACTGGCTGATATGAAACTGCAGTCAGCCGCAGATCAGAATGCGCTGGATGGTATTGATCGCAATATGCAGTACCTGCAACAGCAGGTCTCCACCATCGTTTCGGGCTCATACCAGAGCAATTACCATTGGGGGGTGCACTGATGCTTGAGATTTACACCATATACGGCGGGGGAATGTGGAAAACAGCGCTGGATGCGATTGTCACCCTCATTGGCTCCAGTACCTTCAGTACACTTCTGCGTATGGCCAGCACCTTTGGGGTGCTGGCCGCCCTTGTCCTGTTTATCAAACAGCACAACCCGATGGTGTTTGTGCACTGGCTGGCTGTATTTATGATTATCAGCACGGTGCTGCTGGTACCCAAACGCTCTGTGCAGGTTATCGATATCTCTGACCCGGGCGCGGTCTGGAAAACCGATAATGTGCCGGTCGGGCTTGCCGGGATTGCCTCGCTGTCGACCAGTATCGGCTACAGGATGAGTTCGCTGTACGACTCCCTGATGGCCAGACCTGACTCGGTGACTTACAGCCGGACGGGGATGCTGTTTGGCTCGCAGATTGTGGCCGAAACCAGTGATTTCACCACGCAGAATCCTGAACTGGCACAGATGCTGCCGGATTATGTGGAAAACTGTGTGATAGGAGACATTCTGCTTAACGGCAAATATTCGATCAACGAATTGCTGAATTCCACTGACCCTCTGACGCTCATCACCAGCAACCCGAGTCCGTTACGCGGTATTTTTAAAATGACGTCCTCTTCACGGCAGTTTCTGACCTGCCAGCAGGCGGCAACGGAAATCAAAACCCTGGCCAATATTGAAGCGAACCTGGGGAGCGCCACCTTCACCTGGCTGACACAGAAGATATTTGGCAACAAGGTCAACGGGGCGACCCTGCTCGCGAATGCCATGGGAGACAGTTATGGTTACTTCTATGCCGGGGGGATGAGTGCGGCGCAAATCATGAAGAACAACATCACCAACACGGCAGTGCGCCAGGGGATAAAAGGATTTGCGGCACGGTCCTCGGATACAGCCAACCTGCTGAATCTTGCAACAGAAAACGCGGCGACCAAACAGCGTCTCAGTTGGGCATCCGGGACGGAACTGGCCACAAGGACGCTGCCGTTTGCGCAGTCACTGTTGATGCTGATCCTGGTGTGTCTGTTCCCGCTGATGATAGCGCTGGCAGCAACCAGCCACAGTCTCTTCGGCCTGACCACACTGAAGATCTATGTGGGTGGGTTCATCTATTTCCAGATGTGGCCCATCATGTTTGCGATCCTCAACTACGCCTCGAACTACTGGCTGCAGTCAAAGACCGGCGGGACACTTCTGGTCCTGGCCAACCGGGATATTGTGGCACTCCAGCATTCGGATGTGGCGAATCTGGCCGGTTATCTGTCGCTCTCAATACCGGTACTGTCGTATTACCTGACCCGGGGGGCCGCAGTCATAGGTTCCCAGGTGGCGGGCGGAATGCTCAGCTCGGCGGCGTTCACGGCAGCCGGCGTGTCATCAACCACGGCAGACGGGAACTGGTCGTTTAACAACATGTCGATGGACAATGTTAACCAGAACAAGATGGATACCAACCTGGTGCAACGTCAGGGCCAGCAGACCTGGCAGGCTGATAATGGTTCCTCGCAGACGATGACTGCCGGTGGTCACACGGTGATAGATGGTTCAGGGGCGATGTCAAACCTGCCGGTGAATATGCGGCTCAGCCAGCTGGCCAGCAGCGGGTTCCAGGAGTCCGCGCGGCAGTCGCAGGTTCAGGCGCAGACCGCGCTGGATGGCTATAACCACAGTGTCACCAGTGGCTGGTCACAGCTTTCGCAGGTGTCAAACCAGACCGGTACCAGCGACAGTCTGACGCAGGGCAGTGAGAACAGCCAGGTGGCTAACGCCACGCGTGGTGCCAGCATGATGATGTCGGCAGCGGAAAGCTACGCGAAAGCAAATAACATTTCCACCCAGGAAGCCTATAACAAGCTGATGGATATAAGTAATCAGGGTTCTGTATCTGCAGGTATTAAAGGTACTGCAGGGGGCGGCGTTAATTTAGGTGTCGTTAAATTAGGTGCTGAAGGAAGTGTTTCAGGCGACATAAGACATTCAACTGGCAGTTCTAGAGGGATTCAGAACTCAGACTCTCATTCACAAGATACGCGGCATGACCAGAACAGCCAGACTGTTAACGATTTCAGGCAGGGGATGGACATGGTTACCAGTAGCCGTGTGACGGACGGTTCAAGCCATGCGCAGAATGCGGCGACCAGTAATGTTCAGCAGTTTGCTGCCACGCTGAATGATGCGCAAAGCCAGTATCATCAGTACACAACCAGCTCCACCAACAGCAACGAATTCAGCCGGATGGCGACGCTGGCGCAAAACCAGAGTGCCAGTCTCGATACTAACTACACCCAGGAGTTTGTGGACTGGGCTGCGAATAAGTACGGTGATAAGGCTCAGGGCATTCTGACAAGTGCCCCAAGTGCGCGCGAAGCAGCGATGGAGTTCGTTAATGAACGTCTCAAACCTGAAATTATGGGGGATTACCATCAGGGGCGGTCTGACCTTCAAAGCGGGGCAGAGCATCCTGCCTTCAGTGGAGCCCATATCGTTCACACGCCATCGATGAGTAACGGTGATTCCGGAGGCCAGGTGACTGCAGGCGGACAGTACTCTCCGGCTAACACGCAGACCGCAGGACAGGGTCATGAAAGCCCGGGGGGCGGCTATGATGTGCAGCGCGATCGGGTGTATCCGTCAGAAATTCAGAGCAGTCAGGAGTATGAACAGTCTGGCTCGCGAATTTCACCCCGGAATTATACCGGGCAACCTGAACAACATTATGACCGGGAAGAGGGCAATAATCGCGGCTTTTCTGGTACTTCAGCCCCGTATTCTGGTTTGGGGGCAGATGTAACAGAAGCCCCGTATCAGGCTCAGGGTCATGCCAGTGAAAATGGCTCGTCAGGTGACATTCCTTCGCGGGGGGGCACTGTTATCAGAGGGGAGAATGTTACCGGAAATGATATGCAGAACGTTTACAGAGAGAATGAGATGAGATTACACGGTCAGTCCGGGCAGGGTTTTGGAGCGCAAAATGATTTACAGCGGCAGGTTGCGGGACAACGATCTGAAATTGAACGAAATATGAATAAATCTGCTGGCGAAATTGACAAAAAACAATCTACTGTTCAGGCATCCAGTGATATTCTGAAGGGAGAGAGCTTAATTGGTCAAAGTAGATTTAAACTTGGTCGTACTGAGGCTGAAATCGACCAATCAAGTAAATTAAACCCGTTTAATGATCTCCAACCTGATGAGTTACAGAAAAAAGTAGTTGAATTAAGGAAAAGAACAGGAGTGTAGGGTGAACAAAAAAATAAGTGCTTACTGTTGTTTCATACCAATCTGCATTTATGCGACTTATTCATTAAGCGAGCAACTGCTTTATGATGTGCAGTTCATGGCCAAAAGTATGGTCTTATCAATAATTCCCAGCTCGATATATTTGATATGCTTTTGGAAGTTACTAAGCGGTAATAAAGGTAGTGGCTTAAAAATCACCCTGCTTAGTAACATCCTGCTTACTCTGTTACTTACATCCTTAGTTTGTTTCGTGGGAAGCGATGCAGAAAGTGTACTAATAGCTGGGATTGTCGTTCATTCGCTCATAGCTTTCGGCTATGCGGGTGTAGTCCTTCGTCCAACCAGCAGATATAAGAATAATATCATTCTAAGGGATGAAGAGACTGGCAGGTTATATGTCAGCAGAGGTGGAATGGTTCAACCACTTGCTGATAATGACACCCAATACATACTCACGGAAGACATGAAAATAGTTAACTTTTCAGGTGGTGAAACGAGCTTTCAAAATAATGGTTTTAGCATTCCTCTAAATAGTTCCTCGAATGATGCTTTCGATCATGGGTTAGTTGTAAACCCTGCCTCGGGTATGCCAATGGCTGGAGGTATCTCAGGTTTGGATATACACGGGAACAGTTGGGGAACAAACTTCAATGAACCTTCAAATACGTATGACCCTAATCGTGGTTACTAAGTGAAATGGGAGTGATTGACTACCTTTCCCACGTTTAGTTACGGACTCCAATTATTTAAAACCTAAAATATTCATCTAATCTGCCGATAACAGTCCTGTTAGCGCTCCGCCGTTAGCAGGACATTTTTTTATGCAAAGGAAAATACATGAAATTAAAACAATATGCCGTTGTAACTTTAATTGCCTCCACCCTGGCACTGTCTGGTTGTGGCGCCATGTCCACCGCGGTGAAAAAGCGTAATCTCGAGGTTAAAACGCAGATGAGCGAAACCATCTGGCTGGAGCCTTCATCTGAAAAAACAGTTTACCTCCAGGTCCGCAATACCTCTGACAAAGACATGTCCGGCCTTCAGTCTCAAATAACCAACGAACTGGCAGCAAAAGGTTATCGTGTCACTAGTTCACCTGATGGTGCTTATTTCTGGATTCAGGCAAACGTACTGAAAGCTGAAAAGATGGACCTGCGTGAAGCACAGGGATTCCTGAAAACCGGTTATGAAGGGGCGGCAATGGGCGCTGCTCTGGGGGCTGGCATCACTGCCTACAATTCCAGCTCAGCAGGTGCGACCCTGGGTGTCGGGCTGGCCACTGGCCTGATTGGTATGGCCGCAGATGCGATGGTGGAAGATGTTAACTATACAATGGTGACTGATCTGCAAATCTCCGAACGCAGCAAAGCCAAAGTTACGACGGATAATATTGCTGCTCTGAAGCAGGGAACCTCCGGTATTAAGTTGCAGACGAGCACAGAAGAGGGAAACAGGGCAAAATATCAGACCCGCGTGGTATCCAACGCCAACAAAGTTAACCTCAAATTTGAAGAAGCAAAACCCGCTCTGGAAGCGCAGCTGGCCAAATCAATCGCCGGCATTATGTAAGGACCGTGGACGGTAAAATTCCGCCCTTATATTTAAGAGAAGGACTTAAAATGAAAAAAGCTGGAATTGTAGGTTTGTCATTAGTTGTAGCTTTACTCGCAGGGTGTTCATCATCTAAATCATCGCAGGAAGAGCCGGAAATGACCGCAGCACGACAATGCTCTGATCAGGTGCTAACTGCATCAAAAAATAAAACAGGCACAACGAAATTAACGTCTCTTATTAAAGATGAAGCGACTATTGTTCGGGTAGGTGATTCTTCTCAGGAAACTCACCTTATTAAAGGATTTCCTTACGTTGAATCCACCGCTCTTGATAATGGCACGCCTGGTTCAACCTGGCGTAGCTGCATGCAGGTGAAAGGCTTCAATGTTGGTCGGTAAAGCTGTTGTAACAACAACGAGTTAGATCCTCCACCAGAATCTACCGCCCTGACGATGAAATCCCTCATCTCAGGACGGTAATATTTCACCCATTCACATATGTAGTCTAGATAAGCTGAATCATCTTTGAAGAGGCAAAACCCGTTCTGGAAGCGCAGCTGGCCAAATCCATTGCCGGCATTATGTAACCCCTTTCAACTTCCCGTTGTCAGGAAATCTACCGCGCTGACGATGAGGTCTCTCATCTCAGGGCGGTTACTGTGAATATCCTCCTCATCCAGCTCATGAAGATAAACCGTCTGAATCAGCTGTGTCATCAGAATGTATCGCTCATCATCGATGTTAACAACGGGATTGATTTTGCTCATCCCGGGTAATGACTGACGCCACCGGACAAAAGGAATAATGACCCGGGTGTTGAGATCGATAAGTTGATCGGACTGAGCGATGACGAAATACGGGTATTCCGGATTATCCGGCCTTCTGAATACTGTTCCCTGATTCATTTAAACACTCTCAGTCCTGTACTGCTGCGGGGAATACTATGTTCAGCGGTGAACTGATTCATGGCATCAATAGCTGATTTATTCTCCTGTCGCCATCTGGCCTGACGTTCAGCACGGACCACGTGTTCAAGCGCAGAGTTAAGGGCAGCGGAAAGATTGATGTTAAGCATCTTCGCTTCGTCCACCAGGGCGGCATCCAGCGAAATGTTGGTGCTTCTTTTGCGCGACCGCATAGTCGTATTCATTGTTAAATCCTTTGCGCATCTTGTATGCGCATAAATATAGCGCATTTATGCTCCTGAGCGTAAGTGCCCGTGGTTATCCCTGTGATACTTCGCTTCCTCACATGACTGCACAGGTGCAGTCATGTTTGCGGCGAGCGCTGAATTATTAACAACCAAAGGTCAATCATCATGAACTCATACAACTCCCGGACTGCCTTGTCCGTTCTGTCTTACGTCTTAATCACAATTGTCTCGACAATCCTGCTCATGGAAATGTACGGCCCTGACATTATTAAGTATCAGTTGTCACACTCAATGTTCTTCTCATATCTGAATGCGTTGAAATACAGTGGGTTTCCTCAATGGGATGTACTTCTCCCACTGACGACTTTCCTGCTCTGCCTTACTGGTGGTTTGTTCTGCACCTGGTTCTGCGGATTTCTTCTTAAAGGCGGTGACGCAGTCTTATATGCGCTGCGGTGTCTTACTTCCGGTGCCCTTAAATCTCTGAGAACCCGGTTATCTGCCTGACAGATGAGGAATAACACAATGAAACCCTGTGTGAATGAGGGCTGTTCAGAAGAACTCTGGTCACTCATCCAGTTAGAAAGCGAGCTGGTCAGAGCAAAGGCTTTTCTGAGCGTCTTTGGCTCACTCCCCGAATATCACCGCATGGCGACCGTAGCCTACTGGGCTGGCTATGTGTTCACTTTCCGGGGCATGGAAGCCTGTGAACGACATACTGCGGGTTATGTTGATGTGGCCGCATCGGTCCGGTTTCTGGCCATGCTGGTCAATGAAAAAGACTGGCGGGCCGGATGCCTGCAGGCGGAGTATGAGCTGAGCCCGCCCGAATAACCCGGATATTTCCCTTCAGATCCTCTGTCGCTGTGACGGCGACAGCCTGTTTCCCCCCTTTTACCACACACTACGTCATCACTTCACCGGTGATGCGATGACTGCCGGACAAAAATCTATGAGCTTCGCAGGTAAAAATCTCACGCAGGGTGGGCAGATGACTGCCTACCGGTGGCGCATGTTCTTTCAGGTTAACAACTGGATAGGATTCTGGATCTTTATCCTTTTTGCGGTACTGGCCTCGGCCATCTTCTTCTGGCGTATACCCCAGGAGACCTTTGATAACGGTTCATTGTGGTGGTTTGCCAGCATTAACAGCAGTTTTATCGACCTCATGCCGGCAACGGGCACGCCGAAAATCTATGACGTCCATTACTGGTATGCCCCCACACAGACGCACATGGTTCTGAAAATGACGCTGCCGCAGATTTACGCCGATGCGTATATGAAAGCAATGGGCGATCAGGTGTTCAGTGAACTGCAGTGGGCAGTGCTGGCCAGTGGTACGTTCAGCCTGAGTGTGTTCGTGGCCATCGCCTGGTACATTGCCGGCATCGGGCGCAGGGAGAGCGAAGACCAGTACATTTCGGGTATGCAGCTGACAGAAAAACCAGCCGAGGTGAACCGGCTGCTGCGTAAAAACGGCGAGCTGTCCGACTTGCGCGTGGGCGAACTGCATATGGTCAGGATGGCTGAAGTGATGAACTTCCTGATCCACGGCACCATTGGTGTGGGCAAGTCGACACTGATCCGCTGGCTGCTGGACTTCATCCGGAAACGCGGTGACCGCGCCATTATCTATGACTCAGGCTGCACGTTTACCGAGACACACTATAACCCCGACACCGATTTTATTCTCAATGCCCACGATGAACGTTGTGCCAACTGGCATATGTGGGGGGAATGTGTGGATGCGGTGGATTATGACAACCTGTCAGCGAGTCTGATCCCCGTGGAAGGGGAGTCTGACCCCTTCTGGGTGTCCAGTTCGCGTACCATCTTTGCTGATCTCGCCATACGAATGTCTGCCGATCCGGACCGCAGCATTGAGAAGTTCCTTAAAACGTTGCTGTCACTCAGTATGAAAAGTCTGCGTGATTATCTGGCCAACACGCCGTCGGCCAACCTGGTCGAGGAAAAAATTGAGAAAACGGCCATCTCGATCCGCTCCGTGGTGACCAACTACGCCAAAGCACTGCGTTACCTGCAGGGACTGGATGACGGGACGAAGCCTCCGTTTACCATCCGGGAATGGATGACCCAGGAGCGCTATGACAACAGCTGGCTGTTTATTTCCACGCAGGCCCGGCACCGCAAAAGCGTCCGTCCCCTGATCTCCCTCTGGTTATCGCTGTCCACCCTGTATCTGCAGAGTATGGGGGAGAACAGTGACCGGCGGGTGTGGTTTATCTGTGACGAAATTCCCAGCCTGCAGCGTATCCCCGAGCTGGCCGAAACGATTGCAGAAGCCCGTAAATTCGGGGGCTGTTTTGTGCTGGGCATGCAGAACACGGCGCAGATGATCCATGTTTATGGTCGGGAACTGGCCAGAAGTATCTTTGACCTGATGAACACCCGCATGTATGGGCGTTCCCCGAGTGCGGAGATGGCCAAAGTGGTTGAGGATGAGCTGGGGCATCAGCGTAAACGAAAAATCCGCGAACAAAACAGTTACGGTCTGGACCAGGTTCGTGACGGGGTGTCGCTGGGCAAGGATGAGGTTAACGATCCGATTGTCGATTATGACCAGGTCATGCGTCTGCCGAACCTGAGCTTTTATGTTCGTTTGCCCGGTGAATACCCGGTTGTCCGCCTGAAGCTGAAATACCGGAAGGTGAAGAAGCATCACCCCGGCCTGATGGCGCGGAATATCCGCGATGTGCTGAGTCCGGAACTCGAGAAGGTGATTCAGGAAAATGAGCGTGCAGCCTCTGCTGCAGGGCTGACCTTCCCGACCGGGGACGAAGTGCTGGAAGGCGCAGGCTCTGGCACAGCAGCTGCCACTGCCACAGCGGGGACGGCTCCGCAGCCCGGGGTCGTGGAGGTGAAAAAGACCATACTGCCTGAACCTGTCCGGGCTCCGGAGTCAGATCGCCAGACGTCATCGGTCATCACCCCGCCAGTTGTTAGCAAAAGTGCAGTGAAGCCCTCTTACTCAGCAGAAAAGGATCATGCAGATATTCCCGTACCAGCCCCGGGCACTTTACCTGCATCCACCACTGTGGCAACGGTTTCACCGGAACCCTCTGTTCCGGCACCTGACGGACAGCATGTTGCATTACCGGCAGCACTGCGTGCACTCCGCCATCGCCATCCTGAGCCCGAACCGCCAACCACATCCGGCCTGAGTATGTTGCACAGGGCCCGCCAGCGCCCTGCTGTTACAGGTGCAGGTCCGCAGGAAGACGGGGGGGCAGGCGGTGAGTCCATGAACCTGGATATGCAGGTGACCGTCCGGCCAGACGGGGAACTGACCGTGACGACGGCCGGAAAACCGGTGTCACCGGACAGGCCGGATGAGGAACACCGGACGAACCGCCTGCTGGCCCGGGACGAAGAAAACATTCTCCGTCATCGCGATGCAGACGACCCGGGGTACGACGAGAACGATCACCATTACTACGACAGAGAGCCTGAACTATGATGTCAGTGGCCCCCATTGCGTCGGCAGCGGATGCTGCCGGCTATTACAGCAATTCCGATAACTATTATTTTCTCGGCAACCTGCAGAGCCTCTGGATGGGCGAAGGCGCGGATGCGCTGGGTCTGGACGGACAGGTCCGGGGCGCTGACCTGACGGCAGTGCTGGAAGGCCGTCTGCCGGACGGGTCACGTCTCGGTAAAGAGATTAATGGCAACCATGTTCATCGTCCCGGTCATGACCTGACCTTCTCGGCCCCCAAAAGTGTCTCCATCCTGGCACTCATCGGAGGGGATAAGGCAATGCTGGAAGCCCATAACCATGCTGTCCGTATTGCGGCAGGGTATGTGGAGAAACTGATTTCGGCCCGGGATACGAAAGACGGCGTCACCTCCATCGTGCACACCGGTAAAATGGTGGCCGCGGCCTTCACCCACGACACCTCGCGAAACCTTGATCCCCAGCTGCACACCCACCTTCTGGTGGCCAATATGACAGAGCAGGACGGGAAGTGGAAAGCGCTGGCCACCGACTACATCCACAATGCCGGTTTTATCGAAACGGTGATGAAAATGCAGGTCACGCTCGGAAAAATCTACCGCAGCGCACTGCGTGAGCGCGTGGAGGCGCTGGGCCATGAGGTGGAGGAAGTGGGCAAGCATGGCATGTGGGAGATAAAGGGCGTGCCGGAAGCGGTCCGGGAAGAGTTTTCATCGCGCGGCCGGGAGATTCAGGGGGCTATCGGCGCAGAAGCCACATTGCGCAGCCGCGATGTGGCGGCAAAAGACACCCGACGGGCGAAGGTTGATCCGTCCCGCCTGCGCCTGATGGAGCGGTGGCTCGGTCAGATGAAGGATAAAGGCTACGATTTAAAGGCCTATCAGGAAAGCGTGGTACCGCGCGAGGATACGATGCGGGACGGACGCCGGGAGCCGGAGCCGTCAGCGCCGGAGGTACCGGGAAGCGGGGCACCTGAACTACCTGAACATTCTGCCAAAGGGGAAGAGAAAACCGGTGTTCCTGCTGAACACAGCCAGGGATCTGCAGGCTCCCCGTCCCGGCAGCCTGATGCGCAGCAGACTCACAGTAGCCCGGTACAGGCGGCACCGGACGTCCCGTCCGTTCAGCGGTCAAAAGCCATGCCGTCCAGACAGGTGCCGGAACTGGCGCCGGAAGTGAAGGACGCCGTGAAAATGGCCATCTCGCAGCTGAGCGACAGCCGGACCCGCTTCACCTTCGGGGAGCTGATGCTGACGACCGCCGAACTGAGTGAACAGTTGCCGGACATGAATGTCATTCGCCAGGCCATCGACGCGTCCCTGAAGGACGGTATGCTTGTGCCGCTGGACAGCGAGAAAGGCGTGTTCACTTCCCGCATCCACCTGCTGGACGAACTCTCCATTCAGGCGCTGAGCCAGGACCACCTGAAATCCACGCAGGTGGTCAGCTTTACCCGACCACAGCAGTATGCGCCGCCGGCGCTGGCGGTCGTGGAGACTGACCCGCTGGTCCTGATGAATGCCCCGTCCGGCGTGGCTGGTATCCGGGATCTGACCACACAGCTGACCGGTATCTCCATGGCCAGCGGTCGCGACGTCCGGGTGCTGGCCAGTTCTGCCGAACGCGCCATTTCGCTGGCCAAATCCGATGACCTCCGGGAGCGGATCATCAGCCGGCAGCATGTGCTGAGCGGTGAATTCCAGCTGAAACCGCAGAGCACGCTGATTATTGAAGGGGCTGAACGTCTGGGGCTGAAGGAAACGCTGGTTCTGCTGGGCGAGGCCCGGGCGCAGGATGCGCAGCTGGTCTTTCTCGACAGCGCCGGTCGTCAGGCGAATGGCAACGCCATGTCGGTGCTGGAGTCTGCCGGCGTGACGCGCTCCCGCCGCACCGAACCGGCACCGGGGCTGGAGGCTGACGTGGTGAGTATTGCCAACAAACGTGACCGCTATGAGGCGCTGGCCACCCGATTCGCGGACCTGAGCGGCGGGGATGAAAACGTCACCGCCGTGGTGGTTGGTAAACGTGAACAGGCCCACCTCACCGGCCTGATACGGGATGCGCTGCAGAATGCCGGGCAGCTGGAGCGCAACGGCATCAGCATTGAGACCCGTTCCCCGGTGTGGCTCGACAGTAAGACCCGGCGTATGCCGGGCTCGTACCGTCCGGGCATGGTGCTCGAGAACCGCAGCGACGCGAAAGAACGCCATTCATTTGTTATCGACCGTGTCCATGAGGACACGCGCATACTGTCCCTGATTGACGGTGACGGCGTCCTGACCCGGATGAAAATCAGCGATGTCACCGCCGACTGGCGTCTCTTTAACCGTGAGACGCTGAACGTCGCCAGTGGGGAGCGGCTGATAGCCGTTGCCGGCGACCGGGAGCATGGGCTTAAGGCAAAAGACCGCCTCGGGGTCACTGGCATCAGTGAGAAGGGTATCCAGGTCACGCGCGGTACCGACACACTGACTCTCCCGAAAGACCGGCCCCTGTATGTCACGCATGCCTACGTCAGCGCCCCGGGGGGGCGTGATAACGACCGGGGCGTGGTCCTGGCAGCGCTCAACAGCCGGGATATTTCATCGCAGACCATGAACTCACTGGCACAGAGCGGGCATCGCGCGGAGGTGTTTACCGCCGAAGTGCAGGACCGGGCTGAAGCCCGCCTGCAGCGAATGAAGACTAACGTCTCCCCCGTGCAACTGGTGCGCAGCCTCAGTGGAAAAGAGGATGTGAGTGAGGCGGTCGGAAGCCTGCACGACGGCGTGCGGACCGATGCCAGCCTGGCCGTCTGGCGTGCGGTGAATGACCAGCGCAGCGTGGCGTTCAGCGAACTGGCGCTCACGGAGGCTGCAGGGAAATACCATCCTGACATTGAGCAGACAGAGCATGAAATTGCCGCAATGGTAAAGGCCGGGGAACTGCTGCGTGTGTCGGTCCGGGGGGAGCCACTGTTGATTGCCCGCTCAACGTGGGAGATGGAAAAAGCCATTCTGCGCACGGTGGATGAGGGTAAAAACACCCAGCTTCCGCTACTGGATCAGGTTCCCGATGTGGTGCTGAACGGGCTGACAGAGGGGCAGAAACAGTCCACCACCCTGGTGCTCGGTACCACGGACCAGTTTATCGGGATTCAGGGTTATGCCGGGGTGGGGAAAACCACGCAGATGAAGGCGGTGGTCGCGGCACTCGATACGCTGCCGTCAGATGTACGACCGCAGCTGACGGGACTTGCCCCGACACATCAGGCGGTGAAAGAGATGAGCGACGTTGGCGTCCGGGCGCAGACCATTAAATCCTTTATTGTGGAGTATGAACAGGCCACTGCAGGCGGTGAAAAACCTGACTACCGGGGCCAGGTGTTTCTCATCGATGAGTCCTCGATGGTGGGTAACCAGGACACGGCCGCCCTGTTTCAGGCCATTGCTGCCGGGGAGGGCCGCGCAGTCTCGATGGGGGATATTGACCAGTTTGAGTCAGTCGATTCCGGGGCACCGTTTAAGCTGATGCAGGAGCGCAGCCCGATGGATGTGGCCATCATGAAGCAAATCGTGCGTCAGAAGGATGTTCACCTGCGGGGGGCGGTGCATGACATTATCGATAACCGTATCGATGCGGCCCTGAATCGTATAGAAGCGCAGCCCGCTGACCGTGTGGCACGTGAGGCTGGCGTGCCGGTCCCGGCCAGTGCATTTCAGGAAACGGCCACGCCGGTGGGCGATATTGTGGCGGACTGGACAGGCCGGACCGTGGATGCGCGGGCGCGGACCCTTATCATCACGCAGCTGAACGCTGACCGCCGGGCGGTGAATGCCGGCATTCATGACACGCTGACCGCGCGGGGCGAGCTGGGGGGGCTGGCGGTCAGGGTGCCGGTGCTGGAGAAAATCACCCACACCCGCCATGAATTCAACCAGACGCAGGCCTGGCAGGCGGGAATGGTGGTGAAACGTGGCGACCGCTATCAGGATGTGCTGGCTGTAGACCGGCACGGCAGCACGGTCACCGTCCGTGATGAAGAGGGCAATATCGGGCTGTATTCACCGAAGGAGCTTATCACCGGCGATGTACAGTTGTTTCAGCGCGAGGAGAGGGAAGTCCGGGCCGGTGACCTGCTGAAATTTACGCTCACGGACCGCGAGCAGGGACAGACCGGTAACCAGCGTTATACCGTGGAGTCTGTCAGCGAATCAGGGGATATCCGCCTGACGTCAGAAAAAGGCCGCATCATCATTAACCCGAAGGCGGTCCGTGCTCAGCAGCATATCGACTATGGCTGGGCGGTGACGGGCTACGGCGCACAGGGGGCGAGCACGGATTACGTTATTTCACTGGAGGGTACGGACGCCGGGCGTAAGATGCTGGCCACTCGTCGGGCCTTCTATATTTCCGCATCGCGTGTGAAGGAGCATGTGCAGATTTATACCGACGGGAAAGCGGACTGGGTCCGGGCGGTGAAAGCCCCGGAACGTGATATCAAAACGGCCCATGATGCGCTGGCCCCGGAGACGCAGCGTAAACAGGCGAAAGCCATCTGGTCAATGGGGCAGCCCGTCAGTAAGACCGCCATCGGGCGGGCCTGGCTGCGGCATCAGGGAATGCAGGAGACGTCGCTGACGGCGAAAATTATCCCGGCGACGCGACGCTTCCCGGAGCCCGCACTGGCCCTGCCTGTTTACGACAACAACGGTAAAGGTGCCGGTCTGGCACTGGTCTCACTGGTTGCCAGCCCGGAGGGGAGACTGACGCAGGGTGACACCCGGATGGTGATGAGTGAGCGGGGGCGCGGGGCGCTGCTGCAGCGAAGCCGGTCGGGTCACACCCGTGTGGTCGGTGAACTGGCCGCCGCGCTCGACGCTGTCCGTACTCATCCGCAGGACGGTGTGGTGTGGCAGACCGGGGATGAATCCGTGGCGGCTCAGTTGCTCAAAATCAGTGGTGGCGAGCGTCGGGAGGTCGAAGAAAGCAGAGTGCAAATCATCAGCCAGAGAGACAGCGAAATTGCCCTGCCCGGGACGGACAATTTACGGAATGAAGAGAGCCCCCCGGTGGACATCAGTACGGTAAAAGAACAGGAAGCAGAGCGTCGTCACGCAGAAGAAAATCTGGCCATCAGCGCAGCAAAAGCAGGCAGCGAAACAGCGGAACAGATACCTGGCAGGATTGTTTTCCCCGCCGAAGAGGAATTGAATGTCAGAGCCTCTTTTAACGATATGCAGGGGCAACAGGGTGAGCCTGAACCGGACCAGAATACACTCAGAAGGATTGCGGGCGGAGAGGGAAACTCTGACAGTGATTTCGCAAGAATACGACGTACCGATAAGGAGCACGATGCGGGACGCGTTGCTGAGGTTTCCGGTGTCTCCCGTCAGGTGACTGAACTTGCCCGTAATGAGCGGGATATAGCACGGCAGACAGACACGCAGGAACGTGGCCGGATGCCGGAACACGAAGAACAGACCCTCAGCCGTACCATCCAGAAAGAACGTTAATCCAGCCTCTACCACAATGAAATCAGGCATATGCAAATGAAAAGCACAAGCAGAACAGTTTTAGCCTCACTAATAGTTACAACATTCATTATTTCTGGTCCGACAGCACGCGCAGCAACCCCTCAGCCGGTGTTCACACCGGCGCAGGAGGCCAGAATTGGCGAAGTGGCCGCAGACTACCTCGTCGCCCATCCGGAGGTACTGGTTAACGTCAGCCAGAAACTGCAGGAACAGCAGCAGGAAAGGCAGATGCAGGCCATGACGGCGGCTGTCGCTGAGCATCAGGGGGCATTGCTGGATGATAAAGGCACCCCGTCGTATGGTCCCGCTGATGCGCAGGTGACGGTCGTCGAATTCTTCGATTACCAGTGTATCTACTGTGCCCGACTGGCTCCGGTGCTCCAGAAAGTCATGGCGGCCAACCCGGACGTGCGTTTTGTGTTCAAGGCACTCCCGATATTTGAGACGCGCTGGCCGGAATCCGGGCGTGCAGCGAAAACCGGGCTGCAGATATGGTTGCAGAAAGGGGCTGAGGCCTGGCTTCACTATCACAACACACTGTATGCCACCGGCCATAACGAGGGCCGGCTGACGGATGACGATATCCGTGCGGCGGCAACCGCCGTGAATTTCGACGCCGGGCAGGCGGCTGATGTACAGGGCACGCTGGACGGAATTCAGACGCTGGCGCAGCAACTGGGCTTCAGCGGGACGCCTGCCCTGGTGGTACTTCCTTCTGCCGGGGCCCGTGCCGGCAGGGTGACCGTCATCCCCGGACTTACCCGCGCAGATACCCTGCAGAGGGCAATTAATACCGCCGCGGGTAATCCGAAACCGTAATCATCAGGCGCGGCCAGCCGGCCGCATGACACAGGCCAGGGACCGTGTCGCCCGGGGGCACAACGTTCCGGTCAGATAAGGAAAGAGCATGTCAGAAGACAACCGAGACAGTCAGAAAGAAAACGAAGAAGCCTGCACAATTTTAAAAAGAGCGCTAAGAAACCTGGTGGGGCAGGGCATTATCCGTTCACGTGATGACCTTATCCGCATTCTTTCGGAGGAAAACTTTGAAATCACAGACGTTACAGCGCAAAGCATTACGCTGTGTGCGCCTGACGAACCTGAAAACCGGGTCACGCTGGACGGCTGGCTGTTCTCCGCCGGGTTCTCCCTGAGCGTCCCTGCTGACCACCCGGAGCTGTGGACCGTGTCCGGGAATACCACATCCGCCGGCGAAGGAGAGCACCCGTGAATACAACCATTCTGTGGTTTATCCTCCCGCTGATGGTCATGCTGGCGCTATTTTTCCGCGTGTTAAAAGCGAACAGCCCTCAGTCTCCGTTCATCAGAACATTAAGGGAGGCGGGCATCCGGCCGGGAGAAACAGAGCATCTCATCGCCGGCGGCGTATTCCTGGCGCGTCAGGCACACCTGATGACGGACCGGGAAGTGAATTTTATTCAGGGACTGTTCCGCACTGTGGACATGAATCGCTGGTATCTGTGTCCTCAGGTGCGGGTGGCCGATATTGTGCAGATAGCCCCCCGCATCAGGGCTCGCAGCCGGGCGTGGTGGAAACTGTTCAGCCTGGTGTCCCGCTGGCACTGTGATGTGGTCATCGTGGACCGGCTGACATTCCGGATTGTGGCCGCGCTGGAGCTGGATGATGCCTCGCACCTGAAAAAAAGCCGTCGCCGGCGCGATATCCTGCTGAATGAGGTCATGCGCCAGGCCGGTATTCCGCTGCTGAGAAGCCGTGACAGTCAGGCGCTGCAGACAATGACCGCTGAATTTCTTGCCTTACAGAGTACCGGCGACTGCCCGCGCAGCTGAGTTAGTGACCGCCCCGGTCACGTACCAGTAATGAGACTGACAGCCTTTTCCCGCCAGAAATCGCTGTCAGGTGGCCCCGGTGCGTTCCTGCCCGAGCCGGCCTTTGCGCCCTGGCGCTTCCTCAGTCAGACCAGAGGTCTGACCTTGCGGCGAGCGCTGCGATGTTTTCTCTTTCCCGTCTGTCCCTTTTCTTTGCTGTCGATCCTGCGGTATCCCACCATGATCCGGGATCATTTCGTATGGCAAATTCAGGTGTGAGAAGGTAGAATGTCAGCGTCTTCAGGTGTCTTGTGGTGGGGCAGTCTGTTGATTCAGTTTAGTTTTGTGACCTGAACCAAATTATTTTGGACGGCTTTGTGGTGAGGCTGGAAGGTGGCAGAACGTTATTCGGAAGAAATGCGGACTTCCGGAAGCAGGAACATGGACGGGAGCGTGTCCGGAAAGACGCTCAGGAGCAGGTGACGGGGAGTTCCCGGAGCCTGAATGCACAAACCCCCCGAAATCTGCTACGAACTTGGCGGAACGTCAGATATCAGGGGGTCCAAAAGCAGGCGCGTTGCCTGTGAAGGATTATAACGCATGCACCATAGAAAACAACACCCGGCCGCCATAAGAACAGGCCGGCGTGAATGAAATACTGATCCCCCGCGCCGACAGGCGTGCCCGTGGCCTTCATTCCACGGCCTGTAAATGCCCGGCCCCGGTCTATATCCGGCCGTCGCACTACAAACCTTTAAGCCGGGAGCACGGTCGTGCCCTGCGTAACCTGATGAGCCGGGATAAAACCACCGGTCAGTGGGTGGTGCGCCGCCGGGTTTCTGCCGATCCCGTCTTTGTGTTCCTGCGTAATACTGCCGGCCGTCGGCGGGCATTCCGTCCGGAGCGCCGGCAACTGCTGGATGCGCTGTTCATCCTTTTCATCAACAAAGTCGATCTGGCCACCAGTGTGGTGACCATCAATGTCTCTGCCCTGGCGGCCGCGCTCAGCCCGCGGGATGCGGATGACCACATCATTGCGGAGCAGGCTGTGACAACGTCACGCGTTTCGCGCCTGATCCACGAGCTGGAGCGCTTTGGGGTGGTCGAATGCCCGCCGGCGGAATGGGACTGCGTGAACGGCTGCCGTTTTCCGAAACACGTCATTATCACTGACGCAGGCTGGCAGCTGACCGGGGTGAACATGGACAGGCTGCGCGCGGAGCAGGAGATGCGTCTTCAGGCCATCGACGATGGCCAGCTGAAGCCCGGCGAAACCCTGTCCCTGAAAGCCGCCCGTCGCCGCTGGTACGAACGCTGCCGGCATCAGACCCTTCTCAGCCGCCGGACCCGGGCCATCGAAGGTAAAATGCGTCAGAAACTGTCTGACCTGCCTTTTGATGAACGCAAGCGCCAGGTGTCAGAGCAGCTCTGGTGCAGTCTGAAGGGCCGGACGCAGCACCTGACGCCCCGCCAGTTTGAGAAAATGGTCTGGTCACAGCTGTACCAGCTGGAACTGGTCGACCTGGCCATTCCGGGCGCTTCCCCGCCGCACTGACCCCTTTTCTGGTTTATCCGCCTGACGGCGGAGGCCTTCTCACGTCCCGACATTATCCCTGCCTGTTTTCTGAACACCAGCCCCGTGAATGTATCCCTTTTCCTGCAACAGCCTGCGTGATTTCCCGTAGGGGATGCCATACCGGCCCGTTTATCCACATATATCCGCAAACAGGGAAAAAGGATTACCTGCAACTGACATTCAGATACCTGCAAAATATTCAGGGTTTCACCCTTTACTTATATTCACAAAAGATACCTCCTGTTCACTGCATAACTTCTGTGGATAACGGGGAAAATCGATAATGCCTTCGCATGCAGCGGCCCCAGGCCGCGCGCTCAGAAAAAAGACAAAGGTACCTCCCGTCGCCTGGCGACGGGCCCCGGTGGCGCAGAAACCCACCCCGGAGCACACCCCTTACCCTGCCAGACCGACGCTGCCCCGGCCCGAAGGGCCGGAACACCCTCGCTTCTGAAGGGATGTTGTAACTAGAATTCAGTGTCGCGGTGGGTGGTGCCGCTTGCAGTTTTTAGTACACGCCCGTAAGCGGGCCTCACGGCCCACAAACGCGGAGATACGCCCCGACTGCGGCCATGCCTTGTCGTGACCACTCCGACGGCGCAAACCGGCTACAGAGTGGCTTTTAGTGGGTTTGGCTTTGCAGGGAAGGTGGTGGGCAAGGCAGAAACTATCAATCCGTAACGGCTGCGCCGGTCACGACGCCTCCCACCGACTGCTCTCAGTGTGACTCCTGCTGGCGTCTCCATGCCGCTACGCGGCATAATGAGCATGCGCCGTAATTTTGAACAGATTCGCAGTGGAGAAAACAGGATGGACTATTCAGAAGCGTTCCTGCGCCAGCATGAAGAAATGTGCCAGGTCGTGGGCAGCATCGTTTTTTCACTTGTGGAGGCAGGACACGATTCCACCAGTGGAAATATCGTCACTGTGCTGCGAAATGAGATTGCCGAAACCGGCAAATGGGCGCCGGACCAGGTGCTTTATCTGCAACTGGCCATTGATTTGCTGGAGCAGGGACGCAGAATTCCGGGGCCACGCTGACGCCCCGTAAACGGTGGCTCTCTCACCAGAGTTGCATCAGGATGAGCAGAACCAGCAGATGGCCGGCATAGGCGATGTAGAAAAAATGCCGGGGCATAAAGCGCGGGCAGCCCTCCGGGCACAGCTGAATGCTCAGGTAAATGGCCATAATGGGGAAAACCAGTGTGGGGAGGGTGGCGAACAGCAGCGTGTCTGCCGGCAGACTCAGCAGGTGTGATACCCCGTTCAGACAGCACAGTGACAGCCCGGACACGATAACCCCCGTGCGCTGCACGGCAGACGTCTGCCCGCCCGTTGCTATGACCATGCCGGTGGCCAGAACCATACCCGCCAGGCCATAACTGGCCGGGCTCAGCGGCCAGACCAGGACGACCAGCAGCAGTACGCCAGCCATCAGCCCTTTTTTTCCGTACCTGTACTGTAGGGGAGCCCGCAGAATTCGGAAAAAATCGTACGCTAAGGTTTTCCGGGCATCCGTAAGGGCCGAAACTTCCCGTCTTCCAGTCTGCGGCTCTGCCGCCAGACGTAATCGCCGGTTAGGTTGATGTGCTCCCAGCCCAGCGGCGACAGGAATTGCAGCAGCTCGCCGTCCACCGGCTTGCCGGCCTCGACCAACCCCTGGGTGGCGCGTTCCAGGTACACCGTGTTCCACAGCACGATAGCCGCCGTCACCAGGTTGAGGCCGCTGGCCCGGTAGCGCTGCTGCTCGAAGCTCCGATCCCTGATTTCCCCAAGGCGGTTGAAGAACACCGCCCTGGCCAGCGAGTTGCGCGCCTCACCTTTGTTCAGGCCGGCATGCACGCGGCGGCGCAGTTCAACACTTTGCAGCCAGTCCAGGATGAACAGCGTGCGCTCGATCCGGCCCAGCTCGCGCAGGGCCACGGCCAGTCCGTTCTGGCGCGGGTAGCTGCCGAGCTTGCGCAGCATCAGCGAGGCGGTGACGGTGCCCTGCTTGATCGAGCTGGCCAGGCGCAGGATGTCGTCCCAGTGGGCACGCACGTGCTTGATGTTCAGGGTGCCGCCGATCAGCGGGCGCAACGTCGGGTAGGCTTGCACGCCCTGCGGCACGTACAGCTTGGTTTCGCCGAGGTCGCGGATGCGCGGCGCGAAGCGGAAGCCTAGCAGGTGCATCAGGGCAAAGACGTGATCGGTGAAGCCGGCCGTGTCGGTGTAGTGCTCCTCGATCCGCAGGTCGGACTCGTGGTACAGCAGGCCGTCGAGCACATAGGTGGAATCGCGGACGCCGACATTCACCACGCGGGTGCTGAACGGCGCGTACTGGTCGGAGATATGGGTATAGAACAGCCGTCCCGGCTCGCTACCGTACTTCGGGTTGACGTGCCCGGTGCTCTCGCCCCGGCCACCCGCGCGGAAGCGCTGGCCATCGGAGGATGAGGTCGTGCCGTCGCCCCAGTGGGCGGCAAAGGCGTGGCGATACTGGTGGTTGACCAGCTCGGCCAAGGCCGCCGAATAGGTTTCGTCGCGGATGTGCCAGGCTTGCAGCCAGGACAGCTTGGCGTAGGTCAGGCCGGGGCTCGACTCGGCCATCTTGGTCAGCCCGAGGTTGATCGCATCACCGAGGATTGCGGACAGCAGCAACGTCCTGTCTTTGGCCTCGGCCCCGTCCTTCAAGTGGGTGAAGTGGCGGCTGAAGCCCGTCCAGTCGTCCACGTCCATCAGCAGTTCGGTGATCTTGATGCGCGGCAGTAACTGGCTGGTTTGGTCGATCAGCGCCTGCGCCCGATCCGGCACCGCCGCATCCAGCGGGGTGATTTTCAGCCCTGACTCGGTGAGGATGGCATCGGGCAGCTCGTTGTCCTTGGCCAGGCGGGTGACGGTGGCCAACTGCTCGTCCAGCAGCTGCAAACGCTCTTCCAGGTACTGGTCGCTGTTCGGGTTGATCGCCAGGGGCAGGGCCTGCTCGCGCTTGAGTGCGGCGAACTTCTCGGCCGGCAGCAGGTAGTCGTCGAAGTCGCGGAACTGCCGCGAGCCCTTGACCCAGATGTCGCCGGAGCGCAGGGCGTTCTTCAGCTCGGACAGGGCGCAGATTTCGTAGAATTTCCGGTCGAGGCCTTCCGGGGTGATCACCAGCGGCTTCCAGCGCGGCTTGATGAAGGCCGTGGGTGCATCGGCCGGCACCTTGCGCAGGTTGTCGGCGTTCATCTCACGCAGGGTCTGCACGGCTGCCAGCACGCCTTGCGCGGCCGGCCCGTGCTGTTCCCCAACTTTTCGCTCGGCGAAGAGTATGAACATGCGCCGCCGGCGACGAATCGCCAAATCTCACCGTATCTCCCGAGCGGACGATTTCGCACCGGTCTGCCCGTCGAAGGGCTTGCGATCGAACGGGGCGACCTTTTCTATGCATGTCCGCGAGCCAGCGTCTTTTATGGCACGGCGCTCGACGCCGACCTTCGGACGCGCGGCGTAAGCACGCTTGTCATGGCCGGGATAAGCACCACCGGCGTTGTTCTTTCAAGCGTCGCCTGGGCTAGTGATGCGGACTACGACGTGCGTTTGGTCCAGGACTGCTGCTACGACCCGGATCGGGATGCCCACGAAGCTCTGTTGCGTTCCGGGTTCGGCGGACGTGTACAGGTCGTGTAATTTTCGGGCCTCGCATGATCGCGGCCATAGCCGCAGGTGGATTGGTGCGAGGCAGGGCCAGTCCAAGTCAGGGTGCGGTCATCGCGGCGCCTGCAACTCTCAAAAACCCATCGCCGTAGCGGAGGTCTTGTAATCGCATGTCATTACGCACGCCCGATTTATTGTTCACAGCGATAGCACCTGCCATTTGGGGCAGCACCTACATTGTCACCACCCAATACCTGCCGAACTTCTCACCGATGACGGTCGCGATGCTGCGGGCGTTGCCGGCGGGTTTATTGCTCGTGATGATCGTCCGACAGATTCCAACGGGAATCTGGTGGATGCGCATCTTCATCCTCGGCGCACTTAATATTTCGCTATTCTGGAGCTTGTTGTTTATTTCGGTCTACCGCCTGCCGGGCGGGGTCGCGGCGACGGTAGGCGCTGTGCAGCCGCTGATGGTCGTGTTCATCTCTGCCGCTCTGCTAGGTAGCCCGATACGATTGATGGCGGTCCTGGGGGCTATTTGCGGAACTGCGGGCGTGGCGCTGTTGGTGTTGACACCAAACGCAGCGCTAGATCCTGTCGGCGTCGCAGCGGGCCTGGCGGGGGCGGTTTCCATGGCGTTCGGAACCGTGCTGACCCGCAAGTGGCAACCTCCCGTGCCTCTGCTCACCTTTACCGCCTGGCAACTGGCGGCCGGAGGACTTCTGCTCGTTCCAGTAGCTTTAGTGTTTGATCCGCCAATCCCGATGCCTACAGGAACCAATGTTCTCGGCCTGGCGTGGCTCGGCCTGATCGGAGCGGGTTTAACCTACTTCCTTTGGTTCCGGGGGATCTCGCGACTCGAACCTACAGTTGTTTCCTTACTGGGCTTTCTCAGCCCGGGGACCGCCGTGTTGCTAGGATGGTTGTTCTTGGATCAGACGCTGAGTGCGCTTCAAATCATCGGCGTCCTGCTCGTGATCGGGAGTATCTGGCTGGGCCAACGTTCCAACCGCACTCCTAGGGCGCGTATAGCTTGCCGGAAGTCGCCTTGACCCGCATGGCATAGGCCTATCGTTTCCACGATCAGCGATCGGCTCGTTGCCCTGCGCCGCTCCAAAGCCCGCGACGCAGCGCCGGCAGGCAGAGCAAGTAGAGGGCAGCGCCTGCAATCCATGCCCACCCGTTCCACGTTGTTATAGAAGCCGCATAGATCGCCGTGAAGAGGAGGGGTCCGACGATCGAGGTCAGGCTGGTGAGCGCCGCCAGTGAGCCTTGCAGCTGCCCCTGACGTTCCTCATCCACCTGCCTGGACAACATTGCTTGCAGCGCCGGCATTCCGATGCCACCCGAAGCAAGCAGGACCATGATCGGGAACGCCATCCATCCCCGTGTCGCGAAGGCAAGCAGGATGTAGCCTGTGCCGTCGGCAATCATTCCGAGCATGAGTGCCCGCCTTTCGCCGAGCCGGGCGGCTACAGGGCCGGTGATCATTGCCTGGGCGAGTGAATGCAGAATGCCAAATGCGGCAAGCGAAATGCCGATCGTGGTCGCGTCCCAGTGAAAGCGATCCTCGCCGAAAATGACCCAAAGCGCGGCCGGCACCTGTCCGACAAGTTGCATGATGAAGAAGACCGCCATCAGGGCGGCGACGACGGTCATGCCCCGGGCCCACCGGAACGAAGCGAGCGGGTTGAGAGCCTCCCGGCGTAACGGCCGGCGTTCGCCTTTGTGCGACTCCGGCAAAAGGAAACAGCCCGTCAGGAAATTGAGGCCGTTCAAGGCTGCCGCGGCGAAGAACGGAGCGTGGGGGGAGAAACCGCCCATCAGCCCACCGAGCACAGGTCCCGCGACCATCCCGAACCCGAAACAGGCGCTCATGAAGCCGAAGTGCCGCGCGCGCTCATCGCCATCAGTGATATCGGCAATATAAGCGCCGGCTACCGCCCCAGTCGCCCCGGTGATGCCGGCCACGATCCGCCCGATATAGAGAACCCAAAGGAAAGGCGCCGTCGCCATGATGGCGTAGTCGACAGCAGCGCCGGCCAGCGAGACGAGCAAGACCGGCCGCCGCCCGAAACGATCCGACAGCGCGCCCAGCACAGGTGCGCAGGCAAATTGCATCAACGCATACAGCGCCAGCAGAATGCCATAGTGGGCGGTGACGTCGTTCGAGTGAACCAGATCGCGCAGGAGGCCCGGCAGCACCGGCATAATCAGGCCGATGCCGACAGCGTCGAGCGCGACAGTGCTCAGAATTACGATCAGGGGTCTGTTGGGTTTCACGTCTGGCCTCCGGACCAGCCTCCGCTGGTCCGATTGAACGCGCGGATTCTTTATCACTGATAAGTTGGTGGACATATTATGTTTATCAGTGATAAAGTGTCAAGCATGACAAAGTTGCAGCCGAATACAGTGATCCGTGCCGCCCTGGACCTGTTGAACGAGGTCGGCGTAGACGGTCTGACGACACGCAAACTGGCGGAACGGTTGGGGGTTCAGCAGCCGGCGCTTTACTGGCACTTCAGGAACAAGCGGGCGCTGCTCGACGCACTGGCCGAAGCCATGCTGGCGGAGAATCATACGCATTCGGTGCCGAGAGCCGACGACGACTGGCGCTCATTTCTGATCGGGAATGCCCGCAGCTTCAGGCAGGCGCTGCTCGCCTACCGCGATGGCGCGCGCATCCATGCCGGCACGCGACCGGGCGCACCGCAGATGGAAACGGCCGACGCGCAGCTTCGCTTCCTCTGCGAGGCGGGTTTTTCGGCCGGGGACGCCGTCAATGCGCTGATGACAATCAGCTACTTCACTGTTGGGGCCGTGCTTGAGGAGCAGGCCGGCGACAGCGATGCCGGCGAGCGCGGCGGCACCGTTGAACAGGCTCCGCTCTCGCCGCTGTTGCGGGCCGCGATAGACGCCTTCGACGAAGCCGGTCCGGACGCAGCGTTCGAGCAGGGACTCGCGGTGATTGTCGATGGATTGGCGAAAAGGAGGCTCGTTGTCAGGAACGTTGAAGGACCGAGAAAGGGTGACGATTGATCAGGACCGCTGCCGGAGCGCAACCCACTCACTACAGCAGAGCCATGTAGACAACATCCCCTCCCCCTTTCCACCGCGTCAGACGCCCGTAGCAGCCCGCTACGGGCTTTTTCATGCCCTGCCCTAGCGTCCAAGCCTCACGGCCGCGCTCGGCCTCTCTGGCGGCCTTCTGGCGCTCCTGCTGCGGCGTCCGCTCGTGGGCCGTGGCGCGGGTCCGCGCGCCGGCCTCGTGCGCCTGGCGCTCGCGGGCGAGGTCCAGGGCGGCCGTCTTCACGTTCTGCCTTGCGCAGATGAGATAGATCTAGCGTGGACTCAAGGCTCTCGCGAATGGCTCGCGTTGGAAACTTTCATTGACACTTGAGGGGCACCGCAGGGAAATTCTCGTCCTTGCGAGAACCGGCTATGTCGTGCTGCGCATCGAGCCTGCGCCCTTGGCTTGTCTCGCCCCTCTCCGCGTCGCTACGGGGCTTCCAGCGCCTTTCCGACGCTCACCGGGCTGGTTGCCCTCGCCGCTGGGCTGGCGGCCGTCTATGGCCCTGCAAACGCGCCAGAAACGCCGTCGAAGCCGTGTGCGAGACACCGCGGCCGCCGGCGTTGTGGATACCTCGCGGAAAACTTGGCCCTCACTGACAGATGAGGGGCGCGATCCTTGACACTTGAGGGGCAGAGTGCTGACAGATGAGGGGCGCACCTATTGACATTTGAGGGGCTGTCCACAGGCAGAAAATCCAGCATTTGCAAGGGTTTCCGCCCGTTTTTCGGCCACCGCTAACCTGTCTTTTAACCTGCTTTTAAACCAATATTTATAAACCTTGTTTTTAACCAGGGCTGCGCCCTGTGCGCGTGACCGCGCACGCCGAAGGGGGGTGCCCCCCCTTCTCGAACCCTCCCGGCCCGCTAACGCGGGCCTCCCATCCCCCCAGGGGCTGCGCCCCTCGGCCGCGAACGGCCTCACCCCAAAAATGGCAGCGCCTACGGCGCTGACTCTTTCGTTGACCAGGCGCAAGCGCCTGGAAATGCTCAATTAGGGGGCACCTCAGAAAACGGAAAATAAAGCACGCTAAGGCATAGCTGACCTTGCCAGGCCTGCTTCGCCCTGTAGTGACGCGATCAACGGGCAGGAAACATTCCCCTTTCGTGCATGGCAGGCGCACACGAGTTCAGACAGCACGGTTTCCATGCGCGCCAAGTCGGCCATCTTCTCGCGCACGTCCTTGAGCTTGTGTTCGGCCAGGCTGCTGGCCTCCTCGCAGTGGGTGCCATCGTCGAGCCGCAACAGCTCGGCAATCTCGTCCAGACTGAACCCCAGCCGCTGTGCCGATTTCACGAATTTCACCCGAACCACGTCCGCCTCCCCATAGCGGCGGATGCTGCCGTAAGGCTTGTCCGGTTCCCGCAACAGGCCCTTGCGCTGATAGAAGCGGATTGTCTCCACGTTGACCCCGGCCGCCTTGGCAAAAACGCCAATGGTCAGGTTTTCCAAATTATTTTCCATATCGCTTGACTCCGTACATGAGTACGGAAGTAAGGTTACGCTATCCAATCCAAATTCAAAAGGGCCAACGTATGTCTGAACCACAAAACGGGCGCGGTGCGCTCTTCGCCGGCGGGCTGGCCGCCATTCTTGCATCGACCTGCTGCCTGGGGCCGCTAGTACTGGTCGCCCTGGGCTTCTCCGGTGCTTGGATCGGCAACCTGACGGTGCTGGAACCCTATCGACCGTTGTTCATCGGCGCGGCGCTAGTGGCGCTGTTCTTCGCCTGGAAGCGGATTTACCGGCCCGTGCAGGCATGCAAGCCAGGTGAGGTCTGCGCGATTCCGCAGGTGCGCGCCACCTACAAGCTGATTTTCTGGATCGTGGCCGTGCTGGTCCTGGTCGCGCTTGGATTTCCCTATGTCGTTCCATTTTTCTATTAACCAGGAGTTCATCATGAAGAAACTGTTTGCCTCCCTTGCCCTCGCCGCCGCTGTTGCCCCGGTGTGGGCCGCTACCCAGACCGTCACGCTAGCGGTTCCCGGCATGACTTGCGCCGCCTGCCCGATCACAGTCAAGAAAGCGCTCTCCAAGGTCGAAGGCGTGAGCAAGGTCGATGTGGGCTTCGAGAAGCGCGAGGCCGTCGTCACTTTTGACGACACCAAGGCCAGCGTACAGAAGCTGACCAAGGCCACCGCAGACGCCGGCTATCCGTCCAGCGTCAAGCAGTGAGCCAGCAAGCCAACGACAACAGCGAGAGCCGCTTCATGGGACTGATGACACGCATTGCCGATAAAACCGGCGCGCTCGGCAGCGTCGTTTCCGCGATGGGCTGCGCCGCCTGCTTTCCAGCCCTCGCCAGCTTCGGCGCGGCCATCGGGCTGGGCTTCTTGAGCCAGTACGAGGGACTGTTCATCAGCCGCCTGCTGCCGCTGTTTGCCGCGCTGGCCTTCCTGGCGAACGCGCTGGGTTGGTTCAGTCATCGGCAATGGCTGCGCAGTCTGCTCGGCATGATCGGCCCGGCCATCGTGTTTGCGGCCACGGTCTGGCTGCTCGGCAACTGGTGGACGGCGAACCTGATGTACGTCGGCCTGGCCTTGATGATTGGGGTGTCGATCTGGGACTTCGTGTCGCCGGCGCATCGCCGTTGCGGACCGGACGGCTGCGAACTCCCCGCCAAGCGCTTGTGAAAGACGGCTGACCGTGCGACACGGCGGCCCACACGAATAAGGAACGATGGTATGAGCACTCTCAAAATCACCGGCATGACTTGCGACTCGTGCGCAGTGCATGTCAAGGACGCCCTGGAGAAAGTGCCCGGCGTGCAATCAGCGGATGTCTCCTACGCCAAGGGCAGCGCCAAGCTCGCCATTGAGGTCGGCACGTCACCCGACGCGCTGACGGCCGCTGTAGCTGGACTCGGTTATCGGGCCACGCTGGCCGATGCCCCCTCAGTTTCGACGCCGGGCGGATTGCTCGACAAGATGCGCGATCTGCTGGGCAGAAACGACAAGACGGGTAGCAGCGGCGCATTGCATATCGCCGTCATCGGCAGCGGCGGGGCCGCGATGGCAGCGGCGCTGAAGGCCGTCGAGCAAGGCGCACGTGTCACGCTGATCGAGCGCGGCACCATCGGCGGCACCTGCGTCAATGTCGGTTGTGTGCCGTCCAAGATCATGATCCGCGCCGCCCATATCGCCCATCTGCGCCGGGAAAGCCCGTTCGATGGCGGCATCGCCGCTACCACGCCGACCATCCAGCGCACGGCGCTGCTGGCCCAGCAGCAGGCCCGCGTCGATGAACTGCGCCACGCCAAGTACGAAGGCATCTTGGAGGGCAATCCGGCGATCACTGTGCTGCACGGCTCCGCCCGCTTTAAGGACAATCGCAACCTGATCGTGCAACTCAACGACGGCGGCGAGCGCGTGGTGGCATTCGACCGCTGCCTGATCGCCACCGGCGCGAGCCCGGCCGTGCCGCCGATTCCCGGCCTGAAAGACACTCCGTACTGGACTTCCACTGAAGCGCTGGTCAGCGAGACGATTCCTAAGCGCCTGGCCGTGATTGGCTCATCAGTGGTGGCGCTGGAGCTGGCGCAGGCGTTCGCCCGACTCGGAGCGAAGGTGACGATCCTGGCTCGCAGCACGCTGTTCTTCCGCGAAGACCCAGCTATAGGCGAAGCCGTCACGGCCGCATTCCGCATGGAGGGCATCGAGGTGAGGGAACACACCCAGGCCAGCCAGGTCGCGTATATCAATGGTGAAGGGGACGGCGAATTCGTGCTCACCACGGCGCACGGCGAACTGCGCGCCGACAAGCTGCTGGTCGCCACCGGCCGCGCGCCCAACACACGCAAGCTGGCACTGGATGCGACGGGCGTCACGCTCACCCCGCAAGGCGCTATCGTCATCGACCCCGGCATGCGTACAAGCGTGGAACACATCTACGCCGCAGGCGACTGCACCGACCAGCCGCAGTTCGTCTATGTGGCGGCAGCGGCCGGCACTCGCGCCGCGATCAACATGACCGGCGGTGACGCGGCCCTGAACCTGACCGCGATGCCGGCCGTGGTGTTCACCGACCCGCAAGTGGCGACCGTAGGCTACAGCGAGGCGGAAGCGCACCATGACGGCATCAAAACTGATAGTCGCACGCTAACGCTGGACAACGTGCCGCGCGCGCTCGCCAACTTCGACACGCGCGGCTTCATCAAACTGGTGGTTGAAGAAGGCAGCGGACGACTGATCGGCGTGCAGGCAGTGGCCCCGGAAGCGGGCGAACTGATCCAGACGGCCGCACTGGCGATTCGCAACCGGATGACGGTGCAGGAACTGGCCGACCAGTTGTTCCCCTACCTGACGATGGTCGAAGGGTTGAAGCTCGCGGCGCAGACCTTCAACAAGGATGTGAAGCAGCTTTCCTGCTGCGCCGGGTGAGGACAAGGAGGTGTGCGATGAGCGCCTACACGGTATCGCAACTGGCCCATAACGTTGGGGTGAGCGTACATATCGTGCGCGACTACCTGGTGCGCGGCTTGTTACGGCCGGTGGCCTGCACCACGGGCGGCTACGGCGTGTTCGACGATGCGGCCTTGCAACGGCTGTGCTTCGTGCGCGCGGCCTTCGAGGCGGGTATCGGCCTGGATGCCCTGGCGCGGCTGTGCCGTGCGCTCGACGCAGCGGACGGCGCACAAGCCGCAGCGCAGCTTGCCGTGCTGCGCCAGTTGGTCGAGCGGCGGCGCGCGGCGTTGGCCCATCTGGACGCGCAACTGGCCTCCATGCCAGCCGAGCGGGCGCACGAGGAGGCATTGCCGTGAACGCCCCTGACAAACTGCCGCCCGAGACGCGCCAACCCGTTTCCGGCTACCTGTGGGGTGCGCTGGCCGTGTTGACCTGCCCCTGCCATCTGCCGATTCTCGCCGCCGTGCTGGCCGGGACGACCGCCGGTGCCTTCCTTGGCGAGCATTGGGGTGTTGCCGCGCTCGCGCTGACCGGCTTGTTCGTTCTGGCCGTAACGCGGCTGCTGCGCGCCTTCCGGGGCGGATCATGACGAGTTCGCAGCCCGCCGGATGGACGGCGGCCGAGTTGGCGCAGGCGGCGGCGCGCGGACAGCTTGACCTGCATTACCAGCCGCTGGTCGATCTGCGCGATCACCGGATCGCTGGCGCGGAAGCGTTGATGCGCTGGCGGCATCCGAGGCTTGGCCTGTTGCCGCCCGGCCAGTTCCTGCCGCTGGCCGAGTCGTTCGGCCTGATGCCGGAAATAGGCGCGTGGGTGCTGGGCGAGGCCTGTCGCCAGATGCACAAGTGGCAAGGACCGGCATGGCAACCGTTCCGTCTTGCCATCAATGTGTCCGCCAGCCAGGTTGGGCCAACGTTCGACGACGAGGTAAAGCGGGTGCTGGCCGATATGGCCCTGCCCGCCGAGCTTCTGGAGATCGAACTGACCGAATCGGTCGCATTCGGCAATCCAGCCCTGTTCGCCAGTTTCGACGCCTTGCGCGCCATCGGCGTGCGCTTCGCCGCCGACGACTTCGGCACCGGCTATTCCTGCCTGCAACATCTGAAATGCTGCCCCATCACCACATTGAAAATCGACCAATCCTTTGTCGCCAGGCTCCCGGATGATGCCCGTGACCAAACTATCGTGCGGGCGGTGATCCAGCTCGCGCACGGGCTGGGCATGGATGTCATTTTCAGAAGACGACTGCACCAGTTGATTGGGCGTAATGGCTGTTGTGCAGCCAGCTCCTGACAGTTCAATATCAGAAGTGATCTGCACCAATCTCGACTATGCTCAATACTCGTGTGCACCAAAGCGAGGTGAGCATGGCGACGGACACCCCACGGATTCCAGAACAAGGCGTGGCCACTCTGCCTGATGAGGCTTGGGAGCGTGCGCGCCGTCGTGCGGAGATCATCAGTCCGTTGGCGCAGTCGGAGACGGTCGGGCACGAAGCGGCCGATATGGCGGCTCAGGCGCTGGGCTTGTCTCGGCGCCAGGTATACGTTCTGATCCGGCGTGCCCGGCAAGGCAGCGGCCTCGTGACGGATCTGGTGCCCGGCCAGTCCGGTGGAGGTAAAGGTAAGGGGCGCTTGCCGGAACCGGTCGAGCGCGTCATCCACGAGCTACTGCAAAAGCGGTTCCTGACCAAGCAGAAGCGCAGCCTAGCGGCCTTTCACCGCGAAGTCACTCAGGTGTGCAAGGCTCAAAAACTGCGAGTGCCGGCGCGCAATACCGTGGCCTTACGGATCGCTAGCCTTGACCCGCGCAAGGTCATCCGCCGGCGGGAAGGCCAGGATGCCGCTCGTGACCTACAAGGTGTGGGCGGCGAGCCTCCTGCCGTGACCGCGCCGCTGGAGCAGGTGCAGATAGACCATACGGTCATCGACCTGATCGTGGTCGATGACCGCGACCGGCAACCTATTGGCCGCCCGTACCTGACCCTCGCCATCGACGTGTTCACCCGCTGCGTGCTCGGCATGGTCGTCACGCTGGAAGCGCCGTCTGCCGTTTCGGTTGGCCTGTGCCTCGTGCATGTCGCCTGCGACAAGCGCCCTTGGCTGGAAGGACTGAACGTGGAAATGGATTGGCAGATGAGCGGCAAGCCCTTGCTGCTCTACCTAGACAACGCGGCCGAGTTCAAGAGCGAGGCCCTGCGCCGGGGTTGCGAGCAGCATGGCATCCGGCTGGACTATCGCCCGCTGGGACAGCCGCACTATGGCGGCATCGTGGAACGGATCATCGGCACGGCGATGCAGATGATTCACGACGAACTGCCGGGAACGACCTTCTCCAACCCTGACCAGCGCGGCGACTACGATTCCGAAAACAAGGCCGCCCTGACGCTGCGCGAGCTAGAGCGCTGGCTCACATTGGCGGTCGGCACCTACCACGGTTCGGTGCACAACGGCCTGCTCCAACCGCCGGCCGCGCGCTGGGCCGAGGCCGTGGCGCGTGTCGGCGTACCGGCCGTCGTCACACGCGCTACTTCGTTCCTGGTCGATTTTCTGCCGATCCTCCGGCGCACGCTGACCCGCACCGGCTTTGTCATCGACCACATCCACTACTACGCCGATGCGCTCAAGCCGTGGATTGCGCGGCGTGAACGCTGGCCGTCCTTTCTGATCCGGCGCGATCCGCGCGACATCAGCCGTATCTGGGTCCTGGAACCGGAGGGACAGCATTACCTGGAAATTCCCTACCGTACCTTGTCGCATCCGGCTGTCACCCTCTGGGAACAACGGCAGGCGCTGGCGAAACTGCGGCAGCAAGGGCGCGAACAGGTGGATGAGTCGGCGCTGTTCCGCATGATCGGCCAGATGCGTGAGATTGTGACCAGCGCGCAGAAGGCCACACGCAAGGCGCGGCGTGACGCGGATCGCCGCCAGCACCTCAAGACATCAGCTCGGCCGGACAAGCCCGTTCCGCCGGATACGGATATTGCCGACCCGCAGGCAGACAACTTGCCACCCGCCAAACCGTTCGACCAGATTGAGGAGTGGTAGCCGTGGACGAATATCCCATCATCGACCTGTCCCACCTGCTGCCGGCGGCCCAGGGCTTGGCCCGTCTTCCGGCGGACGAGCGCATCCAGCGCCTTCGCGCCGACCGCTGGATCGGCTATCCGCGCGCAGTCGAGGCGCTGAACCGGCTGGAAGCCCTTTATGCGTGGCCAAACAAGCAACGCATGCCCAACCTGCTGCTGGTTGGCCCGACCAACAATGGCAAGTCGATGATCGTCGAGAAGTTCCGCCGCACCCACCCGGCCAGCTCCGACGCCGACCAGGAGCACATCCCGGTGTTGGTCGTGCAGATGCCGTCCGAGCCGTCCGTGATCCGCTTCTACGTCGCGCTGCTCGCCGCGATGGGCGCGCCGCTGCGCCCACGCCCACGGTTGCCGGAAATGGAGCAACTGGCTCTGGCACTGCTGCGCAAGGTCGGCGTGCGCATGCTGGTGATTGTCGACAACCTCTCGCGCAACCAAGACATCGCGGTCGGACTGCAAGTGATCTTGAAGCCACGGGCCCGTCCCACCCCGACATGGACCTCGATGCCCGAACGGACGTTAGATTTCGAGTTCTAGGCGTTCTGCGATGAAGGTTGGATCCCAGCCGGGATTGAAAGTGTCGACGTGGGTGAATCCGAGCCGCTCGTATAGGCCACGCAGGTTCGGGTGGCAGTCGAGCCGCAGCTTGGCGCACCCCTGCGTTCGCGCGGCATGGCGGCAAGCCTCGATCAGCGCGGAGCTGACACCCCGGCCCGCATGTGTCCGTCGCACCGCGAGCTTGTGCAGATATGCGGCCTCCCCCTTGAGGGCGTCGGGCCAGAACTCGGGATCCTCGGCCGACAAGGTGCAACAGCCGACGATGCCGTCGCTGCAACTCGCGACTAGGAGCTCGGATCTCAGGACGAAGGTCTCCGCGAATGTCCGGTCGATCCGCGCGACGTCCCAGGCGGGCGTTCCCTTGGCGGACATCCACGCCGCAGCGTCGTGCATCAGCCGCACAACCTCGTCGATATCACCCGAGCAGGCGACCCGAACGTTCGGAGGCTCCTCGCTGTCCATTCGCTCCCCTGGCGCGGTATGAACCGCCGCCTCATAGTGCAGTTTGATCCTGACGAGCCCAGCATGTCTGCGCCCACCTTCGCGGAACCTGACCAGGGTCCGCTAGCGGGCGGCCGGAAGGTGAATGCTAGGCATGATCTAACCCTCGGTCTCTGGCGTCGCGACTGCGAAATTTCGCGAGGGTTTCCGAGAAGGTGATTGCGCTTCGCAGATCTCCAGGCGCGTGGGTGCGGACGTAGTCAGCGCCATTGCCGATCGCGTGAAGTTCCGCCGCAAGGCTCGCTGGACCCAGATCCTTTACAGGAAGGCCAACGGTGGCGCCCAAGAAGGATTTCCGCGACACCGAGACCAATAGCGGAAGCCCCAACGCCGACTTCAGCTTTTGAAGGTTCGACAGCACGTGCAGCGATGTTTCCGGTGCGGGGCTCAAGAAAAATCCCATCCCCGGATCGAGGATGAGCCGGTCGGCAGCGACCCCGCTCCGTCGCAAGGCGGAAACCCGCGCCTCGAAGAACCGCACAATCTCGTCGAGCGCGTCTTCGGGTCGAAGGTGACCGGTGCGGGTGGCGATGCCATCCCGCTGCGCTGAGTGCATAACCACCAGCCTGCAGTCCGCCTCAGCAATATCGGGATAGAGCGCAGGGTCAGGAAATCCTTGGATATCGTTCAGGTAGCCCACGCCGCGCTTGAGCGCATAGCGCTGGGTTTCCGGTTGGAAGCTGTCGATTGAAACACGGTGCATCTGATCGGACAGGGCGTCTAAGAGCGGCGCAATACGTCTGATCTCATCGGCCGGCGATACAGGCCTCGCGTCCGGATGGCTGGCGGCCGGTCCGACATCCACGACGTCTGATCCGACTCGCAGCATTTCGATCGCCGCGGTGACAGCGCCGGCGGGGTCTAGCCGCCGGCTCTCATCGAAGAAGGAGTCCTCGGTGAGATTCAGAATGCCGAACACCGTCACCATGGCGTCGGCCTCCGCAGCGACTTCCACGATGGGGATCGGGCGAGCAAAAAGGCAGCAATTATGAGCCCCATACCTACAAAGCCCCACGCATCAAGCTTTTGCCCATGAAGCAACCAGGCAATGGCTGTAATTATGACGACGCCGAGTCCCGACCAGACTGCATAAGCAACACCGACAGGGATGGATTTCAGAACCAGAGAAAGAAAATAAAATGCGATGCCATAACCGATTATGACAACGGCGGAAGGGGCAAGCTTAGTAAAGCCCTCGCTAGATTTTAATGCGGATGTTGCGATTACTTCGCCAACTATTGCGATAACAAGAAAAAGCCAGCCTTTCATGATATATCTCCCAATTTGTGTAGGGCTTATTATGCACGCTTAAAAATAATAAAAGCAGACTTGACCTGATAGTTTGGCTGTGAGCAATTATGTGCTTAGTGCATCTAACGCTTGAGTTAAGCCGCGCCGCGAAGCGGCGTCGGCTTGAACGAATTGTTAGACATTATTTGCCGACTACCTTGGTGATCTCGCCTTTCACGTAGTGAACAAATTCTTCCAACTGATCTGCGCGCGAGGCCAAGCGATCTTCTTCTTGTCCAAGATAAGCCTGTCTAGCTTCAAGTATGACGGGCTGATACTGGGCCGGCAGGCGCTCCATTGCCCAGTCGGCAGCGACATCCTTCGGCGCGATTCTGCCGGTTACTGCGCTGTACCAAATGCGGGACAACGTAAGCACTACATTTCGCTCATCGCCAGCCCAGTCGGGCGGCGAGTTCCATAGCGTTAAGGTTTCATTTAGCGCCTCAAATAGATCCTGTTCAGGAACCGGATCAAAGAGTTCCTCCGCCGCTGGACCTACCAAGGCAACGCTATGTTCTCTTGCTTTTGTCAGCAAGATAGCCAGATCAATGTCGATCGTGGCTGGCTCGAAGATACCTGCAAGAATGTCATTGCGCTGCCATTCTCCAAATTGCAGTTCGCGCTTAGCTGGATAACGCCACGGAATGATGTCGTCGTGCACAACAATGGTGACTTCTACAGCGCGGAGAATCTCGCTCTCTCCAGGGGAAGCCGAAGTTTCCAAAAGGTCGTTGATCAAAGCTCGCCGCGTTGTTTCATCAAGCCTTACGGTCACCGTAACCAGCAAATCAATATCACTGTGTGGCTTCAGGCCGCCATCCACTGCGGAGCCGTACAAATGTACGGCCAGCAACGTCGGTTCGAGATGGCGCTCGATGACGCCAACTACCTCTGATAGTTGAGTCGATACTTCGGCGATCACCGCTTCCCTCATGATGTTTAACGCCTGGCACAGCGGATCGCAAACCTGGCGCGGCTTTTGGTACAAAAGGCGTGACAGGTTTGCGAATCCGTTGCTGCCACTTGTTAACCCTTTTGCCAGATTTGGTAACTATAATTTATGTTAGAGGCGAAGTCTTGGGTAAAAACTGGCCTAAAATTGCTGGGGATTTCAGGAAAGTAAACATCACCTTCCGGCTCGATGTCTATTGTAGATATATGTAGTGTATCTACTTGATCGATCAGGCTTTTGTATATCTCCCCACCACCTGAAACAATGACATGATCCGTTATTTTCTTTAGGTTGGTTAAAGCATCTTTAATTGATGGAAAGATCACTACGTTCTCATTGTCAGATGTAAAACTTGAACGTGTTACGACCGCATACTTTCGGTTGGGTAATGCTCCCATTGATTCAAAAGTCTTGCGTCCAACCAACAGCCATTGGTTATAGGTAATAGCTTTAAACAGGAGCTGTTCACCTTTGGCACTCCATGGAATATCAGGGCCATTCCCGATAACTCCATTCTTCGATATAGCTACCATTAGTGATAGTTTCACAATTCTTCCTCAGAGGTTAACTTTGTTTTAGGGCGACTGCCCTGCTGCGTAACATCGTTGCTGCTCCATAACATCAAACATCGACCCACGGCGTAACGCGCTTGCTGCTTGGATGCCCGAGGCATAGACTGTACAAAAAAACAGTCATAACAAGCCATGAAAACCGCCACTGCGCCGTTACCACCGCTGCGTTCGGTCAAGGTTCTGGACCAGTTGCGTGAGCGCATACGCTACTTGCATTACAGCTTACGAACCGAACAGGCTTATGTCCACTGGGTTCGTGCCTTCATCCGTTTCCACGGTGTGCGTCACCCGGCAACCTTGGGCAGCAGCGAAGTCGAGGCATTTCTGTCCTGGCTGGCGAACGAGCGCAAGGTTTCGGTCTCCACGCATCGTCAGGCATTGGCGGCCTTGCTGTTCTTCTACGGCAAGGTGCTGTGCACGGATCTGCCCTGGCTTCAGGAGATCGGAAGACCTCGGCCGTCGCGGCGCTTGCCGGTGGTGCTGACCCCGGATGAAGTGGTTCGCATCCTCGGTTTTCTGGAAGGCGAGCATCGTTTGTTCGCCCAGCTTCTGTATGGAACGGGCATGCGGATCAGTGAGGGTTTGCAACTGCGGGTCAAGGATCTGGATTTCGATCACGGCACGATCATCGTGCGGGAGGGCAAGGGCTCCAAGGATCGGGCCTTGATGTTACCCGAGAGCTTGGCACCCAGCCTGCGCGAGCAGCTGTCGCGTGCACGGGCATGGTGGCTGAAGGACCAGGCCGAGGGCCGCAGCGGCGTTGCGCTTCCCGACGCCCTTGAGCGGAAGTATCCGCGCGCCGGGCATTCCTGGCCGTGGTTCTGGGTTTTTGCGCAGCACACGCATTCGACCGATCCACGGAGCGGTGTCGTGCGTCGCCATCACATGTATGACCAGACCTTTCAGCGCGCCTTCAAACGTGCCGTAGAACAAGCAGGCATCACGAAGCCCGCCACACCGCACACCCTCCGCCACTCGTTCGCGACGGCCTTGCTCCGCAGCGGTTACGACATTCGAACCGTGCAGGATCTGCTCGGCCATTCCGACGTCTCTACGACGATGATTTACACGCATGTGCTGAAAGTTGGCGGTGCCGGAGTGCGCTCACCGCTTGATGCGCTGCCGCCCCTCACTAGTGAGAGGTAGGGCAGCGCAAGTCAATCCTGGCGGATTCACTACCCCTGCGCGAAGGCCATCGGTGCCGCATCGAACGGCCGGTTGCGGAAAGTCCTCCCTGCGTCCGCTGATGGCCGGCAGCAGCCCGTCGTTGCCTGATGGATCCAACCCCTCCGCTGCTATAGTGCAGTCGGCTTCTGACGTTCAGTGCAGCCGTCTTCTGAAAACGACAATGGAGGTGGTAGCCGAGGGTGTGGAAACACCCGACTGCCTTGCGTGGTTGCGGCAGGCGGGTTGCGACACGGTGCAGGGTTTCCTGTTCGCCAGGCCGATGCCGGCGGCGGCCTTCGTCGGCTTCGTCAACCAATGGAGGAACACCACCATGAACGCCAATGAACCGAGCACCAGTTGCTGCGTGTGCTGCAAGGAAATCCCGCTCGATGCCGCCTTCACGCCGGAAGGGGCCGAGTACGTGGAGCATTTCTGCGGGCTGGAGTGCTATCAGCGCTTCCAGGCGCGGGCCAGCACTGCGACCGAAACCAGCGTCAAACCGGACGCTTGTGATTCGCCGCCGTCAGGTTGAGGCATACCCTAACCTGATGTCAGATGCCATGTGTAAATTGCGTCAGGATAGGATTGAATTTTGAATTTATTGACATTCGATCATCAACGTTAAATCGGGTGGTCGCGGACGTTTATCATCCTTCGCTGCAGGCGTTTTTTTACTTGTGATGGTGGTGTTTTTAGGAGAGTGGTTAAAGCTTATTCCTATGGCGGCACTGGTTGCCGTGATGATCATGGTGGCTATCGGTACATTCTCTTGGGATTCAATCCGTAATCTTAAGCATCATCCTATGTCAACCAACCTTGTGATGGTGGCGACGGTTGTGGTCGTGGTCGCTACCCATAACTTAGCAATTGGGGTATTTGTAGGTGTATTACTCGCGTCCCTATTTTTTGCTAATAAAGTGGGACGTTTTATGGTGGTTAAGAGTACAACGACTGCTGCTGACACTGGTCGCCATTATCAGGTTATTGGACAAGTCTTTTTTGCTTCATCAGATAAGTTCAGTAATTCATTCGATTTTAGGGAAGTGGTTGATAAAGTGACTATCGACTTATCTCAAGCACATTTTTGGGATATTACCGCGGTATCGGCCCTCGACAAGGTAGTGATTAAATTCCGCCGCGAGGGGACTGAGGTTGAGTTGATTGGCCTTAACGAAGCCAGTGCCACCATAGTCGATAAATTTGGGGTACACGATAAGCCAGAAGAAGTTGAAAAAATGATGTCTGGTCACTAAGCCATTAGCAACACAACAACAAAGGAATAAAACGATGACAAATGTGATTGCTTGTATTGACGGTTCAAATGTGACATCCGCTGTATGTGATGCCAGTGGCTGGGCCGCCTTTCAACTGAATGCCCCTGTAATCCTAGGTGATGCTGCCAACTTACTGATTTAGTGTATGATGGTGTTTTTGAGGTGCTCCAGTGGCTTCTGTTTCTATCAGCTGTCCCTCCTGTTCAGCTACTGACGGGGTGGTGCGTAACGGCAAAAGCACCGCCGGACATCAGCGCTATCTCTGCTCTCACTGCCGTAAAACATGGCAACTGCAGTTCACTTACACCGCTTCTCAACCCGGTACGCACCAGAAAATCATTGATATGGCCATGAATGGCGTTGGATGCCGGGCAACCGCCCGCATTATGGGCGTTGGCCTCAACACGATTTTCCGCCATTTAAAAAACTCAGGCCGCAGTCGGTAACCTCGCGCATACAGCCGGGCAGTGACGTCATCGTCTGCGCGGAAATGGACGAACAGTGGGGATACGTCGGGGCTAAATCGCGCCAGCGCTGGCTGTTTTACGCGTATGACAGGCTCCGGAAGACGGTTGTTGCGCACGTATTCGGTGAACGCACTATGGCGACGCTGGGGCGTCTTATGAGCCTGCTGTCACCCTTTGACGTGGTGATATGGATGACGGATGGCTGGCCGCTGTATGAATCCCGCCTGAAGGGAAAGCTGCACGTAATCAGCAAGCGATATACGCAGCGAATTGAGCGGCATAACCTGAATCTGAGGCAGCACCTGGCACGGCTGGGACGGAAGTCGCTGTCGTTCTCAAAATCGGTGGAGCTGCATGACAAAGTCATCGGGCATTATCTGAACATAAAACACTATCAATAAGTTGGAGTCATTACCC
>NZ_JAOWCZ010000018.1:0-214 GCF_030336705.1 Citrobacter sp. Cb028 | reverse complement strand
TTTCCTCTTTCAGAGTCAACCCTCATTTTCAGGTTTTTCTCTTCAACCGAACCGGCTGTTTGTGTGAAGTGATTCACATCTGCCGTGTCGATGGAGGCGCATTATAGGGAGTTTCCCGCGGCCCGCAACCCTTAAATTGCAGAAAAATGACTGACCGCTGCATTCCACAGCAAAACCCCGCCTTATACCCATTTACACACAGAGTTATCCACAA
>NZ_JAOWCZ010000017.1:0-210 GCF_030336705.1 Citrobacter sp. Cb028 | reverse complement strand
GTAAGCGTAGCGATACGTTGAGCTAACCGATACTAATGAACCGTGAGGCTTAACCTTACAACGCCGAAGGTGTTTTGGCGAAAGAGACACGATATTCAGCTTGATTACAGATTACATCGACATGCGAAAAGTGTGTTGATAAACAGAATTTGCCTGGCGGCTGTAGCGCGGTGGTCCCACCTGACCCCATGCCGAACTCAGAAGTGAAAC
>NZ_JAOWCZ010000015.1:0-264 GCF_030336705.1 Citrobacter sp. Cb028 | reverse complement strand
TTTCAGCCGGACCGGGGTCATCGCTGCAACGCACTGACTTCCAGTTAAATCTGTTTTGCTGTTCAGATAAAAAACGCAGGAGGTCAGGTGTGGGCTGGTCCGGCTGAAAATTGCCGACGTGTTTCCGTAAGGCAGGGAGAACCCGCAGGGATGCGGGTTCAGGGCGCGTTTTACAGGGAAGTTTCCTCGCGCCCGGCCCGGTAGCCTGGAGGAATAAACGGAGGGGACCGCGGAGCGGCAATTTTCCCGCCGGGAGCCGGGATT
>NZ_JAOWCZ010000014.1:0-271 GCF_030336705.1 Citrobacter sp. Cb028 | reverse complement strand
CTTTTCATTTCTTGTTTACGGAGAAATGAAACAGTGTGTCGTTTCAATTTTCAGCTTGATCCAGATTTTTAAAGAGCAAATATCTCAAACGAGACTCGAAAGTCTGTTTTGAGATACTTCGGTCGGCGACTTTCACTCACACATACCAGCAAGTGGCGTCCCCTAGGGGATTCGAACCCCTGTTACCGCCGTGAAAGGGCGGTGTCCTGGGCCTCTAGACGAAGGGGACACTGAAGTCTCAATCGCAAGACGCCTTGCTATTTACTTTTCA
>NZ_JAOWCZ010000013.1:0-134387 GCF_030336705.1 Citrobacter sp. Cb028 | reverse complement strand
AATTGCAGAAAAATGACTGACCGCTGCATTCCACAGCAAAACCCCGCCTTATACCCATTTACACACAGAGTTATCCACAATCGTAAGCAAAATAGTGGTCAGCCTCCCTGAAAGAAGTGAAAGCAGATAAGGAAATCTCTATATAAAAAGAGACTCGCTCTACGTTATATATAGAAGAAAAGCCCAGGCAGCCCATGCCCCATCATCCCTACCACCTTTGAATTACGCATCCCATCAGGCGATAATACCCATACAAACCGTGATTCCAGGACCGTGATGAGACACTCTCTGCAACGTACTGCTATACGCAAACGCCCGATGAAGCTCGGCACTACCGTGATCCTCATGGTCAGTGCTGTACTCTTCTCCGTACTGCTTGTCGTTCATCTGATTTATTTCTCGCAAATCAGCAACATGACGCGCGATGCATTAGCGGGTAAAGCGCTTGCGGTCGCACGAACGCTGGCAAACTCCCCGGAGATCCGCCAGGGGCTAATGAAAAAGCCCGAGGAAAGCGGTATTCAGGCGATTGCCCAGGCGGTGAATAAGAGCAACGATTTTTTGTTCATCGTCGTCACCGATATGCAAAGCATTCGTTACTCCCATCCCGAAGCGCAGCGAATCGGTCAGCCGTTTAAAGGCGATGACATTTTGCTGGCCCTACAAGGGAAAGAGAATGTCGCCATTAATCGCGGATTTCTGGCGCAAGCCCTGCGCGTATTTACCCCTATTTATGACGAGCATCACCGGCAGATAGGCGTCGTGTCGATCGGCCTTGAGCTAAGCAGGGTGACTGAGCAGATCAATAACAGCCGTGGCAGCATCTTTTGGTCCATCTTATTTGGCGTGCTGGTTGGGCTGCTCGGCACATGGGTATTTGTCAAAGTCCTCAAGCGTATTCTGTTTGGTCTGGAGCCTTATGAAATCTCCAATCTGTTCGAACAACGCCAGGCGATGCTGCACTCTATAAAGGAAGGCGTCATTGCCGTTGACGAGTGCGGTGAAGTGACGCTGATAAACCAGGCGGCACAAGAGTTGCTGGATTACCACAAATCGCAAGACGATGCCCAGCTCTCCACGCTCAGCCACGCATGGTCAAAAGTGGTCGATTTTTCACAGGTACTGCATGACGGAACGCCGCGTCGCGATGAAGAGATCATGGTGAAGGATCGGCTACTCTTAATTAACACGGTTCCGGTACTCAGCAACGGTAAAATCATCGGGGCCATTTCAACATTCAGAGATAAGACTGAAGTCCGAAAACTAATGCAACGACTGGACGGCATGGTCAACTATGCCGACGCACTTCGTGAACGATCCCACGAATTCATGAATAAATTGCACGTGATTCTGGGATTATTGCATCTGAAAAGTTATAAGCAGCTTGAAAATTACATCCTGAAGACCGCGAACAGTTATCAGGAAGAGATTGGCTCACTGTTAGGAAAAATAAAATCCCCGGTGATCGCAGGATTTTTACTCAGTAAGATTAATCGCACATCTGATTTAGGCCATAGCCTGGTGATCAGCAATGAAAGCCAGTTGCCGGAAAACAGCAACGAAGATCAGGTGGCTGTGCTGATTACCGTTCTGGGGAATTTGATTGAAAACGCCCTGGAGGCGCTAGGTCAAGAACCTGGTGGCGAGATCAGCGTATCCTTGCATTATCGACACGGCTGGTTGCATTGCGAAGTGAATGACGATGGTCCGGGGATTGCCCCCGAACACATTGAGCACATCTTTGAGAAGGGCGTTTCGTCAAAAGGAACCGAACGGGGCGTTGGTTTAGCGCTTGTTAAACAACAGGTTGAAAACGTTGGCGGCAATATTTCCGTCGAGTCAGAACCTGGGATCTTCACCCAATTTTTTGTACAGTTACCGTGGAATGGTGAGAGGGCCAGCAGATGATCAATGTCTTAATTGTCGATGACGATGCAATGGTAGCGGAATTAAACCGCCGTTATGTCGCGCAACTCTCCGGTTTTCATTGCTGCGGCACAGCCTCCACGCTGGAGAAAGCAAAAGAGATAATCTTTCATAGCGGTAATCATATCGATTTGATTTTGCTTGATATTTATATGCAAAAAGAAAACGGTCTGGATCTGTTGCCTGTATTGCACAGCGAAGGTTGCAAGTGTGATGTCATTGTCATCTCTTCCGCCGCTGACGCGACCACCATCAAAGACTCTCTCCACTATGGTGTCGTTGACTACCTGATCAAACCGTTCCAGGCGTCCCGTTTTGAAGAGGCGCTGACCGGCTGGCTACAAAAGAAAACCGAGATGGAAAAGCATCAGTACTATGAACAGTCTGAGCTTGACCAGTTGATTCACGGCAGCTCCTCCAATGAACAGGAAGCGCGGCGCTTACCTAAAGGATTAACGCCACAAACGTTACGCACGCTGTGCCAGTGGATTGATGAGCATCAGGATCAGGAATTCTCCACCGATGAACTGGCCAACGAGGTCAATATCTCGCGCGTTTCTTGCCGTAAATATCTTATCTGGCTCGTCAATTGTCACATCCTATTTACCAGCATCCATTATGGCGTAACCGGTAGACCGGTCTATCGTTACCGCGTTCAGGCTGAACATTACTCATTACTAAAACAATATTGCCAATAAAAACAATTTGGGATTATTTGTTATTTGAAAGTAACAATTATTAAAATAATGAAAAATCCCTTCTTTTCTGAATCATGCTGCAGAATTATAAATTTGCGTTAGATCAAATATATTTGTATCCAGCATGTTAAATGTATTATTTTAATATTGATTAACGTCACACTGTTTTTAATTTCAAAATCGCTAACAAAAGTTAATTAAGTATTATCTAGCTCGCAGAGTGTGTATTTTTACCCATAAAGGATTAGTCTGAAATTAACCAGACATACAAAATCTAGACTGGTAGCAATGGAGACCATGCTACGTACCATGGACACCGTACATTTTTGTGAGCAAATAAAAGTATCCGCACGCCAACCTCATCACATTATGAAATGGCGTGAGCGTGATCACACAAATAACCTACTCACCCATTCTGTCGGTGGTTCACGAAATAGCGGAAAACGCAAAACAGATAAATTACAGCGTCAACCGCAGCTCTCCATGTCCAGCTCTGCTTCCCATCGCCTGAGGATTCTCTCCTCTGATCAAAGCCACAGAAAAAAGCTAAATATCGCCATAACGTTAAAAAAACATTCTAGCAAGACATTTGAACATTAATCGCAAATACGGACATATCGAATACTGACCATTTTTTGATGCCTATTCCGGCAAAAAAGAATGTGGCACAGATCCATTTTTCAAAAAATTGACTGGTTTTTTCGCGAGGGTAAATAAAATGTTATTTAGTATACAACTTCTTATAATATTAATATGTTTGTTTTATGGTGCCAGAAAGGGCGGTATCGCGCTGGGTTTATTAGGCGGTATCGGCCTGGTCATTCTGGTTTTCGTTTTCCATCTCCAGCCGGGTAAACCACCTGTAGATGTAATGCTGGTTATTATTGCCGTGGTGGCCGCATCGGCAACCTTGCAAGCCTCCGGCGGCCTTGACGTTATGCTGCAAATCGCTGAAAAGCTGCTGCGCCGTAACCCAAAATACGTTTCCATCGTCGCCCCCTTCGTTACCTGCACCCTGACGATTCTCTGCGGTACAGGCCACGTGGTCTACACCATCCTGCCAATCATTTATGACGTTGCTATTAAGAACAATATTCGCCCGGAACGTCCGATGGCGGCGAGTTCTATCGGTGCGCAGATGGGGATTATCGCCAGCCCGGTGTCCGTGGCCGTTGTATCACTGGTCGCAATGCTGGGTAACGTAACGTTTGAAGGCAAGCATCTTGAATTCCTCGACCTGCTCAGCATCACTATCCCGTCTACCCTGTTGGGTATCCTGGCGATCGGTATCTTCAGTTGGTTCCGCGGTAAAGATCTGGATAAAGATGAAGAGTTCCAGAAGTTTATTTCCGTCCCTGAAAACCACAACTACGTTTATGGCGATACCGCCACACTGTTAGACAAAAAGCTGCCGAAAAGCAACTGGCTGGCCATGTGGATCTTCCTTGCCGCTATCGCCGTTGTTGCCGTGCTCGGCGCGTTCTCTGAGCTGCGCCCTACCTTCAGCGGCAAACCGCTGTCAATGGTACTGGTTATCCAGATGTTCATGCTGCTGACCGGTGCGCTGATTATTATCCTGACGAAGACCAATCCCGCTTCAATATCTAAAAACGAAGTCTTCCGTTCCGGTATGATCGCGATTGTGGCGGTGTACGGTATTGCCTGGATGGCCGAAACAATGTTCGGCGCGCACATGACGGAAATCGAAGGTGTGCTGGGCAATATGGTGAAAGAGTATCCGTGGGCCTATGCAATTGTTCTGCTGTTGGTTTCCAAATTTGTAAACTCCCAGGCTGCGGCGCTGGCGGCGATTGTTCCGGTCGCACTGGCAATTGGGGTTGATCCAGCGTACATCGTTGCTTCCGCTCCGGCATGTTACGGTTACTACATTCTGCCGACTTACCCGAGCGATCTGGCGGCTATTCAGTTTGACCGTTCCGGCACCACCCACATTGGCCGTTTCGTTATCAACCACAGCTTCATTCTACCTGGGTTGATCGGCGTGAGCGTATCCTGTGTCTTTGGTTGGATCTTCGCCGCAATGTACGGTTTCCTGTAATTACAGTGCGCGTGCCGTCCGCTTTGGAACGGCACGCCACCGTCAAGACACAGAGAATTTTAAAATTCCTGAGAAAAATGAAAAGGCTGGAAGCAAATGTCAAAAGTTGAATTCACTTATCAGGCGGCTTTCCCACTGGGGGAAGACAAAACTGAGTACTACCTGCTGACCTCCGATCACGTCAGCGTCGGCGAGTTTGAAGGCGAAACAATCCTGAAAGTAGCCCCTGAAGCACTTACGCTACTGGCCCAACAAGCCTTCCACGATGCCTCCTTCATGCTCCGCCCTGAACACCAACAGCAAGTCGCCTCAATTCTCCATGATCCCGAAGCCAGCGAAAACGATAAATACGTAGCGCTGCAGTTCCTGAGAAACTCCGAAATCGCGGCTAAAGGCGTATTGCCAACCTGCCAGGACACCGGTACGGCAATTATCATGGGTAAAAAAGGTCAGCGCGTCTGGACCGGTGGCGGCGACGAAGCGGCACTCTCCAAGGGCGTATTTAATACCTATATTGAAGATAACCTGCGCTACTCGCAAAACGCGGCGCTGGATATGTACAAAGAAGTGAATACCGGCACCAACCTGCCCGCACAAATCGACCTGTACAGCGTGGACGGTGACGAATACAAATTCCTGTGCGTGGCCAAAGGCGGCGGTTCAGCGAACAAAACCTATCTGTATCAGGAAACCAAAGCGCTGCTGACGCCCGGCAAACTGAAAAACTTCCTGGTAGAGAAAATGCGCACGCTGGGTACCGCAGCATGCCCGCCGTACCACATTGCATTCGTCATTGGCGGCACGTCAGCGGAAAGCACCCTGAAAACGGTGAAGCTGGCCAGCACACACTACTATGACGCACTGCCGACTGAAGGTAATGCGCACGGCCAGGCGTTCCGCGATCTGCAACTGGAACAGGAACTGCTGGAAGAAGCGCAGAAACTCGGCCTCGGCGCCCAGTTTGGCGGGAAATACTTCGCGCACGATATCCGCGTGATCCGCCTGCCTCGCCACGGCGCATCCTGCCCGGTTGGTATGGGTGTGTCTTGCTCCGCAGACCGTAACATCAAGGCCAAGATTAACCGCGAAGGGATCTGGATCGAAAAACTGGAACATAACCCAGCCCAGTACATTCCGGAGTCGCTGCGCCAGGCAGGCGAAGGTGAAGTGGTTAAAGTTGACCTTAACCGCCCAATGAAAGAGATCCTCGCTCAGCTCTCTCAGTATCCGGTTTCTACCCGTCTGTCGCTGAGCGGCACCATCATTGTCGGTCGCGATATTGCCCACGCGAAGCTAAAAGAACGTATTGAGTCCGGCGAAGGTCTGCCGCAGTACGTGAAAGATCACCCTATCTACTACGCGGGCCCGGCCAAAACACCTGCGGGTTATCCGTCCGGCTCTTTAGGACCAACCACTGCGGGTCGTATGGACTCCTATGTTGACCTGCTACAGTCTCACGGCGGCAGCATGATCATGCTGGCAAAAGGTAACCGTAGCCAGCAGGTGACAGACGCCTGCCATAAACACGGCGGCTTCTATTTAGGCAGCATTGGTGGCCCGGCAGCGGTACTTGCGCAGCAGAGTATTAAACATCTGGAATGCGTGGAATACCCTGAGCTGGGTATGGAAGCTATCTGGAAAATTGAAGTCGAAGATTTCCCGGCTTTCATTCTGGTCGATGACAAAGGCAACGATTTCTTCCAGCAAATCGTCAGCAAACAATGCGCTAACTGCGCGAAGTAACCCATTCGGCCCGGCACTGGACTGACAACAGATTTTTGGCGTCAGTCCAGTGATCCCCCCGGGCCAACTTTATCCCCCCATTTACTGGCGTTGAATTTTTGCCGCTCACAGGGAATAGTAACCTTTTCCATTACTTGTGAATTCGCCATGCTCCGCACACTGAACTCCACAATCTTGCACTCTGGCGCGCTGCTCCTGGCGCTAATACTTATCTACACCGGTGTCTCTGCCACGGAGAAAATCACCTGGCTGATGGAAGTTACTCCGGTCATTATTGTCGTCCCACTGTTACTGGCGACCGTGAAGCGCTACCCGCTGACGCCATTGCTCTACACGCTCATTTTCTTGCACGCCATCATTCTGATGGTCGGCGGTATGTATACCTACGCTAAAGTCCCTGTCGGTTTTCAGGTTCAGGAGTGGCTGGATCTCAGTCGTAACCCCTATGACAAGCTGGGTCACTTCTTCCAGGGTCTGGTGCCCGCCCTGACGGCAAGAGAGATTTTAGTGCGCGGTAATATAGTTCGTGGCCGCAAAATGCTGGCATTTTTGGTCTGCTGCGTGGCGCTGGCGATTAGCGCGATGTATGAGCTGATAGAATGGTGGGCGGCGCTGGCGATGGGTCAGGGAGCGGATGATTTTCTCGGGACGCAGGGCGACCCGTGGGATACCCAGTCGGATATGTTCTGCGCCCTGCTCGGTGCGCTAACCACGGTGCTCGTGTTGGCGGGCTGGCACAACAGACAGTTAAAAACTGCCGGATAGCGCTGACGCTTATCCGGCAATCTGCCCTACCCATTGCGAGACTTGATAACCAGAATCGGCAAGGCGAACAGGAGTGTCAGAAAGTTCGCCATGCTGACGGCAGTATCTTCAATCAATAATCCATAAATCAGCCACAACACCAGCCCACACACAAACATTACATACATTAAACCGGAGATACCCTGCGTGTTGCGGGTGGTAATGACCTTAATCGCTTGCGGTAAGAATGAGAGCGTCGTCAGGCTAGCCGCCAAATACCCAATCCACGAATGCCATTCCATAGCTACGCCTTCACATCACCTGGGGTGACTATCGCAATAGCCGGGATATCCGGTTGTTCATGCTGCTGCGGCACCTTACGGTACTTATCCAACAAATGAATCTGGACCCTGCGCAGCGTGTCGCCGTTCAGTCGGTAAAAGCGGAAGTAAAGGACTAAGGTCACCACAAAAAAGAGTGCAGGTAGCGCGATCATAATGAATTGCATACCAACAATGGTTTCTGCAGACTGCGCGACATTCGGCGCGTAATTAATCACCCCAAGTATCACTGCGATAAAGAAAGCGGCAAATGCAGACCCTCCTTTTACCACCATCGTCTGCACTGAATAAGCGATACTTTCACAACGTACATTCAGTTTGTATTCGCCGTAATCAACGGTATCCGCCACCATAATGACCTGCAACACCCAGAAAAGCGCTGAACCAATATTCAGTAAAATACCAGCAATAACAATGAGTAAGATGTTATGGAAACCGGCTAACGCCATCACCAGCAGCACGATACAGCTGAGCACCGGCAGCACTGATGCCCCAGCCCACAAGATTCGTCGTGACAACGCTTTTACCAATCGAGGAAAGAAAATCAGCGTCAGCAGGTTTGCCGCTCCTGCGTAAGACATGTAGTACGGGAAGAGGCTTGCATCGCCAATCACATAAGTAAAATAGTAAATGGCAAAGCCAGCAATGATATTGGCGGCAATGTTGTAAGCCAGCGCCATGCCTAGCAGGCAGGATAACTGGTCGTTTTTATAGATGAGCCCAACGATCGCTTTCAGCCCAAGACGACTGCTGTCCGCCGTTGCCTCACTATCTGACGAATAAACCTCATGCACATTACGCAGCGTAACAACGGTAGAAACGATAAAGAATGCAATCAGCACCAGCGTAAACATCTGGAAACCAAAGCCGCGATCGGCCCCGCCAACATAGCTCACAAAGGGCAGTGTCACACCCGCGGTGACAAACCCAGCCAGGCTTGCGAAGAAACGAGGGAACGGCACCAGTTGTTCACGCTCGCGTTTATCCAGCGTAATAGTTGGCACCAGCGACCAGAATGGAATATCCATAATGGTGTAGGTCATTCCCCATAATATATACGTCACGCACACAAATACGACTTGCGCAGTGCCCTCAAACAAATGTGCGCTAAAAAGCAAAAACAGCACCAATGAGTTCGCCAGCGTACCAAGTAAGATCCAGGGTTTAAATTTTCCCCACCGCGACCGGGTGGCGTTCACAATCCAGCCCATGATGGGATCGTTTACCGCATCCCAGACCCTTGCCGCCAGGAACAACGTTCCGACCAGCCCCACCGATAATCCCACCACGTCGGTGTAGTAATACATCAGGTACATGTACACAATACCGATGGCGAAATCCTTACCAAACGCTCCAAATCCGTAACTGAGTTTTGTTTTCAGAGAGATGCTCATAGGGTATCGGGTCGCCGTTACCAGCGCCCGCCTTCTGTTAGAGGAAACGTCAGAGGTTAAACGCCGGATGCTCTGCCCGGCGTAATGGTGTGTTAACGGTGTAACCAGGCCGGCAACCAGTCGCCATGAGACGCGATCAGGTCGTCCACCAGCGCATAAATCTCCTCAATCCCCAATACCGCAGCGGTATGCGGATCCATCATCGCCGCGTGATAAACGCGATCGCGATTTTCCGTCAGTATGGCTTCCGTTAGCAGGGTCTGAACATTGATATTGGTTTGCATCATGGCCGCCAAATGTGACGGGAGAGTACCCACCTTCGTTGGCTGGATACCATTCGCATCGACCAGGCAAGCCACCTCCACGCAACAGCCTTGCGGCAGGTTATCGATCAGATGGTCATTGCGAACGTTGCCATACACTACGCTCGGTTCACCGGTCCAGATAGCGTTCATGATAGTGCTGGCATATTCACGTGACGGTTTAATCTCGATCCGCGCCGCCGTTTTGTACTCTTCCAGCTCTTTGTTCCAGTTCGCCAGCTGTTCCACACAGCGTTTTGGATACTCATCCAGTGGAACCTTATAGCGCTCAATCAGATCCTCACGCCCTGGTTTGATAAACCACGGCGTATATTCCGCGAAATGCTCCGACGACTCAGTGACGAAATAGCCCAGCTTTTTGAACATTTCATAGCGCACAATGTTCTGACAACGGGTATTACCGTGAAGATTCGGTTTCGGCGCCTGACCAGATTCATAGGCCGCCAGCAGCTCCGGATAGAGATTTACATAAGCACCGTCAGCCGTTTTACGCTCAAGTTCCAGATAAAACGCCATATGGTTGATCCCGGCGCAGCGATAGCGCAAAGAGGCCGGGTCGATGTTCAAATCGCGGGCCAGCTCCTCCGCTGTTCCTTGCACCGAGTGACACAATCCAACCTGCTTAATATGCGGATAGCGCGCATACATTGCCCAGGTGTTCATCGCCATCGGGTTAACGTAGTTAAGCATGGTGGCCTGCGGGCAGACTTCGGTCATATCCTCACAAATCTGCCATAAATGCGGGATAGTGCGCAGCGCGCGCATAATGCCGCCTGGCCCCAGCGTATCGGCAATCGTCTGCTCCAGACCATGACGTTTACACACCGCAAAATCGGTGACGGTACAAGGTTCATAGCCACCAATCTGGAAAGCGACCACCACAAAATCAGCATCCTGCAATGCCGCTTTTTGATCGGTATAGCAGGTGATACGCCCAGATGCGCCCGCTGAGTCCATCAACTTACGCACCACAATGTGCGACTCTTCCAGCCGAGTAGGATTGACGTCCATCAAGGCGATATGCGCAGATTTCAGCGCATCGCGATGAAAGACGTCCCCGAGGATATTTTTGACGAAAATCGTGGAACCGGCGCCGATAAAGGTAATTTTGGGTGCAGACATCATGACTCTCCAGAACATTAGTGAACACAGTCATGGTGGCACAGCGCATTGATGAAAACTTCCGACTTCCCTGGCGAGCATTCCCATAAACTCAGATCGCCTCTTTGCCCCATACTGGATCTGAGCTTATGGGACAAAATTGCACAAAAAGCAGAGTATGCGGCCCCAAAATCTCGCTATGCTCAATGATATCGGTCCGATTTGTGTCCTGATTCTCAGCCTTAATGCGCAGCAAATGACATGATTCTGATAATTCAGGAAATGGAGCAACCATGAGTACATTACCGACATCGCCTCTTCCCCCCGATCCGCACATGTGCAGCAGCGATGAAGAGCAAACCCGCAGCCCATTGTCGCTGTACTCAGAATATCAACGGATGGATATTGAGCTGCGCTCACCGCATGCTATGCCTGCCAGCCACTGGCATGGGCAGGTGGAGATTAATGTGCCGTTTGATGGCGACGTTGAGTACCTCATCAACAACGAAGTGGTGCAGATAAAACAGGGACACATTACGCTTTTCTGGGCCTGTACGCCGCATCAGCTCACGCGTCCGGGCAGTTGCCAAAGCATGGCTATCTTCAATTTACCGATGCACCTTTTCCTTTCCTGGCCGCTGGATCGCGAACTGATCAACCACGTTACCCATGGCATGGTCATCAAATCGCTGGCGTCGCAGCAGCTGAGCATCTTTGAAGTTCAGCGCTGGCAACAGGAGCTGAGCAACCCGAACGAGCAAATTCGCCAGCTCGCCATTGATGAAATTGGTCTGATGCTCAAGCGGTTTAGCCTTTCCGGCTGGCAGCCAATCCTGGTCAATAAAACTTCGCGGACGCACAAAAACAGCGTTTCGCGGCACGCCCAGTTTTACGTAAGCCAGATGCTGAGTTTTATTGCCGATAACTACGATCAGGTGCTCACTATCAACGACGTCGCGGAACACGTGAAGCTCAACGCCAACTACGCGATGGGGATTTTCCAGCGCGTGATGCAACTCACCATGAAGCAGTACATTACCGCAATGCGGATCAATCACGTCCGTGCATTGCTTAGCGATACCGATAAAACCATTCTTGACGTCGCGTTGACCGCCGGATTCCGATCCAGCAGCCGTTTTTATGACACCTTCAGCAAGTTTGTCGGCATGTCGCCGCAGCAGTACCGCAAACTGAGCCAGCAGCGCCGGCAAACAATGGCTGGCTGAGCAGCCAGAAACCACCGGCGTTACTCCAGCCTACGATCCCTATCGTTCGCCGATATCAGTATCAGCCAAAAAAATATTCCCCCTGTCGATAAACAGCGGTGAAAAATCGCCAATAAGCAAACATAAGTATTTGTTTAAAAACAAATTAAACACAAATCAGACTATTTATCACCCGCTTTACAGCCCATTTTGTCAGGATAATACTTGCCTGCGTCACATTCATACGGTGTGTCTGCAATCCATAAATTGCAACCTTTCCACAACCGGGTAAAAGATGATGAAAGTATTAATTGTTGAAAGTGAGTTTCTGCATCAGGACACCTGGGTCGGTAGCGCTGTCGAACGTCTGGCTGATGCATTAAGCCGCCAAAATGTTACCGTCATTAAGTCCACCTCATTCGACGATGGTTACGCAATCCTCGCCGCTAATGAAGCCATTGATTGCCTGATGTTCAGCTATCAAATGGAACAACAAGACGAGCACCTGAACGTCAGGCAATTGATCGGCAAGCTCCACGAGCGCCAGCAAAACGTTCCCGTTTTCCTGCTGGGCGATCGCGAAAAAGCCACCGCATCGCTGGATCGCGACCTGCTGGAGCTTGTCGATGAATTCGCCTGGATTATGGAAGATACCGCAGACTTTATTGCCGGACGTGCCGTTGCGGCGATGACCCGTTACCGCCAGCAGCTTCTGCCGCCACTGTTCAGCGCGCTGATGAAGTACGGCGACATCCATGAATACTCCTGGGCGGCGCCTGGTCACCAGGGCGGTGTCGGATTTACCAAAACGCCGGCGGGTCGTTTTTACCATGATTACTACGGTGAAAACTTATTCCGTAGCGACATGGGTATTGAACGCGCATCGCTCGGCTCACTGCTGGATCATACCGGCGCATTTGGCGAGAGCGAAAAATATGCCGCCCGCGTGTTTGGCGCTGACCGCTCCTGGTCCGTAGTGGTCGGGACTTCCGGCTCTAACCGCACCATCATGCAGGCTTGTATGACCGACAACGACGTCGTGGTGCTGGATCGTAACTGCCACAAATCTATCGAGCAGGGGTTGATCCTCACCGGCGCAAAACCGGTGTACATGGTGCCAAGTCGCAACCGGTACGGCATTATCGGCCCTATCTACCCGCAAGAAATGCAACCTGAAACATTGCAGAAAAAAATCAGCGAAAGCCCGCTGACCAAAGGCAAGGCCGGGCAAAAACCGTCTTACAGCGTTGTGACCAACTGTACTTATGACGGTGTTTGCTACAACGCCAAAGAGGCCCAGGACCTGCTCGCGCAAACCAGCGATCGCATCCACTTCGATGAGGCCTGGTACGGTTATGCCCGCTTTAACCCAATTTATGCCGATCACTACGCTATGCGTGGCGCGCCGGGCGATCATAACGGTCCTACCGTTTTTGCGACCCACTCGACCCACAAACTGCTGAACGCGCTCTCTCAGGCGTCTTACATTCACGTCCGTGAAGGTCGTGGGGCCGTGAACTTCTCCCGCTTTAACCAGGCGTACATGATGCACGCCACCACCTCTCCGCTGTATGCCATCTGCGCATCAAACGACGTGGCTGTCTCCATGATGGACGGCAACAGCGGTCTGTCGCTCACCCAGGAAGTGATCGACGAAGCGGTCGATTTCCGTCAGGCCATGGCGCGTTTGTACAAAGAATTTTCCGCCGAAGGCGACTGGTTCTTCAAACCGTGGAACAAAGAAGTGGTGACTGACCCGCAAACCGGCAAAACCTATGACTTTGCCGATGCGCCAACTCAACTCCTGACCACTGACCAGAATTGCTGGGTGATGCGTCCGGGTGAATCCTGGCACGGGTTTAAAGACCTGCCGGATAACTGGAGCATGCTGGACCCAATCAAAGTCAGTATTCTGGCGCCGGGGATGGGCGATGATGGCGAACTGGAAGAGAGCGGCGTACCGGCAGCGCTGGTCACCGCCTGGCTTGGCCGCCACGGTATCGTGCCGACCCGTACCACCGATTTCCAGATTATGTTCCTGTTCTCAATGGGGATTACCCGTGGGAAATGGGGCACGCTGATCAATACCCTGTGCTCATTCAAACACCATTACGATGCCAATACACCGCTGGCGCAGGTGATGCCAGAACTGGTTGAGGAACATCCTGACACTTACGCCAACATGGGCATTCACGATCTGGGCGACACCATGTTTGCCTGGCTGAAAGAGAACAACCCTGGCAGCCGACTCAACGCGGCCTACTCCGGCCTGCCTGTTGCTGAAATCACCCCGCGTGAAGCCTATAACGCGATAGTCAGCGATAACGTTGAGATGGTGGCCATTGAAAATCTGCCGGGTCGTATAGCTGCGAATTCCGTGATTCCTTACCCACCGGGAATTCCAATGCTGCTGTCCGGGGAAAACTTTGGCGACGCCAATAGCCCGCAGATTAGTTATCTACGTTCGTTGCAGTCCTGGGACCACCACTTCCCTGGATTTGAACATGAAACCGAAGGAACGGAAATTATTGACGGTGTATATCACGTCATGTGCGTGAAAGCATAATGTCACTTTATAGATAGTCCGATTTTTAAGGTAGACATGTCATGCTTGAGTAATTCCTGAGTATTGCTGCAAAACAATAACATTGTCATACCTTTTTGCGCGGGACCACCCCGCGCTTTTTTTATACGCAAATATCACGTTTCCACTTGCGTAAAAAAAAGTGTACATAAGAAAAATCCCACCAAACATTGTAATTAATTTCAGACACGTTATTTTAATGCGGTCCTGGATTCATCATACAATTTCAATTTAGCCGATATGGTTCATCTGATGGTGAGCTACGGTGTTTTATGTTCATATTCCTGGAGTTTGGGTATGAGGGTTTGCAGCAGAGCAGCTTGTGTTGTTGTATTAACGGAGAAGGATGTTTGGTTAAGGATTAACGGTAAAGAAGCCATCAGCTTAAAAGCTAATCATATGGCGCTGGTAGCATGCGATAATAATATTATCGATTTCTCATCACTTAATAACGCACTGGTCGTACATATCAGCCGTGATATCATTAAAGACTATCTACGTTTTTTAAATAAAGACCTTTCACAGATCCCACTCTGGCAACGCAGTGCCAACCCAGTGATGACCGCCGTCTGTCTGACGCCGGATGTCTTCCGGGTGGCTGCCCAATATAGCGTAATGGACACAATGGACGAAGGTGAAAGTGTGCGCACGCGCTCGCTACTGTTCACGGTGTTATCACGCTTTCTCGGCAGCAAAAAGTTTATTTCTCTGCTCATGCATATACTACGCAGTCGTATCAGCGACAGCGTTTATCACATTATTGAGAGCGATATACATAAAGACTGGAATTTAAGCATGGTTGCCAGTTGCTTATGCCTGAGCCCCAGTTTGTTAAAGAAAAAGCTCAAAATTGAAAATACAAGTTACAGCCAAATAATTACCACGTGTCGCATGCGTTATGCCGTCAATCAATTATTGATGGATGGCAAAAACATTTCCCAGGTCTCTCAACTGTGCGGATATAACAGTACCTCGTACTTTATTTCCGTATTCAAAGAGTTCTATGGGATGACGCCTCTGCATTATGTCAGTCAACATAGGGAGCCATCCGCTGCCTGATTTTTAATCAGTTAGCGATAAGCCATAATAATATCAGCATTAGCGATACCCCCAGTCCGCCATCATAAAATAGTCTTCTGAAGAGGTATGATAAGACGTCATTTATCCTTATCAGGAGTTACTAAATATGTCGACGGATGCTGATGCTCACAAAGTGGGCTTAATCCCCGTCACCCTTATGGTGTCGGGGAATATTATGGGTTCCGGTGTATTCCTGCTACCCGCAAACCTTGCGTCAACTGGCGGGATTGCAATCTACGGATGGTTGGTCACTATTATCGGTGCTTTGGCGCTGTCGATGGTGTACGCGAAAATGTCGTCCTTAGACTCCAGTCCCGGTGGTTCTTACGCTTATGCCCGCCGCTGTTTCGGTCCTTTTTTGGGCTACCAGACCAACGTCCTGTACTGGCTGGCTTGCTGGATTGGTAACATCGCCATGGTGGTTATTGGCGTCGGTTACCTGAGCTACTTCTTCCCCATCTTAAAAGATCCGCTGGTCCTGACGCTGACCTGCGTCGTGGTACTGTGGATCTTCGTATTGCTGAACATTGTCGGACCGAAAATGATCACCCGTGTACAGGCCGTCGCAACGGTACTGGCGCTGGTGCCAATTGTCGGTATTGCCGTCTTCGGCTGGTTCTGGTTCCGGGGTGAAACCTATATGGCGGCATGGAACGTCAGCGGTATGAACACCTTCGGTGCGATTCAAAGCACTCTGAACGTAACCTTGTGGTCATTTATCGGCGTGGAAAGCGCCTCCGTCGCGGCAGGTGTGGTTAAAAATCCCAAACGTAACGTGCCTATCGCCACCATGGGCGGCGTGCTGATTGCCGCCGTTTGCTATGTGCTCTCCACCACGGCGATTATGGGTATGATCCCTAACGCGGCGCTGCGTGTTTCAGCCTCCCCGTTCGGTGATGCCGCGCGCATGGCGCTGGGAGACACCGCTGGGGCGATTGTCTCCTTCTGTGCCGCGGCCGGGTGCCTTGGTTCCTTGGGCGGCTGGACGCTGCTTGCCGGGCAAACCGCCAAAGCGGCAGCCGATGACGGCCTGTTCCCACCGATTTTTGCCCGCGTTAACAAAGCCGGTACGCCGGTAGCCGGGTTAATTATCGTCGGCGTTCTGATGACCATCTTCCAGTTCAGCAGCATGTCGCCAAACGCTGCGAAAGAGTTTGGTCTGGTCTCTTCGGTCTCCGTTATCTTCACGCTGGTGCCGTATCTGTACACCTGCGCCGCGCTGCTGCTGCTCGGCCATGGTCACTTTGGTAAAGCGCGTCCGATGTACTTACTGGTGACCTTTATCGCTTTTGTTTACTGTATTTGGGCCGTTGTCGGTTCCGGTGCCAAAGAGGTGATGTGGTCATTCGTCACACTGATGATCATCACCGCGCTGTATGCACTGAACTACAATCGGATCCATAAAAACCCATATCCATTGGATGCTCCGGTAAACAATAACTAACGCAAACAGTCGTCGTTGCCCGATGGCGTAAGTTCATCGGGCCAACGCCGCCCCCCGCGATTCCTGAAATCAACATTAAGAACTTAAGGTTGGCTTAATTTTACTTTGAGAGGATTTGTAGCACTTAGTCGATGGAACCCCCTTAATGTTAAAGCACCTGTTTAAAAGACCCACTCTCGGGCTAATCAGCTGGCTTCTCCTGATCTCATTTTATCTTGCGACTTTCCTGAACATTGCGTTCTATAAACAAGTGCTGCAAGAACTGCCCCTGGATTCCGTGCGTAACGTGCTGGTGTTTTTGTCGATGCCGGTCGTCGCTTTCAGCGTCATGAACATTGTGCTGACGCTGGCCTCATTCCTGTGGCTTAATCGCCTGGTGGCCTGCGTTTTCATTCTGGTTGGCGCATCGGCCCAATATTTCATCATGACCTACGGCATCATCATTGACCGCTCGATGATCGCCAATATGATGGACACCACACCCGCCGAAACCTTTGCTTTGCTGACGCCGCAAATGCTCATCACGCTCGGAGTGAGCGGCATTCTCGCCGCGCTCATTGCCTGCTGGGTAAGAATCAAACCGATCGCCCCGGCCATGCGCAGCGTACTGTTCCGTGGCGCGAATATTCTGATCTCCGCGCTGCTGATCGTGCTGGTCGCCGCGTTCTTCTACAAAGATTACGCCTCACTGTTTCGCAACAATAAAGAACTGGTGAAATCCCTCAGCCCATCCAACAGCATTGTGGCGACCTCTTCCTGGTATTCACACCAAAGGCTGGCCCACCTGCCGCTGGTACGCATTGGCGAAGACGCCCATCGCAATCCGTTGATGGTGAAAGAAAAGCGTAAGAACCTGACGATTGTGGTGCTCGGCGAGACCTCACGCGGCGATAACTTCTCGCTGTCAGGCTATTCGCGCCAGACCAACCCGTTGCTGGAAAAAGATGATGTGGTCTATTTCCCCCGTACCACATCCTGCGGAACGGCAACGGCAGTATCTGTCCCCTGCATGTTCTCGGGTATGCCACGCGCGCACTACGATGAAGAACTGGCGCAGCATCAGGAAGGCGTACTCGACATTATTCAGCGGGCGGGAATTAACGTTCTGTGGAACGATAACGACGGCGGCTGCAAAGGGGCATGCGACCGGGTACCGCACCAGAATATGACTAAGCTGAACCTGCCCGGGCAGTGTATTGACGGGGAATGCTACGATGACGTGCTGTTCCACGGGCTGGAAGAGTACATTAATAACCTGCAAGGCGACGGCGTGATTGTGCTGCACACCATCGGCAGCCACGGTCCGACCTATTACAACCGCTATCCTGCGCAGTTCAAGAAATTTACGCCAACCTGTGACACCAACGAAATCCAGACGTGTTCACAGCAACAGTTGGTCAATACCTATGACAACACCATTCTTTACGTCGACTATATTGTTGATAAAGCAATCAATATACTGAAAGAGCATCAGGATAATTTCACCACCAGCCTGGTCTACCTTTCCGATCACGGTGAATCCTTAGGGGAAAATGGCATCTATTTACACGGCCTGCCATATTCGATTGCGCCAGATACGCAAAAACATGTGCCGATGCTGCTGTGGCTCTCAGAAGATTATCAGCAACGCTATCAAGTCTCTCAGACATGTTTGCAAAAACGGGCAGGCTCAGAGGACTTCTCACAGGATAATCTCTTCTCAACCCTGCTGGGATTAACAGGCGTGCAAACACAGAAATATCAGGCGGCAGATGATATTCTGCAACCCTGCCGGGGAGGCTAAACGAATGAAAATTCTGATTGTTGAAGACGATACGTTGTTATTACAGGGACTGATACTCGCCGCGCAAACAGAAGGCTATGCCTGCGACGGCGTATCAACGGCCCGTGCCGCGGAGCAGTGTCTGGAGACCGGCCATTACAGTCTGGTGGTTCTGGACCTGGGCTTACCGGATGAAGACGGCCTGCACTTCCTGAACCGCATCAGACAGAAAAAATACACCGTGCCGGTGCTTATCCTCACCGCCCGCGATACGGTGAAAGACCGGGTCAGCGGGCTGGACGTTGGCGCCGATGACTATCTGGTCAAACCGTTCGCACTGGAAGAACTGCATGCCCGCATCCGGGCGCTGCTGCGTCGTCATAACAATCAGGGTGAAAGCGAACTCATTGTCAGTAACCTGACGCTGAATATCGGTCGTCGCCAGGTGTGGATGGATGGACAAGAGGTTATCTTAACGCCGAAAGAATACGCACTCCTGTCGCGCCTGATGCTTAAAGCGGGCAGCCCGGTACACCGGGAGATCCTGTATAACGACATCTACAGTTGGGATAACGAACCGTCGACCAATACGCTGGAAGTGCACATTCACAACCTGCGGGACAAAGTGGGTAAATCACGTATCCGCACAGTCAGGGGATTTGGCTATATGCTGGTTGCCACTGAGGAAAGCTAAGTGAAGCTACTGCAATATCTAAAAAAACCGCTCCCGCTTCGTCATCGCCTGATGCTGACCATCGGTCTTATTCTGCTGGTCTTCCAGTTGATTAGCACCTTCTGGTTGTGGCACGAAAGCACCGAACAAATACAGCTATTCGAACAGGCGTTACGCGAAAATCGTAACAACGATCGCCACATCCTGCATGAAATCCGCGAGGCCATCGCCAGTCTGATCGTCCCCGGTATTTTTATGGTCAGCCTGACGCTGCTGATTTGCTACCAGGCAGTGCGGCGTATTACTCGCCCGCTGGCGGATCTGCAAAAAGAGTTAGAAACGCGGGCAGCCGATAACCTGACTCCAATTGAAGTTCACAGTTCAACCATTGAGATCCAGGCGGTCGTCTCAGCGCTCAACGAGCTGGTGACGCGGCTGACGAGCACCATTGAAAACGAACGCTTATTTACCGCCGATGTCGCCCACGAACTGCGCACCCCACTGTCAGGCGTTCGCCTGCATCTGGAATTACTGTCCAAAACCCATAAGGTCGACGTTTCACCGTTAATTGCCCGCCTTGACCAAATGATGGACAGCGTGTCGCAACTGCTGCAACTCGCCCGCGTTGGACAGTCGTTCTCGGCCGGGAGCTACCAGCACGTCAAACTGCTGGAGGACGTGATTTTGCCCTCCTACGATGAACTCAGCACCATGCTGGACCAGCGTCAGCAGACGCTGCTCCTACCGCAAAGCACGGCGGACGTTGTCGTACGTGGCGATGCGACGCTATTACGAATGCTGCTGCGAAATCTGGTGGAGAACGCGCATCGTTACAGCCCGGAAGGCACCCATATTACGATTAGCCTGAATACAGAGCATGATGCCGTTATCGCCGTCGAAGATGAAGGCCCTGGCATTGATGAGAGTAAATGCGGGGAGCTGAGTAAAGCGTTTGTGCGTATGGACAGCCGTTTTGGCGGGATTGGGCTGGGGCTGAGCATTGTCAGTCGTATCACCCAGTTACATCACGGGCATTTCTATTTGCAAAATCGTCAGGGAACCACCGGCACTCGCGCTTGGGTGGAATTAGCGAAAGGTCAGTAAGAACTCACCCAAACGTACAAAAAGCTGCTGACGATCAGCACGCTGCACACGGTGGTCAAACTTTCATAAATGCGGTTTTTCATGACACTCTCCTCCGATACTCTGGAGGAGAGTTTGCCTGACACAGATTAAGCCAACCTTAAGTGGATATGATAAATCACATGATTACTCATCAATCCGCGGATGCTGCTGCACCAGGCGCGTACGCTTAAGCTGCAGCTCAGCAATTTCCTGATCGATATCTTCGATTTTATGCTCAATATTATCGTAGTGCTCGCCGAGGAGCTCTTTCGCTTCATGAATATCCGAAGCGGCAGGCGTAGCCCCCTTCAGCGGCTGATTAGCCGTCTCTTTCATGGTCACGCCGGTAATTAAACCTATCACCGCAATCACCATCAGATAATAAGCAGGCATCATCAGATTCTGCGAGCTTTCCACCAGCCATGCGGCCAACGTCGGTGTCAGACCGGCGACCAATACCGAGATATTAAACGCTGCGGCCAGGGCACTGTAGCGAATATGCGTCGGGAACATCGCTGGTAACGTTGACGCCATCACCCCGGTAAAGCAGTTGAGGATCACCGCCAGCATCAGCAACCCGGCGAAAATCAGGCCGATGACGTTACTGTTAATCAGAATAAATGCCGGAATAGCCAGCACAAACAGCGCAATACTACCCATAATCACAAACGGACGGCGCCCGAAGCGGTCGCTGAGCAGACCCATCACCGGCTGCACAAACAGCATACCAATCATGATGGCGATAATAATCAGCACGCCGTGGTCTTCAGAGTAATGCAGGTTATGCGACAGGTAGCTCGGCATATAGGTGAGCAGCATGTAATAGGTGACGTTGGTGGCAATCACCAGACCAATACATGCCAGCAGGCTGCGCCAGTGCCTGGTCGCAATCTCTTTAAACGACACCTTCGGACCGTCCTGCAGTCCCTGACGATCGCCCTGCTCCAGTTTATCCACGTGCTGCTGGAACGCCGGAGTCTCTTCCAGTGCATGACGCAGGTACAGGCCAATAAGCCCTAACGGTAGCGCCAGGAAGAACGGAATACGCCAGCCCCACTCAAGGAAGTTTTCTTCGCCGACGATAGTTGAGATCAGGACTACCACGCCCGCACCCAGCACAAACCCGGCAATCGAGCCGAAGTCCAGCCAGCTGCCCATAAATCCGCGCTTACGGTCTGGCGAGTACTCTGCGACAAAAATCGACGCCCCGGTATACTCTCCGCCGACTGAGAACCCCTGCGCCATTTTACACAGCAACAGCAGAATCGGCGCCCAGATACCAATCGAGGCATACGAGGGAATAAGACCGATACAGAAGGTACTTATCGACATAATCACAATGGTGATAGCGAGGATCTTCTGACGACCGTATTTATCGCCAAGCATACCGAAGAACAATCCGCCAAGCGGTCGAATCAGAAAGGGAACAGAGAAGGTGGCAAGTGCAGCAACCATCTGTACGCTGGGGTCAGCCCCCGGGAAGAACACTTTACCTAATGCGTAAGCAACAAACCCATAAACACCAAAATCAAACCACTCCATCGCATTACCTAACGACGCCGCGGTAATGGCTTTTCGCAGTTTACCGTCATCAATGATGGTAACGTCGCGCAGCGTAATTGGTTTTATTTTTTTCCTTTTTAGCATACTCGTCCTCATAGACTTAGCCCTGTCACGCTACAGATCGAGTCCCTCAACGCCCCTGCGTCAAGGTCATCACCGAGCGGGGAATGCACAGACGCATTCCCTGTAACAAGCGTAGCAGGTTTACTTACACTGACGAGAAACGAGCAGTACAACCGAACCTGTTGACGCCTGATTGGGCGGTTAATGACCTCTTTACCCTAACAGTGTTTAAATTTGTGATCAACTTCACATATAGATTTCCATTTCGTCAACATGCGTAAATCAGGTCATTCTTAGTCAACTTTTTAACATGTAATGCTTGCGATTTTCTGGCAATTAAATACAAGAATAAATCGCTTTGTTGCACCAACAATCACAACAGTCACTATTATTCTGCTAGCCAAAAACCCACCTAATCTCTTCACAAAAAGATCACAGCTTTTTTAATAATCAGAGCACTCAGGAACTTTTGCTCGGAATATGTGATGAAGATAACTAAAACATCGTTTTATTTTGATTGAATCAATGTTCCCATGAATGCAAACTAATTCCAGACGCAATATCCCTGGGAGCAGCAACACGCTCAACGTATGCCGCGTTAGATTTTATAAAACAAAGAGATAGCTGTTTTCTTTGTTAAGAAACATCAGTAACTACTTGAATTTATTAATTTTTATTTCCTTGCGCGTGTATTACCTGCGACAAGAGATGAGGACGCTTATGAAAATTAAAGCCACGATTGAACGCATCCCTGGCGGAATGATGTTGATTCCTCTGTTATTAGGCGCAGTGTTAAATACGTTAGCTCCGGATACCGGCGCGTATTTCGGTTCGTTTACCAAAGGAATGATCAGCGGAACGGTGCCGATTCTGGCAGTGTGGTTTTTTTGTATCGGTGCATCGATTGATTTACGAGCAACCGGCACGGTATTACGCAAATCCGGCACACTGGTATTAACTAAAATAGCCGTGGCATGGGTAGTGGCAATGATTGCTGCTTCATTTATTCCTGATACCGGTATTCAAACCGGGTTCTTTGCCGGTCTTTCGGTACTGGCAATTGTTTCAGCGATGGACATGACCAACGGCGGTTTGTACGCCAGCCTGATGAACCAGTACGGAACCAAAGAAGAGTCTGGCGCATTTGTGTTGATGTCTCTGGAATCCGGTCCGTTAATGACCATGGTGATCCTCGGCTCCGCGGGTCTGGCGTCCTTCGAACCACACCATTTTGTCGGCGCGGTATTACCGTTCCTGATTGGTTTTGCGTTGGGTAACCTGGATCACGATCTGCGTTCCTTCTTCAGCAAAGCCACGCCGGTGCTGATCCCGTTCTTCGGCTTCGCGCTGGGCAACACAATTAACCTGAGCGTCATCGTTGATACGGGTCTGCTGGGCATCCTGCTGGGCGTCGCGGTTATCGTCATCACCGGTATTCCGCTGATTATTGCTGACCGCGTTATTGGTGGCGGGAACGGTACGGCAGGCGTAGCAGCCTCTTCTGCAGCCGGCGCTGCAGTGGCAAACCCGGTGATTATCGCCCAGATTAACCCGGCATTTGAACCGGTTGCCGCATCCGCTACGGCGCTGGTTGCCGCCAGCGTGATAGTCACCGCGATTCTGGTGCCGATTATCACCGCGCTGTATGCCAAACGTTTTAATAAAAACCCGGTCGTCAATGAGACGGCGGCTACCCCGGCAGACTCCCTGCACCACTAAACCTGCCTTTATCCCACTCACCGTTCCTGCTCAATTGATGAGCGGGGACGGTGCAAAAATCTCCTCAACCATCGCATCAACCAGCCGCTTCGCCGAACACAATCTCGGCATGCCCAACGCCACATTTTGCCAACGCTGCGTCACCGACCAGCTCACCGGATGACGCTGCGCATCGCACCAGTCCCCGAGCCAGCTCAACATATCGTTGTGCTCACCCGAGCCGCCAACCACCGGCGTACTGAGCCAATGATGATAGTAATGACGCGTGGCGGGGGCCGCATTCACGCTGTCCGCCAGCGCCTGAGCAGCCATCGTTCGCAGGTTGTCTTTTAGCATTGATACCACATCGGCATTTGCTAACCGGCAGGCGTCACCAAAGGCTCCCCAACGCAGCTCCTCTAACGCCACAAAACAGCGTCCAGGTAACGACCAGCCGTCATACGCGCCAGCCCGCCAGCGGGTAAAAATTTGCTCGCTATGTTCGCCCGCTTGCACCGTCAGGCCGCGTTGCGTTACTGCCTTCTCTTTATAAGCGCCGCGCTGGGTAAACCAGTCAGCGAGTGAATTTATCTGCTGCAGAAGACCGGGCGTGGAGAGTCCACGCGGGTGTTCGGTTTGTTGTAAAAACATCAACCCTTCGGCGATCCGTACCAGCGCCAGATGGCCCGGATCGATCATGCCCGCCAGTTTTTCCACCAGTTTTAGACGCATCACCAGATGCTCGCTGGACACGCCTGCCAACACCCATGCTCGCAGTTGCGTCTGGGATAGCACCTCCTGCGTCAGACGCGCACGCAGCCGCTGCTGTTGTTGCAGAAAACCGCCGGAACGTTTGGTTTCATCTCCCTGAACCAGATCGACCATAAACTTCGGGTAGACACACTCCAGCGTCCGCCCGGGGCCTTCCAGTAACACGTTAGTCATGTGTGCTCGGTTGCAAAAAGGGTATTGATATCGTCGCGCAGCAAGCGGGAATCTTCATAAAGCCATGCCGCAGTCGTAATGCGATGCTGCAGTTGTTCGTTCAAGGCATTCACCGCAGATTCATTTTGCTGGCGCAGGGTCAGACTCTCACGCAGGCTCGCCTGTAATTGCGTCAAACACAGTGAAAAATCAGCAAAAAACGTGGCCATGCCTGCCGTAACGGAAATATCGACCTGCGCAGCTAAAGCTTTACGAATTTGTTGGCAAAACTGGGTGACATAGTGCACAAGGTTCTTATGCAGTGCGCCCATATCAATGAGATAACGCGTTTTTGTTTCGACGTACTCATTCCATCCCCAGTTGGGCTGATTCAACCAGCGAGAGAAGGTATCACGCACCACACCGCCAGTTGACGGCGCATTTTCCGCCGGAATATCCTGCTCAATGGCCTCGTTAAACAACTGGCGGGTGTTGAAGTTAAACATCGCCGCATGAAACGCCGGAAAACGGATCCGCGCACGAAAACCAGCGTGGTTCAGCTCCTCTTTCACCCGCTGCTCAATGGGGCGCATGGCGTCATTTAGCGCCCGGGACAGCGTCGACTCAAGCTGTTCAAAGCGCAGAGCTAAATCCCGGCTGATGCTTTCCTGCGCTGCCAGCAAGACAACTTCACAGGACGAGCGCATTTTATCCAGCACGATTTTCGCCTGACCTTCATCGTGCAACACCAGCATTTCTCCGGCCATTTCTGCCGAGGAAACGCCAGCCCCCTGGCCATGTTGTGACATCATCAGGACATTTTCTTTGATAAAGAACGTGTTGATGCCGCACAGAATCTCAGTCTGTTGCTCATTGAGATAGGCCGCGGCAGCCTCCAGCGCCAGCTCGACCTCATGACTGACTTCATCACTCACCCGCCCCTGACTCACTTCTAACTGCTGCATATCCTCTTCAATATGCGTGATGTTCAGCCGCAGTTTTTCATAGGCAACCGTTAACCCATGGGCGCGAAACTCCAGATATTCGTGCGCGCTTTGCGCATAGTTCAATAACTTATGCGACGCTGAGCGTAGCGCATACAGCGAAGCATTGGCGTAAGCGGCATGAATCACTTTCTGGATCGGCTGCTCAAACAGCGAATCCTCCCACAACAGATCGGCTGCATGGCGGATGTGCTCCGTATCCTCAAGATCGTTGGTGCACCAGCGTCGGCCAAGCGCCGCTTCGGCAAAATCCTGTACCCAACGTTGCACCTGGTGATCCGGCAGCCGCCCGCGAGTCATCAGCTCATGACGCGCCCTGTTCGCCAGATACCCCCACATCGAAGAAACCGGATAGATTCGCTCCGGGGCAATCCCGCCTTGCATCAGCGTTCCGGAAATTAACGCCCGCACCTGCTCTTCATCGTCACTGTTGCGGTCTTTCTGATCGAATTTGTTCACCAGCGCATACAGCGGCACTGACTTGCCGACCGCCATGACAGCGTGGCGCACTTCTTCATCGGAAATCGATTTCAGTTGGGTGTAATCCATCACCACCAGTACCGCAGAAGCCCGCGCCAGCTGTTCATTCAGCATCTTTTGTAGATGCGGTTGCCCGGCCTCATTCGGCCCCGGCGTATCCAGCAGGGTTAATTGCCCAGGATAGCTCGCCTGACCGGCCAAATGGACAAATTCAACCTCGATAACCGGAATATGCTCAATCGCGGCATAGGCGGCAAAAGGAAAATCCACTTCCAGTGCTTTTGACAAACGCACCAGGTCATTCAGACTTTTAAGGCAATGGAAAATAGGCTGTGCGCCAAGATAATACCGCTCAAATGCCACGCCGTTTTCAATATGCTGCAGCAGGACATTCATATCCTTATCAATTTCCAGGGTCTGCGTAAGACGCTGGCGATCGCACTCGCGCACGCGCTGCTGTAAAACCTTCATTAAGGCATCGATAGGCGTGACATGTGAAAAATGCAACACCGGCTCTTTCTGCCCCGGCGTATGGCGAATTAGCGTTGGTAGCGCCGTCATGGGACGATTACGATTAGGTAAAACTTCGGTCCCTACAATCGCGTTAATCGTCGTCGATTTTCCCGCTTTCATGGTACCGACAATTGCCAGCACCATTTCCAGACGCGTAATCTTACGCAGTTCATTATTGAGCGTTGCCTGCTGGACATCCATGCCACGCGCGCTGAAATGCAGAGGCTGAACCACCTGTCTGCTATGCTCTCCTTGTTTTAGCGCGACATCATCCAACGACGTCATAGGCAATTTTTGCAATTGCCTGAGATGTTCAAGCGAGAGCATCAGCAAGCGTTCCGCTTCCTGACTTAATTCATATATTGTCTGTGTGTGCATGGAAAATTCTTCCTTAACGCAAATGGCATTACTTTTATTTAGCCCAATCGTTTTATTTATAGATTTTTTGGCTTTTATAATTACGTGTAGAAATAATTAAAATCAAAACAACCAACTGATATTATTAAAATAAATTTGGCGTATAACCGCTGGCCGGATGCCTCTCACTTATGTAATAAGTAAGAAAGATAAACAGCGTAGTTCAGTTTTAAAAAATACCCGCGTAATCCCCCTACTAAAATTAAGGGGGTCAATGATATTCAATCACAATGGCTTAGGCATCCGTAAGCAACGTTACCTATGAATATCAGATATTTCGCCTCACCTTATCTTAAATACCTAAGCGTAGCAATTTCCCTTAAAAAATATTCCGCCATACTTTCATTGAGGTAAAAGCAAAGGGTCTTTACAGCAGATCATTTTGCATAATCGCGCAGTAGTCCCGACAAAAGCAGGGATTTTATGTATAATTGCGGCCTTTTTCGGCAATCTGCCATTTTTGGGCGCATTTGCCCCTGCTGACTTTTGAGGAAATCCACATGTCATTACCACACTGCCCACAATGCAACTCCGAATACACTTACGAAGATAACGGCATGTTCATCTGCCCGGAATGCGCTCACGAATGGAACGATGCTGAACCGGCTCAGGACAGCGACGAACTGATCGTTAAAGATGCCAACGGCAACCTGCTGGCTGACGGCGACAGCGTTACCGTAGTGAAAGACCTGAAGGTAAAAGGTAGCTCTTCCATGTTGAAGATCGGGACCAAAGTGAAGAACATCCGTCTGGTTGAAGGCGACCACAACATCGATTGCAAAATCGATGGCTTTGGCCCAATGAAGCTGAAATCTGAATTTGTGAAAAAGAACTGATGCAAATTGCCTGATGGCGCTACGTCAATCAGGCCGATGTCAGCTCATCTGCCAGGCGGGAAGCTCATACTTCCCGCCTGGCTTATTTTTGCAGACGATAACTACACTTAACTGGTTTCTTTTACCTGAGGTAAAGATTATGCCGTTAAGTCCCTATATCTCCTTCGCAGGCAACTGCGCTGATGCTATCGCCTACTACCAAAAAACATTAGGCGCTGAGCTACTCTACAAAATCAACTTCGGTGAAATGCCCAAACCGGCACAGAACAGCGAAGAGGGTTGCCCTTCAGGCATGAAATTCCCCGATACCGCCATTGCCCACGCCAACCTGCGCGTTGCGGGCAGCGACATCATGATGAGCGATAGCGCCCCCGACGGAAATGCCCACTACTCTGGCTTTACGCTGGTACTCGACACGCAAAACGTCGACGAAGGCAAACGCTGGTTTGATAACCTGGCAGCAAACGGAAAAATCGAAATGGACTGGCAGGAAACCTTCTGGGCTCATGGTTTCGGTAAAGTGAGCGATCGGTATGGCGTGCCGTGGATGATCAACGTCGTCAAACAGCAGCAACCTACAGAGTAATCCAACGGGAGGCCAGCCCTCCCGTACTGTCATCAAAAATCGCTCAACTCTTCATCACCAAGTAACCATCCCTTAACGAAAACGTCACATTAATCCGCCACGATGGGGCCACTTTTTAAGGGAGGCCGCATCATGCAAACGATTATTCGCGTCGAAAAACTCTCCAAGTCCTTCAATCAACATCAGGCGCTCAATGCGGTTGATCTGAACATCTGTTCCGGTGAGATGGTGGCTCTGCTTGGGCCGTCTGGCTCCGGCAAATCCACCCTTTTACGTCATTTAAGCGGTTTGATCGTCGGTGATAAATCCCCGGGTAGCCACGTCGAACTGCTGGGTCGTACCGTTCAACATGAAGGCCGCCTGGCGCGCGATATCCGCAAAAGCCGCGCCCACACCGGCTACATCTTCCAGCAGTTCAATCTGGTTAACCGCCTGACGGTACTGGAAAACGTCCTTATTGGTGCACTCGGCAGCACGCCGTTTTGGCGCACCTGTTTTAGCTGGTTTAGCCAGGAACAGAAACAGCGTGCATTACAGGCGCTGACCCGCGTTGGCATGGCGCACTTTGCATACCAGCGCGTTTCCACGCTTTCGGGCGGGCAACAGCAGCGCGTGGCGATTGCCCGCGCGCTGATGCAGCAAGCCAAAGTGATCCTTGCCGACGAGCCGATAGCCTCGCTGGACCCGGAATCCGCACGCATCGTGATGGACACCCTACGCGACATTAACCAGACCGACGGCATCACCGTGGTCGTCACGCTGCATCAGGTGGATTACGCCCTGCGCTACTGCGAACGCATTGTCGCGCTTCGTCAGGGCAACGTCTTCTTTGATGGCAACAGCCAGCATTTTGATAACGATCGTTTTGACCATCTCTACCGCAGCATGAACCGCGTCGAACAGAACGCGCAGGCTGCATAGTTCTAAAAAACCAGGCGTTATTGGCGCAGCCAGGCTGGCAAGTGAAATAGCCTGGAACAAAGACTAATTAAGGAAACAACATGAGCTATAAGACCGTTGCCGCGCTGGCCTTTACCAGCATGTTCAGCATCAGCACCTTGTTCAGCCCGGCGCAGGCCGAAGAGCAAGAAAAAGCGCTGAACTTTGGCATTATTTCGACCGAATCACAGCAAAACCTGAAGCCACAGTGGGAACCGTTCCTGAAGGACATGGAAAAATCGTTGGGCGTGAAAGTGAACGCCTTCTTCGCCCCGGACTACGCCGGGATCATTCAGGGAATGCGTTTTAACAAAGTTGATATCGCCTGGTACGGCAACCTCTCGGCAATGGAAGCGGTGGATCGCGCTAACGGACAAGTGTTTGCCCAAACCGTCGCTGCCGACGGCTCCCCGGGATACTGGAGCGTGTTGATCGTTAACAAAGACAGTCCGATCAACAACCTGAACGATCTGATCGCCAAACGTAAGGATCTGACATTCGGCAACGGCGATCCCAACTCAACGTCAGGCTTCCTCGTCCCCGGTTACTACGTCTTCGCCAAAAATAACATCTCCGCCAGCGACTTCAAACGCACCGTTAACGCCGGACACGAAACCAACGCGCTGGCCGTCGCCAACAAACAGGTCGATGTCGCCACCAACAACACCGAAAACCTCGACAAGCTGAAAACCTCCGCGCCGGAAAAACTGAAAGAGCTGAAGGTTATCTGGAAGTCACCGCTGATCCCGGGCGATCCGATCGTCTGGCGCAAAAACCTCTCCGAAACCACCAAGGACAAGGTGTACGACTTCTTTATGAATTACGGCAAAACGCCGGAACAGAAAACCGTACTGGAACGCCTGGGATGGGCACCGTTCCGTGCCTCCAGCGACCTGCAACTGGTACCGATTCGCCAACTGGCGCTGTTTAAAGAGATGCAGGGCGTGAAGGGCAACAAAGGGTTGAACGAGGAAGAGAAAACCAGCAAAACCTCGGCGCTGAAAGCGCAGCTCGACGACCTTGACCGTTTGACCGCCGCCCTGGGCGCCATGACCAGCGTGACTAAAGCGGTGCAGTAAACCTGATGCCCGGTAGCGTTTCGCTTACCGGGCAGACGATGTTCTGTAGGCCGGATAAGGCGCAAGCGCTGCCATCCGGCGATAAACCTACGCACGGAGCTAAACATGCAAACCATCACCGTCGCCCCGCCCAAACGTAGCTGGTTCTCACTACTGAGCTGGGCCATTCTTCTCGCCGTGCTGGTGATCTCGTGGAAAGGTGCCGAAATGGCTCCGCTCACGCTGATCCAGGATTCCGGCAATATGGCGACCTTCGCCGCCGACTTCTTTCCGCCAGACTTCAGTCAGTGGCAGGACTATCTCGGTGAAATGGCCGTCACCCTGCAAATTGCCGTCTGGGGTACCGCCCTCGCCGTTGTGCTGTCGATTCCCTTTGGCCTGATGTGCGCCGATAACCTCGTACCGTGGTGGATTTACCAGCCGATGCGTCGCCTGATGGACGCCTGCCGCGCCATCAATGAAATGGTCTTCGCCATGCTGTTCGTGGTCGCCGTGGGTTTAGGTCCGTTCGCCGGGGTAATGGCGCTGTTTATCCACACCACCGGGGTGCTCTCCAAGCTGCTTTCGGAAGCGGTAGAAGCCATTGAGCCAGGTCCAGTAGAAGGCATTCGCGCCACTGGGGCCAACAAAATTGAAGAGATTCTGTACGGCGTTCTGCCACAGGTCATGCCGCTGCTTATCTCCTACTCGCTATATCGCTTTGAATCCAACGTCCGCTCGGCCACGGTGGTCGGAATGGTGGGGGCGGGCGGTATTGGCGTGACTTTATGGGAGGCGATTCGCGGCTTTCAGTTCCAGCAAACCTGCGCCCTGATGGTGTTAATCATCGTCACCGTCAGCCTGCTGGATTTCCTTTCCCAGCGTTTGCGTAAGCACTTTATCTGATTAGCGAGGCATTGATTGCTATGCACTTGTCTACACATCCGACCAGTTATCCAACGCGTTATCAGGAAATTGCCGCGAGACTTGAGCAGGAGCTTCGTCATCATTATCGCTGCGGTGACTATCTGCCCGCCGAGCATCAGCTTGCCGCGCGCTACGAGGTAAACCGCCACACCCTGCGCCGCGCTATTGACCAGTTGGTTGAGCGTGGTTGGGTCCAGCGTCGCCAGGGCGTTGGCGTACTGGTACTGATGCGCCCATTCGATTACCCGCTTAATGCCCAGGCGCGCTTTAGCCAGAACCTGCTGGACCAGGGCAGCCACCCCACCAGCGAAAAACTGCTGGCGGTGCTGCGCCCGGCCTCCAGTCACATTGCCGATGCGCTCAGCATTAACGAGGGCGATAACGTGATTCATCTGCGCACCCTGCGCCGGGTAAACGGTATCGCACTGTGCCAGATCGACCACTATTTTTCCGACCTCACGCTATGGCCGCTGCTGCAGGGCTTTAACAACGGCTCACTGCACGACTACCTGCGCGAACAGTCCGGTCTGACGCTCCTGCGCACACAAACGCGCATCAGCGCCCGCCGCGCACAGGCTAAAGAGAGCAAAGTGCTGGAAATCCCCAATATGGCGCCGCTGCTGTGCGTGCGCACCCTGAACCACCGTGAAGGCGAAGAACACGCGGCGGAATACTCCGTCAGCCTGACCCGCGCCGACATGATCGAATTCACTATGGAGCACTGAATGCATTTCGATACCGCGACCCGCCAGCGCTGGATGCGTGCGCTGGCTTACAGCAATGCCGATGCCCTGAACGCCCGCATCCACGCGCTCAAACTGACGCCAGACTATGAACTTATCCGCGCACCGGAAAGCGGACTGATGCAGCTCCAGGCTCGCATGGGCGGCACCGGCAACCGCTTCTTTGCCGGTGATACCACGCTTACCCGCGCAGTGGTACGCCTGAAGAGCGGCACGCTGGGCTACAGCTACCTGCTGGGCCGCAACAAACAACACGCCGAGCAGTGTGCGGTCATTGACGCACTGCTGCAGGAACAAACGCATTTCCAGAGCCTAATGGAAACCTTAATTGCCCCGCTGGAAGCGGAACGCGATGCGCTGATTAGCGCACGCCGTGCCGAAATCAACGCCAGCCGGGTCGACTTCTTCACGCTGGTACGCGGAGATAACGCATGACCTTACAAACCGCTTTTAATTTACCCGTTCAGGATGCTCAGCAGAGCTTCCGTCGCCTGCTGAAGGCCATGAGTGAGCCGGGCGTGATCGTCGCCCTGCATCAACTGAAACACGGCTGGCAGCCACTGGGCCTGGCAACCACCAGCGTGCTACTGACCCTGGTCGATGGCGACACGCCGGTCTGGCTTGCGCCGTCGATGGATAACGATATCGCCCGGCAGAATCTGCGTTTTCACACCAACGCGCCGCTGGTGGATCAGCCGCAGTTGGCGGCCTTTGCCGTCGCCGACGAACGCATCAGTAGCGAACAGCTTAACGCCCTCTCCGCCGGTTCCGCCGTCGCGCCAGAAACCAGCGCCACGCTGATTGTGCAGGTCTCTGGCTTAAGCGGTGGACGCATGCTGCGTCTGACCGGCGCCGGTATCGCTGAAGAGCGCATGATCGCGCCACAGCTACCGGAATGCCTGATTCACGAACTCACCGAACGCCCGCATCCGTTCCCGCTGGGGGTCGACCTGATCCTCACCTGCGGCGAACGCCTGCTGGCTATTCCGCGAACTACCCATGTGGAGGTGTGCTGATGTACGTCGCCGTCAAAGGGGGCGAAAAGGCGATAGCCAACGCCCACGCCCTGCAGGAAAACCGACGCCGGGGCGATGAGACCATTGCTGAACTGAGCGTGGCGCAAATCGAACAACAGATGAACCTGGCCGTCGACCGGGTGATGACCGAAGGCGGCATCGCCGACCGCGAACTGGCCGCGCTGGCACTGAAGCAGGCCAGCGGCGATAACGTCGAAGCCATCTTTTTGCTCCGCGCCTACCGCACCACGCTGGCAAAGGTGGCGGTCAGCGAACCGGTTAACAGTGCAGAAATGCGCCTTGAGCGCCGAATCTCTGCGGTCTACAAGGATATTCCCGGCGGGCAGTTGTTAGGTCCCACTTATGACTACACCCATCGCCTGCTGGATTTTACCCTGCTGGCCAATGGCGAAACGCCCCCCCTGCGCAGCGCAGACGACGCGCAGGACGCCTCTCCGCACGTCTTTTCCCTGCTGGCCAACCAGGGACTGGCAAAGCGTGAAGAGGATAATGGCGCCACGCCCGACGACATTACCCGCACGCCACCGGTTTACCCCTGTTCACGCGCTTCACGTCTGCAACAACTGATGCGCGGCGATGAGGGATATCTGCTGGCGCTGGCCTACTCCACCCAACGCGGCTACGGGCGCAATCACCCGTTTGCCGCCGAAATTCGCAGCGGCTATGTGGCACTGGAAACCGTACCGGAAGAGCTGGGATTTGCGGTGAACGTCGGTGAACTGCTGATGACCGAATGTGAAATGGTCAACGGTTTTGTCGCGCCAGAAAACGAATCCCCCCATTTTACCCGCGGCTACGGGCTGGTGTTCGGCATGAGCGAACGTAAAGCGATGGCGATGGCGCTGGTGGACCGCGCCCTACAGGCAGCCGAATACGATGAATCGGTCACGGGACCGGCGCAGGACGAAGAATTCGTGCTGGCGCATGCGGATAACGTCGAGGCGGCGGGTTTTGTTTCGCACCTCAAACTTCCCCATTACGTCGATTTCCAGGCCGAGCTGGAACTGCTCAAACGCCTGCAACAGGAGGCCACCCGTGACCACTAACCTCTCCGGCTACAACTTTGCGTATCTTGATGAGCAGACCAAACGCATGATCCGCCGCGCGATTCTGAAAGCGGTGGCGATCCCCGGTTACCAAGTACCGTTTGGCGGACGTGAAATGCCGATGCCCTACGGCTGGGGAACCGGCGGTATTCAGCTCACCGCCAGCGTGATTGGCGAACCGGACGTGCTGAAGGTAATTGACCAGGGCGCAGATGACACCACTAACGCCGTGTCGATTCGCAACTTCTTCAAACGCGTAACCGGGGTGAACACCACCGAGCGCACGGAAGACGCGACGCTGATCCAGACCCGCCACCGCATCCCGGAAACGCCGCTGGTGGAAGACCAGATCATTATCTTCCAGGTCCCGATCCCCGAGCCGTTGCGCTTTATCGAGCCGCGCGAAACGGAAACCCGCACCATGCACGCGCTGGAAGAGTACGGCATCATGCAGGTGAAACTGTATGAAGATATCGCCCGCTTCGGCCATATCGCCACCACTTACGCCTATCCGGTGAAGGTCAACGACCGCTACGTCATGGACCCGTCGCCAATTCCAAAATTCGACAATCCGAAGATGGACATGATGCCGGCCCTGCAACTGTTTGGCGCAGGCCGCGAAAAACGCATCTATGCCGTTCCACCTTACACCCGCGTGGAAAGCCTCGATTTCGACGATCACCCGTTTACCGTGCAGAGCTGGGATGAGCCTTGCGCCATCTGTGGCTCAACCCACAGCTATCTCGATGAAGTGGTGCTCGATGACACCGGCAAACGCATGTTTGTCTGCTCCGACACCGACTACTGCCGCCAACAGAGTGAGGCCCTCAGCAAATGACGCAACCGCTGCTTTCAGTCAACAACCTGACCCATCTCTACGCGCCGGGCAAGGGCTTCAGCGATGTCTCTTTTGACCTGTGGCCTGGCGAAGTGCTGGGTATCGTCGGCGAGTCCGGTTCCGGCAAAACCACGCTGCTGAAATCGATCTCTTCACGGCTGACGCCGCAGAGCGGTGAGATTTTGTATCAGAACCGTTCGCTGTACAGCATGAACGAGGCCGACCGTCGCCGTCTGCTACGCACCGAATGGGGCGTGGTGCATCAGCATCCGCTGGATGGCCTGCGCCGTCAGGTCTCCGCTGGCGGCAATATCGGCGAACGCCTGATGGCCACCGGGGCGCGCCACTACGGCGACATTCGTGCCACCGCGCAGCGTTGGCTGGAGGAAGTGGAGATCCCGGCCTCGCGTATCGACGACCTGCCAACCACCTTTTCCGGCGGCATGCAGCAGCGACTGCAGATCGCCCGCAACCTCGTCACCCATCCCAAACTGGTGTTTATGGACGAGCCCACCGGCGGTCTGGACGTTTCCGTACAGGCCAAACTGCTGGACCTGCTGCGCGGCCTGGTGGTGGAACTGGATCTGGCAGTGGTTATTGTCACCCACGATCTGGGCGTAGCGCGCCTGCTGGCCAACCGTTTGCTGGTGATGAAGCAGGGTCAGGTGGTGGAAAGTGGGTTAACCGACCGCGTACTCGACGATCCGCATCATCCGTATACCCAGTTGCTGGTGTCATCTGTTTTGCAAAACTGATTTTGTCTTGCCGGGTGGCGCTTCGCGACCCGGCCTACGGATCGGCATCGGTTGTAGGCCTGATAAGCGAAGCGCCATCAGGCAATCGAACGCAAAAATGCTTAAAGAGGCTAAAAATGAACGCGATTCGCGTTGAAAACGTCAGTAAAACCTTTGTACTGCATCAGCAAAACGGCGTGCGTCTGCCGGTGCTGCAAGACGCCACGCTGGAAGTTAAAAACGGCGAATGCGTGGTGCTGCACGGTCACTCTGGCAGCGGCAAATCCACGTTGCTGCGTTCGCTGTACGCCAACTACCTGCCGGATGAAGGACACATCCACATCCGCCACAGCGACGAATGGGTCGATCTGGTGCAGGCTCCGGCGCGTAAAGTGCTGGAAGTTCGCCGTTCAACCATCGGCTGGGTAAGCCAGTTCTTGCGCGTGATCCCAAGGATTTCTGCGCTGGATGTGGTGATGCAGCCGCTGCTGGATCTCGGCGTGTCACGCGAGGAGTGCGCAGCCAAAGCGGCTAACCTGCTTACCCGCCTGAATGTGCCGGAGCGGCTGTGGTATCTGGCGCCGTCGACGTTTTCCGGGGGCGAACAGCAGCGCGTCAATATCGCCCGAGGGTTTATCGTCGATTACCCGATTCTACTCCTCGATGAGCCCACCGCCTCGCTGGACGCCAAAAACAGCGCCGCCGTCGTCGCATTGATTGAAGAAGCGAAAGCCCGCGGCGCGGCAATTGTCGGCATTTTTCACGATCAAACCGTGCGCGACCGCGTCGCGGATCGCCTGCACCTGATGGGAACAACAGCATGATTATCAATAATGTAAAGCTGGTGCTGGAAGATGAAGTGGTGCAAGGATCGCTGGAAATTGAGGGCGGAACGATCCGCGCCTTTGCCGAAAGTCAGAGCCAATTGGCCCAAGCGATGGACGGAGAAGGCGGCTGGCTGCTGCCAGGGCTTATCGAGCTGCATACCGACAATCTCGACAAGTTTTTCACCCCGCGCCCGAAGGTAGACTGGCCCGCCCACTCGGCGATGAGCAGCCACGACGCGCTGATGGTCGCCAGCGGCATTACCACCGTGCTGGACGCGGTGGCGATTGGCGATGTGCGCGACGGCGGTGACCGTCTGGAAAATCTGGAGAAGATGATCAACGCGGTGGAAGAGACGCAAAAGCGCGGGGTCAATCGCGCCGAGCACCGCCTGCATTTGCGCTGCGAGCTGCCGCATCACACCACCCTACCGCTGTTTGAAAAACTGGTCAGTCGTGAGCCGGTGACGCTGGTATCGCTGATGGACCACTCCCCCGGCCAGCGTCAGTTCGCCAATCGCGAGAAGTACCGCGAGTACTATCAGGGCAAGTATTCACTTACCGACGAGCAAATGGCCCGCTACGAAGAAGAACAGTTAGCTCTGGCTGCTCGTTGGTCGCAACCCAACCGCACAGCGATTGCTCAGATGTGTCGTGAGCGCCAGATAGCGCTGGCGAGCCATGACGATGCCACCTGCGATCATGTGCTGGAATCGCATCAACTTGGCAGCGTGATTGCCGAATTTCCTACTACCTTTGCCGCCGCAGAGGCCTCGCGCCAGCATGGTATGAACGTACTGATGGGCGCGCCCAACATCGTGCGCGGCGGTTCTCACTCCGGCAACGTGGCGGCGCATAAGCTGGCTGAGCTGGGGCTGCTGGATATTCTCTCCTCCGACTACTACCCCGCCAGCCTGCTCGATGCGGCATTTCGCGTGGCAGACGATGACGCCAACCGCTTTACGCTGCCGCAGGCCATTCGTCTGGTGACCCGCAATCCGGCGCGGGCATTAAATCTCGACGATCGTGGCGTTGTAGCCGAAGGTAAACGCGCGGATCTGGTGCTGGCGCATCGCAAAGGCGATCACATCCATATCGACCACGTCTGGCGTCAGGGCAAAAGGGTATTCTGACTATGGGGAAACTGATCTGGCTGATGGGGCCGTCCGGCTCCGGTAAGGACAGTCTACTGGCAGAACTTCGCCAGCAGGAACCTGCGCAACTGCTGGTGGCGCACCGTTACATCACCCGCGCCGCCAACGCAGGGAATGAAAACCATATTGCCCTCAGCGAACCAGAGTTTTTTACCCGCGCCGGGCAGAACCTGCTGGCGCTGAGCTGGCATGCCAACGGCTTCTATTACGGCGTCGGCGTAGAGATTGACCTCTGGCTGCACGCCGGTTTTGATGTGGTGGTCAATGGCTCGCGCGCGCATCTGCCCCAGTCGCAGGCCCGTTACGGCGCTTCTTTACTTCCCATTTGCTTACAGGTTTCCCCGGCCATTCTACGCCAGCGCCTGCAGGCACGTGGGCGGGAGAGCGAAACGGAAATCGCTGCCCGCCTTGAACGCGCGGCACGCTACACGCCGTATGACTGCCACGTCCTGAACAATGATGGAAGTTTGCTACAGTCTGTCGATACACTGCTCACACTGATGGGACGCAAGGAGAAGAAACATGTCTGTCTGTGAATTACGCCGCGCCACGCTATACGATACCGATGCGGTTTACGCGCTTATCTGTGAGTTGAAACAGGGCCAATTCGACCTGCAGGCCTTTAGCGCCGGCTACGCCGCAAATCTGCAAGATCCCAATATGCACTACCAGCTGGCGCTGCTCGACGGACAGGTCGTCGGCTTGATCGGTCTGCACCTGCAGTTTCATCTGCACCACGCCAACTGGATTGGCGAGATCCAGGAACTGGTGGTGATGCCACAGGCACGAGGACTAAAAGTGGGTAGTCAGTTACTGACCTGGGCCGAAGCCACCGCGCGCGAAGCGGGCGCAGAAATAACCGAGCTTTCTACCAGTACCCAACGCCTTGACGCGCACCGCTTTTACCAGCGCGAAGGCTATACCATGAGCCATTTTCGCTTCACCAAACCGTTGTAGGGGGAGCCATGAGTCTGACCATTACGCTGACGGGAACCGGCGGCGCGCAACTGGTGCCGGCATTTGGCTGTGACTGTGCGGCCTGCCAACGAGCACGCTTACAGGCGCAATACCGTCGACGCCCTTGTAGCGGGGTGGTCAAATTTAACAATGCGGTGACGCTGCTGGACGCGGGGATCCCGCATCTGATGGACGACTGGCCAGCAGGCAGCTTCCAGCAGTTTCTGCTCACCCACTACCATATGGATCACGTGCAGGGGCTGTTTCCGCTGCGCTGGGGCGTGGGGGCGACTATCCCGGTGTACGGTCCGCCGGATGAACAGGGATGCGACGATCTGTTTAAGCACCCTGGCATCCTCGATTTTAGCCATACCGTCGCGCCATTCGTGGTGTTTAATCTGCAAGGGTTGCAGGTGACGCCACTCCCGCTCAACCATTCAAAGCTGACGTTTGGCTATCTGCTGGAGACCGCGCACAGCCGCGTGGCGTGGCTCTCCGATACCGCCGGACTTCCCGACAAGACGCTGAAGTTTCTCCACAATAACCAGCCTCAGGTGATTATCATCGACTGCAGTCACGCCCCGCGCGCCGAGCCGCCGCGCAATCACAGCGATGTAAATACCGTTATCGCCTTGAACGAGGTTATCCGCTGCCCACGGGTGATCCTGACGCATATCAGTCATCAGTTTGATTTGTGGATGATGGAGAATCCGCTACCGACAGGGCTTGAAGCCGGGTATGACGGAATGGAGATTGTGCTGAGGTAGGTTTACATCGCACTAAAACACTTGTTAACAGGTCTCTGCTCCCTATAACCTTGCCAGCGAAAGATTGCGCTAACGATCATAATCTTCTTCCATTCTGCGCTCTTCGTCTTCTAACTGACGCCGTTCCTGATCGAGCTGGCGCTGGCGGTCATCCAGTTGGCGGCGGCGGTCTTCAAACTGGCGGCGGCGATTATCATACTGCCTGCGACGATCGTCACTCATCTGTCGCTGCCAGCTTTCATCACGAGAGTCGTCATAATCCCGCCCGCTGTCCGGTTTGTAGGCATCGTTAATCGCCTGCTGAATATTACCGATGGCGTCATCGATAATATCCGCCTGCGCCGATACGGTGGTCATCACCAGCACAGTGAAAAGTAAGAATGTCGCGGAGCGTTGCATAAAACCAGCCTCATCAAGAAACTCGCCCCACGGTAATCAAAGCGTATTTGCGGGGGTAGCGGAGGAATCTCAATTACGCGAATGCCGCAGCGCCTGCGCCAGTTCTCCCCGAGTGAAGGGCTTACGCAATAACGCCACATCCGGCAGCGCCGGGTTATGCGCCGGACGTAAATCCTGGCCGCTAATCAGCAGGATGTTCAGTTGTGGATAATGTGCCAGCGCATGATTAACCACATCCACACCGCTTAAACCACCGGGCAGCATTAAGTCGCTGATAAAAATATCAATCTCGGATGAAGCCGCCAGCATATGCATAGCCTGTTCGCCGTTGGCGGCCTCTAACGTCAGGTAGCCCAGCAGGTGTAATTGCTCACATAACGTCTGGCGCACATCGGCTTCATCTTCGAGAACCAGCACCAGTTTTTCACCGCGAGTCGGGGTGTGCTGTGCGATTGGCTCCACCGGTGTCTGCACCGGCACAACCGCGCGAGGAAGCTGCAATCTGACCGTCGTTCCCTGCCCAGGGGCGCTTTCAATCTCCACGCGGCCACCGGACTGGCGCACAAAACCGTAGACCATAGACAGCCCCAGCCCGCTGCCGCTGCCGGTCTGTTTGGTGGTGAAAAACGGCTCGAAGACCTGAGCTTTCACCTCCTGCGACATCCCGCTTCCCTGGTCGGCAACTTCCAGCATCACCATATCCTGCTTACGCCCATCGCTGCGCGTGACCCGCTGATTCCAGGTACGGATTTTAATCGTGCCCGCCTGCCCGTCCATGGCGTCACGGGCATTCATCACCAGATTGATAATGGCGTTTTCCAGTTGGCTGACATCAATCCACGCGGGCCAGGCGGGAGACTGGGCTTCAATATCCAGCGTCAACGTAGCCGGAAGAGAGTGGCGCATCAGTTCGCCCAAATTTTCCAGCAGCGTTTTCAGCTCCACCGCATGGGGATGCAACGACTGTTTGCGCGAAAAGGCCAGCAGCCGCTGGGTAAGGAGCGCCCCGCGCTCGGCGGCTTTTAGCGCCCGATTGACCCGTGGCGCGTCAGGAGAGTCTGGGTTCACCAGATCCAGGCTGCCAATAATGACCGCCAGCAGGTTATTGAAATCATGCGCTAATCCGCCCGTCAGTTGCCCTACCGCCTTCAGTTTCTGACTGTGCAACAGCGCTTCCTCCAGCCCCTGGCGCTCGGTGCGGTCGATTTCCATCTGGCTGGTTTTTTCTTTTAGCAATCGGGTGGTGTGCTCCAGCGATGCCGTATTACGGGCGAAGACGCTAAAGGCGCGGGCCAGTTCGCCCAGCTCATCGCGCCGCTGTAGGGCCGGGACGCTAACGTCCGATTCACCGTGCGCCAGCCGGGTCATCGCCCGCGAAATGGCCGTCAGGTTAGAACCGAGGTTACGGTAGATATACCAGCCGGCAAAACCGGTGATCACCACCGCCAACAGCGCAAACACCAAAATAAACAACGCGCCGGATTGCAGTTCCTGATGGCTTTGCGCCACCCGCTGTTCGGAGATCAGCGCCACCTGCGAAGCATACCGGTTGATATCGCTGTTGAGGATCGCCACCAGCGCTTTGATATGAAACATATACCAGTTGATCGCCAAATCACTCTGCTCAAGCGCAGAAGAGAGTGGCTCCAGCTTATGCAACTCCTGGTTGAAGTCGGTGAGGATGTTGGTAATCAGCGGATTGCTATTTTGCACAGGCAGCGCGGGCATCACGCCGTCCAGTTGTTTCACCACCGAACGCGGCGTGGGTGTTTCAATGGCGGCAACAATTAAGCGGTCTATCTGCCCCAGCAGCACGTCATCCTGCGCGCCGATCAGCTTTTGCAGATGACGTAAATAACTTTGATTCTGATACAGCGAACTGAGCAGGGCGTTACGTTCCAGATGTCGCCGTTGCCCGCGCTGCAGCATACCTTCCACACTGCTTTGTAGCTCCTGGCTGCGCTGGATAATACGCTCGACCAGCGCCGGCTCCTGCTGCGCCAACGGCGCGGTGGCCAACTGTTCCAGCGAATGCTTCAGCGCCCGTTGCGTCTCCTGCAGCCGCTCCGCTTCACCTTTGTATTCCAGCGCGCCGACCACCTGCGACAGCCGCACCGCCGCGGTCGCCACGTTCGCCGTATCCCGCGCCAGGTTCATGCTGCCGGTCATGTCGTCAACGGTTTGCTGCTGCACCTGTTCCTGGATCTGACTGGCATGCTGAAACCCCAGCACCGCCACACCGCTTACCATCAGCGTGACCGTCACCACCAGCAGATTGAAGAACAGCAATCGTCCGCGCGCACTGGCGAAAAAGTGACGTCCTGGTTGCGGCATATCACGCTCCGTGAAGAAAAATCGCAATATGACAAATATGAACGGCTTCTGACATTTTGCATTTACATTCCTGTGATGGACTGCTGATATCGGCCACCCCACAGGAGATCCGCTATGAGCAGGACACCGGTTCTGGAGATGCGCAACATTGCCAAAGCGTTTGGTAAATTTTACGCGCTGAAAGGGGTCGATTTAACGGTCTGGCCGGGTGAGATTCATGCCCTGATGGGTGAGAACGGCGCGGGGAAAAGCACCCTGATGAAGATCCTCGCGGGCGCGTATACCGCCACCAGCGGTGAGATCCTGATCGACGGTCAGCCGTTTCACATTCGCGGGCCAAAAGACGCGCTCAGCGCAGGCATCACGCTGATTTACCAGGAGATGCAGCTCGCGCCGAACCTGACGGTGGCGGAAAATATCTTTCTTGGCAGCGAGCTGTCGCGCGGCGGTCTGGTCCAGCGTAAAGAGATGGTGATGCAGTCGCAGAAAGTCATCGACCGACTCGGCGCCCAGTTTAAGGCCAGCGATCGCGTGATGACGTTGACCATCGCCGAACAGCAGCAGGTGGAAATCGCCCGCGCCCTGCACCGTAACAGCCGCATTCTGGTGATGGATGAACCCACTGCCGCCCTCTCCTCACGTGAAACCCACCGCTTGTTTGAACTGATCATGCGCCTGCGCGATGAGGGGATGGCGATTATCTACATTAGCCACCGCATGGCGGAGGTGTATGAACTCTCGGACCGCGTCAGCGTCCTGCGCGACGGGCAATATGTTGGCAGCCTGACCCGCGACAAACTCAACGCCTCTGAGCTGGTGCGCATGATGGTGGGCCGACCGTTAAGCGATTTGTTCAACAAAGAGCGCGATATTCCCTTAGGTAAAGCGCGCCTCAACGTCCACCACCTGACCGACGGCCATAAAGTCCAGCCGTGCAGTTTGCTGGTGCGCTCCGGGGAGATCGTCGGACTTGCCGGGTTAGTCGGCGCCGGGCGTTCTGAACTGGCTCAACTGATTTTTGGCGTGCGTAAAGCCATCGGCGGCATGATTGAAGTAGACGGTGAACCGGTGGTGATCCACTCCCCTCGCGAGGCGATTGACCACGGCATTGGCTTTCTGACGGAAAACCGCAAAGAGCAGGGATTGTTTTTAGAGCTGGCGGCAGCAGAGAACATCACCATGGCGACGCTGGAACGTGACGCCAACTGGGGCATGCTCGATCGCAAAAAGGCGCAGGCTATTTCCGATGACGCCATCCAATTGCTCAACATCCGCGTTCCGCACGCCCAGGTACGCGCGGGCGGGCTGTCCGGCGGTAATCAGCAAAAGCTGCTGATTTCTCGCTGGGTCGCGATCGGCCCACGCATTTTGATCCTCGATGAACCCACGCGCGGCGTAGACGTTGGCGCCAAAAGCGAGATCTACCGGATCATGAACGACATGGCGCGCAAAGGCGTGGCGATCCTGATGATCTCCAGCGAATTGCCGGAAGTTGTCGGTATGAGCGATCGCGTGTACGTCATGCGGGAAGGCAGCATTGCCGGTGAGCTGAACGGGCAAAGTATTACCCAGGAAAATATTATGACGCTGGCAACCGGCGTGAACGACTCCCATCACCAGGCGGTGTCCCATGAATAATCCAACCACTCCCCAGCAGGTGGCGAAATCCGCCTCCGCGAAAAAATTGCTGATGAGCGATCTGATGCAAACGGTCGGCATCTTGCCGATTCTCATCTTGATAGTGGCGGTGTTTGGCTTTATCGCGCCAAACTTTTTTACCGAAAGCAACCTGTTGAATATAACCCGCCAGGCGTCGATCAACATCGTGCTGGCGGCTGGCATGACCTTCATTATTTTGACCGGCGGGATCGACCTCTCGGTTGGCTCGATTCTCGGCACCACCGCCGTCGCGGCCATGGTCGTTTCGCTGATCCCTGAATTTGCCATGCTGTCGATTCCGGCGGCGCTGATGCTCGGTCTGGTGCTGGGGTTGTTTAACGGCGCGCTGGTTGCTTTTGCCGGACTGCCACCGTTTATTGTCACGCTTGGAACGTATACGGCGCTGCGCGGCGCGGCCTATCTGCTGGCCGACGGCACGACGGTGATCAATTCCAATATCAGCTTTGAGTGGATCGGTAACAACTATCTTGGTCCGGTTCCGTGGCTAGTGGTCATTGCGCTGGCGGTGGTGGTGATGTGCTGGTTCATTCTTAGGCGCACCACACTCGGCGTTCATATTTATGCGGTCGGCGGCAATATGCAGGCCGCTCGTTTAACCGGTATCAAAGTGTGGCTGGTGCTGCTGTTCGTCTACGGCATGAGCGGTGTGCTCTCAGGCCTTGGCGGGGTGATGAGCGCCTCGCGGCTATACAGCGCCAACGGCAACTTAGGCATGGGTTACGAGCTGGACGCCATCGCGGCGGTGATCCTCGGCGGTACCAGCTTTGTTGGGGGGATCGGCACCATCACCGGCACGCTGGTAGGAGCGTTGATTATCGCCACGCTCAATAACGGCATGACGCTGATGGGCGTCTCCTATTTCTGGCAACTGGTGATCAAAGGGGCGGTGATCATCATAGCGGTACTGATCGACAAATACCGTACCCGACACCATCAAAGTGCATAACAACAACATCTTACTTCGAGGAATACAGCATGAGATTGAAGCCCTTAGTCACCGCGCTCTGTGCTGGCGCACTGCTTGCTGCAGCTCCGTTTGTGCAGGCAAAAGAACTGAAATCGATCGGCGTTACGGTGGGCGATCTGGCCAACCCGTTCTTCGTGCAGATCACCAAAGGCGCGGAGCTGGAAGCACGCAAACTGGCGGGTGATAGCGTTAAAGTGACGCTGGTTTCCAGCGGCTACGATCTGGGACAACAGGTGTCGCAAATCGACAACTTTATTGCCGCCAAGGTCGACATGATTATTCTTAACGCCGCCGACTCCAAAGGCATCGGCCCAGCGGTAAAACGCGCGAAAGACGCAGGGATTGTGGTGGTTGCCGTTGACGTAGCGGCGGAAGGCGCAGATGCGACCATTACCTCCGATAACACCCAGGCGGGTGAAATGGCCTGTAAATACATTACCGACCGTCTGAAAGGGAAAGGCAACGTCGTCATTATCAACGGGCCGCCGGTTTCCGCCGTCCAGAACCGCGTGGAAGGCTGCCAGACCGAGTTTAAACGTCACCCGGATATCAAAGTGCTGTCGTATAACCAAAACGCTAAAGGCAGTCGCGAAGGCGGGCTGGAGATCATGACCGCGCTGCTGGCGGCGAATCCGAAGATCGACGGCGTATTCGCCATTAACGATCCTACAGCGATCGGTGCCGATCTGGCAGCAAAACAGGCACAACGTAGCGAATTCTTTATTGTCGGCGTAGACGGATCGCCAGACGCTGAAGAAGCGTTGAAGCGGGAAAACTCACTATTTGTGGCGACGCCTGCACAAGATCCGCAGGTGATGGCTGCCAAAGCGGTCGAAATCGGCTATGACATATTGCAGGGGAAACCCGCCCCGAAAGAGCCCGTACTGATCCCGGTGACGATGATCGATAAAAACAACGTCGGTAGCTATAAGGGTTGGACGGTGAAATAACCCGCCACAACAACGCCGGATGGCGGCAAAAATGCCTTATCCGACCTACAAGATCGGTATGATTTTGTAGGCCGGATAAGCGCAGCGCCATCCGGCATGATATTAAGGAGGATTCTGCCGATGAAACGTTCCGCTATCAACGAGATACTGGGCCACACGCGCCAGTTTTTCTCTCAGCACGACGTGCATCTCCCCCCTTTCGCCAGTTTCCCGCCGACCCAATGGCGCAAGCTTGATCCCGCCGCCTGGAGCGAAGTTTTCGACCTTAAGCTCGGTTGGGATGTCACCGCGTTTGGCGGCAACAATTTCGCCGCGCAAGGGTTAACGCTGTTTACCCTGCGTAATGGCTCGCCGAAAGGAATGCCTTACGAGAAATGCTACGCCGAGAAAATCATGCATGTTCGCGATGCACAGGTCACGCCGATGCATTTTCACTGGCGCAAACGCGAAGACATTATCAATCGCGGCGGCGGTAATTTAATTGTGGAACTGTGGAATGCGGGGCTCCGAGAACAAACGGAGGACAGCGACGTGAGCGTGGTGATTGACGGCTGTCGGCAAACCCATGCGGCAGGCAGTCAACTGCGCCTGACGCCGGGTGAAAGCATCTGCCTGCCACCGGGCCTGTATCACAGCTTCTGGGCGGAAGAAGGTTTTGGCGACGTACTGGTCGGCGAGGTTTCTTCTGTTAATGACGACGACCACGATAACCACTTTCTGCAACCGATCGCCCGCTATAACGACATTGAAGAAGACGAACCGGCGCAGCTGGTGCTGTGTAATGAGTATCGTCTGTTCCGCTAACCAAGGAGCGCATTATGCCGTTGATATCTCTCGCCGATGGCCTTGCCCATGCCCGCGAGCACCGCTATGCCTTAGGGGCGTTTAACGTTCTGGACTCACACTTCCTGCGCGCGCTGTTTGCCGCGGCAAAGCAGGAACGTTCGCCGTTTATCATCAACATCGCCGAGGTGCATTTTAAGTATATCTCGTTGGATTCTCTGGTCGAAGCGGTCAAGTTCGAAGCCGCGCGGCATGACATTCCGGTAGTGCTGAACCTTGACCACGGCCTGCACTTTGAGTCGGTGGTTCGGGCACTGCGCTTAGGTTTCAGTTCAGTGATGTTTGATGGCTCCACGCTGGAGTATGAAGAAAATATTCGTCAAACCCGCGAAGTGGTGAAGATGTGTCACGCCGTCGGCGTATCGGTGGAAGCCGAACTGGGCGCGGTGGGAGGCGATGAGGGCGGCGCGTTGTATGGTCATGCCGACGAGTCGCTATTTACCGACCCGATGATGGCGCGTGATTTCGTCGACAGAACCGGGATTGACGCGCTGGCGGTCGCCATTGGTAATGCACACGGCAAATATAAAGGCGAACCGGTGCTCGACTTTCCGCGTCTGGACGCCCTTCGCCAGCAGGCGGCGATCCCGCTGGTACTGCACGGCGGTTCCGGCATTAGCAACGACGATTTCAAGCGCGCAATTGAACTCGGCATTCACAAAATCAACTTCTATACCGGCATGTCGCAGGCGGCGCTGTCAGCGGTAGAGACAAGAATAGCGAATCGTCAGCCCCTGTACGACGAATTCGCCGAACTGCTGCTCGCCATTGAAGAGGCCATTACCGATACCGTTTCAGAACAGATGCGTATTTTTGGCAGCGCGGGACGGGTCTGATGGAACGCAGAGGCGTTATCGCCGCAGGCAACATGCTGGTCGATCATGTGCATCAAATTGTGCAGTGGCCGGAACGCGGCTGGCTGGCGGAAATCATCCGTAGCGAACGCGCGACGGGCGGTGCGCCGCTGAACGTACTGCTGACGCTGGCGAAAATGCACACCGGACTGCCGCTGCAGGCGGTGGGGTTAATCGGTCAGGATAGCGACGGCGACTACATCATGGCGATGCTGGAGCAGTATCATGTTAATCGCCAACATGTGCAGCGCACGACTTTCGCCCCCACGTCGATGTCACAGGTGATGACCGATCCCAGCGGTCAGCGCACCTTTTTCCACTCCCCCGGCGCCAACCGGCTGCTGGATCTACCCGCTTTTGAGCAACTGGATACCTCGATGAAAATCTTCCATCTTGGCTATCTGCTGCTGCTCGACAGTCTGGACATGCCGGATGAGGAGTACGGCACGCGTAGCGCACGGCTGCTGGCGCAAATGCGCGACAACGGCTTTGAAACATCACTGGATCTGGTTTCACGCAAGGGCGACCCGCGCTATCAGCCGCTGGTGATGCCAGCCCTGCGCCATCTCGACTATCTGGTAATAAACGAGCTGGAAGCCGGGGAATTCAGCGGGCTGGAGATCCGCCAGCCCAACGGGGAGCTGCATATTGCGCACATCGCCACCGCTGCGCGCGAACTGCTGAATGCGGGCGTTCGCCAGCGGGTGGTTATCCACTGTCCGGAAGGCGCCTGGGGTGAAGCGCCGGATCTGCCGGGCGTCTGGATCCCGTCACAGTACCTGGCGCCGGAGGAGATCGTTGGCAGCGTCGGGGCGGGAGATGCGTTTTGCGCCGGATTTTTGTATGGCTGTCATGAACGCTGGTCGCTGACGGATAGCGTCAGGCTGGCACACGCCTGCGCACGGGCCAGTTTGCTGTGCGCCAACGCGATAGACGGCGCGAAAACGTTGGCAGAGCTAAAAGCCGATATAGCGTCCTTGTAGGCCGGGTAAGACGTTTACGCCGCCTTATCATGATGCTGAACGTCGGCGGCAAACACATAGCCCAGCCCGCGCAGGGTTTTGATCAGCATCGGCTGATGCGGGTTGTTCTCTATTTTTCGCCGTAACCGCATGATTAGCACGTCAATGGTGCGGTCAAACACCTCAACGCTGTCGCTGCGCGTCAGTTCCAGCAACTGTTCTCGGCTAAGTACCCGGCGGGCGTTTTGGGCCAACGCCAGCAGCAGGCTGTATTCCCCCTGCGTCAACTCCACCTTCAGTTGCTGAGGATTATGTAACTGGCAACCGGCGGTATCGAGATGCCAACCGTTAAAAGAAAGCCCCGTGGTTTGCGGGCTGCCGCTTTCTGCCGTTAACACGCCGACGCGTCTGAGTACCGCCTTTACCCGCGCCACCAGCACCCGCGCATTGAACGGTTTACCGATGTAGTCGTCAGCGCCCATTTCCAACCCGACAACCACATCCGACTCGCTGCCAAGCCCGGTCAGCATCACCACCGGTAGTCCGGGTCTCATCTTTTGCACCTGCTGCAGCACCATCAGACCGTTAATATCAGGCAACATCATGTCCAGCAATACCAGAGCGATTTCCGGCTGAGTCTCAATGCAGCGCAGCGCCTCCTGCCCGGTGTGACATGCGGTCACTGCAAAGACGTGTTCGCTCAGCACATCCTGTAAAAGCGTGCAGACAGCGATGTCATCATCCACAACCAGTATGGCTGGCTTCATTGTTTTTCCCCATTTATGGCCAACTTAAATGAGTGTGATTGATTCTGCACAGAGTGACAGCGATAAGGCACAAGGATGTGTGGGAAACATAACCTCGGTCACACTGCCGGGCCGTCACGTATTGGAGATTCGTCACGTCAAATATGACGACAGCCTGTTTTTCGTCAGGGTTTTGCGCAAAATTCGCCCGTAATATCGACTAATGCCCCTGATAAAAACATGGCATAAAAGATGCATAACTCAAGCGACAAGCGCGTATGCGTGATTTGATTAACTGGAGCGAGACCGATGAAAAAAGTCGTCACGGTTTGCCCATATTGCGCATCAGGTTGCAAAATCAACCTGGTGGTCGATAACGGCAAAATCGTCCGGGCTGAAGCGGCGCAGGGGAAAACCAACCAGGGTACCTTGTGTCTGAAGGGCTACTATGGCTGGGATTTTATCAATGATACCCAGATCCTGACCCCTCGTCTGAAAACCCCAATGATCCGTCGCCAGCGTGGCGGCAAACTGGAATCCGTTTCCTGGGATGAAGCGCTTGATTACGTCGCCACTCGTCTGAGCGCCATCAAAGCGAAGTATGGCCCGGACGCTATTCAGACGACCGGTTCATCTCGCGGTACGGGTAACGAAACCAACTATGTAATGCAAAAATTCGCGCGCGCCGTTATTGGTACCAATAACGTTGACTGCTGCGCTCGCGTCTGACACGGCCCTTCGGTTGCAGGTCTGCACCAATCGGTCGGTAACGGCGCAATGAGTAATGCTATCAATGAAATTGATAACACAGATTTAGTGTTCATCTTCGGGTACAACCCGGCGGATTCCCACCCGATCGTGGCGAATCACGTGATTAACGCTAAACGTAACGGGGCGAAAATTATCGTCTGCGATCCGCGCAAAATTGAAACCGCGCGTATTGCCGATATGCACATCGCGTTGAAAAACGGCTCGAACATCGCGCTGCTCAACGCCATGGGTCATGTCATCATCGAAGAAAAACTGTACGACCAGGCGTTCGTCGCCTCCCGTACAGAAGGATTCGAAGAGTACAGCAAGATTGTCGAAGGCTACACGCCGGAGTCCGTCGAAGATGTCACTGGCGTTAGCGCACAGGATATTCGTCAGGCTGCTCGTATGTACGCCACGGCAAAAAGCGCGGCCATCCTGTGGGGCATGGGTGTTACCCAGTTCTATCAGGGTGTGGAAACCGTGCGTTCACTGACCAGCCTCGCAATGCTGACCGGCAACCTCGGTAAGCCAAGCGTGGGCGTTAACCCGGTTCGTGGCCAGAACAACGTTCAGGGCGCATGCGACATGGGCGCGCTACCGGATACTTATCCGGGCTATCAGTATGTGAAAGATCCGGCTAACCGCGAGAAGTTCGCTAAAGCCTGGGGCGTGGAAAGTCTGCCTGCACATACCGGCTATCGCATCAGTGAACTGCCGCACCGTGCGGCGCATGGCGAAGTCCGCGCGGCATACATTATGGGTGAAGATCCATTACAGACCGACGCTGAACTCTCCGCAGTGCGCAAAGGCTTTGAGGATCTGGAACTGGTCATCGTGCAGGATATCTTCATGACCAAAACTGCCGCTGCCGCAGACGTTATTTTACCGTCTACGTCATGGGGCGAGCATGAAGGCGTCTTCTCCGCGGCTGACCGTGGCTTCCAGCGCTTCTTTAAAGCCGTTGAGCCGAAGTGGGATCTGAAAACGGACTGGCAGATTATCAGTGAAATCGCCACCCGTATGGGCTACCCGATGCACTACAACAACACCCAGGAAATCTGGGATGAGTTGCGTCATCTGTGCCCGGATTTCTACGGTGCCACTTACGAGAAAATGGGCGAACTGGGTTATATCCAGTGGCCTTGCCGCGACACCTCAGAAGCCGACCAGGGTACGTCTTATCTCTTCAAAGAGAAGTTCGATACCCCGAACGGCCTGGCGCAGTTCTTTACCTGCGACTGGGTAGCGCCAATCGACAAACTCACTGAGGAGTACCCGATGGTGCTGTCTACGGTGCGTGAAGTCGGCCACTACTCTTGCCGTTCGATGACCGGTAACTGTGCGGCGCTGGCCGCGCTGGCGGATGAGCCGGGCTATGCCCAGATCAACACCGCCGACGCAGCACGCCTGGGCATCCAGGATGAAGAGCTGGTGTGGGTTAACTCGCGTAAAGGCCGGGTCATTACCCGTGCAGCAGTCAGCGATCGTCCAAACAAAGGTGCGATTTACATGACCTACCAGTGGTGGATTGGCGCATGTAATGAGCTGGTAACCGAGAACTTAAGCCCGATTACCAAAACGCCGGAGTACAAGTACTGTGCCGTTAACGTTGAACGCATTGCCGATCAGCGCGCTGCCGAGCAGTATGTCATTGATGAGTACACCAAGCTGAAAGCCAGCCTGCGCGAAAGCGCGATGGGTTAGTCCGTTTACGTAACTGTTCTGCAACAGCCTCCGCCCGGAGGCTGTTTTTTTATCCATACGATCTCTTTATACTGTTCATTCCGTACCCTAAATAAAACTCAAAATGAAACAACTCATTGCATTGATGTTCTTTATGACATTCTTTGCCCATGCCAGTGATACTGAGCCAGGAAGCCAGTACTTACAGGCCGCTGAGGCAGGGGATCGTCGCGCACAGTACTTTCTTGCCGATACCTGGTTCAGTTCGGGCGATTTGAGCAAAGCCGAGTATTGGGCGCAAAAAGCCGCCGACAACGGCGATGCCGACGCCTGTGCGCTACTGGCGCAAATCAAAATTACGAATCCGGTCAGTCTGGATTACCCCCAGGCTAAAACGCTGGCGGAAAAAGCAGCCAAAGCAGGCAGTAAAGCGGGAGAACTTACCCTGGCGCGGATTCTGGTCAACACCCAGGCTGGACGTACCGATTACCCTAAAGCCATTACCTTGCTGCAAAACGCCTCCGAAGATCTGGAAAATGACTCCGCCGTCGACGCGCAAATGCTGCTCGGCCTGATTTACGCCAACGGCGTGGGCATTCCCGCTGACGATGAGAAAGCGACATGGTATTTCAAACGAAGCTCAGCCATTTCCCGCACCGGTTATTCCGAATACTGGGCAGGGATGATGTTCTTAAACGGTGAACAGGGTTTTATCGTGAAGAATAAACAGAAGGCGCTGCACTGGCTGAATCTGAGCTGTATGGAAGGATTCGATACCGGCTGCGAAGAGTTTGATAAGTTAACAAACGGGTAATGATTTGCATTGCCGGATAGCGCTACGCTTATCCGGCAAGCTGTCATGAATTACTGATTAGCGGTCTTATCAAATCTACCCAGCACGTCGCGCTCATAGGCCAGCGCTTTCTTGCGGTCAAATTTGTGTTCCCACTTGGCGATAACCAGTACCGCCAGCGCATTACCCACCACGTTCAGCGCGGTACGCGCCATGTCGAGGATACGGTCAACACCGGCGATAAACGCCAGGCCTTCCAGTGGGATCCCCACGCTGCCCAGCGTAGCCAGCAGCACCACGAATGATACGCCCGGCACACCCGCAATCCCTTTCGAGGTCACCATCAGCGTCAGCACCAGCACGATTTCCTGCCACAGCGACAGGTCGATACCGTACAGCTGCGCGATAAAGATAGCGGCGATACTCTGGTACAGAGTTGAACCATCAAGGTTGAATGAGTAGCCGGTCGGCACCACAAAGCTGGTGATTGAAGCTGGCGCGCCATAGGCTTCCATCTTCTCAATAATGCGCGGCAGCACGCTCTCGGAGCTGGCGGTAGAGTAGGCCAGAATCAGCTCGTCTTTCAGAATGCGGATCAGGATCCAGATGCTCAAACCGCAGATGCGCGCCACGATCCCCAGCACCACCAGCGCGAAGAACAGAATGGCGAAATGCACCAACAGCACCAGCTTCGCCAGCGGCCACAAGGAGGCAAAACCGAAGTTCGCGACGGTAACGGCAATCAGCGCGAAAACACCGACTGGCGCGTAGCGCATAACCATGTGAGTGACTTTAAACATGGTTTCGGAAATAGAGCGGAATACGGTAACCAACGGCTCGCGGTGAGTTGCCGGCAGGGAAGACAGACCTAAACCGAACAGCACCGAGAAGAAGATAATCGGCAGCATATCGCCTTTTGCCATCGATGCGACGATGTTGGTTGGCACCAGTGACAAAATTGTCCCCATCAGGCCATGCGCGTGGCTCTGTACTTCTGCGGTCGTGCTTTGATATTTCGAAATATCCACGGTCGCCAGTTGCGACATATCCACCCCGGTGCCTGGCTGGAACACATTCGCCAGCGTGATACCCAGGATAATCGCCACGGTGGTGATTACTTCGAAATAGATAATAGTTTTGGCGCCAATACGGCCCAGCTGTTTTGCATCACCGACCCCGGCGATACCGACAACCAGCGTAGAGATAACAATGGGCACCACGATCATTTTGATCAGATGGATAAAGATATCGCCCGCCGGTGACAGCAGGTTTACAACCAGCCATTCACGGCTGTCACTATGGTAATGCAGGTAACTCCCCAGCAGAATGCCCAGCACCATAGCGATCAGAATCTGCCATGCCAGGCTGACTTTCAAATTTTTCATAACAACGGACTTCCTCGATGGAGCGCTATTCCACATGCGGTGTGTGGTAATAGTACATACTGAAAGGGTATGAATTGTGTTGCGTTCGTTTATGGAGTTTTTTAACGCTTATTATCATTATCATTTGCGTACTGTCTCGCGCAACCCTCCAGGAACAGAGCCTTCAGCTGAATTTATGCATAAAAATGCAATTTTATCGGGGTATTGATGAATAACTTTTTGTTATAAAAGAATTTTAATATGTTCAAAAATGAAGAAGTCATGGCGTGAGTTTTTTTTGCTCATTTGTTCGTTCGCCTGTTTTTTAAACAGGCCAAATGATACAAATCACAAAAGAAACAAATTTATTTTTGCCGATTCTGCAACAACTTCGCCATATTAATAGAGTCAATGAGCTGTGCCCGGTTCACCCTCGGCGAGTTTAAATCCATAACTTTTTGCCACACTGAAATGGCCTGGGCGTAGTCTGCCTGCATAAACGCATCTGAGGCTAACAGCATCAGCGCAGTGACCTCTGTCGGATCCAGCGCCAGAGCCTTATCAATCATCTCGCGAGTGGGCGGTGTCATATGCTGCCCGGCCTGGTAATACAATACCGTTGCCAGCGCTGAATAGATCTCAGCATTTTCACCCCCTACACGCAGCGCCTGCTCGTAGGCCAGCAGCGCATTATGATACGCGTTTTGCCAAAGATAGTACTCACCGAGTTGCGCCCATTTCACACCGTCCTGTGGATTAGCACGAATTTGCGATTGCAGCAAAAGCAGCTGTTTTTCCTGAATATTTTCATCGGCGAACGCATGTAATGGGTCCGCCAACCGCGTCTGTTCCTGACGCACCGCCTGCCATTTTGGCGTCAACAGGTAACCTCCGATGCAGGCCACAACCATCAGCACCGTCGCAGCGGTCAGCCACTTCACGGGGAGTGGGCGTAACGGCGCAGGGGAATGGTTGGACTGGCTCATTGCACATCCTCCTCTACGCGCTGACGCCGTCTCACCCGCCAGACCACCACGCCCACCAGTAATAACAGCAGGCACGGCAACGCCCACAGCAGCAGCGTTTGCTCATTCAACGGCGGGTTGTAGCGCACAAAATCACCGTAGCGATCGGTCATCCACGTCGTTATCTCGGCTTCACTTTTCCCTTCCGCCACCATGCTATAAACCTGGTGGCGCATACTGACCGCTACCGGCGCATTAGATTCCAGCAAGTTTTGGTTTTGACACTGTGGACAGCGCAGTTGGCTGGCAATAGACAACGCTTTTTCCTGTTGTTGCGGGTTGGCAAAAGCCCATGTGTCCACAACCTGGGCATGTGTCGCGAAGGCGATGAAAAACAAAATGATAGCTAACAGTAAACATGTTCTGCCGGATGGCGCTGCGCTTATCCGACCTACCGTTTTCACACCCCGTTCGCCGCCATCCGGCAACGCGTTGATTAGTTTATGCATCGCGCTTTCTCCCTCGCCATCCGCTCAGCAGCGCACCACAGACCATTAACAGTCCCCCGCCCCAAATCCAGCGCACGCCGGTCTGCACGTACAAGCGCATGGCATAACGGTCCGGTCCGGTTTTTTCGCCGATTACCGCATACCAGTCATGCATCAGATTCCAGCGGATCCCCGGCTCCATCATCTGTTGACGGCGCGCGGCATAGAAGCGTCTTTCAGGCTGCAGGCTGCCAATGCGTTTCTCATTTTGCCACAGCGTGATCTGCGCTTTTTCACTGGTGTAGTTACCTTTTGCTTCCAGGTCGAGACGCTCAAAACGGAAAATATAGCCCGCCAGTTCCACCTGCTGCCCGGGGCTGAGATTCAGGCTTATCTCCTGACGACTACCGCTGGAAAAGACGATCCCAGCCGCAAACACCAGCACCCCGGCATGCGCCAGCAGTGCCGGAAGCTGGCAACGCACAGGCACTTTGCGGCTTCTGATCGTCGCCAGCACGATAACCAGCAGCATCAGCAGGCCAAAGGGCAGCGTAGCACGGTTAAAGTACGGTGCGCCCACGGAGAGCCGCCCCCAGCCGAACAACCCGTAAATCATCGGGTAAAGGGTGCCAATCAGCACAATCAGCAGCACCGCGCAAAAAAGTAATAGCGCGACCAGAATCAGCATCTCGCGCGACCAGCCGCCAAAACGCGCATTCTGGCGGACTTGCTGTCCCCGCCAGGCGTACAGCCCGAGCGATGCCAGGCTCAATACGGTAAACAGCGCGAACAGCGGCGTGGCGCGGACGTTATCCAGCGCAAAAGCGTGCACGGAAACGAGAATGCCGGAACGCACAATCAGCGTCCCCAGCAGCGATAAAATCAGCGTGACGATCGCCAGCAGCAGCGACCAGTGGCGGAAGATCCCACGTTGGCGCGTGATGAACAGACTATGCAGCAGCGCACTGGCGGAAAGCCAGGGTAATAAGGAGGCATTTTCTACCGGGTCCCAGAACCACCAGCCGCCCCAGCCCAGCTCGCAGTAGGCCCACCAGGAGCCGAGGATAATCCCCAGCGTCAGCGCACACCAGCCAGGCAGCGCCCAGCGCCAGCACACCCCGGCGCTCTGCGCATTAAAGTCACCGCGCAGCAGCGAGGCCAGCGCCACGCCTGCCGCCACCATCAAGCCACCGTAACCCAGGTACAGCAGCGGCGGATGGAGGATTAACCCGAGATGTTGCAGCATCGGGTTAAGGTCGCGCCCTTCAATGGCTGGCGGGAAGATACGCACGAACGGATCGGACCATACCACCACAAACAGCAGCAGCAGGGCCGTTATCAGAGCGAGGACGCTGAGCGTTAACGGAAACAACAGGTCGGAATCACGCCGATAGCGCAAGGCGAACAGCGCGCTCCAGCCGGAAAGAAACAGCACCCACAGCAGCAGCGATCCTTCATGCCCGCCCCACACCGCCGCCAGTTTTAATCCCCACGGCAGCAGGCTGTAGCTATGCTGAGCAACGTAAACCACCGAAAAGTCGCTGGTGAGAAAGCAGAATATCAGAATGGCAAAGGCCAGCAGCAGCAGCGAAAATTGCGTCCACATGCCCACGCTTGCCAGGCGCATTACGCCTTGCCAGCGCTGGCGGACACCCACCAACACGGCAAGCGGGGTCAACACGTTGACCCCGAGGCTTAACAACAGTGCCAGAAAACCGGCTTCAGGAAGGAGAACGTCCAGATATCACCTTACGCAACGGTTAGCTGACCCGCATAGAGAATAAAAAAGCGCAGCAGCAGTACGCCGGTCAGGCTGGCGCCGCACACTGCCAGCACGCCATGAAACGTCGAACTGCGGTTGGCCCAAGGTTTTAGCAGCATCGGCAGTATCAGCCCAAGCCCGGCCACGCCCAGCCAGAACCACCAGGTCCAGAATCCACCGCCCAGTGCCGCCGCCAGCGCGCGCATTTTGCCGTCATCGCCCAGCGCCAGGCCGACGAAAAACGCCGCCAGCAGGAAGATCTCCAGCCATACCACCGGGACTTCCATGCGATGCACAAAGTGCGCTTCGGTACTGTGCGGATTGCTACGATGACGTAACGCCATGGCGATCAGCGCCACCGCCGCGCCGGAGGAGATCCCGGAGAACAGAAACAGCACCGGCAGGATCGGGTTATTCAGGAACGGGTAGGATTTCAGCGCCGACAGCAGAAAGCCGGTGTACGCCCCGAGCAGGACCGCCAGCACCAGCATTAACGTCTCCAGCGCGCGATGAAACGGCGCAATCAACGTCAGCATTTTCTGTACGATCCCTAATCGCGGCAGCCAGCTCTGTTGCAGAGCAATCACCTCTTTTTCAAAGATTTTTGCCAGCCACAGCACCAGCACCACCATGTACAACTGGAACAACATGACTCCCATCGACATCACCGAAGTGAAGCTGTAGTGGAACATCAGTTTCCAGAAGGTCCATGGACGCGTCAGGTGGAACACCAGAATCAGCAGACCGAAGATAATCGCCCCCGGCCCTAACACCAGCGTAGTGCGTAGCAGCGTGCTGTCAGAACCGCCCGCCTCCGGATGGAAACGACGCAGCAGAATCGCCAGCGTGACCAGTCCGGCGGAGATGCCAATCAGGAACAGATAAATGGCAATGGGCCAGTCCCACACCAGTGATTCAAAATGAAATGCAGAAGCGGATGTCATTGGCTCACCTCCCCAAATTTAAAGGGAACGCGGTAGACCTTCGGTTTTGTGCCCAACGCCAGCTTGTAACGGTAGGTGGTTTTCTGCAGCAACAAGCGGGAGATATCGCTGTTGGGATCGTCCAGATTACCAAACGTCAGCGCCTTCGTCGGACACGACTCAACGCAGGCGGGCTGCTTGCCCGCTTTCAGATTGGTTTTCCGACAGAAATCGCATTTATCCGCCGTTTTGCTAACCGGATGAATAAAGCGCACGCGATAAGGACACGCGGCGATACAGTACTGGCAGCCAACGCAAAGGTCCGGGTTCACATCCACAATACCGCTGGCGGCATCGCGATACGATGCCCCCGTCGGGCAGACGTCAACGCAGGGGGCATGGTCGCAATGCTGGCACGAATGACGGAAGAAGCGATACTTCACATCAGGAAACGTCCCCTGCGGCTCGCTGCGAATAATCGTCAGACGCGATACCCCTTCCGGCACGTTGTTTACTTCCCGACAAGCATCCATGCAGGCCGTACAGCCGATGCATAGTGACTCATCATGTACCATACCGTAACGTACGCCGTTGATGTTCAGCGTCTTCGCCACAACGCGTCCCGCCGTCCCGCTCACTGCCACCAGCGCGCCGACGCGGGTGATAAACTGGCGACGAGAGCAACTCATGGATGCTCCTTAAGCAACGGAACCGACGCCGGGTTAAAGTTCGGATTGTTACGCTGATCGCTGTGGCAATCGACGCAAATCTTGATCCGTCCTTTATCACTTAGCGTCTGCATCGTGTCTTGCTTCGGATGCAGTGAGTGACAGCTGGCACACGCCACTTTGGTTACGTGAACATCGTGTGGCCAGAACGCTTTTTGTAGCTGCTCAGGCAGGTGGCAGGACATACAGACGCTGTTCTGCTGTTCAACGTTGTACATCGGCTCGTTAAAGCGCATCACATCCTTCACCCCTTCACGGTGGTTCGGTGACGGCTGGCCGTGACAGTTGGTGCAGGTGACCGGCAGTTTGTTATTCGGGTTGATGACTTCTGCATGCTTACCATGCATGCCTTCGGTATCTGGCTTGTGACAATCCAGACAGGCGGCATCCGGATTACGCTGTTGGGTAACCGTCCAGCGTTGATCCGACTCCTGCGGCGTTGGCGTGGCAGTGATTCCACTCAGGCTCCAGAACAAGCCTGACGCCAGCACCCCAGCAGTTAATAACGAACGTAATACGCTCATATTCACTCCGTTGAGTTATCCGCCCCTGACGGGGCGAAATGGGGTTATTGGCTTAACAGACCGTTTTTACGCGCCTGATCTTCCCACTGCGGAATCACCGTTTTGATGAAGTCCTGCTTCTCAGCATTGATTTGCTGCATGTTCAGACCAATCGCCGCCTGGGCTTTCTCTTTGGTAGAGATATCCGGTAACGGGATTTCATGGGTGATGCCTTTAGTCGCCAGCAGACGGACCAGTTTGGTACGCGCATCGGCGGCTTTATCCATCGCGCTACCCAGCATCCGCAGACCCTCTTCCGGAGCGTGCATGTGAATACCGTGTGAGGCGATAGACAGGTCCCAGCGCCATTGTGCGTGACGGATATCATCCAGAATCGGCTTCATTTCCGCTTCAGTCGCACCCGCATCCCATGCGGCTTTCGCTTCGAAGTGCGCATGAACCAGCTGATCTTCGACCTTGATTTTCAGGTCATGAATAGCCTGTTTACGCTCGGCGACCACTTTTTGCAGGGACGCTTTATCCTGGGTGTGGCAGTTCGCACAGGTCTGAGCAAAGTTATCGAACGGGTTACCAATTTTATGGTCGGTGTAGATCTTGCCTTCCGCGTTTTGCACTTTCGGCATGTGACAGTCGATACAGGTCACGTTGTTCTTGCCGTGAATGCCCGCGCTCCAGGTTTCATATTCCGGGTGCTGCGCTTTCAGCATCGGCGTTTTCGACAGGGAGTTGGTCCAGTCAGAGAAGGCGATGGTGTCGTAGTATTTCTCCATGTTCTCGACTTTCATGCCCTCGTCCCACGGGAACTTAACGGCTTTGTTTTTACCGTCGAAGTAGTATTCCACGTGGCACTGACCGCAGACCATGGATTGCTGATCAAAGCGACCGGCTTTCTCAAACGGTTTGCCGATTGCTTCCATCGCGCGTTCTGCATAAGGACGCGACAGCGTCAGCTCTGGCTTGCCTTTGGCGAAGTCTGGTGACGCAGTGTTATGGCAATCTGCACAGCCGAGATTGTTAACAATTTCCGGACCGCCGCGCGCCCATTTACCGTGGAAGTAGCCATCTTCACCGTCTTTCTGGATCAGACGCGCTACGTCCGGGCTTTTACAGCTCCAGCAGGCCATCGGCAGCGGGCCGTCTTCAGCCGTTTTTGGTGCGCCGGTACGTAAGGTTTCACGTACATCGGTCACGGCATAGGCGTGTCCACGCGGTTTGTTGTAATCGCGCGAGAATGGATATCCCGCCCACAGGATCACCAGACGCGGATCTTCTGCCAGCGCATCTTCACGGGCTGATTGCTCAGACGTGGCTTTCCAGGAGAGATATTGATCGGGATGCTGAGGAGCGAAGGTTTCATTCTTCGCTTCAACGGTGACGGTTTTTGCGGGTACAGGAGTTTGTTCAGCGTGAACAACAGAAATAAATAATAAAGGTAATAACAGGCTGAAGAAACGGCGTACGCGTGATTTTATCCTTGCCATAGGGGTCTCATCCAGATGACGCCATTATCTGCAATGGCGGTTCTTTTATTGTTTTCCATAACAGCAACCACACGAATACTGTCATGACATTGCTCCACCCTATTTGTAACAAGAAACCACACTGAAAATGTTGTCTTTAATCAATTGTAAGTGTATGTAAAATACCACTTTAGAGTTATAACCCCCCTCTAACTCCTCACTCTTTTGTCTAATTCAGAGATAGATCACCTTTTCAATAATCCTTTAGATAACTACATGTTATCGCGAGATTTAATCAATTTTTGCTAGCTCCCTTCAAAATTAAGTTTGCCGCTAATTTGCACAATTCGTTTATTGCGTGATCTGCCGCGCAAATACTAAACAAAACTCTCAAAGCCCCTACATTTAACGTTTATGAGACATATTATTAACATCCTACAAGGAGAACAAAAGCCATGAGCCAAATACATAAACACGCTATTCCCGCAAACATTGCGGATCGTTGCCTGATAAACCCGGAGCAGTACGAAGAGAAATACCAGCAATCCGTTAACGAACCCGACACATTTTGGGGCGAGCAGGGAAAGATACTTGATTGGATCAAGCCGTACAGCCAGGTGAAGAACACCTCCTTCGCACCAGGCAACGTGTCGATTAAATGGTACGAAGACGGCACCCTGAACCTGGCCGCAAACTGCCTTGACCGTCATTTACAGGCAAATGGCGATCGCACCGCCATCATCTGGGAAGGCGATGACGCCACCCAAAGCAAAAACATTACTTATCGCGAACTGCATCGCGATGTTTGCCGTTTCGCCAATACGCTACTGGATTTAGGCATTAAAAAAGGCGACGTGGTGGCCATTTATATGCCGATGGTGCCGGAAGCGGCGGTTGCTATGCTGGCTTGCGCCCGCATTGGCGCGGTGCATTCGGTCATCTTCGGTGGTTTTTCACCAGAGGCGGTCGCCGGACGTATCATCGACTCCAATTCACGTCTGGTGATCACCGCCGACGAAGGCGTGCGCGCCGGCCGCGCCATCCCGCTGAAAAAGAACGTCGATGATGCGCTGAAAAACCCGAACGTGAAAACCGTGGAACATGTGGTCGTCCTCAAACGTACCGGTGGAAAAACGGAATGGCAGGAAGGCCGTGACCTGTGGTGGTCCGATCTTATCGAGAAAGCCAGCCCAGAACATCAGCCAGAAGAAATGAACGCGGAAGATCCGCTGTTTATCCTCTATACCTCCGGTTCAACCGGCAAGCCAAAAGGCGTACTGCATACCACCGGCGGATATCTGGTCTATGCCGCAACCACCTTTAAGTACGTGTTTGACTACCATCAGGGCGATATTTATTGGTGTACCGCTGACGTGGGTTGGGTAACCGGGCACAGCTACCTGCTGTATGGTCCGCTGGCCTGCGGCGCAACCACGCTGATGTTCGAAGGCGTGCCAAACTGGCCAACCCCGGCGCGTATGTCGCAGGTTGTGGACAAGCACCAGGTCAATATTCTGTATACCGCGCCGACCGCCATCCGCGCCCTGATGGCAGAAGGTGATAAAGCGATTGAAGGCACTGACCGCTCCTCGCTGCGTATCCTGGGTTCCGTTGGCGAGCCGATTAACCCGGAAGCATGGGAGTGGTACTGGAAGAAGATCGGCAACGAAAAATGCCCGGTCGTCGATACCTGGTGGCAGACCGAAACCGGTGGATTCATGATCACCCCGCTGCCGGGCGCCACCGAGCTGAAAGCGGGTTCCGCAACCCGTCCGTTCTTTGGCGTACAGCCTGCGATTGTCGATAACGAGGGTAATCCGCTGGAAGGCGCGACCGAAGGCAACCTGGTGATTACCGACTCGTGGCCGGGCCAGGCGAGAACGCTGTTTGGCGATCACGAACGCTTTGAGCAGACCTACTTTTCTACCTTCAAGAATATGTACTTCAGCGGCGACGGCGCGCGTCGTGACGAAGATGGCTATTACTGGATCACCGGTCGTGTGGACGATGTGCTGAACGTCTCTGGCCACCGTCTGGGAACGGCAGAAATCGAATCGGCGCTGGTGTCACATCCGAAGATTGCCGAGGCCGCGGTGGTGGGTATTCCGCATAATATTAAAGGCCAGGCGATCTACGCCTACGTCACGCTGAATCACGGCGAAGAGCCATCACCTGAGCTGTACGCCGAAGTGCGCAACTGGGTACGTAAAGAAATTGGTCCGCTGGCAACGCCAGACGTGCTGCACTGGACCGACTCACTGCCGAAAACCCGCTCCGGCAAAATCATGCGCCGTATTCTGCGTAAAATCGCGGCGGGCGATACCAGCAATCTGGGCGATACCTCGACCCTCGCCGATCCTGGCGTGGTAGAGAAACTGCTCGAAGAGAAGCAGGCCATCGCGATGCCATCATAACCATAACCGTGAAATGCCCGATGGTGCGCGGCTTATCGGGCCTACAAATCCTACCCCTACCCCTCCCCTGACCGGGAGGGAAAATATAATAACCCACCCCAAAGGATTTCGCGTTGCAGGAAGGCGGCAAGCGAGCGCATCCCCAGGAGCATAGTTCACTATGTGACTGAGGTGGGCGAGTGCGGCCAACACACTTGCAACGTGAAAGACGAAGGGGGCCTCTGGAGAACTCTGTGATGAATGACTCTATTTATCAGCGGATAGAAGACAGTGCGCGTTTCAGGGAGTTAGTTGAAAAAAGGCAACGGTTTGCCACCATTCTGTCCATCATCATGCTGGCAGTTTACATCAGCTTTATTTTACTGATTGCCTTTGCGCCTGGCTGGCTGGGTACGCCGCTACACGCGGGAACCAGCGTCACCCGGGGTATTCCGATTGGGGTCGGTGTGATCCTCATCTCCTTCATCCTGACCGGGATCTATATCTGGCGGGCAAACGGTGAATTCGACCGCCTGAACAATGCGGTTCTGCACGAGGTTAAAGCATCATGAAGAGAGTCCTGACGGCGCTTGCCGCCACGCTGCCCTTCGCCGCAAACGCGGCGGATGCTATTAGCGGTGCAGTCCAACGCCAGCCAACCAACTGGCAGGCGATTGTCATGTTCCTGATTTTCGTCATCTTTACGCTCGGTATTACTTACTGGGCGTCTAAGCGCGTACGTTCGCGTAATGACTACTACACCGCCGGCGGTAACATCACTGGTTTCCAGAACGGGCTGGCGATTGCGGGCGACTATATGTCGGCGGCATCGTTTCTCGGGATTTCCGCGCTGGTGTTTACCTCCGGTTATGACGGGCTGATCTATTCACTCGGCTTCCTGGTCGGCTGGCCAATTATCCTGTTCCTGATTGCTGAGCGTCTGCGTAACCTGGGTCGTTACACCTTTGCAGATGTTGCTTCTTATCGTCTGAAGCAAGGACCAATCCGTATTCTGTCGGCCTGTGGTTCTCTGGTGGTGGTCGCGCTGTATCTGATCGCCCAGATGGTCGGCGCAGGTAAGCTGATTGAGCTGTTGTTTGGTCTGAACTATCACATCGCCGTCGTACTGGTTGGCGTGCTGATGATGATGTACGTCCTGTTTGGCGGCATGCTGGCGACCACCTGGGTACAGATCATCAAAGCCGTTCTGCTGCTGTTCGGCGCCAGCTTTATGGCCTTTATGGTGATGAAGCACGTCGGCTTTAGCTTCAACAACCTGTTCACCGAAGCAATGGCGGTACACCCGAAAGGTTCAGCCATTATGAGCCCGGGCGGACTGGTAAAAGATCCGATCTCCGCCCTGTCGTTAGGTCTCGGCCTGATGTTTGGTACGGCAGGCTTGCCGCACATCCTGATGCGCTTCTTCACGGTCAGCGATGCCCGCGAAGCGCGTAAGAGCGTGTTCTATGCCACCGGTTTTATGGGTTATTTCTACATCCTGACCTTTATCATCGGCTTTGGTGCGATCATGCTGGTGGGCGCTAATCCGGCGTATAAAGACGCTGCTGGCGCGCTGATCGGCGGTAACAACATGGCGGCGGTTCACCTGGCGAATGCAGTGGGCGGCAACCTGTTCCTGGGCTTCATCTCAGCCGTGGCGTTTGCCACCATCCTGGCGGTGGTTGCAGGCCTGACGCTGGCGGGCGCATCGGCCGTTTCTCACGACCTGTATGCCAACGTGTTCCGTAAAGGCGCAACCGAACGTGAAGAACTGAAGGTGTCGAAAATCACCGTACTGGTGCTGGGGGTGATTGCCATCCTGCTCGGCGTGCTGTTTGAGAACCAGAATATCGCCTTCATGGTAGGTCTGGCGTTTGCTATCGCAGCCAGCTGCAACTTCCCGATCATTCTGCTCTCCATGTACTGGTCAAGACTGACCACGCGTGGCGCGATGTTGGGCGGCTGGTTAGGTCTGCTGACGGCGGTGGTGCTGATGGTGCTTGGCCCGACGATTTGGGTCCAGATCCTTGGTCACGAAAAAGCCATTTTCCCGTATGAATATCCGGCGCTGTTCTCCATCAGCGTAGCGTTCCTCGGGATCTGGTTCTTCTCTGCTACCGATAACTCAGAAGAAGGTAATCGCGAACGCGAGCAGTTCCGTGCCCAGTTCATCCGTTCCCAGACCGGGTACGGCGTAGAACAAGGTCGCGCGCACTAACCACTCCTCCTCATCCCCGGTCTGAACGACCGGGGCATTTTTTCAGAACATCACCATCGCGACCAGCGGCGCTACCAGCACCATCACCACGCCTGAAAGCATCATCACCAGGCTGGCGACCACGCCCTCCTGCTGGCCGAGCTCATAAGAGCGCGCCGTGCCCGCACCATGCGAGGCTGCGCCAAATCCTGCGCCTTTCGCCATCCCTTCCCGAATAGAAAGCCGTAAAAACAGTACATCGCCAACCGCCATACCAAATACACCGGTCACTACCACGAACAATGCCACCAGGTCTGGTTGCCCACCCAACGGCTCTGCTGCTGCCAGCGCAAACGGCGTGGTGACGGAGCGCACCGCCAGGCTACGCTGGATTTCATCAGGCAACATAAACAGACGCGCCAGCCACACGGAACTGGTAACGGCCACCAGCGTTGCCGTCACCACGCCCGCCGTCAGTGACATCCAGTGCCGCTTAATCACGGCAAGGTTGTCATAAACCGGAACGGCAAAAGCGATGGTCGCAGGGCCTAACAGCCACAGCAACCAGTGCGATTCACCAATATAGTTTTGCCAGGAGATATGCCCGAAGACCAGCATCAGGACCAGCAGCGCCGGAGTGAACACTAACGGCATCAGCGGTAATTTACGAAAACGGCGATACAGGCGCTTGTTGGCAAAATAGATGCCCAGCGTAATCACCAGACACAGCACGCTTAGCTGGAAATTACTCACGGTTTAGCCTGCTCATTTCATAGCGATACACTTTATCCACGACCCACGCCGTTGCGCCAAGCACCATCAACGTACTTAGCGCAATGACAGCAAATATGCGCCAACCATCGACCAACAACAGCTGCGTATAGTTGACTACAGCCACCACCGCCGGAACAAAAAACAGCAGCATTTCAGCCAGTAACCAGCGAGCGCCTGCGCGAATCCAGTTCAACGGGATAACCCGGCAGACAATCAGCGCCAACATCAGCACCATCCCAACCAGGTTGGCAGGAAGCGGCAGATGCAGCCAGGAGACAAGATATTGAGCAAATACAAATAGACCTGCGTACAACAGAACCTGAACGGGGATCTGGAGTCGATGAATAACGGCAGGCGTCACGCGGCTTATCGCCACAGCCATGAGGGTATGTCCTTAAAAAATAGAGAGCGCCAGTATAGAGAGCCCCCGTCCAGGACTGAAATGAATTAAACTCATTGCAGGCATAGTCTTAAGGAATAATCATGGATATCAGAACGCTGCGCTATTTTGTTGAGGTGGTTCGTCAGCAGAGCTTTACCCGCGCAGCGGAGAAGCTTTTTGTCACCCAGCCCACCATCAGCAAGATGTTGAAGAACCTTGAAGACGAGCTTAACTGCACGCTGTTAATCCGCGACGGTCGGCGACTGCTGTTAACCGACACCGGACAGGTTGTTTTCGAACGCGGCCTGGCGATCCTCGCCGAGTTTCGCCAGCTCGAAGCAGAACTCAGCGACATTAATCACCTCAACAAGGGAGTGCTGCGCCTCGGCATCCCGCCCATGGTCGGTATGTTGATGGCCGGGCCTATCAGCCTGTTTCGCCAGCGCTATCCCGGCGTGGAGCTGAAGGTATCTGAATTTGGAGGCTTAACCGTCCAGCAGGCGGTGATGAATGGCGAGCTGGATGTCGCGATGACGGCGCTGCCGGTTGAAGAAGAGAGCGGCCTGGCGACCTTACCGCTTTTTAGCCATCCGCTCTGCGTGCTGGTCCCTCGTTCCGGTCAGTGGACAACGTGTGAATCCATTTCCCCCGAGGCGTTAGCGGAGCATCCCCTGCTTATCTATAACGAAGATTTCGCGTTGAGCCGTCAGCTGCTTGAGCTGTTTAACCAGCACAACGTCAAACCCCGCATCGCGGTACGCAGTGGGCAGTGGGATTTTCTGGCGGCGATGGTGCAAGCCGGAGTCGGGATCGCCATTTTACCGGAGCCGATTTGCCAGCGGTTGGATAAGCAGACGCTGCGCTGGATCCCTTTGGAGAGTGATTTACGCTGGCAGTTGGGCATGATTTGGCGCGAAGGTGTGTATCTGTCGCACAGCGCCCAGGCGTGGCTCAAATGCTGTGAAGGGTTCTGGCTAACGCAAGAGTCGTAACATGCCGGATGCGGCTTAACGCTTATCAGACCTACAATTGGATTCCGTAGGCCTGATAAGCGTAGCGCCATCAGGCACAACCGTTTATTCGTTCTCGATCAACAGCGCTTCCAGCAAATCCAGATCGTGCAGCAGTTTTTGCAGCGTCTCATTGCTGATTTCCCGCGTGGCGCGCAGGTGATAAAGTTCCGCGCGCTCGGAGCGCAGGGCCGCCAGACGGAAACGCCGCTCGAGGTTTTCTTCCTGCATCGAGCTTTCCACGTCGTTGCGTCCGTCGGCGCGTCGACGCAGGTTACCGATGACGCGTGAACTCACCTCGGTGAGCAACTGATTGTCGATGTTCTCTTCGGTATCTGCGGCCAGACGCTCCTCCATTTTCTGGATGGCGACAATCGCCACTTCCGCCGTGGCAGCGCGGGCAATTCGTTCCTCTTTCTGCTGCTGCGAGTGGTCTGCCACTTCCAGGTGTTGCAGCAGAAGCGGCAGCATCACCACGCCAACAAACAGCGAGAACAGAATCACGCCCGCGGCAAGGAAGATCAGCTCATATCGCGCCGGGAAGCCGCTACCATCCGGTAACAGCAACGGAATAGAGAGCACACCGGCAAGAGTAATGGCCCCACGCACGCCCGCAAAGGAGGCGATCATGATTTCACGCGTCGTCCAGGAACCAAACTCCATCGGTTTTTTCTTCAGAAAACGCAGGCTAAACTTCTTCATCGTCCACAGCCAGCCAAAACGTACCAGCATCAGCGCCACGTAAATCAGCACGATATCGGTAAACAGCATCCAGATTTCAACATTCGGATCGGCTTCTGCCGCCGCCAAAGAAGACTCCAGAATCCCCGGCAACTGCAGTCCTAACAGCAAGAAAACCATGCCGTTAAACACAAACTCCAGCATCGCCCAGGTACTGTTAGCACGTAAACGCATCGCCAGCGGCGCCCGGCGCATTACCCCGGAACGGGTGATCGTCATCCCGGCTGCGACCGCCGCGAGGATGCCGGAAACACCGATGTGTTCCGCAATCAGGTAAGACGCAAACGGCAGCAGGAACAGCAGAACGATTTGCGTTGCCGGTTCATCACCACCCCAGCGGCTGAGAAAACGCAGGGAGCGCCCGTACAGCCAACTGACGACAAAACCGGCCAGGATACCGCCAATCGCTACCTTGAAGAATTCAAGCGTTGCGCCACCAACCGTAAACACCATCGTGCCCATCGCCACGGCGACGGCAAATTTCAGTGATACCAGACCGGAGGCGTCGTTCATCAACGCTTCGCCCTGCAGGATACCCATGATTTTCTTCGGTATGCGTCCCTCGCCCACTATGCCGGAAAGCGCAACGGCATCGGTTGGCGACAGGACAGCGGCCAGCGCAAAGGCTGGGATGAGAGGGATCCCCGGCACCAGCCAGTAAATCATAAAGCCAATCCCGACCACCGTGACCAGAACCAGCGCCAGCGCAAGGCCGAAGATCTCTCGCCCGTGCTCCAGAAACTCACGGGTTGGCGTCTTCCAGCCATCAGCGAAGAGCAGCGGCGGGATGAACAGAACCAGAAAAAGCTCAGGATCGAATTCCACATGCAAACCAAACGTCGGCCACGCCAGCAAGGCGCCGATGGCGATCTGCATAAGGGGTAAAGGGAGTTGGAATGGCAATACGCGAGTAAAAACCCCCGACAGCGAGACCACAAGGGTCATGATGAGTATGGTGAAAAAGATTTCCATGCGTTCCCTGTTTGCGATGTTTCTTATGATCAGTGATGAGAGGCGTCGTGCCTCAATTCTATCTACTTGAGAGTAACGCAAAAGACAACGAGAGTGTTGTGAAAATAAAAACGGGCGGCCAAAGCCACCCGTTTTCAGAATCTTCATCAAATGAGGATTAGATAGCCCAACCACCAGCGTAGAAGGCCACCAGCGCGATGGCGATGACCACTGTGCCGATGTTCAGTTTGCGCCATTCGCCAGAGACGATACGGCCAATCACCAGGGTAGCAAAGCCAATCATAATGCCGGTCACGATGTTACAGGTCAGCACGATAAATACGGCCGTTACCAGCCCCGCCATAGCGTCGACAAAGTCAGCAAAGTCGATTTTCGCTACGTTGCTCAACATCAGCAGGCCCACATACATCAGCGCAGGTGCCGTTGCATATACTGGTACAAGATAAGAGAGCGGAGAGAGGAACAGGATCAGCAGGAACAGTACGCCAACGGTGATCGCCGTCAGGCCGGTTTTGCCGCCTGCCGCCGTACCCGCTGCGGATTCAATATAAACCGCCGCCGGTGCAGCGCCCACCAGGCCAGAGAACACGCTGCTCAGGGAGTCGGTGGTCAGCGCTTTGCCGCCGTCAATAATCTGTCCGTCTTTATCCAGCAGATTCGCCTGTCCGGCTACCGCACGGATGGTTCCGGTCGCATCGAAGACAGCGGTCATGACCAGCGCCAGCACGCTCGGCAGTACGATTGGGTTTAGTGCGCCCATAATATCCAGGCTACCGATCAGCGAGTTGCCGTTTTCGTCGCTCAGAGACGGCATGGCAAAAATACCGGAGAAATGTACGGCCGGGTCGAAAATCAGACCCACTACGGAAATACCGATAATAGTCAGCAGGATGCCGCCCGGTACTTTCAGTTTTTCGAGGCCAATAATCACCGCCAGACCTACCAGCGACATAATCACCGGGAAGGTATCGAAATCGCCCAGCGCAACCGGCAGGCCGTCCAGCGGGTTTTTAATAACCAGACCCACGCCGTTTGCCGCAATCAGCAGCAGGAACAGGCCGATACCAATCCCCGTACCGTGCGCAACACCCTGCGGTAGATTGCGCAGGATCCAGCTACGAATACCGGTCGCGGAAATGATGGTAAACAGGACACCCATCAGGAACACCGCACCCAGCGCAACAGGCACGCTGATATGTTGTCCCAGTACCAGGCTGAATGCGGTAAACGCCGTCAAAGAAATGGCGCAACCAATCGCCAGCGGCAGGTTTGCCCACAGGCCCATCACAATAGAACCGACGCCCGCGACCAGACAGGTTGCCACAAATACAGCGGCAGGCGGGAATCCGGCTTTACCCAGCATCCCCGGAACCACGATAACGGAGTAGACCATGGCCAGGAACGTCGTTAATCCGGCAACGACTTCCTGACGAACGGTACTGCCGCGGAGCGAAATTTTAAACCAGGCGTCGAGTGAACCGCCGGTACGCGCTGAAGGCGTAGACATAGAAAACATCCCCTGAGAGTTTATTTTTTCGTCATTATGCGTGCTGGACAATCCACTGCCTGCTAAACGTTTTCTCCATGTGCCAGGTTTGCGTCAATAGGGGTGTCGCAAAAAAGCAAACGTTTAGCTCCGCGCATAAAAAACGGGTGGTAAAAAAAAGCAACCGATTATCCAGCGATCATACGCTGGTTTTCAACTGAACTTTGCCGCTTTTTACTCATTTCTTCTTATAACGCGCAATAAATAATCAGTCGATGCGCAAACGTTATCGTCAATGCGCAGTCTCGCAACAAATTTTGCGGAGTTATTACAACATCGGTGTGCCTTTTTCACGCAAACTTGCGCAAGAAAACCGGTGAAGATGCGGAAAATTTTTTGGCTAAAAAATCACCATTTCACTGGTAAATGGAGAGAGGTGGCTTACAATTACATTATCAACACAGACCGGAACCTCACCTAATGTGCTCGACTGAGGGGTGTTGATGTCGGGGGAAACCCTCCCGTGAACCAGCGGGATAGAGTGAAAGACAAAGACCGGAACCAAACTAAAGCGCCCTCTGTGGCGCTTTAGTTTTATATCCGTCAATCCATCAGATATTTCACATCAATCATCTTCCAGCAGACGCGCCCCGGTCCCCTTCTCGCCAAGCTGATCGCCTGGGTTACGCAACGGGCAATCGCTGCGCGACAAACAACCGCAACCAATACACCCATCCAGTTCATCGCGTAGCGCCACTAAAGTATGAATGCGTCGATCCAGCTCTTCACGCCATTGCGAAGAGAGCTGCTTCCACTCTTTAGCACTGAGCGAATGTCCTTCAGGTAATACGCCGAGCGCGTCACCAATCGTTGCCAACGGGATCCCGATGCGTTGAGCAATCTTGATAATCGCCACGTAACGTAACACATCACGTCTGTATCGGCGCTGATTGCCGCTGTTGCGCATACTGCTGATTAACCCTTTGCTTTCATAGAAATGCAGGGTTGATACCGCCACGCCGCTACGCTTTGCAACTTCACCTGGCGTGAGCAGCGCTTTTATTCGGGGTAATTTCTTTTCCATAAATCGCTTTACCTCAAGTTAACTTGAGGAATTATACTCGCCCACAGACAAAACGACGAATCGAATACTGAAAAAGAGGCAGCCCTATGTCCCATCAGCAGATTATTCAGACCCTTATTGAATGGATTGACGACCATATCGATCAGCCGCTGAACATTGAGGCGGTGGCGAAAAAATCAGGTTACTCGAAGTGGTATTTACAGAGAATGTTCCGCACGGTGATGCGCCAGACGTTGGGTGACTATATCCGCCAGCGTCGACTCCTGCTGGCTGCTGTTGAACTGCGGACGACCGAGCGACCTATTTTCGATATCGCGATGGATCTTGGTTATGTATCACAACAAACCTTCTCACGCGTGTTTCGCCGCGAGTTTGATCGTACCCCCAGCGATTACCGCCACCGCCTGTAAGATTATTGCCCGCTCTGCGTCAGTATGGCGGGCGACCGTTGTATCCAGTGCATGAACTCCTGTGGCGGCAGCGCCTTCGCAAAATACCAGCCCTGACAATACTGTACGCCACGTTCGCGCAGCCACTCGATTTGCTCAACCGTCTCTACCCCTTCCGCAATCATCTTCAGGTGTAAGCTTTGCGCCATTTCGATGATATGTTCGGCAATCAGGTGACTGGTGCTGTTGGTGGACAACGTACTAATAAATGATTTGTCGATCTTCAGGATATCGATATTCAACGCGGATAAATTGTGTAGATTGGAATATCCCGTCCCAAAATCATCAAACGCCACTTCATAACCCGCCTGACGAAACGCCTGGATTACCGCGGTCATTTTATCTACATCAATAAACCCGCGCTCGGTCACCTCGACTTTAATTTGCTGGGCCGCCACAGAGTACTCACGGTTTTTGTCGGTAATCAGGGCAATAAGTCGGGATGAATGAAAGTCAGAAGCAGAGAGGTTTATCGAGATATAAAGCTGAGGATGCGCCGAAAGAAAATATCCTAAATCGTTGAATACCTCTTCAATCACGTAATCCGTGATCCGCTCAATCATTCCCTCTTTTTCAGCCAGCGGAATAAACTCGGTTGGGCTCATTACTTCACCATCACAGCCCGGCCAGCGCAGCAGAGCCTCAGCCCCTACGCACTGACCGTTTTCGATATCAATGATCGGCTGGTAGTGCAGACACAGTTGACGTTTTTTGATTGCGCGTTTTAACAAGCGGCGGGGAGATAAGTATTCCTGACGCGTGCGCCACCACATTAACAGCATCAGGATGCTGCAGATAATCCCGAAAGGAATCGTTAAGGCAGCCTCATGATAGAAAATCGAATGTATGCGTTTATCCGAGGTCGACACAATAATCGCAATCGGGCGTTTTTCTGAATGCACTTTGGTGTAGAAGCGATCGTCCAACTGGAAGGTTGAGGCTTCACCGTGCACCAACGGCAATAACTGCGCAATAGGCGCCCCTTCGCTGGCAGAGAAAAAAGTACCCGTTACCGTGTCATACACGCCCCAGGACAGGTCCGGGTCATCTGACATAACTTCGCTGTAAGATAATGGGTTGATGACGACAACGTAGTTTCCACGTTGCATATACGTCATTCTGTAGCCAGCGAAAAAGGGGGTATCGCGATAGTAATAGATGGAGATGTCCGGCGTACGTTTATAGTCGGCGGTCGGCATAATATAGGCGACTGGCGGCGCCATCGACGCAGAGCACAAAAAATGATCGCCCTGCGCATAAATTAGCTCGCTGATATATAAACGACCACGAATAATATCTAGCATATTTTTCTGATGTGCCGGGGTACACATCTTACCTTGATACAACAGGGCCATATCTCGCGCTAAATCGGCTTGTTGGATCACCAATTCAGTTTTATTTAACACCAGTTGCGCAAAAGAGCGAAGTTGATTACGGGTTTCGGACATTGCCCGGATTTGAGCAAACCATAACGCCAGCACCACGGGGAGCAATACCACCATGAATGTTCCGAGGAACTTCAGTATCTTGCGTCGCGCACTGTGATTCATGTCAGCCCTGTTTCCCTGTTTCGTATATGCCAGAACCCATTAAGGCAAGATGCTATAAACACCGACTGATTAAGTTGCATGAATCTATCAGTATTAGCAACAGACTTCTCTATGTAAAAGTCTGATAATAGTTGATGATGATATTATTTTTCCGTAAGGCAAACTTAAAGTTATGCTTATTTCATAACGTTATTATCCCCAAGGAGTAATTTTTTATAAGCACTATCCTGGCTTTATTTAAGAAATTCATTAGATTTTTTTAACGATGAATTTAGGATAAATAAAACAGGTAACAAAAATGCATCTTTAAGATTGATTATTTAGTATCATTGCTTCCTTAAATATAACCACATATTTAACATGGTTATCATCCTGCAAAAAATACGCCCAACACTGGTGAACAAACGAGCATGTGTGATATAGTTCACAAAAATCATGTAACAGAAACGATGTTTCATTCATGTTATTGCCCGTCGATAGCCAGAGTACTACACCCTCGGTGAACACCCCCGCGCTGTCCTGGGCATCCAGACTTTCTGAGGACGTTTTTCATGGCAACGATAACAACTGGCGTGGTTCTTCTGCGGTGGCAATTACTCAGTGCAGTGCTGATGTTTTTAGCCAGTACGCTCAATATCCGTTTTCGTAAATCAGATTATATTGGCCTGGCCGTCATTAGCAGCGGTTTAGGGCTGGTTTTTGCCTGCTGGTTTGCGACCGGATTACTCGGCATAACCCTGGTGGATATGTCCGCAATCTGGAAGAACATTGAAACCGTAATGGTTGAAGTGATGAGCCATACACCGCCAGACTGGCCGATGGTGTTGAACTGATAACAGAATTGCATATGGCTACCCCAGTTCTGAGGTAGCCATAATTTTCAGCGAAAAGCAGAAGGATTAGAACGGAATATCGTCGTCGAAATCCATCGGCGGCTCATTAGACGGCGCTGCCGGAGCCGACTGCTGCTGCGGGCGAGACTGCGCGCCGCCGCTGAACTGATTGCCACCTTGCGGCTGCTGAGGCTGACCCCAACCACCCTGCTGCTGGCCGCCACCTGCCGGAGCACCACCACCCTGACGACCGCCCAGCATTTGCATGGTGCCGCCAACGTTAACCACAACTTCAGTGGTGTACTTTTCTACGCCGGATTGATCGGTCCATTTGCGGGTACGCAGCTGACCTTCGATATAGACCTGGGAACCTTTACGCAGATATTCGCTGGCAACTTCCGCCAGTTTGCCGAACAGCACCACACGGTGCCATTCAGTCTGCTCTTTCATTTCGCCGGTCGCTTTATCACGCCAGGATTCGGAAGTAGCCAGCGTAATGTTGGCAACTGCGCCACCATTCGGCATATAGCGTACTTCCGGGTCCTGGCCCAGATTACCGACGAGAATCACCTTGTTTACGCCTCTGCTGGCCATGATCGTGTCTCCTGAAAAACGTTACTGAATAAGTGTAAGCGCGGGATTGTAGCATTTCCAATAGCGCTTTTACTACGTTGCGAGATCGATTCCAGTAAACAACCCCAGACAGACATTGTTGCACAGGCATCTGCGTTTTGCATTCCAATACTGTATATCCATTCAGGTCAGGTTGTGTCATAATTAACCGTTTGTGATCGCCGGTAGCACCATGCAGCCAGGCAAAAAAGCGTTTAATCCGGGAAAGATGAATGGATAAGATCGAAGTTCGGGGCGCCCGCACCCATAATCTCAAAAACATCAACCTCGTCATCCCGCGCGACAAGCTGATTGTCGTCACCGGGCTTTCGGGCTCAGGCAAATCTTCGCTCGCTTTCGACACCTTGTATGCCGAAGGGCAGCGTCGTTACGTTGAATCCCTTTCCGCGTACGCGCGTCAGTTTCTGTCGCTGATGGAAAAGCCGGATGTCGACCACATTGAGGGGCTGTCTCCCGCCATCTCAATTGAACAAAAATCGACATCCCACAACCCGCGATCCACGGTAGGTACGATTACCGAAATTCACGACTATCTGCGTCTGCTGTTTGCCCGCGTTGGCGAACCGCGCTGCCCGGATCACGACGTTCCCCTGGCGGCCCAGACCGTTAGCCAGATGGTGGACAACGTTCTGTCGCAGCCGGAAGGCAAACGTCTGATGCTGCTGGCGCCGGTGATTAAGGAGCGTAAAGGCGAGCATACTAAAACGCTGGAAAACCTGGCAGGCCAGGGCTATATCCGCGCCCGTATCGACGGTGAAGTGTGCGACCTTTCCGATCCGCCCAAGCTTGAACTGCAAAAGAAACACACTATTGAAGTGGTGATTGACCGCTTTAAAGTCCGCGACGATCTCACCCAGCGACTGGCAGAATCCTTTGAAACCGCGCTGGAACTGTCCGGTGGTACGGCGGTGGTCGCCGATATGGACGATCCGAAAGCGGAAGAGTTGCTGTTCTCCGCCAACTTCGCCTGCCCGATCTGCGGCTACAGCATGCGGGAGCTGGAACCACGTCTGTTCTCGTTCAATAACCCAGCGGGTGCATGCCCGACCTGTGACGGTCTCGGCGTGCAGCAGTATTTCGATCCTGACCGGGTGATCCAAAATCCGGAACTGTCGCTGGCCGGTGGTGCTATCCGCGGCTGGGATCGCCGTAACTTCTATTACTTCCAGATGCTTAAGTCACTGGCGGAACACTATAAATTCGACGTTGAAGCCCCATGGGCCAGCCTGAACCCTGCCGTGCATAAAGTGGTGCTGTACGGTTCCGGTAAAGAGAATATCGAATTTAAATACATGAACGATCGCGGCGATACGTCCGTACGCCGCCATCCGTTCGAAGGCGTATTGCACAATATGGAGCGCCGTTATAAAGAGACGGAATCCAGCGCGGTACGTGAAGAATTAGCCAAGTTCATTAGCAACCGACCGTGCGCCAGCTGTGAGGGGACGCGTTTACGCCGGGAAGCCCGCCACGTATTTGTCGAAAATACGCCGCTGCCCGCGATTTCCGACATGAGCATCGGTCACGCCATGGATTTCTTCAACAACCTGAAGCTTGCGGGTCAGCGAGCGAAGATTGCAGAGAAAATTCTCAAAGAGATTGGCGATCGTCTGAAGTTCCTGGTCAACGTCGGCCTCAACTATCTGACGCTGTCGCGTTCAGCAGAAACGCTCTCCGGCGGCGAAGCCCAGCGTATTCGTCTGGCAAGCCAGATCGGCGCAGGTCTGGTCGGCGTAATGTACGTGCTGGATGAACCGTCTATCGGTCTGCATCAGCGCGATAACGAGCGTCTGTTGGGTACGCTTATCCACCTGCGTAATCTGGGCAATACCGTCATTGTGGTTGAGCACGATGAAGACGCGATTCGCGCCGCTGACCACGTCATCGACATCGGCCCCGGCGCGGGCGTTCACGGCGGCCAGGTGGTTGCCGAAGGTACGCTAAAAGATATCATGGCCGTGCCTGAGTCGCTGACCGGCCAGTACATGAGCGGTAAGCGCAAGATTGAAGTGCCGAAACAGCGCGTGGCGGCAGACCCGGAAAAAGTGTTGAAGCTGACCGGCGCGCGCGGTAACAACCTGAAAGATGTCACGCTGACGCTGCCGGTTGGTTTATTTACCTGCATTACCGGTGTTTCCGGTTCGGGTAAATCGACGCTAATTAACGACACGCTGTTCCCGATTGCGCAGACGGCGCTGAACGGCGCCACGCTGGCTGAACCCGCGCCATATCGTGATGTTCAGGGCCTGGAACATTTCGACAAAGTGATCGACATTGACCAAAGCCCGATTGGCCGTACGCCGCGCTCTAACCCGGCAACCTACACCGGCGTGTTTACGCCAGTGCGCGAACTGTTTGCCGGCGTGCCGGAGTCGCGTGCGCGCGGTTATACTCCGGGTCGTTTCAGCTTTAACGTCCGCGGCGGACGCTGTGAAGCTTGTCAGGGCGACGGCGTGATCAAAGTCGAAATGCACTTCTTACCGGATATCTACGTGCCGTGCGATCAGTGTAAAGGCAAGCGCTATAACCGCGAAACACTGGAGATTAAGTACAAGGGCAAGACTATCCACGAAGTGCTGGATATGACGATTGAAGAGGCGCGTGAGTTCTTCGATGCCGTTCCGGCGCTGGCGCGTAAGCTGCAAACGCTGATGGACGTGGGTCTGACGTACATCCGACTGGGTCAGTCCGCCACCACGCTCTCGGGCGGTGAAGCGCAGCGCGTAAAGCTGGCGCGTGAACTGTCCAAACGCGGTACCGGTCAAACGCTGTATATTCTCGATGAACCGACCACCGGTCTGCATTTTGCGGATATTCAGCAACTGCTGGACGTGCTGCATCAGCTCCGGGATCAGGGCAACACCATCGTAGTGATTGAGCACAATCTGGACGTGATAAAAACCGCTGACTGGATTGTCGATCTCGGTCCGGAAGGCGGCAGCGGCGGCGGGGAAATTCTGGTTTCAGGCACACCAGAAACGGTCGCTGAGTGTGAAGCCTCACACACGGCCCGTTTCCTCAAACCACTGTTGTAATCATGCCGATGGCGCTACGCTTATCAGGCCTACAAAATATGCATAATTGCTTGTAGGCCGGATAAGGCGCTAGCGCCTCATTTCGGAAAACAGATCAGGACTGCGCCAGTATCCGGCGTTTATCTTCCGGCAGCGTGTTTACGGCCTGCTGATAAGAGGCGTCTACCAGGTAGTAGATTTGTGAATCCGGCAGCGAGCCGTCCAGATACACCGTACTCCAGTGCGCCTTATTGAGATGCCGGCTTGGCCGTACATCGCTATGCTGCTGACGTAACAACTCTGCCAGTTCCGGGCTGGTTTTCAGTGACACCGCCGGGCGTTCTTCCACCTCTTTTACCATGGCAAAAAGCACATCTTCGACTTTGATTTGTGTGGCCTTCCAGTCACTGTGTACGCTCTGCTCGGCGCCCATTTTTGCCATGCAGTATTGCAGCAACTCCGAATTCGTCATCTTAATTCCCCTTACCAGCATATTGCCTAATGAGAACATCTTTTATTCAGTGTGCAGCAAGTCCGCAAAAGGTAAAAGCAGGTAACGCAAATTTGTTTAAAAAAACAACAACCGCAAGCAACGTCCTCAATACTCCGAGTTGACGATCACCTCTTCACCAAACGCGCCGGCCTGTGGCAACGGTTTATAAGTGGAGTTAGAAGCGCGTAAAATACGAATGCCGCGAATACCCACATCTCGGGCGGCGGTAATGTCATTATCAGAGTCGCCGTAGAACATACGGATATTTTTATCCTGCAGCCACTGCGTTTTCGTATTCTGGCCCGGCTTATCACCGGCAAAAATGACCGGGTTCATATTGCCGGCCGGGATGTGAAAGTTATCGGACAGCGTTTTCGACACCGTTTCGGTCTTCGTCTGGCTACGCCCGGTTACGAAAAAGATGCTGTCGCCGCGACGCACGTGCATATCAATCAGCTGACGCGCCACTTCTTTCGGAATGCTGAATTCGTCCCAGCCATTGTTCATTTTTTCCCAGAAGGCCGGATTTTTCAGGTAATCCTCACTGTTCGGAGAATACGTTTTTTGACCGCGCCAGAAGCCTGGGCTGGAAAAGAGGACGGTGTCATCGATATCAAACCCGACGGCCATCGGCGGGCGTCCGGTCAGGCTGTTTTCAATTTGTGCCACGGAGACCCAGTGAATGGGTGCCTGCTCAGCGAGTTTTGCAACGTTGGTGCCTGGATTAAGCTGAGAGGGAGAAGAAACTAACGCCTGGGCCGGCTGATTTAGCGTGAACAATAAACAAACGGCACTCAGTGCCAACGTAAACTTGCGCATATTTTTTCCCTAAGTAGTCAGTTAGTTATCATTTTTTTATTAACAACTGGTCAAAAAACTATCTGACCTTACCCCTTAGGGGGAGGGAAAGGAAGGATTTTCTCTGGTTTTGTCCTGGAAAAAGAGCATGATCACATTGGAAAACAGACCAATAGCACGGTGAAAGAAAGTAGGCCGGATAAGGTGATTACACCTCTATCCGGCAATACAATGCCTGATGGCGCGACGCTTATCAGGCCTAAAAACCCGGTTACATGACGGCGGCAAATGCCTTCGCCACCCGTTGCACGTTACCGTGATTTAACCCGGCCACGCACATACGACCGCTGGCTATCAGGTACACACCGAACTCATCGCGCAGGCGATCGACCTGAGCAGCGCTGAGTCCGGTATAGCTGAACATCCCGCGCTGTTGCAGCAGGTAATCAAAGTTACGACCAGGGATCTCCGCATTCAATACGTTAACCAGCGCCTGGCGCATCGCCAGAATACGGGTACGCATCTCTTCGACTTCCGCCAGCCAGCTGGCTTTCAGCGCGTCATCACCCAACACTGCGGCCACAACCTGCGCACCAAAGTTTGGCGGGCTGGAATAGTTACGACGCACCGTCGCTTTTAGCTGCCCCAGAACGCGGCTGGCGGCATCAGCGTCTTCACAGACCACTGAAAGTCCGCCGACACGCTCGCCGTACAAAGAGAAAATCTTCGAGAATGAATTGCTGACCAGTGCAGGCAATCCGGCGCTGGCAATGGCGCGGATCGCATAGGCATCGTCTTCCATTCCACCGCCAAAACCCTGGTAAGCAATATCCAGGAACGGGATCAGATCGCGAGCTTTCAGGATCTCAATGACACCATCCCACTGCGCGGGGGTTAAATCCGCACCCGTCGGGTTATGGCAGCATGGATGCAACAGTACGATGCTGCGCGCCGGTAAGGTGTTCAGCGTGGCCAGCAGGTCGTTGACACGCACGCCATTGGTGGTGTCGTCATACCAGGGGTAAGTACTTACTTCGAATCCAGCACCTTCAAAAATCGCGATGTGGTTTTCCCAGGTCGGATCGCTGACCCACACGCCAGAATCAGGGAAATAGCGTTTCAGGAAGTCTGCGCCAACCTTTAGCGCACCGGAGCCGCCCAGCGTCTGAATCGTTGCGACGCGCTGCTGCTGGAGAACCGGATGATCTGCGCCAAACAACAGCGGCGCAATAGTATGGCGATAAGTGTTCAGGCCTTCCATCGGCAGATACAGCGAAGCGCCATGCGGTTTGGCATTCAGTCGGGCTTCCGCTTCTGCCACCGCTTTAAGCTGAGGAATAATGCCGTCTTCGTTGTAGTACAGACCGATGCTGAGGTTCACTTTGTCGCTACGTGAATCTTCTTTGAAACGCTCCATGAGCGATAAAATCGGGTCGCCGGCGTAGGCGTCAACTTTTTGAAACACGTGTGGTTCTCCAGGTTTACAGGCAGGGGTTAAGAACACAATAAACCGGAAGCGGGAGAAGATCGAGAGGATGTTGAGAGGAATATTGCCGGATGGCGGCGTAACCGCCTTATCCGGCACATCATGAACTTAATCGATATACTTCATTGCCACCCTTGAGGTCAGGCGCGTGATAAGTTCGTAAGCACTTACTTTCGTCATTTCAGCAATGCGTTCAACGGGCAGACCTTCACCCCACAGGATAACCGAATCGCCGGCTTTGTCCTGCGCCTCGGGACCTAAATCGACGCAAATCATATCCATCGCGACGCGACCGACGATCGGCACTTCACGGCCATTGACCAGTACCGGTGTCCCAGACGGCGCTGCGCGCGGATAACCATCACCATAGCCCATCGCCACCACGCCCAGACGCGTGTCGCGCTCGCTCAGCCAGGTTCCACCATAGCCAACCGGCTCTCCCGCTTTGTGTTCACGCACCGCAATCAGGCTGGAAGTGAGCGACATCACCGGCTGGCAGCCAAAATCGGCACCGATAGAGTGGTTTTCCAACGGCGATACGCCATACAGAATCAGCCCCGGACGCGCCCAGTCGAAGTGAGACTGCGGCCACAGCAGAATACCACCCGACGCGGCGATCGAACGCTGACCCGGTTTACCTGCGCAAAAGCTATTGAAGATATCGAGCTGCTTTTCGGTCGCGCCGCACTCAGGCTCGTCCGCGCGCGCAAAGTGGCTGACGATATTGACCGGCTGGCGCACGTTTTCGCATTGCGTCAAGCGCTGATAAAACGCCTCGGCCTGCTCCGGACGCACGCCCAGGCGGTGCATTCCCGTGTCGAGCTTCATCCAGACGGTGACCGGTTCAGCCAGTACCGCGGCTTCCAGAGCTTCAAGCTGCTCTTGGTTGTGGACGGCAGTATGCAGACGCTGCGCGGAGATAGTCGGCAGATCGGAAGCATCAAAAAATCCTTCCAGCAGCAGGATGGGCTGCGTGATCCCTCCCGCTCGCAACCGCAGGGCTTCTTCAAGACGAGCGACACCAAAAGCGTCCGCATCGGGGAGCGTTCGCGCGGTCTCTAACAGACCATGGCCGTAAGCGTTCGCTTTCACGACCGCAACCAGTTTACTGGCTGGAGCCAGTTCACGCAGACGTTGCAGGTTGTGTCGCAGAGCGCGGCGGTTAATGACTACAGTTGCCGCTTGCATTTGTATTCCTTGATAAGTATTTGCTTGAGTAACCTGATTCAGTGTTGTTATTCGTCGTCGTACTGCGGGCCAGCATAGTTATCGAAGCGCGACCACTGACCGTTAAACGTCAGGCGCACCGTACCGATCGGGCCGTTACGCTGTTTACCGATAATGATCTCGGCGATGCCTTTCAAGTCGCTGTTTTCGTGATAAACCTCATCACGATAGATAAACATGATTAAGTCGGCATCCTGCTCGATGGAGCCGGACTCACGCAGATCCGAGTTGACCGGACGCTTATCGGCGCGTTGTTCCAGAGAGCGGTTAAGCTGCGACAGCGCCACCACCGGCACATGCAGTTCTTTCGCTAACGCTTTCAGCGAGCGGGAAATTTCAGCAATTTCCAGCGTACGGTTGTCGGAGAGCGACGGCACGCGCATCAACTGCAGGTAGTCGATCATGATAAGTCCGATACCACCGTGTTCGCGGGCGATACGACGGGCACGTGAGCGCACTTCCGTTGGCGTCAGGCCGGAGGAGTCATCAATATAGATGTTTCGTTTCTCCAGCAAAATACCCATTGTTCCGGAAATTCGCGCCCAGTCTTCATCATCCAGTTGACCGGTACGGATTTTGGTTTGGTCTACACGTGAGAGTGAGGCCAGGGAACGCATCATGATCTGTTCTGAGGGCATTTCAAGACTAAAGATAAGAACCGGCTTATCTTGCAGCATCGCCGCATTTTCGACGAGGTTCATTGCAAATGTCGTTTTACCCATCGACGGACGCGCGGCGACGATAATTAAGTCTGACGGCTGCAAACCAGCAGTCTTTTTATTGAGGTCGTCATAACCGGTGTTGACCCCGGTGACACCATCGTGTGGCTGCTGGAACAGCTGTTCGATACGCGCGACGGTAGCGTCGAGCACATCGGTAATATTTTTCGGACCTTCGTCTTTATTGGCGCGACTTTCAGCAATTTTAAAGACGCGGGATTCCGCGAGGTCCAGCAGATCTTCACTGGAACGGCCTTGCGGATCAAACCCGGCTTCCGCGATCTCGTTCGCCACCGAAATCATGTCACGAACAACGGCACGTTCGCGGACAATATCCGCATAGGCACTAATGTTCGCCGCACTTGGCGTATTTTTAGATAACTCAGCCAGGTAAGCAAAACCGCCGACGCTGTCCAGTTGCCCCTGAACTTCCAGCGATTCTGCAAGCGTGATCAGATCGATGGGTTTTCCCATCTCCTGCAGGCGATGCATTTCGGTGAAGATGTGCCGGTGCGGTCGGGTATAAAAATCTTCCGCCACCACACGCTCGGCCACATCGTCCCAGCGTTCGTTATCCAGCATTAAACCGCCCAACACCGACTGTTCCGCTTCAATCGAGTGCGGCGGTACTTTCAGCCCGGCGACCTGGGGATCGCGCTCACGAGCATCAGTCTGTTGTTTGTTGAAGGGTTTATTTCCTGCCATAGTGAATGGAGTTACCGAGATAATGATTGGGTCGAAAGATTACCACATTTCTTTTGGAGGAAGCATGGCAACACGTATTGAATTTCACAAGCATGGTGGCCCTGATGTACTCAAGGCTGTGGAGTTTACGCCTGTAGACCCGGCGGAAAATGAAATCCAGGTCGAGAACAAAGCGATTGGGATCAACTATATCGACACCTATATCCGCAGTGGTCTTTATCCACCGCCTTCTCTGCCCAGCGGTCTGGGTACCGAAGCCGCAGGCGTGGTCAGTAAAGTCGGTAGCAAAGTGACGCACATTAAAGCCGGCGATCGCGTGGTTTACGCTCAGTCTCCCCTGGGCGCCTACAGCTCAGTGCATAACGTCCCGGCTGATAAAACCGCTATTTTGCCCAACGCTATCTCGTTTGAACAAGCTGCCGCCTCATTTCTTAAAGGGCTCACCGTTTTTTATCTGTTGCGTAAGACCTATGAAATTCAGCCCGATGAACCATTTTTATTCCATGCGGCAGCAGGCGGCGTCGGTATGATTGCCTGCCAGTGGGCAAAAGCATTGGGTGCGAAGCTGATTGGCACTGTCGGTAATGCGCAAAAAGCGCAAATTGCGCTGCAGGCCGGCGCATGGCAGGTCATTAACTATCGTGAAGAGAGCATTGTAGAACGTGTAAAAGAGATCACTGGCGGTAAAAAAGTGCGGGTGGTGTATGACTCGGTGGGGAAAGATACCTGGGAAGCCTCACTGGATTGCCTGCAGCGCCGGGGGCTCATGGTCAGCTTTGGTAATGCTTCCGGACCGGTGACTGGCGTTAACTTAGGCATTCTGAATCAGAAAGGTTCGCTGTACGTGACTCGCCCTTCACTCCAGGGTTACATCACCAACCACCATGAATTAACCGAAGCCAGCAATGAGCTTTTCTCGCTGATTGCCAGCGGAGTGATCAAAGTGGATGTCGCACCGGGCCAGACGTTCGCACTGCACGACGCGCAGCGTGCTCATGAAGTGCTGGAAAGCCGGGCCACACAGGGGTCGAGTTTGCTGATCCCGTAACGCCCTCATTTCCGCTAAATAATTCAAGCCGCCAACAAACCTGCGGTTTGAATTATGAAGGGGGAAGAAAGAATTAGGGCTTCCCGTAGGAAGCCCTTTCTTTTTTTAGTTCGGCTGTATGTAGGGTACAGCTCGATGAATTCGTTAACCTGGCAATAGTGACAGATTTGATAATCAATTCCTATTTGCTTCTAAAGGCAATGTTGCAGGTTGTGACACACCGCTCAATACCTTAGTAAAATCGGCGGTTATTGCGCTGATACTGTGGGACTTTTGGCGCTTTTATCGCCTTGATAACCCACACCACGGCAACGGCCAATAACAGCCAGGGCAACAGTTTAATCATCAACGCAAATAGTCCGCCCAAAAACATCACCACAGTGGCTACCACCAATGCGGCCAGCACTCCCAGCAAAGATACGCCGGTGACCATCAACATGATAAAAAATCCAATCACAAAAAGTAGTTCCAGCATGGCTCTCTCCCGAAATGAAATACTCTCCACAGCTTTACAAGAAACATGCCAAAATTAATATATTGATTTATATAGCAAACGCCCCGCGACAAAGCGCAGGGCGTGGTGAAATTCACTAACTTTTGGCGAAAACTTAACGTTTGTCTGCCACCAGCTTCAGCGCATGTTCCAGGACCTCAATATCTGCCCCGGCTTTATGCGCATTTTCGCTCAGATAGCGACGCCACTGCCGTGCCCCAGGAATCCCCTGAAACAGTCCCAGCATATGGCGCGTGACATGCCCCAAATAGGTTCCTTTACTCAGTTCACGCTCAATATACGGATACATCGCACGCACTACGGCGACCGGATCGGCATCTTCGCTGGTGAGAGCAAAAATCTCGCGGTCAACGGACGCCAGAATGCCTGGGTTTTGATAAGCTTCGCGCCCCACCATCACGCCATCCATATATTGCAGATGCATTTTCGCTTCTTCCACCGATTTTATGCCACCGTTGATCGACATCGTCAGATGCGGAAAATCGCGCTTAAGCTGGTAAACACGGTCATAATCCAGCGGTGGGATTTCGCGGTTTTCTTTCGGGCTTAGCCCGGACAACCAGGCCTTGCGGGCGTGGATGATAAACATCTCACATTCACCGTTACCGGAGACCGTGTTGATGAAATCGCACAGGAATTCGTAGCTGTCCTGGTCATCAATACCGATACGGGTTTTCACCGTTACCGGAATCGATACCACATCGCGCATCGCTTTGACGCAATCAGCGACCAGTTGCGCATTCCCCATCAGACAGGCACCAAACATTCCATTCTGTACACGATCGGAAGGGCAACCCACGTTGAGGTTAATTTCGTCATAGCCCCGTTGTTCAGCAAGCTTTGCGCACTGCGCCAGCGCAGCCGGATCGCTCCCGCCCAGTTGCAAAGCGACCGGATGTTCTTCTTCGCTATACGCCAGATAATCGCCTTTACCATGAATGATCGCGCCGGTGGTTACCATCTCCGTGTAGAGCAGCGTCTGGCTGGACAGTAAGCGCAAAAAGTAGCGGCAATGTCTGTCCGTCCAGTCGAGCATCGGCGCGATAGAAAAACGATGAGCGGGAAAAGCGGTAGACTGAGATTCAGGCAGCATGGCGAATATTCAAGCATCCGGTTAAAAAAGGGGCGCTACTATAGCATAGACCGTTACGATAGTGAGCCACATCCTCGCGGTTCCCCCTCCCTGCTCCCCGACAAGCGCTATTTACGCCCCGGTTTTCCGTCGTGAGATCCAAAAAACTGCGGCGGATGGTCGACCCAACGATCCTCACGCGTGGCGGCATAAACCGGATTAAGCGGATAATAAATACGATTGTATTTTTTGTTCGCCTCACCCACGACCAGCAGACGTACCTCTTCACTGGTGTTATTGATAAAGGTGTGACACACGCCGGTGCCCGCCGGGAAACCGACGCTGTCGCCCGGTTCCAGCTTCCATAAATAACCGTTAATCCAGGCCTCAGGATATCCTTCCAGCACATAGATAAACTCTTCCTCATCGCTTTCAGCGTGCGGATACGAGGTGCGTCGGCCCGGCGGCAGGCGCTCATGATGAATGCCGAGTCGCCCTAACCCCAGCTTGCGGGCAAGCGGCGCACCTATGGAAAACAGCTCATCGCTGTCGGGATAGATGGAGTCATCAGCCCCCTCAACTTCACGCCAGTGACGAATACAATCGGGTCTTTTCATGATTATTTTCCAGTATTGCGATGGGTCAGGTATAGCACACCGTGGTGGATCTCGGTGTTTTAAACAGAACATGTTAAAGTAAGGGATTAACCTTGCACGCAAATCGAGGCGCCAAATGGACAAAACCACCACGCAGGAGTTATTGACTCAAGCTGAAAAACTCTGTGCGCAACGCAACGTACGTCTTACGCCACAACGCCTCGAAGTGCTGCGCCTGATGAGCCTGCAGGAAGGCGCAATCAGCGCTTACGACCTACTTGACCTGTTGCGAGAAACCGAGCCGCAGGCCAAGCCGCCGACCGTGTATCGTGCGCTCGATTTTCTGCTGGAACAAGGGTTTGTGCACAAGGTGGAATCCACCAACAGCTATGTGCTTTGCCATCTGTTCGATCAGCCAACTCACAGTTCCGCAATGTTCATTTGCGACCGCTGTGGTGTGGTAAAAGAAGAGTGCGCGGAAGGCGTGGAAGACATCATGCATACGCTGGCAGCAAAAATGGGTTTTGCCCTGCGACATAACGTTATTGAAGCCCATGGACTGTGCCCGGCCTGTGTGGAGGTTGAGTCATGTCGTCACCCTGGCGAATGCCAGCATGACCATACGATTCAGGTGAAGAAGAAAGTTGGGCGTTAAGCGGGTGGGAGAGCGTACATCCTTGTACTCTCAGGAGGGAAGGGTTAATTACCAGCGGTAATCATTACGTTTTTCCCAATCGGTCACTTCTTTCTCCGCCTGATCTTTCGCGTAACCGTAACGCTCCTGGACTTTACCGACCAGTTGGTCACGTTTACCTTCAATGACCGTCATATCATCATCGGTCAGTTTGCCCCATTGCTCTTTCACTTTACCTTTAAACTGCTTCCAGTTACCGCCGACTTCGTCTTTATTCATCATCAAGTCCTCATCGTTAGGTTGTGAATAGCGAGAGTGCCATGTCCAGACACATGCTGTTTTTGCTGGACGTGAGAATAAGTGTAGTCAGGGATTCTGGGTTTTATTTACTATTCGGAATTTTTAACCATCCGCTCAGGCAAACCAGGTTCCATTACGCCAGTGACGCCGCCAGATAAAGGCCAGGGAAAGCCCACGCAGCGCGAGAAAAACGGTTAACGCCAGCCACAAACCATGATTTCCCAGCAACGGTAAAGCCAGTAGCGTTAATGCGAATCCTGCTGCGGCAACGGCCATACTGTTGCGCATTTCTGCAGCCCGTGTCGCTCCAATAAACATACCGTCGAGCAGATAACACCATACCCCCACCAGCGGCAAAACCACCTGCCAAAAAAGATAGCGATCGGCCAACAGTTGGATTTGCGGCAGCGAGGTCAGCAGCGCAACAATCTGCTCGCCAAACAGGGCATAAACCAGCGAAAACAGAATAGCCACAATACCGGACTGTCGACAGGCCGCCCGCCAGACATCAAGCAACTGGCTGCCATCCCTCGCCCCATAGGCCTGACCCGAATGCGCTTCCACGGCATAGGCAAATCCATCCAGCGCGTAGGCGGTAAACGTCAGCAGAGTCATCAGAACGGCGTTAACCGCGATGATGTCGCCTCCCAAACGCGCGCCAAGAACCGTAATGGCCCCAAAGCAGAGCTGTAGCAGCAGCGAACGCAGCATGATGTCGCGGTTGAGCGCCAGCAAACGACGGAAGTTGCCACGCCACGCTAGCTTCAACATTGCCAGCGAAATTCCACGCATATGCAGGACTTTGCGTACCATCATCAGGCCAATCAGCAGCGTGGCATATTCGGCAATCACCGTCGCCAACGCCGCCCCCTGCACGTTCATATGCAAGCCCATTACCAGCCATAAATCGAGCACAATGTTGAGAATATTGCCGACAATCAACAGGATAACTGGCGCGCGCGCATACTGAACGCCAAGCAACCAGCCGAGCAGCACCAGATTCGCCAGCGACGCAGGTGCGCTTAACCAGCGGATTTCCAGGAAGCGTCGGGCCTGCTCCAGTACCGCCTCACTTCCGCCGACAATATGCAGAGCCAGATCGATAATCGGCGTACGAAACAGTGCGATAAGCAGCCCCGCGCCCAGCGCCAGCAATAGCGGCTGCACCAACGCGCGCGCCAGCGCCTGCGGATTTTTCGCGCCAAATGCCTGCGCGGTAAGGCCGGTGGTACTCATGCGCAAAAAAAGCAGCAGCATAAAGAGAAAGCTGGTCGCCGTGGCGCCAACAGCAACGCCGCCAAGATAGACCGGACTGTCCAGATGACCAATCACCGCGGTGTCCACCAGTCCCAACAGGGGAACGGTGATATTGGAGAAGATCATCGGTAAGGCGAGGTGCCAGAGTGCTTTATCAGAAGAGGTAAAGAAAGGCATACAGGAGAGCCTGAGAAGAAGTTAGATGTACTGAAAAAAGATGCAGTGTAGGCCCGGTAAGCGTAGCGCCACCGGGCAAGTTGCCGGATAGCGATATAAACGTCTTATCCGGCCTACAGGGAATCAACAGAAAATTACAACCATTCACCGTTACGAATGACGCCTACCGCCAACCCTTCAATAGTGAAGTTTTGCTCGCGCAGGTCGACAACAATAGGTTTAAATTCGCTGTTTTCTGGCAGGAGCTCAACCTTGTTGCCCTGCTTTTTCAGGCGCTTAACGGTGACTTCGTCGTCGATACGGGCAACAACAACCTGACCGTTACGCACATCCTGAGTTTTATGCACAGCCAGTAAATCACCGTCCATAATACCGATGTCTTTCATCGACATACCGCTAACGCGCAGCAGAAAATCGGCGTTCGGTTTGAACAGTGAAGGATCGACCTGATAATGGCCTTCGATGTGCTGCTGCGCCAGCAGTGGCTCGCCTGCCGCTACGCGTCCGACAAGCGGTAACCCTTCTTCTTCTTCCTGCAGCAGTCGAATACCGCGCGATGCGCCGGATACAATTTCAAGGACGCCTTTACGCGCAAGCGCTTTCAGGTGTTCTTCAGCGGCGTTTGGGGAACGGAACCCCAAACGCTGCGCGATCTCCGCACGCGTCGGTGGCATACCTGTCTGGCTGATGTGATCCCTAATGAGATCAAACACCTCTTGCTGCCTGGCCGTTAACGCTTTCATTCCGCCCCCTGGGTGTATATACAGTTATGCTGTGAGTATATACAGCTAAAGGTGATTTTGGAACCGCAAACTGCACAAAAAAAAGGAGATTTATGCAGTTGTGGAATCTTTATCGCAAATGCGACCACAACAGGATGCCCCAGGTGATCAGAGCGACAAAAATAGACAGCAATACCGCTGCCGAGCCCATATCTTTCGCCCGACCGGAAAGTTCGTGATACTCAGAGCCAATACGGTCAACCACCGCCTCAATCGCACTGTTGAGGATTTCAACGATCATCACCAGCATCACGGAACCAATCAACAGCACGCGGGTAATGGCGTCGACGTCCAGCCAGCAGGCGATGGCTACGCCCAACAGTACGGCAACGCTTTCCTGGCGGAATGCCGCCTCATTGATCCATGCGGCGCGAAAACCTTTCCAGGAATAGCCTGCAGCTTTGATAATTCGGGTGAATCCAGTGGTATTATTGGCCATCAAAAAGAACCTTTTTACATTATTAGCGTCAATGTCATTGTAACGTTACCCCGTTTGTTTCAGGGTGTGGCAAAGCAGCGCGAAGTATGACCGGATACACCAGAAATTCACTAAACTTTCTGATATCCTTGCAGCGCATTTGCATTATTAACCAGAGGCTTTACATCGTTTATGTCCGGCTGGCCACGAATTTACTACAAATTACTGAATTTACCATTAAGCGTCCTGGTAAAAAGCAAGTCTATTCCGGCAGAACCTGCCCCGGAATTGGGGCTCGATACTTCGCGTCCCATTATGTACGTCCTACCGTACAATTCAAAAGCAGACTTGCTGACGCTGCGTGCCCAATGTCTGGTGCACGATCTCCCAGATCCCCTGGAACCGCTGGAGATAGACGGAACTCTGCTGCCGCGCTACGTGTTTATTCACGGCGGCCCGCGCGTGTTCACCTATTACACGCCGAAAGAAGAGTCCATTAAGCTGTTCCATAACTATCTCGACTTGCACCGCAGCAATCCAGACCTGGATGTGCAAATGGTGCCAGTTTCGGTGATGTTTGGCCGTGCGCCTGGGCGTGAAAAAGGCGAGGTCAATCCGCCGCTGCGCATGCTGAACGGCGTACAGAAATTCTTTGCTGTGTCCTGGCTGGGTCGCGACAGTTTTGTCCGCTTCTCCCCGTCGGTCTCCCTGCGTCGCATGGCGGACGAACACGGTACAGATAAAATCATCGCTCAGAAGCTGGCTCGCGTGGCGCGCATGCACTTTGCTCGTCAGCGTCTGGCCGCAGTCGGCCCGCGCCTCCCTGCCCGCCAGGACCTGTTTAATAAGCTGCTGGCCTCAAAAGCTATCGCTCGCGCGGTAGAAGATGAAGCGCGCAGTAAAAAAATCTCCCACGAAAAAGCGCAGCAAAATGCCATTGCGCTGATGGAAGAGATTGCCGCCAACTTCTCCTACGAGATGATTCGTCTGACAGACCGTATTCTGGGCTTTACCTGGAACCGTCTGTATCAGGGGATTAACGTTCACAATGCGGAGCGTGTACGTCAGTTGGCGCACGATGGGCACGAAATCGTCTATGTTCCGTGCCACCGCAGCCATATGGACTATATGCTGCTGTCGTACGTTCTGTACCACCAGGGGCTGGTTCCGCCGCACATCGCTGCCGGTATCAACCTGAACTTCTGGCCAGCAGGTCCGATTTTCCGTCGTCTGGGCGCGTTCTTTATTCGTCGTACCTTCAAGGGCAACAAGCTCTATTCCACCGTTTTCCGCGAATACCTGGGCGAGTTGTTCAGCCGCGGCTACTCGGTTGAATACTTTGTCGAAGGAGGCCGTTCACGTACCGGGCGTCTGCTCGACCCGAAAACCGGCACGCTGTCGATGACCATTCAGGCGATGCTGCGCGGCGGTACGCGTCCGATTACCCTCGTACCCATCTACATCGGCTACGAGCACGTAATGGAAGTAGGCACGTACGCGAAAGAGCTGCGTGGCGCGACGAAAGAGAAAGAGAGTTTGCCGCAAATGCTGCGTGGCTTGAGCAAGCTGCGTAATCTGGGCCAGGGTTATGTCAACTTTGGCGAACCGATGCCATTGATGACTTACCTCAACCAGCATGTACCGGAGTGGCGTGAATCGATCGATCCTATCGAGTCCATCCGCCCGGCCTGGCTGACGCCGACGGTGAATAACATTGCCGCCGATCTGATGGTGCGCATTAACAACGCAGGCGCGGCCAATGCCATGAACCTGTGCTGTACCGCGCTGTTGGCCTCCCGCCAGCGCTCTCTGACCCGTGAGCAACTGACTGAACAGCTCGACTGCTATCTGAGTCTGCTGCGCAACGTGCCGTACGCGGCGGATGCTACGGTTCCTGCGCAGAGCGCCAGTGAATTGATCGACCATGCCTTACAGATGAATAAGTTTGAGGTCGAGAAAGACACCATCGGTGACATCATCATTCTGCCGCGCGAGCAGGCGGTATTGATGACGTATTACCGCAACAACATTGCGCATATGCTGGTTCTGCCTTCGTTAATGGCAGCCATTGTGACTCAGCATCGTCGTATTTCTCGCGCCGCGCTACAGCAGCATATTGATGCGCTGTACCCGATGCTGAAAGCAGAGCTGTTCTTACGTTGGGAGCGTGATGAACTCGCCGGAGTGATTGACGAACTGGCCAGCGAAATGCAGCGCCAGGGACTGATCGCCCTGAATGATGACGAACTGCATATCAATCCGGCCCGCTCTCGTACGCTACAGCTGTTGGCGGCGGGTGCTCGCGAGACGTTGCAACGCTACGCCATTACCTTCTGGCTGCTGAGCGCGAACCCGTCTATCAACCGTGGCACGCTGGAGAAAGAGAGCCGCACCGTAGCGCAACGCCTCTCCGTACTGCACGGCATTAACGCGCCGGAATTCTTCGATAAAGCCGTGTTCAGCTCTCTGGTGCTGACGCTGCGTGACGAGGGATTCATCAGCGATACCGGAGATGCCGAACCGGAAGAGACGATGAAGATCTATCAGATGTTGGCCGAACTGGTCACGTCAGATGTGCGTCTGACCATTGAAAGTGCAGCTCAGGACGAATAAATATGCGGCAGATATGGTTTGAAGTATAACGAGCATCTAAACAAAAAGCGGGCCACATAATGTGGCCCGCTTTTTTAGCTCTGGCTACTCATAGTTGAGCTTGAGGATCAAATCCTTGCTGAAAGGACCGAATTCAACCTCTCTCTGCGGATTTTTCGTTAGCTTCGCTTTATAGTTATGGGTCACCGTACTTGCATCACCTGGATTGTAAGTCGCAAAGGGATAATAGCGATTCAACTCAAGGTCTTCTCCTTCAGTTTCATCCCTTATTTGCATTAATAAACCATTCTTCATATCCGCGTGGCTCGTGCCATAGAGATCGTCAGTATTGAAACTTAGGGTAACATCAAACTTTTCTGAGCATTCTGCAGTCGCATCCCTGATCGTTGAAACCGAAAATGGCCTTTCGACCACAGTAGAATCATCCATTGTAAATGCCCCGAAATCGACGATTTGGCTTTCCGGGAAAACTTTGATATCGACATTACAGTCCAGGAACTCAATGTTATCCAACCCAGTGATATTGAAATTAAAGTTTTTCGCATTGGACTGTAAATTCGCACCGCCATCACCATCAAACTGCAACACATTAATAGCGCCGAAGTTATAGACAGCATCAGGGTCAGCAGGAAAGGCTTTTAACTTCACATACAAACGAAAGCGAGCGTTAAAAGTAGTATTTTGCACTGGGGCCCCCCCAGCACCAGGACACGCAGACGGCCAATGATATTCAACATAACCGTTCTCGAGGCTGATTTTATCCAGACAAGCATTGGTGGGAACTGGTACATCAACCCCATCGTAATCCTGACCGTTATAGTTTACGCCAACGATAAAATAGTCACTCTCTAAGGCGGACATGTCATTTTTCGCTGATAATTTAACCCAAGCGAACAGTTCTTCCGTCGGATCATTCTCCGTCCACCCCACCGAATTATCGCAATACACGGTGACGTTGATGTCCGAACTTTCCCATATTTTACTACCCGGTATTGCATTTGAAGGCACTTTAAATGGATTCAAACGAACCGTGGCGCTTGTATTTCCGCCACGTTGCCCCTGATAGCAATCAACCGCCCATGATGATGATGAGGCAAGGAAAAGCAATGCACAAAACAGCTTAATCATCGTTTTCATTATTTCCCCCTCTGCACGGGTTCGCTATGACAAACAGGTTGCACCGCTGTACAGTTCACGCTAAACATGTTTAAACCGCCATAGTCACCGATATAACCAATCTGGAATTTAGCGGGCAGATTTTTGATCTCTGAAGTGGCCTGATCAAAAGGACTAACCATAAAACTCTTTGTTCCCGGCAAAAGCGTTTTACCATCAACACCGATATAACCGATGGTCATGTGGTAAGGCGTACCATTTTTAACGGTAATTCCCGATACCGTGCGCGAGACGTCCACCTTTTCCATGGGTACCGCCTGACCCTCTTTCAGAACGATAGCTTTGGGACGCCAGAATAATTTCAGCCGACTCTGCATGGCCATTTGCATGACGTTTTGTTGTTCTGTACGCGGCGGAATTTCTCGTATGTTGTAGTAAAAGAGGGATTCTCTGTCTGCCGGGAGTTGCTTCAACGCGGGTTGCCCCATCAGACGCACCTGGCTTTGTTCATTGGCTTCAATACGCAGCAGAGGCGGCAAAGGTGAGATAAACTGCCGCGTTTTTTTACTGTCTTTATCTTCAACCCACGACTGAGCCAAATAAGGCAAGGCTTTGCTCTGGTTGGTTAATCTGATAGAGACGCTTTTATCCGTCTCATTAAAGATAATGCGCGTTCTGTCCGGAGAGACCGCGGCATTTGCAACAGAGCAAACGCTTAATAAACCGATTAGTCCTTTAACAATGTATGTGGGTTTCATTTTATTCATCCTGAATTAATTTACTTTTTTACACGGTAAAATTAGTACCTGACCGCTAGTATTACTTTCGTCTGGAGGCGTGATTTCACAGGTATTATCTCCCCACTGAAGACGTAATTTACTGTCTTCCTGAAGCCCACTGAGATAGGCATAACCCTCATCAGCAACCAGACCGACATCTTTACCGCTGGTAATATCCACGATGGTCACACCCAGCGGTGGATAGCGGCCATCTTCCTGTCTGATAACACCGAATATCTGATTACCTTTTGTTGCATTCAGCTTCGCATAGCCAATTGCCCCTTCGGTGAGCGTCGTGCTAATGACTGAATTATTGATATCTACGCCATCCGGTAATTTATCGCTGTCCACACGAACAGAGGAAGTCATGTAATTACTGACCGAGTTGGTAACAGCAATACCCATCATGTTGGTCACAGTGCGTTTATCACTTAACGGAACACCGCTAATACCATCGCTGTCGACCATCATGCGGGCATTATTGCCGTTGCTGTTATCATGAAGCGCCATTCCATGACGCGTAGAAGTGAACGATCCGTTCCAGCCCGCCATAATGGAGTTATAAGCGTTGGGCTGAACGCTGCCGTTTACGTTTAAACGTCCATAAGGCGAGTAGTGCTGGTAGCCCGCACGGAGGGTAGGCTCTGCCTTGCGGAAATCACTTTCGTCGCCCGCTGCCGAAATGTTCCATGAATTGTTGAGGTCGGAAGAATCATAGTAAGAAGCCGTATGGGACATACCGCCGCTACCATTTTTCTGCATACTCCAGGAAAGTCTTTTGTTTTGCTCCAGTGGAACTGAGAACGTCAGATAATATTGCGTTTGTTCTGTGCCATCCCATTCCGAACGACCGATCGACATTGAGGAGGAGATCCCCCTGAAGCTGCCAATATCAAAATTTCGGCTAACAGACAGCGTATAGTTAGTGCTGGCAGACTCATCCCAATACGTATTTCGTGACAGGTTGAGATAGGTATTAACCGCTAACGCATCAATATACTGGTTAAAAGAAAGGACATAGCTCTCTTTCTCGTTGTAATTCGAGTTGTCACCGCTTCGTGCCGTGAGGTATTCACTCATGGTAACGTATTCTTTGTCGGAGAAACGATAGCCTGCAAACGTCACTTGACTGCCAGTCGATTCAAACCGTTTGGCATAGTTCATACGGTAGCTATAGCCACGCTGTTTCTCGTCATCCTGCTTATTCCCGGTGCGCAAATTTGCCTGCGCCCGCGTCACATCAAATGAGAGAGAGCCAAAGCTGTTCAGGTTAAAACCCATACCTGCGGTGGCGGCCTGGTAGTCGTCAGCTGTCAGTAACGCCCCGCCATAAAGTGAGGTATTCCCCGCCCATCCCCAGGAAAATTCGCCGGTCCAGAACATGGGGTTATTTACATCGGTATGACCCACAGAGGTAGGTTTACCGGTTGAAGCTTTGTAACGTACCTGACCTTTACGGGTCAGGAAAGGGATTGAAGATGCGCCGACCTGGAAGGTATTTTTGCGTCCATCCTCTTCTTCCACGGTCACATCAAGCTGCCCCTGGAAAGTATCACCGATATCCGTGATATTAAACGGCCCTGGGGAAACCGTCGTTTGGTAAACCATTCGTCCGTTCTGGGTGACGGTAATTTTAGCGTTAGTCTGCGCAATACCGGTAATTTGCGGCGCGTATCCCTGCAAGTCAGGCGGCAGCATATTGTCGTCACTTTCCAGCGACGCACCGGTAAAATGGAACGTATCGTATAAATCTGAATTCAGATCGTACTGACCCAGAGTCAGTTTCGAGGCAATAGAGGGAATGGGACGAAACAGATAGGTACGATCCATTCCGCTATTGCTGCTGGTTGAATGGCCATCTACGTACGATTTGTCGTACTGATAATCCGAGCGCAAACGCCATGCGCCAAGGTTAAAACCCAGCGTGCCATAGGAGCTGAGACTCTGGCTCTTATCACCCTCATCAGGATCATACTGGCTGGCATACACGTTGTAATCCAGTATGAGTCCGGCAATACCATCATCCCAAAACTCCGGTGGCGTCCAGTTTTTGGCCTGATATTTCATCCACGCCTGGGGCGCAATAAGGGTGACGACCATATCGGCTTTGTCCAGTCTGACGACAAGTTCAGGTTTGTTGACGACATCTAAACACCCCTGTGGGTTGATGGGGTGCAACTGCTGGATGAATTCATCCGCGAAACCAAACGCTGTTAAGTCTTCATTGGTCAGACAAAGAAGCGAACCACTTTCGTTATCGGCTTTGATCCACTCAAATGACCATGTATTCGGGAAGCGCCTTTTATTGATATCAACATTGGCAATATATTGCCCCGCCGGAATAAATCCTTTTTTTTCAAATTGGCTGAGGTCAATATTTTCTTTATCTTCAAGATCGAGCATACCAGTATTGAACTGAACCGCCCAGGCAGGTGTAAGTGTTGCCGCAGTGATGATCACTGGGTACAGAGACTGTTTTATTAAAACAAATAATTTGCTTAAAGCGACCTTTTTTTTATTTTCCATAAAATTCGTTTCTTTTAATAAAACATTGAAAAGTCGGTGATTCCCTCACCGACTTTGACTACAGAATAATCAATCGCGAAGCGATTAGTTGTAAGCCAGAACGTAATTGACGTCGGATTTAACGTTACCCGGGGTTACAGCACCCGGCGTTGCCACAGCTTCCATACGGGCTTTGAAAGTCAGAACCTGATTAGAGTTGTCCGCAACAAAATTCACGAGCTGTTCAGTGCCCATTACTACGTTTGCACCACTCTGGGTCAGGAGACGAACGCCCACGCCCGTCGCTGAGCCGTAGAGACCGTCTTCAGTGTTTTTCAGCAGGTTAGTGCTGCTATCCGCATTAGCAGATGAGAAAGTCACTTTTACTTTATCGATAGTTGTGCCACCCGTCGTCAGAACACAATCTTGCAGACGGATATTGACGTCAACCGGTCTTGATTTGCTATCGCCATTCAGGACTTTATCAGCGACCTGGCCCAGATTAATTGTCTGATCTTCATCGCCTGGAACGATAGAGCAAGGCGCGGTAATAACGATGCCCTGGAACGTAATTTTCCCGTGGCCCTGGTCAGCAGCAGAGGCATTGAAAACAGCGCCAGAAAAAGCAGAAGCAGCGATTACAGCTAATAGTGTTTTTTTGAACATTTTATATAATCCTTTACAATAATAATACCTAGCCACCCTCCAACTGATAATTTAATATCATTAGAGGTGATTCTTAGATAAGAATGAATAAAACTATTTGAGTGTAATATTTCTCTCTAGTCCTTATTACAGATAAAAACTTACCATTAAGGATTTACTTTATTAAATTAGATAAATTTAATAAAGTATTCAGTCAATCTACATACATACACACACAAAATGAAACAAATGGAAACATAAGCAAATTCTTAAAGTATAGTGATAAACACCGTTTTTCATCACATGCAAACTCATTGAAAAAACGGATTATTGATTTATTTATCAAAATTAAATAAATTAATAATATGTATAATCATAAAACATTTAAATAATATATAAATTTAATGAATAATAAATTTCAGCTCTGTAAAGCTGATTGACAAAAAAAATGACGTTTTATAGTGAGTAAAAGATAGCTATCACGAGAAAGGTATCATTAGAAGCAAAGAAGAGCCAAAATCTCTTTACAACGTTGGCTCTTCTTCGCTGCTTTTGCAGCATAAATGATGATGAGTACAAGCAATTAAGGCTGCCAGTAGCTCATCGCCAGCCCTAAGAACAGCACCAGACCGACGTAGTTATTGTTCATAAACGCTTTAAAACAGGCATCACGCTCGCGATTGACGATCAGTTTCTGCTGATATACAAATAGCGCGCCAGCCACCAGCAGAGACCAGTAATAACCCAGTCCCAGCCCATTTAGCCAACCCACCAGCGCCATCAGCACCAGTACGCCCACCTGCAGGATACCAATGATCAGCTTGTCGTTTTGACCGAACAGAATCGCGGTCGATTTAATGCCGATCTTCAGGTCATCATCGCGGTCAACCATCGCATACTGCGTGTCGTAGGCCACCGCCCAGAGAATATTGGCGAGGAACATCAGCCAGCAGCTCAGCGGTACGGACTCGCTCACGGCGGCGAACGCCATCGGGATCGACCAGCCAAACGCCGCCCCCAGCACCACCTGCGGCAGGTGCGTATAGCGTTTCATGAACGGGTAAACCCACGCCAGCGCTAACGCCGCAACGGACAACAAAATGGTCATCGTGTTGAGCGTCAAAACCAGCAGGAAGGCCAGCAGTACCAATACGACGAACAGCGTTCGGGCCTCTTTTTCAGTGACGGCCCCGCTTGGCAGCGGTCGATTTGCGGTGCGTTTAACGTGTCCGTCAAATTTCCTGTCGGCATAATCATTCACCACGCAGCCAGCAGCGCGCATTAACCAAACGCCAGCGACAAAAACCGCCAGGATCCACAATTGTGGCATGCCTGGGGTTGCCACCCACAATGCCCACAGCGTAGGCCAGAGCAGCAGTAAGGCACCGATTGGCTTATCCGTACGCATCAAGCGGTGAAATGCCAGCAGCTTATTCTGCGTCAGACTCCACTCCATCTTTATCTTCCTCTCAGTACAACGGCGATGCAGGTAGAAAAAGCTCGGTAAGCATCAGCGGCTTACCGCTCAGCCGCAGGCGGGAACGGCGCCCCCACAGCGCTGCATCGCGGCCAATCTCAATAAAATCTCGGGTCAATGTCGATGATGTAAACAGGTAACGTCCGAGCGGGGTTTTTCCCAGATTTTGTAAGGCCAGCTCAGGGCCGCACAAGGTTGATTCAGGCACCACGGTCCGCCCGGCAAGCCAGGGTTCACCATCCGCGCATAACAGGATCTCACGTAACCAATAACGGGACTCTTTAGGCAGCAGCGGCAGCTCTTCAGGCACCTCATTTTGCCCAACGAATGCTTCGCGAATCAACGTTACGGTGACCTGTTTTCCCTGCTGCTCAAAACGTTTAGTCATGGAATCTTCCAGTAACAACCAGTCGAGCAGTTGGGCGTCCAGCGCCGGGATCGCATCAAAATAACGCAGCGCACGCAGTTGCGTTAACGCAGGGTGTGGCATGCCTTACTCTCCGATTTATAACTTGAAGGCATTGTATCGCAGAAAATGCATTACGGGGTGAGCAAACACAATTAAGTGATCGCCAGAGCAACATAAGTGTAACAATTAGCACCGAAGGATAAAAAAAGGTGCGCCAGGAGACGCACCAGTTGTTGCAAAATCAACAATGCGGGGCGATGTTTACCCCTTGCCTTTTACACTGCTGATAAAGGTGGATCGGGCAGATTTGGATCCCAGACGCTCAGCTTCATCAAGCAGCTTCAGCGCTTTATCGACATCGCCTTTCGCAACGGCATCCTTAATGCCCTGGTTAAAATAACTTTCCGTGTCGTTCAGCATCGGCTCACTTTTCTTCACCGGTTGTGGCGCTGGAGCAGCAACGGCTGCTGCCGGAGCCGCATAGGTCACCGCAGGCGCGGCGGTATTGCCCACCGTGACAGGACCAGGGCCGGATGAGCCAAACAGCGGCCCGACCAGAACACTGGAGGAGGAGCTGGTTTTGACTTTCAGTTTCAGTAAACCGTCGGTGGTATGACGGGCGATCGGGTCTGGAATATCCGGAATAGCGTTACCTACGCCCTTGGCATAGGCTTTTGCCGGGTCAAGCAGGGTTGTGGTCTGCTGGAGATCTTTATCAGTGGTAAAGACCAAAACATAGAGTTTTTGCTGACCCAGCGCTGGCGTCAGACGCATTACCCCTTCCAGACGATCGGCACTCATCACGCCGGGCTCCTGGTAAGTAAAATAGCTGCTGGGGAAGAACGCAGATGGCGTCATGTTTTGGTCAAGAATTAATACGTTTGGCGCAAATACGCTGGTTTGTTTATTCACTTCACTGGACAGCGTCAGGGTGAGCTCGCCAATATTCGCCGGGACGCTATACGCAGCGACCGGGCCGGTAATACCGGCGACATCCAGACGCTGACCCGCTGTCGCAAGCGGCGAAGACTGGGTTTTGGATTGATCAACAGGCGTCCAGGTTAACTGCTGCAGCGCCGCAGTGGGAATAGATGGGGCCGCGGTGGTGTTCTGCGGAACAATATTCACATCGGCCAGGCTGATGCCAGGAGCGCTGGCAAATAACCCTGCAGATAAACAAAGGGCAACGAGACTTTTCTTCATTTTCATTGTTATCACCTCAGATAGCATGGGTTCAGCGGTGGCCAGGCAATAGCGCGCTAAACCGTAATCAAGAGGGGCTTGCGCCCCTCTTTCGGTCTTTACGTCAGGTTAGTGCTGAATTACCACCAGATTTCCATCTGGGCACCGAAGGACCACTCATCGTTGTCGCCACGGCTGGTTGTGCTGAGACCAGAGTTCGTTGCCGCTGCGAATTTGGTTACGTCGTTACCATTTTTGATGTAACCCCACTCTTCATCCCATTTTGCATAGGTTGCGAAGACGCGGATTGCCGGACGAGACCAGATGCTGTCACCCGCCTGCCATTGTTGGGCCAGGGTGATTTTGTACTGGCTGTTGCGATCGCTGGTCTGCTGAGATTTGACGTTGTCGTAACCGACTTCCAGCAGGGTGCTCATGATTGGCGTCCATTTATACATCGGGCGAATACCAACGGTGTACCATTCGGTCCCCAGGTCGTTATCCATGTCGAGGTTCTGGTACATACCGACGTACATCAGGTCCCACTTGTCGCCCAGGGAGATTGCACCGTGGTCCAGCACGCGGAACAGGCTACCGTTGTTATTCACAACGTTGTTGGCATAGTTGGTTTTAACGCCAGTAACGGGATCTTCAATGGTCGTAGTGGAAGAACCATAAGAACCCTGGTTCAGGCCTTTGCCCTGGGTGGTCATGGAATCTGTGGCGTACTGAACGACAAACTTGTTGTAGCCCTTCAGCATGCTCTGGGTATGTTCAGCGGTGAACATCCAACCATCTTTAGATGCGCCGTCCGCCAGCCTGTAATCATCGGTGGTATTCGCGCGACCATAGTCAACGCCCAGTTCCAACATCCCATCCGGGTTAGTTGCCAACTGCGCTAAACGAACGTCAAATACATCGTTCGCGGTGTCTTTGGTACGATCATAGATATTCTGGCTGCTGAAAGCGTATGAACCACCCGCTTCCTGTGAACGGCTCGCTGCCAAAGACAGTTTACCGAAGCCCAGATCGATGTTTTCAATACCGGCGCCAGGACCTGAAATATCCCAGTAGTAGAAGTCGATCATGTGTACGTCATGACGCTGGTAGAAGCGCTTACCGGCCCAGATAGTGGAGCCTGGCAGCCATTCGATCAGGTTTTTACCCTGCACGTTTGCTTCACGGAATGCCGGGTCTGTGCCTTCCCAGTCATTCTGCTGTGCGACGGAGTAAGCAACGTTGGTGTCGAAGTAGAAGCTCTTATCGCCTTCTTTCCACACTTCCTGACCTAATTTGATTTCCGCATAGGTTTCACATTCGTTACCGAGACGGTATTTACTTTGTGCACCGGTTGCCTGGAAACACTGTTGTTCACCGCCACTCCCTGTCCAGCCAATACCGGAACGAGCGTAACCGTGGAAATCTACAGCCATTGCCTGAACAGACATAATGCCTGCTGCTACAGCAACCGCCAGAGGGAGTTTGCGCAGAGTAATCATCGTTCTATCTCCTGAGATCATTGCTTTTCTTTAAACGCGTCCCCCTTCGGGCTGCCTCTTTGTTGGCTGCGTTCTTTCACCCCAGTCGCGTACTCTTTGTACACTCCCGGGGATTCATTTACTTGCCGCCTCGATGTAGCTTCGAATGGCTTTGCGTTTCGTTTTTTATGGGGACCTTAAACGCCCGGCTCTTGATGCAACCGACGACATGCAGTGCCATCCTCACGGAACAGATGGCAACGCTCTGGCGGCAGGCCGATAGCGAATGTGGCACCCTCTTCTACCAACACCACGTCGTTCTGGCGGTAAACCAGGTTTTGACGGATGGCGGGGATCTGGATATGAATTTGAGTTTCGTGACCAAGCTGCTCGACCACCTGCACTTCACCTTCGAGGGTGACATCGGCGATATCGCTGGGCAGCAGATGTTCCGGGCGGATACCTAAAGACATGTTGGCACCAACCTGTACCGCATGGCTGTCCACTGGTAGCCATATTTGTTGGCGGTTGGGCAGTTCAACCTGCACCTGATCGATGGCCGTCCCGGTGACTTTCACCGGCAGGAAGTTCATCTTCGGCGAACCAATAAAGCCCGCCACAAAGCGGTCAGCCGGATAGTGGTATAGCTCCAGCGGTTTGCCGACCTGCGCCACGCGACCAGCATCCAGCACCACAATTTTGTCGGCCAGCGTCATCGCTTCGACCTGATCGTGGGTGACGTAAATCATCGTGCGGCCAAGACGTTTATGCAGGCGGGAGATTTCAATACGCATTTGCACACGCAGAGCGGCGTCGAGGTTCGACAGCGGTTCATCCAGCAGGAATACGCGCGGCTCGGCAACCAGCGTTCGGCCAATCGCCACACGCTGACGTTGTCCGCCGGAAAGCGCTTTCGGTTTACGCTCCAGCAGGTGCGCCAGTTGCAGAACTTCCGCGACCTGATTCACGCGCTGATTCATCACCTCTTTTTTTGCACCAGCCAGTTTGAGGCCAAACGACATATTTTCTGCGACGGATAAATGGGGATACAACGCGTAGGACTGAAAGACCATGCCTACGCCGCGTTCGGCGGGGGGAATGTCGTTCATCCGGGTCTCCCCGATAAACAGGTCGCCACTGGTGATGGTTTCAAGTCCGGCGATCATACGCAGCAAGGTCGACTTACCGCAGCCTGACGGTCCGACAAACACCACGAATTCCCCTTCGTGAATGTCGAGATTGATATCTTTCGATACCACCACGTCACCCCAGGCTTTCGTTACATTTCGCAGCTGTACGCTCGCCATGCCCTTCTCCCTTCGTTACAACCTGTCATCGACAGCAACATTCATGATGGGCTGACTATGCGTGATCCCTTGACTGCGTGAATCCTCCACCCCCGGCTTTTTTATGGGGGAGGAGGCGGGAGGATGAGAGAACAGCGTCTGAGACCCGGGCCGTACGCCGCGGAGGAATTTCGTGATGCAGCCTGCAAAAATCAGTGGGTTTTTATGTGCGCCAGTACGCAATACTCACATTTATGTAACACAGATCACATAAAGAGCGGGTGGGGCGTAGGGGTAAGGAGGATGGAAAGAGGTTGTCGTATAAAGAAACTAGTAACCGTTAAGCCACCTCTGCAAAATCACCAAACAGGATGGGAACTATGAAAATCAAAACTGGCGCACGCATCCTCGCATTGTCTGCATTAACGACGATGATGTTTTCCGCCTCGGCTCTCGCCAAGATTGAAGAAGGTAAGCTGGTTATCTGGATTAACGGCGACAAAGGCTATAACGGCCTCGCTGAAGTGGGCAAAAAATTCGAGAAAGACACCGGTATCAAAGTCACCATTGAGCACCCGGACAAACTGGAAGAGAAGTTCCCACAGGTTGCCGCGACTGGCGATGGCCCGGACATCATCTTCTGGGCACATGACCGTTTTGGCGGCTACGCTCAGTCTGGCCTGCTGGCTGAAATCACCCCAGATAAAGCGTTCCAGGACAAACTCTATCCGTTCACCTGGGATGCCGTACGCTATAACGGCAAACTGATTGCCTACCCGATCGCGGTTGAAGCGCTGTCGCTGATTTACAACAAAGACCTCGTTCCGAACCCGCCAAAAACCTGGGAAGAAATTCCTGCGCTGGATAAAGAACTGAAGGCGAAAGGGAAATCCGCGCTGATGTTCAACCTGCAAGAACCGTACTTCACCTGGCCGCTGATTGCCGCCGACGGCGGTTACGCGTTCAAGTTTGAAAACGGCAAGTACGACGTGAAAGACGTGGGCGTGGACAACGCGGGCGCAAAAGCGGGTCTGACCTTCCTGGTTGATCTGATCAAGAACAAACACATGAACGCGGATACCGATTACTCCATCGCCGAAGCGGCCTTTAACAAAGGTGACACCGCGATGACCATCAACGGTCCGTGGGCGTGGTCCAACATCGATAAGAGCAAGGTGAATTACGGCGTTGCCCTGCTGCCAACCTTCAAGGGTAAACCGTCCAAACCGTTCGTGGGCGTTCTGAGCGCAGGTATCAACGCTGCCAGCCCGAACAAAGAACTGGCAAAAGAGTTCCTCGAAAACTACCTGCTGACCGATCAGGGTCTGGATGAAGTGAATAAGGACAAACCGCTGGGCGCGGTTGCACTGAAATCCTTCCAGGATCAGTTAGCGAAAGACCCGCGTATCGCGGCCACCATGGATAACGCCCAGAAAGGCGAGATCATGCCGAACATCCCGCAGATGTCCGCATTCTGGTATGCCGTTCGTACCGCAGTGATCAACGCAGCCAGCGGCCGTCAGACCGTCGATGCCGCGCTGAAAGATGCACAAGGTCGTATCACCAAGTAATACGGTTTCCCTTATTTCTTAGGGAATCAGGTTTATTGAATACGTTGTTACGCGAAATCATTCGCGCTACATCGAGGCGGCAAGGAGGCAAATCCCCAGGAGCTTACATAAGTAAGTGACTGGGGTGAGCTTCCGCAGCCAACAAAGAGGTAGTGCGAAGGATAAAGCGTAAAGAGGATTGATCCCCATGGATGTCATTAAAAAGAAACACTGGTGGCAAAGCGACCGACTGAAATGGTCAGTGATGGGTCTGCTTGGGCTGCTGGTCGGTTACCTTGTTGTTTTGATGTATGCTCAGGGGGAGTACCTGTTTGCCATCATGACGCTGATTTTAAGCTCTGCTGGCCTGTATATTTTTGCTAACCGTAAAGCCTACGCCTGGCGCTATGTTTACCCAGGCGTTGCAGGGATGGGGCTGTTTGTCCTGTTTCCGCTAATTTGTACTATCGCAATTGCCTTTACCAACTACAGCAGCACCAACCAACTGACCTTTGAACGTGCCCAGGAAGTCTTGATGGACCGTTCTTATCAGGCGGGGAAAACCTACAACTTCGGCCTGTATCCGGCGGGTACGGAGTGGCAACTGGCCCTCACCGACGGTGAAACTGGCAAGAATTATCTCTCCGACGCCTTTAAATTTAGCGGCGAACAGAAACTGCAGTTGAAAGAAGCCGAGGCGCTGCCAGCGGGCGAACGTGCGACGCTGCGTATTATCACGCAAAATCGCCAGGCGTTAACCCAACTCACCGCCATCCTGCCAGATGAAAGCAAAGTGATTATGAGTTCACTGCGCCAGTTTTCCGGCACGCAGCCACTCTATACGCTCGCTGATGACGGCACGCTCACCAACAGCCAAAGCGGCGTAAAATACCGCGCCAACAACGATATTGGTTATTATCAGGCAATTAACGCTGACGGTAGCTGGGGTAACGAAAAACTCAGCCCAGGCTATACCGTTGCCATCGGTTGGGACAACTTCGCCCGCGTATTTACCGACGAAGGCATTCAGAAACCGTTCTTCGCCATCTTTGTCTGGACGGTGGTCTTCTCCGTTCTGACCGTGATCCTCACCGTGGCCGTGGGGATGGTACTGGCCTGTCTCGTACAGTGGGAGTCTCTCAAAGGCAAAGCGATTTACCGTGTCCTGCTGATTCTGCCGTATGCCGTACCGTCGTTTATTTCGATTCTGATTTTCAAAGGGCTGTTCAACCAGAGCTTCGGTGAAATCAACATGATGCTGAGCGCGCTGTTTGGCATCAAACCGGCCTGGTTCAGCGACCCAACCACCGCGCGTTCGATGATTATTATCGTCAACACCTGGCTTGGTTACCCGTACATGATGATCCTGTGCATGGGTCTGCTTAAAGCGATCCCTGACGACCTGTATGAAGCGTCGGCGATGGATGGTGCAGGTCCGTTCCAGAACTTCTTTAAGATTACGTTGCCACTGCTGATTAAGCCGCTGACGCCGCTGATGATCGCCAGCTTCGCCTTTAACTTTAACAACTTCGTGCTGATTCAACTGTTGACCAACGGTGGTCCAGACCGTCTTGGTACCACCACGCCAGCAGGCTATACCGACCTGCTCGTGAGCTACACCTACCGTATCGCCTTCGAAGGTGGCGGTGGTCAGGACTTCGGTCTGGCGGCGGCGATTGCCACGCTGATCTTCCTGCTGGTCGGTGCGCTGGCCATCGTGAACCTGAAAGCCACGCGTATGAAGTTTGATTAAGGGAGACAACGAACATGGCTATGGTACAACCCAAATCTCAGAAACTGCGTCTCTTAACAACGCACTTGCTGCTGCTGATTTTCATTGCAGCGATCATGTTCCCGCTGCTGATGGTTATCGCTATCTCGCTGCGTGAAGGTAACTTTGCCACCGGCAGCCTGATCCCGGAAAACATCTCCTGGGAACACTGGAAACTGGCGTTGGGCTTTAGCGTTGAGCATGCGGATGGCCGCGTGACGCCGCCGCCGTTCCCGGTGCTGTTATGGCTGTGGAACTCGGTGAAAGTAGCCACCATTACCGCGATCGGTATCGTGACGCTTTCCACCACCTGCGCTTACGCCTTTGCCCGTATGCGCTTCCCGGGCAAAGCAACCCTGCTGAAAGGGATGCTGATATTCCAGATGTTCCCGGCGGTGCTGTCTCTGGTCGCGTTGTATGCTTTGTTTGACCGCCTGGGCCAGTACATTCCGTTTATTGGTCTGAACACTCACGGTGGCGTGATCTTCGCCTATCTTGGCGGTATTGCGCTGCATGTGTGGACGATTAAGGGCTATTTCGAAACCATCGACGGTTCGCTGGAAGAAGCGGCCGCGCTGGATGGCGCAACGCCATGGCAGGCATTCCGCCTGGTGTTGCTGCCGCTTTCCGTTCCGATTCTGGCGGTCGTGTTTATTCTGTCTTTCATTGCCGCAATTACCGAAGTACCGGTCGCATCACTGCTGCTGCGTGATGTGAACAGCTATACCCTTGCGGTAGGTATGCAGCAGTACCTCAATCCACAGAACTATTTGTGGGGCGACTTTGCCGCCGCAGCTGTACTTTCAGCCATTCCGATCACTCTGGTGTTCCTGCTGGCACAGCGCTGGCTGGTCAACGGACTGACGGCGGGTGGTGTGAAAGGTTAAGTTTTACCGAAGTAACTGCCCGGCAACGGGCAATGCCACTGCAACCCTCAACTTATGTTATCCCAACCTGTGACTGTTATTCGGCGCTCTACGGAGCGCCCTTTTTTTATGTTATTTTGCATTACGCTTACGATTATTTCCTTTCGTGCCCCCCATCACTGCAAATCAATTTTTCGCCTGAAATTCGAAAATTAAACAGAATTAGTTTGGCGCAGGCGTTATCAACCTAAGCTTTACCGTATTAGCGATCATGACGGTGGATAAATTTGAAGAACTGTGGGAACCCGCGGCGGAGAAAACCCAGCCGGCCTCTGCGCAGTAATTCTTACCCAAAACACGCCGCAGCCCAATTGCGGCGTGTTGTCTTTTACTCTCGCTTCAGCCGTTTGGAATTACACAGCCACAGGGTGATCACCAGCAGCAGGATCGCCGCAGAATAGATCAGCACATCCATCGGCGCTTTATGATCGACAATGATCAGCCGCACAATCGCAGTGATCCCGATATAGACAAAGTAGCGCAGCGGAAAGTGAAAACCTGACTGAAAGTACTTCACAATCAGCGCGATAAATTCAAAGTAGAGAAAGTAAACCACCAGCCCTTCCACCAGTTCATACTTGCTGGTTTGTTCCGGCGCGAACAGCACATCCGCCAGATGCAGCGTTTCTTTCCCGAGGAATACGACCAGGATCAGGCCCAGACTCAGCAACCCCAGATTCAACACGGTCTGTAAAATAGTGGAGATAAACTCCACGCGCGGACGAGATAGCGACGTCATAACAGCACCTCTTACTCAGTGGCAAGGTTCCTGTATAACGCAAAAATGTGACAGAGATCTACATTTTTTGTTTATATTTTGTGCAAGAAAGGTCAGCAGGGAATGATGAGTGTCACGACACATTTCACAGGATGAATTATGCAGCTCAGACAATCCGCTGTTCGCAACGTTACCTGCGGTGAGAACGTGGTGATCTATGAACCCGCAAATCTCTACGACTGCACATTGGGTGACAACGTTTTTGTCGGACCATTTGTTGAAATCCAGGGTAATACGCAGATTGGCGCAGACAGCAAAATTCAGTCGCACACCTTCATCTGCGAATATGTCACCCTCGGCGCTCGCTGTTTTATCGGTCACGGCGTGATGTTCGCCAACGATATGTTTCGCGAAGGAAAACCCAATGCCGACCGCAACAGTTGGGGACGTATTACGATTGGCGACGATGTCTCGATCGGCAGCGGAGCGACCATTCTGGCGGTCACTATCTGTGATGGCGTGGTCGTCGGCTCGGGGAGCGTGGTGACCAAATCGATCACCGAGAAAGGCGTGTATGCGGGAAATCCGGCAAAATTATTACGTCGTTTATAGAGCCGGATAAGCGCAGGTCCCATCCGGCCATCTATCAGCGGAAGTTTTCACTCCTGTCGCTGGTCATGTCGTACAGACCAAACTTACGTCCAAGCTGCTGGCCGCCATCGCGTGTTAACGGCGTCCAGCCAATCGCCGCACGACTGCGGGTTGGGCCTGACGAGAACAGATCCAGCGGCACAGAAACGTACACCCCTTTGGTAAAATCACCCTCTCCGTACTCATCCGGCGAGGCGTCGGTGATGGTCGCATAGCCCCCCACCACTACGCCGCTGTCAAAGCGTTTCGCCACTTCCAGCGTTCCGCCCTTATCCCCCGCCAGATACTGCCCCACGCTGGCTTTCACCAGTACATCCTGGGCGAACGAAGGATTCCAGTAAGCCGTCAAATGCCCGGTCTTCACGCTGTAGTCGGTGAACTTCATCATGTCCTGCGCGCTACGCCAGTCACGCTGTTTCACGTAGTTGGCGTCAACACCAAACGCCCAGTTGCTGTCCAGCGGGCGATACAGCACTTCTGCCCCCGCTCCGCCGTACATAGTTTCCAGATAGCCCCCGTAAACCTGTCCGTAGAACCCATTTCCGAGTGACTGGAAGTAGTTGGCCTGCAGGTTATTCACGTAGACATCGTTTTGCACATACTCACGCACATGGGTACGCACGCGTGGTAAATGCGAATCCTGCGGCGGGTTGGTGTAGTTAAACTTGTCATAGTTATTGGCGAGGTTGGCGAACAAACTCCCGGTGGTCAGCAGATGATCGGTAACCCACAAATCCGCCGTTCCCATCACGCCCAACTGATACATATAGAAGTTTTCCGGGCCGCCCACCGACTGATTTAGCACCGGATCGATGTGGAAATTGAAGCGTGACTTATCAATATACCAGCCCTGCTCGGTCATTTTCGGTATCTCGGGTTCGACGCGTTTTTGTGCCAGTTGAGTTTCATGGCCCAACGGCTCGCCTTCCAGATGGCGCTTGAGGCTGGAAACCTCCGTTTCGGTCGTCACCTGCGGCAAGTTAAGGCGATTTTCCGTAATGCGGATCGTGCGGATCCCATCGGGAAGATCGTTCATCACGATCCGGTTAGCACGCTCGATCCCTTCGCGCGAATCACGGTATTTGACCTGTTCACCCGTCACATACAGCGTATCGCCCTGCACCTGAATTTTAGGATCCGCCAGCCCGGCATTATATTTCAGCAGCGTTAACTGATTCGCCACCACCGAATGTTGCAGGATGGCATCCTGCGGCTGTGGTTGATATTTCGGGCGGGTATTGTCGTTATAGTTTGGTCGCAGATCGTTAAAGTTAGTCCGCAGCGTGACCCCAAACATCAAGGTGTTCCCGCGCTCATAGCTGAGGTTAACGTCGGCCCAATCGGTGACGCGATAAATAGCGCCGACGTTAAACTTGCTCTTCTGATCCAACTTGCCGGCATAATCCTGCTGGTAATTATTACCTTCATACTCCAGTTTCAGGCGCAGCGGCTGCCAGGGAGTCTGATACTCTACGCCGCCAAACAGCGACGCCGGGCCGTGGAACATCTGGCTACCGTCAATAGAACCGGCCTGCTTGTAGCTGTTATCGCGATGGCAGAATTTATCACTGTATGAGCAAAACGGATTGCTAACGTTGCCGCTGGTCCCGAGATATCCCCAACCAAGGCCGAGAGAGAAATCAAACGGGCCCCAGGCTTTGTTCGCCACCACATACTCCGCATCAAACAGGCCGGTTCCGCCGATATCCCGCGCGCCAACCGCCACCTGCGGCATCCAGTAGCTCTCTTCCCACAGGCGAAGTTTGAGATCAAAAGCCTTATCTTTATAAGTCTGATCGCCAGAAAACGACTCCACGCCGCTGTATTTTTTGGTACGCACATCGGTATAGCGCAGGGTGGTTTCCAGCCAGGGGAAGAGTTGTACCGACGCAGAGTAGTAACGGTATTGATCGTTATCGCGGTAGTTAAGGCTCATTTCGCCTTCACGCGCCATGCGTGCGGTTGGGGTTTGCAGCAGTCCCACGCCACCAAAATCCGACTGGGAAGGTCCAATGGGCGCGGGCCAGGTTTCACCGTGGCAGGCAACGCTTACGCCCAGCGCCAGTAAGCTGAGCAGATAAGTTTTTCTCATTATTCGGGTATCCGCTGGGTCAGGGTGCGAAGAATGTCGGCATTGATTTCATCCGGGGTGCTGCGCCAGACAGCATCAGAGAGTCCGACAAAAATGATGCTGCCGGGCATCGGCTCAACGTGACGTTTGTTCCAGTATGCGACCGGGACTTTTTGCGTGCGTCCGTCGGGATAGATGACCCAGGCATAGCTACGATCTGCGCCGCTGAGCCGACGTTGCCCATCGAGATAGCTGGCGATATCGCGCCCGGGTATAAACGGTTGTTTACCCGGATGACTTAGCAGGCCAAACAGCGTTATATCCGTTGGCTGCGGTCCGACCCACAGCGTGTAATTGCCCTGCAACGGCGGGTTGCCTCGCTCACTGACGCGCACAACATCCGGGTCGAGATTAATCTTCTGTCTGCCGGTCACCTTCAGCGCCTGAATTTGCTGGCGTAATGCGTTGATAGCTGCGGCATCGTCACCACTTTCTTCAGCGCTGAGCATCGCCAAACGAGCCAGTAATGCCTGCTGCTGACGCTCTGCCTCCGTCGTTGCCCGCTCTTCGCTGATAACCGCTCCTGGCCACCAGCTATTACTCAACCGCGGCTGCCCAACCAGGTCGAGCAGATGTTCGGCCCCGGTCAACGTTTTTGGCTCTTCGCTGGCGGAGGTAAAGACCTTAACGCTACCCGCAGCAAAAACTGACGCTGCGCTCAGGCTCAATAGCAGCGCCACAACGGCTCGTTTCATCATGATTTTGCCGCCTTAATCAGCGTGGTTTTCACCGGGAAGTAACGTGCGCCAAGATACTGTTCCGATTGGCGAATCTGCCCTTCGCTGTCGATCCAGTAGCGGTTATGCCAGCGCGTTTGATCGGTGGTGACTTCTTCGTCAAGGATTCGTACTGGCGTATCTTCGCTACCCACCTTAATGGTGTCAGTGCCATCCCATTCGAAAACCGAGCGGGCAGTGGCATAGCGCACCTGCTGATGCTCGGTCCAGCCCATCGTGCGGGTCCACGTTGCCCCATCGACTATCTGGTTTGGTTTGATGAGCGGATCTGCCGCCAGATTATTCACCTCGATCAGGTTGTCCCCGCCGAGATGCGTTTTCACCATGCGCCCAGACTGCGTGACGAGAATGGCCCGATCCTGAGTCACCCATTTCTGCTGTCCGTTTTCCGCGAACGCGAGTACCACAAACAGTTGTGGGCCGCCGTTGAGCTGCATGTACTGGCTGGCGTAGGGCATGTTTTTGATTTCATCGTCCGTCATCTGTACGCCGGGAGTACCAAACACGCTATCCCATAGCGAATGACCCAGCCCTTCGGTGGTGGCTGAGCACGCCTGTAATAACAGGCAAACCATTATCAGCGCTGGTCGCTTCACGACATTTCTCCGCAGCGGCAAAATAACCACACCGAAGTGTGGTTAGAATTAAACGTACCGGTATTACTGGGTACTGGTGGTTGTGGTGGTTGTGGTTCCGGTGTTAGAACCATCGCCGCCACCGGTTGCCGCAAGAGCAACCCCCACCGCAGAACTTACGGTGCTCACGCTGGTTGCGGAGGAACTTCCTGCCGAAACCGACGCGGCAGCCGACCCTGCAGCCTCACCCACCTGAACGGGGGCAGCATAGACAGAAGTCGCCGCAAGCGCAGATATAGCCCAAAGGCCATACAGAACTTTTTTCATCACAAATTCCCTTCATTGTATGAATGGAGATTTACCCAAAAGAATTTCGGGCGAGATCGAGTATACACAAGCCAAAGTGCGCAAATTACGCCAGGCGGGAATTTAGGATAATTAGATAGCAAGAAATAAAATGATTAACGGCAGATAATTAAATCAATACAATCATTAAGTTAAAATATAAAAACAAAAACACAACATCCGGTAATTCTGAAAAAACCAGAAACACGATAACGTTGAATGAATTATTTTAGGATTAAGCTCAATAAAGGTGTAAAGCAAAAGCGTAGATATTCGGGAGCCAGATTATAAAAAAAGCCGATATTAATATCGGCTTTTTTTATAAGTAATCTGCAAATTCATTCGAATTGCAACAAGGCGGCAAGATCGTTAATCCCCGGGAGCATAGATAGCTATGTGACCGGGGTTAACGAACGCAGCCAACAGCGCTGCGGCTCGAAGGAAGAAGCAGATTAACGCCAGGACTTATAACGGTTAATCAAACCGTTAGTTGAGCAATCATGGCTGGTGATTTCTTTATCATCATTCAGCTCTGGCAGAATGCGATTCGCCAGCTGTTTGCCCAGCTCAACGCCCCACTGGTCAAAGGTGAAGATATTCAGGATCGCGCCCTGAGTGAAGATTTTGTGCTCGTACAGCGCAATCAGCGCACCCAGGCTGAACGGTGTGATTTCGCGCAGCAGGATGGAGTTAGTTGGACGGTTACCTTCGAACACTTTGAACGGCACAACGTGGTCAAGCGTTGCCGGATCTTTACCCTGGTCGCGGTATTCCTGCTCAACCACTTCACGAGATTTACCAAAAGCCAGCGCTTCGGTCTGAGCGAAGAAGTTAGACAGCAGTTTCGGATGGTGATCCGACAGCGGGTTGTGGGTGATTGCCGGAGCGATGAAATCGCACGGAACCATTTTGGTACCCTGGTGAATCAGCTGGTAGAACGCATGCTGACCGTTAGTACCCGGCTCACCCCAGATGATTGGGCCAGTCTGGTAATCCACCGCATTGCCGTTACGGTCAACGTATTTACCGTTGGATTCCATATTGCCCTGCTGGAAGTAGGCCGCGAAACGGTGCATATACTGGTCGTACGGCAGAATCGCTTCGGTTTCAGCACCGAAGAAATTGTTGTACCAGATACCGATCAGCGCCAGCAGCACCGGCAAGTTTTTCTCCGCCGGAGTGGTGGAGAAGTGTTTGTCCATGGCGTGCGCGCCAGAAAGCAGCTCAACAAAGTTGTCGAAGCCCACAGAAAGGATGATGGACAGACCGATTGCAGACCACAGGGAGTAACGACCGCCAACCCAGTCCCAGAACTCGAACATATTGGCGGTATCAATACCGAACTCGCCAACCGCTTTACCGTTAGTGGAGAGCGCTGCGAAGTGCTTGGCAACGTGCTTGTTGTCGCCAGCGGTCGCCAGGAACCAGTCGCGCGCGCTGTGGGCGTTAGTCATGGTTTCCTGAGTGGTGAAGGTTTTGGAAGCGACCAGGAACAGCGTAGTCTCCGGATTCACTTTCTTCAGCACTTCGGCAATGTGCGTACCATCGACGTTAGACACAAAGTGCATGTTCAGGTGATTTTTGTACGGGCGCAGCGCTTCGGTCACCATGAACGGGCCGAGGTCTGAACCGCCGATACCGATGTTCACGACATCAGTAATGGCTTTACCGGTATAGCCTTTCCAGCTTCCGGAGATAATCGCTTCAGAGAAGGATTTCATCTTCTCAAGCACCGCGTTCACTTCCGGCATCACATCTTTGCCGTCAACGATGATTGGAGTGTTGCTACGGTTGCGCAACGCCACGTGCAGCACGGCACGGTCTTCAGTGCGGTTAATTTTCTCACCGGAGAACATGGACTTGATGGCGCCTGCCAAATCGGTCTCTTTCGCCAGATCCTGCAGTTTAGCCAGCGTCTCTTCAGTGATGCGGTTTTTGGAGAAATCCACCAGCATCAGATCGTCAAACGTCGCGGAAAATTTAGCGAAACGATCGCTATCTTTCGCGAACAGATCCGCGATAGTAACGTCTTTCATCTCTTCAAAGTGTTTTTGTAGTGCCTGCCAGGCTGAGGTCTGCGTTGGATTGATGTTTTTCATTAGCAATACTCTTCTGATTTTGAGAATTGTGACTGAGATCGATTGTAACGCCAGTCACAGAAAAGTGTGATTGTTTTAATGCCATCGCCCTTGTATCCATCGAACCAGGGTAAAAAGTATAGATGTTATAAGCGCTGTTACTGAACGGAAACGCAGCATGAAAAATCCGCATAATCCCAGCGTTGACAGTGCAAGCTACACATTTTATTTATAAATACGGTATTTGCATTTGCGCCTGCACCGGTTTTCGTTCTGCCTTATGTGCCATGGTCGCTCTATTCATTCCCTGACACGAGGTAGTTATGACTGATGTAGTTGTCTCCAAGTTTGGCGGTACCAGCGTGGCGGATTTTGATGCCATGAATCGCAGCGCTGATGTGGTACTTTCTGATGCTAACGTCCGTGTAGTGGTACTTTCCGCTTCCGCTGGAATTACCAACCTGCTGGTCGCACTGGCTGAAGGGCTGGAGCCAACCGAGCGCTTCGAAAAACTCGACGCCATTCGTCAAATTCAGTTCAATATTCTGGAACGCCTGCGTTATCCAAACGTAATTCGTGAAGAGATTGAACGTCTGCTGGAAAACATCACCACGCTGGCAGAAGCGGCGTCACTGGCGACCTCAACCGCCCTGACCGACGAACTGGTCAGCCACGGTGAACTGATGTCTACCCTGTTGTTCGTCGAAATCCTGCGTGAACGCAACGTGCAAGCGCAGTGGTTTGACGTGCGTAAAGTGATGCGCACCAACGATCGTTTTGGTCGCGCAGAACCCGACGTCGCGGCGCTGGCTGAACTGGCAACGCTTCAGTTGGCCCCGCGTCTGAGCGAAGGTCTGGTAATCACTCAGGGTTTTATCGGCAGCGAAGGCAAAGGCCGCACCACCACGTTGGGGCGCGGCGGTAGCGATTATACAGCCGCCCTGCTGGCCGAAGCGCTGCACGCAACGCGCGTCGATATCTGGACCGATGTTCCAGGCATTTACACTACCGATCCGCGCGTTGTTCCTGCAGCGCAGCGTATTGATGAAATCGCCTTTGAAGAGGCCGCGGAAATGGCGACCTTTGGCGCGAAAGTGCTGCACCCGGCAACCCTGTTGCCGGCCGTACGTAGCGATATCCCGGTATTTGTTGGCTCCAGCAAGGATCCAAAAGCAGGCGGTACGCTGGTCTGCAATAAAACCGCGAATCCACCGCTGTTCCGTGCGCTGGCGCTACGCCGTAAGCAGACGCTGCTGACGCTGCATAGCCTGAATATGCTGCACTCTCGCGGCTTTTTAGCAGAAGTGTTCGGCATCCTTGCACGCCACAATATCTCGGTAGATTTAATTACCACATCTGAAGTCAGCGTAGCGCTGACGCTGGATACCACCGGTTCAACCTCCACCGGCGATACGCTGTTAACGCAGTCTCTGCTGATGGAACTGTCTGCCCTGTGCCGGGTTGAAGTCGAAGAAGGCCTGGCGCTGGTGGCGTTGATTGGCAACGACCTGTCCAAAGCCTGCGGCGTGGGTAAAGAGGTGTTTGGTGTACTGGAGCCGTTCAACATCCGCATGATTTGCTACGGCGCGTCCAGCCATAACCTGTGCTTCCTGGTGCCCGGTAGCGAAGCCGAACAGGTGGTACAGAAGCTGCATCATAATTTGTTTGAATAATATTTCATCACGCGATAAACAATAACTATAGCCGGGCTCGAACCCGGCTTTTTTATAACAACACAACACATTTCAATCGCAAGGAAGATAACATGCTCGCTACTCTCACGCGGCTGTTCCCGTTATGGGCGCTGCTGCTCTCTGTTATTGCGTATTACACCCCCTCCACCTTTACGCCTGTCGGGCCATTCGTGCCGTCGTTGCTGATGCTGATCATGTTCGGCATGGGCGTTCACCTGAAGGTGGACGACTTTAAACGCGTACTCTCACGCCCCGCACCTGTCGCGGCGGGTATTTTCCTGCACTATCTGGTGATGCCGCTCGCCGCATGGATTTTGGCGCTGGCATTTAATATGCCGCCGGAACTGTCGGCAGGGATGGTGCTGGTCGGCAGCGTCGCCAGCGGAACCGCATCGAACGTCATGATCTATCTGGCAAAAGGTGATGTGGCGCTCTCCGTGACTATTTCATCGGTTTCAACGCTGGTCGGCGTTGTCGCCACGCCGCTGCTGACACGGCTGTATGTCGACGCGCATATCCAGGTGGATGTGATGGGTATGCTGCTGAGTATTCTGCAGATCGTGGTCATTCCGATTGCTTTGGGGCTGGTCATTCACCATCTGTTCCCACGCGTCGTAAAAGCCGTGGAACCGTATCTGCCGGCGTTTTCGATGGTGTGCATCCTGGCGATCATCAGCGCCGTCGTAGCGGGTTCCGCCTCGCACATTGCGTCTGTCGGCTTTGTGGTGATTATCGCCGTGATCCTGCATAACACCATTGGCTTGCTCGGCGGCTACTGGGGCGGAAAACTGTTTGGTTTCGACGAGTCAACCTGTCGTACGTTGGCTATTGAAGTGGGCATGCAGAATTCAGGGCTTGCCGCTGCGCTGGGCAAAATCTACTTTGGCCCGCTTGCGGCGCTGCCCGGCGCGTTGTTCTCGGTCTGGCATAACCTTTCCGGTTCGCTGCTGGCAGGTTACTGGTCCGGTAAACCGATTAAAGAAAAAGAACGCCGCTAATTGACGGCGGCAGGCCGGATAGCGGCTAACACCTTATCCGGCCTACCCAGCCTCTGCACTTTGCCGTACACTGCGGATATCGGCTAACAGAGGGCACCCTTATGGCACTCCCCCGCATTACCCAAAAAGAGATGACCGAGCGCGAACAGCGTGAACTGAAAACGCTGCTCGACCGCGCGCGCATTGCGCATGGTCGACTGCTGACCAACGCTGAGACCAACAGCATCAAGAAAGAGTACATCGATAAACTGATGGCCTTGCGCGAAGCAGAAGCTAAAAAAGCCCGCCAGTTGAAGAAAAAGCAGGCTTATAAACCGGATGCGGAAGCATCATTTTCCTGGTCAGCGAATACGCCAACGCGCGGCAGACGTTAACGCCCTTTCTTCTTACGCCCCGGCGAGGTAAAACGCTTCCCGTTTGCCGCCGGGCGCGATTTCTCTTTCTCTGCCGATTTTTCGATTTTCACCACCGGGCGCTTAATGCCTGCGGTTTTTGGCTTCGCTTTCGCCTTCGGTTTGGCTTCTGAGGACGAGTTCTCAATCAGCTTGAACAGGTCGATCAGTTCGTCATCCGTCAGGTCACGCCATTCACCCAGCGGCAGGCCGGACAGACCAACGTTCATGATACGTGTACGCTCAAGCTTAGTAACTTCATAGCCAAAGTGCTCGCACATACGACGGATCTGGCGGTTCAGCCCCTGAATCAGCGTGATACGAAACACAAACGGCGCTTCTTTCTTGACCTTACATTTCTTGGTGACGGTGCCAAGGATTGGCACACCGGCACTCATCCCACGGATAAAGTCATCAGTGACCGGCTTATCTACCGTCACCAGATACTCTTTTTCGTGATCGTTACCGGCACGCAGGATTTTATTCACCAGGTCGCCGTGGTTAGTCAGAAAGATAAGTCCCTGGGAATCTTTGTCCAGACGACCGATTGGGAACACGCGCTTGCTGTGGTTAACGAAATCAACAATGTTGTCGCGTTCGCTGTCTTCAGTGGTGCTGACAATCCCTACCGGCTTGTTCAGCGCGATAAAAACCAGATCTTCCGCTTCACGCGGCTCAATCAACCGACCATTCACTTTTACGACGTCGCCAGGCATCACCTGATCGCCAATGGTGGCGCGTTTACCATTCAGGAAGACATTCCCTTGTTCGATAAAGCGATCCGCCTCGCGGCGCGAGCAGATTCCGCTTTCACTGATGTATTTATTTAATCGGATGGATGAGTCGGGCAGCATAATTTCTCCTTTGACAGCGAAATATACCCTACCTTGCGGGGGATAAAAAAGCAGAGCGTGAAAATGTGCTATCGCATCTGATTACGTAATGCCTGCGGGCTGATACCAAATCGTTTTTGAAAGTGGTAACGCAAAGAGTTTGCGCTGCCGAACCCGGTTTGCTGCGCGATCTGCTCAATACTGATATGGGATGTATTGAGCGCCTGCTGCGCACGGTTTAGCCGTTCATTCATCAGCCAACGTGCGGGAGTAAGCCCCGTTGACTCCTGAAATCGCCGCATCAACGTTCGGGGACTCATACCGACCTGGCTGGCCAGAGCGTCAAGAGTATGCTTCTGCGCGATATTGTTATGTAACCAGTCAAGCAAAAGACCAAAACGCTGGCTTTCCCGACTGCGGGCGACAGGACGCAATTGTTGCTGAGTCTGGCTGCCATCCCTGTGGGGCTGCAGCACCAGGCGACGGGCCACGTTATTGGCAATCTCAAGTCCAAAATCAGTGCGCACCACATGCAAACATAAATCAATCCCTGCCGCACTACCTGCCGAAGTGAGCACGTCGTGGTCACCGACATACAGGACATCTTCCACAACGTTGATGGCGGGAAAGCGTCGCTGGAGTTCACTGACGTAACGCCAGTGCGTCGTCGCCTTACGGTCATCCAGCAAACCTGCCGCAGCCAGAACAAATACACCAGAACAGATAGAGATGACTCGACAACCGCGTTGATGTGCTTCACGAAGCGCATCGCATAATGCTTCCGGGACCGGTGAGCTCACGTCACGCCAGCCAGGAATGACAATAGTGTCCGCTTCCTGCAGCAATTCATATCCACCGTCCACCACGATACGAACCCCGCCAGTTGCCCTTAATTCACCTTGATCAACCGAAGCCACGGCAAAACGATACCAGCCCTCTCCCAGCTCAGGTCGCGGAAGCCCAAAAACTTCCACTGCGACGCCAAACTCGAAAGTACATAGCCCGTCATAAGCGAGTGCAACGACCAACGGGCGAGAAGATGTTGTCATGATCCTGGCGGAATCTGTCATGGTCAGAGGGTGTTTCGAGGTTAATTTTTTGATGAGATAAGAGGTAACACAACAGCTGATTTCACCACAAGAGAAAACAACAATATGAGTACCGTAACTGATATTCCAGCCGCTTCATCTGCACAAGCTATCGCCCATTTCCAGCAACGTCTGAATATGGAGACGGATTGTTCTGACGTTCATTCCGCGATGGCTGCTGACGACAAAGATTTTGTGCTTTTACATGTGGTGGGGAGTGCAGAGAGTTTTTCCCGTTGTCATATCCCTGGCGCGATTCATCTTCCCCATCGACAGATAAATACGGAATCCTTGAAAAAATGGCCACAGGACACACTGTTTGTCGTCTATTGCGCTGGCCCACACTGTAACGGGGCCGATCGCGCGGCGCTGAAGTTGGCGCAGCTAGGTCGACCGGTGAAAATAATGATTGGTGGTATTAAGGGCTGGGAGGACGAAGGCCTGGCGTTTGCCACTACGCAAAAGGACGCTGTTTCAATAGATTGATCGTTGTTAAGTCTGAACGGGCTTTTCCAACAGGAGGTTGTGGTTAACCCGTTCGGCTTTCCCCCCTTCCAACATCGTGAGCCATATCAGTAAGGCGTTACGCTGATAGTGGTAGCATTAGCGCGGTTTGTAATTTTCTGATTACAGGGAGAAATGATGGAACTGCTTTTATTGAGTAACTCGACGCTGCCGGGCAAAGGCTGGATGGAACATGCGCTACCACTGATTGCTGAGCAGCTGAATGGTCGCCGTACGGCGGTGTTTATTCCGTTCGCTGGCGTGACGCAAACCTGGGATGAATACACGGCGAAAACGGCAGCCATCTTTGCGCCAATGGGCGTCAACGTTACTGGCATTCATACCGTTGCCGATCCGATCGCTGCCATTGAAAACGCAGAGCTGGTGATTGTCGGCGGGGGTAACACCTTCCAGTTACTGAAAGAGAGCCGCGAGCGCGGACTGCTGGCGCCGATAGTGGATGTCGTCAAACGCGGTGCGCTGTACATCGGCTGGAGCGCAGGTTCTAACCTCGCCTGCCAGACCATCCGCACCACCAACGACATGCCGATTGTCGATCCAAAAGGTTTTGATGCCCTGGGTCTGTTCCCGCTGCAGATTAACCCACATTTCACCAATGCGCTTCCGGAAGGCCACAAAGGCGAAACGCGTGAACAGCGTATTCGCGAGCTGCTGGTTGTGGCACCAGAGCTGACGGTAATTGGTTTGCCGGAAGGAAACTGGATTAAGGTGAGTAACGGCCAGGCGGTTCTTGGCGGTCCGAACACCACTTACGTCTTTAAAGCGGGTGAAGACGCGGTTGCCCTCGAAGCAGGTCACTGCTTCTAACCGACGTTGCCGGATAACGGCATAAATGCCTTATCCGGCCACCCGGTCCACCTCACTCAATAATCGTCGCGCTCATCGTCCTCATCCGGCTGTTCCAGCACGCTATAGGCCACGGAACAAAACAGCGAGTTCAGACGCTGCATATCGCCCAGCAGCGCCAGGTGCAAGGAGCTGGTCTCGATGCTCTGCACGTTCTGCTGATGCAGACGGTCAACGTGCGCATGCGAATACCGACGGTTGAGAATACGGAAACGGTGCTTGCTACGGCGCAGACGTCGGGCGCTGGTCACGTCACCAGAGAAGAACACCGACATCGCCAGCTGCAGATTGCTGAGCAGCTGATCGAAGAGCGCATCCAGCTCTTTCAATCCTTCCACGGAGAATGCGCGACGGGCAGCCAGCGACTTATCCGCTATCTCACTGCCCATACGTTCGACAATATCGGAAGCCTGCTCGAGGTTAAGCGACATTTCGATAATCTCCGCCCAACGGCGTGATTCCTCTTCCGCCAGTTCATCCTTTGGCATCCGCGCCAGATAGAGCTTGATTGCCGTGTATAGCACGTTAATGTCGTCCGCCATCCTGCGCAGCTCTTTCTCTTCACGCGGCTCGCCGTGCATCACCTTCTTCAGCCCGTCCATCATCTGCTCCATCGCGTCGCCGATGCGCAGAGCTTCACGAGCGGCATTGGCCAGGGCCAGCGTCGGCGTATCCAGCGCACTGACGTCCAGATGCTTGGGCTTCAAATGCGCATCCAGCTCCGGCTCATCGCGGATGATGCGCTTACAAAAACGCGCCATCGGTTCTGCAAACGGCACCATCGCCACGCAGCGCACCAGGTTGTAGAAGACATGGAAGTAAATAACCAGTTCAGATTTCGGCAGCGGCAGTTCATCCATCAGATTTGCCAACGGATGAACAAACGGCAGGATAATCAGGCTACCCACCAGCTTAAACAGCAGGCTACCGAGCGCCACACGGCGGGCGGCGGCGTTAGCGGCGCTGTTATTAAGCATCGCCAGCAGGCCAGAGCCGAGGTTGGCGCCAATCACCAGACACAACGCCACCGGGAACGAGATAATGCCTGCCGCGGTCAGCGTTGCCGTTAGCAGCACCGCCGCAAGGCTGGAGTAACTGATAATCGCGAACATAGCGCCGATCAGCGCATCCAGCATAATATCGCCGGTGAGCGAGGCGAAAATAACCTGTACGCCGTTAGCCTGGGTGATTGGTGTTACCGCCTGCACAATCAGTTCCAGCGCCAGTAAAATCAACCCCAGTCCAATACCCACCCGCCCCAGTTGCCCCACACGGGACTGCTTACGTCCGAGAAAGAAGATCACGCCGATAAAAATCAGCAGTGGCGACAGCCAGGAGAGATCGAAGGTCAGGATACGCGCCATCAGCGCGGTCCCGACGTCGGCGCCGAGTACAATCACCAGCGCAGGGGTGAGCGCGACGAGGTCCTGCGCGACAAACGAGGTCACCAGCATGGTGGTGGCGTTGCTGCTTTGCACCAGCGCCGTCACGCCGATACCCGCACAAAAGGCGAGCGGCTTCTTTTCAACACTACGGCTGAGTACGGTACGCAAGCGGGCGCCGAAGACGCGCATCACGCCGGTGCGCACAATATGAGTACCCCAAACCAGCATAGAGACAGCAGAAAGCAGGTGTAACAGAGTTAGCACGGAATCAGGTTCTCCTTATCGTTATATGTTCCTGAGGTTCATAGTGATGACATAACACCTGATGACGCCACGCTTATCAGGCCGACAAAAATGTGCCATCCGGCAAGCACTACCGATGAACGTTCTTTCAGTATAAGGGTTTAAACGTAATAAAGAGACAAGGCACTCATTGAGTGCCTTGTTTGTTGTAAATAAAGATGACAGTTTTGTGAATCAGTCAGCGTCATAGCCCAGATTAGGCGCTAACCAACGTTCGACTTCCGCCACGCTCATGCCTTTACGGAAGGCGTAATCTTCAACCTGATCGCGCTGGATTTGCGCCACGGCGTAGTACTTGCTGTCTGGATGACTGAAATACCAGCCGGAAACCGACGCACCTGGCCACATCGCGAAGGATTCGGTGAGCTTCATCCCGGTGTGCACTTCTACATCCAGCAGTTCCCAGATGGTGGCCTTTTCGGTGTGTTCCGGACACGCCGGATAGCCCGGCGCCGGGCGAATTCCCTGGTAGTTTTCGCGGATCAGCTCCTCGTTACTGAGGTTCTCATTCGCCGCATAGCCCCAGTAGACTTTACGCACGCGCTCGTGCAGATATTCCGCGAACGCTTCCGCCAGGCGGTCGGCAATCGCTTTCACCATGATCTTGTTGTAGTCGTCATGCTGGGCTTCGAAGGCGTCCGCCAGTGCATCTTCCTCCAGACCGCCGGTAACTGCGAAAGCACCGATGTAATCCGCTTTGCCACTCAGTTTCGGCGCAACAAAGTCAGACAGGCAGTAGTTGGCGAAACCGACTTTTTCCGTCTGCTGGCGCAGGTGATGACTGACGTTGATGACGTGCGTACGCGTCTCGTCACGGTAAATCTCGATGTCGTCCCCCACGCGGTTAGCCGGGAACAAGCCCACCACGCCGCGCGGATTCAGTGTCTTCTCAGCGCTGAGTTTATCCAGCATGTCATTGGCGTCTTTGAACAGACGTTTCGCCTCTTCTCCCACCACCTCATCTTCGAGGATGCGCGGGTATTTCCCGGCCAGCGACCAGGTCATAAAGAACGGCGTCCAGTCGATGTAGTTGCGCAGCGTTTCGATGCTGGCTTCAACACTCTGTACGCCGAGGCGGTGCGCCACCGGCGGCGTATAGTTTTCCCAGTCGAAGGCCAGATCGTTGTCGCGGGCAGCCTGTAACGTTACTGGTGGGGTCCGCGGTTTCTTACGCGCATGCTGGATACGCACGGTTTCGTACTCTTTACGCGTACGGGCGACAAAGTCATCGCGCTGAGTGTCAGAGAGGAGTGCGGCGACTACGCCAACGGTACGCGAGGCGTTCTGCACATAAACCGTCGGGCCACTGTAGTTCTGCTCGATTTTCACCGCCGTGTGCGCTTTTGAGGTGGTCGCGCCGCCAATCAGCAATGGAATAGTGAACCCCTGACGCTCCATCTCTTTCGCCACGTTGACCATTTCGTCCAGCGACGGGGTAATCAGCCCGGAAAGACCAATCAGATCGGCATTCACTTCACGTGCCGTTCTGAGGATTTTCTCCGCTGGCACCATCACGCCAAGATCGACGATTTCGTAGTTGTTACATTGCAGCACCACACCAACGATGTTTTTGCCGATATCGTGCACATCGCCTTTCACGGTAGCAATGACCATCTTGCCGTTGCTGGAGCCTTTCTCTTTGCTGGCCTCAATGTACGGTTCGAGGTAGGCCACCGCCTGCTTCATCACGCGGGCGGATTTCACCACCTGCGGCAGGAACATTTTGCCCTCGCCAAACAGATCGCCAACCACGTTCATCCCGTCCATCAGCGGCCCTTCAATCACCTCGATCGGACGCGCGGCCTGCTGGCGAGCTTCTTCAGTATCCTGCTCAATAAATTCGGTAATACCTTTCACCAGCGAATATTCGAGGCGCTTTTTCACGTCCCAACTGCGCCATTCCGCCATCTGGGCATTGGCAGTGTCATCAGTTTTGCTACCGCGATATTTCTCAGCCAGCTCCAGCAGACGCTCGGTGCCATCGTCACGACGGTTGAGGATCACATCTTCAACCGCATCGCGCAGCTCGGCGGGCAGGTCGTCGTAGATCGCCAGTTGTCCGGCGTTGACGATCCCCATGTCCATGCCGTTGCGAATGGCGTAGTAAAGGAATACCGCGTGAATGGCTTCACGAACCGGGTCGTTACCACGGAAGGAGAACGACACGTTGGAGACGCCGCCGGAGATCAGCGCGTGCGGTAGTTCGCGTTTGATGTCCTCACAGGCACCGATAAAGTCCTGGGCGTAGTTATTGTGCTCATCAATCCCGGTCGCGACCGCAAAGATGTTCGGGTCGAAGATGATATCTTCCGGCGGGAAGCCTACCTCTTCGGTAAGAATGTTGTACGCCCGACGGCAAATCTCAATTTTACGCGCGCGGGTGTCAGCCTGCCCCTGCTCGTCAAAGGCCATCACCACCACTGCGGCACCGTAGCGTCGCAGCAACTTCGCGTGGTGGATAAAGGTCTCAACCCCCTCTTTCATCGAGATGGAGTTAACGATGCCTTTACCCTGAATGCACTTCAGCCCTTTTTCGATGACGTCCCATTTCGAGGAGTCGATCATAATCGGCACGCGGGCGATATCCGGCTCACCGGCGATAAGGTTGAGAAAACGCACCATCGCCGCTTCGGCGTCGAGCATCCCCTCATCCATGTTGATATCGATAATCTGTGCGCCGCTTTCCACCTGCTGACGGGCGACATCCAGCGCTTCGTTGTATTTCTCTTCTTTGATCAGTCGCTTAAATTTCGCCGAACCGGTGACGTTGGTACGCTCGCCGACGTTCACAAACAGGCTATCGTCGCCAATATTCAACGGTTCAAGGCCAGACAGACGGCAGGCTACCGGGATTTCCGGCAAGCGGCGCGGCGGCAAGCCTTCCACTGCGCGGCTCATCGCGGCGATGTGTTCCGGCGTGGTGCCGCAGCAGCCGCCGACCACGTTGAGGAAGCCCGCTTGCGCCCACTCGCGTATTTGCGCCGCCATGGTGTCGGCATCGAGATCGTATTCGCCAAAGGCGTTCGGCAACCCGGCGTTCGGGTGCGCGGTAACGTAGCATTCGGCAATGCGCGACAGCTCCTGCACGTACTGGCGCAACTCGTCCGGGCCTAAGGCGCAGTTCAGACCGAAGGTCAGCGCATCGGCGTGGCGCAGTGAGTTATAGAACGCTTCGGTTGTCTGACCGGAGAGCGTACGCCCGGAAGCATCGGTGATAGTGCCGGAGAGCATAATCGGCAACTCAACGCCCAGCGCTTCGAACTCGGTTTTAACCGCGAAAATAGCGGCTTTGGCGTTCAGGGTATCGAAGACGGTTTCAATCAGGATCAGGTCGCTGCCACCTTCCACCAGCGCTTTGGTGGATTCACGGTAGGCGGCCACCAGCTGATCAAAGGTAATATTGCGGTAAGCCGGGTCGTTGACGTCAGGCGAGATAGACGCCGTACGGTTGGTTGGACCAAGCACACCCGCGACATAGCGCGGTTTTTCCGGTGTGCGTGCCGTCCATTCGTCTGCCGCTGCGCGCGCCAGTTTGGCTGCTGCAAAGTTGATTTCCGCCGACAGGGATTCCATCTGGTAATCCGCCATGGCGATCGTCGTGGAGTTAAAGGTGTTGGTTTCGATGATATCCGCGCCCGCCTCAAAATAGGCGTTATGGATGGCGGCGATCACCTCAGGTTTGCTGAGCACCAACAGGTCGTTGTTGCCTTTCAGATCGCACGGCCAGTCGGCAAAGCGTTCACCGCGGAAATCCTCTTCGCTCAGACGATATCCCTGGATCATGGTGCCCATACCGCCGTCCAGCACCAGAATACGTTCATTTAACTGCTGACGTAATTGTTCAACTTTGCTGCTCACACTCGCTCCCGACAACGCTCAACCAGACCGAAAAAAACTCAACAGACCATACTGGCACAAACCTGAGAGGTGGAAAAGAGAACAACGGCCAACATGAGACATGTTCAGCTTCACTCATCCGATCAGTACAGGAATTCTTGCATTATAATTGAATAAAACGAAAATGATTTCCACGATACAGAAAAGGAGTCCGCCATGGTTGCCACAATCCCCGCGAAACGCGGTAGAAAACCCGCCGCTGCTACTACGCCTGCAACCGGGCAGGTTCAGTCTCTGACCCGCGGCCTGAAGCTACTGGAGTGGATTGCAGAATCCAACGGCAGCGTGGCGCTAACCGAGCTGGCACAGCAGGCCGGCTTGCCAAACTCCACGACTCACCGTTTGTTGACCACCATGCAGCAGCAAGGATTTGTCCGTCAGGTGGGTGAATTAGGCCACTGGGCCGTGGGTGCGCATGCGTTTATCGTCGGCAGCAGCTTTTTACAAAGCCGTAATTTGCTGGCGATTGTCCACCCGATCCTGCGCAAGCTGATGGAAGACTCCGGTGAGACGGTAAACCTGGCCGTGCTGGATCAAAGCGACCATCAGGCCATTATTATCGACCAGGTGCAGTGTACCCAGCTGATGCGCATGTCCGCGCCTATCGGCGGCAAACTGCCGATGCACGCCTCCGGTGCGGGTAAGGCGTTTTTATCCCAACTGAGTGAAGAACAGGTGACTGGCCTGCTGCACCGTAAAGGGCTGCACGCATACACCCACGCCACGCTGGTGTCGCCGGTGCATCTGAAAGAGGATTTAGCCCAGACGCGCAAGCGCGGCTACTCCTTTGATGATGAGGAGCATGCGCTGGGTCTGCGCTGCGTGGCGTCGTGCATTTATGATGAACACCGCGAACCGTTTGCCGCTATTTCCATCTCCGGACCCATTTCGCGCATTACCGACGATCGAGTGACCGAGTTTGGCGCCATGGCGATCAAAGCGGCGAAAGAAGTCACGCTGGCATACGGCGGATTTCGTTAAGAAAGGGTTGCCGGGCGTCAAGCCGAAAATCTGATGCAAAACCGCTGTTTGCGCCGGTAGGCGTAAACATCTTCCACGTGTCCTTCACGGATCCGCGTTTGCAGACCTCTCCAGTAGTCGGCACTGAACAGGTCAGCATGCATCTCTTCAAATAGCGGCCCGATACGCGGGTCAGCGCATAGCCAGTGACGAAACTCTTCCGGGAAGACATCCCCCGGCGATACGCTATACCACGGTTCAGCGCTCATCTCATCTTCCGGGTAACGCGGCGGCGGGATATGACGGAAATTCACCTCCGTCATGTAGCAAATTTCATCGTAGTCGTAGAACACCACGCGCCCGTGGCGAGTCACGCCGAAGTTCTTAAACAGCATATCGCCGGGGAAAATATTGGCGGCGGCCAGCTGACGAATGGCATTGCCGTACTCTTCAATAGCATCGCGCAGTTGCTGGCCTTCGACCTGCTCCAGCCAGATATTCAGCGGCACCATCCGTCGTTCGATATACAAATGGCGAATGACAATCTGCTCGCCGAGATCGGTAATTTTTTCCGGGGCTTCCTGTAGCAACAGCGCCATCAGCGACGGATCGATTTGCCGTTTATCCAGCACAAAGTTCTCGAACTCCTGAGTATCAGCCATCCGCCCGACACGATCGTGCTCCTTGACCAGTTGATAACAGGCGCGGACGTGGGCGGCCGACATCTCTTTTTGCGGCGCAAATTTGTCTTTGATGACTTTAAAGACGCGGTCGAAGCCTGGCAGGGTAAATACCAGCATCACCATGCCGCGGATCCCCGGCGCTTCGATAAATTGCTCATCGCAATGGGCAAGATAGAGCAGATATTCGCGGTAACTTTCGGTCTTCGCGTGTTTCTGACAGCCAATCGCCATATACAATTCAGCGGTGGTTTTACCGGGCAGGATCTCGCGCAGCCACTCCACTAACGCGGCGGGCAGCGGGGCGTAAACCATAAAATACGAGCGGGCGAAGCCAAACACGATACTGGCTTCCGCCGTCGTGGTCAGGCAGGTATCGACAAACAGTTCGCCCTCGTCAGTACGGTGAATTGGCAGTAAAAACGGCAGCGTCCCGGAAGGGGTAATCAACTTACCGACCAGCCAGGCGGCCTTGTTGCGATAAAACAGTTCGTTCGCCACCTGCAAATGACTGCGCTGCAACACATCCGCCCCCAGCGTTTCGGTCAGGTGTTCGATGATGTAGTGGATATCCCGATGTCTGTTCTGCCACGGCAGACGCAAGGGCAGATCGCTGAGGACGCGCGTAAGCAGCCACTCCCAGCCGGTATCGGGAAAAAAGTCTTTCGCCAACGGGCGTGGGATCGTGCGAAAACGACGCTCTGGCTGAGAGCTGAAAATAAACAGTCGCTCGGGAGTCAGCGAGCGGTGGTCAAATAACCGGCAATAGACGGAGTTAAAGAAACTCTCCGCAATCTCGAAGCGTGGATAATCTGGCAATAGCCGGGTGTAATGCTCTTTCACGCGAAGTAAAAAATCCGCGTCGGTACTTTTGCCATCAGTAATGCAGCGCAGTTGCTCCACCACCAGACCCACATGATGATCGTAAAGGTGGATACGGCTTTTCATCGCCTGCTGAACCGCGTGCCAGTCGGCATGTTCAAAACGCTGCTGCGCGCCGGAGGTCACTTCCAGAAAACGCCCGTACTGGGCGTCGAAACCTTGCAAAATCGTCTGAGCAATCAGTAATTCCAGGCCACGCGTCATCAATTTCTCCCATCCGGCACAATGTCATGCCGGATGGCGCATTCGCTTATCCGGCCTACATCCCTTCGTAGGCCCGGTAAGCGCAGCGCCACCGGGCATTGATCAAAACTGCGATTCTTCAGTCGAGCCGGTCAGCGCGGTCACTGAAGAAGTGCCGCCCTGAATGATGGTGGTTACTTTGTCGAAGTAGCCTGTCCCTACTTCCTGCTGATGGGACACGAAGGTGTAACCATCTTTAGCCGCCGCAAATTCCGGCTGCTGAACCTTCTCAACGTAGTGGCGCATGCCCTCACCCTGCGCATAGGAATGCGCGAGGTCGAACATGTTGAACCACATGCTGTGAATACCCGCCAGCGTAATGAACTGGTATTTGTAACCCATATCGGACAGCTGTTGCTGGAAGCTGGCAATGGTTTTGTCATCCAGGTTTTTCTGCCAGTTAAACGATGGCGAACAGTTGTAGGCCAGCAGTTTGCCTGGGAATTTCGCATGAATAGCATCGGCAAAGCGCTTCGCCAGTTCGAGGTCCGGCGTGGAGGTTTCACACCACACCAGATCCGCATACGGTGCGTAAGCCAGACCACGGCTGATCGCCTGCTCAATGCCCGCATGCGTACGGTAGAACCCTTCGCTGGTACGCTCGCCAGTGATGAACTCGCTATCGTATGGGTCGCAATCAGACGTAATCAGATCGGCTGCGTCAGCATCGGTACGCGCAATCACCAGCGTCGGAACGCCCATAACGTCTGCAGCCAGACGGGCTGCCACCAGTTTCTGGATAGCTTCCTGAGTCGGCACCAGGACTTTGCCGCCCATGTGACCACATTTTTTTACCGATGCGAGCTGATCTTCGAAGTGAACGGCCGCTGCACCAGCCTCAATCATCGATTTCATCAGTTCAAACGCGTTCAGTACCCCGCCAAAACCCGCTTCCGCATCGGCAACGATCGGCAGGAAGTAATCCACATAGCGCGGATCGTTCGGCTCAATACCAGTTGACCATTGGATCTGATCGGCACGACGGAATGTGTTGTTGATCCTGTCCACCACCGCCGGAACGGAGTTCGCTGGATACAACGATTGATCCGGATACATGCTGGACGCCAGGTTGGCATCTGCCGCCACCTGCCAGCCTGAAAGGTAGACCGCTTCAATACCAGCTTTCGCTTGCTGCAGCGCCTGACCACCAGTCAGCGCACCGAGGCTGTTGATATAACCTTTCTTCGATTCGCCGTGTAGCAGACGCCACATTTTCGCCGCGCCAAGCTGCGCCAGCGTGCATTCCGGGTTGACCGAGCCACGTAATTTCACCACTTCCTCCGCGCTATAGGGGCGGGTGATGCCTTCCCAGCGCGGTTGAGTCCATTCTTTCTGTAATTCTTCGATTTGTTGAGTACGGGTTTTCATGTGCAGATGCTCCATTAGGATAAATTGTGGGTAAATTAGGCCAACAGGCGGTAGCCCGGTAACGTCAGGAAGTCAATTAACTCGTCGGAAGTGGTGATTTGCTCCATCAGGCGCGCGGCATCGTCAAAACGCCCGCTGCTGTAGCGGTGTTCCCCCAGTTCGTCCTGAATCACCAACATCTCTTCGGCCAGCATCTGGCGGAACAACGGTTTGGTAACCGGTTTGCCGTTGCTGAGCGTTTTCTGGTGGTGGATCCACTGCCAGATGGAAGTACGAGAGATTTCGGCGGTGGCCGCATCTTCCATCAGACCATAAATCGGTACGCAGCCATTACCGGAGATCCACGCTTCGATGTACTGCACCGCGACACGAATGTTGGCACGCATGCCTTCTTCAGTACGCTCACCTTCACAGGGTGCCAGCAATTGTTCTGCCGTAATCGGCGCATCTTCTTCACGGGTCACGAACAGCTGATTTTTGTTTTCACCGAGTACGTCGTTGAACACCGCCATTGCGGTATCTGCCAGTCCTGGATGGGCAATCCATGTGCCGTCATGACCGTTATTGGCTTCCAGCGCTTTGTCCGCTTTTACCTTGGTCAGAACCTGGTTGTTACGTTCCGCATCTTTGCTGGGAATGAACGCGGCCATGCCGCCCATCGCGAACGCGCCGCGTTTATGACAGGTTTTAATCAGCAGACGCGAATACGCACTGAGGAATGGCTTATCCATCGTCACCACCTGACGGTCCGGCAACACGCGATCCGGGTGGTTCTTCAGGGTTTTGATATAGCTGAAAATGTAGTCCCAGCGACCGCAGTTCAGGCCCACAATGTGGTCACGCAGCGCGTGCAGAATTTCGTCCATCTGGAAAACGGCTGGCAGCGTTTCAATCAGCAGGGTCGCTTTAATTGTGCCGCGCGGCAGATTAAAGCGATCCTCTGCATAGCTGAACACTTCACTCCACCATGCCGCTTCTTGCCAGGCCTGCGTTTTGGGTAGATAGAAATAAGGGCCACTGCCTTTTGCCAGCAACGTTTTGTAGTTGTGGAAGAAATAGAGGGCAAAGTCGAACAGGCTGCCCGGGATCGATTCGCCACGCCAGGTGACGTGTTTTTCCGGCAGGTGCAGACCGCGAACGCGGCACACTAACAGGGCCGGATTGGGTTTGAGTTGATAAATTTTACCGGCTTCGTTGGTGTAGCTAATGGTGCCATTGACTGCATCGCGCAAGTTGATCTGCCCGTCGATAACTTTGCTCCACTCAGGAGCCAGCGAATCTTCAAAATCAGCCATAAAGACTTTGACGTTCGCGTTCAGCGCGTTGATAACCATCTTGCGCTCAACCGGTCCGGTAATCTCTACACGGCGATCCAGTAAATCATCAGGAATACCGCGAATTTTCCAGTTACCTTCTCGAATGGAAGCTGTTTCCGAAATAAAGTCAGGCAACTTACCGTCATCAATATCCTGCTGCTGCTGGATACGTGCAGCCAGAAGTTTATTCCGCTTTGGCGTAAATCTTGTCACCAGCTCGGTCAGAAACTCCACCGCTTCAGCGGTCAGAATCTGCTGTTCCTGTTCGCCACGCGGCCTGGTGAAGATCAGTTCATCGGTTGTCGTTGCCTGTTGATTCATTGCGTAGTTCCTCGTCATTGATCCAAACACATCCCCAATGCGAACGAAGGATCGTTGTGCGGTTTTCGTTCAGCACAACTAAGACTACTCATTTAAATTTCAAAATCAAAAACAATTTCCATTTTTAATTTAATTATCAATTAACCTATTGATAACAATATAAATAAAATTTAATTACACAGTGAGGTGCGTTTCGGAAATAAAAAAGGCACCCGAAGGTGCCTGATTCAACATGCTGAAACGCTTAAGGATCGTCTGTTACAGAAGATTAATCCAGCGTTGGATTCATGTGACGCAGATCATATGGCGTGATCTGGTAAACGTAATAGTTGAGCCAGTTGGTAAACAACAGATTGCCGTGGCTACGCCAGGTTGCCCGCGGTTTATTTTGCGGGTCATCTTTTGGGAAGTAGTTATAGGGCACTTCCGGCGTTAAGCCCGCTTCGACGTCACGAAAATATTCACTGCCGAGTGTATGGGCGTCATATTCAGGATGGCCCGTTACGAAGGCGATACGTTTATCTTTGCTGGCAAACAGGTAGGCATCTCCCTCTTCTGTTTCGGCAAAAATCTCGAGATCGGTGTAGTCCCTGATAAGGGCAGCAGGAAAATCGGCATAGCGCGAATGCGGGGCCAGGAACGCATCATCAAATCCACGCGTCAGCAGCGCATGAGGATGAAGAATATGGTGCTCATAGACGCCTGAGAGTTTGTCCGTACGGGTTTGCTTGGGAATTCCGTACAGGATATTCAATGCGGCTTGCACCGCCCAACAGACAAAGAGCGTCGATGTAACATGATCTTTCGCCCATTCAAGCACTTGTTTAATCTGCGGCCAGTAAGCCACGTCATTAAATTCAACCAGACCCAACGGCGCGCCGGTCACGATCAGTCCGTCAAAGTTCTGATCGCAGATATCCTCGAAATTACAGTAAAAGTTATTCAGATGCTCCGTAGGGGTGTTGCGTGACTCGCGGGCATCAATGCGCAATAGCTGAACATCTACCTGCAGCGGTGAGTTAGAGAGTAAACGCAGGAACTGGTTTTCCGTTTCAATCTTCTTGGGCATCAGGTTGAGGATGAGCACCTTCAGTGGACGAATTTCCTGACCGGAAGCGCGAGATGACGTCATCACAAAGACGTTTTCCTCACGCAAGAAATTGACGGCGGGTAGCTCGTCCTGCACGCGAATTGGCATAACCTGATAACCTCACTACATACGTTTAAACGTTTAGACATCCAGATAGCTGAAGATACCCAGGAATCATGCGAATGTCGAGCCTGCATCCTCAAGTTGAGAAAGTTTCACGGCTCCTTGCTGTAGATTAGTGCAGTAAAGAAAAAAGGAGAATGCTATTCGTCGTTCGCGTAACAGGCAATGTGCTGCCGGGAGAGCCTGGTGTGCTGCGCTTCTCAGGCCAACACACCGGTTACAACAGTATGGGCTGGATA
>NZ_JAOWCZ010000012.1:0-297 GCF_030336705.1 Citrobacter sp. Cb028 | reverse complement strand
TGGTGCATCCGGGAGGATTCGAACCTCCGACCGCTCGGTTCGTAGCCGAGTACTCTATCCAGCTGAGCTACGGATGCATCGGGAAACTTGCTTTACTGCCGATATTGATATCGTAATGAGCGATATCAAGTAAGAGATGGTGCATCCGGGAGGATTACTCGGCTGCGCCTCGCCCTGTGGGCCGTTGCTGAAGCAACGTTATCCTCCCTGGTACTCACGATTATCTCGCAGACCATGAAACAACAGTTTTGCTGTTATCTCGGAGAAGATGGTGCATCCGGGAGGATTCGAACCTCC
>NZ_JAOWCZ010000011.1:0-219 GCF_030336705.1 Citrobacter sp. Cb028 | reverse complement strand
ATAATGCGACTCCACACAGCGGGGGTGATTAGCTCAGCTGGGAGAGCACCTCCCTTACAAGGAGGGGGTCGGCGGTTCGAACCCGTCATCACCCACCAACTACTTTATGTAGTCTCCGCCGTGTAAAACAAGAAATTGAGAAGTGGGTGATTAGCTCAGCTGGGAGAGCACCTCCCTTACAAGGAGGGGGTCGGCGGTTCGATCCCGTCATCACCCACC